>CACYHW010000009.1 GCA_902774335.1 uncultured Bacteroidales bacterium
ACTCCGATTTCGGCCATAGCCTTGTGCAGCGATGCCAGGAAGAAGTGGTCACCGCATCCGGGGCACCAACGGGGCTGTCCCTTCTTGAAATCTTGTGCTGTATATTCCATAATTTTCAATTTTCAATTATCAATTCTCAATTATTTATTGAGGATTTCCTTAAATGCGTTGACTAACTCTTCAACCACAAACGGCTGACCCTTTACCTGATTGAACTGGTAGGGAACCAGTCCGTCAACCTTCATGCGCAGGAATGCTGCCAACTGACCCATGTTCTGCTCGGCAACAACAACCTTCTTGTACTTGGTAAGTACCTGAGCGGCGTTCTTGGGCAGCGGGTTGATGAACTTGAAGTGAGCGTGGGCAACCTTCTTGCCCTGAGCACGGAGTTCATCCATGGCGGCACGCAGATGTCCGTATGTTCCACCGAATCCTACAATCAGCAGGTCGGCATCATCGACATCGCCGATAACCTCCAGATCAGGAACCTGGATGTTGTCAATCTTCTGCTGACGCAGACGTGTCATCAGGTCATGGTTCTCAGGATTGGTGCTGATAGCGCCGGTCTTGTTATCCTTCTCCAGACCACCCAGGATATGTGTGAATCCCTCACGTCCGGGAACAGCCCAGTAACGTGTACCGTTCTCGGCACGCATATAAGGTGTCCATGTACCCTTGAGTTCCTCGGGAACATAGGGAGGATTGATGGCGGGATACTCAGCCAGGTTGGGCAGTTTGAATGCTGCAGAACCGTTGGCTACGAATGCATCGGTCAGAAGAACAACCGGAGTCATGTGCTCCAGAGCCATCTTGCTTGCCTGGAAGGCTGCATCGAAGCAGTCAACAGGTGATGTGGCTGCAATTACAGGCATGGGGCTCTCACCGTTACGGCCAAACAGAACCTGCAGCAGGTCTGTCTGCTCTGACTTGGTGGGAAGACCTGTGGCAGGACCGCCGCGCTGTACGTCAAGTACTACGAGCGGAAGCTCCATGATGACAGCCAGGTTCATGGCCTCGGACTTAAGGCAGATACCGGGACCTGATGTTGATGTTACTGCAAGAGCACCTGCAAATGATGCACCTACGGCCGATGAGCAACCTGCAATCTCATCCTCGCACTGAACGGTGGTAACACCAAGTGACTTGTGCTTGGAGAGCTCGTGCAGAACATCGGTGGCAGGAGTGATAGGATATGAACCCAGATAGAGCTTGAGGCCGGCCTTCTCGGCAGCGGCGATGAAACCGTATGCTGTAGCCTTGTTACCGGTAATGTCCATGTAACGGCCGGGCTCCTTCTGCTTTGACTCAATGCGGTAAACATTCATGGCACTGCTGTGAGTGTTGTGACCGTAGTCATAACCGGCCTGGATAACCTTGATGTTGGCCTCGGCCAGCTCGGGCTTCTTGGCGAACTTGTCACGCAGATAGTTGAATGCAATCTCCAGGTCGCGGCTGAAGAGCCAGCATACAAGACCCAGAGCGAACATATTGCGGCACTTGAGAACGGCCTTAGCCTCCATTCCGCTGTCAGCAAGAGCGTCCTTTACCATCTGGGTAAGGGGGCATGCGATTACGCGGTCCGGATCAACACCCAGCTCTGCAAGGGGATCCTCGGTCTGGAATGCGGCTTTCTCAAGGTCAGCCTTCTTGAATGCGTCGGTATCGATTATTATTGTTGCGTTGGGCTTGGCATACTTGAGTTGTGTCTTGAGAGCGGCAGCGTTCATTGCTACCAGCACGTCACACTGATCACCCGGGGTATAAACCTTGCCTGCGCCGATGTGTACCTGGAAACCTGATACACCGGTAAGAGAGCCTTGCGGGGCGCGGATATCGGCAGGATAGTCAGGGAAGGTACTGATACTGTTTCCTACTGTTGCGGAAACAGTGGAGAAGATGTTGCCGGCCAGCTGCATTCCGTCGCCGGAGTCACCTGAAAAGCGGACAACTACCTGATCCAATTCTTTTACTGTCATAACTTTTTGTATAGCTTTTATAGATTTATCGCATAAAAACGATGCAAAATTACAAGAATATTCCGTTTATTATTCACTTTTAAACCTATTTAGCAGACAATTTGTATTTTTTCTTTATCAATTTCGCATATATGCAATTATTTATGCGGTGAATATACAAACAGAACACAAAAAAAAGTACTTCGGTGCCAGAGTGACACAGAAGTACCTGTTCTTATTATGCGGTTTTTTCAGAAGCCGAAGCCGCCCATGCCACCCATACCGCCGCTGGAACCGAAGCTTACAGTAGCGGAGTGCTGTGCCTGAACAACGGTACCGTCCTCCTTCTGTGCAGGAATCCAGTCAGGCATAACCATTACGGTGCGCAGAGCCTCCTTATCCATAATAAAGATCTCCACGTCGTTTACGACTGCATGGTTGGTTACCACGGGGTTGATGACAGCGCCGTCGGTGTCGACTGTGAATGATACAGTAGCACGGCCGTTTATCTTCTGGGTCTTGAGGTTCTCAGGATAGTTGGTGTTGTTGCGGACAAACTGCTGCATGTTTCCGCTGGGGAACGTAGCCTGTGCGGGACGTGGACCCTGAGGTGCTGCACCAGGTGCTCCGCCCGGTCTTCCGCCACCCGGCATTCCACCGCCGAATCCGCCGCCGGGGAATCCGCCGCCAAAGCCGCCCATGCTGTTTGCGGCCTGCTCCTTGATAGCCTCAATCTCCTGTGCTGTGGGCATGGGATCGATTCTCATGGGAACACCCATGCTGAGAACAGCCTGCAGTGAATCTATATACTGGGTGAAATTGGGGAATTCCAGCTGTGACTGGAGCAGGATACGGTACCATTTCTTGGCATCACGCAGAGCGGTGGTATCGTTGTCCATACGCCACTTGCCCAGGTTGATGGTGCCAAGCCATGCCTGTGCGTTGAGCACCTGCTCGTCCTTGTTGTTGATCTCGGAAACCTTGGGGTAGGTCTCGAGCACCTTAATACCTCCGTCTATGTACGATGGCTCCTTCTTGTATTTGCCGTACTCGTTGTAGAAACGTGCCAGCATTATGATGGAGCGGTTGTCACCGGCCTTTACAGCCTTCTTAAGCCATTTGATACCCTGCGAGAAGTATCCGTCGTTGGCCGGCTTTTGGAGCCAGAATATAAAGAAGTAGTTTCCAAGATTATACTGTGCGTCAACATAGTCCTGCTTTGCGGCAGCGTCCAGAAGGTTGAGTCCCATCTCCAGATTGGCCTTGACATTCTTGCCGGACATACATTCCATTCCCAGAAGGTTCATGGATTCGGTATCACCCTTGATGACACCCTTCTTGTACCGGTCAATCATCTGTTTCATGGCCTGGTTTGTAAGCTCGATCTTGTCCATCTCGGCTTTAATGGAGTCGGTGTTTACTTTCTGTGCTATAACGGGTAACGCAATAAGGACCGACATGACTACTGAAAGAAGTCTTTTTCTCATCTGCAAATTGATTTAGGTTGGTGCAAATATCGTGATTTCATTTCAATGTAAAGGATTTTTAACCAAAAAAATGACCGGATCCTTTTGGGACCCGGCCATTCAGATATTGTAAAGGATTTATGCCTTTCAGGCGGCAATCTCCTCCTTCTCTTTCTTGGTCTTCTTCATTACCAGGTAAGCTGTAGGAGCAGCAACGAACAGTGATGAGCAGGTGCCGAATACAACACCCAGGATCATTGCGAATGCGAAGCTGCGGATGCTGTCGCCACCCAGGAAGAAGATAGCCAGCAACACGATCAAAGTACTTACTGAAGTGTTGATGGTACGAGCCAGTGTGGTGTTCAGAGCATCGTCGAACAGGTTCTTGCGGTTGCGCTTGGGATAGAGACCGGTGAACTCACGGATACGGTCAAAGATAACCACCTTATCGTTGATTGAGTAACCGATAGCTGTCAGAACGGCACCGATGAATGTCTGGTCGATCTCAAGTGAGAACGGCATCCAGCCCCAGCAGATTGAATACATACCTATTATAATAAGTGTATCGAAGCAGAGGGCGAAGATAGCGCCTACCGAGTATGCAACGTTGCGGAAACGGATCAGGATGTAGAGGAAGATGGCGATCAGAGCCAGGATCACAGAGATGATAGCACCGCGTGTGATATCCTCGGCGATTGAAGGACCAACCTTCTGTGAACTGATGATAGAGCCGCCGTCACGGTTCTCACGATCGATGAATGTAGCCAGTGTCAGGTCTGAGCTGAGCTTGCCGGCTGCCTTGAGTGATGTGAAGAGGAACTCCTCAATCTCTGAGTCGATGTTCTCGGACTCCTCATCGATACGGTAGTTGGTTGAGATACGGATGGTCTTGTGATCGGTTCCCAGTGCGATAGCCTGGACATTGTCCTCGGTGATCACATTCTGGAGAATGTCGCGAACCTCCTCGGGCTCAACGGGCTCCTCGAACTGTACTACGAAGTTACGGCCACCTGTAAAGTCGATACTCTTGCTCAGTCCGCGAACGGCCAGGAAGGCGATGCAGATGATAGCTGCGATGCCGAATACTGAGAATGACTTCTTGGCGTTCTCCATGAACTTGACGGCAGTGTTCTGCATCATGTTCTTTGAGAATCCGGTTGTGAAGGTCAGGTTCTGCAGCTTGCCCTTGCCCAGGAAGTGCTCATAGACGATACGTGTCAGGAACACAGCTGTAAAGAACGAGCAGATGATACCGATGATAAGTGTGGTTGCGAATCCGCGGATAGGACCTGTACCGAAGTTGAACAGGATGATACCGGTGATGATTGATGTGAAGTTCGAGTCGAAGATGGCTGAGAAGGCGTTCTTGTAACCGTCGGTCAGAGCTGACTGAACGCTCTTGCCACCCTTGAGCTCCTCCTTGGTGCGCTCGTAGATAAGCACGTTGGCATCAACTGCCATACCCAGGGTAAGTACGATACCGGCGATACCTGACATGGTCAGGGCAGCCTGGAATGAGGTAAGGATACCCAGAGTGAAGAAGAAGTTCAGGAGCAGGGCTCCGTTGGCGATCATACCCGGAACGAATCCGTAGATGATGCACATATAGATCATCAGGAAGATGAATGCGATGATGAATGAGGTGAATCCCTTTTGGATTGACTCCTGACCGAGTGAAGGACCTACGATGTCCTCCTGAACGATCTTGGCGGGAGCGGGCATCTTACCTGACTTAAGTACGTTGGCAAGGTCCTGAGTATCCTCAACGGTAAAGTTACCGGTGATTTCTGAACGTCCGCCTGCAATCTCACCGTTTACGCGGGGAGCGCTGTATACATATCCGTCAAGTACGATGGCAATACCGCGGCCGATGTTCTGCTTGGTCAGAGTAGCCCACTTACGTGCGCCCTCGGTGTTCATTACCATGCTTACGCAGGGACCGCCAAACTGATCGAAGTCAGCCTTGGCATCTGTAACAGCATCACCTGAGAGGTCTGCCAGACCATTCTTGTTGTCACTCTTGATGCAGTAGAGCTCAAAATACTGATCCAGACCCTCCATGGGCTTAACACCCCACATGAACTTAAGGTCGCGCGGGATGATGGCCTTGGCGTCGGCGCTGGCCAGCATGCGGTTAACCTGAGCTGTATCTGAATAGTGAGCTACACCTGCAACCCAGCTGTCACTGTAGGGGTAGGGGTTGAGACGTGAAAGCAGAGGATTGCTCTTGTACATAGCCTCACGCTGTGCGGCTGTGATCTGCTGGTTCTCTGAGTCCTCGTTCAGGATCTGTCCGGCCAGATCGGTCTCGGCGTTGTCCTGCTCCTGAGCGGCGGCCTCGTCGGCTGCAGCCTCCTGGGGATTCTCATCGGCATACTTCTGGGCAAGACGGCTGTCTATGCGTGAAAGAACGTCCTGAATCTCGGAAGCCTTATATGTCTCCCAGAACTCCAGGTTGGCTGAACCCTGAAGGAGCTTACGTACACGCTCAGGCTCCTTGATACCGGGAAGCTCAACCATGATACGGCCCTGCTTACCTGCCAGCTCCTGAATGTTGGGCTGTGCCACACCAAAGCGGTCGATACGGGCGCGGAGTACCAGGAATGAGTTGCTTACTGCATTTGCTACCTCGTTCTTGATAACTGAGATAACCTCTTCGTTGGGTGTCTGTGTGTTGATGTACTCCTTAAGGTTTGAAGTAGCGAAGAAAGTGCTCAGCTTGGCATCGGCACCTGCAATCTTGGCAAACTCCTGGGCAAAGATGTCCACAAAGTTTTCCTGGCTGCTGATGGCGCGTGTCTTGGCTGCTGCCAGTGTCTGTGTGAAGACGGGATCCTGGCTGTTGTTGGCAAGAGCCTTGACAACATCGGGGATTGAAACCTCCAGAATGACGTTCATACCGCCCTTGAGGTCCAGTCCGAGGCCGATCTGCATCTCACGGCACTCTCTGTATGAATAAATACCCAACCAGACCTTTTTGTTCATCACAGAGTCAAGATAGGCCTGCTCATCCTGGCTCTGGGCAGCTTTGTTTTCAATGCTGCGTGTCTTGAAGGTAAAGGAGAGATAGAACAGACAAACCAGTGTCAGTGCTATCGCAAAAATCTTTACGAATCCTTTGTTTTGCATACTGTTTTATTGTGTTATTAATTATTTATTTGTGCACGTGTGCGTAAAAATTCAAGGGTGCAAATATAGAGTTTTTTTTTGGTCTGCAAGCCAAAATGGATATCTTTGTGACATTATGAGAATAGTTCTAACCCCTTTATTGCTGCTGATGTCAGTTTTTGGCGCAGCTCAGAACCTGCCGGACTGGGAGAATCCGAACGTTATAGGCATTAACAAACTCCCATATCACGTTACGTTGGGTAATCCTTCAACCCACAGTACCAATCCCCAGATTACATACCTGGACGGAACCTGGAAATTCCGCTGGTCGCCTGATCCGGACCATCGTCCGGCCGATTTCCATACCGTTGGTTATGACGTGAGCGGTTGGGACGATATACATGTACCGTGTGACTGGCAGATGCAGGGATTCGGAACACCCATATATACCAACTCACGGTACCCCTTCCGCCGTGACCAGCCCAGGGTAACGGGCACGCCCGACGCCAGCTGGACCGCTTACAGCAACCGTAATCCGGTGGGCAGTTACGTGACTGTTTTCAATGCTTCCGATATCAGCGCCCACAACTGGATACTTGAGTTTGAGGCCGTAAGTTCGGCTTTCTATGTCTGGGTGAACGGACAGAAGGTGGGCTACAGCCAGAACAGCATGTCGCCTGCCGAGTTTGATGTCACCCCGTACCTTAAGGAGGGTGAGAACCTTCTGGCAGTGGAGGTCTATCGCTGGTGTGACGGCTCATACATAGAGGACCAGGATTTCTGGCGTCTGAGCGGAATATTCCGTTCGGTCAAACTGTGGAAACGCCCTATGCAGCATATATCAGATTACCGGATTTTGCTCATTCCATCGGCCGATTTCGGCAGCGCTGCATTCAATGTCGATGTGCAGTTGGCAAATACAGCCCGCAAAAAGTCAGATGAGATGTCAGTCAGAGTTTCTCTCAAAGGAAATAATGCCGATGGAAAGGAGGTAAATCAGATTCTGTCCAACACCGCCGGATCCATAAAGGCAGGTGATACGGTATCCCTGAAAATGACCGGTATGCTGGAGCATCCTCTGGTGTGGTCGGCCGAAAAGCCTAACCTGTATGAGTGTCTGATTGAACTTGTTGATTCAAAGGGAAACGTGGTTGAGAGCTTTGTCCAGAACACCGGAGTGCGCCGCATCGAGAACCGCGGCGAGGTTATGTACATAAACGGCAAGCCGGTAAAACTGCGCGGAGTGAACCGTCATGACCACCATCCGCGTACCGGCCATTATGTGGATGCCGCCACCACCGAGCTTGACATAAAGCTCATGAAACAGGCCAACATCAACATGCTCCGCACATCACATTACCCGGATTCACCGATACTTTACGAACTCTGTGACCGATACGGACTCTACGTTATGGATGAGGCCTGTCAGGAATCACACGGATTCGGTCTGCGCAACCGCCAGATGGGTAATGACCCGCAGTGGATGAAAGCCCATGTGGATCGTGCCGAATCACTGGTGAAAAGGGACTTTAACCATCCGTCCATACTTTTCTGGTCTCTTGGAAACGAGGGTGGGGCCGGTGTCAATATGCGTGCCATGCGCGACAAGGTGGATGAACTTGATTCCACACGTCTGGTGTTCTGCGATACGGATCTCTCGGTATCGGACCTTTATGATGACAGCTATCTGTCGCCCTCACGGCTTAAACAGGTGGCAGAGAGGGTATCGGACCGTCCGTTCATAATGCGTGAGTATGCCCATATGATGGGCAACTCAGGCGGTAATCTTACGGAGTATTGGGATGTAATATATTCCGATCCCAGCATCGCCGGAGCAGCTATCTGGGACTGGGTGGACCAGGGTATTGCAAAACCCATTGACGGATCAGCACTCAAATACAAAGGCAGCAGCCTGAAACTTGAGGACGGTGAATTCTGGGCCTACGGAGGCGATTTCGGCGATATGCCCAATGACGGGGCTTTTGTGATAAACGGTCTGCTGGCCCCTGACCGCACTCCGCATCCCCACTACTATGAGGTCAAACACATATATCAGCCTCTGCACTTTGAAAAGATTGATGACACTCATGTAAGGGTTGTCAATAGGGATTGGTTCACATCCATCGATGAGTATGATTACAGTGTCCGGTTCTTTGATGAAATAGATGGCGAATCGGATCAGATACAGCTTTCCAAGCCCGATGAAAACGGCATTTTGACTATACCGGAGCATAGTTATGGAAGTCCCTTTAAATACGTCATGACAGTATGTGCATCGTTGCCACACTCTACATTATGGGCCGATAAAAGTTTTACAGTGGCTTATGACCAGTTTGTGCATATCGATGATTATTTAGCCCGTCCTTTTATCATGGAAGATTATGCCAAAAGAATAAAACCCCGGAAAGCGTTGGAATATCTTGAAAAAGGAGGCTTCTCTTTTGACAGTCTGGGCGCACTGGTGGGCTGGAATTATCAGGGCAGGGAGGTCCTGGCCGGACCGATTGAACCCTATTTCTGGAAACCTGCCAATGACAACCAGCTGCGTAATGACTATGAGAGGAGTATGGGGGTATGGCGCTCGGCGGCATCGGAACGCAAACTTTTGTCCAGTGAGTTCTCGCTGTACAAAAACAAGGGTAACCGTAAGCAGCATGGTACCCTGATCTGTAAATATACTTATGCTCTACCGGTGGGCGCCACACTGGAAATGACATACTACCTTGATTTGGATAACAAGGACCGAGTGGAAGTAGATATGGATTATACCCCGGACAGTGTCAGGGTGGAATCCATGCCAAAGTTCGGATTAAGGATGAGAGTGCCTTCGGGTTATGACAACGTCTCCTGGACTGGACGCGGCCCTTGGGAGAACTATCCCGACCGCAAGCTGGGTGCATTGTACGGAGAGTACACGTTACCTGTAGATGAGTATATGACGGATTATGTCTATCCTCAGGACAACTCCAACAGGTCAGACCTTGACAAGCTTCTGTTGACCGGTCAGGGCCTTCCCGGATTGAGCATAACCGAGCGGGGTTTTGTAAGACCTCCAAAGGGATTCAATGCAAGAATCTGGAATTACTCCGAGGAGGATCTGGAGAAAGCACGTCACGGGTATGAACTGCCCGAGCGTGATTATCTGAACATCAACATCGACTCAGAGATAATAGGCGTGGGCGGAAATGATGCATGGGGAGCAAGAACTGAGCCTCAGTATATTCCGTCTGCCGGAGAACCATATAGTCTGCGTCTGGTGATAAACCTTGAGTGAGTTTCTATTCCAATCGGATTATGCTGATGACCGGATAGTGGTCACTGTCCTTCTGGGTGCGGTCCACACGGGTGTGGAGCGGCGTTATGTTGGTGCTGCAGAATATGTGGTCAATCCTGTAATAGAGCCGGTGATCATGGTACGTGTGGCCTGCTCCAAGACCTGTCCTGGTGAATGAATCGGTCATAAAGCGGTTGAACACATGATGTGAATATGAGAGCGGAGTGTCGTTGAAATCGCCACCTACAATCACGTAACGTGCGGTCTCACCCTTGACCTTATCGGCCACCAGGACCGCCTGGCCGGCACGGAGCGAGGTTGACTCCAACAGTTTCTTGAGTACGGCCTTGGAGCCTTTGTAGTGGGCGCTGTCGGTGGGGTGCTCAATGAACCTGTAGTATTCCGATATCTCCTCCCTTTTGAGCATGTTGGACTGGAGGTGACAGTTGTAAACGGCTATGGTGTCTTTTCCTGCCAGCAGCCTGAGATACTGGCATGCATTGGTGGACTCGTCAAAATGGATTGCCTGGTTCAGGATAACGGGATACTTTGACAGGCAGGCCTCGGTAGTGGATCCCGGTATGAGTTCAATGTAGGGATATCGGCTCTTGATATCCTTGTTGTTTTTTGCTTTTGTCAGCAGATCGCGTCTTACCTCCTGCAGCAGTACAATATCGGCATCAAGACCGGTAATGAAACTCAGTACGGGATTGGTGAGTGTGTTGTCCTTGTTGTCATCGAACCCGAATCCCTCGGTATTGTATGTTACCACGGTTATGTAGGGCTCCTCGACTTTTGTGGAGCTCAGGAAGTGTACCGGGAAGAATCTGAGTGTGGGGGGAAGGCAGATAAGGATTGTCAGGAACGGCATGAGCGCTCCCTTTTTCCAGACTGCGAGCCAGAGCGTCAGGAACAGCAGGTTGAAGACATAGAGAAACGGGAATGCCAGACCGGACAGGGATGCAAAGGGCCACTTGCCTATTGGGGCGGCCATGGAACCGTAGCAGCTGAATATGAGCAGCAGCGATATCACTGCGTTCACAGTCAGCATGGGGTATGCCAGCAGTTTCCCTACCAGTTTCATTTCTTGGGAGTGATGAGTTTGTCCAGCCAGACTATCACGTTGGTGACAGGCTGTGTTATGTCCTTTCCCTTGCGGAGCAGGTAATTGAAGAGCCATCCTGTGGCGGCGGCACCCAGGTGGGCGGCGTCATATGCAGGACTGACGTGTGGCAGAAGCGCTACATCTATTATGGCGAGCGTTAAGACTATGTACTTTATCTTGACAGGGCCTAGCAGGGGAATGTTCTCGGTGGTGTCGGGAGCACGGAATGCCAGGGCGGTGCAGAAGCACAGGATGCATGCCGAACAGAGCGGTATGTTCTGGACCCAGTCCTTGAGCTGTAACGATGGAAACAGCATGAAAACCGCGGTGAAAAGGATCATTCCTGAAATGCCTCCCAATATGTATAGTCCCCTAAGGTTGCTCGAGGTGAAGAATCTCAGGAAGATACCTCCCAGCCAGTAGAGGGTGAGCATATTGAACAGCAGGTGCCACAGTCCGGAGCTTGCAAACATCGATGTTACCAGACTCCAGGGCCTGAGAGCTATCATGTAGGGGCTCCACGGGTAGTTGCATACCACAAAGGCGAACTTGTTGCCGCCAAAGGAGAACAGGGTGAATATGATGTCAAGCAAGAGAAGCAGGACAAACAGCCCGCAGTTGATAAAGAGCAGACGTGTGAGTATGTCGCCCGTCTGGAATTTTATCTTGAGTTCTTGGAGCAGGTTCATTACCAGGTGAATTTGATGTGGTTGTCACGGTCTCGGCGCTCCTTGTGCCTCCAGTACAGGATAATCAGGAATCCGGCCAGCATGCCTCCCAGATGGGCAAAGTGGGCTACGTTGTCGGCTGCGCTGCCGCGTATGCCAAGGCTCAGTTCAAGAACCACGTATCCAATCACAAGCCACTTGGCCTTGATGGGTACCGGTATGGGGATAATGAAAAGTCTGTTTTCGGGGAATGTCATTCCGTAACCCAGAAGGATTCCGTAAACGGATCCCGATGCACCTACGGTGAGTATCCTGTCCAGATACTGCATCATGGGAATGGTGATGCCGCCTCCTATGGATGCAACCTCGTAGTGGGCGTAAACCAACTCGTAGTGCACAAACTGGCAGAGCTCCTGCATAAGGCCGGCGCCTATTCCGCATATCAGGTAGAACCATATGAACCTTTTGGACCCCCACTGAACCTCCATGATGCGGCCGAACATCCATACGGCAAACATATTGAAGAACAGATGCTCGAATCCCTCGTGAAGGAACTGGTATGATATGAGCTGCCAAATCCTGAAGCTGGGTGCCATAAAGAAATGCAGGCCCAGAAGCTTGTGCAGGTCTATCCCGTATTTGGCAAGAGCAAGGGTTGCCATCCAGCACAGGACGTTGATGATGAGCAGATTTTTGGTTACTGGCGGTAGTTTATTCATAATCTATATGGTGAGCCGCAAAAATAGCCATTTTTTCAGTAACTTTGCGGTCCATAAACCATTAATATGAAAATAGAGACACTTATAGCTCAGATGACCGTGAACGCCGTCAAGGCTCTGTACGGTCAGGACATCGAAGCATCATCAGTACAGGTACAGAAGACCAAGCGTGAGTTCGAGGGACATCTCACCATCGTGGTGTTCCCATATCTTAAGATGTCACGCAAAGGCCCCGAGCAGACTGCAGGCGAGATTGGAACCTGGCTCAGGGAGAATGTTGAAGAGGTAAGTTCGTACAACGTAATCAAGGGTTTCCTTAACCTTGTGATATCGACATCGGCATGGATGGACATGCTCAACGATATCAACTCGGACCCCGAATTCGGCACACGCAAGAGTACCGATGAGTCTCCGCTGGTCATGATTGAGTACTCCAGCCCCAACACCAACAAGCCCCTCCATCTGGGACACGTGCGCAACAACCTGCTGGGTGGTGCCCTTTCAAATATTATGGCTGCCAACGGCTACCGCGTGGTCAAGACCAACATTGTGAACGACCGCGGTATTCACATATGCAAATCCATGCTTGCATGGCTCAAGTGGGGTAACGGCGCTACTCCCGAATCCACCGGTAAAAAGGGTGATCACCTGATCGGTGACTACTACGTGGAGTTTGACAAGCACTTCCGTGCCGAGGTAAAGAGCCTGCTGCCCGCCAACTATGCCGAGCTTGACGAGAAGGCTCAGGAGGAGGCTAAGGCCAAGGCCGAGAAGGAGTCACCCCTGATGCAGGAGGCACACGCCATGCTGGTCAAGTGGGAGGCCGGTGATCCCGAGGTGCGTGCCCTTTGGGAGCGCATGAACAACTGGGTATATGCCGGTTTTGATGAGACATACCGTCGTCTGGGCGTAAGCTTTGACAAAATATACTACGAGTCACAGACCTATCTGGAGGGTAAGAAAACTGTTATGGAGGGTCTCGAGAAGGGCCTCTTCTTCCGCAAGGAGGACGGCTCCGTATGGGCCGATCTGACCGAGAACGGTCTGGACCAGAAACTGCTGCTGCGCAGTGACGGCACATCGGTCTACATGACTCAGGATATCGGTACCGCTCAGCTCCGTTTCAAGGATTTCCCCATTGACCGTATGATTTACGTGGTGGGTAATGAGCAGAACTACCATTTCCAGGTGCTCTCCATACTGCTTGACCGTCTGGGATTCAAGTGGGGCAAGGACCTTGTACACTTCTCCTACGGTATGGTGGAGCTTCCCGAGGGTAAGATGAAGAGCCGCGAGGGAACAGTGGTCGATGCCGATGACCTGATGGACGAGATGATTGAGACTGCACGTGCCACATCGGCCGAACTTGGCAAGCTGGACGGCCTGACCAAGGAGGAGCAGGACGAGATAATGCGTATTGTGGGCCTGGGTGCTCTCAAGTACTTCATCCTTAAGGTGGATGCCCGCAAGAACATGACCTTCAACCCCAAGGAATCCATCGATTTCAACGGCAATACAGGCCCGTTCATCCAGTATACCTACGCCCGTATACGCTCAATCATGCGTAAGGCGGCCGACGAGGGTATCAAGCTGGAGACCAGGCTTTACGCTGACGAGGCAGCCCAGATCTCCGAGAAGGAGATAGGCCTTATCCAGATGCTCAACGGCTTCCAGGATGTGGTCCGTCAGGCTGCCGATGACTATAATCCTTCGGTCATTGCAAACTACTGCTATGACCTGGCTAAGGAGTTCAACCAGTTCTACCATGACTTCAGCATCATGCATGAGCCCAGCCGTGAGCTCAAGATGTTCCGTCTGGTTCTGGCTCAGAACGTCGGCAAGATCCTTAAGCTTGGTACCGGACTGCTTGGCATCGAGCTCCCCGACAGAATGTAAAAACTACTGCATATGGCACGGGCCAATTTTTATGTTGTTTGGATTGGACTGAATCCCGGGGTGTATGACTCCTGGGAGGCCTGCAAACAGCAGGTCGAAGGCTGGAAAGGTGCCGTTTACAAAGGATTCGAAACCAGGGAGGAGGCCGATGAAGCCATCAACCGTCCGCCCGAGGATTTCATCGAGAAGAAGGCAC
This sequence comes from uncultured Bacteroidales bacterium, assembly GCA_902774335.1. Lineage (GTDB taxonomy): Bacteria > Bacteroidota > Bacteroidia > Bacteroidales > Bacteroidaceae > Colenecus. The sequence continues at coordinate 14,388 of CACYHW010000009.1, forward strand.
CCTCCGGAGGCCGGAAGAAACAACCCAAGCCCATTCCACCGGAAGTTATCCGTCAGGCACTGGCAGTCGATGCCGCCTGCAGCGGCAATCCCGGTCAGATGGAGTACCGAGGGGTCTATCTTGGCGACATGGAGGAGAAGTTCCATTTCGGCCCCATTCTGGGAACAAACAACATAGGCGAATTCCTGGCTATAGTACATGCTCTTGCGCTCTACAAGAGCCGCGGACTAAACTGGCCCCTGTACAGCGACAGCCGCAACGCGATAGACTGGGTAAAGCGCAAGCAGTGCCGCACCAAACTGGAGCGCACCCCCGAGACCGAGGCCGTATTCCAGAGGATAGAGAGTGCCGAGCGATGGCTGCGTGAGAACAGTTTCAGCAACCCCATCTATAAGTGGGACACCAGGAAATGGGGAGAGATTCCTGCCGATTTCGGCCGTAAATGATAGGAGATGGAGAGTAACGTCAAAGGTAAGGGAAGGTTCTGGATGCTGCTCAGCCACTATTTCGGGCTGGTCCTTATCTTTGTGCTGCAAAAGCCCCTGTTCATGCTCTACGCCGGCGGCCTGCGTCACCATTACGCCTTCAGGGAGTGGCTGGCGGTCATGTGGCACGGAATACCCATCGACCTCTCCGTAGCCGGATATCTTACGCTTTTTCCGCTTCTGATTGTTATCATAGGGATATGGATACAGTCCCTTCCCGTTAAGAGAATCATTCAGATCTATGACATTCCTGTGGCACTGCTGCTCTCGTCGCTGTTTGTGGGCGACGCCGTACTCTATCCTTTCTGGGGATTCAAGCTGGACGCATCGGTGCTCTTTTATCTTAAGACTCCCAAGGAGGCTGTTGCAAGCGTGTCACCCCTGATGACGGTGCTCGGCATAGTGGTGATCATTGCCGTTGCCTGGATAATCTTCAGGATTCTGTCAAGAGCCCTGCGTCCCATAGAGGTGCCATACAACAAGGTGCTCATGAGAGTGCCTGTAACACTCTTCAACCTGATCCTTTTTGCGCCCCTGTTCCTGGCAATACGCGGTGGAATGGGCGAATCCACCATGAACGTTGGTCATGCCTACTTTACGTCGGACCAGTTCCTGAATCATTCGGCCGTGAACCCGGGATTCAGCGTACTCAGCTCGCTGAGCAAGACATCTAACTACTCCGAGTGGTACGATTACCTGGACGAGAGCCGCCGTGCCGAGCTGTTCCAGGGTCTTTATGAGACCGATGACACCGGCGTGGAGCAGCTGCTCAATACCGACCGTCCCAATATACTGGTCATAGTCCTTGAGAGCTTTGGAGGAGATTTTGTCGATGCCATAAGCGGCAAGAAGGAGGTATCGCCCTGCCTGGACAGCCTGATAAACGAGGGCGTTTTCTTCAGCAACTGCTATGCCGGCAGTTTCCGTACCGACCGCGGTCTGGTTTGCATCATGAACGGCCACCCCGGACTTACCAAGACATCCATCATGAAACTGCCTTCCAAGAGCGCCGCTCTGCCGTCGCTTCCCGGTAAACTGGCTGACAAGGGCTATCAGACATACTTTATGTACGGAGGTGACATCAACTTCACCAACATGAAGAGCTGGCTCTACGGCACGGGATTCAGTAACGTGACATCGGATGCCGATTTCACCCTGGCCGAGCGTCATACCAACGCATGGGGCGTGAACGATGACATCACATTCAGCCGTCTGCTTTCGGATATAAAAGAGCGGAAGGATTCACTCTGGTTCCAGGGATTCCTGAGCCTGAGCAGCCACGAGCCCTTTGAGGTTCCCTTCAGCAGGCTGTCCGATAAGGTGGACAATGCGTTTGCCTACACCGACAGTTGTCTGGGCGCCTTTGTGAACGGTCTTAAGGAGACTCCGGTGTGGAACAACCTGCTGGTGATGATACTTCCCGACCATGGATTCCGTTATACCAAGACCGGTCTTTCAAGCGATCCGCACGTACATCATATCCCGGTACTGTGGGTGGGCGGTGCCGTAAAGAAGCCCATGGTAATTGACCGTTTCACCGGACAATCCGACATGGCCGCCACCATTCTGGGCCAGTTGGGAATAGATCACAGCGACTTCAGGTTCAGCCGTAACGTACTGGCTGACTCCTATACCTATCCGTTCTCTTTCTATACCTACAACAACGGACTGTGCTTTATCGACAGCACGGGCGTGACTCTCTATGACGACGACGCGTCACAGTGTCTTATAAATGATTCGTTCGGATCGGAGTTGCGTCTTGACCGCGGAAAGGCTATACTTCAGACCCTGTATGACGATCTGGAGAGCCGCTGATCACTCCTGCTGATTGTTCTTACCGTTTCTCTTGGCTACGGCCAGCCACTCCTGATAACCCTGGCGTGTGCGTTTCCATCGGTTATGTGTCCACAACCACAGTTCGGGGCACTCGCGGATATTGTCCTCAAGCAGACGCATGTATTTTTCGGTTACGGCAAACTCCGGAAGATCGGCCGTATGCTCAAAAATGAGCTGAAGGTCACAGCGGTAATAGCCGCGGCGCTTGCGGGTTATATGCATATACCACACCTCCAGGTCCAGCCTGCGGGCCAGACGCTCGGCGCCGGTAAAGACGGGAGTCTCCCTGTTCATGAACTGTGTCCAGTAGTGTATGTTCCACCACAGGGGCACCTGGTCGGCAATCATTCCTATAAAGAACTTAGTGCCCTCGTTCCTGTAACTCAGGAAACGTCTGAGGACCTGTTCCATGGGTATGCTCTCCGTACCGAACCTATTGCGCAGCTTGTACATGAACAGTTCCATGGCGGGGTTCTCCAACTTGTGATAAACCTGTCCTCCCACAAAGTTGTCCACTCCTTCAAAGAAGAGGTTCATGGAGGGTATCCATTCCCAGTTGCCCACATGTCCCAGATAGCCGATGCCCGACCTTCCCTTACGGGTCTCGCTCACCAGCTTCTCCTGACCGGTAAACTCCATGTGACGCATTATCCAGCGCTTTCCGGCCGATACGGTCTTGAGAGCCTCTACTATCTGGCACGCAAACTGATAGTAGAACCTGAGCTCGGTACGGCGCAGCCACGCGCGGTCCTTGTCGGGGAACGATAGGGCCAGGTTGGTGCGTACAATCTTACGTCTGTACCGCAGGGGCGGACAGATGAACATTAGGAGCCAGACTATATCCGAAAAGAGGTACAATATGGGAAGCGGAAGCAGGGAGATAACCCATACCAGACCATACAGAACCGATGCCAGGAATTTAGCCATAATCAGAAGTTGAAATTGAAGCGTGCGCCCAGAACGAATGACCTCCAGACTTTGTCATAATAATCCAAACCGCCGTTGACCGCAACGCTTGAGAACGATGAGGTCCTGACGGTCATGCCTAAGTTGGCATAGCAGTGAAGCCCGGCGGGAATATCCCATTCCAACGGCATATCCTGACTGTCCAGGAAGCTGTAGCTGTTGGCACAGGGTGAATAACCGGCTATAGCCTGCCCGTTCAGGCTTATCCTGCTGAGTACGGGTATGTCCATCTCCAGTCCGGCGCCCACGGTGTAGACATCGGCCACGCTGCCCATGTCGGGCAGGAATACGGGATCCTTGCCGGTCCATTTCATCTGGGTTACTCCGGCGTGGATTGCGGGTCCTATGTAACCGGGCATCCAGGTGGCGTCAATGCCTATGGAGCAGGCAGGCTTGGCATCGGGATTGCCGTATCCGGCATTCGTAAAGACATCGGCCCCGAAGGAGTAGCTTGTGGTCAGACCGAATCTCCACTGTACCGTCTCGTCAATATCGGGAGCCATGATGGGTTTGCGCAGGCCCTGCTCGCCGAATATTATATCGGTGAGCTCGTACGCCAACTCAGTGGAGAATATGCCTATTGCGGCTCCGCCCAGCACATCCGAACACCAGTGACGGTTGGCAATGACACGGAACAATCCGGTTGTGGCGGCCAGCCCGTATCCTCCCACGCTTATCCAGGGGCTCACCGTCTCGCCGTACTCCTTATGGAGCAAATGAGCGGCCATGAATGCTGTTGCGGTATGTCCCGAAGGGTATGAGTTGAAGCCCCTTGAATCGGGACGCTCTCTGTCTATCATGTTTTTGGTGGCCTGTGTAATGCCGTTCATCAGGCCTACGGCGGCAAGATCGGCCGTAATCATGCGCGGCCAGTCGCTGCGACCCTCCAATCCTGCAATCTTGAGCAGATACATGATTGCTGCGGGTGAATACTGGATCAAATCGGCCGATTTGAGTGCCGGCGATGCTATGTGTCCCTTCTTGATGATGGTCTTGTCCAGATAGTTGTCGTTGTAGAGTATGCTTGTGGCAAGCAGGCCTACAGGCAGCAGCGAACGGTCTGTCAGAGTTGCCGGCTTGAACGCTATGCTGGACGAATCGCGGCCCAGTGACCAGTTGAGCGCGTAATCAATCTCTCTTAACGGCTTGTAGGGCTTGAAGGGGTTGATGATGGCGTGGGCCCTCGTAAACGGGAGCAGCAGTATGGCCGATATGAGCAGGAGTCTCTTCATTGCTGGCTGTGTAAATTCATGTACCTGCCGAGTCTGAACTTGAGTGTTATCAGCTGCTGGTTGTGTATCTGATTGTCGGATGTCATGTGCATGTTCCAGTTGAATCCCATCAGAACGTTTTGCCGGTTAATGAGCTGGACCTTGAACTCCGTTTTCAAGTATCGGCCGTCCTGGTAGAACGGGTCGCTGCGGTGAAAGGCCAGACCCGCTTCGCTGTCTCTAAGGAAAGGCTGCTGGTTCCCGCCATTATAGAGGGTGGTTTTTATGTCAAACATTTTCCAACCTACCTGTATGTCGCCCAGGAATCCTATCGGCTTGTGCCAATCACCGTCCTTGCGGCAGCGTATCATTGAGTAGAGCAATCCCACATTTGCCATCACTCTCCAGTCTGAATCAATGATCTGGCTCAGGTTAAAACCTATGTAGGGGTTGAACTGGAACTGGTCGTATATAAAATGCCCATCCTCCTTCGGTTTGGCCCAATGGGTCATGGTTACAAACCATCCGGCGTGAATTAAATCATATTCAGGCAAACCACACTCTCCGTCCTTTCCACTATAGGACACGTATCCGTCCCATACTATGCGGAATGCCTCACGCTGTGTCTCTGTCTGGCGGCTGAACCAGTTGCAGTACAGTTCCGTCTGCCAGTATTGACCGTAACGCTGAAACAGTGTGCCGTTTATGGTGGGTTCAAAAAACGCGATGGAATCATACAGAAGGGCATCGGGGAGCTGCCTGTGAAGCTCACCGCGCGGAATGCTTCCGAACAGAGCATTCCATTTGTCGTGATGATACTTGTAGTAGAGTATGATGTTGGGATCTATCCTGTCCTCGGCTCCGAACTCCCATATCTTGGAGAATCCCGCAATGAGTTCACTCTGATCGTATCTGATGCCGACCTTGGGCATGACGCGCATTCCGTAGATGGTCTGCGGAAGCATGTCGTTCTTGTACTCACGGTTGTCAAAAAGACCGTCAAATTCCACGTCGGCGTATAGATCCTGACTGTGGGCTCCAATGCATAGCATTGACAATGCGGCCGATATAAACAGTTTAAGATGACGGGTCATGTTCAAAAACTTATCAACATATTGGGCAAAGTTACCTAATTATAACGCATTTCCCGTTTTTTAGGCCGTATAAAATTTGTAACTTCGCGAATCAAACAAATGTATCTGCTTAAATGAAAGAGCTTTTCGCATTTCTGAGACGTTTTGTGCGCCCCTATCGCCGTAATCTGGTGGGCAGCGTGGTGTACAATCTGCTTTCGGCCATACTCAATGTCTTCTCGTTTGCGCTCATTGTTCCGATACTCAGGATTCTGTTCAAGATAGACACGGAGGTGTATGTCTATACCCCGCTTTCCCAGGCTGAGGGAGTAAGGGAGTATGTTCAGGTTCTCACGAATAATTTCTTCTTCAAGGTTTCCGAGTTTGTCGATATGTACGGCGAGTCCCGCACCCTGCTTATCCTGGGTCTGGTTCTCATTGTGATGACATTCTTCAAGACCGCCTGCTACTTCGGTGCATCGGCCGTGATGGTGCCGCTGCGTAACGGTGTGGTACGTGACATAAGAATCCGCATTTATGACAAGATACTTAGCCTGCCCATGGGCTTTTTCTCCAAGGAGCGTAAGGGCGACATCATAACCCGCATGAGCGGTGACGTGACCGAGATTGAGAATTCCATCACCCAGTCTCTGGACATGCTCATCAAGAACCCCATCCTGATTCTGGTCTATCTGGGAACTTTGATTGCCATCAGCTGGAAGATGACCATCTTCACGCTGGTTATCGGACCGCTCATTATCTGGGTGATGGGCTCCATCGGACGTAAGCTCAAGGCCACCTCTCTGGTGGTTCAGTCTTTCTGGAGCGAGACCATGTCGGAGCTCGAGGAGACTCTGGGAGGCCTGCGTGTGATCAAGGCTTTCCTGGCCGAGGGTAAGATGTCCAAGCGCTTTGCAGCCAGCAGTGAGCAGCTGCGCAAGGCATCCAACCGCGTTCATCTTCGTCAGGCCCTTGCCCATCCGGTAAGCGAATTCATGGGAACGGCTCTGATTGTGCTTGTGCTCTGGTTCGGCGGAACACTTATCCTGGGTGGCAACGCCAGCATCGACGCCTCTACCTTCATCTGGTACATGACCATCCTGTACAGCGTAATCAATCCTATCAAGGACTTCTCAAAGGCCGGTTACGCCATTCCCAAGGGACTTGCATCGGTTGACCGTATAGACAAGATCCTGCTGGCCGAGAATAATATCACCGACTGCGAGAACCCCGAGGAACTCAAGGAGGTCAAGAACGAGATACGTTACAATGGCGTCTCATTCTCATACGAGGATGACCGCGAGGTTCTTCATAACATAGACCTGACCATCCCGCGCGGCAAGACCGTGGCACTGGTAGGACAGTCGGGATCCGGTAAGTCCACCCTTGTGGATCTGCTGCCGCGTTTCTACGACGTAAAGAACGGCTTCATCACTATTGACGGCAAGGATATCCGCAAGGTCTCTCTCAAGTCACTGCGCAGCCTGATGGGTAACGTGAACCAGGAGGCAATCCTGTTCAACGACACGTTCTACAACAACATCACCTTCGGTGTCAAGGATGCTACCCGCGAGCAGGTCATCGCAGCGGCCAAGATAGCCAATGCACACGATTTCATCATGGAATCGGAGAACGGATACGATACCAACATAGGTGACCGCGGCTGTCTGCTCTCAGGAGGTCAGAGACAGCGCATAAGCATAGCCCGCGCCATACTCAAGAACCCGCCCATCCTGATTCTGGACGAGGCAACCAGCGCACTTGACACGGAGTCGGAGCGTCTGGTGCAGGAGGCTCTTGAGCGCCTTATGAAGGACCGTACTACAATTGCCATCGCACACCGTCTGTCGACCATCAAAAATGCCGATGAAATCTGTGTTCTGCATGAGGGTCAGATAGTGGAGCGCGGTACGCACGAGGAGCTGATAGCTCTCAACGGATATTATAAGAGACTGCATGACATGCAGCAACTGTAAGGATGTTATTTCATTCAACAATATGGTAAAGATAGGAACTCCGCTTACAAAGGTTGCCAAGAAGGCGCTTCTGTGCGGCTCAGGTGAACTGGGAAAGGAGGTTGCAATCGAATTGCAGCGCTTTGGTGTCGAGGTGGTTGCCCTTGACAGGTATGAGAACGCCCCTGCCATGCAGGTGGCTCACCGCAGTTATGTACTCTCAATGCTGGACGGCGCACGTCTGCGTGAGATTATCGAGAAGGAAAAGCCGGATATGATCATTCCCGAGGTAGAGGCCATTGCTACTCCCGAGCTGGTTAAGCTGGAAAAGGAGGGTTACAACGTAATCCCCACAGCCAACGCTACATTCCTTACTATGAACCGTAAGGGTATCCGTCAGCTTGCACACGAGAAGCTGGGTCTGCCCACATCCAACTACCGTTTTGCCGCTACCCGTGAGGAGTTCGATGCCGCCATCAAGGAGATAGGCACACCCTGCGTGGTTAAGCCCATCATGAGTTCATCAGGTCATGGTCAGAGCGTTTGCAAGACTCCTGCCGATGCCGATGCTTCATGGAAGATTGCCCAGGAGGGCGGTCGCGCCGGAGGCGGTGAGGTTATCGTTGAGGGTTTTGTAAAGTTCGACTATGAGATCACTCTTCTGACCGTACGTCACAGCGGCGGTACCACATTCCTGAACCCCATAGGTCACCATCAGGTTGACGGCGACTACCGTGAGTCATGGCAGGCACAGCCCATGAGCGACAAGGCCATTGCACAGGCTCAGGATATCGCCAAGAAGATTACCGACGCTCTGGGCGGTTACGGTATCTTTGGCGTAGAGATGTTTATCTGCGGTGACGATGTACTCTTCAGCGAGGTTTCACCCCGTCCGCACGATACCGGTATGGTAACAATGATTTCACAGGATCTGTCGGAGTTCGCACTGCACGCACGTGCCGTACTCGGCCTGCCTATCCCCAAGATCAACTTCTACGGCCCCAGCGCTTCAAAAGCTATCGTAGTTGAGGGTGATACCACAATGGTAGAGTTCGAGAACCTTGATGAGATTCTGTCAGAGCCCGATGTACAGATCCGTCTGTTCGGCAAGCCCTTCATTAAGGGTCACCGTCGTATGGGTGTAATCCTGGCCCGCGCCGAGAGCGTTGAGAAGGCTCTGGAGAAGGTTGAGCGTGCTTACGCTAAGCTTAAGGTCAAGGTTTATTGATTATTCAGGAATAACCAATTCTTTGGTTGTCATGTGCTCAAGGTACTGTTGAATCAGTGCCTTGAGTTCTTTTATCATCTCTTCTTCCACCTCGGGCATGGTTCCTTTGAGGTTCTCCTTGAGTGCGGCATCCTTGCGGAAGGCATATAATCCTGCCTGCTGCTCTCCGTCGAACTTGATCATCCAGTCACCCTTGTAGTACATGTACATGCCGTTCTGATAGTTGGCTGCCCATGTCTGGTCATCGGGCGTGGCAAAGAGGTTCTGTCCGAAACTTATGAAAGGCTTGTCATATCCCAGGTAACCCAGAATGGAGGGGAGGATGTCCGACTGCTGGGCTATGGCATCACGGTGTCCGGCTATATCTCCTGACGGATCGTAGAATATGATGGGTATGCGGAACTGGCCGTATTCGGCCTGATAGGCGGGATGCTCAGACTGGTTGGTGTGATCGGCCGTGAGAACAAACAGCGTGTTGTTGAACCAAGGCTCCTTGCTGGCCTTCTCAAAGAACAGACGCAGGGCGTTGTCCGAGTAGCGGATGCAGCGGTACATATCCAGGTTGGGTTCCTCGGGATAGATGTCCTTGTAACGGTCCGGAATGTTGAACGGATGGTGTGATGTGGCGGTGAAAACAGTCGAAACGAACGGCTCCTTGAAGCTGCTCAGCTTGGCGCACATGAATTGCAGGAACTCCTCGTCCCAGATGGCCCATACTCCGTCAAACATGCTGTGACCTCCAAACCTGGGGTCGGCGTCGAACTCTTCCATGCCAAAGTAATCCTTATAGCCGATGGCGCGCGAGTATGACTGGAATCCCATGGACTGGTTGTCGGCTCCGTGGAAATATGCCGAGTAGTAACCCTTGCGGTCCAACTCCTCGGCCAGGCCGCTTACCTCCTTTGACATCATGGTGGTGGTAAGCACAAAGTTGTCCTTAAGCATGGGGATGCCTGACAGTACCGACGGCGATGCATCTATGCTCTTACGGCCGTTGGCAAACGAGTGCTCAAAGGTCAGGCTGCGGCTCATGAGTGAATCCAGGAACGGAGTGCAGTCGTGTATACCCTCAAGTCCCTTGTTCATGAATCCCACGTACTCTCCGCCAAAGCTCTCAAGAATGAATACAACCACGTTCTTGGGGGTGAAAACGGCGGTGGAATCGGGCATTATTACGGGTGAGTATATCTCCTCAAGTTCCTCCTGACTGAAATATGTGGGAACCTCGATCTTGACTCTTCCGGCAGTACGGATAACGCAGAAGGGGGTGTTGAGCACAGCTGCCGCATCGGCGGGACGGTCGGCGTACTGGTATGCGTTACTCATGGTGATGGGCCTGATGCTTGTGGATATGCCGCCTCTTATGCCGATCACGCTTACGAACATGCAGAGCAGCAGGCAGCTGGTTTTGACGGCATAGTATACCGAAAGTCTCTTGTACTGTACCGCAACGGGAATCCTTATCGTTATGCACAGTATCCACACCATCATGATGAACAGGAGTACCAGATACCAGTTGTCCAAAACGGCGTTCAATACTATGGTGCGCATCTGGCCTCCGCTCTCGTTCTGGAATTCGGCCAGAACGTTCAGTGTGCTTCGGCATCCGGTAAAGGGGAAGTAGACGGTGTCAATCAGGTTGGCGGCTATGCCGGCCGACACCAGGATTATGAGTATTACCTTGACAATGCTGTAGTAGGTCCTGTTCTCCTTGAAATGCAGTGGGAGCATGGTCAGGAACATGTAAGGAACGGTCAGATACATGATTCCGGCGGTATCGAACCTGAGTGCTCCGCGAAGCATCTTCAATATGATCGCTGAGTCCAGATTGCCCCTGTAAACATCCCAGTTGTACCACATGAAAACAACGCGGCACACCATGAATGAGATGTAGATAACAAGAAGATTCAAAAGGACTGTCATGAACGGAGTCATGAACAGGGCATTGTCTTTTTTTCTCATTTCATCGGTTTATTCTATGCGGAAACGCTCGGCGAACTCCTTGCTTACGTAGTTCGAGGTGCTCATGCAGGCCTCTGTTCCGAACTCTATTCCGTAGCCTATCAGCTTGCTCCATTTCTGCTCGTTCATGTTTTCCAGATCCGGACGGTAGATACCCTCCTTGATGAATCCGTATATCAGTCCGGCGTTGAAGTTATCGCCGGCGCCGATGGTACTTACTGGAATGATGGGACGGGCGCTGAAGTAGTACTCCTGACCGTGGTCAATCACCTGTACTCCGTCCTTACCGCGGGTGCAGATAAGTCTGGGGCAGTAGCGTGATGTCTCCTCGTCATAAATCCTGCGGCAGTTGTCGTGGCCGAACAGGTTTATAAAGTCCTCGTGACTTCCGCGTACTATGTCGGTAAGCGCAAAGTTGTCTTTGAAGGTGTCGCGCAGGCTCTCGACCTCGTGCGCGTGGTTGTCGCGGAAGTTAAGGTCGTAGTAGAGTATGGCTCCCTGGTCCTTGGCGTACTGAAGGAATGGTCTGACCTTGTCGCGCAGTACCGGATTAAGGGAGAAATAGGCTCCGAAAGCCATTATGTCATTCTCCTCGATGAACGGCATCTCAAAGTCCAGACGGTTGTTGGGGTAATCCTTGTAGAAGCTGTACTTGGCGTCGCTGTTTTCGTCCAGATATGCCAGTGAAATGGCGGTTTTTTTACCCTGGTAGCAAGATACGTAGTCGGTGTTGATGCCGTTCTCCTGCATAAAACCAAGTATGTGCTGACCTACCAGATCAGCACCTATCTCTGTGACGAACGTACAGTCCATGCCGGTACGTCCCAATGAAATCAGACCGTTGAACACAGATCCGCCGGGGACGGCAGCTACAGGTTTGTCTCCCTTGAAGAGGATGTCATAAATTGTCTCCCCTATACCGAATATTTTCCTCATAACAGTTTTTTGGAACGCATTCCAAGATATCCTCCGTGATGGCGCTTGTTGTAGTCCTCCACTGTAAATCCAATCTTTTTCATTGTCTCCACCACAAGGGCGTCACCGATCACGTTCATGACGGTGGTGCTGGTAGTGGGAGCCAGTCCCAATGCGCAAACCTCCTCGGGTTGACCGGTGGCCAGCACGACGTCGGCCTGACGTGCAAGCGGACTTGAAGTGTTACCGGTCAGAACAATGAATTTGAGGGTGGGGTCGAGCGTGAGGCTCAGGTCCATCAACTCAAGCACCTCTCTTGTCTTACCGGAGTTGGATACCAGCAGAAACAGGTCATTCTTTTGGAGAATGCCCAAATCACCATGCTGTGCTTCACTGGGGTGAAGGAATATGGAAGGAGTTCCGGTTGAGCTGAAGGTGGTTGCCATGTTCATGGCTATCTGACCAGCCTTGCCCATACCGCTGGTTATGAGCTTTCCTTTCAATTCATGCACATGCCGTACTATCAGGTCTACTGCCTTTTCGTACTCATCGCCTATGGGGATGTTCAGAATAGCCTGTGCCTCCCTTGAAACGATGTCTTTAATTGATTCGATCATTGCTTTTGTCCAATGAAGATTCTCTCATAAATATTCTGCAAATTTACATACTTTATTCTGGAAATGAAACTTGGGGATTAAAAATTGAGGATTCTCAATTATATTTCTTACTTTTGCCGCAATTTACTCTGTAAGAGGAATATTTTTATTAGATGTTTTTAATATTTTAATGATGAAAATTGTAACAAAAGAGTTCCAGCTCCCCGATGGAAGAACCATCAAACTGGAGACCGGGAAACTGGCAAAGCAAGCCGATGGAGCCGTGATGCTGACATGTGGCAAAACAATGCTCCTGGCCACTGTATGTGCCGCCAAAGATGCAGTTCCCGGAACTGATTTCATGCCGCTGCAGGTTGAGTACAGAGAAAAGTATGCGTCAATCGGACGTTATCCCGGCGGCTTTACCAAGCGTGAGGGACGTCCCTCAGATTATGAGATTTTGACTTGCCGTCTTGTGGACCGCGCTCTGCGTCCTTTGTTTCCGGACAATTACCATGCCGAAGTTTATGTAAACATCATACTGTTCTCCGCCGACGGAGAGCAGATGCCTGATGCTCTTGCAGGTCTGGCAGCATCGGCTGCTCTGGCCGTATCGGACATACCTTTCCAGGGTCCGATATCCGAGGTACGCGTAGCCCGTATCAACGGCGAGTACGTGATAGACCCCACATTCAAGCAGCTTGAAGAGGCCGATATGGATGTGATGGTTGCCGCAACCTATGACAACATCATGATGGTTGAGGGTGAGATGAAGGAGGTCAGCGAGGCTGATCTGCTTGGTGCCATGAAGGCCGCTCACGACGAGATCAAGAAGCACTGCAAGATCCAGATGGAGCTGACCGAGGAGGTAGGCAAGACCGTTAAGCGCGAGTATTGCCACGAGGTCAACGACGAGGAGCTGCGTCAGGCTGTCAAGGATGCCTGCTACCAGAAGTCATACAACCTGGCAGCTGAGGGCAATGCCGATAAGCATTCACGTGAGGCTAACTTTGAGGCCGTACGTGATGAGTTCAAGGAGCAATATCATGCAGCACATCCCGAGCTGAGTGAGGATGAGCTGGCAGAGAAGGATGCTCTCATTGACCGTTACTACCACGATGTTGAGCGTGACGCAATGCGTCGCTGCGTGCTCGATGAGGGCAAGCGCCTGGACGGTCGTAAGACAACCGATATCCGTCCTATCTGGTGCGAGGTAGGTTACCTGCCCGGACCTCACGGATCATCAATATTCACCCGTGGTGAGACACAGGCTCTGTGCTCTGTCACACTGGGTACCAAGGATGATGAGAAGATGGTAGACGATGTGCTGGATCAGCACGATGAGCGTTTCCTGCTCCACTACAACTTCCCCCCGTTCTGCACAGGTGAGGCTAAGGCACAGCGCAGTCTGGGTCGTCGTGAGATTGGTCACGGACACCTGGCATGGCGTGCCCTCAAGGGTCAGATTCCTGAGGATTATCCCTACTGCGTACGCGTAGTTTCCGATATTCTTGAGTCTAACGGTTCTTCATCAATGGCTACCGTGTGCGCAGGTACACTGGCTCTGATGGATGCCGGCGTAAAGATCAAGAACCCTGTATCAGGTATTGCCATGGGTCTTATCAAGAACCCGGGCGAAGACAAGTATGCAGTCCTTTCAGATATCCTTGGTGATGAGGATCATCTGGGCGATATGGACTTCAAGACCACCGGTACCGTTAAGGGTCTTACCGCCACACAGATGGATATCAAGTGCGACGGTTTGTCATATGAGATTCTGGAGAAGGCTTTGGCTCAGGCCAAGGCCGGTCGTGAGTATATCCTCAGCAAGATCACCGATACCATCGCAGAGCCTCGCGCTGATCTTAAGCCCCATGCTCCGCGCATCGAGACCCTTACCATTCCTAAGGAGTTCATCGGCGCAGTCATTGGCCCGGGCGGAAAGATCATCCAGGGTATGCAGGAGGAGACAGGCGCAACCATCAGCATCGATGAGGTTGACGGCGTAGGTAAGATCGAGGTTGCCGCTTCTAACCGCGACAGCATCGAGGCCGCTCTGGCCAAGATCCGCGCTATCGTTGCCATCCCCGAGGTTGGTGAGGTTTACGAGGGCAAGGTTCGCTCAGTAATGCCTTACGGTCTGTTCGTAGAGTTCCTGCCCGGCAAGGACGGTCTGCTCCACATCAGTGAGATTGACTGGAAGCGTTACGAGACCATCGAGGAGACCGGTATCAAGGAGGGTGACAAGATTCAGGTTAAGCTGATTGACATCGATCCCAAGACCGGTAAGTTCAAGCTGTCACGTCGTGCTCTCATCGAGAAGCCCGAGGGTTATGAGGAGCGTCCCGCCCGTCAGCCCCGTCAGGATCGCGGCGAGCGTCAGGACCGTGGTCCCCGTCATCATCACGATAACAAAAAGAACGATCAGCACGAGAATGAAAACAATGAAGAGAAGTAATCTTGTATTACTTGCTCTGACCCTTTTAACAGTAGCCTGTCAACCCAAAGTTGACAGGTTTACTTTAAATGGTCAGATAGTCGAGGCCGATGGCAAGATGCTCTATCTGGACCATCTGGCTCTGGATAAGGTCGAGGTCATTGACTCAGTCAAACTAGATGCCGACGGCAAGTTCAGTTTTAAACCCGCCGCACCTCAGGACTGCTTTGACTTTTACCGCCTGCGCATAGACCGCAAGGTGGTCAACCTGGTCATTGACTCGACAGAGACCGTTACCGTCACAGCCAGTCTGCCCGTGATGCAGGTGGCTTATATGGTTGAAGGATCGGAAAACTGCTCTACACTCAAGGAACTGGTGATGCGTCAGATGGGCCTGCTTCAGGACCTTCGTCGTGTCAGCTCAGGCTATAACAGCCCTGACCCCACCATGCTTCAGCAGCAGATACAGGAGATGGTCGATGTGTTCAAGTCGGAGATAATGACAGAGTTCATTCTGCCTGCTCCCGCTTCACCCTGTGCTTACTACGCCCTGTTCCTGAGCATCAATGGTCAGACCCTGTATAATCCGCAGGCCGACCGCCAGGATGCCAAGTGCTATGCCGCAGTAGCCACTCAGATGGATATAAATTATCCGGATGCAGTGCGCACATCGCACCTGCATAACGTTGCCCTCAAGGGTATGGCCAAGACATCGCCCTCCAGGAACAACGTATCGGAGGAGGCTATCCAGCAGTTTGAGAGCATGGTCGTAGAGTCCGGCCTGATTGATATCGAGCTGCCCGACTACAAGAACCGTATGCAGAAGCTCAGTGACGGAAAGGGTAATGTCATCCTGCTTGACTTTACAGCCTATAAGACCGATTACTCATCGGCCTACAATATGCTGCTCCGCGGTCTTTACGACAAATACGCTGATCAGGGCCTTTCCATCTATCAGGTATCGGTCGATACTGACGAGAGCTACTGGCTGAATGTGGCATCCAACCTGCCGTGGACTTGCGTTCGCGACGAGGAGAGCTTGGGCTCCACGTACCTTAAATTATATAATGTACAGCAGCTTCCCACAGTATTCCTGATAGACCGTGAAGGTAATATTACGGATCGTCCTGAGGGTTCTGACGAGCTGGATGCAAAGATTTCCAGGCTTTTGAAGTAAAAGGCTTTAAAAATCACGTTTTTGTTGGGATAGTTTAAAAATAAACCTATCTTTGCAGAGGACGTGAGACATAAAAAATGGGTTCCAACAACTAAACCGGATTGTTGGAATTCTTTTTTGCTCGTGTCAAAACTAGATTGTAAAACTTACAAAATACTGATATTATGGCATATATGTCAGAAGAGGGTTACAAGAAACTGGTAACCGAATTACAGTATCTGGAGGGTGTACGCCGTCCCGAGATCATTCAGCAGATTGCCGAGGCCCGCGATAAGGGTGACCTCTCGGAGAATGCCGAGTATGATGCAGCCAAGGAGGCCCAGGGTATGCTCGAGGCTAAGATTGCACAGCTCAAGTCACAGATTGCCGATGCCAAGATCATTGACGAGAGCAAGATTGATACATCAACTGTTCAGATCCTGACCAAGGTTAAGCTGCGCAACACCAAGAATAACGCCACTATGGTTTACTCCATCGTTCCTGAGAGCGAGGCAGACCTTAAGAGCGGCAAGATTTCAAGCAGCACTCCCATCGCCAAGGGTCTTCTGGGCCACAAGGTAGGTGAGACCGTTGAGATTACCATTCCCAGCGGTAAGATAGGTTTTGAAATACTGGAGATCTCATTATGACCATCTTTTCCAGAATCATTGCAGGTGAGATACCTTGCTACAAGATAGCAGAGACCGAGAACTGCTTTGCTTTCCTGGATATCAACCCGCTTGTTAAGGGTCACGTCCTGTGCATCCCCAAGCGTGAGGTTGACTATCTGTTTGACCTGACCGATCAGGAACTGTGCGACCTGCAGCTCTTTGCCAAGAAGATTGCCGCAGCTCAGAAGAAGGTATTTAACTGCATCAAGGTAGGTGAGGCCGTGCTGGGTCTTGAGGTCCCCCATGCCCATATCCACCTCATCCCAATGCAGAGTGAGAAGGATATGCTCTTTAGCAATCCCAAACTAAAACTCACTCCCGCTGAATTCGAGCAGATTGCAGCCGATATCCGCGCTGCACTCTAAATAACACAATAGGGACAGTCCCCTCTTGTCAAATTTTCTGTCCGGCGTATCCTTGTAGGATTGTAAGAAGGAATCCGCATGCCGAAGATTCATCATCAAAGGTTATGGGATATATGTTATCAAAACGACCTATTGAGAAAAACCACCATAATCCGTCGGATGCAATTATATTATATGTGCTGGCAGATTCCATTTCACGTATTGTTAAATTGACACTAAAACCATCAGAGTCATCCTTTGCAATTGAAACCGTATAATTGTTAAGCCCCTTGAACATATCCTTTGTTCTCTTTGCCATATCCTTTAAGAAAAGAGAAGGCTTGCATCTGTTATGTGAGGCTGCATTGTATAACTCCTTATATTCATCTTCATTCAGAGATGTATCAATCTCTTGAGTCCAGTTGTTATAAAACTGTTTGTAGTTCAGATATAGTTTATCAAGGTTATGCTTTAAAAGAACTGCGCTTTGAAGCAGATTTCCTTTGTGGTACCGATACTCCTTTCCAATAGATGTAAAGTTACAGACGAACCAGGAATAATCTTGAAGATTGTATTTGCCGATAATATCAATTATGTTTTTCTGTAACTCAATCAATAATGAAGGTGTAGCTTTCTTGAAGAGAAACTCCAACGCAAACGGCTGTCCTGTCCATATTATTGGTTCCTCATCCTTGTTTTCTTTATTTTCACGTTCATTGCTGTCTTTGACTATAGGATTGAACAGAGTAAGCAGTCCCTCTTTTTGTAAACGGTCAATAATATCCTGTAAATCTCTTTTAATAGCTTCCTTAACCATAGAATCACGGTCAACATCATTTCCTGATGGAAAAGGAATACCAACCTCCATAGTAATGTATGTCTTGTTTATATGATCATTGGTGTTTTCCTTATCATATACTCTGTATATAAAACGGTAGTGTCCTATATCTATAGCAGCAATATGTTGTGTAATGAGTTTGCTATCCGCAGGTAGTGAGTCCATCAGTTTTTTGAAATCACGGGACCATTTACTTAAAGCATAACCTATTATTATTAGCAATAAGAGAAATCCTAGAATATATAAACCACTTGCGTCATGTTCATGAACAAAGGAAATAATTGCCATAACAAGGATAAAAAGAAGCCCGGCACCTAAAATGAGCCAGCTTTTGGTGTTTTGTCTCATATCTTATTTCTTATTTGCGTAAGTACTTGCCGATGACAGGGAGGCTTGAGAGTGGCAGGTCTTTCTTAACGAGGTATACCAGGTAGATGCCGATGAGTACCGTGTTGATTATCAGTGCCAGCCAGGTGGGTAATGGTTTTGCACCTAGATAGACAACGTACAGAACAGCTGCCAGCAGTACGTACTTAAAAATGTCCATGAGCGGATAGTTAATGGGACTTTTTTTCTGACCGATGAAATAGGACAGGAGCATGCATGTACCGTAACCTGCAAATCCGCCCCATGCGCAGGCCATGTAGCCGTATTTGGGAACAAAAATCCAGTTGATACATATCATCACGGCAGCTCCTATGCCGCTCATCACGGCACCCCACCATGTCTTGTCAATAAGCTTGTACCAGAATGACAGGTTAAAGTAGATACCCATGAACAACTCTGCCAGCATTACAATAGGGACTACTTTGAGTCCTACCCAATAAGCATGATTGGAAACCAGATAACGGAATACGGGCATGTAGAACATCACTCCCAGGAATGCCAGAATACCGAATATCACAAAGTATTTCATACCCTGTGCCAGAGTATCAGATGAGTTCTTGTCTTTTGATCCTCCAAAAACAAAAGGCTCATAAGCGTATCTGAATGCTTGGGTGAGCAATGCCAATATCATGGCAATCTTACAGCAAGCACCATATATGCCCAATTGAACCTGACCATAATCCTGATCTGTTACTAAATGTTTGAATGCGATCTTGTCAAATACCTGATTCAGTATTCCCACCAATCCCAATAAAAGTATAGGCCATGCATAAGCCAACATGCGTCGTGCCAGCTTTCTGTCAAAACCAAACGATATGCCCTTTAGTTCCTTAATGAAACCAAAAGTAACGCAGAATGTACAAAGCAGATTTACAAAGAATATAAGTCCTACACCATAGTTGAACCTTATATATATATCCTCCAAGCCCGGGAACGTACCAAACAACTTGGGCATGAGCCAGAATACAGCGATATTAAGCAGAACGTTAGGTATGATAAACGCCATCTTTAGTGTCATGAACTTAATGGGCCGGTGTTGCTGGCGCAGACGACTGAACAGTATGGCCTGGAATGCATCAAGAGCTCCAATTATGGCAAAACATGCTACGTACTCCGGATGATTGGAGTAATGCAGCAATCCAGAAATAGGGCCAAGGAAACAGAATACCAAAACCAGAAACAATAATCCTACACCGCCAACCAGTCGTAGAGCAGTACTGTAAACCATTGACTCGTTCTCGCCCTCCTTGTTAGCAAACCTGAAGAACGTGGTCTCCATTCCGAATGTGAGAAGGACAAACAATAAGGCAGCCCAAGCATACATCTCGGTCACAATTCCATAACCTCCGCTCTCAGGACTGATAAACTTGGTATGAATGGGGACAAGCAGATAATTCAAAAATCTGCCGACTATGCTGCTTACTCCGTAAATGGCCGTATCCTTGGCCAGCGTCGCCATCTTATTAGCTGCCATTGAATCAGTATGTTTTTCCTCAAAGATACGTACTACTTTCACATGAAGTGTCAAAAAATTGGACGATTATTAGCCGTTTTTGAAAAAAGTTCATCAAATGTTAGGAACTCTCTTTTGAGCACCCATATATTTGCCATGCATGTTTAAGGAAACATGTTTGTAAACAGACAAATATAATCTAATACTATATGTGTTTCTCATTCAAGAGTTCCTTGTTTGCAAAGTTGTGGCATATTGAAACCACCATGATTAACACAACCGTGCGTAAAGCGTTACGCATTAAATCTGTTTTGAGCGCTTTGACGGGTAAATTGCAAGGGGCCCGTTCAAAGCCGCTCATGACAGAGAAATTTAGAAAACAGACAAAGAGAGAATTAACCGGGACTGTAAAGAAAGAAGATATGAGGCAGTGCCACCCTTGCAAAGTACTCTGCTGGACGCCTTCCCAATTCGGTTCCAATGTTTAACCTTAAAACTTAAAACAGCAAAGATTATTACCTATCCTAACCGGTCCTTTGATAATAGTTGTCTTAGATCATTAAAAGTTTGATTATTAATTATTTAAAAAACATTTATTCACTTTAAACCATAAAATTACTACTATGAAAAAAAGATTGTATATCCTTTCTTGTGTTGCTATGCTTGCTGTTGGTCTTGCATTGTATGCTAATAACACATCTACAGTAAAGTCTCTCACCGAGTCTACCGTTGAAGCTCTATCCCAGGATGGAGATAATGGTAGTGGCAATAATGCAAACAATGTTGACTATGCCAATGAGAAGTTTGGTACTGCTCCATATGTCGTTTTTAATGATGCTGTATCGCATATTCTTATAATAGGTAATGCCGAAAATAAAACAAACGCTAAAGGAAAACCTATTAATAATTGTAATTTCAAAGTTGGTGGTACTTGTAGAATGAACACTAATTCTACTTGTTCGTATATTGCTGAAATAAAAGATTTGATTTGTGATGTTTTACGTGCAGCAGGTGGCTTAGCACAAGCATTGTCATCCAGTATAGCACAATATCTTATAAGTAAGTTTAAGTAATTTGAAAGGACTGACTATCGTGAGACTTATATTCACGATAGTCAGTTAATCTTTAATGATTTAGTTACAGTAATATGAATATAGTTCAGTTTTGTTTAAAGCCCCATAGTTTTATTACTATATCTTTTTTATCAGTAATGCTATTGTGGGGATGTAATCAACACAAATATAGTGTTGTAGACTTGGATGTAGTGGAGGAACTAGAATTGAATCTGCAAACGTCAGAAGTAGATATTATACCTATAAAATGTTCTGTTCCAATGGATGGAATATATAGAATGGTTGAAAATGGAGAATACACATTTCTTCTTGGTAATCAAGGCGATGTAATATATTGTATGCAAGGAGATACGGTCGTTTCTATTCTTAATGCAAAAGGACGTGGATATGGAGAATACATTCAAATAAATGATTTTGTTTATGATGAAAGATCTTCTTTATTATATGTTAATGCTGATAAGAAAATAATGAAGTACAATGTCCCATCGATGTCTTTTGTAGGTTCTTTTGATATAGATTTCTCTTGTGATGGTATGATTGTTCTCAACAATGAAGAATTATTAGTCAATTGCAGTTTTTGGGAAGATAAAGAATACAAAGAAGTGTATAGAGGACTATGTGTGGTTTCTACAATTAATGGAGAAATAGTGAAACGTTGTTATGAATTAGGTGGATATGGAGATTTTTGTTTCTTAACTCGTGATATGTCAAGAATCAATGGTGATATAGTTGTAGTTGTTAACGATTTGTATAGCAGCAAAATAATAAAATTTGATGAAAAGACTTATTCATTTGAAACGATAGAATCGTTTGTTGTAACTCCAAAATGGAGAGTTCCAAAGAAAATTGCAAAAAACTTAGAAAAACGTCATCTTACGCTAAAAAACGATTATTACGACCAAAAAGTCTACTGTAAAGGTTTCCATTACCCTTCATTGTTTGATACAAAGACTATTTGTTGGTGTTTTCCAGAGGAATATGAAATATCAAGGGAAGTAGCAATTATCAAATGTGGTGATAGCTTAGTATGTAGGTCGTATAAGATACCAGGAACTAACATAGATGTTAATCCTTATTATGTAAAGGGTAACACATTTGTCGAAATAGTTGAAGATGAAGCTGAGTCAATCATTGATGATTGGGATGAGTTGTCTCCGTTAGGAAGGGAGATTTATGAGACTATGAAAGCACAACCTTTCAATAATCCGGTTTTATTGTCATTTACTGTTGATAAAGGTTTGTAAGATTATGTTTATACTTAGAGTTTTTGCAGGTTTCTTGAGCGTGGTACTTTACGTTCTATTTGGTTTTTTAATATTTACGGTATCAACTCTTCTATTGGTGCAAAAAGATATTAGTGAAAGACAGCAAAAGCCGGCGATGGTAACAACTGCTGATAGTTGTTCTTTTGATGCATCGATTCAGATTATGGATTTATGTCAGGGTGGAGGAGTAATGGTATATCTGGAATCGCAGTCGTGTGCATCGTGCACATCGAAAGCATTAAAACCTATTACGGACTTTCTAATTGATTCAATTGGTTTGGAAAAGCCTGTTTTGGTGTATCACATGAAATCGGACTCGGATCTGACAAAGATTGATGAATATCATGAGTGGTTTGGTGACAGTTATAATGTAATTGTGTCATCTGATGATTCCATTAGGATTAAGAATGATTGGATGATGTTTTCCACTGGAGTTTGGGGTTTTGTGACAGATTCTCTAAACAGAGTTGAATATGGAGGATTCCTTTATGCCGATCAGTTTTTTGAGACCTGTAAGAACCATTTTGACCCAATATGAGGATTCTGAACATTGTTGACGGGCTGTTTGTCCTCTTGAGTGTGGCATTGATATATGCTGCATACGGTTCCTTTCAAACAGGTAGCAGCGTAATCGTGGTTCTGATAGAGCCGTTTTTAATGGCTTACTGTCTGTTCAGGATCATGTTTGGACTGAGCCATAAATGGAGTTCATTCGTTTTTATATGGGTTATCGCTACTCTATGTGTATATCAGGAGTATTTGGGTTATAGTCAGTTGTTGACTAATTTGGGTAAGAACAACGGCCAGGATATTTGTGTGGGATCGTTTTCAAATTCGGGTCCGTATGGTGGTTTCCTGGCCGTTTGTTCAACCCTGTTGGTGGCAGCATATTTCAAAGAACCTCGCAAATGGATCAAAATAACGTATATCGTAATTGCGGGACTTGCTCTTATTCTGCTGCCATGTACTTTAAGCCGAGCCTCAATCCTGTCATTCGGAATAGCTATGCTAGTCCTGGGATTAAGGAACAAAAGGGTGGTGGCTTTGTTGCGAAGATACTGGACCTATATAACTATAGCTGCGGTAATGATATGCGTGGGAGCGTACATTTACAAGAAACCTTCGGCCGATGGCCGGCTGCTGATGGCAAGAGTGGGCCTGAGAATGATCAAGGAGAATGGTTGGCATGGGGTAGGATTGGGCAATTACTCGGGAGCTTACGGCAGGGCTCAGGCCGGATTGTTTGAGGAATACCTGTATGACGAAGCAGGGAACTTTAAAACAGATAATATTCCGGAGAGAGTCCGCATGGTAGCCGATTGTCCAACTTATGCCTTCAACGAGTATCTCAGGATGGGGATCGAAGCCGGTCCGGTGGCAATGATTGTTTTTATTCTACTTATTGTTGCAGCTTTGGTCCAGCTATACAAAAGTGACAGTTACTGGTTATATCCTCTGATATGCATGTCGGTTTTCGCTTTCTTCTCTTATCCGCTTGAGATAGATATGCTCGTATTTATGTCAGTACTATTTCTGGCATCGGCCAATAATGAGTGTGACAAAAGACTTGGAACATCGGCGTTCTTTGTGTTTTTATGCGTGTTTTTGGGATCACAGTATATTGATAAATATGGTCAGAATGGGCTTGACAGGGGATTTAATCCTTATTCTGTCAGTATGAAAAGTTTGTGCTCCAGTAGGGCCAGGCGTATCATTGTTAATGAACAGAAATGGATGGATCAAACAACATATGATGCTTCCACATTGTTTATTTACGGAAGGTTTTTAAATCAAAACGGCAATTATGAACTGAGTGATTCGGTTCTTATGGTTGGGGCCGAACACAGCAATGATCCTATGTTCTGGAATGTGATGGGAAACAACAGCCTTGCTTTGGGCAAGTACCGTGAAGCCGAGCTGCGATACAAATATGCATTCAGTATGGTGCCAAACCGTCTTTACCCGCTCTGCCTGTTGGCCAAACTGTATTATGCCCAGGGAGATACTCTGCATTTTATGGAAATGGCAGGCATTATCAGATCTTTCAAGGCAAAGGTGGAGTCTCAAAACACATCGCTTTTACGTGATGAAATCGCTGTTTTGGAATCAGAAATAACCTATTCACGATAATTTGTCTTTTTAATGATTTCATTGTACTTTTGATGCTGGTTCATTAATGGGAATCCGGTTTTCCGGATGCTGTTAATATAGTTGCTCATAGTCTATGAATAGTGATAGGTTTGTAAAGATATGGGCTGCAGTTGTGGCTGTCGCATTGTTTGCAGTTACAGGATGTAGCCGAATTAATGACGGAAAAATAAGGAGCGGCAGCGCAATTGACGCTCTTATGAATAATGTCGAATCTATAATTAACAGTGATGCCGAATTAGCGGACTCACTGATGAATCTGATAGATTCCAATAGTTTAAGAGGAAAGGAACGCAAGGCCCGTTACGCGCTTTTATATTCAGAGGCACAGTTTAAGAACTACCAGCCGTTTACCAGCGATTCCCTTATCCTGACGGCTGCCCGCTATTACTCCATAAGCAATAATCTGGATAACAGATTCCTTTCCTATTACTATCTTGGTTGCGCCTATATGGAGCTCAAGCAATTTACGGATGCGGCTGTAGCTCTTGCGCAGGCCGAGATGCTGGTCAATGTAATTGACAATGATTATTGGAAAGGATTGTTGTATACACAATTGGGAGACCTGTTCAATGAATCATACGATTATCATCGTGCCGAAGAGTATTTCCGAAAGAGTGCCGATTATTTTGAAAAAGCGGGAAAGGAAGCCCATCATATATATGCATTGTATGATATAGCAAGATGCAAAAATGATTTACATGACTATCATAAAGGGGATTCATTGTTGAAAGTTATAGAAAAGTGGGCTATTCAGAATGACGATACTGATTTGTGTTCAAGCATTGTTTACGACAGGCTGTTCTGTTCCTTGTTTCTTAAGGATTCCGACTTTTCATCCGATGTTTTTAAAGATAATATCACCAAGGCACAATATAACTATGAACGTGTAAACTATCTTGAGTTGATGGCTTTGTACCATAACTCGATAAAAGATTTTGCTCAATCGGACTCGTATCTGCAGGAAGCATGGAATTGTAAGCTTTCTGCAAGAGATTCAATTTATCTCAGTTATGTCAGTTTCTTACTTGCAGACAGCCGAGGACAGGCTGACAAATCATTGGAGTATTACCGCAATTATATTTCTCTGCAGAATGAAAGCTTAAGGAAGGTTTTAAACCAACCTATTTTGGGCGTCCAGAAAGAGCATTACAGGGTCTTTGCCGAGAATGAACAGCTCAAAAACAGGCATGCGCGTACTACACTTGTTCTCTGTGTGCTGATTTTCATGCTTATTATAGTGATAGTGATGGTTACCTATCATTATAAAAAGAAACATATGCAGGAACAACTTTATGATTCACTTGCGGTTGTAGAGGAGCTTTCGGCCATAAACCACATAAATACAGACAAGATAGAGCATCTCAAGAATGAGGTCCGCCGCCAGTTCCGCGAGCGTCATGATATGTCAAACCGCCTCTATTCAATGTATTTTGACTCGGAGAGTCAGGATAAGATCACAAAACAGCAACTTAAGGTTACCATAAACGGACTTATTAAGGATTATACGGCTCCGGAGAATGTCAAGAAACTTGACGGACTCATTGACGAGTCTTACGATGGCATAATGACCCGCCTGTCCGCTCAGGATTTCGGACTTACTGAAAAGGAACTTCAGTTGCTTCGATTCTCGTTTGCCGGTCTGTCATCAAAATCAGTAAGTGTTATCATTAATGAGACTCCGCAAAACATCTATCAGTTAAAATCGCGTCTTTTGAAGAAAGTCAAGCGCAATTCGGAGGAATTGTGGGAAACATTAAATAACATTTGGTAGATTATCATACAAAATAGGGTGTAAAAACCATCTTTTTGGGGCGTGTCAGATAAAAAGTAAAACGCCCCAATACAAATAACTGAATATTAGGCAATTACAAAGTCGCTTGTCAGACTTATAATTGCCTATTTTTTTGGCTGTAAGTCTGGGAGGTCCTATCTTTGCACTGAACCTAATCACTTAAATGTTTATGAAAAAGAACCTGAAGTTATTCCTGTTGATGTTGCTGGCATTGATGACCAGCTTACCTACTGTAGTCTTGGCAGATGATGATGAACCCGAACCGGATGATATTCCAATCGTACCGTATCCCCGTATCAAGATTCCTCGCCCGCGTGCACGCGCGTTAAATGTTGAGGTATATCCTGAGTGCTCGTACTACAATGGTGTAGTAACAATATCGGCTGAGCCTGACATTACTGGTATCAGCGCCGAGGTGGAGGACTTGGAAGGCGGACAGGTATGGTCAGATTCCAGTGTTGGCAACATTCTTGTTTTAGAGGTGTCTACCGATCCGGGTTCATATAGCCTGTTACTGACACTTTCAAACGGAAAAAGCTACTACGGAGAATACTCCATACAATAAAAAATCAGTTCAGTTATTTATTTAGGTTAATATTAATTTGAAGTGTGGAGATGAAAAATCTTCATTGGACCTCCTTGTTTGCAGCAACAGTCGTGATGATGGGTTGCGTACGAGGCTCACACATTGATGAGATTCTTGATTCAGCCGGCTCCAACAGAATAGAGTTGGAGACCGTGCTGAACCATTATCGTACGGTTGATCCGAATCCGGATAAACTCCGTGCGGCCGAGTTTCTGATAGAGAACATGCCTGCTCATTACTCATATGCCGGCAATGATATCTACCGATACTATGATAGTGCAGCAAAGATCTTGGCCGACAAGTCATTAACCCCGGAACAGCATCGCGACAGCCTTCTTGTAATAACTGATAGGGAATTCCGGGAACTGCCTAACCATACCGTGCCTGATGCACAGATAATAAAGGCGGATTTTCTGATAGCGAACATTGACAAGTCTTATGCCCAGTGGGATACCTGTGCGTGGGCCAGTCAGATAACTTTTGACGAGTATCTGGAGTGGCTTCTTCCGTACAAGGTAATGGAATTACAGGAACTTGATGCCTGGCGTGATACATTACTTGCACATTTTGGCAGTGGCCTTGAGCACCCCATCAAAAACGATGTGGAGTATAATACGACAATTGCTACGGCCGACATGCTCCGCAATGATGCATATCATGGCCTGAACCGCTATGGTCTCTATACCCGTGCCGGTTTGCCATTGATAAATGCACACCTTTTTGTAGCTCAGACATTTGGCGATATTCCAGATTATGCCAGAACTGCGGTACTCGTTTTCCGCAGCGCAGGTGTACCGGCCGTGCTTGACGAGACACCGGTAGGCAGTCGAGGAACCGCAGCAACACATTGGTACGTTATCTATTCGGACCGTGGTGAACAGCTGACATCCGAGTGGGATCTTGCTACACAGATCGGAGGCAGTTTCTTCCCTTATGATCGTGGTCCCAAGGTGTACAGAAATACTTATGCCATCAATCAGGAACGTTGGGAGTACAGAAAGAATGCCAAGTATCAGTATCCGTTTGAGTTAGGCAAGAAAGATGTCACTTCGCAGTATTTCTTAACCAGCAACCTGTCCATTCCCATAGAAAAGGGCGTAAAGAAACAGCTTAAAGACAAATATGTCTACATAGCATCGGCAGTGCGTAATGATGAGAATCCATGGAAGATAGTGGATTTTGGAGTCATCAGACACGGCAAGGCCGAATTCCATGACATGGGCCGTGAAGTACTCTACCAGGTTATGGGCTATAACGGTAAAGAACTAATTCCAATAATTGAACCATTTATCCTGCACAAGGACTCCCGTATTGAGTACGTGAGCGCAGACACTCTCAGTTCGGGCAGTCTTGATAAATGGAAAAACAACTCCTTATGATAAAATTAAAATTCAGACCAAAACTCTTCTTGTTTGCATCTTTATCACTGCTTGTTTTCGGAGGCTGTAGTAAAGATGACATTTATCTTCACTACGCCCTGAAAGCAGCAGGTGATAATAAAGGGGAACTCAAAGCTGTTCTGCGCCACTATCGTACCGAGGACAAGGATCCCCTTAAACTGAAAGCAGCCAAATATCTTATTGCCAATATGCCGGCTCACTACTCGTATCGTGACACGGCCGCAATAAACAAGTATTACAGCAAGGCTTTGGAAATCCTTGGCACAGGTCCCAGTCCCGACTGGCAGCGCGATACATTGCGCCGAATTGGCGATACTCAGTTTGCCGGAATAACCAGAAGTGTTGTATCGGATGTAGAGGTGATGACCGCCGATTATCTGATTTACAGCATAGACCACGCATTCAACCAGTGGCGCACCAGGCCTTGGGCCAAACATCTTTCATATGAGGAGTTCCGTGACTGGCTGTTGCCCTATAAAGTGATTGATCGTCAGAGTCTTGATGCATGGCGAGATACTCTTTCAGATCATTACAGCGACAGTCTAAGAACTATACCTATTGATGACTTTGAGAGAAACACTATATATGGTGCTATTGAGATAGTACGCAATGAATTGCACTCAAAATTATCAGACATAGGACATCGTGTCATATGGGAGGATCGCGGCAGTATACCTATGCGTAGTGCAGCCACGTGGGTAAGGATGACTTATGGTAGTTGTTATGATTATGTAGTTATGGGAACTGCTGTTTTCCGCAGTCTTGGATTTCCTGCTGTAGTCGATAACGTACCCACGTGGGGACGTAATAGCGATGGCCATAGTTGGTATACTTTTCTTGATGACCGCGGGCGTGAACAGGTAACCATTAATTCTCTTATTATGGGGGCGGGCTTTCAGTTCTATCCATATGAGCGCATTCCTAAGGTTTTTCGAAATACTTATGAAATAGATCATGATGTTGTAAAATATCGCAATACTGCCAAATATGTACATCCATTTGAAGTATGCCAAAAGGATGTTACAAATAAATACAATGTTGTATCGGACATACAAGTTGAAACTGATAAGGTTCTTACAAAAAATCTTAAGGATAAGAAATACGTTTACATAGCTATGGCTGTAAATTCCAATGGTCCAGATTGGAGATTGTTGGATTTTGGAGTTCTTAAAAATGGTAAGGCTTGCTTTAAGAAAATGGGCCGAAATATGCTATATATTGCATTGGGTTATAATGGTATTAGTTTTGTTCCAATAAGTCATCCTTTTATCTTGTATAAGGATGGGCATATCGAGTATATTGATGGCAGTGATAATCCCGTAAAAGTGAGTATGGATTTACGTCGCAAATACTACGAATCATATAATGTAGTAGATATGCGTCGTCGTATTTTGGGTGGAAAGGTTCAATGTTCAGACTATCCTGACTTCAGGGATGCGATTACTCTTTACACAATTGAGCGTACTGATATTCCTGATAAAATACAACTGAATGCAGGTCGTCCTTATCGTTACTGGCGTTATTTAACGCCCGATGGTTCGTGGGGCAGCATATCTGAGATATCATTCTATGACAGGGATGGAAACAGATTGAACCATAAAGGAATTGCTAATCCCGAGGCTGGTCAGGATGCCATAGAACGTGCATATGATGGTAATCTGCTCTCAAACTTTGAAATCAACCAGCCTAACGGCAACTGGGTTGGAATGGATATGGGGAAGCCTACTGATGTAGGTTACGTAAGCATTTCTCCCCGTAGTGATGATAATGATGTTTGCCCTGGCAATGAATACGAGCTGTTGTATTTTAACGGAAAGACATGGCACTCATTGGGCTTCAAAAAAGCAGAGGGCAATTCGTTACATTATAATGGTATTCCTCTCAACACTCTACTCTGGATGCGCAATTATACCCGTGGTCAAAATGAGCGTCCATTCATTATTAGAGAGAGTGGAGATATTGAATGGTGGTAAGGCACAAAGTGTTCATACACATCGAGATTATTATTGGATTTGGATAAGTGAAGGGGTATAATGGTCAAAACCCTTGCAAAGTCGCACCATTTATACCCCTTCCATCCATTTCTTAAGTGTAACCCTTAAAAATGAATAATGCAAAGGTAAAAAAATGAATTAATTTGATTGTTATTTCCCATATGCGGATATGGGTTTTCTGATAAATAGAAATGAGAATAATCCGCAACTTTATTTAACCGAACTAACTAAGAAAAAAATGAAGAGAACAAAATTATTATTAGGGTGTTTAATGATAGTTTCTGCTATTGCTGTCTGGGCTAGTCAGAAAATGAACAATAATCTTATTTCAGAGAATGTTGAAGCTCTGACTCAAGATGATTGGTTTGATACATGGAGAAGGCAGAATATGCCGCAATTAATAGACATACAACATCCTAGTGGTTACTTTGAAGCGAGCTATATAATTAAGGCTGATAATAATGCTCAGTGGGGTGATGATGGCGGATATGTTTATATTGATTCATCTACCTATTATACAAATTCTAGCCATACTACACATGCAAGTGTATGTTCTGGAGATTGGTATCATGGTAACCCTCAAACAACCTGTAGAGTTATAACAAGCTGGGCAATGGTTGAACATATTCTTGGCGAGAATATATACCTCTATTTTGTCTAAACGCTTAGCGTTAGATGTCTATTTAAAGATATTATTCATTAGGGTAGAGATGATGAAAAACAGATAGATGATTTTACATCATCTTTACCCTATATTAATCAATTAGCAAACAATCATTTAAAAGATATGTCTGTTTCTCGTTATTATTTTAAGATTCTAATGATAGTGTTATTGGGTTTTACTGCGAGTTGTAAACCTGTTTATTATGAAAACGATATTAAGGAAATAGATTTTCTTGATACTCCCAGATATGCTCTAATTCCGGAACAACTCGATTCATGTCCTATTGGTATTGATGATATTATATCTTTTGGAGATTATTTGTTTGCTACGGTAAAAGATCCTTCCAGTCAGCTTAGAATCTATGATGTTAATAATGATTGTTTGATTGCATCTATAGGTTCAAGAGGAAGAGCGAATAATGAGTTCATATCTCCACAATTTGTTGGAGATCAGGTTTATATTAGGGACGATGAGTTGTATTTACCTGTGATTGATAATATGACCATATTGAAGGAGATAAATGTAACGGAGTCTATAAAGCAGTCTGAAGCTGTTGTGCCTTTCCGTACTTTTTGCATTGGTCCGGCAGAAGGTCGTATATCGTTGTTAGATAATGACATAACAAAAACTTTTGTTTTTGTAAAACCGCTACTTCTCAATGAAAAAGCTACTCAACCTCTTTATCTCATTAAGGAAGAGGGGTTAGATGCTGTTAGAATACCTGCGTTTAAGGATGTTATAGAAGGAGATAATCGAGTTAATGTATTAGCACAATATTTGGGTGGATTAAAAAAACATCCTCAAAGAAATGTAATCGTTCAACCTATGCAGAATATGGATTATATTCTATTTTTTGATGTAGACAGTATGCGATATTATGCAGTCCATCAGCTGGGATCTAGGACTTTTGAAGATAAAGTGATTGAAAATATTAATTATAGTCCTTCTAGTTATTGTTTTGGTGATGGTGCTGTTTCGAAAGATTTTTTCCTTGTTAATTATTGTGCTAGAGTAATAGCAAATCCGGATGATGAAGTAAAGACTGAGATTTTGATGTTTGATTGGGAGGGCAACTTTATTAAGGGTTTTACCGCAAATGTTGCGATGCATAGAATTACTTATAATGAAAGTAATCAAACATTATACGGTTGTGATCTATCAAATGAGAAATTATATAAAGTTAGCCTAAAGGATTATTTATGATTAAATATAGAAATCATATTATTTCTGTCTTATTATTGTTATTAACAGCTTGTGGGCACTCTCCAAGATCTATTATGAACAGTTTAATGTATCGTAAAATAGATTATTTAAGTGGAGGAACAGTACTGACAGATTCTGTTGAAAGATATTCTCCGGTAAAGGCTCAAATAAAAATTGTTTCATATGTTGATTCCCTTGTTTGTACCAAATGTCTTGCTAATTATCTAAATGCAGCATCGGAGTATGTGGATTCATTTAATACTGACAGTGTCATTTATTTATGTGTTCTACAGAAGCGTTCAATAGAAGAAACTCAGAATATGATTAATCAATTGAATATTAAGAACGTTGTTGTAATATATGATGCTTCTGATCATTATTTGAAAAAAAATAAAATAGATAAGATTCCTTCTCTATACACATCTTTCTTGCTTAATTCCAATGATGAGATAGTTTCTATTGGTGATCCATTGAGAAACCTTGATATTCGTTTACTTTTTGACAAAAGAATTCGTGGCCTGATTGATAATGGAGGGGAAAATATACCCTAAACTAATATCAAATAATAGACACAATTATATGTATGATCAATCGCGAATAAATAAAATGACAAAAGTGTACAAGTCCATACTTTTGTATTCTTTTATCTTTTTCATAGCCTTAACCTGTTTAAAAGAATGTTTTGTAGGAGTCAAACAACTTTTTTGGGGCTTTGTTTACAATAATCCATTATACGTTTGTGGATCGTTCGATGGTTCCGGTTCTTATGGAGGTTATCTTGCCGTATGTGTTAGTTTGCTTGTTGCCTATGCAATCCATTACAGATCCTTGAACAGTAGAACAATGCTGTCTACAATTCTATATAGAATGGTTATTATTGTTATCTGTGCAGCATTGATCATGATATCATCAACATTATGCCGTAGTGCAATTCTTGCTTTATGTTGTGGATTGTCATTCCTTGTTATTCAAACAGATCATCTAAAGTCAAAAGCGAAATACATAATTAAAAAGAATTGGACTTCTATTCTTCTTGGCTGTTGCATAATTATATCAGGTGTTTATCTCATAAAAAAACCTTCAGCAGATGGACGCTTTTTTATGAATAAGATAAACATTTACTCGATATGCACAAATGGGTGGAGGGGAACTGGAATAGGTTCTTTTGGAGGAACCTATGGAAATGCTCAAGCTATATATTTCAAAAAGCAAATAGAAAAGAATGGTAGCTCTGATTTGGATTGGAAATCAATTGGTGAGCATGATAGAATGTCAGCGGATTGTCCAAACGATTCATTTAACGATTATCTATTCATAGGTGTTGAACGTGGTCCTTTAGTCATGTTCATATTGCTTTTTATCGTTATTCTTGCAATTGTTATTTCTTTCAGAAGAAAAACTCTTTGGGGGTGCGGACTAATCACATTTGCTGTTTTTGCGACGTTTTATTATCCTCTTCGTTTACAGCAATTTCAGTTGTTGTTTATAGCCTTGACACTTCTATGCGTAATGGATCTTAAACTGTGTGATTGTGATCAACTTGATTATACGATTGATCAGCAAACATGTCAGCCTAAGCGATTGATTAATATATTAACTGTAATAATTGTCATAGGAGGCCTATGCATAGTAATTAAGCCAAATAATAGTCAAGTGGAGAAGCCTTTACGATTATGGGAAAAGGCAAAGCCTTGGTATAATAGCGAATACTATGATAATTATGTGAAGGAATGCGATACTCTGATGACCTTTTTTAAAGATAATCCTCAGTTCCTTTTTGAATATGGACATTCTTTGAATAAAATAGGATTGTATGAAAAGAGTGATTCAGTTCTAATGATTGGAACAAGAATCAGTAGTGACCCGATGTTTTGGAATGTCATGGGAAACAACAGCCTGGCTCAAGGTAAGTACCGTGAAGCTGAGGGACGTTACAAACATGCTTTTTATATGGTTCCCAACAGGCTATATCCGCTTGTGTTGTTGACAAAACTGTACTATGAGGAGGGCGATACAGCTCGCTTTCTGGAAATGACGGATGTCGTGGAAAACTTTGTTCCTAAGGTGGAATCAATAAGAACAGAAAAACTACGGGCTGAAATAAGGGAGTTAAAAAACAGTTACTTAACTGAAATAGAGGAAAATAATGAAGACTGAAGAAGATTCTTTTTGGGACAGATTGGTTAATAGAATCTGGAAGATAATGATGTGCCTGCTGGTTGTGATTGCTTTGCATTATGGCAGACGTATTTTTATTGCCGACAGGTTCAAAATTCCTTCAGAATCTATGGCGCCTACACTCGTACCAGGAGATAATGTATGGGTGGACAAATTGTTATTCGGTCCCAGAATATACACCTCATTCAATTTTGAAGATCATGCACCTTTAAAGTGCTTCCGTTTGCCCGGACTTAGAAAAATTAGACCTGGTGATGTAATCTGTTTTAATTTTCCTCTGGGATATGGACAATGGACTGTTATTGAGTTCAAGATTAATTTTGTTTATTGCAAACGTGTGGTTGGCGTTCCTGGCGATACAATTGGCGTAAAAGAAGGCATAGTATGGAACAATAACTATAAGGGAACTATTGGTGTACTTGAAAACCAAATGAAGATTCATGACACACCGGACAGCATTCTGTGGCGTACTACGTCAATGGCAACTATGCCCTTTACAAGACCCATGTGGACAATCAAGAACTTTGGTCCCATGTATGTTCCTGAAAAAGGTGTAACTATTGAACTTGATTCTATTGGGCGTGCCATTTATGGACCTGTGATTGAGTTTGAAACTGGCTTATGGCCACCTGAAGATATGACGTGTCATACTTTCAAAAATAATTACTATTTCGCGTTTGGAGACAACAGTACCAGCTCACAGGATTCCCGTTACTGGGGATTCATACCTGAAGATTTCATAATAGGTGTTGTAGGTGGAAAAAAGACGAAGAACAATCCGAACCAACAGGTTGTTGGTAATTAATCAATAGGTAAGTAATATGAAAGAAAGATCTAAACCTGAGAAGTTGTTTAAAAAGTTACTTGCGGCAATAGTATGCCTGACCGTTTTGTCAGGATGCTATTATGATGCGGGATTCGTGTCGGTGCGAAAGGATAGTGTGGATGTAGGGAACGCGGTTGTGGGCGATTCGGTCCATACTGCTTTCAAGTTCTGGAACAGGTCGGATGATACTGTCAGGATGACATTCATTCCGGAGTGTGACTGCACTACGGTCAGTGCCGATGTAATGGAACTGGAGCCTGGCCGGCGCGGCTTGCTTAAGGTAAGCGTCGGCATTGATGCTCCGGGTGAGTTCCATAAGTATGTTTTTGTCCAGGCTAAGGGTGATGACGGTTTTCTCACTGTTTCGGTCCATGGTCATGCAGAGTGAAATTTATTTGTTACATTTGCCAAAACCTATTATTAACTATAAAAATTGTTTGCAGTAAATCTTATGAAAAATCCTTTTCTGAGAGTGTCGCTTTTGTTGCCGGCATTGCTGGTACATTCGCTTGGTTGGGGACAGATTATCGGCCCCAGGACACTAACTATGAAAGACGTGATGGAGTTGGCCCAGGAGCACTCCATATCGGCCATGAGTAACAGGAACACTTTTGTGGCTTCTTATTGGAGCTATCGTTCGTACAAGGCACAGTTGTTGCCTTCACTTAGCCTTAGTGCAGGTCTGGCGCAGTTTAACCGCTCGCTGGTGGCCCTGCAGGATTACAACACTGGCGCAATCAGCTATCGCGCCCAGTATAACATGAACAATCAGGTGTCTCTGAACTTCCGTCAGAACATTCCGTGGACGGGCGGTACGGTGACACTTTACACGGATATGTCCCGGTTGGATCAGTACAGCCCCAAACGTGCCGTCACTTATGTGGCCCAGCCTATCAACCTGTCTTATTCACAGAGTATGTGGGGATTCAACCAGTTCAAGTGGGACAAGAAAACACAGCCGCAGCAGTATGAGATAGCCAAGCGGCAGTACATAGAGAATATGGAGCAACTTAGCCAGAACACCATCAGGCTGTTTTGGAACTGTGTGACCGCCAAGGAGAATTATGAGCGTGCCCTCAAGAGCTTTGAGGAGGGCAAGCGCCTTTTTGTGGCCGGACAGACCCGTTTTGAGATGGGTACCATTACCCGTGACCAGCTTATGCAGATCGAGGTCCGTGTGCTGAACGATTCGCTCAGCCTTAGTTCCAGCCGCGTGAGCATGCGTACCAACATGAACAGCCTGTGCTCTTATATAGGCTATCAGGAGGATACGGATCTGAACCTTATAATTGATTATGATATTCCGGATATTACTTTGGATTATAATGATGTGCTTGAGCGCGCCCTGCAGAACTCGTCGTTCCGCTTAAGGCAGGATGTGCAGAGCATACAGGCCGAGGAGAGTGTGGCACGCGCCAAGGCCAACCGCGGACTGTCGGCTCAGTTCAATGCCAGGTTCGGTATGTCGGGTTCGTCCAATGCGTTTAACGAGACTTTTGTGCAGCTTAAGGACCAGGAGGTGCTGGGCGTGCAGTTGAATATACCTATTCTGGACTGGGGGCAGGGACGCGGACGCGTACGTATGGCCGAGGCTCAGGCCCTGACAACCCGTAACAGTATTGAGCAGAACATGATTGATTTCCGTCAGGATCTGTATACTCAGGTCATGACGTTCAACGACCAGCGCAGCCAGTGTGAGATAGCCAAGCGTGCAGCCCAGCTGGCCGAGGAGAGTTACGACCTGGCACTGCGCAACTTTGGCAGCGGCAGCATGACCATGACACAGCTGGATCAGCTTAAGGACAAGCGTGACAGTGCCGTGAGCTCGTACCTGAGTAAGGTGGCCAATTTCTGGACATCCTACTACGGAATACGTAAGGCTACGCTTTATGACTATATTACAGGTACTGATATCAGTGCTGAGTTCGATAAAATGGTTAGATGAGTTTAAATTGAGAATTGATAATTGAAAATTGAGAATTATATGAGACGTTTTAATACTATTTTGATGTTTGCTGTGGCTGCTGTCCTTATTTGCGGCTGCAAGGGTAAGAAAGACAAAGAGTCCGATGAGAACAAGACGGAGATGGCCCGTGGTAATTATAATGCCGAGAAAAATGTTGTAACCGTAGCTCCGCTGGAGCGTAAGGTATTCAATAAGCAGTTGGTGTGCAACGGTAAGCTGGAGGCGCAGAGCAAGGTGACCGTTCAGTTTGCCACACAGGGCACGGTTGCCGATATAAAGGTCCGTGACGGCCAGAAGGTGCAGAAGGGACAGATCCTGGCATCGCTTGACAAGGAGCAGCCCCAGCGTCAGCTGGAGCAGGCCCGTCTGGCTTATGACAAGGCCGAGATGAACCTGGCTGACCGCCTGCTGGATTACGGATACACTCTTGCCGATACGGCAAGTATTCCTGCCGACCAGAAGCGTGTGATATATATCAATACCGGTTTCATTGATGCGCAGATGTCACTTGCCAATGCCGAGCGCACATTCCGTCAGTGTGACCTGAAGGCTCCTTTCAGTGGTAAGGTGGCCAGCCTCAAGGCACGTGTCCATGAGCAGGGCGGACAGCTGTGCACCCTGATAGATGACAGCCGTTATCTGGTACGCTTTAATGTACTGGAGACCGAGTATAAGTTTGTAAAGGTGGGCCAGCAGGTGCTGGTGTCACCGTTTGTGGACAGCGACGTAGTTCTCAAGGGCTCAGTGCTGTCTATCAACCCCACTGTTGACCAGAACGGTCAGATTGCCGTTACCGCACAGGTGCCCGGATCGGACGCACTGATGGACGGTATGAACGTGCGCATCACCATCGAGAACAGCATACCCGATCAGCTGGTTGTTCCCAAGAGTGCAGTGGTTATCCGCGACAATATGGAGGTGCTGTTCCGTTATGAGGACGGCCAGAGCGTCTGGACATATGTGAACGTGCTCATGTCCAACACCACACAGCATGTGGTGGAGGCTAACAAGGATCGCGGCGCCGAGCTCAACATCGGCGATCTGATTATTACCAGCGGTAATCTTAACCTGGGTGATGCAGCCCCTGTAACCTTGGAATGATATGTTCAAGGGATTGACCAACCGCCCCATAGCGGTGACCATGGTGCTTATAGCGGTCATGGTCCTGGGTATAGCAGCCATTCGCAAGCTGCCGGTATCGCTTGTGCCGGATATAAACATACCCCAGATAACGGTCCAGGTGACATCGCCTGAACGGAGTGCCCGTGAGCTCAATGATGTGCTTTTGTCGCCGTTGCGCTCACAGCTGGT
Organism: uncultured Bacteroidales bacterium; assembly: GCA_902774335.1. Taxonomy (GTDB): domain Bacteria; phylum Bacteroidota; class Bacteroidia; order Bacteroidales; family Bacteroidaceae; genus Colenecus. The sequence continues at coordinate 52,310 of CACYHW010000009.1, forward strand.
GCAGGTTCCCCATCTGCAGGATATCACCTGCACAGCCAAGGACGGCGGCGGACTCATCCAGATGACATTTGAGTACGGAGCCGATGCCGATTATATCTTTATCGATGTGAACGAGCGTGTGGACCGCGCCACATCGGGCTGGCCTCAGAGCGAGGAACGCCCCATGATTGCACGTGCCAGCGCCACCGATATACCAGCGTTCTTTATCAACGTATCGCTCAAGAAGGGCCAGAATACAAGCAGTCAGCGCTTCATGGAGATGAGCGACTTTACCCGTCAGGTGATTGTGCGCCGCTTGGAGCAGATCCCCGAGGTGGCAATGGTGGATATATCGGGACAGGTATTCCCGCAGTTGCTTGTCATCCCCGACATGGAGAAGCTGCGTGCAATCGGTGCCGATGAGAACCAGCTGAGCAACGCCATCCGCAGTGCTAACGTAAGTCTGGGTAGCCTGTCCATCCGTGACGGCGAGTACCGTTTTGACGTACGTTTTGAGTCAAGCGTGGTAACGCGTGAGGATGTTGAGAACGTATGGCTCAAGTTAGGAGGACGCACCTATCAGATCAAGGATCTGGCCCAGGTACGTGAGGAGCAGCAGCGTGTCAAGGGTATGGTCAGGAGCGACGGCAATCAGTGCGTGACACTGGCTGTCATCAAGCGTACCGATGCCCGCATGGCCTCACTGTGCGACGGAATTCAGAAACTGATGGAAGCCTTTGAGCGTGACTATCCCGACCTGGAGTTCCAGGTTACACGTGACCAGACGGAGCTGCTGGATTACTCCATAAACAACATGGTACGAAACCTTCTGTTCGGTGCCCTGTTTGCCTGTCTGATCATATTCTTCTTTATGCAGGATTTCCGCAGTCCTCTGCTGGTGGTTATCACCATTCCCACGGCACTGATCCTGTCGTTCCTGTTCTTCTATGTGCTTAAGATATCCATCAACATCATATCCCTGTCGGGTCTGGTGCTTGGTTTGGGTATGATGGTGGATAACTCCATCATCACCATCGACAACATAACGCAGCGTTGGATCAAGGGTGAGCCGCTGCAGGATGCCTGCGTTTACGGAACCCAGGAGGTGTTCACTCCTATGCTGAGCTCGGTGCTTACCACATGCGCCATATTCATACCGCTTATCTTTATGAGCGGAATAGCCGGTGCACTGTTCTACGACGAGGCTATGGCAGTTACCATAACGCTGTTGTCGGCCCTTATCGTGTCGGTGCTCATAATACCGGTGTTCTATTACAGGTTCTACCGTAAGCAGCCCTGCTTTACACCCAACAAGTTCATAAGCAAGATCAGCGTGGGTAACATGACCGGCGGTTATGATGCCATACTCAGTTGGTTCTTCCGTCACCGTGGTGTCATGTGGAGCATATTCGGTGCTGCCATAGTGTTTATAGGATTGCTGTTTGTCAAGTTGGATAAGCAGAAACTACCGGAACTGTCGCACAGCGATACCCTGGTCAATATTGAGTGGAACCAGCGTATCTCGGTGGAGGAGAACAACCGCCGCTGCGAGCAGATACTGGCGCAGTTCCCCGATCTGGTGGAGCAGTATACATGCATGGTTGGCGCACAGCAGTTCGCTCTGTCACACACCCGCGAGATAAGTCTGTCGGAGGCCATCATCTACATCAAGGCCGGCGGTACTCAGGAAATAGATCAGATAGAGTCCAAGGTAGGGGAGTATATCCACTCCAACTGGCCTGACGCCGTTCACAGCAGTCAGGCATCGGGCAACATATTCGATATGCTGTTCTCGGACCGCGAGGCTCCTCTGGTGGCACGACTCAAGCGCAGCGACGGCTCTACTCCGGAACCGGACCAGCTCTCAACCATCCTGGCATCAATACGTGCAGCACTGCCCGGAATCGAGGTGCAGCAGGCCGAGTGGAACGAGTACATAGAGCTCATTACCGATCCGGAGCGTCTGGCTCTGTATGATGTGAGCTTTGACATGATCCTGAATTACCTCAAGAACTCCATGAATGCCAGCTCGGTGCTGCGTATCTCCAAGGGTGACATATCCATGCCGGTGGTTATAGGTGTGGGCACAAAGGAGGCTCGTGACCTTATCCAGGGCAGTTATATCGATACCCGCGGCGGTCGTGTGCCGCTTGAGATACTGCTCAAGGAGAGCCGTAACCGTGACCTCAAGTCAATATCATCGGGCGTGGACGGTGAGTTCTATCCTCTGGTGTTTGACGTAAGGGGCAAGGAGGCACGCCGCGTCATGGAGGAGGTCAAGAAGGTGGTGCATCAGGATGAAAAGTTTGACGTGAGCTTTACCGGCACATACTTCAGCAACCGTGAGATGATCAAGGAACTGATAGGAGTGCTTATTATCTCCATACTGCTGCTGTTCTTTATTCTGGCAGCTCAGTTTGAGAGTCTGGTACAGCCGTTCATAATCCTGAGCGAACTTATTATCGACATATTCGCCGTATTGGGTATTCTCTGGATATTCGGCGAGTCACTGAACCTGATGTCCATGATAGGTATGGTGGTTATGTGCGGTATCGTTATCAATGACTCTATCCTGAAGGTGGATACCATAAACCGTCTGAGGGAGAACGGAATGGGTCTGAAACATGCCATTCTGGAGGCCGGCAGCCGTCGTCTCAAGGCTATCGTTATGACCTCGCTCACCACTATCCTGGCTATTGCACCGTTCCTGGTGCGCGGTGACATGGGAAGCGACCTGCAGTATCCGCTGTCGCTGGCTCTCATAAGCGGTATGATAGCAGGTACCTTTGTGAGCGTATTCTTTGTACCGTTGGCCTATTATGTAATCTACAAGAAATCAGACCTATGAAAGACAATACACCGGAAGAGGTCAAGGGCGGACAGCCTGTGCAGCGCACGGCCAAGAGCCACTCCTTTTCCATAATACTGATAATGATTGTGCTCATGCTGGTGGGTGCGGCCTGCATCCCACTGCTGAATGTGCAGTATCAGCCGTTGCGCGAGAACCTGAGCCTGAGCATAGGCTTTAACGGTCATGGATCGGCCCGTGTCATTGAAAGTGAGGTGACATCGGTCATAGAGGGCGCGGTCAATACTGTGGCAGGCGTGAGCAGCGTGACCGCCTATTCGTATTACGGAGGCGGCAACATAAACTTGAGTTTCAAGAAGGGGACCGATATGGAGACCACGCGTTTTGACGTGGCAACCCGTCTGCGTCAGATACGTAACAAACTGCCCGAGGGTACATCGGCTCCTTGGGTGAGCGGTTCGTCGGGCGGCGGCGGACGCGGAAAGAAGCGACTGCTCTCCTATACCATAAACGCCGATATGCCCGCATCCGAGATTGTGCGCTATGCCCAGGATCATCTGGTCACGCCTATCTCAAGGATAGAGGGTGTGGACGGAGTGGAGACATCGGGCGCAATGCCGTTCGAGTGGGTGGTGACTTTTGATCCCAACTCATTGCGTGCGGTGGGCCTGACCCCTGGGAGCCTGAACTCGGCTATGGGCCGATACTTCCAGAACAGCATAGTGGGAACGGAGGTTCTTGACGACCGCCTGCTGCTGGTACGTCTCAAGACCCCGTATCTTAAGGGTGACCTGGAGCGTATCCCTCTGAGCAAGGTGGGCGACCGTCTGTACTACCTGGGTGACTTTGCCACTGTAACGTATCAGGAGCAGACTCCCGGTTCGTACAGCAGGATAAACGGCTTGAACACCATCAATATCACAGTTTACGGACAGGAGGATATCAACACCATCACGGTGACCGATGCCGCCAAGAAAAAGATGGAGGAGCTGAGCGAATCGTTCCCCGAGAACTACGCCCTCAGGCTCAACTATGATGCCTCCAAGAATCTGAGCAACGAGATCCGCAAGATATTCTTCCGTGCGGTCATGTCGCTTGCCATTCTGTTGCTGTTCGTGCTGGCGGTGAGCCGCAGTTTCCGTTACCTGCTGGTGATTGGACTGACTATCACCGTGAACCTGCTGAGTGCAGTGATATTCTACAAGCTGTTCGGAGTGGATATCGAGCTCTACTCAATGGCCGGAATAACGGTCTCGCTGGGTATAATAATCGATACGGCCATAGTGATAGCGGACCATTACACGTACTATGGCAACCGCAAGGTGATGTTCTCCATAACAGGAGCCCTGCTTACCACTATAGCGGCGCTTATGCTCATATTCTTCCTGCCGGAGAACGCCCGGGCCAACCTGACTGACTTTATCTGGGTGATTGTAATAAACCTCACGCTCTCCATGATTGTGGCCTTCCTGTTTGTGCCGGCCCTGCTGGAGAAGATGCCTCTGAGCGGCAAGGGAGTGGTCAACAACACCATGAACCGCATGCGCCGTCTGGTGCGTATCTCATCAAAATATGAGCGTGTGGTAGTGTGGGGACGCAGTCACAGGTGGATCTACATTGTAGTCTTGATCTTCCTGTTCGGAATACCCGTCTATCTGCTACCCCAGCAGGTACGTCACAAGGAGAGCTATAAGGGCGAAGACAGGACCAAAGGCGGCCTGGTAGGGTTGTACAACAAGACTCTTGGCGGCCGATGGTACCAGCGTAACAAGGCCTGGTTCGAGTATCCGCTGGGAGGATCGCTCAACATCTTCCATAAGCATGCGCGCAACCGTATGTCTTTTGACAGGAATGAGGAGGAACGTGAGATTGTGCTCCGTGTGAATGCCAGTCTGGACGAGGGGCAGAACGTGCAGCAGCTCAATGAGATAGTAAAGGAGATGGAGAACTGGCTGCAGCAGTTTGACGAGATCAAGGAGTTCTACACAGACCTGTCGGGTACATCGGGCAGCATTGAAATACATTTCAAGGATGAGGCCCAGAAAACCCGTTTCCCGTTCGAGCTCAAGCAGCGTCTGTGGGGTAAGGCAGTCCGTTACGGAGGTGCCGTGTGGAGTATTCCTGCGCTTGACGAGAACGACCAGTATCTTTCAAACAGCGTATACCGCACCAGCTGGTCCAACTCCATTTCCCTGTACGGTTACAACTATGATCTTCTGTACAGATATGCCGAGGAGCTGATTGACTCGCTCAAGGTTAACCGTCGTGTGAACGGTCAGGCCGGTTTCAGCAGCGGCTACAACTCGTATGTGACCAGTGAGTTCTATCTGGATTTTGACGAGGAGAAGATTGTTCGTGAGGGAACCAACCTGAACCGTTATTTCTCATTCCTGGGTGAGCAGCTTTACAACAGCAGCGGCAACAGGATCTATGACGGTCGCAAATATACTCCCATACGTCTGGTATCGTCCGAGAGGGACTACTATGACCTGTGGCATATTCGCAACGATATGGTGCAGATTGACAGCACCAGCACACGTCTGAACGACGTGGGCTCCATCACCAAGCGGCGTACCGGTCTGGACATCCAGCGTAACAACCAGGAGTATGTGATTTCGGTGGGATACGAGTTCATCGGCTCATGGGACCTGAAGAACCGCATGCAGACCGAGCTTGTCAAGAGGTTCAATGAGCGTCTGCCCATGGGATTCCATGTGGGCGGATCGGGATACGGTTACGGCTGGAGTGCCGAGAAGCAGCGTACGGTGCTTATTTTCGTGGTTATCATGGTGATATTCATGATATGCTCCATCCTGTTCGAGTCGTTAAGATACCCGCTGGTGGTTGTGCTGCTTATTCCGGTAAGCTTTATCGGCATGTTCCTGGCATTCCCCATACTGGGTATCGGCTTTGATCAGGGCGGATTTGCGGCTATGATCATGCTGTGCGGTATCACTGTGAATGCAGGCATCTACCTGACATCGGAGTACAACACCATTGCGGAGGCTACCGGAAAACGTGGTCTTAAGACATACATCAAGGCGTACAACCGTAAGATTGTACCCACCATGCTCACTATCCTGAGTACGGTGCTGGGTCTGATCCCGTTCCTGTTTGACGGCCGCGACAGTCAGTTCTGGTTCAGTTTTGCCATAGGTGTGATGAGCGGCATGCTATTCTCCGTAATAGCCATAGTTCTGGTTATGCCGGTGTTCTTCCCGCTCAAGGTGCGCAAAAAGCGTGATTGAGCTACTTCCTCCTGAGTAGGATGGAGAGCACTACGCAGATGCCGGCTGCAAAGGGATAATAGAGGTAGGGGATTATTTGGGTGGTGGCCAGACCGGTCAGTCCGGCTGCCATCAGGAGTTGGGCTCCGTAGGGGATAATTCCCTGCACAAAACAGCTGAATATATCCATCAGGCTGGCTGCACGGCGTTTGGGAATCTGGTATTTATCGGATATATCGTCCACGATGCTGCCCACCGTTATGATGGCTATGGTGTTGTTGGCTGTGCAGAAATTAGCCAGGCTGGTAATCAGTCCTATGCCCAATTCGGCCCCCTTGCGTCCGTGCACGTGGCGTACTATACCCTTCATGATGTATTCCAATCCACCGTTGTAGCGTATTATGCCTAGCATTCCGCCAGCCAGCAGGGTTACAATTATCAGGTCGCCCATACCGGCTATTCCGTTGCCGATGGAGCCTAAAAAGGTGAACCAGTCAAGTGTGCCGGTGTCAAAGCCCACCACTGCGTTGAGCACTATACCCAGTAGGAGCACCAGTGTAACGTCCACTCCGCATACGGCAAGCACAATGACCGATATGTAGGGGATCAGTTTGATCCATTCAACATCTTCAGTATGGGGCTCCACGCCTATGTTGAGGCCTTTGTAGATATATATGCCGGTTACTACGAGTACGGCCGGCAGCACAGTCATGAAGTTGGCGCGGAACTTGTCCTTCATGGCACATCCCACGGCACGGGTGGCGGCTATTGTGGTATCGGATATGAAAGACAGGTTATCGCCAAAGAATGATCCGCCTACAATCAGGGCTGCTATCATGGGCTGGCTCAACCCGGTCTGGGTGGCAATGCCGTTGGCAACAGGAATCAGGGCTACAATAGTGCCTACGCTGGTTCCTATGGCCAGTGATACAAAACATGCAGTCAGGAACAGTCCCGCCAGGAGAGCCTTGACCGGCACGATGCTGAGCGTAAAGTTCACCGTGGCCTCAATGGAGCCTATCTCCTTGGCCGATCCGGCGAACGCGCCTGCCAGCATGAATATCCATACCATGAGCATGATATTCCAGTGTCCGGCGCTCTCGGAAAAGATGTTGATGCGCGTCATCAGATTCTCGCGTGTTATGGCTATGGCGTAGACCGATGCCAACATGAACGCGGCCGATACGGGAACCTTGTAGAAATCGCCCGCCAGCAGCGAAGAGACCAGATAGACAACCAGAAATACCAAAAGGGGGCTCAAAGCCAAGAGTCCCGGCATCTGTTTTTTTTGCTTGGCCATTCAGGAGTATTTTTCGCCATACTTGAGCATGGCGTCGTTTATATATTTCTTGAAGTCAGTTTCGTTGTTGCGGCGGCATATCACCAGCACGTCATCGGTATCGACCACAAGAAAATCGGACAGATCGTCAATCACTACAAGCTTTTTCTCCTTGTTGCACAGGAACATGCTGTTGTGGCAGTCGTAGACCTGATAGTTGTACATACCCAGCACGTTGCCGTCGGCATCCTTGGCACAGTAGTCGTACAGGAGGTCCCAGCTCTCAATGTCGTTCCAGCGGAAATCACCTATGGCCATGCAGACCTTATCGGTCTTTTCAAGAATGCCGTAGTCTATGGATATGCGCGGGAAGGCTTCGTAGACCGAGTAGAGCAGGCTGCGGCGCTCGTCGCGGCTGTGCTTGGAGTCGAATATGCGGTCAAACTGGCCTATCATCTCGGGCTGACATGATTTGGCTATGTCGATGAATGCGTTGGCGTTCCACATCAGGATGCCGGAGTTCCAGTAGAACTCGCCGCTGTCCACAAAGACCTTGGCAAACGCCTCCTCGGGCTTCTCGGTGAATGTACGCACGTTGTAGATGCCTTCGGCGCGCTTCTCGTCTATCTGGATGTAGCCGAATCTGGTCTCCGGACGGGTGGGCTTGATGCCGACCGTCATTATGCAGTTGTTGGTGCTGATAAACTCCATGCCGCGGTTTATCACGTCCATGTAGGGCTCCTCGTCCTTGATTACAAGGTCGGACGGCACAACCAGGATGTTTGCATCGGGCTGCATGTCCCGGATATGGTATGTGGCAAGCATGATGCTGGGTGCTGTGCCTTTCATTACGGGCTCGCGCAGTACCTGCAGCGGGTTGAGTTCAGGCAGTTGGGCGCATACGTCCTCGTAATAATCCAGGTTTGTTGAAACTATTACGTTGTTTTTGGGGAATATGCGCATCATTCTCTCTACAGTCTCTCTAAGCAATGTGTGGCCGTTGTTGTTAAAGTCAAGGAACTGCTTAGGCATGCCCTTGCGGCTAAGTGGCCACAGTCTCGTCCCGAAACCGCCAGCCAGAACAACACAGTAATTATTTGATCCTAACATAGTTCTTTTTACTCTGCTACGAAGATATTGCATTTTCAGAAACAATCAAGCGTTTGGCGTCTAAAAACGCCCACGGACAAAAAAATAGGCGCAGTTCCCCTATGTTTCATCAATTTGTTGTACCTTCGCGGCGGTTTGATACCAAGCCCAGATGGCGGAATCGGTAGACGCGCTGGTCTCAAACACCAGTGGGGCAACCCGTGCCGGTTCGACCCCGGCTCTGGGTACAGGAAAAGGAGAGGTTTTGACCCCTCCTTTTTCTGTACCCAGGCCGGGGCTCGAACCCGTTCCTTTTTTTAGTTCGCCACAGCGAACGCGCTCCCTATGGTCGCTTGGCGGCCCTCCGGGACCGCTCTCGCTCGCATACTCGCTTCGCCCCAATACGCTTGAACCTGCGCATGAACTCGCCAAAGTGTCCCGCGCTCACCCCCGCGAGAGCACCCTCTAACGCAGGTGCGTGCGTAACATACCCTCATCTCGAGGGTGTGTCCCACGCCAACCCCACTCACAAACCCCACTGGGCCGATGCGCGCGTTACACGTTGGCAGAATTACGGGCAAACCGGACGGACAAGCTGGTTATAGCAACGCTGGATTTTTTGGTCTTTCCAGACATCATACATCTCACCAAGCTTAAGGATATACATGGTGTAAGCATCGGTAGAGCCGGGATAGTCACCTACATCCATTATAGCTTCATTCAGTGTACTGGACCAGTAATAGCTGCACATTTTTATAATGCCGTATCCCTGATCTGTAGTAGTGTTGGTAGGAAGGAATATGAAACGGTCCGTGTAACCCGGCTTGTTGCTTATCACAATGTAACCGTACACACCGTTCATGGAGGCCCACACGAACGTACAGTTATCAATCAGTTCATTACACTCATCACGGGTGGGCAAACGCCATTTTCCGCCCAAGTTCACGTGAGCAGCGTCATCAGACTGCTGCAGAACGGTCCGCTTGTCAACACGTCCCAAATCACGGGACAGGTTATATTTGGATAACTGCACTTTCCAGCCGTCCTCCATACCGTTGTAGAATTTGTAGTTCTCCCATGTGTATTCAGACTTGGTTGTTGTCTCGCCCCACGCATACAAGTCACCGGCAACATAGGGCTCATCGGCCCCCATATTACAGGTGGCCCACTTCACGCTCAGACCCAGGTCCACATATGCATAGCCGTTCTCCTTATTGGAATAATAATCTTCAGGCAACGCCATGATATGCTTTGTCCCGTTTGAATCAACATTAATCTCAAGTCCCGGAATGTCCATAGGCATAGGAGCGCCCGGTTTAACCTTGGGGGTATTGGGGGTGAATGTCAGATCCGTTCCCGATGGCATGGGACGCGCTTCAGGTGTGGGGACATCGGTCTTACGGCATACGGGACGTACTGAGAAACCCTGGGCCCTGGTAGAAAAGCCACGAGCTTCATCAGGTTCTTCATTCAAACCGAATACACCTGCCGAATAGGAATAGCAGAATTCAAAACCGTACAGCGTATTGTACCAGTAGGAACCATCCATACCTGCAAAGTCAAATTCATCCCCATAATAACGGCCGGCTGCCGGCAGGAATATGAAATTATCGGTATATCCCGGCTTCTTACTCTGCACCTTGAAACCGGCTACGCCGCCAAACTCGCTGTTGCCGATTCCATACCAGGTCCAGATGGTATTTTCCAGGTTTGTAAGTTCCGATACTTCGGCCGCACTGGGTATACGCCACTCGCCGCCCCAGTTTACATGCGCGGCATCATCGGCCAGTTCAAGGATATGCTTGTCATCAACCTGACCATGTGTGCTGCTCACACAGTATTTTGTCATAGTTGATTCAGAGCCCTCACAATAGCTGTACGAGTCCCAAGAGTAACCACGCTCCTTGCCCTTCTTCCACTTAGCTTTTTCAGCTCTGGCGTAACCCGGCTTATAGTAAGGCTCAGTCTCACCCCACGCAAAATAGTCGCCATACTCAACCGGGTTGTCAGCACCCACATTACAGGTGCCCCACAAGGTGCTCAGACCCAGATCAACATACCCGTGACCATTCTCCATACCCGTATAGTGGTGCTCCGGCAGGCTGGTTATGACCTGCTTGCCCGTATTCACATCATAAACCTTTTCTATGAGAATCCCTTCCCACCACTCCGGGTATATTTCTTCAATCCCAGATACTTCACCGGCATCCTTTCCCGGGTAGTATGTCAATCTAATAAATGCAGTGCCTGGAGACGGGGCGTTTCTATCTTCAAGCACAACTCTGTGTGAGTTGTCGTAGTATTCCTGGTCAATTGTCCTCAAAAAGACAGTTCCTTCTTTCAGTTTACGATCACCATTATTCACCGTAATCGGGTCTGTGGAGTACACTATAGTATGGTCAAATACGATATCCGTAATTTCTGCCTTGCCGCTTTTAGTAATCATCTTTCCGTCTTTGGCATATTCCACACCAGGCAGTTGTGACAGCAGTTCCTTAACTGTAGTACCTACAGGCACTCTACTGGTTTTATCCTTGTTGGGATCATTTTTTGACTTGCTCTTTTTTGGTGATCCTACCTCTATGATATACTCATTCTTCGCTATCTTCTGGGCACTGGGCACATAAGCCTTGACATTTGCTATCATATCGGCCGTAAGTTGCGTAAAGCTCACTGTAGAATCACTCTGTTGCTGGGCACTGACTGGAATGCAGAGTGAAATCAGCAAGGATGTCAATACTATAAAAAGGACATTCTTTCTCATATTATTTTTATTGAGGTTTATTTTCTGGCTCTTCTGGCTGCTCTACGCTGATCTCTTTTAGAGGGTATGAGATCCATTACGGTCTCCTCTTCTCCATTATCAGCCGCAGGCCCATATGCTACCATCCTTCTTGGATTGCTCTTTTTCTCATACTGAATTATTTTCTCAACCATCTCAGGTGAAATCTGCAAAACAGCAGCTATTGAATCAATATTTACAGAAGCACTTTCTTTAGTGTCTTTATGAGAACGATTGGCCGCCGATGCACTCTTACAGGAGTTGCAAAACAGTGGCGCCAGCAAGAGCGATACCCCTGAAACCACGTGGAACCACCCACAGGAGAGCCATATTTTGATTCTACGGATAATCATAGAGTATTCTCAAAAGATTACGTATTCATTCTTGTATTTCCGGGCATCATCCACGATTTCAGGATAGCCTTTTGTGGTGACCACCTCTACCAGTCCGTTGGTCCCTTTATCACCCCATATCGTAACTGCTTTCTTGCTTTCAAGTACCCTGAAAGCCTTTACATCTTTTTTCTTTAACCCAAACACAGCAGCCACCTTATCCTTCTTATAGTCATCAACAAGCAACTTTTTAAGAACGCGCAAGTGTATCCAACCACTATCCACCGGTTTACCGTCAACAACGAACAGGATATCAGGCGATGCTTGCTCAAGCATATCAATCTTGCTTATTTTAGAAATCATCTTTTCAGTAAGTTCCGATAATTCCGGATCTTCATCATCAGCAGAACAATTACAGCCCCAAAGAATACGTTGCACCATTTTGCCATTCACGTATATATGACCTTCCTCATCTATTTCAACGCCCGGTAAACGACGTATCTTTTCCATCATGGCTGAATCTGAAACATCGGTTATTTTAAAAGCATCTGTGTTGATAATTACCGAATCGCGCGATTCATTAAATTTTACACCTTGATTAAAATCAGCGCTCTCCGTATTCTGGGAGCATACAGGGATGCAAACAGACATCAGCATGGATATCAATACAAACGATAGGACTATCTTTCTCATAAAGCTTTTATCTGTTGGTTGTTTGCTATCTAAACTGATATATGCTGAAAATGCGTCCTCTGTTAAAGCGGGTTTCTCATAATAATGCTTAAATCGCGCTGCCAGTCTGCACAGTACATCCAGCTCCTCTATGAGATTGGTTCGAAAACAGGGATCCTTCTGGGTACAAGGGTGACAAAGGGGACGGTTCCGTTTGGCATCACTCTCCTAACAGCAATTCCCTCTGACATTTACAAGTGTTGGAGGGAATCTTTTTGTAGTGCCAAACGGAACCGTCCCCTTTGTCACCCTTGTACCCAGGCCGGGGCCGAACCCGTTCCTTTTTTAGTTCGCCACAGCGAACGCGCTCCCTATGGTCGCTTGGCGGCCCTCCGGGACCGCTCTCGCTCGCATACTCGCTTCGCCCCAATACGTTTGTACCTGCGTAACAACTTTGGCGGATTACGGGCAGACGGGGCGAACGGATTGTCCGTGGGCGCGAAAGGTTATTTTCACAGCCGCGTAACCGGAACCGATGGCAAGAACGCCTGCGTTATAGCTTGATTGATCCCTATTCACTGAGTTTGACCAGTAGTGTCCCCAGGTACCGGCACTTTTGTTGGAGGTCTCAAAACCGTATTTTCCGGTTGCCGTCAGAAATATGGAGCGGTCGGTGTAACCTGGCCTGTTACTTGTTACCAGACAACCGTTTACTCCGTTCACGGTAGTCCAGGTCCAGGTGCAGCTGTCAATAAGTTCATTCATCTCTTCATTGGTGGGAAGACGCCAATCTCCTCCCCACTTTACATGGGCTACATCATCCTCCAGGTCAAGCTGAGTCTTGTCATCTGCAATAAAAAATCTATTGTCTTCATCGAGCATGGAGGTGTAATACAAAGAAGTGTATTTGGAGAGCTTTACGGTACCTTCATCGTCACCTCTGGTACGGAAACGATAGTTCTCCCACGTGTAGCTTTCCTTGGGTGTCAACTCCCCCCAGGCATAATAGTCACCGTAGTCTTCGGGCTTATCGGCCCCCACATTACACGTGGCCCACCTTACACTTAAGCCCAGGTCAACGTATTCGTGCTTAACTTTAGGTTCCTCACGGGAATCCAGTTCAGTGATATATACTCCCATTAAGGGGCTTACGCTATCGGTAACAATCCCGGAGATCAGATCTCCAGCCTTGGGCTTTTGCTGTGCAAATACGGACACAACAGCTGTTTGTACAAGCAACACCGCAGAAAGTAAAACCAAATGCTTTTTCATATCACTTGTTGTTTCTGCGGCAAATGTAAGCATTGACAGTACAACAGAACAACAAACAGGCGCTGCAAAAACGTTGCAATCCGCCGCCGGGGCTTGAACCCTTCCTTTTTTAAGTTCGCCACAGCAAACGCGCTCCCTATACCCCCAAAATACAAGCATGCAAAGATTTGACAAGGTTGCTTTCTTTGCTTACCTTTGTGAAAACCAATTTTAATTATGAGATAACAGTATGGAACAGAGTAAAATCTTAATTTACCAGACAGACGATGGACACACACAAATTGATGTACGTCTTGAGAATGATACCGTATGGCTTAATACCAAACAAATGTCCTCCTTGTTTGATCGAGAAGAGTCAAATATCAGAAGACATATTCTCGGTGTCTTTAAAGAAGGAGAATTGGTTCGCAAGAATAACGTGCATTTTTTACACGTTAATGGCGTAAAGAAGCCCGTACCATTTTACAACCTTGATGTAATCATTTCTGTTGGTTATCGGGTTAAAAGTAAACGCGGTATTGATTTCCGTATCTGGGCTCGTGGCGTTTTAAAGGATTTCCTCATCAAGGGTTATGCCGTTAACGAGCGCATGCGCCGTGAGCAGATTGCAGAACTTCGCCAATTGGTGGGTATGCTGGGACGTACAATCCAGAATCAGCCCTTGATTTCTACCGATGAGACCAACGCCCTGTTCGAAGTAGTAACTGACTACACATACGCACTGGATACGCTTGATAACTACGACTATCAGCGTTTGACAATTAGCCAA
>CACYHW010000010.1 GCA_902774335.1 uncultured Bacteroidales bacterium
GTTGGACTTTCCGTATTGTCCAAAGATCTCTTGTTTTTTCTCTTTGTCTAAATACATTTTCTTAAAAATAATGTGAAAACTCGTTTAGCGGGCGCAAAGATATATCTTCTTTTTCAATGCACAATGAATTTTCTAACATTTTTGCCGTAACTTTGCACCCGCAAATAAAAAGGTAAATAATGAATATCAGGAACATCGCTATTATTGCGCATGTCGATCATGGTAAGACGACCCTGGTCGACAAGATGATGCTGGCCGGACACCTGTTCCGCGACAACCAGGCCAAGGGAGAACTTATGCTCGATAACAATGACCTGGAACGTGAGCGTGGTATAACCATCCTCTCCAAGAACGTTTCCATTACTTACAAGGATACCAAGATTAACATCATTGACACTCCGGGACACTCCGATTTTGGAGGTGAGGTTGAACGCGTGCTCAATATGGCCGACGGCTGCATCCTGCTTGTGGATGCCTTTGAAGGTCCCATGCCTCAGACCCGCTTTGTACTGCAGAAAGCCCTGCAGATAGGACTCAAGCCTATAGTAGTGGTTAATAAGGTCGATAAGCCCAACTGCCGCCCCGAGGAGGTATACGAGATGGTGTTTGACCTTATGTTCGCACTTGACGCTACCGAGGAGCAGCTTGACTTCCCCGTACTCTACGGCTCTGCCAAGCAGAACTGGATGAGCACCGACTGGAAGCAGCCCACCGATAACATACTGCCTCTGCTGGATGCAATCGTAGAGCATATCCCCGCCCCCAAGCAGGAGGAGGGAACCCTGCAGATGCTTATCACATCGCTTGACTACTCATCATACACCGGCCGTATTGCAGTGGGCCGAGTAAACCGCGGAACACTGAACGAGGGTATGACCTGCACACTGTCACACCGTGACGGCAGCAAGGAGAAGGTCAAGATCAAGGAACTTCACGTATTCGAGGGAATGGGCCGTAAGCGCGTCCAGACCGTTGAGGCCGGCGATATCTGCGCCATTGTAGGTCTTGACAAGTTCGAGATCGGCGATACCATCTGCGATGCCGAGAATCCCGATCCCCTGCCCCCTATCGCTATCGACGAGCCTACCATGAGTATGCTCTTCAGCATAAACGACTCACCTTTCTTTGGTAAGGAGGGTAAGTACGTTACCTCACGTCACATTCAGGACCGTCTGAACCTGGAGCTGGACAAGAACCTGGCTCTGCGCGTACGCCGCACCGAGGAGGATGGCAAGTGGATTGTTTCGGGACGTGGCGTGCTGCACCTTTCAATTCTTATTGAGACCATGCGCCGCGAGGGCTACGAGCTCCAGGTAGGTCAGCCTCAGGTTATCATGAAGGAGATTGACGGCAAGACCTGCGAGCCCATCGAGGAACTGACCATCAG
Source organism: uncultured Bacteroidales bacterium (assembly GCA_902774335.1). GTDB lineage: Bacteria > Bacteroidota > Bacteroidia > Bacteroidales > Bacteroidaceae > Colenecus. The sequence goes on from CACYHW010000010.1 coordinate 1,388, forward strand.
CGTTCCCGAGGAGTTCTCTAGCAAGATGATCGACCTGGCTACCAAGCGCAAGGGTGAGATGACATCGATGGATACACAGGGTGACCGCGTGGTCATCGTATTCGACATACCTTCACGTGGTATCATCGGCCTCCGTACAAACGTGCTTACCGCTTCACAGGGTGAGGCTGTCATGGCACACCGCTTCAAGGAGTATCAGCCCTACAAGGGTGACATTGAGCGCCGTTCGAACGGATCGATGGTTGCCATGGAGACCGGTACCGTATTCGCTTATGCACTTGACAAGTTGCAGGACCGCGGTAAGTTCTTTGTAAACCCGCAGGATCAGGTATACGCTGGTCAGGTTGTTGGCGAGCATGTTCACGAGAAGGATCTGGTTATCAACGTTACCAAGAGCAAGCAGCTTACCAACATGCGTGCCAGCGGTGCCGATGAAAAGGCCCACATCGCTCCTCCCGTAATATTCTCACTCGAGGAGGCTCTGGAGTACATCAAGAACGACGAGTACGTTGAGGTTACTCCCAAGAGCATGCGTATGCGTAAGATCATACTCAACGAACTGGAGCGCAAGCGCGCTGCAAAGTAAGTCCTATCTACCGATGAAAAGGATAGTTTCGTCATTATTGACACTCCTTTTGCTGCTCACCGTATCGTGCGGCAGACATAAGGGAATGTTCGTATTGAACGGAACTGTTCAGGACGGTAGCGATACAATTGTGGTAGCCGGATTTGACTCCCGTTTTGAGAATCCCGATACCATCTTCCCCGTAAACGGAAAATTCACATGGTCTTTCCGTCCCGACACCGTAACCACCCTGCTGCTCATCCTGGAGGACGGACGCGTCTATCCGGTCTTTGCCCAGAAGGACGTGGAATCGCAGGTGGTCATTCCCGCCGATACAGGCAGATACTCCGTTTCGGGAGGTATCTTCAATGACTCATACCAGTCGTTCTGCGTATCTACCGTGAACGACTCCACCTTGGAGCAGGCCGTTGCCTCATTGGACTCCTTCATCACAAGGGATCCCTTCTCGGAAGTAACCCCCTACCTTATCTATGACCGTCTGGTACTCCGTCATCACGCCAGCCAGGCCACCCTTGAAAAGGTGATCAAGAGAATGAGCGGAAACATGCAGGACGCCCCCTATCTGACTTTGCTCAAGTCCGAGTTCAAGGGATCGCTTCCCAGCAACGCATACATAAGTTCCCTTTCACTCACCGATACGGCCGGGGTAAGAAAGCAGTTTGCCGACATAGGCGGAACCATAAACTACACCTTGGTTTATCTGTGGGCTTCGTGGACAGGAGAGCAGGGACTCGAGGGCCGAAAGGCAATGGATTCAATCATTACCAAGCACAAGAGCCGCCGACTCACGGTGATAGACGTATCGCTTGATGTCAATACAGAGCGCTGGAAGGAGTCGATAGCAAAAGACACGGTGAATTGGGCCTCTTTTATCGATACCGACGGTTGGGAAAGCAAAATCATAAAGTCTTCTAATACAAACAGAATACCCTGTTACATACTCTTCTCGAATGCAAAGAGAGTAGTCTATGTGACAAACTCGTTAGACGATATTGACAGGGAGTTAAGCAAATCGGTACCAACCCCCCAGTCGGCGCTGAACAAAAGCCGGGACGGCATGGTCAAAATCAAATAAATACATATATTTGAAACCTGAAAACATGAATAACACTTTTAATACCATCAATTATGCTTATCAAAGTATCCGGTGCGGCTGTCCAAGGGATAGACGCATACATTGTGACAATCGAGGCGAGCACATCGCGCGGAATCAGATTCTTTCTTGTAGGACTGCCTGACAGTGCAGTAAAGGAGAGCCACGAACGTATTATTTCGGCTTTCCAGGTAAACGGTTACAAATTCCCGTCAAGTCAGATTATCATCAACATGGCTCCTGCGGACATACGCAAGGAGGGAGCAGCTTATGACCTTCCGCTTGCAATAGTCATCATGGCTGCGGCGGGCGAACTCTCTACAGAGATGCTGGACGACTATGTGATTATGGGCGAGATGAGTCTGGACGGAACTCTTCAACCGGTCAAAGGAGCCCTTTCGATGGCCATCAAGGCCAGGTCCGAGGGGTTCAAGGGTATAATACTCCCTATCCAGAACGCACCCGAGGCTTCGGTGATAGAGGGACTGGAAGTTTACGGAGCGGCCAACCTGCGGGAGGTAGTGGATCTTCTGAACGACCGGCCGGGTCATATAGAGGTCCTGGAAAGGCCCAAGAAACTGCGTCCCGAACAGGCAGGCAGCTACCATGCCGATTTTGCCGATGTAAAGGGACAAAAAGCGGTAAAAAGGGCTCTTGAAGTTGCAGCCGGGGGCGGACATAACCTGATTATGATAGGCCCGCCCGGAAGCGGCAAGTCCATGATGGCAAGGGCGCTCCCCTCCATACTGCCTCCGCTCACCGAAGATGAGAGTATCGAGACCACCCGCATACACTCGGTGGCGGGATTCACAGGTCACGGGGCATCGCTCATCACGGAGCGTCCGTTCAGACATCCGCACCACACCATAACCAACGTGGCGCTCACGGGAGGCGGCAGCAACGGCAATCCCGGTGAGATATCGCTCGCACACAACGGGCTGCTCTATCTGGACGAGCTCCCTGAATTCACAAGGTCGGCGCTTGAGGTGCTCAGACAGCCTCTCGAGGACCGTACCATAGTCATTTCAAGAGCCAAGTACAGGGTTGAGTATCCGGCATCGTTCATGCTGGTAGCTTCCATGAACCCCTGCCCCTGCGGCTATTACAACCACCCAACCAAGGAGTGTAACTGCACACCTACCGTGATAGAGAGGTATCTGGGCAGGGTGTCCGGACCTCTTATGGACCGCTTTGACCTGCAGTGCGAGATACTGCCAGTGGGCTTTGACGACATGTCATCGGACCAGAAGGTAGAGACCAGCGCTCAGATACGCGAAAGGGTTGTCAGGGTCAGGGCTGTCCAGGCGGCCAGATTCGCTGATGAAAAGGGCATTTACTGCAATGCCCAGATGGATTCGCGCCTGCTGCGCAAGTATGCCAAGGCCGAGCCTGCCGCCATACATATCCTGGGCGAGGCCATGAACCGCCTCAACCTGTCGGCACGTGCCTATGACCGCATCCTCAAGGTGTCCCGCACCATTGCCGACATGGAGAATTCCGAGACCATCCAGCCCCATCACATAGCCGAAGCTATTGGCTATCGGAGTCTGGATCGGGCTAGCTGGGGGAAATGAATAATAATTGAGAATTGAGAATTGAAAATTGAGAATTGAGAGTTGAGGGTTTTGTTGTTCCCGGTGCTTACGCATGTCCGAACCTATTAATTCTCAATTCTCAGTTCTCAATTCTCAATTAACTTTACTACCTTTGCAGGCTGAAAACAAACAGCATAGAAACTTAATACACAATATGAAAGATTACAAGAGAATTCTGGTTACATCGGCACTGCCCTACGCCAACGGCCCGCTGCACATAGGCCATCTGGCAGGCGCATACGTTCCGGCTGATATTTTTGTCCGTTACCAACGCCTCAAGAAGGTGGACGTGATGTTCATCGGAGGCAGTGACGAGCACGGTGTGCCCATCACCATCCGTGCCAAGAAAGAGGGTGTCACCCCCAAGGAGATCATCGACCGTTACCACTATCAGATGAAGGATACCTTCAAGGGCATGGGTATATCGTACGATATCTACGGACGTACCAGTTCTCCCGTACACCATAAGGTTGCATCGGACTTTTTCCGCAAACTGTATGATACCGGAAAGTTCATCCAGAAGACCAGCGAGCAGTATTACGACCAGGAGGCCAAGATGTTCCTGGCCGACCGATATATAACCGGTGAGTGCCCTCACTGCCACTACGACCATGCATACGGTGACCAGTGCGAGAAGTGCGGAACATCACTCTCTCCCACCGAACTCATCAACCCGGTAAGCACCGTAAGCGGCAGCAAGCCCGTGATGAAGGAGACTACACACTGGTACCTGCCTCTGGAACAGTATCAGCAGTGGCTCGAGAAATGGATCCTGGAGGAGCACAAGGAGTGGAGACCTAACGTTTACGGTCAGTGCAAGAGCTGGCTCGACATGGGTCTGCAGCCCCGCGCCGTGAGCCGTGACCTTGACTGGGGTATCCCCGTTCCCGTAGAGGGTGCCGAGGGTAAGGTTCTCTACGTATGGTTTGACGCTCCCATAGGCTACATAAGCAACACCAAGGAGTTCTGCGACGAGCATCCCGAGCGCGGCAGCTGGGAGACATGGTGGAAGGATCCCGACACACGTCTGATTCACTTTATCGGCAAGGACAACATTGTGTTCCACTGCATCGTGTTCCCCTCAATGCTTAAGGCCGAGGGTTCATTCATACTGCCCGACAACGTTCCCAGCAACGAGTTCCTGAACCTTGAGGACGATAAGATATCCACCTCACGCAACTGGGCCGTATGGGTACACGAGTATCTGGAGGATTTCCCCGGTAAGGCCGATGTAATGCGTTATGTTCTTACCGCCAACGCTCCCGAGACCAAGGACAACAACTTTACATGGAAGGATTTCCAGGCACGCAACAACAACGAGCTTGTAGCCGTTTACGGAAACTTTGTGAACCGTGCCCTGGTACTCACACAGAAATACTTTGACGGCGTTGTTCCGCCCTGCGGCAATCTGACCGACTATGACCGCGACACCCTTAAGGAGTTTGCCGATGTCAAGCAGCAGCTCGAGTCTCTGCTGGACAACTTCAAGTTCCGCGACGCCCAGAAGGAGGCCATGAACCTGGCCCGCATCGGTAACAAGTACCTGGCCGATACCGAGCCCTGGAAGCTTGCCAAGACCGATATGAAGCGCGTAGAGACCATCCTTAACATAGCCCTCCAGCTGGTTGCCAACCTGGCGATCGCATTCGAGCCGTTCCTGCCCTTCTCAAGCGAGAAGCTGCGCGGCATGATATCACTCGAGGGTGCACAGTGGGACCGTCTGGGTGCCATCGACCTGCTGCCCGCCGGACACAAGCTGGGTAAGGCCGAGCTGCTGTTCGAGAAGATTGAGGACGATGTCATCGAGGCACAGATACAGAAACTGCTCAAGCGCAAGGAGGAGAACGAGAAGGCTGCCGCAGCCGCTCAGCCCGCCAAGCCCATCAAGGAGAACATCCAGTTCCCCGAGTTCGAGAAGCTGGATATCCGCGTAGGTACAGTGCTTGAGTGCATCAAGGTTCCCAAGTCCGACAAGCTGCTCCAGTTCAAGATCGACGACGGTCTGGGCGGACGTACCATCCTTTCGGGTATTGCGAATTATTACAATCCCGAGGATCTGGTTGGCAAGCAGGTATGCTTCATTGCCAACCTTGCTCCCCGCAAGATTCTTGGCCGCGAGAGTCAGGGAATGATACTCAGCGCTCTGGATGCCGACGGCACACTGGCTGTTACCACAGTTCAGCGCCCCGTCAAGCCGGGCAGCGAAGTTTGCTAAGAAACAGAAATGAATAATATCGGAGTCATACTTGCAGCAGGCTCCGGTTCAAGAACCGGCCTTTCCACCCCGAAGCAGTTCCTGCCTCTGGGTGGAAAGACTGTTTTGGAACACTCCGTACAGACCTTCAACAACCATCCCTCGATAGACCAGGTGGTGATAGTCACAGCACCCGAGTTCATGGAGCGCGTCAAGGCTATCGTAAAAGAGAACGGATGGAGCAAGGTAACGGCCGTATTGGCCGGTGGAAAGGAGCGTTATGACTCCAGTCTGGCTGCAGTAAGATACTTTGCCGATTGTCCCGACGCCGTGATGCTGTTCCATGACGCGGCGCGTCCCCTGGTATCGGAACGCATTATCTCCGATGCCCTCAAGGCAATGGAGCAGTATGATGCCGTTGATGTGGCTATCCCCGCAGTGGATACCATAGTGCAGTGCGACAGGGAGGGCACATTCATGGAGTCAATACAGGACCGAAGCCTGCTTTGGAGGATGCAGACTCCCCAGGGCTTCCGTCAGAAAACAATAGAGAAGGCTTACTGCATAGCCTTAAAAGACCACAATTTTACAGCCACCGATGACTGCGGCACAGTGCTGCGCTATCTGCCCGATGTCAAGGTAGGCATTGTGCGCGGCAGCGAACGCAATATCAAGCTGACTTACGCTGACGACCTCTCCTTATTAGAGTTCCTGCTGTCAGAGCCAGAACGGTAGCATACATTATCCCCACAAATATTCCTGAAAGGATGTTTCCCTTCCTTACGCTGTCGGGACGGAACTCCATACGTATCTCATGCTGGCCTGCGGGAATGTTCATAGCCCTGAGCAGGTAGTTCACACGGAAGATATCGGCTTTCTGTCCGTCAATGTATGCCTTCCATCCCAGAGGATAATAAATCTCAGAGAATACAGCCACCCCGTCAGTTGATGAGTTGGATGTATAGGTAAGTACGTCAGGGGCGTATGTGTTGAGACGTATTGTGGCTGACTCATTATGACCCGGGCGGAAATCCTTGATGAAACCGGCAAATTCCTTATCCAGGACGGCAGTATTACTCAGGTCTATCCTGTCAAGAGCAGCACACTCCTGGACAGGTCCGTCTACTACTGCAACGGAATCAATGAACCATGCATTTCCCAAAGCGCCGGGATTGCGCATAGGCCTGATCTCATTGTTTTCATCGGCAGTGATGAAATACTTGGCATTGAGCATGCTTATCACACCCATATGACCCTTGGAGAGGTACTGCTCAATGATATCCTGATACCTGCGCAACTTGGCGGCGCTGTATCCTCCCAGAGACTTGAGATAATAGGATGTACGGGCATCATTGAATGTGCTGGTGGCCAGGTTAAACACTCTGAAATGGGGGTCAGTATCGGCCAGGATAGCCTTTTCATAGGGCTGCATGGCATACAGGCTCTTGTCATGTTTCTCTGTCACATAGTTCCTGTCATTGAGGAAACGACGGTCTACAGGCCACATATCGGCAATTACGATAACACCCAGTACAGCTATCATGGTGTTTCTCTTTAACTTGTCATTGGAGAACAGCCATACGGTACCGGCAGTAAGCAGCACGAACAGGAGGGAACGGAACGAGTCACTGCGCAGCATGCCTGCACGCTCATCAATCAGGGCTGCAAAAAGCCAATCGGGCCATGCCTCCTGATATCTTGCGTCATATGAGCTTGTAAATGACAGGAATGATCCTCCAAACAAAGCCAAAATAAGACAGATACCGCCCGTAATACCGGCTGCGATATATATGCCGCGGTTTATCTCTTTCTTGTCCAGGCCGCCATCCATAATCTGTTTCAAGGCCAGGAAACCAAGAAGCGGAATGGTTATCTCGGCCACTATCAGGATTGATGATACGGCACGGAACTTGTCATACAACGGGAACCAGTCAAAGAAGAGTTCCGTAAGACCCATCCAGTTCTTACCCCACGAGAGGGTGAATGAGAATACGGTGGCAATGAGCAATCCCCATTTATACGGTCCCTTGACCAGAAGCAGGCCCAGAAGGAACAGGAAACATACGGCTGCACCGGCATATACGGACCCTACCGTGAACGGCTGCTCTCCCCAATATGTAGGAGCAGACTCGGCTATCTCCTTGGCGGTAGACTTGTTTACGCCGTTCCTGACCATGGTTTTGTAAAGCACTGACTCTGTACCCACGTTATAACCGGTGGCTGTACCCATGTAACCGGGGATAAGGAAAGTAAGTGACTCATCTATTCCATAACTCCATGCAGTCGCGTAATCAAGATTAAGGCCTCTGGTCTTGTTGGCATCATCATCCGATGTAAGTTCTGACTGGCCTCCGCGCATGGTCTCGGCAGCGTACTCCTTATTTGCAAAGATGTTTGCAGTACCGGTTCCGGCACCTACCAGGAACGAGGCTCCGAATATCACGGTGGCTATAATCAGGTCCTTATAACGTTTGGACTTGATGTGAATGTAAAGCTCTACGATGAACAGAAGTCCTATAAGCATGGTCATGTAATAGGCCATCTGCGGATGCGGATAGAGTCCCATCGCAGTGAACACCATTGTCAGGCAGGCTCCAAGACCGTACTTTTTATTGTAGATGAGATAGAATCCGGCCAACACAATTGACATCATGGCTATTGACCATGCCTTTCCGTTATGACCGGCCGCCTCTATTATAAAGAAGTACGATGAAAAACCGGTCGCCAACGCACCCACTATGGATAGCCACGTGTCAATCTTGAATGAACGCATCAGGATAAAGAAGCTTACAAAGAACATGATGAACACCAGCGGCATCTTACGTGATGAAGGGTGAAAGACCTTGAGCAGAGGCTCCATGAGGTCTGTAGAGAGATATCGGCCTCCACCTATCTGGTAACCCGGCATTCCGGAGAACATGGCTCCGTTCCACCATGTATAATTACCGGTCTCTTTATGATACTGTCTGGCCTCCTGGACTGCGGAGTTAGCCTGGATATCATCGCCGGTGTATATCACCTTTCCCTGAAAGACAGGCAGGCAGTAAAGTGAAGCAACCACTGCAAACACCGCGATTGCCGCAAAGTAAGGAATCAACCTTTTGTACTTGTTCATATCCATAGTTACGGGGTTATTGTCAATTATTTGTGCGAAAGTACTAAATTTGCTTTGATTTATCTTTTTGAGGCACTATGAAAATAGCTATTTTGGGTACGGCCTGGCCATACCGCGGAGGTATAGCCGATTTCAACAACCGTCTGGCGCAGGAATTCATCAAGGAGGGCGATGAGGTGATCATTTACACATTCACGCTCCAGTATCCCTCTTTCCTGTTTCCCGGCAAGACTCAGTATTCGCCCGATCCCCAACCCGCAGGGCTTGACATAACAAGACGCCTCAACTCCGTAAACCCGTTCAACTGGCTCAAGGTGGGACGTGAGATCCGCCGGGAAAAGCCGGACCTGCTCATTGTGCCGTTCTGGATGCCATTTATGGGCGCATCTACAGGTGCGGTATCACGACTGGCCAAAAGATGCGGAGCCCGTAGGGTTGCAATCCTGCACAACCTCATCCCTCACGAGCACAAGCCCGGAGACAAGATTCTTTCCCGATATTTCATCAAGTCCGTGGATTCATGCGTAGCCCTGTCAGAGTCTGTGCTTAAGGATATAGACCTCTTTGATAAAAGCAAGCCGCGCACATTCTGCCCACACCCGCTCTATGACCATTTTGGAACTATCGCATCACGCGAGGAGTCCATTGCCCATTTTGGACTGGACCCGGATTACAGGTATATCCTGTTCTTTGGACTGATACGTGACTACAAGGGTCTGGACCTGCTGCTGCGTGCATATGCCGACAGCCGTCTGCGTGAGCTTAACGTGCGACTCCTGATAACCGGAGAGTTCTACGGAAGTTCTGACAAGTACTTTGAACTGGAGAAAGAACTTGGACTTGAAGGTCTGGTAATATGGAAAAACAGTTTTATTCCTGCCGATGAGGTCCGCTACTGTTTTGGTGCCGCCGACATCATTGCACAGCCCTACAAGACCGCAACCCAAAGCGGAGTATCACAGATTGCCTATCACTTTGAAAAGCCTATGCTGGTTACAAAGGTGGGAGGTCTGGCAGAGATAGTTCCCGACGGAAAAGCAGGTTATGCAGTTGAGCCCGAACCGACCAAAATTGCCGATGGATTGGTGGATTTCTTTAAAAACAAACACCTCCAGCAGTTCACTGAAGGCGTTATGGATGAAAAGCGGAAATACTCCTGGTCCAAGATGACTCAGGCCATCAGGTCACTCATCGGCTGATACCAGTTCATAATCCATCTGTTTCTTTTCAAGGTTGCAGCGTACAACCTTGACCTTGACATGGTCACCCAGGCGGTAACGCTTGCGTGTGCGCTGGCCTATCAGGCAGTAGTTCTTCTCGTCAAATTCAAAATAGTCGCCACCCAGGGAGCGGATGGGTATCATACCCTCGCATTTGTTCTCCACAATCTCGGCGTATATACCCCACTCGGTCACACCGCTTATCACGGCATCGAACTCCTGACCCATGCGGTCGGCCATGTACTCAACCTGCTTGTACTTGATGCTGGCACGTTCGGCCTGTTCGGCCAGTTGCTCGCGGCCCGAGCAATGCTCGCAGTACTCCTCGTACTTGGCCTGGTTCACACTGCGGCCACCCCCGATGTAACGGGTGAGCAGACGGTGCACCATAAGGTCCGGATAACGGCGTATGGGTGATGTAAAGTGGGTGTAGTACTTGAAGGCAAGTCCGTAGTGACCGATGTTCTCGGTGGTATAACAGGCTTTCTGCATGGAACGGATGGAGATGGTCTCTATGAGTTCCTGCTCCTTCTTGCCCTTGACCTCGGAGAGCATCTTGTTCATCGACTTGGCCATCTCGGTAAGGTCACCCGATGTCTTGAGTTTGTATCCGAACTTTGCTACGAACTGCTGCAGGTTCTCCATGCGCTCGGGATCGGGTTCGTCGTGAACACGGTAAACGAATGTCTTGGGATTGCCGCCCTTGACATTACCTATGGACTCGGCCACGGTACGGTTGGCCAGAAGCATGAACTCCTCGACCAGCTTATTGGCATCCTTGGACTCCTTGAAGAAGACGCTTACGGGATGTCCCTTCTCGTCTATGTCAAAACGGACCTCCACACGGTCAAAGCTCAGGGCTCCGTCGGCGAAACGCTTGTCGCGCAGTATCTTGGCCAGAGAATCCAGGGTCATGATCTCGTTCTTGAACTCATCGCCCGGCAGCGGATCCTTGCCACCCTGCTGCTCACGCTCGATGATGGCCTGAACCTCCTCGTATGTGAAGCGGCGGTTGCTGCGTATCACGGTACGGGCTATGCGGGAGCGTTTTACCACGCCGGCGTCGTTCATCTCCAGAATGACCGAGTAGGTAAGTTTGTCCTCGTCCTGACGCAGCGAGCACAGGTTGTTGCAGAGCTTTTCCGGCAACATGGGGATGGTGCGGTCCACCAGGTAGATTGAGGTGGCACGCTTGAAGGCCTCCTTGTCGATGATGCTGCCCTCCTGTACGTAATAGCTTACGTCTGCAATATGGACGCCCACCTCCCAGAGTCCCTTCTTTATGGGACGGATGGAGAGTGCGTCGTCAAAATCCTTGGCGTCACGGGGATCGATGGTGAATGTCACCACATCACGGAAATCCTCGCGACCGGCCAGAGCGGTGTCATCGATATCGGCCGGTATCTCATCGGCGGCCTGCTCCACATTCTCGGGATAGCCGTACGGGAGTCCGTACTCGGCCAGTATGGCATGCATCTCGGTATTGTTCTCACCGGCTGCACCCAGTATGTCAACTACCTTACCCACAGGGTTGCGGTCCGGGGTATCGGGCCACTCAACCACCTTGACCACGGCTTTCTCGCCGTCACGGCCCTTCTTGAGGCTGGCCATGGGAATGTAAATATCCTTGTCCGATTTGTCCGGCGTAACCAGATAGGCAAACTTGCCCTTGACCTGAAGCGTGCCCACAAAGGTATCCTTGGCACGTTTGAGAATCTCGGTGACCTCGCCCTCTGGACCCGAATGGGGCTTGCGGGCAAAGAGCACCACCTTGACACGGTCGCCGTTGACGGCTCCGGCCGAGTTACGCTCAGCCACGAATATGGGATCGCCTCCGTCATCGGGCACAAGGAAGTTCTTGCCGCCCACACGGCGCTGGAGCACGCCCTCCACGAACTTGCTCTTCTGCATGAGGCTGAACTGACCGTCCTTCTCCTTCAGGAAACCGTCCTCAACAAGGTCCAGAACAATATCAAGGCACATGCTGCGCATGGGATGAGTCTTGAGCTTGAGCTCATCATACAGCCTCTTGACGCTTATGCTGCCCTCCTGATTGTCACGGAACCAGTCCGTTATAAGGTCCGTCATGTTCCTGCGGTTCAGACGGACACCACCTCTGAATGATCTACCCATATCGGTTTTGTTTTTTGGTTGTGACGAAGATACAAAAAAGAACACAATGGGAGTTCACCCCCACGTGTTCTTTTATGTGTGCAAACAAGAATTCGGGAGAAGTTACGGCTTGAGGTAATCTTCGGCCTTGAGCTCCAGCAGACGCATCCTGCGCAGAATCTGCGGCAACTCGTTTTCAAGGAAGTCCGTGCGCATCTTTTCGAGCGCAATGTCCCGTGCGCCTTCGGCCACAAAATAGCCTATTCCCCTCTGGTTATATATTATGCCGTCCATTGTTAGCTTTTCATAACTACGCATGGCTGTATTCGGGTTTACTCCCAGCTCACCGCCCAGTTCACGCACTGACAGTATCCTGTCACCCTCCTTTAGGTCACCGCTCAGAATCTTTTCGCTGATTCCATCGGCAATCTGGAGATATATAGGTTTGTTTTGATTGAATTCCATATGGCACTGATTTTAATGTTTGATCTTTTTAACTCTGAAGTAGATTCCTGTGCAGAGAGCCAGGTTGAACAGAGTATCGCTGACATTATCCACCAGTCTGGCATGCTTGACCATCCATGACAGCACGGGGAATGAGTCGAACAGTTCCTGAGGGGTCATGTCGTTCTCTACTGCAACCTTGAATTTCTCTACTGCTCCGAAAGAAATGACAGGCACCATTATCATGCTCAGGACGATGCTGATGATTATCATGCAGCCAATAGTCTTGGCAGGTTTGGCTGTCTTGAACAGAAGCGCTCCGAGCAGGAAGGTCAGGGTTGTCTGGGCAACGTCATCAGCATAGACCAGAAAACCTGATGAGAGGACATCCGTATATATGTCTAACTCCTCACTTAATTGTGAGAGGCCATCCATGAGTGAAGCCCTGCCCTCGTTCAGAGCATATATCACTGAGTCACCGCACCCTGCATCCAGCAGACATAGAATCTGGTCAAACGACAGGTAAATGGCAAAGAAAGAGAACGGAACCGCCACGCAACTTACTATCAGCATGGAGAGTGTCTTTTCCAGAGTCGAGACAGGCACCATCAGGAAAGATGTACCGGCCCTCTTTTCGGTAATGAAACCGTAAATCTTACCGGGTGACGATATCAGTACTACAAGTGTAGACATTGCGAATACAAAGAGCCTGAAGATAAGGCCTGTGCTTATCCATCCGTTTCCGCTTACTGCGCTGAAGAGTCCCACAATCAGGTAAACAGTTACACTGAATGATGCCATGACAAGGAGCGTTATTCCGTATTTGGAAACAGCGTTCCTGAGATCGGTCGCCAGATAGCGGCCAAAACGGTTAAAGTTGAAAACATCATTATTCATAGCAGTGTTACCTTTTACTTGTTGAACATATCCTTAATTACAGCCTTGTGGAGAAGCACGGCATTGAAAAGAGCCTCAATGTTGACCTTGCTCTCCAGTCCCATCGTATTTGGAACAACCTGGATGTTTCCACCCGGTACCATCTCCTGATAGAGAGCCGCGGGATTCAGGTCCGATGAGTAATCAAAGTAGAGCTTCCCGGCGATTTCATCGAGTGTTGCGTTAAGCAGCACATCCCTGCGGTCCAGAATGATGATGGGGTCGATGATGGCCTCCAGGTCACGGGCCTGATGGGTTGAGATCAGGAGCGTGGAATCGTCGGATGTATACTTGGTAACCGCCTTGCGGAACTGAGCCTTTGACGGGATATCAAGACCGTTGGTAGGCTCGTCCATAAAGAGATACTTGGTATTGCAGGCAAGTGCAAAACTTATGAATGTCTTTTTGAGCTGACCGTATGACATCTGGTCCATGCGCTGCTCCTGGTCGTTATCGAACACATTCATAATCTCTGAGAACTTGGCGGAGCTGAAACCGGTCCAATACTGTCCGTGGTCACGGGCAAAGTCGATAGCCTTGCGGCGCGGTGCGGGGACCTCGTCGGGCAGATAATATACGTTGGACAGGAAAGAGGGCTTACGGTCGTACGGAGTCTGACCGTCTATCTCAAGAGTTCCTGCCAGATTCTTCTTGAGGCCTGCAAGCAAGGTCAAAAGAGTGGTCTTACCCACTCCGTTCTCTCCCAGAAGACCGTAAATGCGGCCCTCCTGGAGTTCCATCGAGATGTCTCTCAGAACGACGTTGGCGCCGTAACTGAATCCAAGATTACTGATCTTTATCATAATCGTATCTGTTAGTTGTTCGTTTCAATGTCGGTGTATTAATTCACTAAGACACTGCAAAGATATACCGCATTTTGATATGTACAATATGATTAACATCTTTTAACCATAAAGATCTTCCGCTCGCGTACGTACCATATTACCAATTGTCAGCAAATATCCATACATTTGCCATATCAGTCAAATAAACGCTATACTATGAAAAAAGATCTTCTGTTTGAACTTGCTGAGAACTACATCTCCCAGACGGGAATCTCAGTATTCCTGACCGGCAGGGCCGGAACAGGCAAAACCACATTCCTCAAGTACATTGTAGAGAATACTCCCAAGCGCTGCGTGGTGCTTGCACCTACCGGTGTGGCCGCAATCAATGCCGGCGGCGTTACCATACACTCGTTCTTCCAACTTCCGCTGTGTCCCTATCTGCCCGATGTCAAGGAACTTGTCACCGAGTATCAGATGCCCGAGGCAAGACGCCAGCTGCGTAAGGAAAAAGTCAAGATAATAAAGACCCTGGACCTGCTTATCATCGACGAGATATCCATGGTAAGGGCCGACCTTATGGATGCCATTGACGCGGTAATGCGCCGATACAGACACAACGACCTTCCTTTTGGAGGCGTCCAGCTGCTTATGATAGGCGACGCCCACCAGCTCCCGCCCGTAGTGACCGACCAGGAAGAGCCCTGGCTCAGAAAGGTATACAAGTCTCCTTTCTTTTTCCACTCCAAGGTAATGCAGAATCTCAGATATGTTACAATAGAGCTGCAGACGGTCTACCGACAGTCAGACCAGTCTTTCCTGGAGATACTGAACAGCATCAGGGACGGAGTGATGGACAACGACACCTACCGGAAACTGAACAGCCGCCTGGATCCGCGTTTCAATCCCGATGATTCGATAGCCGTTTCAGGGAGCCGATGGATCAGGCTCACCACCCATAACAGGCAGGCGGACAGCATAAACCAGGAGAGAATGGAGGCTCTCAAGTCAAAGCTCTACACATTCTATGCTGAGATAGAGGGAAACTTCCCGGAGAATACCCTTCCGGCCGAGAAGGTGCTTCAACTCAAGGAGGGGGCACAGGTAATGTTCCTCAGAAACGACTCGCGCGACGGACGTTACTACAACGGAAAGATAGCCACGGTAACGGAGATAGACTACGACACCGTAACCGTGACCGATGAAAACGGCGATGAAATCAATGTTCCCATCGAAAAATGGGATAACATCCGATACGAGATAGACAAGGAGACCAAGGAGATAGTACCAATTGTGGACGGCACTTTCTCCCAGTATCCGCTCAGGGCGGCATGGGCTGTCACCATACACAAAAGCCAGGGCCTGACCTTTGACAACGTAATTATCGATGCTGCATCGGCCTTCAGTTTCGGACAGGTTTATGTGGCGCTTTCGCGCTGCCGCACGCTGGAGGGCATAGTTCTGAGCAGTCCCATATCGCAGTCCTGCCTGTACAACAACAGTGACGTGTCGGGATTCCACGAGCAGTTCCTCCCTGTGTCCGAGATGGAGAAACAGTTGGAGAATTCGCGGCAGGAGTATTACATGAGCGTGCTAAAGGAGTGCTTCAGCTTTGCCCAGCTGGAAAGGCTTTCGGGCTGGGCCGGCGGCATATTCAACAGTCATCTCAAGAGCACATATCCAGAACAGACAACAAGGATGGAGGAGAACCGTCGCAGGATAAGGGATATGGAGAAGGTAGCCGCTACATTCCGTGCGCAGCTGGACCGCATCGGCCCGCAGGACATGTCCCTTATCAATGAGAGGGTTTCTAAAGCGGCAGGTTATTTCCTTCCGATACTGATAGATGTAGCATCGGACGTTACTCCAATTATGTCCGTTTCCATCGATAACAAGGAGGTTAAGAATACTCTCTCCGAGGCATCGGGCGAACTGCTGCCTGAACTAACCCTGCACCTGCAGAGCATGAGGGATATACTGGACAGGGGATTCAGCATAGAGTCCTATCTCAAGATAAGGAATGACGCCCTGCTGTCCAACCAGCCCAAGACATCGGTCAAGAAGGCAAAAGAGCCCAAGCCTGTCAAGGAAAAGGTGGTAAAGGCCAAACCTTCGA
Source organism: uncultured Bacteroidales bacterium (assembly GCA_902774335.1). Taxonomy (GTDB): domain Bacteria; phylum Bacteroidota; class Bacteroidia; order Bacteroidales; family Bacteroidaceae; genus Colenecus. The sequence continues at coordinate 17,584 of CACYHW010000010.1, forward strand.
TCGAGGAGATTTACTCCGACAACCGCCATCCAGAACTGATAGAGCCGCTCATAGAGTGGAGAACAGGCCAATACTTGTCACAGAATATCCGTGCCTACTGGGTGCTCACCCAGCGAACTCTCCTGGAGATAGCCGACAAATGCCCCACAACCCGCGAGGAGTTGCTGGAAGTAAACGGTTTCGGCCCCGCCAAATGGAAACAGTATGGCGAGGAGATACTTGAGATAATAGCAAAGTACAGGAAATCCTGAATCAGGCGGAAACCTCGGTTCCGAACAGGGTGGCCGATGTGGCGTCGGTGATGCGGACTGTAAGGAAATCTCCAGGACGGTGGTTACCTTTGTCGAACACCACGGTGCGGTTCTGCTCGGTACGTCCGTACAGCTGCTGGCGGGAGCGTTTTGAATAACCCTCGGCAAGCACCTCGTACTCATGGCCGATGCACTCGCGGTTACGCTCAAGCGAGAGCTGGTTCTGGAGTTCGATCATCTCGTTAAGACGGCGTATCTTGACCTCCTCAGGGACATTGTCAGGCAGATGCTTGCTGGCATATGTGCCGGGGCGCTCCGAGTAACGGAACATGAACGAGGCGTCATAGCGGCACAGGCGCATCAGTGAAAGGCTCTCCTGATGGTCCTCCTCGGTTTCTGAGTGGTAACCTGTGAACATATCGGTAGTAAGGCCGCAGTCAGGAATAATGCGCTTGATTGCCTCAACCCTCTCTATATACCACTCACGGGTATACTTACGGTTCATCAGCTTGAGGATACGGGAACTGCCGCTCTGTACCGGCAGATGGATATGCCTGCAGATGTTGGGCATCTGTGCTATCACATGCAAGGTGTCGTCACTCATATCCTTGGGATGTGATGTGGTGAACCTGACTCGCATGCCCGGAACAGCCTCCGCAACCATACGCAGCAGTTGGGGGAATCCTACGGTGACACCGTCGTTTTCGAACTTATAGGAGTTTACGTTCTGACCCAGAAGGGTAACCTCCTTGTAACCTTTTTTCTGAAGATCCAGAACCTCGTTGAGTATGCTCTGAGGATCACGGCTGCGCTCACGTCCGCGGGTGTAGGGGACAATGCAGTAGTGACAGAAATTGTTGCAGCCGCGCATGATCGATACGAATCCGCTGATATGGTTGCCGCAAATGCGCTCGGGAATGATGTCGCGGTAGGTCTCGGTGGTGGAGAGCTCCACATCCATTGCCTTGTGTCCGGCCTCCACCTGAGCCATCAGGTCGGGGAGCGAGAGGTAGGCATCGGGACCGCACACTACATCCACGTGATGGTTCTCGGTCAAATCCTCCTTGGTACGCTCGGCCATACAGCCCATTACACCGATGAAAAGGCTCTTTTTCTTCTTTTTCAGGGCATACAGGGCATCCAGACGGTTCCATATCTTCTGCTCGGCGTTTTCACGTATTGAACAGGTGTTCAGGAATATGGCATCGGCCTCATCAATGCTCTCGGTAGGCTCGTAACCGGCCATGCGCATGATCGATGCAATTACCTCACTGTCGGCCACATTCATCTGGCAGCCGTAGGTTTCGATAAACAGTTTCTTTGTCGCCTCTTCCATATTCCTAGCTTTTTGCGGGCACAAAGGTACTCATTTTCTGCAAGTACAATGTTGCTTTTATGTGAGGTTATGGTTAATTTTGCGCGTCAATTCAGCAGACAGGTAATAAAAAAACACAATAAAATGGCTTTCAAGAGAATGACTGCTGCCGAGGCAGCGCGTTTTGTCAAGAACGGCGACAACGTAGGTTTGAGCGGATTCACACCCGCCGGAACACCCAAGGCCGTAACACATGAGATCGGTTTAATGGCCCACGAGCTCCACGAGAAGGGTCAGGAGTTTCAGATCAGCCTCTTTACAGGCGCTTCCACCGGCGATTCATGCGACGGCATCCTGGCACGCGAGCACGCCCTGCGTTACCGTGCCCCCTACACCACCAACAAGGATTTCCGTACCGCTGTCAACAACGGCGAGATAGCATACAACGATATCAATCTGAGCCACATGGCACAGGAGATGCGTTACGGTTTCTACGGCAAGCTCAACATCGGCATCATGGAGGCTTTCGATGTTACCGATGACGGAAAGATCTGGGTTACCGCCGGCGTAGGTATCGCCCCCACCGTAGCCCGTCTGGCCGACAAGCTTATCATCGAACTCAACGCAGCCCACGCACGCTGTGCCAAGGGCCTGCACGACATCTATGAGCCCGCCGACCCCCCTTACCGTCGCGAGATTCCCATCTACAAGCCCAGCGACCACATCGGCAAGGACTACATCCAGGTAGACCCCTCCAAGATACTGGGTATCGTCGAGGTTAACATACCCGACGAGGCACGCGGCTTTACCGCTCCCGATGAGACCACTCTCCAGATCGGTCACAACGTAGCACAGTTCCTCATCAGCGACCTCAAGCGCGGCATCATCCCCTCAACATTCCTGCCTCTGCAGAGCGGTGTGGGTAACGTAGCCAACGCAGTGCTGGGTGCCCTGGGCGAGGATCCTCTGGTACCTGCATTCGAAATGTACACCGAGGTTATCCAGGATTCAGTGATCGACCTGATGCGCAAGGGACACTGCAAGTTCGGTTCAAGCTCATCACTGAGCGTAAGCAACGAGACCCTGCAGGGCATCTACGAGGATATGGACTTCTTCAAGGACAAGCTGGTGCTCCGTCCCACCGAGATCTCCAACAACCCCGAGGTGGCACGCCGTCTGGGCCTGATTGCCATGAACACCGCACTGGAGGCCGATATCTACGGCAACGTGAACTCAACCCACGTGAGCGGTGTCAAGATGATGAACGGTGTAGGCGGTTCGGCCGACTTTACCCGCAACGCATTCATCTCCATATTCAGCTGCCCGTCGGTTGCCAAGGGTGGCAAGATAAGCGCCATCGTTCCCATGTGCTCACATGTGGATCACAACGAGCATAGCGTCAAGGTTCTCATCACCGAGCAGGGTATAGCCGACCTTCGCGGCAAGTCACCCGCCCAGCGCGCCAAGTGCATCATTGAGAACTGCGTTCATCCCGACTACAAGCAGCTTATGTGGGATTACCTCAAGATTGCCGAAAAGGGACAGACCAGCCACTCTCTGGAGAAGGCCTTTGCACTGCACAAGGCACTGGCCGAGAAGGGAGACATGCACCTGGCAGAATTCTGAACTGACTGACTTTCAGACCACTGAAAAGGCCCTGGGGAGCACATCCTTGGGGCCTTTTCAGTAAAAAATCATTAAAAGACTTGACAAGGGGTATCGCGGGATATTATCTTTGCGGTCACTTTGCGCGTAACCCGCGTGCGTATACATAAGGTCGCGCAAGGTATTCCGTAATGAATTATCAGGATTTCAGACCTTGTCCTCTGTGCGGGGCGTCGGGACAGATTCCCTATGCCAACTGCACTGATTTTACGGTGAGCAAGGAGTCGTACACTCTTATGCGCTGTCCGTCATGCGGCATGGTCTATACCCTGGATCCCCCCTCCCAGGAGGATATGTGCCGATATGACAAGCTTAACCTCAAACTCAAACTGGGCGACGCTCCCACGGGTGTTGTGGGCCGTCTCTACTACAGGGTCAGAAGTCATATGCTTGGAAAGAAGGCACGTCTGGTGGAGAGTCAGGCCTACCGCACAAGCGGTTCGCTCCTGAACTACGGAGCCAAGACGGGTTTCTTTTCACACAGGATGGAGAGAAGGGGTTGGAAGGTGACATCGGTTGAAAGATATCACGAGGAGAGACAGTTCTCGCTGGAGATGTTTCACCACCGTATGATCGACGTCCCTGAGATGGACTCCCTGCATGCAGGTACATTCGACGTCATTACCATGTGGCACGTGTTCGAGCACTGCCATCACCCCCATGAGCTGCTGGACAGGTTCTATGAGTTGCTCAGACCGGGAGGCATCCTGATTATAGCATGCCCCAACATACGTTCTACCGACGCCATGTTCTACGGTCCCTACTGGGCTGCATATGACGTACCCAGGCATCTGTGGCACTTTGACACCAACTCCATCTGCAAGCTGGCACACCGTCACGGCTTCACGCTCATGCACCACGAGGTGATGCCTTTTGACAGTTTCTACATATCGATCCTGTCCGAGAGGCACATGAGGCACCGCCTGGCATTCATTCGCGGAATGATTCACGGACTGTACTCCTGGTGCGTATCGCTGACCAGAAGGAGCAGAGGCAGTTCGCTGGTATATGTTTTCAGAAAAAGACAACAAACGGAATAAGATGGTCAAACAGAAGAAAAAGAGAAAGATAGACCTGCTGTTCATTACGGCATGCATCAGTACGTCACTCGTGCTGCTGCTTATAGGTATCGTTGCGCTGCTGCTTCTAACAGCCAGTGACCTGTCACGCCACCTCAAGCAGGAGATGACGGTCGAGGTGATACTCAAGGAGAGCATAACCGACACCCAGCTGTCAGCATTGAGACGCAGCATAGAGGCATCGCCCTACTGCGCCGTGTGCTCTTACATCTCAAAGGAGGACGCTCTCAAGGATATGACCAAGGCCATGGGAACGGACCCGACGGATTTTCTGGAGTACAACCCCTTCTACGCATCGCTCAACGTACGTCTGGAGGCCGACTACGCGTGCAACGACAGCCTCAAGGTGATAGAGAAGAAGATTGCCGCCAAGGAGGGTGTACGCGAGGTTACCTGGCAGAAGGACCTGCTGGACATAATAAACAGCAACATCCGCAAGGTGGCAGGCATACTGCTTATCCTGGCCGTCATACTGTCACTGGTATCGTTCACACTGATAAACAACACCATCAAACTGACCATCTACTCACAGCGTTTCATCCTCTACTCCATGAAACTGGTGGGTGCCAAGTGGTCGTTCATCCGCAAGCCGTTCATTAGGCGCAACCTGGGTATCGGTCTGGTATCGGCCCTGCTTACATGCCTGATGATATGGTACGGACTCAAGCTGGGACTCAAGTACGAGCCTTGGCTCATCATGCTGGCCGAGCCCAGGATCATAGTTCCCGTATTCGCAGTGGTTACGTTCATCGGCCTTCTCATTACAGGCGTTTGCGCTCTGCACTCCGTGAACCGTTTCCTCAGGATGAAATCGGGCGAGCTTCATTACGTATAAACAAAAACCATAGATATGGACAAGAAAAAATTCGCATTCACCAAGACAAACTACATTCTGACCATCATCGGAATGGCTATCATCATCATCGGTCTTTTCCTGATGACAGGTCCCAACTGCACAGACCAGTATTTTGAACCCGATATCTTCAGCGTGCGCCGCATCAAGGTGGCTCCCGTGGTAACCCTGATTGGATTCATCACTATCATTGCGGCTATCGTATACAAACCCAAGGCCGATAAGGAGGAGGAGACTGACAAATGAGTTGGATTGAATCACTCCTGCTGGGACTGCTGCAGGGACTGACAGAGTATCTTCCCATAAGCAGCAGCGGACATCTGGCAATAGCATCTTCCCTGTTCGGAATTGAGGGTGAGCAGAACATGGCTTTTACCGTGCTGGTTCACGTAGCCACTGTTCTGAGTACTCTGGTTATCCTGTGGAAGGAGATAGTATGGATACTGCGCGACATCTTTACCAAGCAGTCATGGAAGAGCTACAGCGGACTGAACGAGGGAACACGCTATGCCGTGAACATTGTCATCTCAATGATTCCGGTTGGCATAGTGGGAGTATTCTTCAAGGATAACATCGAGGCTATTTTCGGTTCCGGCACGACTGTGGTTGGCTGGTGTCTGCTGGTTACCGCAGCGCTGCTTACTTTCTCTTACTACGCCAAGCCGCGTCAGAGAGAGCAGATTTCAGGATGGCATGCCCTGATTATAGGTATCGCACAGGCCGTGGCAGTGCTTCCCGGTATCTCACGTTCCGGATCGACCATAGCCACAGGCATAATGCTGGGCAACAAGAAGGAGCGTCTGGCACAGTTCTCCTTCCTGATGGTAATACCTCCCATCCTGGGTGAGGCCCTGCTGGATACGAAGGACCTGATTGAGTCGGCTGGAGCCGGTACAGCCGGTGCCGATGCAGGATTCGGAGTGCTGGCAATAGGCTTCCTGGCCGCATTCCTTTCGGGCTGCGCAGCCTGCAAGTGGATGATATCCATTGTACGCAAGGGTAAACTGATATGGTTCGGCGTCTACTGCGCCGCAGCCGGATTACTGACTCTGTTATTCCTTTGACCGATGAATTTCCAGGAAGGAGTTATACTCGCGTTTGACAAGCCGTACCGCTGGACATCGTTCGATGTGGTGGGTAAGGTGCGCTGGCTCATATGCCGCCGTCTGGGAGTAAAGAAGCTCAAGGTGGGACATGCGGGCACACTCGACCCTCTGGCTACCGGCGTGCTGATTGTATGCACCGGCCGAGCCACCAAGCGCATCGAGGAGCTGCAGTCCGGCACCAAGGAGTATTACGCCACCATACGTCTGGGAGCCACAACCCCTTCGTATGACCTGGAGAAGCCCATTGACGCCACCTACCCCTGGGAGCATATAACCCGTGAAGCGGTGGAGAAGGCCCTGGAGAAGTTCCGGGGAACCATAGAGCAGGTTCCGCCCACATTCTCGGCCTGCAAGGTTGACGGCAAACGCGCCTACAAGATGGCCCGCAACGGCGACGAGGTGGAACTCAAGCCCAAGACCCTGGTCATTGACGAGATAGAACTTACCGAATGCAACCTCCCGGACATAACCATCAGGGTGGTCTGCAGCAAGGGAACATACATAAGGGCTCTGGCCCGCGATATCGGTCAGGATCTCGGGAGCGGAGGACACCTTACGGCTCTACGCCGTACCCGCGTAGGCGACTACCGGGTTGAGGAGAGCCTTAATCCTGAGGCGTTTCAGAGTTGGCTGGAGGCGGCCGAGATTGAGACCGAAGATTCTCAGAGAATTGAGAATTGAAAATTGAAAATTGAGAATTGAGAATTGAATAACTATAAATCAAAAAAAAGGGAATGAAACTATCACAATTCAAATTCAAACTCCCCGAAGACAGGATTGCACAGTATCCTGTAGAGCACCGCGACGAATCAAGACTGATGGTCGTGCACAAGAAGTCGGATGAGATTGAACACGTGCTGTTCAAGGACATCCTGAATTACTTTGATGAAAAGGACGTTTTTGTCTTTAACGACACCCGCGTCTTCCCTGCCCGCATGTACGGCAACAAGGAGAAGACCGGTGCATGCATCGAGGTTTTCCTGCTGCGTGAGCTGCGTGAGGAGAACCTTCTGTGGGACGTGCAGGTGGATCCCGCCCGCAAGATCCGCATAGGTAACAAACTCTACTTTGGCGAGGACAACTCCATGGTTGCCGAGGTGATTGACAACACCACCTCACGCGGTCGTGTGCTGAGATTCCTCTACGACGGACCTCACGATGAGTTCAAGAAGGCTCTTTATGCCCTTGGCGAGGCTCCTATCCCAACCTACCTGAAGCGTAAGGCATGCGCATGGTCATTCGATCAGGACGGCAAGGCTGTTCCTGTACCCATGGCACAGAAAGGTAAGGACGATTACTGCGACGAGGACAGTTTCCAGACCATCTTTGCCGCCAACGAGGGTGCTGTGACCGCTCCTACAGCCGGTCTGCACTTCAGCCGTGAGCTCATGAAGCGCATGGAGATCAAGGGTATTGACCGCGCTTTCATTACCATGCACTGCGGTCTGGGCAACTTCCGCGAGATTGACGTGGAGGACCTGACCAAGCACAAGATGGAATCCGAGGAGATGTACGTGACACAGGAATGCACCGACATTGTCAACAACGCCAAGCTGGGCGGACACAAGATCTGCGCCATCGGCAACACCGTGAACCGCGCTCTTGAGACCGTCGTCGGCACAGACCACCTGATCAAGCCGTTTGACGGCTGGACCAACAAGTTCATATTCCCGCCTTACACATTCAGTGTAGCCGACAGCATGGTAAGCAATTTCCAGCTGCCCGAGTCAATACAGCTCATGCTCACATGCGCATACGGCGGATATGAGAAAGTTATGGCTGCATACAACCTGGCTGTCAAGGAGGGTTACCGATTCGGCTGCTACGGTGATGCAATGCTTATAACAGACTGATGCCGATGGCTACGCTGTACCTTTCACTGGGCACCAACATGGGTGACAGGCCTAAGAACCTCTCTCAGGCCATGGAACTCATAGCCCGTGAGGTGGGTACGGTGGTGGCTGCATCGGATGTGATAGAGACAGAGCCGTGGGGCTTTGACAGCGGGAACGCATTCCTGAACATGGTGGCAAAAGTGGAGACTGAACTGGAACCGATTGATGCCCTTCATGTCACACAGGAAATTGAGAAACGTCTGGGACGCAGTGAGAAATCAGAGAACGGAGTGTATCATGACAGGATTATTGACATTGACCTGCTCATGTATGATGACCTCATCATGAATACTCCCCAACTCACGCTACCCCATCCGCTCATGCGCCAGCGACCGTTCGTCATGGAACCGCTCTTACAGATTGCACCGGAACTGACAAGGAGTTGACTATGGCAGACAATTATCTGGAGAAACATTACGATGATTATCTTAAGCGCAAGGCCGCCTGGGAGAAATCACGCAAACACAGCCCCAAGTCACGGCCCACTCCTCCGGAGCGTCCGGATGACGAGGCTCTGTAGAGATACTGATTCGTTTATGAGAATTTGAAAGACTGGATATGATTGCAGTGATAATGGCCGCCGGAATGGGAACAAGGTTCGGCCAGATGACAGAGACAATACCCAAGGGGTTCATTCCTTACAAGGGAGTGCCCATGGTTGTACGCAGCATACGTACCCTGATTGATTGTGGAATTGACCGCATAGTGATAGGCACAGGATACCACAAAGAGAAATATGAGGCTCTTGCCGGTGAGTATCCGCAGATAGAATGCGTGTTCAGCCCCCGATATGCGCAGACCAACAGCATGTATACTCTGTACAACTGCCGTGAAGCCATAGGTAATGAAGATTTCATTCTACTGGAGTCTGACCTGGTTTTTGAAAAGAAAGCCATCACGTCACTGATGGATTGCCCTTATGAAAGTGCAATGCTTATTACTCCTGTCACAAAATTTCAGGACCAGTATTACGTTGAAATGAATGAGCGCAATGAACTGGTTAACTGCTCTACCGTTGAGACAGAGATAAGGCCGTCGGGAGAACTTGTGGGAATTCACAAGATAAGTTCACAGTTCTACCGCACGCTCGTAACAGAATATGAAAAGATTGTTGACCAGAAGCCCAAACTAGGATATGAGTTCCAGCTTCTGGACGTATCAAGACGTATCACACCCATGAACGTACTCAAAGTTGACGGACTGCAGTGGTATGAGATTGATGACGTCAACGATTTGGATTTTGCAGAAAAGAACGTAAAAATATAAATGCTTATGGCTAAGAAGGTATATCTTGGCATGATTGCCGATATAATGCATCCGGGGCTCATCAACATAATCAACGAAGGAGCCAAATACGGAGACCTTATCATAGGGCTGTTTACAGACAAGGCTATAGCCACTCACAAGAGGCTTCCCTACCTCACTTATGACCAGCGTAAAAAGGTAGTTGAGAGCATAACCGGAGTGTCTCAGGTGGTCCCGCAGGATGAATGGAGCTATGTACCCAACCTGCTCAAGTACAAACCGGATTTCATTATCCATGGTGACGATTGGAAGGACAACAAGGAGAAAGCCCTGAGAGATGAAGTATTCAAGGCTATGGAACAGATAGGAGGCAAGGTTATAGAGATACCTTACACCTACGGCATAGACTCATCCAGCCTGGCCAAGGAGATAGATGCATTGGGCACCACACCCGAGGCCAGAATGAAAAAACTGAGACGCCTTATCAATGCCAAACCTATAGTAAGGATTATGGAGTCACACTGCGGACTTACCGGACTCATCATTGAAAATCTCAATGTTGAAATCAACGGTGAAAACCGCCAGTTTGACGGAATGTGGTCATCATCACTGACAGACTCCACATCAAAAGGCAAGCCCGATATCGAGGCCGTAGACCTGACCAACCGTCTGCATGACCTTAACGACACCCTTGAGGTCACCACCAAACCCGTTATATTTGACGGTGACACCGGAGGCAAGACAGAGCACTTTGTATTCACTGTAAGGACTCTGGAGCGTCTGGGCATATCAGCAGTGATCATTGAGGACAAGGTAGGACTCAAACAGAATTCACTGTTTGGTACCGATGCCCAGCAGACACAGGCAACCATTGAGGATTTCTGCCACAAGATACGCTCCGGAAAGGAGGCTCAGATAACAGAAGATTTCATGATCATTGCCAGAATAGAGTCTCTTATAGCCGGCAAGCCTGTGGAGGATGCATTGGAAAGAGCCTTTGCATATGTGGCAGCAGGAACTGACGGCATAATGATCCACTCAAAGAACAAGGACGGGCTTGACATAAAGGAGTTCTGCCAGAGATTCCGTGAGAAAGACGCCACAACACCCATTGTAGCTGTTCCCACCACCTACAACCAATACACAGAGGACGAACTGGCAAGTTGGGGTATCAACGTGGTGATATACGCCAATCACATGCTGCGCAGCGCTTATCCCGCTATGGTCAACTGCGCCAAGTCAATTCTTGAGCACAAGCGTTCACTTGAGGCAAATGACCTGTGCATGTCCATAAAGGAGATTCTTACTCTTATTCCCGGAACAAAAAAGGAAAACAAATGATTTCACCGGCATTTTTCATAGAGACGCTTCAAAAACAAGGCATAGATTTCTTTGCCGGAGTGCCCGACAGTCTGCTCAAGAACATATGTGCATACATTGCGGATCATTTGGACAGCAGCCATAACATAATAACCGCCAATGAGGGTGCCGCCGTAGGTCTGGCCGCAGGATACCATCTGGCCACAGGCAAGGCCGGTGTGGTCTATATGCAGAACTCGGGCGAAGGAAACATAATCAACCCGCTGGCATCGCTCACCGATAAGGAGGTATACAATATCCCCGTGCTGCTGCTCATAGGCTGGCGCGGTCGTCCCGGGGTACATGACGAGCCCCAGCATGTAAAGCAGGGCAAGGTTACCACCGGACTCCTTAACGTGATGGGAGTAAACTACGAGGTTCTGTCAAAAGAGGAGGACAAGGCTGCCGCACAGATAGAGAAAGCCGCCTGCGCACTCAGAAACAATGAGGTATTTGCACTTGTCATTGAAAAGGATACTTTTGATGAGTACAAACTGCAGAATATTGAGGTCAACGACCTGACCATGACCCGCGAGGAGGCCATCCAGGCGGTGGCATCGGCCCTGGGACCCAAGGATGTGATTGTAAGCACCACCGGCATGATAAGTCGAGAGCTGTTTGAGGCCCGTACCGCATGGGGACAGGGACACGAGCGTGATTTCCTGACCGTAGGATCCATGGGACATGCCAGCCAGATTGCGCTTGGAATAGCCCTAGAAAAGAAAGACCGTAAGGTCTGGTGCTTTGACGGCGACGGAGCAACCATAATGCACATGGGTTCAATGGCGATTGTTGCCAGCAAAAAGCCTTCAAATTATGTTCATGTAGTGTTCAACAATGGAGCCCACGATTCTGTAGGCGGACAGCCCACCGTAGGACTTAAGATAGACCTTCCGGCTATAGCCAAAGCCGTAGGATACACAGCGGCATACAGTGTCTCCACAAAAGAACAGTTGAATGACCAATTGAAACAATTGTCAGTCCCGCAAGGCCCCATACTGCTGGAGGTAAAGGTTAAGAAGGGCAACCGCAAGGACCTGGGACGCCCCACAACCACACCCATCCAGAACAAGGAGGCATTAATGGACTTTTTGAAGAAATGATTATGAAACTCAACGATATAAAGATTAAGAGAAACGTACTGCTCAACCCGGGGCCTGCCACCACCACCGACACAGTGAAACTGGCTCAGGTGGTTCCGGACATTTGCCCGCGTGAGAAAGAGTTTGCAGGATTGATGAAAGGACTGCGTTCCGACCTCCTGAAGGTGGCTCATGCTCCTGAGAATCAGTACACAACAGTATTGTTCTGCGGTTCGGGAACCGTAAACCTGGATATCTGTATAAACTCACTCGTTCCGGCCGACAAGAAGATTCTTGTGGTCAACAATGGAGCATACAATGCCCGTGCTGTAGAGATATGCCAGATGTATCATCTCCCGCACATCGACCTCAAGTCAAGCATATTTGAACAACCCGACCTGAATGCCGTTGAGCGCACCCTCAAGGAGAATCCCGATGTGGCTGTGGTTTACTGCTGCCATCACGAAACCGGAACAGGCGTGCTGAATCCCATCCGTGAGATAGGTGCCCTGGCCCACAAATACGGTGCTATTTTTATTACGGACACCACCTCCAGCCTGGGTATGATTCCGGTGGATGTTGATGGCAATGGCAGGACTCTCATTCATAATAGGCAGGACTGATATCATCAAGGCGTCCAAGAACTATCCTACCCGCTCATACTATTGCAACCTGTACCTGCAGTACGAGTATTTTGAAAAGACAGGCGAGATGCACTTTACCCCGCCCGTACAGACTGTATATGCTACCATACAGGCCCTCAAAGAGTATTTCCAGGTAGGTGAGGAAGCTAAATTCGCTCGTCACCGCAGAGTCTATGAGGCCATCCGCAAAGGCGTTGAGAAGATGGGATTCCAGACTGTTATTGATCCCAAGATAGAATCAGGTCTTGTGGTATCGGTCAAGTATCCCGATGACCCCAACTGGGATTTTGAAAAAGTTCATGATTACTGCTATGAGCGCGGATTCACAATATATCCGGGCAAGATATCTACAACAAATACCTTCCGTCTTTGCTCCTTGGGAAACATTGACGTAAAGGATATCGAGGATTTCTTTGTGGTATTGGACCAGGCATTGAAAAACTTTGGAATTAAACTGAAATGAGGATCGTTATTTGCGGAGGAGGCGGATTGGGACATACCTGTGCCGGTATTCTTTCCAATTGCAAGGGTGTTACGGTAGACATGCTGACCAACCATCCCGAAAAATGGAATCATGAATACCGCATCAACCTGCCTGACGGTTCAATGCTGACAGGAAAAACGGAGATTATCAGCAACAATCCTGCAGATGTAATCCCGTCTGCCGATTGGGTATTCCTTTGTGTACCCTCCTATCTGGTTGAACAGACTCTTCTGCGGATCAGACCTCATATCCGTCCTGAAACCGTAATCGGATCCGTTGTAGGCTATTCGGGATTCTTTATTTACTGTCACAAGTTGTTTCCGGCAAACAGCAGGCTTTTCAGTTTCCAGCGGGTACCGTATGTTTCCAGAGTGGTAGACTACGGTAAAGAGGCCAATCTGCTGGGATTCCGCGATAAGCTTATCATGGCAGTGGAAAATATTGAAAACAGAGAGGCTTTCCGTTCCACGGTAGAGGATTTATTCAGAGAAAAGACCGAACTTGCCGACAGTTTCTATGAAGTGACTCTGAGTAACAGCAACCCAATCCTTCATACCGGACGTATATACACCATGTGGAAAGAGTGGGACGGAAAACCTTTCGACCGCTGTCCTTACTTCTACAAGGAATGGACTCTGGAGGCTTCGCTGCTAGAGATAGAGATGGATAAAGAACTGTTTACCCTGCTCAAAAAACTCAACGTCAGTACCACACATATCGCGACATTGTTGGAGCACTATGAGTCAAACGATGCCCAGGGTATGACAGACAAACTGCGTAGCATCAAGTCATTATCCACCTTACTCTCCCCGATGAAACAGACAGACGGAGGATGGGTGCCTGACCTTGAGAGCAGATTCTTCACTGAGGACTTTCCTTACGGACTCAAAACACTGTATACTCTGCTTAAAGAGAACGGCATTCCCTGTCCCAACATAGAGAAGGTCTATCTTTGGGGAAAACATATCCTGAATATTTAAACATACATAAGGTGATATGTCAGTAAGAACTATAACATCTGCCTGTCTTGATATAAAGGATAAACTGAGATTGAAGCTCAGCATTTTCCTTTACAACAGACTGCGTCTGAAAACACTTATCAGAAAGGTTTCCGGACACAGACCGGTCAGAGTTATGTTCTATGTCAATAACCTATCCATGTGGAAGAGTGACAAACTGCTTTTGTTGCTCAGGGAAGACAAGCGTTTTCAGCCGTTCGTCGTATCTTTCCTCTACTCTGTTGACTCATTGAACAGGCAACAGGAACTTGAAAATGAAATATCAGCCCACTTCAATAAGATGGGTATTGAATACAGGTGTGGATTTGACTTTGAAAAGAACAGCCTGCTTCCGGTATCGGACTTCAAACCAGACATAGTATTCTATCCGCAGCCGTACAGGGACAAGTTCAGACATCTTCCATCTGGGGTTCTGTTCTCATACATCCCTTACTGCATCGAGATGGACAAGACTCCCCATGCCGCAAACTCCCTGTATCAGAATATCTGCTGGAAATACTTTGTACCTACCGAGTACCATAAACAGGTCAAGGCAAGCGTCAACTACAACAAAGGAGCCAATGTAGTAGTGACCGGCAGCCCCATTTCCGACTATTTCCTGGACGGTCATGTTCCTTCCGATGACAACTGGCCTTTAAAGGATCCAAAAATGAAACGGATTATCTGGGCACCACATCACTCCATTCTTCCCGACGACTGGTTGGACTACTCGACTTTCCTGGATGTGGCTGACGATATGCTTGATATTGCACGTAAATATCAGGACCGCGTGCAGTTTGTCTTCAAGCCGCACCCCATGCTCAAGGAAAAACTTTACAGACTTGAATCATGGGGCCCCGAGAAGACAGACCGTTATTACGACGCCTGGAAGACAATGCCCAACTGCAGTTTTGCCAACGGAGGTTTTGTTGACCTTTTCATGACATCCGACGCAATGATACATGACTGCAGTTCATTCACTGCTGAGTATCTTTACGTAAATAAACCTGTATTGTTCCTTACCCGCAAAGAGAGCATCGGTTCCTTCAACGAATTTGCAGATTCCTGTTTCCGGGTACATTATCATGGAGCATCAATACAGGATATTGAATCTTTCATAGACAATATAATAAACGGTGTGGATCCGCTACTGGATAAAAGAACCCGCTTCATCAGCGACACGCTTATGCCAAGTGGTAAGTCATCAACTGCAGAGAACATATATATGGAACTGTGCAAAATATTTGATTAAATGGCCGAAAACCTGAAAACCCAAACCGTAAGAGGAGTATGGTGGAGTTTCCTTGAGAAGTATTCTACGCAGGGAGTTGCCTTCCTGGTTACCATCATTATGGCCAGGCACGTTACTCCCGGTGAGTACGGTCTGATAGGTATGCTGGCCATTTTTATGGCTTTGGCACAGGTTTTCATTGACGGAGGCTTTGCCAACGCGCTCATACAAAAAGAGGTCAGGACAGAAACCGACTTCTCGACGGTATTCTGGATTAATGTGAGCATAGGAGTGTTGTCTTATATTCTGCTGTTTGTTGGTGCACCGGCTATCGCTGCTTTCTACAATCAGGATATACTTGTTCCCATTACAAGAATATACGGTCTTAACCTTATTCTCTCATCACTTTCGGCCGTCAACAAAGTCAAGCTTACCGTTGACATAAATTTCAAGACACAACTCAAGATATCTCTTATTGCAGCCTTGACATCGGGCATAGCCGGTATTACCTGTGCTCTGAATGACTGCGGAGTATGGTCTATCGTGGTCCAGTCCAACGTAGCGGCTGCCATGAACGCTATCCTGTGTTTTATATTTGTAAAATGGAGGCCTGCACTTGTCTTTTCAGTAGAGTCTTTCCATTCGCTCTTCAGATTCGGATCAAAACTGCTGGCGGCACAGATCATCAGTACGGTCTATGTCAATCTCTACAATCTGGTTATCGGTAAGAAATATAGCAAGGAAGAAGTCGGATTGTATTCAAAAGCCGGTTTGTTTGTACAGATGGTAAGCACCCATCTGACTGCGGTCATGACAAGAGTTTCATTCCCTGTCTTAAGCAGAGTCCAGAACCAGGATGACAAACTGATGGGAGCATACAGGACATTCATCGGAATGGTTGCATTCATAGTCTTTCCCGTAGCACTTGGGTTTTGCGGAGTGGCACGGCCTCTGATAGTCTCCCTGATTACAGACAAATGGCTGGGATGCGTACCTTTCATCCAGATTCTAGTATTTGCATACCTGTGTGACGGTATTACAATAGTAAACCTGAACCTATTGTATGTTAAGGGCAAATCTGATATTGTGCTGCGCCTGGAGATCATCAAGAAAACTATAGCAGTAATACTCCTTTTCATTGCTCTCAGATTTGGAGTCAAGGCTATCTGCTTGAGCCAGCTCCTTTATGCTGTCATAGCATTGATTCTCAACACAAGGAACACAAAGAGACTGTTGAAGTACGGTTTCCTTAGTCAGATAAGGGACCTTTTTCCGTACTTTATCTGTTCATTGGTCATGATGTCAGCGGCATTTGGTCTGGATCATATAATAGACAACAATTGGGTAGTATTGGTGCTGAGCCTTATTATCTGTCCTGTCATCTATCTGCTTCTATGTTTCCTCTTTAAGTTGAATGCATTGAACGAGATGGCACTGATTGTAGTATCCAACAAATATTGTCCGCAGTGGTTGAATAAACTGTTATCAAACCTGCTTCTCAAAAAGTCATGAGCATGAGCAATCCTAGAATATCAGTCATAGTAGCCATCTATAATGCGGAAAAGACTCTCCAACGTCTGTTGGACAGCCTGAAGGCCCAGACCATGCAGGATTTTGAGGTGCTGCTGATTGATGACGGCAGTACAGACTCATCGGGTTCCATATGTGACGGGATTGCGGCTTCTGACAGCAGGTTCAAGGTCTTTCACAAACCCAATGAAGGCATAGGTGCAACCCGCCAGTTCGGTATAGAACATGCAGAGGGGGTATATACAATCCATGCGGACTCTGATGATTGGGTGGAGCCGGATTATCTGGAGTTGCTCTATGACAAGGCCGTTGCAACTGGAGCAGACATGGTTATGTGTGATTTCCTGTATGAGAACGGAAAGAAAGCGGTTTACAGGAAACAGGAGCCCAAAGGATTTGACAAGGATACTCTGCTTTATGACCTGCTCTGCCGCCTCACCAACGGTCCATGTGACAAACTTCTCAAGAGATCTGTCTACATGGATTACGGAATACACTTCAATCAGGACCTGAATGACGGTGAGGACCAGTTGTTCAACCTACAGCTTGTAATGAAGGGAGTCAGTGTTGCATACGTTCCCAAGGCTCTGTATCATTATGACATCATTTCTAACCCTGAATCTGCAGCACGCAGCGGATCCCTTAAAAGGATACAGCATGAAGAGAAGTTCATAGAAGAGCTCCGCAAACTGTTACCTGAGAATCTTGGATACGCCATAGACATCAAGAACCTGAATGTTGTGTATATTGCCATAAGATCCAAGGCGTTCACGGCAAAAGAGTTCAGAGAAAGGTATTCTTTCCTTTCACGCGTAAAGTGGAAGGATTACAGAAAGACCTCATTCTCTATCAATCTCATTACATGGGTCTCTCTTAATGTGTCATACAGACTGGCAAGGTTCTTGTACGGCATCAAGAAAACAAAAGGACGTTTGGGGTTGTAACAAGGATTTATTGTGTTAATTTTGAATTGAAAATATCCATACCCGATAATAGGCTGACATATGAGTAAGAACATAGCGGTAATACTTGCAGGAGGAGTGGGCTCACGTTCAGGGCTGGGCACTCCCAAGCAGTTTTTCAAAGTAGCGGGAAAGACTGTCATTGAGCATACTGTCAATGTCTTTGACAACAACAGTCTCATTGACGAGATTGCAATCGTAACCAATCCTCTGTATAATCGTGAGATAGAGCAGATGGTTATACGCAACAAATGGAAAAAGGTCAAGAAGATACTGTCCGGCGGTAAGGAGAGGTATGAATCCAGCCTGGCTGCCATAGATGCCTACTCTTCTGATCCCGACTGCTGTCTTATATTTCATGATGCCGTACGTCCGCTCATCAGCAATGAGATCATTGAAGGTATAGTTAAGGCACTCAAGACATACAATGCCGTTGATGTTGCCGTTCCGGCTACCGATACAATCATTCAGGTGGATGTCAAGGGTGAGGTTATTGAGAGGATCCCGGACCGCCGGTTCCTGCGCCGCGGACAGACCCCGCAGGCATTCCGCCAGAGTGTAATACGCAAGGCGTATGACATTGCACTCAAGGATCCGGATTTTACATCGTCCGATGACTGCGGAACCGTAGTCAAATACCTGCCTCAGGAGAAGGTGTTCGTGGTTCCGGGTGAGGAGGTCAACATGAAACTGACATACAAGGAGGATTCATACCTTCTTGACAAACTGTTCCAGCTGCGCTCCACCACTGTTCATGACGAAGCTGATTTTCACGAACTCAAAGGAAAGGTACTGGTGGTGTTTGGAGGAAACTCCGGCATAGGCGAACAGATAGTATCCATGGCCGGCAAGTACGGAGCAAAGGTATACTCGTTCTCCCGCAGTACAACCGGAACGGACATTGCCCAGAGGGATGCCGTAAAGAAATGCTTTGCCCAGGTCTATGAAAAGGAGGGTCGTATTGACTACGCCGTCAACTGCGCCGCCATCCTGGTTAAGGAACCGCTTGTGACCATGAACCCCGATGTGATTGACTCCATCATACGCACCAACTATGACGGAATGGTGAATATAGCAGTAGAGAGTTTCAACTACCTGCGTCAGACACACGGACAGATTCTGCTCTACACCTCCAGCTCATATACCCGCGGAAGGGCCATGTACAGCCTTTACTCATCTACAAAGGCCGCTGTGGTGAACTTTATGCAGGCATTGGCACAGGAGTGGGAGGCCGATGGCATCAGGATCAATGTCATGAACCCTGAAAGGACCAAGACTCCCATGCGTGTAAGGAATTTCGGCAACGAGCCCGAAGGTACGCTGCTGGATGCATCGGTCGTAGCTGAGGCTTCACTCAAGACTCTTATATCGGATGTAACGGGACAGGTTTTTGATGTCCGTATTAAAAAGTGACAGCATGAAATATCTCAAGTACCTGGCATTCCTGATATGCTACATCATATATCCGTTCTCGTTCCTGTTCCCGCGCAGCAGGAAAAAGTATGTGTTTGGCAGTTTCCGCAGTTCATTCAATGACAACGCCCGATATCTGTTCATCCATGCCAACGAGACGGAAAAGGATGTAAAGTGCATATGGCTTTCACTCCGTCCCGGATGTGTCAGGCAGGTGCGCAGTCTGGGATTCAGGGCTTACTGCATACTCAGTCCTCTGGGCGTTTGGCATGCGCTGACAGCCAGGTACTGGTTCTTTAACTCGTACACATCGGACATAATGTTCTGCCTGTCGGGCGGAGCGGTGTGCGTGAACCTCTGGCACGGTGTGGGTCTTAAGAGAATTGAGTTCAACGTGCTCTCCGGTCCTATGCTGGACAGGTTCTCCAAGAAGAACAAGATGGATGTGTTTACACACCCCGAGTCATTCAGACGCCCCGACTGGCTGCTTACTTCTACACCTTTCCAGACCGTGATGTTTGCCAAGGCTTTCCGGGTTCCCGAATCAAGATGCCTGGAACTTGGATACCCGCGCAACTGGATACTTACCACTACTGAGCAGCAACGCACCGCTTTCATAAACAGATATGAGCCGCAGGAGACTGCCAGCATGATTGAGAAGTTCCGGAAATATGACAAGGTGTACGTATACATGCCCACGTGGCGTGATTCACAGCGCAACATCTTTACTCAGAGCATGGACCTGAACCGCCTGAATGACATCATGGTGAGCCAGAATGCTCTGCTTGTGCTCAAACCGCATGCAAACGTGATACTCACGCAGGATATAGAACAGCTGTCAAACGTGATACTCACAGGCATTCGTCTGGATATATATCCCATGCTGCCTTATGCCGATGTGCTTATCACGGATTACTCATCCATTCTGTATGACTGGCTGCTCATGAAGGATAAGGATGTAATACTCTATCTGTATGACTATGACTCATATGTAAAGGAGCGTGACTTCTATTATCCTTATATGGAGAATGTGGCCGGACGCATAGTAAACAGTTTTGACCAGTTGTGTGACTGCCTCAGTTCAGGCGACTACACAATGGATCCGAACAAACGCGATATGATAGTTGCGAAGTTTTGGGGTGAGACTGCCGGATATGACTCTTCGCAGAAAATACTTGATTTTATCAGACAATCGTCACAAAAATGATATCGGTCATTATCTGTACATACAACCGTGACAAGTACATCTACAATGTGCTTAAGAGTCTGGCTCAGGGAACTCTCTCTTGCGCAGAGTATGAGATTGTGCTGGTGGACAACAACTGTACAGACCGTACCCGTGAGGAGGTTGAAAGGTTCTGTGCCGATTTCCCGGATGTGACTCTGAGATACTTTGTTGAGACCAGACAGGGTCTTTCAAATGCCCGTAACCGCGGTATCACCGAATCCAAGGGTGACATTCTGGTTTATGTGGATGATGACGCAACCGTAAATGACGGATACCTTAGCTGCTACCGGGACTGGTTTGCAGCCCACCCGGAGATAGATGCGGCAGGAGGCCCCATCATACCCCATTACGAGACCGGGGCTGAGCCGGCTTGGATGACCTATTTCATAAAGAGGCTCCTTACCGGTTATCTCTATTTTGGAGAGAAACCCGGACCGTTCCCCGGTGAGAACTACCCCGGCGGAGGCAATGCCGCATACCGCAAGAGCGTATTTGACAAGGTAGGTCTCTACAATACGGAACTGGGACGTAACGGTGACAGCCTGGCCGGTGGAGAGGAGAAGGACATATTCAACAAGATGAAGAAGGAGGGCATGAAGTTTGCCTATCTTCCGGGGGCCATCCTGTACCACAGCATTCCAGCATATAAACTGGAGCCGGACTATTTTAACAGGCTCACCGTAAGCATAGGCCAGAGTGAAAGGGCCCGTACCAAACGTCTGGGAGGGAGAGCATACAACAAAAGGCTGCTTTCCGAGGCCAACAAATGGATAGCCACCATTGCATTGTGGTGCTTTTATCTCGTTACCCTGCGCCCCCAATGCGGAAAGATGCTGGTGAGGTTCCGCTCAAATGTTACCCGCGGGCTTGTAGGAAAGGCCTAAAGAAAAGAATGAAACAGATGGAAAAGATCAAGATATTCACAAGATCATTTGACCTCAAGCTCTATCTCCTTTCCAGGAGACTTTATGAAGACCTTGGCGTGCCTACGGTAAGACTTACTGACCAGAGCGCCGACGGTTATTTCTATACCATGCTCAAGGACACGGACTGCGACATAGCCATTAATATTGATGAGGATGCCTTCCTTGTGGACCCGGATGCATTGTTCAGACTGGTTGATTATGTGGTCAGCAACGGCTATGCCAATGCCGGTTGCCCCGACGGAGGCGGATTCTGCCCGCGCGGTGCCAACCCTATTGTCACCAATCCGTTCTTTAACATATTCAATCTCAAGCTTATACGTACCAAGTTTGACCGCAAGGCCATACGTGATTTCCGTTATGCCGATCATAAGGACCGGATGATAGCTGCATATCCCAAGGAGAGGCTTGAGAACAAATATGATTTTGAAAAGACTGACCAGGAGCCCTATTATCCGTTCTTCCTGTGGCTGGCAAATAACTTCAAGACACTGTATCTGCCATCGGCACGTCATGAAGACGGGATTACAACCATTCTGCTGGATCCGGAGGGCAAACCCATTTGTCTGCATACCTGGTTCGCAAGATTCTACACCACTCCCACCTGGATAGTCAAGCTGTTTGACTCGCGCAAGCGCGGCATGCAGAAGTTAAGGATAGATGCCGTAATAGACCAGGCATATGCATCCAGGGGTATTGAGAGACCTGAGTTCGGATTCGGGGACAGACTCTCATTCCTGGGAAACAAGATTGTAAGATGGATTATCAAGGTGCCGCAGAGAGTATCCCGCTGGCCATATAAGATCAGGAAAAAACTACAGCGCAGAGCGTCATAAGAGTATGGCAAAGAAAGGTATTTTCATATTTCATGTGCTGGCGGTCATGACCATGGCGTTGTGGGGGGTTACTTTCATATCCACCAAGACACTCATAAACTATGGTTTGACTCCCGCTCAGATCTTTACCATAAGATTCATAATAGCATACATAGGATTGCTCACAGTCTGCCTTTTCCGCGGCGGACGTGATAAGAGGGCTTATTCCGGCTCACTCAGAGACGAGATAATCTTTGTTATTATGGGAATAAGCGGCGGTTCACTATATTTCTTTACGGAGAATACCGCCCTTCGATACACTCAGGCCTGCAATGTATCATTCATAGTATGCATCGCACCTTTGCTTACTCTCCTTATGACTCTGGCCATAAAGAGACTGTTCAAAGGCCCCTTGATAGACGGGCTGGAGGACGTAAAGGTTGGATTCCCGCTTCTGGGAGGTACGGTTATAGCTATCATAGGCATGATTCTGGTCATATTTGACGGAAACAGCCTCAGCCTGTCACCCAAGGGTGATATCCTGGCATTCATGGCAGCCTTATGCTGGGCATTCTACAGCCAGTTCATGGGACAGATGACAGACCGATACGGCACACTGTTCGCCACAAGGAAGGTCTTTTTCTACGGCCTTGTAACCATTGTACCGGTACTTCTCATTTCCGATAACTCCAATCTGGCCACAGTAGATTTTTACCGCGTACAGGTATGGGGCAACCTGCTGTTCCTTTCAACCGTAGCATCCCTGTTCTGCTTTGTTCTCTGGAACAGGATAATGCTGGCCATAGGCAATGTGACAGCAACAAACTACGTATATCTGAACCCCGTTTTCACACTCATAGGTGCCATGATCATACTTGACGAGAGAATGACCATGTCATCGGGATTGGGATCGGCCATGATTCTGGGAGGTGTGATACTGGCCGGTGCCAAATTCCATAAAAGGACTGAATTAAAACAAACTATATGAAATCCGTTATTAAGATTATGATGATCTCAGGAGTGCTGGCTATTACAGCCGGTTGCACAAAGAATGAAAACAATAATTTCAAGTATCTGCTTGATGAGTTTGCCGACCTTAAGGTCATGCGCTATACCATTCCCGGATGGGAGGAGCTCAGCCTGCAGCAGAAAGAGTACGCATACCATCTGGCCGAGGCAGCCAAGTGGGGCCGCGATATCCACTGGGACCAAAACTGCAAGTGGAACCTGCCCATCCGTCACGTTGTTGAGAACATTATCGAAAACTACAAGGGCGACCGCGAGACAAAGGAATTCTCACAATTCATTGTCTATGCAAAGCGTCTTTTCTTTGCCAACGGCATACACCATCACTATGCCGAGGACAAGTTCTTCCCCGAGTGCTCACAGGAGTATTTCAAGTCTCTGATGGAGGCCGTGGGCGAGGGTGACAAGTGCGCCCGGCTGCTACCTGTAATCTATGATCCCAATACCCTGCAGCAGCGCCGCTCAACATCTACCGACGGTGACATCGTTGTCCTGTCGGCCGGAAACTTCTATGAGGGCGTGACCCGTGCCGAGGTTGAGAAATACTACGCTTCCATCGAAGACAAAACCGATGAGACTCCCATCGCATACGGCCTGAACACCAAGGTTACCAAGGATGACAAGGGCAATATCGTTGAGATACCCTGGAAGATAGACGGCATGTACGGACCTGCCATCGCCAAGATCTGTGGGGAACTCAAGCTGGCTGCCGCCTGCGCCGAGAACGATATCCAGAAACGTGCACTGGGCCTGCTGGTCAAGTATTACGAGACCGGTGACCTCAAGGTATGGGATGAGTTCAACATCGAGTGGGTAAAGGATACCATCGGAACCGTCGATTTCATCAACGGATTCATCGAGGATTACAACGACCCGCTGGGACGCAAGGGCGCCTGGGAGGGTTACGTAAACATAAAGGACCACAAGGCATCGGAGCGCTCAGTCATCCTGAGTGCCAACGCACAGTGGTTTGAGGACAATTCACCTGTTGATCCGCGCTTCAAGAAGAAGGAGTGCAAGGGCATATCAGCCAAGGTCATCAACGCTGTCTGCCTGGCCGGCGACGCCTACCCCTCAACACCTATAGGCATCAACCTGCCCAACGCCGACTGGATCCGCAAGATGTACGGAAGCAAGTCAGTGACCATTGCCAATATCACCCACGCATACGACTATGCCGCACAGGAATCACCCACCAGCACTCTTGACGAGTTTGCATGGGACGAGGCCGAGAAGGCATTCTACCGCGAGTGGGGTTCATGGGCCGATGAGATCCATACCGACCTGCACGAGTGCCTGGGTCACGGTTCAGGCCAGCTGCTGCCCGGTGTCTCAAGCACAGCCATGGGTGAGTACGCATCGGCCCTGGAGGAGGCCCGCGCCGACCTGTTCGGACTCTATTTCACAGCCGATCCCAAGATGGTTGAGTTGGGTATCATGCCCAACAAGGATGCCTACAAGGCCGAGTACGCCAACTACATCCGCAACGGTCTGATGGTTCAGTTCACCCGCGTGGAGCTGGGACGTCCCAACACCGAGGCCCACATGCAGAACCGCAAGCTCATTGCCGAGTGGTGCTACGAGAAGGGTGCCAAGGACAACGTCATCGAAAAGAAGGTACGCGACGGCAAGACCTACTTTGTGGTCAACGACTATGTAAAGCTGCGCGCCCTCTTTGCCGAACTCCTGGCCGAGATTCAGCGCATCAAGTCCGAGGGTGACTACGAGGCAGGCAAGAACCTGATTGAGAACTACGCCGTAAACATCGACCCTGCCCTCCACAAGGAGGTCAAGCAGCGTTACGAGGCTCTGAACCTGAAGCCTTACGGCGGATTCATCAACCCCGACATCGTTCCCGTTGAAAAGGACGGCAAGATTGTCGACTACCAGGTTGTCTACAACGACAACTACCTGCAGCAGCAGCTTGATTACGGTAAAAAATACGGCGCACTTTAAAAAAAAGTTGTACCTTTGCAGCGGACAATGTGGAAAGATTTGAGAACCATAAGGTTCCTGACAGCTTGCAACCACACAAAAAAATGCTAAAAGTCACACTTACTGACAGCATATAATTTGAATTGCAGCCCCATTGTCCCAAAAGACAGTGGGGCAATATTTTTATACTTAATATGTCATACTTATTCACATCCGAATCGGTGTCCGAGGGACACCCTGACAAGGTAGCGGATCAGATATCCGATGCCGTCGTAGACGAACTGTTGGCTTTTGACCCTGAGTCAAAGGTAGCATGTGAGACACTTGTAACCACCGGACAGGTGGTGCTTGCCGGTGAGGTTAAGTCCAAGGCCTACATAGACCTTCAGGAGACAGCCCGCCGAGTGATTAACCGTATCGGCTATACCCGTTCCGAGTACAAGTTTGACGGTGACTCTTGCGGCGTATTCAGCGCCATACATGAGCAGAGCGCCGATATCAACCGCGGCGTGGAGCGTGAGGACCCCGAGAACCAGGGTGCCGGCGACCAGGGTATGATGTTCGGTTATGCCACAAACGAGACCGAGGAGTACATGCCCGTCTCACTGGCACTTTCACACCGTATACTGCGCGTTCTTGCCGATATACGCCGTGAGGGTAAGGTCATGAAATACCTGCGTCCCGACTCCAAGAGCCAGGTGACCGTAGAGTATGATGACAACGGTAAACCCGCACGCATCGATACCATCGTGGTTTCAACACAGCACGACGAGTTCATCGCTCCCGACAGTTATACCGTCCAGGCTCAGCTCGATGCCGACAGCAGGATGCTGGCACAGATTGAGGCCGATGTAAAGAACATCCTTATTCCCCGCGTAATAGGCACCATCACCTCACAGAAGGTGAAGGACCTTTTCAAGGGTGATATCAAATACTTTGTAAACCCCACAGGCAAGTTCGTGATTGGCGGACCCCACGGTGACACCGGACTGACCGGCCGTAAGATCATTGTCGATACCTACGGCGGCAAGGGAGCCCACGGCGGCGGTGCATTCAGCGGCAAGGACCCCTCCAAGGTGGACCGCAGCGCTGCATACGCCACACGTCATATCGCAAAGAACCTGGTTGCCGCAGGTGTGGCCGATGAAGTTCTGGTTCAGGTTTCATACGCCATCGGCGTAGCCAAACCCATAAACATCTTTGTGAACACCTATGGCACAAGCCATGTGAACATGCCGGATTCAGAGATTGCAAAGGTAGTGGACCGTCTGTTTGACATGCGCCCCAAGGCAATAGAGAACCGACTCAAACTGCGCAACCCCATATACAGCGAGACTGCAGCATACGGTCATATGGGTCGTAACCCCGAGACCGTAACCAAAGTATTTACCTCACATTACCAGCCTGCCAGAACCGTTACGGTTGAACTCTTTACATGGGAGAAACTGGACTATGTAGATAAGATTAAGGAGGCTTTTGGCTTAAAATAACTATAGCAACGTTAATTAGAGTGAAATTTCGGACCCCATAATTAACTTTCTCCGAAAAAACAACTCATATTAGCGTTCAGAAGCCGAGAATTGACTTCAGGTAAATCTGAACGAGTCTCGTAACAAACATACTTTATAAATAGGACTCGGTTAATAAACCGTATAAAGTGATTTAGTTGGAAAAAACAGGTGGAAAAAGACTGACCGGGAGGTTAGTCTTTTTTATTTTGTCCTGTTTGGGTTCCGGAAATCACTTAACCCAAGCCTCGCTGTGAGCCTTGGTCTTGGAGGGATTGTAGTGTTCGGCTTTGACGTCGGGGATGTCCACGTAGTAGGTACGGTGAGACTTGTTGTTGAGTTTGGACTCCCTGAGCCACAGGTTGGCGCGCTTAAGGTCGGCATAGGTAACACCGTTCTTCTCGGCAAAGTCCACAAGGTCCTCAACCGGGTCGGTAACCTTTATCTGTTTCCTGGCGGGAATATAGGGATAGAGATCCTCGCTCTTGAAGCTGAATCCGAACAGTGAAGGATCTTCAAACATCATCTTTACGGCAAGCAGACGGAACATGTAACGTGAGGTCTCGTCAACCAGCCACATGTTAAGTGCATCGGTCTGATGCTGAGCCTCAATACGGCGGTCCATACCCTGCTGTCCTCCGTTATAGCTGGCGGCTACCGTCATCCAGTTGCCGTACTTGCTATAGGCCTCCATGAGAAAACGGCATGCTGCCTCGGTAGCCTTGACGGTATTGAAACGCTCGTCGATATTGGCGTTCACCTCAAGTCCGTAGGCTCTGCCGGTAGACTGCGTAAACTGCCACAGGCCTGCGGCACCGGCACCCGACTGTGCCTGAGGATCAAGATTGCTCTCAATGACCATAAGGTATTTAAGGTCATCGGGTACACCCATACGCTTAAGTATAGGTTCAATCTGGGGGAAATACTTGTTGGCCCTCTTGATCATAAGGGTGGACATGTTATGGGAGTATGTAAAGGCTATCAGCTCGCGGTCCATACGCTCCCTAAGGTCGGCACGGTCCAGCTTTATGGTCTGTCCCGCAAAAGTAACCTGGTCAGGTACGGGAATAACACTGTTCACGACAACATTCTGGGCCTGTATGTTCAGGGATATGCCCTGAAAGAGCAGCAATGCGGCAAATATGGTAGTCTTGACTTTCATAAAACAATAAGTTCAGTTTTGAAGCGCAAAAATACATGCTTTTTTTCAAATAAAACAGATGACTTTACAACTATACATGGTATATTTGCGCGTGCAATTAAACCATAAAAATTTTTCCAACTATCAACTGATCATTTGCTTATGAGTATGAAAAAAGCATTGGGCAGATTATGTGTCTGCGCTTCCGTATTGCTCACAGGTACCACCGGATGCCATTCCTCATACCTGGAGCCGTCAAACGGAATATCCGTTTCCACCCCACAGGGAGAGTTGTCCGTACAGGTCCTTCAAACCGGAGCCATACGTGTGCAATGCGTTCCGCAGGATATAGAACTTCCCACACTTGAGGAACTGACCTATGCAGGTAACAACACCCCTGACTGTAAGGTCTATGTCAGGAAAAAAGGCAATATCTTATTCTTGAATACCGACAAGGGCAATCTTGGAGTCAGGATAGACACCCGCACCGGACACCTGACATTCACCGACCGCAAGGGAAAGGTGCTGCTTGATGAGGTTCAGGGTTCACGCACCATAAAGGCCGATACCCAATCATTTGACGGATATAACTGCCTTGACGTGAGTCAGTCCTTCAAGACCGGGTCCGATGAGTTCCTGTTCGGTACCGGCCAGTTCCAGGACGGCTATCTGAACATACGCGGTCTTACCCGACGCCTGACCCAGGTGAACACTCAGATATCCATCCCCATGATCATATCCAACAAGGGTTACGGAATCCTGTGGAACAACTACGGACTTACCGATTTCAACCCGTCGGAGACCATCATAGCATTGAATCAGGAGGGTTCAGACGGAACATCAGTGACAGTCAACGCCACCGGAACGGCAGGTAACGTACGTGAACGCCGCTTCTTTAACGATTTTGGCGGAGAGTTCAGTGTGGATGCCGATGCAGATTACTCCATCCTTCTGGATGTAGGCCAGACCATGGCACGCAAGCAGCTGCTCCTTATAGACGGTGACACTGTAATCAACGCCAACAACACCTGGCTCCCGCCCACCACATCGGCCATAACCCATCTTACCAAGGGTACGCATAAGGTATTTGTTAGCGGTTCACGTGGTGACAAGCCCACCGTGGGCATAAGAAAGGTGACCGATGTCACCACATTCAGTTCACCCGTAGCCGTTGCCCTGGACTACACGGTATTTGCCGGAACGGCCGATGAGATAATAGGAACCTACCGCGACCTGACAGGAACGGTTCCCTCCATGCCGGAGTGGGCTTTCGGTTACATTCACTGCCGCGAACGCTATGACAGCCAGAAGGAACTACTGGAGAACGCTCACCGCCTTAAGGACGAGGGCTACCGCACCAGCGTTATTGTCCAGGACTGGCAGTGGTGGGGCAAGTACGGCTGGAACGCCATGCAGTTTGACGAGGACAAGTACCCCGATCCCAAGGCCATGACCGACGAACTGCACTCCATGGATATGAAACTCATGCTCTCCGTATGGTCCAAGATTGACAAGAACAGTGAGGTGGGCCGACAGATGAACGCCGCCGGTTATTACATAGACGGAACCGACTGGATAGACTTCTTTAACCCCGATGCAGCCACAGCCTACTGGAAGAACTTCAGCCAGAGGCTTCTGCCCACAGGTATAGACGCATGGTGGCAGGATGCTACCGAGCCTGAGAACGATGACCTTAAGGGCCGTAAGGTTGCAGGCGGCAAGATACCGGGTGAGTTCTACCGCAACGCTTATCCCAACAAGGTAAATGAGACTGTCTACAACGGTCTGAAAAATGACCAGCCCGACCGTGACCCCATGATCCTGACCCGCAGCGGATTCATCGGCATACAGCGTTACGGTGCCATCAACTGGTCAGGTGACGTAGGCAATGACTGGGAAACTTTGAAACGCCAAATAGCAGGTGGTCTGAATCTTATGGCAACGGGCCAGCCCTGGTGGACATATGATGCAGGCGGATTCTTCCGTCCCAACAACCAATACACCGACCCCGATTATCAGGAGCGTATGCTGCGCTGGATACAGGTTTCAGTATTCCTGCCCTTCATGCGCGTTCATGGCTACATGAGCCGCACCGAGCCCTGGAACTACTCCGAGGAGACACAGGAGAACTTCCGCAAGCAGATTGAACTGCGCTACCTGCTCCAGCCCTACATTCTGGAATGTGCCCGCAGAGTAAGTCAGGAGAACTACACCATGATGCGTCCGCTGGTCTTTGACTTCCCCAAAGACAAGGAAGCACTTAAACAGCAGACTGAATTCATGTTCGGTCCTTCACTTCTGGTATGCCCTGTCACCGAGCCTGGTGTTACCAAAATGCGTATTTACCTGCCAAAAAACGAGCACGGATGGATTGAATTTGACTCTAAGTTAATTACAAACAAGGACGACTTAATGTTCAGAGTCAGCCCTCTCGACGGAGGTACATATGTAGATATTGACGTCACAAAAGACGAAATACCCGTATTTATTAACATGGACAGCGATATTAGCGTATTACTACAATGAAAAGATTACTGACCCTTTGCCTTGCACTGACAGGTATATTAGCCGTTTGCAGTGCACAAACCGTTGATAACAGAGTGGAGGTAACATTCTACACCCCCTCTATAGTACGTATTTATAAGGCTCCGGACCTGAATTTCAGTCCCAAACAGAGCCTTTCAGTAACAATGCAGCCGCAACAGGTCAAGGTATCCCGCTCTCAGGAGAAACTTGACAAAAACACTGTAATTGACGTTTATAAGACCGATAAGCTTACCGTGACCGTCTTTGAGGGCGGTGTAATGTTCAAGGACAACAAGGGCAATACCCTGTTGGCCGAGCGGACATCGGATAAACTGCGTCAGACATTCAACATTGACAAGGATGAGCCCATCTACGGACTGGGCATACTCCAGGAGGGCCGCATGGATATGCGCGGAACAAACCGCCGCATGATTCAGGGCAACACCGATGACTACTGCAACATTATCCAGTCCATCAAGGGTTACGGCCTCTTCTGGGACAACTACTCGCCCACCACATTCATTGCAAACGAGGATAATTTCGGTTTTACCTCCGAGAACGGAGACGGCATTGACTACTACTTTATCTACGGAGGCGATGCCGACGGTGTGATTGCAGGCATACGCCAGCTTACCGGAACTGTTCCCATGCAGCCGCTCTGGAGCTACGGATTCATGCAGAGCCGCGAGCGCTACAAGTCATCACGCGAACTTACCGAGGTTCTGGACCGCTACCGTGCCGACGGAGTGCCCATTGACGTGATGATTCAGGACTGGCAGTACTGGGGTGACAACTATCTGTGGAACGCCATGGAGTTCAACAACCCCGATTTCAGCAATCCCGAACGCTGGATCAAACATATCCATGACAGTAACGCCAAGCTGATGATCTCCATATGGTCATCTTTCGGCCCCATGACCAAACCCTACCGCGAACTGCAGCCCAAGGGTATGCTGCTGGATTTCCAGACATGGCCTCAGAGCGGTCTTTCGGACTGGCCTCCCAGAATGGATTATCCTTCGGGCGTACGTCCGTATGACCCCTTCAGCAAGGAGGCACGTGACATCTACTGGAACCATCTGACCCGCCTGTACAATCTGGATATTGACGGCTGGTGGATGGACTCTACCGAGCCCGACCATCTGGATTTCAAGGAGGAGGATCTGGATGTGCCCACCGCAATGGGACCCTTCCGCAATGTTCGCAACGCATTCCCGCTGATGGCTGTGGGCGGTGTCTATGACAACCAGCGCGCCATGGAGGACGGCAACCGCAAACGTGTGCTTATACTGACCCGCTCCGTATTTGCAGGCCAGCAGCGCTACGGCTCCAACACATGGTCCGGCGACCTCCAGTCCAACTGGAACAGTCTGCGCAACCAGGTACCTGCCGGACTGAACTTTGCTCTCACGGGTAACCCCAACTTCAACAGTGATCTGGGCGGTTTCTTTGCCAACAGCTACAATGAGCGTTCACAGGACGGCAGTGCCACAAAGAACCCGCTCTATCAGGAGCTCTACGTACGCTGGATGCAGTACGGTGTTTTCTGCCCCATGATGCGCAGCCACGGCACCGAGGTTCCGCGTGAGCTCTACTATTACGGCAAGGCCGGCGAGCCCGTATACGATGCCCTGCTGAGTGCCGTCAAACTCCGTTACAGCCTGCTCCCCTACATCTATTCACTGGCACACGACGTAAATGCCAATAACGGAACCTTCCAGCGTGCCCTTATAATGGATTTCAGGGATGACCGTAACGTATGGAACATGGGCAATGAGTTCATGTTCGGCCGCTCACTGCTGGTTGCCCCCGTGCTTGAGGCCAAATATACCCCCGAGAGAGCCATGAGCAAGAGCCGCGCCGGCATAGGCGACGTGGACTTTACCGCACCCAAGAGCACCAAGGTCTATCTGCCCGCAGGTACACGCTGGTATGATTATGAGACTCTCAAACTTTATGACGGCGGACAGGAGATAGAGCGTACGGTTGACATAAGCAGCATTCCTCTGTTTGTCAGGGAGGGATCCATACTGCCTGTCGGTCCCGATGTCCAGTACTCAACCGAGAAGCCTTGGGATGATCTGGAGATCCTGGTCTTTGCAGGAAAGGACGGCAAGTTCACCCTGTACGAGGATGAGTTTGACAACTACAACTACGAGAACGGAGCCTTCTCCACCATAGAGTTCAGTTACAACAACAAGAGCCGCATCCTGACCATAGGAGCCCGCAAAGGATCATTTGACGGAATGATAAACAATCGCAGGTTCCGCGTAATTCTCATTAAGAACGGCAATAAGAGCCAGGCCAAGACGGTCAGTTACTCCGGTAAGAAGGTTTCGGTATCGCTTTAAGGAATTGAGAATTGAAAATTGAGAATTGAATACAGTGCACCTGCGTAAAAGGAGACGTACCGGATGGCAATTCTCAATTTTCAATTCTCAATTCTCAATTTTAATCCGTATCTTTGCAGGCTGAAATCATCCCGTTTCTGATGACCGAATTTGAAATGATAGCCAAGACCTTCCAGGGGCTGGAAGAGATTCTTGCAAAAGAACTTATTGATCTTGGAGCCAATGGAGTGGCCATTGGCAACCGAATGGTATCCTTCAAGGGCGACAAGGCCCTTATGTACAAGGCAAATTTTCACCTGCGTACCGCAATCCGAATCCTCAAACCTTTCCTTCACTTCAAGGCCGACAGCGCCGATGAGGTATATGATATCTGCCGTAAGGTGGATTGGGAAAAGTACATGTCGCTGAGCGACAGTTTTGCCGTAGACTCCGTTGTCTACAGCGAGGATTTCCGTCATTCAAAGTTTGTGGCATACAGGGTTAAGGACGCCATTGCCGACTATTTCCGCGACAAGTACGGCAAGCGCCCCAATGTAAGCGTATCGAACCCCGACCTTACATTCCATATCCATATCTCGCACGATGACTGCTCACTCTCACTTGACAGCTCGGGCGAGTCACTTCACAAGCGCGGCTACCGTCAGGAGGCCATGGAGGCTCCTCTGAACGAGGTTCTGGCTGCCGGCATGATACTCATGTCGGGCTGGGACGGCAAGTCCGATTTTGTGGACCCCATGTGCGGATCTGGCACAATTCCCATCGAGGCCGCACTCATAGCCAAGAACATGGCACCGGGTCTGTTCCGCAGCCATTTTGCATTCGAGAAGTGGAAGGATTTTGACCGTGACCTGTTTGAAGAGATATACAATGATGACTCACAGGAGCGTGAGTTTGAGTTCACCATCAAGGGATATGACAAGGATCCCAAGGCCATCCTGACAGCCAAGCGCAACGCCAAGGCTGCCGGCCTGCTGGACACGATACAGTTCGAGCAGCGCGACTTCAAGGATTTTGAGCCTGTCAAGGAGCGCACCGTGATCATCACCAACCCGCCTTACGGCGAGCGTCTGGTCGAGGAGAACCTGTTGGGACTCTACGAGATGATCGGAGAGCGCCTCAAGCACGCCCTGATTGGCGGCGAGGCGTGGATTATCAGTTATCACTACGAGTGCTTTGACAAGATAGGTCTCAAGCCTTCGGCCAAGATTCCTCTCTTTAATGGTGCCCTGCCCTGCGAACTCAGGAAATACGAGATCTTTGACGGACGCTACAACGACTTCCGCGGCGGCGACCGCAGTCTCAAGAAGGATGATCTTCCCACCCGCCGCAGCAGCACCCTGCGTCACAAGGCCCGTCTGGCCGAGAAGCAGGAGGCACGCAAGGACGAAAAACCTTTCCGCAAATCATCGGAGGAAAGAAAGCCCTTCCACAAATCATCGGAGGAAAGAAAGCCCTTCCACAAGAGCGAGGCAGGCAAGCCCTTCCGAAAGAGTGAAGGCGGCAAGCCTTTCCACAAGAGTGAAGGCGGCAAGCCTTTCCACAAGAGTGAGGCAGGCAAGCCTTTCCACAAGAGTGAGGGAAAGAAACCTTTTCGTAAAACTGAAAACAAACCGTTCAGAAACAATAAGAAATGAAGATTCTGTTACTTGGAAGCGGAGGCCGTGAGCATGCTCTGGCCTGGAAGATTGCCCAGAGCCCGCAGCTGGAGAAGCTTTACATAGCACCGGGCAACGCCGGTACTGCAAACGCAGGTGAGAACGTAGCCATCAAGGCTAATGACTTTGAAGCCATCAAGGCCTTTGTCCTGGACAAGAAGATCGACATGGTGGTTGTAGGCCCCGAGGATCCTCTGGTAAACGGCATCTACGACTACTTCAAGAACGACGCGCAGCTGAACGCCATCCCTGTCATCGGTCCCTCAAAGGAGGCTGCACAGATGGAGGGCAGCAAGGATTTTGCCAAGCGTTTCATGCAGCGTCATAATATCCCCACCGCAGCATATCAGACCTTTACAGGCGAGAACCTGGAGGAGGGACTCAAGTTCCTGGAGACCCTCAAGGCTCCCTATGTACTTAAGGCCGACGGTCTTTGCGCAGGCAAGGGCGTACTGATCCTTCCCTCTCTGGAGGAGGCCAAGAAAGAGCTCAAGGAGATGCTGGGCGGTATGTTCGGCAACGCCTCTTCACGCGTGGTGATCGAGGAGTTCATGAGCGGTATAGAGTGCTCTGTATTTGTGCTTACCGACGGCAAGCACTACAAGATACTTCCCGAGGCAAAGGACTACAAGCGTGTAGGCGAGCATGACACCGGCCTGAACACAGGTGGCATGGGTTCGGTTTCACCTGTTCCGTTCGCCACCAAGGAGTGGATGAAGAAGGTCGAGGACCGCATTATCCGTCCTACTGTGGAGGGTCTGGCCCAGGAGGGTCTGGAGTACAAGGGATTCATATTCTTCGGCCTCATCAACGTGGACGGCGAGCCCAAGGTGATTGAGTACAACTGCCGTATGGGTGACCCCGAGACCGAGACCGTGATGCTGCGTCTCAAGAGCGACATAGTTGAACTGTTCAAGGGTGTGGCACAGGGCAACCTGGACACCAAGGTTCTGGAGCAGGATCCCCGCTCGGCCGTCTGCGTAATGCTGGTATCGGGCGGATACCCCCAGCACTATGACAAGGGTTTCGTGATAAGCGGAATCGACAAGGTCAAGGACAGCATCGTATTCCATGCAGGTACCGCTTTCAATGACAAGGGAGAGGTTGTTACAGCCGGAGGCCGCGTAATAGCAGTCAGCTCTTACGGTAAGGACAAGGCCGAGGCCCTGGCTCTCTCGTTCAAGGGCGCACACCTGATAGATTTTGAAAAGAAACACTTCCGTGGCGACATCGGACAGGATCTTTGAGACCTTTTTTGCTAACAATTAATAACTGAATGTTGACTGCCTTTAACCATTAAAGAACTAACTTTGAGGCTTTCAACTGACACTTAACTCAATTAGAGAGTGATGAATTACAAAAGACTTAACACCATCATCGGATGGCTGGTGTTTGCTATAGCTGCAGTAACATACTGCATGACTATCGAGCCCACCGCCAGCTTCTGGGATTGTCCTGAGTTCATAACCACCGGCTACAAGCTGGAAGTAGGTCACCCGCCCGGGGCACCTATCTTTATGCTTACCGCCAACCTGTTCTCACAGTTTGCAAGTGATCCCGGCCAGGTTTCCATGATGGTCAACATCATGTCGGCCCTGCTCAGTGCGCTCTGCATACTGTTCCTTTTCTGGAGCATAACAATGCTCGTAAAGAAACTGCTGGCCGGCGCAGGCGAGCCCGACCTGTGGCAGATGATAGTTATATTCGGTGCAGGAGCCGTAGGCGCTCTGGCCTACACCTGGAGCGATACCTTCTGGTACAGCGCAGTCGAAGGCGAGGTCTATGCATATTCATCTTTCTGCACCGCAGTAACCTTCTGGCTTATACTCAAGTGGGAGGAGAACTGTGATCAGCCCCACAGCGCACGCTGGCTGGTGCTCATTGCCTATCTGATCGGCGTATCGGTTGGTGTGCACCTTCTGAACCTGCTCTGCATCACGGGCATTGTTCTGGTTTACTACTTCAAGAAGTCCGAGAATCCTACCCTTAAGGGTGGAATTCTGGCATTCATACTCTCAGGCGTAATCATTGCCGCCGTTCTGTACGGTATCGTTCCCGGTATCGTAAAGGTGGGCGGATGGTTCGAGCTGCTGTTCGTGAACGGTCTGGGCCTGCCCTTCAACACAGGTCTCATCATCTACGTCATACTTCTTTCGGCCATCATCATCTGGAGTGTCTACGAGACACAGCGCGGTGACCGCAAGTCGCTGATGTACCTCTCGTTCCTGCTCACCGTAGCGTTTGCCGGAATACCCTTCTACGGACACACTGCTGCCGGAGTTGTACTGGGTATCATAATCCTGGGTGCAGCCGCCTACTATCTCTACTCCGAGAAGGTGGCCCAGAAGTACAAGCCGTCGGCCAGCCTGCTGAACACCATCATGCTCTGCGTGATGATGATCACAATCGGCTACTCATCATATGCAGTGATAGTGATCCGCTCTACCGCCAATCCTCCCATGGACGAGAACTCTCCCGAGGATATATTCTCACTGGGCGACTATCTTGCACGCGAGCAGTACGGTTCACGTCCCCTGCTCTACGGACAGGCTTACAGCTCTGAACTCAAATATGTTCTGAGCAAGGACAGTCAGGGCAGTTTCTACACTCCTGCAACCAAGGTTACGGGAAAGACCCACATCCGCAAGATTAAGACATCGGAGGCCGAGAAAGACAGCTACGTATCGGACGACAAGACCGCATACATATATGCACAGAACATGTTGTTCCCCCGCATGTACAGTGCCGACACCGACCATATCAAGGACTACAACCTCTGGGTTGGAGGAATTAAGGGCCGTGAAATCAACTACAACATGCACGGCGAGAAGGTTAAGGTTATCATGCCCACTCAGATAGAGAACCTCAAGTTCTTTATCCGCTACCAGGTCAACTTCATGTACTGGAGATACTTCCTCTGGAACTTTGCCGGACGTCAGAACGACATTCAGAACCGTTTTGGCGAGAAGGAGAACGGAAACTGGATTACAGGTATCAACTTCATAGACAGCGCCCTTCTGGGTCATTCCGATGTAAACCTTATGCCTGAGGCATTCAAAGGCAAGGGTCGCAACGTCTTCTACTGCCTGCCTCTGCTGCTCGGTCTTATCGGACTGTTCTGGCAGTACAACAAGAGCAGGGAGGGAAGCCAGCAGTTCTTTGTAGTGCTGTCTCTCTTCTTCATGACAGGTCTTGCCATCGTGGTATACCTTAACCAGACTCCTGAGCAGCCGCGTGAGCGTGACTATGCATATGCTGGTTCTTTCTATGCGTTTGCCATATGGATTGGTATGGGTGTGGCTGCCATTGCCGACATGCTCAAGGGTTTGGCCGGCAAGAAACTGTCGGCAGTCATTGCAACCGTGGTTTGTCTGCTGGTACCCGTTCAGATGGTAAGCCAGACATGGGATGATCATGACCGCAGCGACCGATATGCATGCCGCGACTTTGGTCAGAACTACCTGACATCACTCCAAGAGACAGGTTACCCCGTAATCTTTACCAACGGCGACAACGATACATTCCCCCTCTGGTACAACTTTGAGACCGAAGGATTCCGTACCGATGCACGCTGCTGCAACCTGAGCTACCTGATGACCGACTGGTACATCGACCAGATGAAGCGTCCGGCATATGAATCGCCGGCACTGCCCATCTCACTGGATAGGATCGACTATCTGGCCGGCACCAATGACTTTGTGACCTTACGTCC
This sequence comes from uncultured Bacteroidales bacterium, assembly GCA_902774335.1. Taxonomy (GTDB): domain Bacteria; phylum Bacteroidota; class Bacteroidia; order Bacteroidales; family Bacteroidaceae; genus Colenecus. The sequence continues at coordinate 55,516 of CACYHW010000010.1, forward strand.
CCAGGACAAGCAGAAACTTCTGCGTAACAACAGCAAGGAGACGGTCGAAAAGTCATTCGAACTCAAGACAGCGCTCAACTACTGGGTTAAGCAGAATCATTTCATTCCCTCCGACACCCTTTGGATGACCATTGACAAGGATGCAGTGCTCAGGTCAGGTATGAAGATTCCCGAGCAGTACATCGGCGCTACCGACCAGGAGACCAAGGCCAACATGCCTGACCGTCTGATCATCTCGCTCAAGGGAAAGAAGTATATCTCCAAGAGCGAACTCATGATGCTTGACATGCTTGCTCACAGCAATTGGGAGAGACCTCTATACATTGCCACCACAGTAGGCAAGAACGGCTATCTCAACATGAGTGACTACTTCCTCCTGGAGGGTCTGGCATACCGCCTCACCCCGTTCAACTGGAAGCAGCTGGGTGACGGCAGCATGACCTACGGTGACCTTGATTCCGAGACCATGTTCAGGAACTGCATGAACTTCAAGTTCGGAGGTCTGGACAATCCCGACCTCTATCTGGACGAGACAATACGCCGCATGTGCGACTCACACCGCCGTATCTTTGCCCAACTCGCCTCCAAACTCTATAACGAGGGCAAGAAGGACAAGGCTGCACAGGTTATGGCCAAGATAGAAGCCGGTATATCACAGGAACTGCTGCCTCTCAACGACGGTATGTTCGGTGCGGCTCCCGAATCGGCCGAGGTCTACTACGCACTGGGACAGAAGGAGAAGGCACAAAAGATTATCATGGACTGTGCCGACAACTACCTCCAGCAGATGAGGTGGTTCCTGAGCATGAGCAACCGCAGTCTCAGATTCTCCAGAGACTCGTTCCAGACCGCTGTCTCCATCATGTACCACAATGTATTGCCGGTACTGAGGGAGTGCGGAACCGAGGACCAGTTTAACAGCGTTGCCGCACAGTGGTCAGCCATGTGCGACGAATTCGACAAACGTGTAAACGGATAATGCTTTTAGAACAACCTACACCTATACTGAGTAAGATATATCCGAATGGTGTCTTCCGGAAGAATCCGGAAGAGCATTCGGTATACCTTACATTCGATGACGGTCCCATACCCGAGGTAACCCCGTGGGTCCTCGACATACTGGACCAGTACGGTATCAAAGCCACTTTCTTTGTGGTGGGCGATAACGTACGCAAGCATCCCGACGTATACAAGATGGTTGTGGAGCGCGGTCACCACATAGGTAACCACACCTTCAATCATGTACGCGGAATGCGCATGAGAAACCATGATTACATAGACAACGTAAAGAAATGTGACGGATTCATCTCAACGCGTCTGTTCCGTCCGCCGCACGGAGTGCTGCGCCGCTGGACATACCGTTATATGAAGGGTGACTACGACATTGTCTTTTACGATGTCATTACACGTGACTACAACAGCAAACTCAAACCTGAAAAGGTTCTGGATATAGTAAAGAAGTATACCAGGAACGGCTCAATCATTGTTTTCCATGACTCACTGCGCAGCCAGAACAATCTGCGCTGGGCTCTCCCCCGCGCCATAGAGTGGCTCAAGGAGCAGGGTTACGAATTCAAACAGCTTTAAAGACCAAGTTCACACAGGACCTTACAGATCTGGTCCTGAACCTTTCTTGAGGGTGCCATCTTAACGGCGCCCTCATTCATTATGCAGAACGCCAGGTCACGACCGTCGGCTGTGCGTATGTAGCCGGCCAGGGTGCAGGAACCGGTTACCGAACCTGTCTTGGCGTGAACCTTGTTAAGAGTGGTCTTGTCGTTCATACGGGTCTTAAGGGTACCGTCCACACCCGATATGGGAAGACTCTTGTAGAGTATCGTATAGAGATCGCGGTCCCTGTAAATGTATGTGAGCATGTCCACCATGAACTGCGGTGAGCAGAGGTCGTACATAGAGAGTCCGCATCCGTCCACTATGTTGAACGATGCCGAGAACATGCCGAACTTACGCTCCACAAAGTTCTGGAGAAACTTGGAGGCCGACTTGAACGATACCTCCTTGGGCTGCTGGATACGGCCTGTCTGAAGGAACATGGCCTCGGCAAAAAGGTTGTTGCTCTCCTTGAGAGCCTCCTTGATTATTGCGGGCAGGTCATGTGATACGACCGACAGTTCACGGGCCATGACAGGGCAGGTTCCCAGTCCGTATTTGCCGTAGCTGATGCCGGCCTCGTCCAGATACTGGCGGAACAGCGAGAAGGTGAAATCGGCCGATCCCACCACGCTCAGGTCAGTTGACTGGCGGCGCTTGCAGTTACCCTCCACAACTATGGTGTTGTCGTTGTTCATCCAGTCGCGGGTGATGGTCAGGGGACCTAAGGTGTTATCCTGCGTCCTGGCCTTGTTTATCACCTTTACGTATGTGTTTGAGGGGTAAATGTTCACAATGGGAGCCTCACCCTTGGAGGTGGGCTTGACCTCAATGCCCACAAATCCCTGATGAACCATCAGAGGAGATATGTAAGGCTGGAAACTGGCAGGTGCGTCATCCCAGCACCAGCCCGATGCCCAGTATGTGGAATCCATGATGGAGACATCGGCATAGACCGTTCCGTTTATGCGCTTGACTCCCGCTTTCCTGAGGTCGCTCACCATGCTGCGCAGCTCATGCTCGTTAAGCGACGGATCCAGTCCTCCCACAAGGTACAGGTTACCGTTCAGCACGCTGTCCTTGGTGATCTCACCCTGTGTCCTGAGGGTGGTCTTGAACTTGTAGCCGGCACCCAGTGAAGAGAGTGCGGTGACAGAGGTGATTACCTTCTGGACCGATGCCGGGCGGCACATTATCTTTTCGCGGTAGGCGTAAAGCGTAGTATCGTTGGTAAGGTCATAGACCATCAGGGCTATATCCGTTCCTTCGGGCAACCCCTCGTATATGATCTGGTCGATGGACTCGGTAAGCGAATCCATATCGGCACTGTAGGCTGCAGGGCCGAATGTCGTGAGAATGGTCAGTAAAAGATATCTGAAAGTTTTCATGTTCAATAGGATACCGATGTTTCAATTCCGTTTGCCCTGAGCATTCCGGCTATGCGGTCAAGTTGCTCACGGCTGGCTTTCTTCAGGGTGCTGACAGGTGTCTCGCGGTCCACGGTGTAGATCATAACCTGGCTGGGGGCTATCTTCTTTACCGTCTCAATCCACGGAAGTACATACCTGTCGGTGGTGTTGTCCATGTCACGTCCGTCAAGTGTGCCTGTCAGGAACATGGTCTGTATAATGACATGTCCCTTGAAATCACACAGAGCCTTTATTATGGCATCCAGGTCGTAATGGCCCACCGGGCAGTCTATGAGCCGGATGTAATCCATATCCACGGTGTCCAGCTTCTGGATGTTGTTATCCAGCTTGAGCAGTGCCTTGAATATGGCGGGATCGGTCACGCGGGTTCCGTTGCTCAGCACGCTCACCTTGGCCTGCGGGAAGAACTCGTCACGCAGTGCCACCACATCGTCCACAATACCGGGAAACTCCGGATTGGCGGTGGGCTCGCCGTTGCCGGCAAAGGTAAGAACATTGGGCTCGGGACCGTTGGCCTTCATATCCTCCAGGGTGGCACGAAGCACATCATAGACCTCCTTCCTGGTGGGACGGTGATGCTTGGGATGATGGGTGCCGTTACGTCCGCACTCGCAATAGATGCAGTCAAAAGTACATATCTTACCGTCGGCAGGCATAAGGTTGATACCTAACGACACTCCCAGACGACGGCTGTGAACGGGTCCGAAAACCGGTGAACTGTATAGCACTGTTGACATGACTTCTACCCTTTTTTAATCAACCGCAAAATTAGTCAATCGGCACGTACTTTGCAAAGATATTTTTAGCTCTCAGAACTTGTGTATCAACTGCACTGAGATATCCTCCTTATGGCAGGCCTCTATGCGCTGCTGGGAGGAACTAATCTCATCGCGGTCGGTATAGAACAGGGAGCCTGCCTTGAGGTTGAACTGCATCCCGCCGCCCGTCCTCCACCTGAGTGTCAGGGCCAACCGCGCCCCCTTGCCCGAAAGCGTCATGTATCCGTACGAGTAACGCAGTCCGCTCTCATAGACCGATACGCTGCTGTCATGGCTGTCCGTATGGAAGACCGATGCGCTCACGTCAATATCCATCCTCTCCGACAGAAGACTGCGCGAGTAGCTGCCCGTAAGAGCCAGACCGTCAGATATGGGCTCCGCGATGAAATCATATCTGGAGAACTGCAGCAGCGTTTTGAGTTGGGCGCCCGATCGGCACCGGTGTGTCCAGCGCACCCTGTACCTTCCGGTCCAGCAGTACTCCAGCTGCCCTGTGTACTTGCAGTCCTTCTGCTTGGATTTGAAGCGGGCCGTGGCATAGAGCACATCACGACGGCCGGCGTTCCACTCCGTCTCCAAACGCAGCTCCATGCCGTTGCTGGGCTCCGATGCTCCGTATCTGGGCTCGGGATGCATAAAGAGGTCGGCATAGCCGCTCATCTTCAGGGCACGCCCGCTGTAGCTGAATCCCGTGAGCAGGCCTGTCTCATTCTGCACGCTTCCCTCGGCTACGGCACTTGAGTGAAAGGCAAAATAACCGGGACTGTAGCATCGGAACAGCGAGGTGAGAGCCCACCCCTGCCCCAGCCTGAAGGTCTGCGAGCAGATAAGGGCAGGCCTGCTGTCGGCAACCGCCACCTCGGCGGCCAGCGCATACCGCCTGCGTCCCAGGGATATGTCGGCCGATGCTCCCCAGTAACGATCCTTTCCCTTGTATGGCAGTGACAGGTGCTCATAGAGTGCCGTCCCTCCCAGACGCAAACCCCGGTAGCTGTAACGTACATTGGCCAACCATGTATCCATCCTCACGTTCCCTTTCTTGGACCACTCCAGCCCGGTGCGGTGCATGCCGTCCTGCTTGAAGGACCCTATCACGCTGTCTCCCTTGAGGGTGGCGTCCAGAGGAGTGTATGCCGCAGCCGCCGTGAAGGTCAGTCGCCCCTTACCCAACGCTATGCCGGCACCTCTCAGATAACCATACTCCTGGGTCGATGAATGAGGCCTGAGTCCCTGCGTGCTGCGTTGCATATCGGACAAGGCCATGCTCTTGCCCGTAGTGAACCCTCCGCCCATGAGCAGTCCGTATCCGAACTGCGCCTTGAAGATGCCCAATGCCAGTTCCCTGACCGCTCCAATATCCTTGAGGAACAGATAGGGCGACAGGAAATCATATCCTTTCACGTTTTTGCCACCGAACGGTTCGCCCGCGTCCTTATCGGCACACAACCCCGCCCTTATGCGGTTATGCCAGTTGAACGAGTAACGTACGGAGTGTGACAGACGGCTGCCCATATAGGCCCTGTTGGGATAACGCTCCAACTCCTGGGCCGAGTGGCTTCGGAACCCGTCCCTCAGGTAGAGCGGGATGTCCATGCGGAGCATCAGTTCGTTGCGTCCGTTCTGCAGTATCCTGTCCAGTTTGAACACCTCCTTTTGGGGTGGAGGATCACCTGCGTAGACAAACTGACGCAGCATGCGGCGCGTCTCATAGTCAAGGCTTCCCGTGAGCTGGAGCTCGCCTAAGGTCTTCATGGGGTCATGCATGTAGACATAGGCATGGATATCCTCTATCTGACTGTCGGTCAGGAAAGGGATACGGCGCAGTTCCTCCCTTGTGGCGGTGTTGATGTTAAGGGGTTCGCTGTGCAGCGACTCGTACATGATGAGTTGTTCCTCGCGGGCATCGGAGGAGATTTCTTCGTCGGCTGAGAGCAGCGTTTCAAGTACGCTCTCCCACTCCTGATCGGCCGAAAACTGGGGATAGGCCCGTACCGGACAGAGCGGCAGCACAAGCCAGGGGATTAACAATCTGGTCTTCATAGTATATCATAAATGAATGGTATTAAATGGTGTTTTTCCGTAAACGGTTGTCCAAATATACCACTAATTTGGCAGAATTGATAATTTTGCAGTCATGAAACGTATCGTCATACTGTTGCTGGCCGTCATAGTGTGCATTCCCTCACTGTGCGCAGCGTCCGATAAGGACGACGACAAGCAGAAGCGGGTGAACATAGCACTCGCCACCATCGTCAACGGCGATACCATTCCCTCCTTTGAACTTATGGAGGTGACCATCTACGGCCGACGCACATTCTCCAACGCCCGCAAGCAGCGCAAATACGACAAGCTGACCCGCAACGTGATGAAGATGTATCCCATTGCGCTCGAGGTCAAGGCCATACTGGTGGAGACCTATCTCTACCTCCAGACGCTGCCCGATGACAAAGCCCGTGACGAACATCTTGAGAAGGTGGAGAAGGGAGTGTGGGACCAGTACTACCCCGTGATGCGCCGATGCACCCTGGCCCAGGGCAAGCTGCTCATAAAACTGATTGACCGCGAGTGCAACCAGACCAGCTTTGAGCTTATCCAGGCTTTCATCGGCGGATTCAAAGCCAAGTTCTACCAGACCTTTGCCGCACTCTTTGGTGCCTCACTCAAAAAACAGTATGATCCGGAGCATGACGAGGAGGATGCAATGATCGAAGAGATCATCTGGATGATAGACAACGATATGCTTTGAACGCGAAAAATCGCTATCTTTGCAACCGCTTATAAAAAATCTGATATAAAATGGCATTGCAATGCGGCATAGTGGGCCTGCCCAACGTAGGTAAATCCACTCTTTTCAACTGTCTGTCCAGCGCCAAGGCGCAGGCAGCAAACTTCCCTTTCTGCACTATTGAACCCAACGTAGGTACCATCACCGTACCCGACGAGCGTCTGACCAAACTGGCCGAGTTGGTACATCCGGGACGTATCGTTCCCGCCACAGTCGAGATAGTCGACATAGCCGGACTGGTAAAGGGTGCCAGCAAGGGCGAGGGTCTGGGAAACAAGTTCCTGGGCAATATCCGTGAGTGCGATGCAATAATCCATGTGCTCCGCTGCTTTGACGACGAGAACGTGACACATGTGGACGGTACCGTCAACCCCGTCCGTGACAAGGAGATAATAGACACCGAACTTCAGATAAAGGACCTGGAGACTATCGACCAGCGTCTGCAGAAGGTTGCCAAGCAGGCAGCAGTCGGTGACAAGCAGGCCAAGATTGTATGTGACGTGCTTAACGCATACCGCGATGTGCTGCTGCAGGGCAAATCGGCCCGCACCGTAACCTTTGACTCCAAGGACGAGGAGAAGATTGCGCATGACCTTTTCCTGCTCACCTCAAAACCCGTGCTCTATGTATGCAACGTGGACGAGGGCAGCGTAAAGACTGGCAACGCATATGTGGAGCAGGTTCGTCAGGCCATCAAGGACGAGAACGCACAGCTTCTGGTGATAGCTGCCAAGACCGAGAGTGAGATAGCCGAGCTGGAGAGCTACGAGGACCGCCAGATGTTCCTCGAGGAGCTGGGTCTGGAGGAGTCGGGTGTTAACCGTCTGGTAAAATCGGCTTTCAGCCTGCTCAATCTGGAGACATTCATCACCGCCGGACCTATGGAGGTCAAGGCATGGACATACCGCAAGGGTTGGAAGGCACCGCAGTGCGCAGGTGTTATCCACACCGACTTTGAGAAGGGATTCATCCGCGCCGAGGTCATCAAGTACAACGACTACGTGGAGCTGGGTTCCGAGGCAGCCGTACGCGATGCCGGCAAACTCTATGTCGAGGGTAAGGACTATGTTGTTGAGGACGGTGACATAATGCACTTCCGATTCAACGTATAAAACCTTTCCGCTATGGATACCTTTCTTGCAGTAATCTGGAATCCCGACACCGAACTGTGCCGTCTGTTCGGCTGGCTCCCCATCCGATACTACTCCCTCTGCTGGATCATCGGACTGGTTGCCGCCTACCTCATTGTGAGGAAACTCTACAGGAACCGCGGCATCAAGGACGAGATTTACGAGCCTCTGTTCCTCTACTGCTTCATAGGTATTCTGGCCGGGGCCCGTCTTGGTCACTGTATCTTCTATGAGCCGGAAAACTATCTGACCAGCTTCAAGGGAATAGTCGAGATGCTTCTCCCCATAAGATTCCTGCCCCAGGGCGGCTGGCAACTGTCAGGCTACAGCGGTCTGGCCAGTCACGGCGGCACCATTGGAATCATCATAGCCATGATTCTCTATTGCCGCAAGTACAAGGTCAAGATTCTGGAGTGCATCGACATGGTCTGCGTGGCTACCCCGCTTACCGCAGCCTGCATCCGTCTGGGCAACCTGATGAACTCCGAGATTGTGGGTAAAGCCACCGGAACCGACTGGGGATTCATATTTGTCCAGAACTACTACCTGAACGGTAACAACGTATATGTACCGGAGGATTTTCCGCGTCATCCGGCACAGCTCTACGAGGCAATAGCATACATCATAATCTTTATAGCCATCCTCCTTATCTACCGCCGTCACAAGGAGAAGATTGGAACGGGATTCTACTTTGGATTCTGCATAGCCGCCATCTTTGCATTCCGTTTCTTCATTGAGTTCTGCAAGGAGGTACAGGTGGACTTTGAAGAGGGCATGGCCCTTGACATGGGACAGCTGCTGAGCATTCCGTTTGTGGTGGCCGGTGTATGGCTCATACTCCGTTCGTATAAAAAATAAACGGGGTTTATTTTGTTCTCCTCTCGGCTTGCATTATCTTTACGAGTCTATTGGAAAAAACGTAGGTTATGATACTATCTTCAAACGGTATAGCAGTGACCTCTTTCGCTGCGCCTGAGGTTTGGGCTACTCTCATACAGGTCTTTATCGTGGCTCTGGCAGTCCTTGCCGGTAATGTGCTGCGCCGCAAAGTAAAACTGCTGCGCCGCAGTCTTATCCCCACAGCACTCCTGGGCGGTCTTATCATACTGCTCTTCAAACTGTGGCCCGCCTTCAACGGAATCATAGACAAGAGGTTCATGGAGACCGTGACCTATCACGCCCTTGCACTGGGCTTCATAGCCATGTCGCTCCGCCAGTCAAAGGAGACCGACCGCGCCAACACAAGGACGGTGATCGACACCGGTACCCTTACGGTTGCCACATATATGGTGCAGGGTATCATCGGACTCCTTATAACAATCCCCATGTTCCTTTGGTGGAGGAATCCCGAAGCCGGACGTGACATATTCTACTCCAGCGGACTGCTGCTTCCCATGGGTTACGGACAGGGTCCCGGCCAGGCACTTAACTTCGGTACCATCTACCAGCTTGGCGCTGCCGACCAGGGAATCAACTTCCACGGCATTGACTTCGGACTCTCCATCGCTACCATAGGTTTCCTGGTAGGAAGCATTGTGGGAGTCGTATACATGAATATCCTGAACAGCCGCAAGAAACTCTCCATACATGAGAATGCGTCCGAATCAAAGCACACCCTCAAGGATTACGAGCAGAAGGATGACCTGCCCCATTCCGAGTCGGTGGACAAGCTCACAATCGTGGTAAGCATAGTGCTGCTCACATATTTCCTGGTCTATCTGCTTATGTCGTTCATTGGCGGTCTTGACCTGGGCAACTTCGGTGAGAAGACACTCAAGCCTCTGGTTTACGGATTCAATTTCTTCTGGGGCATCCTGTTCGGATCGCTTGTCAAGATAGTTATCCGTGCTCTGCGCAAGAGAGGATGGATGACCCGCGAGTATCTGAACGAGTTCCTGCTCAACCGCGTGAGCGGCATCTGTTTTGACGTTATGATAGTGGCCGGTACAGCTGCCATCAGCTTTGAGAACCTCAAGGCAATATGGCTGCCCCTGACCATCATCTGCATACTGGGCGCCATGATATCATTCTTCTATATAAGATGGGTAGCGCTCCGCATCTATCCGGGCTACGGATACGAGGGATTCTTCTCCATGTTCGGAATGCTTACCGGTACCGCCAGCAACGGTATGATACTGCTGCGCGAGATCGATCCGCGATACGAGACTCCCGCCGCCAACAACCTGGTACTCCAGAACATACCGGCCATGGCAATGGGATTCCCCATACTGCTTCTGCTGGGCTTTGCCCCCAAGAGCCTTAACGCCACACTGATAACACTGGGAATCCTGGTTGTACTGTTTGTGATGGCAACCCTATTCCTTTTCCGTAAACGCAAATAACTATTTCCGCACAGAATGGCACAGAACAAGTCCGAAGAGACTCCCATGATGAGGCAGTTCTACAGCCTCAAGGAGAAACATCCAGATGCTGTACTGCTGTTCCGTTGCGGTGACTTTTACGAGACATACGCGCAGGATGCCGTCGAGGCCAGCCAGATCCTGGGCATCACCCTTACACGCCGTAACAACGGCAAGAACGGGGCTGCCGCACTGGAGATGGCCGGATTCCCGCATCACGCACTCGACGCATATCTTCCCAAACTGATACGTGCCGGCCGCAGGGTAGCCATCTGCGACCAGCTGGAGGATCCCAAACTGACCAAGACGCTTGTCAAGCGCGGCATCACCGAGCTTGTAACCCCGGGTGTGGCCATGAGTGACAACGTTCTCCAGAACAAGGAGAACAACTTCCTTGCCGCAGTCCACTTTGGCAAGGGCGCATGGGGACTCTCCTTCCTGGATATCTCCACCGGTGAGTATCTGATAGCCGAAGGTCCTGCCGACCATATCGACAAGCTGCTTGCCAACTTTGCACCCAAGGAGGTACTTATAGAACGCGGCCGACGCCAGCAGTTCGGTCTCTCCTTTGGAAACCGTTACTGCCTGCGTGAACTTGACGACTGGGTCTTCACCGAGGAGTTTGCACGTGAGCAGCTCAACCGCCACTTCAAGGTGCGTAACCTGAAAGGATTCGGAGTAGACCATCTGCATAACGGCAAGGTGGCCGCCGGAGCCATACTGGAATATCTGGCAGAGACACTGCACAACAACATAAGCCATATCTCATCCATCCGCATGATTGATGAGGAGCGCTACGTCCGTCTGGACAAGTTCACGGTGCGCAACCTGGAACTGGTATCGGCCAACAGCGAGGACGGAACCTCACTGCTTGACGTTATAGATCATACCTGCTCTCCCATGGGAGCCCGTCTGCTGCGCCGATGGATGCTCTTCCCGCTCAAGGATACTGCCGCCATCAACCGCCGTCTGGATGTGGTGGACCACCTGTTCCGCTATCCCGATACGGGTCAGGATCTCACCGAGTCCCTGCAACGAATGGGTGATGTGGAAAGACTTATCTCAAAGGCTGCCGTGGGACGTATCAACCCGCGTGAGGTTCTGAGTCTGGGTCAGGCTCTGCGTCTTATGGAACCCATCAAGAATATCTGTTCCCAGGCCGATAACCAGCAGCTGCAGGAGATAGGAAACGGTATAGACCTGTGTGCCGAACTCCGCGAGGAGATACTGCGCACCCTGCGTCCCGACACACCCATGCTGGTGAGCAAGGGAGGTGTAATTGCCCAAGGCGTCAATGACGAGCTTGACGAGCTGCGCAGCATAGCCTACAGCGGCAAGGACTACCTGATGCAGATCCAGCAGCGCGAGGCTGAGGAGACAGGAATCTCAAGCCTCAAGATAGCCTACAACAATGTGTTCGGCTACTACCTGGAGGTTCGCAACACCTTCAAGGACAAGGTGCCCGAGACATGGATCCGCAAACAGACCCTGGTCAATGCTGAGCGTTACATCACTCCCGAACTCAAGGAGTACGAAGAGAAGATACTTGGAGCCGAGGACAAGATACTGGCTCTTGAGACCCGTCTGTTCGGAGAACTGGCGCAGTCTATAATCAAGTATGTGCCGGCCATCCAGAACAACGCCATGCTGGTGAGCCGTCTGGACTGCCTGCTCTCATTCTCACAGGTGGCCCGTGAACGCAAGTATGTGCGCCCCGTGGTGGACGACAGCAACATAATCGATATTCACGAGGGACGTCATCCCGTCATCGAGACACAGATGGCTCCCGGCGACAGCTACATATCCAACAACGTATTCATTGACAGCGACAGCCAGCAGATACTTATCATAACCGGTCCCAACATGGCCGGTAAGTCCGCACTGCTGCGTCAGACCGCCCTCATCACCCTGATGGCCCAGATGGGCTGTTACGTACCGGCCGAGAGCGCACGCATCGGCATGGTGGACAGGATATTCACGCGTGTGGGCGCCAGCGACAACATATCGGCCGGCGAATCCACATTCATGGTCGAGATGACCGAGGCTGCCAGCATCCTGAACAACCTCACGCCGCGCAGTCTGGTGCTGTTCGACGAGCTGGGCCGCGGTACATCCACATACGACGGTATCTCCATTGCCTGGGCTATTGTGGAGTACATTCACGAACACCCGCAGGCCCACGCACGCACCCTCTTTGCAACCCATTACCACGAGCTTAACGAGATGGCGCAGTCATTCTCCCGCATCCGCAACTACAACGTATCGGTACGCGAGGTTGACGGCAAGGTGCTGTTCCTGCGCAAGCTGGTGCCGGGCGGCAGCGAGCACTCATTCGGTATCCATGTGGCCGAGATGGCCGGCATGCCGCGCAGCATAGTAAAGCGCGCCGGAGCCATACTCAAGGAGATGGAGGAGAGCGGAAGCGGCAAGAGCATATCACGTCCCAGCGTCGAAACAGGACAGCACCGTGAAGGACTCCAGATGAGTTTCTTCCAGCTTGACGATCCTGTTCTCTGCCAGATACGTGACCAGCTCCTCTCAATCGACGTAAACAACCTTACTCCGATTGAGGCCCTGAACAAGCTCAACGATATCAAGAAAATCCTTAAAGGAAAATAAGAGCGATTTTACTCGCTCTTAATTACATCGGCAGGGTTCTCACATGCAATCCTGCGAATCCGGCTTCCAATTGTCAGAACAACAAACAACACCATGAACACAATCACCGCCAGATAGATAAGGATGATGGGAACACACTTCTTATCCGATGGAACATCAAACATAAAAAGTTTGATAAAAGGAATACTTATTACCGTCGAGACTAATGACGAAATAATGAAGAGTTTTATGTAGAGTCTTGTGAATATCATTGCTATCTGTCCGGTTCTTGCCCCGTTGATCTTACGCAACGCCATCTCCTTGCGGCGGTTGGAGGTATCGACTGTTATGGCCGAATAGATTCCAAGCATGGTGACAAGCAGAGCTATCACGGCAATCATCCAGACAATGAATCCCATGCTTTCCCAGATAGTGTTCCTGGTGCTGAGGTTATCGTAAAGTGACCTGGTCAATTCCATAAAGATAGGATTGTCCTGATCCATTTCCGGGAAATGCATTTTGCCTAAGACAACCTTGGTATCCTCCTGTTTGCCGGGAAGACAGCGTACAATCACGGATGCGTTCTCCAACTGGTCAACAGAGTTGAAATATACGGCCGATGACAAGCTGGTACCGCTCTGAGCCAACAGGTTGTCTACCTGTCCCACCACCTTCAGTATGACGTTACTCATCAAACCGTTTCGGATATAGGCATCTTCAGGCAGATCAACTATAAAGTTATTGAACATTATCACATCTCCTACCGACACGCCGTACTCCCGGGCAAAAAGGTCATCAATCATAATCTCATCCCATTTGGAAGGAAAACGGCCGTTACTGATTTCCACACCTATTACATCCAGGTAATCTCTTTCCAGAATCACGTACGGACATTCCTGCTCATCGGAACCGTTCATGAAGGACATCCTGCCTGATTCACAGAGGAAGGCACTCGGCATAACGGATACATGGGTAATGAACGGAATGGTTTTGAGATATTTTTTTGCTTCCTGGATATGTGACTTGCCGTCCATTGTCACCATGTCACTGATGATGCAGCTCTTGTCCTCTCTGGAGAGCCACGGATAGGGATTATCGATATTGGATCTGGTCTTGTAACAGAGGGTTACCAAAAGCAGCAGCGACAGCTGGGCCACCGTGAGCTGTATGCCAAGCATGGTGTTGCGCACACCGTGACGCATAGTCGTAACACGGTTCATCTGCATACGTCTGATCCTGTTTACGGCGATCCACGCCATCAGGAATCCTCCGGCCATAAGCAGTATTGAATACTGGGCAGTATGTCTGAGCATGGTTCCCGTATCTATTGAGAGTTTTACCACTCCGTCCAGGAAACCGAAGCTTTCCTTATATGTGATCAAAGGTGTCACATAGATGGTAATGAGCATGCTCAGCAGAGCGGTAATGAACGTTGTAACCACTATCTGGACGCTTACCATCATCCATATGTCAAACGTACGGGCTCCGTGAATCCTGCGGAGCAGGTAGCCCTTGCTGCCGGTAAGAATGCTGTTCAGAAGCAGGTGGAAGTAGCTGAAAAGCGACACCACGAGAATCATCAATCCGGGCAGCGACAGCAACAGCATGAGCAAACCCTGTTTGAAAATAGAATCCGGTTGTACTATCACCGGAGGTAGAGTAACGGCATCCACAAAATGACTGTTGTTTTTGGGCAGACCCGATACAAAAAGGTCGGGGTCAACACCGTCATGCAGTCTGGCCAGAGCCTTTGTAACGTCCGGCATCTTGGGATCCCTGCTTACCAGCCAACCGGCATTGGGAGCCAACTCAGTAATGGAATTGGCATATGGAAGATCCTCCAGCACGGCCCGGACGGTGTAGTCGGTCTCGTACAATCCTATCTTTATCACGTGACCCAGGGCGTCCTGTGCCGACCCCCAATGTTTCTTGGCAAACCATTTGGAAACAGCCAGAGAGTTCTCACCTTCACATACATCCTTCCAGCTTCCGGCCAAGACCTTGAGCCTGAGGACATCGGCCATACTTGTATCCGTATGGACAAAGTAGTCTATCTGACCACCTGTAACGCTCTTGTCACTGGCCGGCCACCACTGTAAGCTCTCATTGTAAATACGGCATACGGACCGGACTTCGGGTCTCTCTTTTGCAAACCTTTCCAGGTCATTTCTGTTTACCTGGTACTCATTTTTTCCGGAAAGATAGACAACCTGACTGTCCATCCAATTGTCCACACTGAACAGGAACCTTGAGAAATAGAGGTTCAGACTGAAGCAAAACAAGGCTATGGCAAGGCAGATGACAGAAATGATATTCTGCATCCTGTACCTTCCGATGCTACGGAACGCCATTTTGAGATAATGTAAAATCATAATGTTTCTGATGGTTGAGGACCCAAATTTACCCATCTGCCCAACCTATATCCAAACAAATCAGGACCAAAATGGTTTTTTACGCCAAAATTGTCCAATTATTTGACACTTTTATCCGTCGGCAAGAAAAACACATGGGGTTACAAAACACGTTTTTGCCTGAAATTGTGTAATTTCGCGGGTTGAAAAAGAATTAGAAAAGCAATAATGGAATACGATTTCAGAGCTATTGAGAAAAAGTGGCAGGAAAAGTGGGCCAAAGAGGGTACTTATAAGGTTGTTGAGAACCCTGCAAAGCCCAAGTTTTACGTACTTAACATGTTCCCCTACCCGTCAGGCGCAGGCCTGCACGTGGGTCATCCGCTGGGATACATAGCATCCGATATCTACGCACGCTACAAGCGTCAGTGCGGCTTCAACGTACTGAACCCCATGGGTTACGATGCATACGGCCTGCCCGCCGAGCAGTATGCCATTCAGACCGGACAGCATCCGGCCATTACAACCGAAAAGAATATCAACCGCTACCGCGAGCAGCTGGACAAGATAGGATTCTCTTTCGACTGGGACCGCGAGGTTCGCACCTGCGAGCCCGGCTACTACCACTGGACTCAGTGGGCCTTCCAGAAGATGTTCAACTCATTCTACTGCAACAAGTGCCAGAGCGCACAGCCCATAGAAAAACTCATTGAGCGCTTTGAGCAGAAGGGTACCGAGGGTCTGGACGTAGCCCAGAGCGAGGAGCTCAACTTCACTGCAGCCGAGTGGAAGGCCATGGACGACAAACAGAAGTCCGATGTCCTGATGAACTACCGCATAGCCTACCTTGGCGAGACCATGGTAAACTGGTGCGCCGGACTGGGCACAGTACTTGCCAACGACGAGGTCGTAGAGGGCGTATCGGTACGCGGCGGTTTCCCCGTAGAGCAGAAGAAGATGCGTCAGTGGTGCCTCCGTGTATCAGCCTACGCACAGCGCCTGCTTGACGGCCTGGACACCATAGACTGGTCCGATTCCATCAAGGAGACCCAGCGCAACTGGATTGGCCGCTCCGAGGGTACCGAGATGCAGTTCCACGTTAAGGACAGCGACATAGAATTCACCATATTCACCACCCGCGCCGATACTATTTTCGGTGTAACATTCATGGTTCTTGCTCCTGAGAGCGAGCTGGTGGCACAGCTCACCACACCCGCACAGAAGAAGGAGGTGGATGCCTACGTTGCAGCCGTTAAGAAGCGCACCGAGCGCGAGCGTATCGCGGACCGCCGTGTTACCGGCGTATTCAGCGGCTCATACGCAATCAACCCCCTGACCGGCGAGGATGTACCCGTATGGATCAGTGATTACGTACTGGCCGGCTACGGTACAGGCGCCATCATGGCCGTTCCTGCTCACGACAGCCGTGACTACGCATTCGCCAAGCACTTCGGCCTTGAGATCCGTCCGCTCATCGAGGGCTGCGACGTATCCGAGGAGAGCTTCGACGCCAAGGAGGGTACAATGATGAACTCACCCCGTCCCGACCAGATCCGCGAGGGTGGTCTCAACCTGAACGGTCTGTCAGTCAAGGAGGCTATCGCAGCCACCAAGAAATATGTACAGGAGAACAAGCTGGGTAAGGTAAAGGTCAACTACCGTCTGCGTGACGCAATATTCAGCCGTCAGCGTTACTGGGGTGAGCCGTTCCCCGTTTACTACAAGAACGGAATACCCACAATGGTACCTGAGCAGTGCCTGCCGCTGGAGCTCCCTGAGATCAGTGAGTACAAGCCCACCGAGACCGGTGAACCCCCTCTGGGTCACGCCAAGGTATGGGCCTTTGACGAGGTTAACAACAAGGTGGTTGACAAGTCACTCATCGACAACAAGACCGTATTCCCGCTGGAACTCAACACCATGCCCGGATTTGCAGGCTCATCGGCCTACTACCTGCGTTACATGGATCCCCATAATGGCAAGGCTCTGGTAAGCAAGGAGGCCGATAACTACTGGAAGTGCGTTGACCTCTATCTGGGAGGCTCGGAGCACGCTACCGGTCACCTGATCTACTCACGTTTCTGGAACAAGTTCCTCAAGGACCTGGGCGTAAGCGAGGTTGAGGAGCCGTTCAGCAAGCTTATAAACCAGGGTATGATACAGGGCCGCAGTAACTTTGTATATCGTATTAAAGACACTAACAAGTTCGTATCACTGGGCCTTAAGGATCAGTATGACACCACTCCTATCCACGTTGATGTAAATATAGTAAGTGCCGATGTACTGGACGTTGAGGCATTCAAGGCATGGCGCCCCGAGTACAACAACGCCGAGTTCATCCTGGAGAACGGCAAGTACATCTGCGGATGGGCCGTTGAGAAGATGAGTAAGTCAATGTTCAACGTGGTCAATCCCGATGACATCATTGAGAAATACGGTGCCGACACACTGCGTATGTACGAGATGTTCCTTGGACCGCTCGAGCAGTCAAAGCCCTGGGATACCAACGGTATTGACGGCTGCCACCGCTTTATCCGCAAGATGTGGGCTCTCTACTTTGACCGCAACGGACAGCTGGCAGTAAGCGACGAGGCCTCCACCAAGGATGAGCTCAAGTCAATCCACAAGCTTATAAAGAAGGTTACCGAAGATATCGAGAACTTCTCGTTCAACACTTCGGTTTCCGCATTCATGATATGCGTTAACGAGCTGTCAGGACTCAAGTGCAACAAGCGCTCAGTACTGGCCGACCTGGCAAAGGTTATCGCTCCCTTTGCACCTCACACAGCCGAGGAACTCTGGTCATCACTTGGTAACACAGGTTCCGTATGTGATGCCCAGTGGCCCAAGTTCAACGAGGAGTACCTCAAGGAGGACAGTATAACCTACTCCATCTCATTCAACGGTAAGACCCGCTTTACAATGGACTTTGCCGCCGATGCCACACAGCAGGAGATTCAGGAGGCTGTTCTGGCCAACGAGAAGGCTCAGAGCTATATTGAGGGCAAGCCTATCCGTAAGGTGATTGTGGTTCCGCGTAAGATCGTGAACATCGTACTCTGATAATAATGGAGCTGGTTTTTGCCACAAACAACGCACATAAGCTGGATGAGGTACGCCAGATTCTGGGTGACGGTTTCAAGGTACTGTCTCTGAATGACATAAACTGTCATGATGATATCCCTGAGACAGGCGACACCTTCCAGGACAACGCCCTCCAGAAGGCCCGTTACGTCAAGGAGCATTACGGTTATGACTGTTTTGCCGATGACACTGGACTGGAGGTCAAAGCCCTTAACGGAGCCCCCGGAGTGCACTCAGCACGCTACGCAGGCGACCATGACTCGGAGGCCAATATGACCAAGCTGCTCGGTGAACTTGAAAAAAAATCGGACCGCAGCGCACAATTCCGCACTGTTGTTGCGTTAATACTTAACGGACAGGAAGTTCTGTTTGAGGGAATCGTTACGGGAAAGATAGCGACGGAGCGTCATTACGGTGACGGAGGATTCGGTTACGATCCCATATTCATACCCGACGGTTATACCGAAACATTCTCTCAGATGAGTGCCCAGGGCAAGAACCAGATAAGCCACAGGGGACGCGCCGTAAGAAAACTGGCAGATTATCTGAAACAATTATGATAAAGAAACTGACAAGAGGAGCCATTATCGCAATCGCTGCGGTAATGCTCCTTTTGCCTTTTAATAAGGCCCAGGCAGGAATACCCGTAGGAACTTGGAGGGCACATCCTGCATACAATGACGCAACTTATTCAATATATGCATTCGGCAGGGTATATGTACTCAGTGACGGTGCAATATACTACTATGACCAGGCCGACAATGCCCTCTACACGATCGACAAGACCGGAGGACTGGGTGACACCGATATCGCAGCAATAGCCTATTGCAGTTCACAGAAGGCAATAGTTCTGATCTACTCCAACGGTAACATTGACCTCCTGTACGAGGACGATACAATATACAATTTCACAGATATCAAGAACTACTCATCTGGTCAGATATCGGTCAACGAAGTCAAGGTGTACGGTGACATTGCTTATATCTCCGCAAGCATCGGTCTTGTGGAGTTCGATGTAAAGAACCGTCTTATAAAGAACCTCTACAAGTTTGATTCGGACGTAAACACATCGGTCATACTGGGTGACTCGCTCATATGCACTACCGGCTCCGCCATCTATATCGGACTTCTGGGCAATAACCTTCTGGATTCATCAAACTGGAAGCTTTTCCGTAATATAACATTCAG
The DNA here is from genome assembly GCA_902774335.1 of uncultured Bacteroidales bacterium. Lineage (GTDB taxonomy): Bacteria > Bacteroidota > Bacteroidia > Bacteroidales > Bacteroidaceae > Colenecus. Next base: position 74,832 of record CACYHW010000010.1, read on the forward strand.
GACACTCTTTGAGTTTGACGGTCAGTTGAGCGGTTATTCATTCGACAAAAAGGTATACACCATTAACCGTTCCAATGCATCCATTACCAAGGTGATGGATGGTGTTACAGGAGTATCGTTCCTTTCGGACAACCGTCTGGCACTTATCCAGGATACGGTCGTTACGGTATACACTGACTACGCAACCTCAAGCAAATACATATTTGACGGTCATGTGAACCATGTTACATACCATAACAGTGATGTATGGGTGAGCCATGGTGTATCGGGATTGTGCCTATATAATATAAGTTCCGAAGGCAATCCGGTTCTCAGAATATCAGGTATCAAACCCAACAGTCCCAGACGCAACTGGTTCCATTCAGTATCATGGCCTCAGTCCGGCAGACTGCTTGCTGTGGGAGGTTGTCATAACTATCAGGGAATGACATATGCCGGAACGGTAATGACATATGAGAATGACCGATGGAGCTATCTGCAGGATAATGTAAGTGAACTGACAGGACTCAAATATGAGAACCTTACCGAGGCCGTTCAGGATCCTGATGATAATAGTCACTTCTTTGTAGGATCAACAGGACAGGGTCTATATGAATTCAAAAACGGACTGTTTGCCAAGCTGCATACCTGGAACAACAGCGGTCTGTCAAGCATTCTCAATGACACTGAATTCAACAGGAACAACTATGTACGTGTAAGTGCACTGCAGTATGACCGTGAAGGTAACCTGTGGATGGCAAATAACGAGACAGATACCATAATAAAAGTAATGCAGCCTGACGGCAGCTGGTTCGGTCTCTATTATAACGAACTCAAAGGACTTCCTACCTTCAAGCAGATAATGTTTGACAAGAATAACCGTATATGGATCAACTCATCCAGATATATTCCCGGACTGGCATGCATTGACCTGAACGGTACACTCAAGAACAACAGTGATGACAAAATAAGGTTCTCAGGTCCAAAATTCAAGAACCAGGATGATAATATTGAGGAGATTGATGATATATACCGTTATGATTTTGATCAGGACGGTTCAATCTGGCTTGCTACCAATAAGGGTATATTTGTTCTAAGGGATCCTGATAACTTCATAAACAATCCAAATCCTGTTTTTGAAAGGATCAAGATATCCAGAAACGACGGATCAGGACTGGCTGACTATCTGTTCAGCGGAGTTGTGACCACGTACATATTCATTGACCAGGGAAACCGTAAATGGATAGGTACCCTTGATGACGGTGTATTCCTGATGAGTGAAGACGGAACAGAGACTCTGGAGCATTTTACAACAAGCAATTCACCGCTTCCTTCGAACAATATACTGACCATTACAGATGATGGCCGTAACGGCTCTGTTTTCTTTGGTACAAGCCTTGGAATGATGGAGTATGGAGGTCAGGCCAGAGACCCTGAAAAAAGCCTCTCAGAGTCAAATATACTGGTTTACCCGAATCCTGTAAAACCTCACTTTGACGGATATGTTACAATAACCGGCCTTACCGAACGCAGTACAATCAGAATAATGTCAAATTCAGGCAGACTTATTCATCAGGCTACATCGAACGGAGGTTCATACAGCTGGAACCTTACTGATATGAACGGCAATCAGGTTCCTTCGGGTGTCTATCATGCCATTATCACCAATCTTGAAAACAACAAAAGTGAGAGTACATCGATCACTGTAATCAGATGACATAATCATATATGTATGTTATCTTTTATTTTTAATTGATTTGATGTATTTATTAGGGTGTTGAAACTGTTGATATCTTTCAGCATCCTTGAACCGTGTTTTTTAATCAACCGTACCATGTTTTTTATCACAGTAATATTCACAGGTCAAACTGTTGTGTTTCAGTACGTAATAAAGTAATCAACATGCGGTTTATATATTGCTTTCGATATTGTTGCAAACATTATGCAAAGTGAAAATGTTTATTCCCTGTTGGTAAAAAATCAAATAAAAATCTGTTCTCAACAGCTGTTTTTCAAATATTATTCCATAGCGGAACCAAAAATTAAAAAGCAACTTTTAAGTTCACTTTTTATCTTATTTTTTTGAACACTTATTTACACCGTTTTCAACAGCATTAGTCACATAAATCAACTAATTTTACACCGCAATAATTAAAGATGGTATGAGAAAACTTGCCGTAACAGAACTTGGAAGAATTGATGTTGAGCAGTTCAAAAGCAGCCGTAAACTGCCTCTTACCATTATATTGGACGATGTACGCAGCCTCTATAACGTAGGTTCTGTATTCCGTACGTCCGATGCGTTCAGGGTAGAGCGTATCATACTTTGCGGTATAACAGCCACTCCGCAGAACTCGTTGGTTGAGATTCACAAGACAGCATTGGGAGCCGAGGAGAGTGTTGAATGGTTATACTCCGATGACTGCGTGAGCGTTGTCAAGGAACTGAATGAAAAAGGTTATGTAACCGTTGCCGTTGAGCAGGTTGAAGGTAGTGATAAACTTGACAGTTTCAGTGTTGAACCAGGACGCAGTTATGCACTTGTTTTGGGCAACGAGGTAAAGGGAGTTAACCAGAAGGTTGTTGATATCTGTCAAAAGTGCCTTGAGATACCGCAGTACGGCACCAAACATTCACTGAATGTGTCGGTAACCGCAGGACTCGTAATATGGGAGTTCTACAAGCAGCTTAAGGATCTGCTCTGAAAATCAGTGAGCCTCCAGCCAGTTGTTGCCCCATCCGCAGTCGGCAATAAGGGGAACTGACATAGGCCATGCCTTCTGCATCTCTTCAATAACAATCGTTTCGACTTTCTGTTCCTCACCCGGAACAACATTGAAGTTGAGTTCATCATGAACCTGCAGTATCATTGTTGACTTTATGTTCTCCTGACGGAAGCGGCGGTAGATGGCAATCATGGCAATCTTGATTATATCGGCCGCACTTCCCTGAATGGGAGCGTTGATTGCGTTGCGCTCGGCAAAGCCGCGTACGGTTGCATTGTGTGAATTGATGTCTGGCAGATAACGCTTGCGCTTGAGTATGGTTTCGATATAGCCTTTGGCACGTGCATCCTCTATGGATTTGTCCATATAGTTCTTGATGCCGCTGTATGTCTTGAAATAGTTTTCAATCAGCTCCTTGGCCTCGGTACGGCTTACTCCCATACGCTGTGCCAGACCGAATGCCGATATTCCGTATATGATACCGAAGTTTGCTGTCTTGGCCTTGCTGCGCTCACTCTTGGTTACCTCATCAATGGTCTTGTGGAATACCTTAGCTGCTGTTGCTGCATGGATGTCATGTCCAAGTTTAAAGTCCTCAATCATGTTCTGATCCTGACTCAGATGGGCCATGATACGGAGCTCGATCTGTGAATAGTCGGCACTGAAGAACTTGCATCCGGGTTCGGGAATGAATGCTTTGCGCACCTCCTTGCCGTCCTCGTCACGTACCGGTATGTTCTGCAGGTTGGGATTGCTTGAACTGAGTCGGCCGGTAGCGGTTACGGTCTGGTTGAATGATGTATGTATCTTGCCTGTAGCGGGATTGACCAGCTGAGGCAGTGCATCCACATATGTTCCAAGCAGTTTCTTGAGTCCGCGGTACTTGAGGATAAGGTCCACTATGGTGTGCTCGGCCCTGAGTGATTCCAGGACATCCTCGGATGTGACGTACTGGCCTGTCTTGGTCTTCTTGGGCTTGTCCACTATCTTCATCCTCTCAAAGAGTATCTCACCTACCTGCTTGGGTGAAAGGATATTGAACTGAATTCCTCCTGCCTCCTGGAAGATCTGACCCTCAAGGGCTTTCATCCTCTCGGTGAACAGACGTGATGTCTCTGACAGGGCGGCCGGATCAATCATGGCTCCGTTACGTTCCATGTATGCCAACACCTGTACAAGCGGCATCTCCACATCGCGGAACAGCGGTGCGGTACCGTCCTTGTCCAGCTCCTTTTCAAGTATGTTCTTGAGTTGGAGGGTAACATCGGCATCCTCGCATGCATATTCATAGACACGCTGCGGATCAAGGTCGGCCATGTTCTTCTGGTTCTTTCCCTTCTCTCCTATCAGTTCCTCTATATGGACGGTCTTATATCCAAGATAGATTTCGGCCAGATAGTCCATGTTATGACGGAGCTCGGGCTGAATCAGGTAGTGGGCAATCATGGTGTCGAAAAGATTGCCTTCCACCCGGATTCCGTAGTTGCCCAAAATCAGGATGTCATATTTTATGTTCTGTCCGATCTTAAGTGTCGAAGGATTTTCAAAGACGGGACGGAAAATTTCGAGCATGCGCTGCTTTCCCTCCTTTTCCTTAGGCATTGCCACGTACCAGGCCTCATGTTCCTTAAGTGCTATGCTCAAACCTACAATCTGTGCCGAAATTGCATCGGTTCCGGTGGTTTCGGTGTCAAAACAGAAGAAATCCTGTGCAGCGATTTTGTGGGCTAACGATTTAGCTTCTGTCTCATTATCAATAAGATGATATGAGTGTTGCGTGGTTTTTATGTCCTTGAGATTTGAAAATTCCTGCACGGGCTGTATGTCGGGCTGGAATAAATCAAAGAGATCGCCGTGAAAACCGTCGTTTGCGGCGGGTTTTGGAGAAGCAGCCGGTTGGCTTGCCGGTTGGGGAGTAGACTCCTGGTCCGATGCCGGAACGGATACGTTGCGACTCTTGAACTTTACCATGAGAGTCCGGAATTCCAGATCTTCAAATAGAGCGGTAAGTTTTGCGGCGTCGGGTTGGGTGAACTTGAGCTGTTCCATGTCAAGGTCGATGGGGACATCGGTCCTGATGGTTGCAAGCAGTCGGCTGAACCTGATCTGCTCGACGTTGTTCTCCACCTTCTCCTTGAGTGCTCCCTTGAGCTGAGCGGTGTTGGCCAGAAGTCCGTCTATTCCTCCGAACTCGTTGATAAGCTTGACTGCCGTTTTTTCACCGATTCCCGGACAGCCCGGAATATTGTCGGAGCTGTCGCCCATAAGGCCGAGCATGTCGATTACCTGAAGCGTGTTCTGCAGTCCGTACTTTTCCAGGACCTGGGCGGGACCCATAACCTCATAGCCGTTGTTGCCGTATTTGGGACGGTATATAAGGGCTTTGTCGGTCACCAGCTGGCAATAGTCCTTATCGGGGGTCATCATATAGGTGGTTATGCCCTTTTCATCGGCTTTATGGGCAAGCGTTCCTATTACGTCATCGGCCTCGAATCCTGCAACTTCCAGAATAGGAATGCGGTATGCTTCGAGTATCTGTTTGATTACCGGTACAGACTCGCGTATCACCTCGGGTGTCTCCTCGCGCTGTGCCTTGTACTCCTTGTAGAGTTCGTGGCGGAAGGTGCCGCCCTTGGGATCGAACGCTACGCCAATGTGAGTGGGCTGCTCCTTGGTCAGAATCTCCTCAAGCGTGTTTACAAAGCCAAGTACGGCCGATGTGTTGAAGCCCTTGGAATTGATTCTGGGTGCCTTGAGGAAGGCATAGTAAGCCCTGTATATCAGGGCGTAAGCGTCGAGAAGAAAGAGTTTGTCCATATGCCGATATTGATATGTAAAAATACTAATTAATTCTATAATCGGCCAATTATTACTACTTTTGCCTTGGAAATGGATTACATGAAGCACATATGTGAGCCTGTAAAGGTTGAGTTTGATGAGTTCCGTACAAGGTATTCATCGCTCTTTTCATGCCCCAATCCTTCGGTGGATCTGCTGCTTAAGTTCCTGTCCCGCCGTAACGGCAAGATGATGCGTCCAATCCTGGTGCTTCTGGTGTCCAAATGTTACGGTGAAATCCCCGAAAGTGCATATCATCTGGCAGCTGCTGTAGAGCTGTTGCATCAGGGCAGTCTGATCCATGACGATGTGGTTGACGAGAGCGAGCAGCGTCGCGGTCGCCGTTCGGCAAATGCGGCCTTTGACAACCGTATGGCCGTGCTTTTGGGCGATTATGTGGTCTCTATGGCCTTGCAGCAGATAACCGCTACCGCCGATATCAGGTCGGTGGACATGCTTTCCAAACTGATTGGAACCCTGTCGGAGGGTGAGATCAACCAGCTTAACGCACTTGATTATGACACCCTTTCGGAGGATGTCTACTTTGATATCATATCCAAGAAGACTGCTATACTCTTCTCCTCATGTACTGAGCTTTCGGCCCTTTTGAGCGGTGCTTCCAGCCAGGAGACCCAGGCGTTCAGAGAGTTCGGACATGTGGCAGGTCTCTGTTTCCAGATAATGGATGATATCCTGGATTACCACTCCAGCCAGGAGACCGGAAAACCGTCGGGCAACGATATGAAGGAGGGTAAGTTTACTCTTCCCGCCATTTATGCCCTGAATAACAGCTGTCTTGACTGGTCAGGCCATATCAAAGCCATCCGTTCCCTTTCGGCCACTCCCGAGCAGATTAAGGAGGTTACTGATTATACCGTTTCCAACGGCGGAATTGAGTATGCCGTCCGTAAGATGGAGGAACTGAAAAAGCAGGCAATCCAGGGACTGCCCGCTTTCATATCTCCAGCTATCCGAGAGGCTTTTGTAAGCTATCTGGAGCTTATCACCAACCGAGCACGTTAATCAGAAGTGCTTTGTTTCCTGTCCCAGGATCTCTGACAGCAGGTTGTTTGCCAGTCTGCTGGCTCCTATGCGGAACATCTTGTTGTTAAGCCACTCGTTTCCAAGCACGTTCTTTACTATTGTCCAGTACAGAAGAGCCTCGGCAGGAGTACTTATTCCTCCGGCTGCCTTGACACCTACCTTTCGGCCGGTTTCATCGGCATATTCCCTTATTGTCTTGCACATTACGCAGAACGATTCGGGATCGGCTCCCGGAACCTCCTTTCCGGTTGAGGTCTTGATGAAATCGGCTCCTGAGTACATGGCCAGCAGGGATGCCTTCTTTACGTTGTCCAGTGAACCCAGTGCTCCTGTTTCCAGTATTACCTTAAGGGTCTTGTCGGCGCAGAGTGACTTGAGCTCGTCGGTCTCATCGGCCAGAGTCTCATAGTCGCCGTTGAGTATGTGTCCGGCATTCTGTACTATGTCTATCTCGTCGGCTCCGTCGTGGAGTGCAAGCGATGTCTCTGCAACCTTTACCTCAAAGAATGTCTGGGATGAGGGGAAACCTGCTGATACACAGCATGTCTTGACGCTCTCAACCTCCAGTGAGCGGCTTACGGTCGATGCGTAGAGCGGCCAGGTGCAGATGGATGCTACCGATGGCAGGTCGGGATATTTGTCCTCGAACTGGTTCACCTTCTCTACAAATGCCAGTACGGTATCCTCGTTGTCGGTAGGTTTGAGGGTGGTCAGGTCTATGCAGCTGAAGATCTTTTTCATAGTCTCCTTGTCATGTACTCCTGCGGCATCTTTTCCTGCCTTTTCAACGGCCGATTTTACCCAAGCCGCATCAACTTTCATGTTGTACTTGCCGAAAGCCTCGTTAAATCTGTCAGTAGTAGGCTGATTTACTGACTGTTCCTCCATTTCATCGTAGATTTCCATATTCTTATTCTTTGTTTTTTGTATCCATTATTATTGTTGTGGGGCCGTCGTTCAGGAGTGACACCTTCATGTCGGCTCCAAAGATACCTCTTTCAACTTTCTTGCCGGACTCTTTTTCCAGTGCAAGGCAAAACTTCATGTACATGGGCTCGGCGTAGTCGCCCTTGGAAGCCCTTATATATGAGGGACGGTTTCCCTTCTTGGTGCTGGCCATCAGGGTGAACTGGCTTACTGCAAGCAGACCACCTCCAACATCCTGCACGGAAAGGTTCATAACGCCGTTTTCATCGTTGAATATCCGCATGCCTACAATCTTCTTTGCAAGCCAGTCTATATCCTCCTGTGAATCGGCATCCTCAACCCCTACAAGTATGAGCAGACCCTCCTTGATGGCTCCTGTCACCTTGCCGTCAACCTTGACGCTAGCCTCCGTAACTCTCTGTATTACAGCTCTCATTTATGAAACCAGTTATATACCGTTTGTGCCTTTGCCTTGCCTATCTCGGCAGCCAGTTCTTCCAGTCCTGCCTCCGATATTCTCTTGACGCTCTTGAACTTCTTGATCAGGGCTGTAGCTGTATTCTCTCCAATTCCCTTTATATCAGTGAGTTCTGAGTGCGTCTGACGTTTGCTTCGCTTATTCTTGTGGAAGGATATGGCAACCCTGTGCACCTCCTCCTGCATCTGCTCCAGCAATCGGAACAGCTCGCTGTCCGGCTTTATTCCCACCTGCATCTGGGGGAATCCGTAAAGCAGCCCCTCGGTCCTATGTCTTGCGTTCTTTACAAGACCTGCTATGTTTATGCTAATGCTCAGATTGTCAATCACTTCCTTTGCTACTGACATCTGTCCTTTGCCACCGTCCACTATCACCAGGTCAGGCATGGGAGAACCCTCCTCCTGAGCTCTCATCCATCGGCGCATCATGACCTCGTACATGGATCCGTAGTCATCGCCTCCCGCTCCGCTCTTTATATTGTAGAGCCTGTAGTCTTTCCTGCAGGGTTTACCGTTCTCATAGACCACGCAGGCGGCAACGGCGTCAGTCCCGGAAATATGGGAATTGTCAAAACACTCAATTCTGATGGGTATTTTGTCAAGTCCCAGCAGCGTGCCCAGTTCCTTCATGAGCCTGGTATGTTTCTGCTCGGGATTGAGCTTATCGCTGCGTTTCAGGCGGTCGGCGCGGTACTGTTTAACGTTCAGGGCCGACAGTTCCAGCAGTTTCTTTTTCTCGCCCTTTTGCGGAACCGTCCATGTTATACCTTCATATTCGGTTTCGGGCATGAAAGGCACGATTATCTCGCGGGCCGTGCTCTTGTAGCGGTTGCGCATCTCGACTATGGCCAGCAGGAGCATCTCCTCCAGTGGCTCGTCCATCTTGCGCTTGTATTCGAAAGTGAAGGCCTGGTTGATGCATCCGTCTGCCACGTGCAGGTAGTTTACAAACACCACATCTTCATCATTATCAATGTTATAGACGTCGACATTGTCAAGTCCCGTATCCACTACCCTGCTCTTTTCGCGGAACTCCATTATGGTGTCGTATTTGATCTTTACGGCCTGTGCCTCCTCAAACCGCAGATCCTTGGCCAGACTCTTGATCTCCTGCATGAGTTCTCGGGTCAGTTCATGACTGTTTCCCTTCAGGATCTGGCGTATCTCGGAAATCTGCTCATTGTAATCCTCTCGGCTTATGAGTCCTATGCACGGAGCCGGGCAGTTCTTGATGTGGTATTCCAGGCAGTCCTTGAACTTGCCTGCCTTGATGTTCTGCATATTGAGTGGCAGATGGCAGGTGCGGACCTTATATGCCTGCGATATTATCTGCAAAAGTCCGTTCAGAGTACCTACATGGCTGTACGGGCCGTAATACTCGGAACCGTTGCGTATTATCTTGCGGGTCTTGAAAACCCTTGGGAACTCCTCGCGGGTTATGCAGATGGACGGATATGTCTTGTCATCCTTGAGGAGTATGTTATATCGGGGTTTGTACCTTTTTATCAGGTTGTTCTCCAACAGGAACGCATCCCACTCCGTCTCAACAACTATGTACTTGATGTCGGAGATCTTGCTTACCAGCATCCGGGTCTTATCGGTCTGGTTCTCCTTTATGAAGTACGATGATACCCTGCGCTTAAGGTTTTTGGCCTTTCCTACGTATATGACGGTACCCTGCTCGTCCAGATACTGATAGCATCCCGGTTTTTCGGGAAGGTTCTGGACAATCAGTTTAAGCCGTTTCTCGTATGCCTCTTTACCTTTCAATCAGTTTACTCCTTCAAATTCGTCTATTGCGATAAAGCTGTCAACCTGACAATCCTGCGGGAATTTATCCTTGGCGTGGAAGTTGGTGAGCTCAATAATGCAGTTGATCATGATCTTTTTGGGATCGAAAGTCTTTACCAGCTGATATGATGCAATCAGAGTACCGCCTGTAGCCAGAAGGTCGTCATGGATAAGTACCACATCGTTTTTGCTTATTGAGTCCTTGTGCATCTCTACGCGGTCAAAGCCATACTCCTTCTTATACTCGATGCTAACTTTCTCATAAGGAAGCTTGCCCGGCTTACGGATTGGAATAAAGCCTGCGCCCAGTCTGTAGGCAAGTGCAGCACCTACTATGAAACCTCTTGATTCCACACCGCACACCTTTGTAATACCCTTATCCTTGTACATCTCGTAAAGGGAGTCTACAATCTCTTTCAGGTCGTCGGGATTCATGAGCCATGATGTTACATCCTTGAACTGAACGCCCTCCATGGGATAGTCAGGGATGTTGCGCAGATGGCTGATAAGCGTTTTTTTACTCATATATCTAAAATTGTTTCACGTGGAACATTTTTATCCTATCTGTTTAATAATACCAGTAATACGTTGATGTCGCTGGGCGAAACACCCGGTATACGGCTGGCCTCGGCAAGCGTTTCGGGGTCATGTTTTATTAATTTCTGGCGGCATTCCGTTGAGAGGGATTGAAGTGAGTTGTAGTCAAAACGTCCCTTGATGCGGATATCCTCCAGCCGTTTCATCTTGTCGGCTATAAGTCTTTCGCGGCTTATGTAACCGCTGTATTTCATCAGAATCTCGGCTGCCTCGATAATCTCCTCCTTGCGCTCTGCGGGAGTCTTGTCAAGTTCGGTTTTAAGGCCCTTGATATGTTCTGACAGGTTCTGGAGTGTAAGCTGAGGTCTCTCTATCAGGTCGGCCAGCTTACATCCCTCACGCAGCGGAGTGGTTCCCAACTGCTCCAGGGCACCGTTTATCAGAGTGGGCTTTACGGAGAAGTTCTTTGCAAAATCCACTATGCGGTTTATCTCGTCACGCTTGGAGCACATCAGGTCGTAGCGCTCCTTTGTGGCAAGTCCTATCTCATATGCGCGTCCGGTAAGGCGCAGGTCGGCATCGTCCTGACGGAGCAGTATGCGGTACTCGGCTCTGGAGGTGAACATGCGGTAAGGCTCGTCCACGCCCTTTGTTATAAGGTCGTCCACAAGCACTCCTATGTAGGCCTCGTCACGTGCAAGTGTGAACGGAACGCCTCCATGGCAGCTTATGTGTGCGTTTATTCCGGCCAGTATGCCCTGTCCTCCCGCCTCCTCGTAACCGGTGGTTCCGTTTACCTGTCCGGCCATAAAGAGTCCAGACACAACCTTTGATTCAAGGGTGTGCTTGAGCTGGGTGGGATCAAAGTAGTCATATTCTATGGCGTATCCGGGACGGTAAATCACCAGGTCGCGGAATGCGGGAATCTCCTTGAGTGCCTTTATCTGGATATCCATGGGCATTGATGATGAGAATCCGTTCAGGTACATCTCGTTGGTGTTCTCGCCCTCGGGTTCCAGAAAGAGCTGATGCTGGTCACGGTCGGGGAATGTCACCAGTTTGGTCTCGATGCTGGGACAGTAACGGGGACCGATGCTCTTGATCTGTCCGTTAAAAAGCGGTGAATCCTTAAGGCCCGACTTGAGAACTTCGTGTACACGCTCGTTGGTATAGGTAGTCCAGCAGCACATCTGCTTGAGGTGACGCTGGGAACCCATGAACGAGAAACGGTGGAAATCGTTTTCGCCGTCCTGTCGCTCCATCTCCTCAAAGTGTACGCTGCGGCTGTCTATACGCACGGGTGTTCCGGTCTTCATGCGGCCGGTACGTATTCCGTTACGGGTTATGGATTCGGTAAGCAGGTATGATGCAGGTTCCGATATGCGTCCGCCGGGCATGGTCACGCGGCCAATGTGCATCAGGCCGTTCAGGAATGTTCCGGCGGTCAGAACTACGCACTTGCAACTGAACTCTGCGCCTTCAAGTGTCTTTAAACCAACTACTTGATCATCTTTTACCATCAGTTCAGTCACGGTGTCCTGCCAGATGTTCAGGTTGGGCTGGTTCTCCAGGACGCAGCGCCAGGCCCAGATGAATTTGGCCCGGTCACACTGTGCTCGCGGGCTCCACATGGCGGGGCCTTTTGAACGGTTCAGTATACGGAATTGTATGGCTGTTGAGTCAGTGACTAATCCCATGTGGCCGCCAAGAGCATCTATTTCTCTGACAATCTGTCCTTTAGCTATACCTCCGACGGCAGGATTGCAGCTCATTTGCCCAATCTTGTTCATATCCATGGTAATGAGACAGGTCTTGGAACCCATCTGAGCGGCAGCGGCGGCGGCTTCACAACCCGCGTGTCCCGCGCCTATAACTATCACATCATACTTAAAGTCCATACAAGCTACAAAATTACTTTAAATTCTTGGAATGGAAGACAATAGGGGTGCTTCTCTTTGTATACTCTTTCCCATTGCAGGAGCAGAGTATCCGGTTTGAGGACCATCAGTGCAGAGGCGTTAAGCGGAGGGCCTTGGAGGATCCCGTTAAGAACGGCGCTTGTTCGAGGAACGTTAGACCCCGTAGGGGGCTATAAGGACGAGTTCGCCGTTTAGGGTCCGGAGAGGTCCGGAGTAGCCTCGGAACGTTGTGTCCTCAAACCGGATACTCTGCGTAGTTTCAAACTAAGAGCATACAAAGAGAAACAGTCCTATTATCTTCCATTGGTGCATTTGTTGTACTTTTGCGCAAAACATTTGGTAAATGGTTATAGAGATTAAACGCGCTGGCAACGCTGACTTACAGGTTATTCATGAGATGGCGGAGATTGTTTTCCGTCAGACTTACAAGTCAATACTGTCACCTGAGCAGATGGATTATATGATGGAATGGATGTATTCCTTACCTAATCTGGAGGATCAGGTGCTACGCGGACATGTCTATTATATTGCTTGGGCTGGTGATGAACCGCAAGGGTATGTGTCGGTCAGAAAAGATTCTGTGGATGCAGACGGTACAGAGGTTTGGCACCTGGAAAAGATTTATGTCATGCCATCAGCGCAGGGTATCGGGCTGGGTAACAGGCTTTTGGAAACTGTAAAGCAGCATGTGCGTGACAATAAGATGTCTGTCAAGGCCAGGATTGAGTTGAACGTGAACCGTAACAATCCGGCGGTAGGATTCTACCGTAACCAGGGACTCTCTATACTCAGACAGGGTGATTTCCCCATCGGAAACGGATTTTACATGAATGACTACATAATGGGTACAGATATCAGATGACAGATTATCTTCTCATAGCGTTGCTTGCCGTAGGAGCCAGTTTCGTGGAGCGTACCACAGGATTCGGGTTCGGGATATTCATCATGACGGTCCTGCCGTTCCTGATGCCGTCATACGGTGAGGCTACGACACTGTCCGGATTGTTGGCACTCACTACAACCCTGATCATATGCAGCAGGATGTGGAAACTGATTATCTGGAAGCATCTATGGCCCATTCTGATAACATTCATCGTGGTTTCTGGCGGTGCGGTCTACATGCTGTCCCGCATGCAGCTCAGGTCCCTTACCGTGTCGCTTGGCATCATCCTTATCCTGATAAGCATATATTTCCTCACTCTGGGAGGCAAGATTCGCATAAAACCTACGGTGAAAGCGCAGATAATCACCGGTAGCCTGAGCGGACTCATGGGAGGTTTCTTTGGCATGCAGGGACCGCCGGCAGTGCTTTATTTCATATCCTCCGAGAAGGATAAGGACCATTACATGGCCATAATCTCCATGTATTTCTGCCTGGGCAATCTGGCTATGACCTTTTTCCGCGCAGGTAGCGGATTCCTTACCATGTCCGTTTGCAAGGCCTACGTAGCTGGTATTGCGGGAGTCTTTCTAGGCACTTACATCGGAACCAAGGTCTTTGAACGTATTCCCGCTCAGGTATTCCGTTACGTGGTTTATGCCTATATTGGAATCTGCGGCATTATTATCCTTTCAACTCTCAAGTAGCTCGAAACAAAATATTAAGAAAGGCAGGTCTTTCATTCAGGCCTGCCTTTTTATCGGTAAATAGGTTTTTATTTCTTTTTCTTCTTGCCTTTGGTGGGCGGGTTGAGTTCATCCTTGGCGGCCTGCAGGAGTTTTTGGAATTCAGGAACAGTGTGCAAGTGAGCCAGTGTGGCCGATGCCCACAGGCGGGCGGTCTGTACGTCGCTGGGGTAGTTGTAACCGGCAATGACGCGGCTGCGGCCATACTCGAATCCGCGGTTCAGGATATCGTTGGCGGCCTCACGCGGACCTATTTCTACAAGCAGAAGGGCAAGTCCCCATCCAATTTCTGAATGTGTTGAAGGATAACTGGTTGTAGTTTTTAAAGAATCCTCATTTTCACTGATCAAAGTCTTGTTCCTGCGGGGATTAAGCTTTACATAGGGGCGCTCGCGGAATGTGGTACCGCCCAATTCACCGGCTGTTTTGATAAGGTTATCCCTTGTATAATCCATAAGAGCCGCAATGGCGGGATTGGACTCGCGGCTTATTTCAAACGCAGGTGTGCTGAAAGCCTTCATGATGGCCTCAACGCTGTTGTCGGCATCGGCCTTGGCCTGCTCTCCACGCTCGGTCTCCCTTTCGGGCAGTGTCTCGTAGTACTTGATTATATCTCCGTAGAAACGGTGGCTGTCCTCTGTAACGGGACCGTCAAAAACCTTGCTTCCATCGGGAAATCCCTCTGTCTGGCTTACGTTCTTGATTCCCTTTATCTTGCAGTATTCCTTACGGGCAGCAGCAAGGTCTTTCTGGAAATACTCACTGGCGTGCATTACAGCAACTGCAGTACTTCCGCACAGGTAACCGGCATCAACATCACTCTGATAGTGGGCACCTACAATCACGCGGCTCTCACCGTACTGGAATCCGGTGCGCAACAGTGTATCCTGAAGTTCGGGAACCATCTCTGATAGTACCAGAGCGGTTGCCCAACCAAGGGCTGTATGTCCCGATGGATACGAGCCGTTAAAGCGTAACTCACGCTCATTGTCAAAACGTCCCCATGTGTGCTCGTTGTACTGTGCAAACGGGCGGGTGCGCATATATTTGCGCTTGGCGTTGTGTGTGCTCAGATTCTCCGTCCAAAGCACGTTGTAAAGCAACTTGTATATGGCAGGGGTCTTTTCTTTGGTGATCTCAAATCCTAGGGTCTCCTGATGTACCCTTATCATTCCTTTTATACCCCACTGAGAATCGTCATTGGCCTGCTGACCGCGGTCTGTGGGACGTACTGTCTTACCCCACTGCCACTGAGCAAAGTCATCGGCATATTGCGGACTGAGCATATCGGGTGGTGGAGGAAGGTATATGCCGGCATCAGGCATATCGTTAAGGAATACGTAGACGGTGTCTTTTTCCGTCTGGGCATAGCTCCTGCCGGCAAACAGAACAAGTGTGACGGCAGTGAACAATCGTGAAAAACTTCTCATCATATAATTTAGGTTAACAATAAAGTCATTATGCGGAACTTTCGTGTCGAGGCAAAGATAATGAATTTACTTGCACCGCTTTGCATATGTGACGCAGTTTTCATTATATTTGCCGCAGATGATACCGGTTTGAGAAAGCCGGAATAATGCTAACCTAATTAATTACCCTATGAAATCAATCAGAACAATCCTGGCCTTTTCACTACTGTGTTTGCCGTTTATGACAACAAAGGCTGCCGATCCCGGCAAAAAAAGCAATTACGACAACTTCAAGGTTTCAATCTACACCCGCGCCTATGAGGTACAGAGCATGACCGATCCGGCATGGCTGGATTCCACCTGGAACATCATCTCATCACAGATGAAGGTGGACAAGATCTATCTGGAGACACATCGTGACCTCAACATTGTCAAGGCCGATGACATGAAACGTATCATCAAGTTCTTCAAGGACCGCGGCATCGAGGTGGCCGGAGGTATTACCTACACCATCAGTGAAGCCAATAACTTCCAGACATTCTGTTACAAGAACCCCGAGGAGCGTGCCAAGGCAAAGGAAATCATCGAACTCACCGCAAGTCTGTTCGACGAGATCATACTTGATGACTTTTTCTTTACCGATTGCAAATGCGACTACTGCGTAGAGGCCAAGGGAAACCGTACATGGACCGATTACCGTCTGGAGCTGATGGATGACGCCGCCATGAACGTGATCCTGGGTCCCGCAAAGAAGGTCAACAAGAATGTCAAGGTGGTAATCAAATACCCCAACTGGTATGACCATTTCCCCGCATTGGGATTTGACCTGGATTTCGGCCCCAAGCACTTTGACGGCATATACACCGGAACCGAGACCCGTGACGCCGTACGCAGCAACCAGCACTTGCAGCCCTATGAGAGCTATCTGATATGGAGGTATTTTGACAACCTGAACCCCGGTCACAACGGCGGCGGTTGGGTTGATACCGGAGGTATGCGTTACATGGAGCGTTACGCTGAGCAACTCTGGCTGACCGTTTTTGCCAAGGCCCCCGAGATGACATTCTTTGACTACCGTCAGATGCTTGGCGGACTGCGCAGTTCATACCGCGGTCCCTGGCAGGATGCCGGCGGTACCAGTTTCAACTACGATGATATGATGAAACCGGTAAATATCAACGGAAAGGAGGTGACCCCCACCACTATGGCCAGGGCAGCCGGCTATACCATGGAGCAGGTGGACCGTACCATCGGCCTGCTTGGTAATCCCATAGGAGTAAAGAGTTACAAGCCCTACCAGTCTACCGGCGAGGAGTTCCTGCAGAACTATTTCGGTATGATTGGTATCCCCATGGACATTGTTCCCGAGTTCCCTACCGATGCCAACATGGTTATACTGACCGAACAGGCTGCGGCCGATGCCGATATCATAAAGAAGATGGACAGGCACCTTCGTTCAGGCAAGGACATCACCATCACTGCCGGTTTCCTTCGTGCCATGAAGGGTAAAGGCATAGAGAGTATCGTGGATCTGGAATATACTGACCGCAAGGCCCTTGTATCGGGCTTTATGACGGGAGGCCAGATAGTGAATGTTTCCAAACCCATACTGATGCAGCAGGTCATGTACAAGACCAATGACTCATGGGAGATAGTATCCGGAATGGACAGCGGACTTGGATGGCCCCTGCTGCACCGTGACGCCTATTCCAAGGGTAACGTCTATCTGCTGGTGGTACCGGATAATTTTGCCGATCTCTACAACCTGCCCGTACAGGTACTCAACAGCATCCGTCAGAACCTGACTCAGAAGGCTGTGCCGGTACGTCTCCAGGGACCCGCAAACGTGTCACTGTTTATATATGACAATAACACCTTCATCGTCGAGTCATTCTCAGATGAAGATGTTGATATTACTGTTCAGTGTCAGACCGAAGGAGCTTTGAAGGATCTGCTCTCGGGCGAGGATGTAAACGGATCCCGTGTTATGCAGTGGGGCCGCAGCACCTCAAACGAGAGGTCTTTCCGCGTTCATCTCAAGCCCCACTCATACAGGGTGTTCAAATTTTAGGATTACTGCATATCACGCAGCAGGACTTTAGTATCCGGAAGCAGACCGGGCAGTCCTGATAAGTCTGTCTGACTGAAATGATAAGGAATGAGGATCTCAGGCTTTATCATTTCAGTTGCTTTTACGCACTGCTCAACCGTCATGGTGTAGGGTTGGTTCACAGGCAGGAAGGCTACGGTTACCCTGTGCTGATAGTTTTTGCGTATATCGGCAAACTCCGGAATATCCTCGGTATCACCTGCCACATATGCGTTCATATCACCCCAGAACAGCAGATGATATCCGTTTCCGTTCCCTTTGGGATGGAACTGTTCACGGCCCGGAGTGGTGTTGTATGCGGGATAGACTTCAACACAGATGCCGATGGGATCCAAAGAGGTTCTCTGTCCGTTGGCCAGAACCTCTCCTATTCCTGTCTGCTGGTGCGCTTTCTCGTTCATGATTACTCTGGTTCCCTTTCTTGAAAGAGCCTGAATGGCATTCTTGTCAAGGTGATCGCCGTGCTCATGTGTAATCAGGATGGCATCGGCTTTGGGGAATTCGGTTGCATAATCCGTAGTTTTGCCATAACCTGAAACAGGATCGATCTGGATTGACGAACCCTTGTATGAGAATTCCAGTGAGCCGTGCTTTATGAGCGTTACCAGCAACGGGTCACCTTTACCATGGTCGGCGATGCATTCCACCTGGTAGCTGTTGGTCATCTTGCCTGCCTCAGACCAGGCGTTGTAACCGCCTGTCATGTTAAGAACCTTGTATCCGGCATCCGATAGAGCCTGCGCTGCTGCAGCACTGCGTTTGCCGCTGCGGCAGTATATGGCCAAGGTCATATCTTTGTGGAAAAGACTGCTGATTTCATCGATGAAACCGTCCTTTTGCCAGTCAATATTGATGGCGTGATAGAGGTGTCCTTGGGAATACTCGTCGGCAGTACGGACATCTATGGTTACGGTACCCCCGGCAATGTATGCCTTTTCAAACTCATCGGGAGTAAGGTCCGTCCAGTTGTTGCTGTTGCATGAATTAAAGCTGACCAATGACATAAGCGTTGACAGAATCAGTAGTTTGGTTTTCATTTTCAGTTAAGGTTTTGGATGTTGTTAGCGATTGCAAATATAAAGAATCGGACGTATAGTTATAGGATAAATACACATTAATGAGTATATTTGCAGTCTATTTCGCACGAGCACAAACTAAAACATTCATAATCAAAAAACTAAACTTTTATGTGGTTAATCGATTCTTCAATCGGACGTAAGGTTGTGATGAGCGTCACCGGTGCCGCTCTGATCCTGTTCCTGACATTCCACATGGCAATGAACTGCGTAGCCCTTATTTCGGGCGAGGCTTACAATGTCATCTGCGAATTTCTGGGAGCTAACTGGTATGCACTGGTAGGTACTGTGGGACTGGCCGTACTTATGGTTCTCCACTTTGTCTTTGCATTCTGGCTGACAATCCAGAACCGCAAGGCACGCGGAAACGTCAGATACGCCGTTTCTGAAAGGCCCAAATCAGTTGAGTGGGCTTCACAAAACATGCTGGTGCTGGGTATCATCGTGTTTGTAGGTCTGCTGGTGCATTTTGCCAACTTCTGGTCAAAGATGCAGCTTCAGGAAATCATTCATGGTACTAACTTCGTTTCTGGACAGAACGGTCCTACCGATGGTGCTTTCCTGATTCAGTACACATTCTCACAGTGGTACTATGTTGTAGTTTACACCGTTTGGCTTGCAGCTCTCTGGTTCCATCTTTCACACGGATTCTGGAGCATGTTCCAGACTGTAGGTTGGAGTGGTACCAAATGGCAGCGCCGCTGGCAGGTTATCGGTAACATCTTTGTTACTCTGGTAATCCTTGGTTTCCTGAGCGTGGTTTATTACTACTTCTTCAAGAGCCTTTGTTAAACCGTAAAAGTATTTGAATATGGCTACTATAGATTCAAAAATTCCCGAAGGCCCGTTGGCTGAAAAATGGTCCAACTATAAGGCTCATCAGAAACTTGTCAACCCCGCTAACAAGCGTAAGCTTGACATCATCGTTGTAGGTTCAGGTCTGGCAGGCGCATCAGCAGCCGCTACACTTGGCGATCTGGGCTTCAAGGTAAAGTGCTTCTGCATCCAGGATTCACCCCGTCGTGCTCACTCAATCGCTGCACAGGGTGGTATCAACGCAGCCAAGAACTACCAGAACGACGGTGACTCAGTATATCGTCTTTTCTACGATACCATCAAGGGCGGTGACTACCGTTCACGTGAGGCCAACGTTTACCGTCTGGCTGAGGTATCAAACAATATCATCGACCAGTGCGTTGCACAGGGCGTTCCTTTTGCACGTGAGTACGGCGGCACACTTGCCAACCGTTCTTTCGGCGGTGCTCAGGTATCGCGTACGTTCTACGCCCGCGGTCAAACCGGTCAGCAGCTGCTTCTGGGTGCTTACTCAGCACTGAGCTATCAGGTACAGCAGGGTAATGTAGAGTTGTTCACCCGTTGCGAGATGCTTGATCTGGTTATGATCAAGGACGACGAGGGTAAGGAGCGTGCCCGCGGTATCATCTACCGTGACCTTGTTACCGGTGAGATCAAGCGTTGCTCAGCCCACGCCGTTGTTATCGGCACAGGCGGTTACGGAAACACCTATTTCCTGTCAACCAACGCTATGGGCAGTAACGGTTCGGCCGCTATGCAGTGCTATCGTAAGGGTGCATGGTTTGCCAACCCCGCATTTGCTCAGATCCACCCCACCTGTATTCCCGTACACGGTGACAAGCAGTCCAAGCTGACACTGATGTCAGAGTCTCTGCGTAACGACGGTCGTATCTGGGTTCCCAAGAAGCTTGAGGATGCCAAGAAACTCCAGAAGGGAGAGCTCAACCCCAACGATATACCCGATGAGGATCGCGACTTCTACCTGGAGCGCCGTTATCCCGCATTCGGTAACCTGGTTCCCCGTGACGTTGCTTCACGTGCTGCCAAGGAGCGTTGCGACAAGGGCTTTGGTGTAAACAACACCGGTCTGGCTGTATTCCTTGATTTCAAGTACGCTATCCAGCGTCTTGGCAAGAAGGCCGTAGCCGACAAGTACGGTAACCTGTTCGACATGTACGAGGAGATTACCGACGTTAATCCGTACGAGAATCCTATGATGATATTCCCCGCCATCCACTACACAATGGGTGGTATCTGGGTTGACTACGAGCTGCAGACCTCTATCCCCGGTCTGTTCGCTATCGGTGAGTGCAACTTCTCAGACCACGGAGCTAACCGTCTTGGTGCTTCTGCTCTTATGCAGGGTCTTGCCGACGGTTACTTTGTTCTCCCCTACACCATCCAGAACTATCTGGCCGACCAGATCCAGGTTCCGCGCTTCAGCACTGACCTGCCTGAGTTCGATGCTGCCGAGAAGGCTGTCAAGGAGAAGATTGCCAAGATCATGAGCATCGGCGGAAAGCGTTCTGTTGATTCTATCCATAAGGAGCTCGGTCACATTATGTGGGAGTATGTAGGTATGGGTCGTACAGAGGAGTCTCTTAAGACTGCCCTCAAGAAGCTGGACGAGGTAGAGAAGACCTTCTGGTCCGATCTGCGTGTACCCGGCGATGCCCAGACACTCAACGTTGAGCTTGAAAAGGCTCTGCGTCTGCTTGACTTCATCGAGATTGGCAAGCTCATGGCTTACGACGGTCTTAACCGTGAAGAGTCATGCGGCGGTCACTTCCGCGAGGAGCATCAGACACCCGAGGGCGAGGCACTGCGTCATGACGACAAGTTCTCATACGTAGCCTGCTGGAACTATCAGGGTGAGGGCAAGGCACCTGAGTTGCTCAAGGAGCCTCTCAACTATGAGTATATTAAGGTACAGACCCGTAATTACAAGAACTGATAAAAAGCATCAATATGGAAAAGAATATAAGCTTCAAACTGAAAATATGGCGCCAGAGAGGTCCTAAGGAGAAGGGCCAGTTCAAGGTGTATGAAATGAAGGATATCCCCAC
>CACYHW010000011.1:0-75881 GCA_902774335.1 uncultured Bacteroidales bacterium
CGGCTTCCGAATATAAGAGTCAAAAAGTGGGGCAAGGTTAAGCGAAACGTTAATTATTTATCCTTTGTTAACATAACGCTTAACAAATAGCGAATTTGGAAAACATAGTTAACATAAAGAAAATCAGCGGCAAATGTTATTTGCCGCTGACTAAATCATCAACTTTTAGTTGCTGACTTGTGAACCTAATTAGAGCGCGTTATCCTTTTTATCACGTCCGGGATACGCTCATTTCCCGGCGTCTGTCAATAATAGTTCAAAAATGCTCCAAGGTTAAATCAAAAATCAGTCCATAGGGTATACAACACCCCATTTTTTACGCAGGGAGTCCATAACCTTCATTATTTCCAGTGTCTCCTGATGCGGCATGTAGGGCGATTCAAGCAGTCCCTGACGGAGCGCATCCTTGCAGGCCAGTACCTGATACTCGTATCCGGTTATCTGTGTGGAGGGCTTCTCGATGACTGCTGTGGGCTTGTAGTCGTTATATACGGTTATGCGCTCAGGGCAGTTGATATTGTCTACTATAAGGTAGCCTTCGGTTCCGCATATCTGTCCCAGTCGGCCGCACAGGCACAGGGTGCTGGACTGGATATTGGCAATACGGCCGTCGCGATATGACCAGCTGATGGAGTTGTGCATGTCCATTCCGGTGTTGGACTTGATGCAGTTGGATGTCTCGTTGATGATATCGGCTCCAAAATACATGCGGCAGAAGTTGATGCTGTAGACTCCAAGGTCCAGCAGGGCGCCTCCGCACAGGTCAGGGCGCAGTATGCGCTCCTTGAACTCCATCATATAGCACAGGCTGGCGTTGAGCAGGCGGGGCTCGCCGATGGCACCGCTGTCGAGCAGCTCCTTGACCTTCATGGACAGGGGCATGTAGCGTGTCCAAATGGCCTCGGTAATAAAGACGCCTTTCTTGTGGGCAAGGTCCAGAAGCGCATCGGCCTCGCGGGCATTGGCCGTAAAGGCTTTCTCGCAAAGCACGGGCTTGCCGGCGTTGATGGCCAGGCTGGCGTGCTCAAAATGGTGGGAGTGGGGCGTGGCCACATATACCAGGTCCACATCGGGATCCTCAACCAGCTCCTTGTATGAACCGTATGCCTTTTCAAAGTTCCAGTGACGGGCAAAATCCTTGGCGCGGTCAAGGTCGCGTGCGGCAATGGCATACTTCATTGACTTGTCCAGGCCGGTCAGGGTTTCGGCCATCTTGTCGGCTATCCAGCCGGCGCCTATTATTCCTATCTTCATATTTTATATTGTAAGGTTGTTATTTCTTGCGCTTGCCGTACAGGTCAAAGACGGACATCTGTGACCAACTGGTGGGATTGAGTCTGGAGTCGGTCATGGTGGCGTCCAGTGAGGTTATCCTGCCTGCCAGTGTGAGTTCCGCGAATGTGCAGAACAGGTCAACCGATCCGGGCAGCCAGTTGGCGACCTCATGTCCCAGACCGTCAAACCTGATGAACCAGTGCGGTATATCCTGGCGGTCCATAGCCTTGTCAACCTTCTTGGCGCCGAACATCTTTTGGCTGAAGGGCAGTCCGAAACTCTTGTAAGCCACAATCCTGTCCTTGGTACCGTGCATGAGCATGGTGGGAGCGGGGCTGGTGGCGTATTTGAGTTCCCACTTACGGCACATAACTCCGCCGGAATAGGTTACAACGCCTGCCGGTTTCCATCCCTGGGGCAGTTCCGATGCCTCCGGCAGGGAGTTGGCCCTGCAGTAGTCCAGCTGCAGCACTGTGATGGCTCCCGCTGAGCTTCCGGTCAGTATTATCCTGTCGGGGTCGATATCCAGATCCTGTGCGTTTGAACACACCCATGCTACGGCTGCGGCGCAGTCCTGAACCGCAATGTCTATGCAGTATCTGAACAGCCCTGTAGCTTTAAACACGGTGCTGTTCTCGGCCACCTTGGCTCTGTCCCTGAAACCAAGCCTGTAGTCAATGCTGATAACCGTATAACCGCGATCCGTAAGGGACTTGGCAATCTCCTTGCTGAGAGCGTTGTTGCGCTCTCCCATAAAGAATCCGCCTCCAAAGAGTGAAATGACCGCAGCCTTGTCTTCTCTGGGAACGGCAGGCTTGTACACATCCAGAAGCAGTGCGGAGTCGCGTTGAACGTAGGTGTATGTATCAGACTTGAGGCCGTCCTGCGGCTGGGCGGCAGCGCATATGGGCGCTGTCAGGCCTAATAATAGGCTCAGCGTGACGGTCAGTATGGTTCTATGCAAGTCCTTCATTGTTTTAAAGAAAACGGTTAGTATGCGTAAAGATACAAGTAAAATACTATTTTTGCAATAACTGGTTATGTGAAAAATGGACAGAAAAAGGATTGTGGTCTTGAGCGGCTCCGGCATAAGCGCCGAGAGCGGCATCTCGACGTTCCGCGGCGGTAACGGCCTGTGGGACAACGAGCCGGTGGAGGCTGTGGCTACCATCGACGGCTGGTACAGGGACAAGGAGCGTGTCCTGCGCTTCTACAACGAGCGCCGCGCCCAGCTGGCAACGGTGGAACCCAACGAGGCTCATCTTATCGTTGCAGAGCTTGAAAAGGATTATCAGGTGTGCGTGGTTACCCAGAACGTGGATAACCTGCATGAGCGCGCCGGAAGCACCGATATCATCCATCTTCACGGAGAACTGACCAAGGTACGTCCCGAGGATACCTATACCGATATGGATTACTGGAGCGAGCGTTACGTCCAGGATATCGGCTATAAGGCCATACATGTGGGCGACAAGGGCGGTCCCCATAACGCGCAGCTGCGTCCGCACATAGTATGGTTCGGCGAGCAGGTTCCCAACCTTACCAAGGCGGCTCAGGCCGTAAGCGAGGCCGACATACTCCTTATCATAGGAACATCAATGCAGGTCTATCCTGCCGCAGGACTCTATCAGTACGCACCACCGGGCTGCCGTATATTCATGGTTGATCCCGATCCGTCGGCCGCAGCGCATGTGAGCGGGGTGGTGCACATCCAGGATGTGGCTACCGCAGGTATGCGCCGTTTCCGCGAGATGATACGGACGGTATAAAAAAGTTCCGCTGCCACATTTCAACAATGTAGCAGCGGACGCCTCTCTCATTAACCTAAATTACCCTTTATTCATGCAATAATCCAGGAGAGAAACTGGACTATATCTTTTTATCTGCGCAGCAGGTTCATGCTGTTCTTGGGAGCAAGCACGTTGTTGACCTTGGTCTTCTGTGCCTTTACTGCTGCCTGCAGAGTAAGTCTTATGTCTTTTGACGATGCTCCTATCAGGAATCCGTAATCGCCTTTAGTTACTATCCATGCCGACTCTTTCTCGTCGAACGAAGCCAGATCGGCAGCCTTGACGGTCATCTCAACGATTGTTGACTGGCCGGGCTTGAGGCTCTCGGTCTTGGCGTATGCCTTGAGCTCCTTGACAGGCTTGTTGGCCTGCTTGTTGTCGGGAGCCGATACGTAAAGCTGAACTACCTCCTTGCCTGTGTAGTTGCCTGTATTGGTGACGGTAAGAGTAACCTTGTAAGAATCACCTTCCTGCTTGACTGATGCGTCGCTGTACTCGAAGGTGGTGTATGACAGACCGTAACCGAAGGGGTAAGATACCTGTACGTCGAATGCATCGAAGTAGCGGTAACCTACATAGATATCCTCCTCGTAGTCTGTGTAGTCAACGTTCCTGACATTGCCGGTCTTGCCCTGGCTGAACATATCGATCCTGGGATCCTCGTCAATGGGGAAGTTCTTGGACGATGCCACGTCGGCAAATC
Source organism: uncultured Bacteroidales bacterium (assembly GCA_902774335.1). Taxonomy (GTDB): domain Bacteria; phylum Bacteroidota; class Bacteroidia; order Bacteroidales; family Bacteroidaceae; genus Colenecus. The sequence goes on from CACYHW010000011.1 coordinate 3,769, forward strand.
TGATGGGCCAGGTCATGGTGAGCTTGCCCGAAGGTGACTGCTTGCCGCTCAGAACGTCAACAACGCTGTTGCCGCCCTCCTGACCGGCCTGCCAAGCGCAAAGGATGGCGTCGGGCAGATTCTTCCATGATGCGGTCTCGATGGCGCCGCCAATGTTGAGCAGAACGATAACCTGCTTGCCGGCCTTATGGTAAATCTGACAAACCTGCTCAATGAGCTTGCGCTCCTGGTCGGAGAGTGCGAAGTCGGCCGATGAACGGTCAATGAACTCACCCGACAGACGTCCCAGTGTGATGACGGCCACATCGGCCTTGGAGGCCTGAGCGGTAAGTTCCTTGTCGCTGAAGAGCAGCTCCTCGGGGAGGGGCTTGGGCAGGAAGTTTATCAGCATGGCGTTCTTGGGATCGTTCTTGGCCTGCTCGGCAAGCTGAGCGTCTATCTTCTTCTTGCTCTCGGCAATATGCTTGTCATACTGTTTCTTGAGGTCGTCCGATACGTTGAATCCGCCGTTCTTGAGACCGTCCAGCAGTGATACCACATATGCATGGTTCACGTTACCGGAACCGGTACCGCCGGCAATGAAATCATATGATGTGCAGCCGTACAGGGCTACGTTCTTGATGCTGTTGGCAAAGGGGAGGGCGTAGTTGTTCTTGAGCAGGACCATACCCTCGGCGGCCGACTGTCTTGTAACGGCTGCGTGTGCTGTAAGGTCGGGCTTGTTTGAGAACTTGTAGCCCTGATAGCGCGGAGTCTTCTCGATAAGGCTCAGGATGCGCTTTACGTTGCGGTCCAGGTCGGCCTGTGACAGCCTGCCGTCATTGACTGCATCAACTATGGAGTTGTACTGCTCGTCCTTACCGGGCTGGAGCATGTCGTTGCCTGCCCACATCTGCTTGTAGCCGTCCTTACCGCCGTACCAGTCGGTCATGACGGTACCCTCGTAGCCCCACTCGTCGCGCAGGATGGTGGTGACCAGCTCCTTGCTCTCGGAGGTGTAGACGCCGTTGATGTAGTTGTATGATGTCATCACGGTCCAAGGCTTGCTCTCCTTGATGGCTATCTCAAATCCCTTGAGGTAGATCTCACGCAGGGCACGCTGTGAAATGTGAGCGTCGGTGTTCATGCGGTTGGTCTCCTGGTTGTTGGCGGCAAAGTGCTTGATGCTGGTGCCTACGCCGTTTGACTGGACGCCGCGGATATAGGCGGCACCGGTCTTACCGGCTACAACGGGATCCTCGGAGTAGTACTCAAAGTTACGTCCGCACAGCGGGCTGCGCATGATGTTTACTGCAGGAGCCAGCAACACATCGGCTCCGTATTCCTTAACCTCCTGTCCGATGGCTGCGCCAACCTCCTCGATGAGCTGGGTGTTCCAGGTCGAGGCCAGCAGTGTGCCGATGGGGAAGTGTGTGCAGTAGTATGTCTCCTGGTCGCCCTGACGTGTGGCGTCGATACGCAGTCCGGCAGGACCGTCGGCCAACACGATGGCGGGTAACTCATGTGCGTCAAGAGGGTAGGTGGTTCCGGCAGCACCGGGAACAAGCAGCTGTGTGGAGCCTATCACGGCGTTGTCGCCAGACATGCCGGCCATACCGGTGCCTATCACAAAACGTGCCTTCTCCTCAAGCGTCATGTTCTTGACCACTTTATCCTTGTTGATTCCCGATTCCGTTGCGGAGTTGCATCCGGCCAGGAGCATTCCCAGACTGATGCTTGTAAGTATATATCTCTTCATAACCGTTTACTTGAAAAGAAGTGGAACAAACTCAGAGAGGTAAATACGCCAGTTACGCCATATGTGACCGCCTTCGGTCTCCATATAAGTGTACTTGTGCTTCTTGCTGTCGAGCACTCCGCGCAGGGCGGTATTATTGGAGTAAAGGAAATCGGTCTTGCCAATACCTATCCAGAACAGTTTGGGGTTCTTGGCAAAGAGATTGTCTATCTTCTGGTCACGGTTCTCGTAAACGGTCTGCAGTCCGCCGTTCTGCTGCTGGTCAACTGCAGCCGAGAAGAGACCGATGTAGTCGAATGTGTCGGGGTTGTTGATTGAGATGTAGAGTGAATGGAAGCCACCCATTGAAAGACCTGCTATTGCACGGTGTGCCTTGTCGGCCTTTACGCGGTAGGTGCTCTCCACGAACTTTATTACATCGGGGAATGCGTTCTCAAAATAACCGTCCATAGTCTTGGGAAGGCTCATGGTGGGAACTGCGAAGCCCTTGGATGTCTCGCCGGGAGCAGCCTCCTCGGAGATGTTTCCGTTGGTCATGACAACAATCATGGGCTCTGCCTTGCCCTGGGCAATCAGGTTGTCCAGGATCTGTGTGGCTCTGCCAAGCTCGCTCCAGGCGTTCTCATCGCCACCTATACCGTGCAGCAGGTAGAGAACAGGGTATTTTTTACCGCTGTTCTCATAGCCTGCCGGGGTATAGACAGTGCAGCGACGCTTGATACCCTCAGTCGGGCAGTCGTACCACACCTTGCTGACGGTGCCGTGCTCAACCTTATTTACTTTGTAAAGGTCTGCGCGGTCTCCGCCGACAATAAATATATTGAACAGGTTGTTAATGTCGCGGATGGTATAGACGTTCAATGGATCTGTGATTTTCACTCCGTCGACAATCATATTATATGTATACAGTTCCGGTTTAAGTACATCGGACGTATAGGTCCATGTTCCCTTTTCGTCCTTTATCATATCTACGGTACCCTGAGTCTCGAAAGTACCGAACTGTGTTTCAATGACCTGTGTCAGGAAATCGCCTGTAATCTGTACCTTCTGCGCGCCGGGGGCCGACATGCGGAATGTTACGGTGTTGTTGCTGTTAACTTCAGGTGATACCAGCTGCTGGCCCTGTCCAAAGGAAAGGTTCTGCTGCGCGTATGCGGCAGTGGTCAGCGCCAAAGCAATAATTAAGGTCAGTTTTTTCATTTTGTCAGTCAGTTTGTTTTTTTTCCGGTGCAATTTTAGAGACAATTATCTGCATGGATTGTCGGAAATGTTTATTTGATTGTCGGATTTGTTCAAATCAGCATAAATGCCCCATTTATAGGCATTTTTGTTGTGGCAATAGAATAATGGAATTACTTTTGTGCAACCAACAAAACGTAAATTCTGCCTATGAAACTGATGGATCGCGCGTCTGTTATGCTCTGTGCGCTGCTGCTGATTTTTGCCGGCTGCGTCCGGGAGGACCTGGTTGTGCAGGTGGACAAGGATGAGGAGAATGATGTGGTTATTTCAACCGAACTGTCCAACGGCCGTGTTCAGTGCATCGCCGAGGATTCACGCGGTTTCATGTGGATAGGCACTTTCCGCGGACTGAACCGTTACGACGGCAACGAGTATCATCAGTATTTCTGCACCTATGACTCGCTGGGTCTGTCGGACAACAATATCCAGGATATCATGAGCGACTCACAGGGCCGTCTGTGGGTTTGCACTGCCAACGGTGTGTGCCGTTACACCTCATATGACTCTTTTGAGAGCATCCCCATACAGTCCCACAACAAGAACGCCCGCAAGCTGATGGAGGACAGCCGCGGCAACATCCTGATGTATAATAACATCGGACTGTTCCGCTACAACCCCCTCAGAGAGGTCTTTGAGCCTGTGGTCAGGAGGACCAACCTGAGCCGTGACAACTACTGGAGCGACTGTTTCCTGTGTGATAACGACGATATCCTGATTCTGGAAAAGCAAAAGATAACCCGTTACAGCAGGGACGGATTCAACCTTGTAAGGACTACGGACCTCAGGATTGCGCCCCAGGACCAATATTACGCCGAGCTGTTTGACGACGGCAGGCTTCTGATTTCGGGTAACGGATCGCTGCTGCTGTACGATACCGGTTCCGACAGGATGATAAGGATGAACGGCGAGATGCGCCGCCGGATTACCGCCAACGGCAATGCCGTACTGGATGCATGCCCCTTAAGGAACGGTTCTATCCTTATGAGTATGTCCAAGGGACAGGTCTTCATGCTGGATCTGGAAGCTGGCACTCTCAAGGAGAATACCGACAAGGACTTTGCCTACAACGTACCCGACGCGTACATCACATGCCTGTTTGAGGACTCACGCCGTAACATCTGGTTCGGTACCTACGACAAGGGTCTCATGGCCGACTATTATTATAAGGAGACGTTCAACAGCGATCATAACTTCAACCGTCTGACCGGTAACGCATCGGTCACGGCCGTATCGGTGGACAAGCAGGGTGACCTGTGGATATCGACGCTGCTCAACGGTCTCTACGTATATCACCCCTCGACCGGAAGCGCCGAGAGCGTGGACGTGATAGGTCTTGATATGGCCGATGAGGACAACGCCGTGACACATATGCTGCCCGATACCGACGGCAGTCTGTGGATATCCACCAGCACGATGGTGATGAAGTGCCGTTATAACGGATCGGCCCTGGAGATAATACACTCATATCCTGTACGCAGGACTATGGACTTTGAACAGGCCGAGGACGGTACTATACTGATATCGACGGCATCGACGGATATATACACCATTCCGGTGGGATCGGCCGAAGCAATCCAGAAACAGGCTTTCAACACCGTATTCACCTTTATTCCCAAGATTCTGAGCACCAGCAGCGGCCGTATCCTGATAGCTGCCTTCAACCAGAGGCTGCTTACCATGAACAGCCAGACGGGCCGTCTGAGCGAGATGGACATTCCGGACCTGGAGAGCTGCATCAGACGCAGCGTATTCATTCCCACCGATATGTACCAGGACTCACGCGGTGACGTATGGATAGGAACGGTGAGTAACGGACTGCTGCGTTTCAATCCCACGGACAGGAGCATAGTTCACATTAGCGGACTGTCATGTTCCGATGTGGGAAGCATCATCGAGGACAGCGAGGGCAATATGTGGATAGGAACCATGAAGGGTCTGAACCGCTATGACCGCAATACCGGCAAGATAAGCTGTTATTATAAGGTGGACGGACTGGGTGGCGACGAGTTCTTTGACCGCGCCGCATGTGTGCTGCCCGACGGAAGGCTTGTGTTCGGCGGAACGGACGGACTGACCATGTTCAATCCCACCGAGGTGTCGGCAGGACGTGACGTGCCTCTGCATCTGCTTGACCTTCACATACATAACACGTTGGTGCGTCCCGGCGACGACGCTCCCGCCAAGGCTATGCTTGATGACTGCGAGGAGATACGTCTCAACCACAAGGATAACAGTTTCAGCATATCGTTCGTGGCTCTGGACTACGGCGAATACGAGCGCGTACATTATTATTATATGATGGACGGCTTTGACGGCGACTGGATTGATGCCGGCAAGCTGCACTCAGCATATTACGCCAATCTGCCTACAGGCCACTACAACTTCCGCGTGCGTATAACCGACAGCGGTGAGGTGGCTGCAGGTTCGGAACGCAGCATACGTGTCGTGGTTCGTCCCGCCACATTCAACTCATGGTGGGCCTGGATTATCTATCTGACCCTGATAGTACTTGTGATCCAGCTTCTGTACAAGAACACCATGCGAGTGGTGGAGGCAGGCCGTCTGGCTCGCCGTGCCGAGATGGAGAAGGAGCAGGAGCTGCGTACCAACCAGATGAACATGAGCTTCTTTGCCAACATAGCGCATGAGTTCCGTACGCCTTTGACCATGATTGCAGGTCCTGTAGGCCAGTTGTACCGTAGCGAGAGCCTGGATGCCGACGACAAGAAACTCATATCCATAGCACAGCGCAGCGTACAGCGTATGTTCAAGCTGGTGAACCAGCTTATGGACTTCAACAAGCTGGAGAACGATACCCTGAACCTGAATGTCGAGGAGACCGATATCGTTAAGGTGCTCAACGGCATCTGCGATATCTTTGAGTTCAACGCCCACGAAAAGGGGCTTACCCTTAACAGGTTCGGACTGGAGGATTCGCTCATGGTCTACACGGATTCCGACAAGCTTGAAAAGATTGTCTACAACCTTCTGTCCAACGCATTCAAGTTTACACCCGACGGCGGTGCCATAGACGTGACGCTGGACAGCGACGGCAAGACTGTCAAGATAATGATAGCCGATACCGGAAAGGGCATACCCGAGGATCAGAGAGAGAACATATTCAAGCGTTATTACCAGCTTGACAACCAGACCAAGGCGTTTGTCAACTGGGGTACGGGCATCGGCCTCTATTTCTCGCGCCGTCTGGCCGAGCTGCATCACGGTGAACTTACCGCAGGCAACAGGACCGATACGCAGGGTGCCGTCTTTACCCTTACGTTCCCCATGGGCAGGGATGCCTATTCTGATGCTGAACTGAGCCCCATACGTCAGGATTCGGCCATTATGGATCCCGTTCTGCCTGTTGTAGAGAACGAACAGGAGGATGTGGATGACGGCCGTCCCACCATTCTTGTTGTGGATGACGAACCGGATATTATCAATTACATGCGTGTGCTGTTGTCCAAGGACTACAGGCTCATTACCTGCCTGGATGCCGACTCGGCCCTGCAGCGTCTGCGCAAGGAGGAGCCCAACATTGTGCTGAGCGATGTGGCAATGCCGGGCAAGGACGGCTATGAGCTGTGCCGCGAGATCAAGCAGGATATCCAGCTGAGCCATATCCCCGTGATACTGGTTACCGCCAAGATAACATCCGAGAACCAGGTTGAAGGCCTTAATGTCGGTGCTGATGCATACGTGACCAAGCCGTTCGATCCCACTGTGCTGTCGGCCCTGATCCAGTCGCAACTCAAGAACAGGGAGCGCGTGCGTAACATCCTGAGCCGGTCCACATCCGCATCGGAACAGGAGATGGGCGAGGTACTCTCTGAGTACGACCAGAAGTTTATGGACGAACTCTACAATCTGATGGAGGAGGAACTCTCCAATACCGAACTCAACATCAACCGCATAACCGAACTGCTCTATATGTCCCGTACCAAGCTCTATTACAAGATCAAGGGTCTTACGGGCGAGACACCCAGCGCATTCTTCCGCACCTATAAGCTCAACCGTGCGGCCGAACTGCTCAAGAGCGGCAAGTATTCGGTGTCGGAGATTGTGGACAAGACCGGATTCAGCACTCAGAGTCACTTCTCGTCGGTATTCAAGAGCAAATTCGGAGTCAGCCCCAGCCAATACAAATGACAGGGTATTGCCGTTGCGTCCAAAAACACTAACTTTGCGGCCTTGAAACAATACTGATTATGGAATATCTGCCGCAAGACCCTGCAATACTTGTATCGAGCATCAACATGCTGTTGCGTGACGAGGAGTTCGATACGCTCGAATCACTGTGCTGTTTTTATGACCGCGAGCCGGCGGAACTTATGGCTACCCTGGAGAAGGAGGGGTATGTATATAGTGAGGCTCAGAAGCAGTTCAGACCGATTGGGTATGATGATTGATAATTGATAATTCTTGGAGCAGTGAGAGGAGAGAAAGTTTACTTTCTATCCCGAGTCGCGACAAGAATCATGGAACGAAGTGACATAATTGATTAGTAAGGACAGTATAGAGACGGCATATGCTTTCATGCACCAGAAACTCAGGGTGTATGAGCATTCGACTATGGAGTGGCAGAAGGATGATATCGAGATGATCATAGGCTCCTACGCCGACGATATCAATCCGGAACTCCTGGCTGTCCTGTCCGACGGACGTTCCGACTTCCTTAAAGACCATGGGCGGTTTGAGGCGGATTTGCGACGGGCGGTGGAGGTGTTGGAATTGAGAATTGAGAATTGAGAATTGAGAATTGAGAATTGAATCGCAGAACCTGCGTAAGCCCGCGACATAAAAAAGCGTTCGGAAAAACCGAACGCTTTTTTTATAAATCTCAATTCTCAATTCTCAATTCTCATTCTGTTCTTCCAGAGTGTAGAACGAACTTCCATCAAAGCAGTGTGTGCATATACGCTCCTTAGGAAGGCCGATTGCATTCACCAGAGCCTCGATTGAGGTGAACTTGAGTGTTGTCAGCTGCAGGCGCTTTGCAATCTCCTTAACCATCTTCTCGTACTCGGGAGTACCTGTGGTAGCGTACTTCTGGAGAGTCTCCTGGCTGGGGTTGTCACCCTCAAAGTCCTTGATCACACGGCGGCTGATGAGCTCCAGCTCATTCTTGCTGGCCGAATAGTTGATGAAGGGGCATCCGTAGATAAGGGGAGGGCATGATATGCGCATGTGTGCTGCCTTTACGCCCGACTCGTAGAACTCATGTGAGTTGTCCTTGAGCTGTGTACCGCGAACAATGCTGTCGTCGCAGAATACCAGACGCTTGCCGTTGAGTATCTCCTTGTTGGAGATGAGCTTCATCTTGGCCACAAGGTTACGGCGTGACTGGTCGGTAGGCATAAATGAGCGGGGCCAGGTGGGAGTGTACTTGGCTACGGCTCTGGTGTAGGGGCATTTGTGACCCTCGGCATAACCTACGGCCATACCTACGCCGCTGTCGGGGATACCGCATGCGCCGTCAACCTCGACATCGTCCTCACGTCCCATGACGCGTCCCAGTTCGTTACGTACATCCTCGGCGTTGCGACCCTCGTAGCAGCTGGTGGGGAATCCGTAGTAAACCCACAGGAAAGAGCACATCTGCATCTTCTTGTTGGGCTTGCGCAGCTCCTCGTAGCCGTTCTCGGTAATCTTGATTATCTGGCCGGGACCCATATAGAGACTGGTGTCGAATCCTAAGTTGGGGAATGCCGTTGTCTCGGAGGTCACGGCTATTGCGCCGTCCCTGGAGCCTAATGCGATAGGTGTGCGGCCCCATGAGTCGCGGGCTGCTATGATGCCATCCTCGGTAAGGAGCAGCATGGAGCATGATCCCTTTATGGTCTTGAATACGTTCTCAATTCCTTCGACAAAGTTCTTTCCTTTTATTATAAGGAGGGCGATGAGTTCGGTCTGGTTTATCTTGCCGCTGCTGAACTCGCTAAGATGCATGTTCTCGGAGAGCAGCTGGTCGCAGATTTCCTCCTTGTTGTTGATCTTAGCCACGGTGACCAGGGCAAAACGTCCCAGGTGGCTGTTCATGAGCATGGGCTGAGCGTCAGTGTCGCTGATTACGCCGATTCCGCTGTTGCCGGTGAATTTTCCAAGGTCGTTTTCAAACTTGCTCCTGAAATAATCGTTTTCAAGGTTGTGAATGGTTCTGAAGAAGCCGTCTTCCAGACTGTAGGTGGCCATACCGGCGCGGCTTGTTCCCAGATGTGACTGATAGTCAGTTCCGTAAAAAAGATCATTGATGCATCTCTGCCTTGAGACGACTCCAAAAAATCCGCCCATTTGCTCTTAAGAGAATGTTAATGTGAAGGGTTTTAATTCGAGCGCAAAATTACAACAACTCTCCGATTTATTTATTCAGTAAAAGAAACACTTATCCACAATTTTGGTTAAGAATAGTTACAGAGGCGGCTGATTGTATTGTGGGCTTGCCGTTCTTTTTTGGACGATAAATTGCGGGAGTCATTTTTTTTGTATCTTTGCGCCCGGAAAGATGCCAGAGTGATCGAATGGACCGGACTCGAAATCCGGCGTACGGCCTAGCCGTACCGTGGGTTTGAATCCCACTCTTTCCGCAAAAAAAGGCTGCCCGTTGGGTGGCTTTTTTTTGTGGAAAGAGTGGGATGAATATCCCACCTCTTTTTAGTTTCCTATCGGAAACGGGTGGCCCTCCGGGCCATCTCGTTCGCATACTCACTTCGCCCCAATACGTTTGTATTGCGTGAATTAAATAAGGCCACCCATCGGGCGGCCTTATTTGATTGTGGTAATACCTTTTTAAAGCTCCTGGATGATCTGATTGGCCAGTTCGGTGTTGTCGGGACGGATGATTACGCGTGAGAACTCTGATGATGAGTCTGTAAAGGCGTACATATACTCAACCGATATTCCGGCGGCCGATAGCTTCTCCATAGCGTTAGCCATGGCACCCGGCTTGTTTGCACACTCCAGGTAAACCACATGGGTCATGGTTACGGCGTATGAGTTTGCTTTGATCAGGTTGAAAGCGCGCTCAATCTGGTCGCGCTCCACTATGATGCGGGCAATACCGAAATCCTGTGTCTCAGATACGGTGAATGCCTTCATGTTTATACCATTGTTACCGAGCAGTCTGGCTATCTCGGCAAATTTTCCCTTCTCATTCTCCAGGAAAACTGAAATCTGTCTGATAAGCATAGTCGGATATCATTAATTGGTTGTTATTCAAATTTACGGTGGTCAATGGCGCGTTTTGCCTTGCCGGTAGAACGCTCGATTGTTCCGGGCTGTACAATCTTGATTGCGGGCTGGATACCTACAACGCTCTGGATGCGTGAGGTGAGACGCTGACGCAGACGTACCAGTTCGTTAACCTGGTCAGTGTAGAACTCAGGCTTGACCTCAACCTGGATGTCGAATGTATCGGTGTTGTTTATACGGTCTACCTCGATGAGGAAGTAGGGCTCGTACTCCGGGAACTCCAGCAGGATGGACTCTATCTGTGACGGGAATACGTTCACACCGCGGATGATCATCATATCGTCGCTGCGGCCCAGGATCTTACCCATACGTACGGCGGTACGGCCGCATTCACACTTTTCATAGTTAAGATAGGTGAGGTCACGTGTACGATAACGTATCATCGGCATACCCCACTTATCGAGAGTTGTGAATACAAGTTCACCCTTCTGACCGGGCTCTACAGGCTGCAGGGTAACCGGATCGATGATCTCGGGGTAGTAGAGGTCCTCCCAAAGGTGTGTGCCGTTCTGGCACTCGCACTCGCCACCCACGCCGGGGCCGCTTATCTCTGTGAGTCCGTAGATATCGAAAGCTCTGATATGCATCTTGTCCTCAAGTTCCTTACGCATGGCTTCGGTCCAGGGCTCTGCACCGAATATGCCCACCTTGAGTTTGAAGTTGTTGATGTCAAGACCCTGTTTACGGATTTCCTCGGCCATATAAAGGGCGTAGGAGGGGGTGCAGGCAACAGCAGTGGAACCAAAGTCCTGCATAAGCTGGAGCTGCTTCTGGGTATTTCCGCTGCTGGTGGGGATTACGGTAGCACCGATCTTGTGAACACCGTCATGTGCACCCAGACCGCCGGTGAAAAGGCCGTATCCGTATGCAATCTGTACAAAATCATCTTTTCCGAGTCCGAACGCTGTAAGGCAACGCGCTACGGCCTCTGACCAGTTGTCCAGATCCTTCTGGGTATAACCTACAACGATAGGCTTGCCTGTGGTTCCTGATGATGCGTGCAGGCGCAGGATGTCGGTCATAGGTACGCACATCATTCCGAAAGGATAGTTGTCACGAAGGTCTTGCTTGATTGTAAAAGGCAATTTTACGATGTCATCAATACTGCGGATATCCTCAGGGCGGACTCCGTGTTCATCGAACCTTTTCTTGTAGAAAGGTGAGTTGTTGTATGCGTGCGCTACAATCTTTTTGAGTTTTTCACTCTGTAATTCGCGCATCTCGTCTCGCGACATACATTCGATCTTTTTGTTCCAGATCATGGGTTAATTGGTATTTTGGTTTGTTGTTCAATTAGGGCACAAAATAAATAAAAATCCTTGTTTTGGCCTAATATTTCGGTCTTGATACCTATATTTTTAATACTTTTGCACCCGCTAAAGTCCGATAATGCAAATGGAGAAGCCAGTATACATTTTAGGTATCGAGTCATCATGTGACGATACGTCGGCTGCAGTTATCTGCAACGGCGAACTTCTGTCCAATGTGGTGGCCAGCCAGAAGGTTCACGAGGAGTACGGCGGAGTGGTTCCCGAACTTGCCAGTCGCGCTCACCAGCAGAACATCGTTCCCGTGGTGGATACTGCGTTGAAAAGGGCCGGAATTGATGCCGGACAGCTCAACGCGGTCGCTTTCACACGCGGTCCGGGTCTGATGGGCTCGCTCCTGGTGGGTGTATCGTTTGCCAAAGGCTTTGCCCGCTCGCTCAATATCCCCATGATCGAGGTGAATCATCTGCAGGGACACATTTTGGCCCATTTCATCCGCAAACCGGGTGAGGAATCGGCCGCTCCCGAGTTCCCGTTCCTGTGCCTGCTGGTTTCTGGTGGTAACTCGCAGATAGTCAAGGTTGAATCATACAACAAGATGGAGATTCTGGGACAGACTATCGACGATGCTGCAGGCGAGGCTATGGACAAGTGCTCAAAGGTGATGGGATTCGGCTATCCCGGCGGTCCCATTATCGACCGTCTGGCACGTCAGGGCAATCCCGACGCTTACAAGTTCAGCAAGCCTAACATTCCCGGATACAACTACAGCTTCAGCGGACTCAAGACATCGTTCCTGTACAATCTGCGTGACTGGGTCAAGGAGGATCCGGATTTCATCGAGCATCACAAGGAAGACCTTTGCGCATCGCTTGAGCGCACCATCGTGGAGATCCTCATGAAGAAGCTGCGTCTGGCTGCCAAGGATACCGGCATCAACCGCATTGCAGTGGCGGGTGGGGTATCGGCCAACACTGGTCTGCGCGAGGCTTTCCAGGATCATGCCCGACGCTATCGCTGGAAGGTGTTCATACCGCCTTTCTCGTATACCACCGATAATGCGGCCATGATAGCTTGCACGGGCTATTTCAAGTATTTGGACGGCGATTTCTGCGGAATAGATGTTCCAATCTACTCCAATACCCGCCTTTAACACAAAAAAAGAGTTTTTTGTTTGGCGGGATGAAAAAAAATGTGTTATTTTGCACCCTGTTTCGAGAATAGAGCAAAAAACGAATAAAAACAGATAGATATGTCAAGAATTTGTCAGATCACCGGAAAGAAGGCAATGGTTGGCAACAATGTTTCTCACTCTAAGCGTAGAACCAAGAGAACATTTGACGTTAACCTGTTCACTAAGAAGTTCTTCTATGTTGAGGAGAACTGCTGGATCAGCCTCAAACTCAGTGCTGCCGGCCTGAGAATCATTAACAAGAAAGGTCTTGATGCCGCCCTCAAGGAGGCCGTCGCTAACGGTTATTGCGATTGGAAAGACATCAGAATCATTGCGTAATAACAGAAAGGAGTTCATACTACTATGGCAAAGAAAGTAAAAGGCAACAGGGTTCAGGTTATCCTGGAATGCACTGAGCACAAGGACAGTGGTATGCCGGGCACTTCCCGCTACATCACCACCAAGAACAGGAAGAACACTCCTGAGAGACTGGAACTGAAGAAGTATAACCCCATTCTCAAGAGGATGACAATCCATCGTGAGATCAAGTAATACGTTTGAACCATGGCAAAGAAAGTAGTTGCTACCCTGCGTCAGGGTAAGGTCTCAATGGCCAAGGTCATTAAGATGGTAAAGTCACCCAAGACCGGTGCTTATATGTTCACTGAGCAGATCGTTACCGACGAGCAGCTCAAGGACGCTATCAAGTAAGATAAACTTGACACAAAATATGAAAGAGCAGCCGCTGAGGTTGCTCTTTTTTTTATTTGTTTTTATCACCTTATTTATATAAATTTGCGCTTTGAGTGCGGTACATTTTGGCCGTATTCACCGAATATATGGGTTTGTTTTCGTTTTTTTCAAAAGATAAGAAGGAGGTTCTGGACAAAGGTCTCGAAAAGACCAAGTCAAGCGTTTTTTCCAAGATAGCACGTGCGGTAGCCGGTAAGTCCACCGTCGATGACGAGGTTCTGGACAACCTGGAGGAGGTTCTGATAACATCGGACGTAGGAGTAGAGACCACACTTAAGATCGTAAAGCGTATTCAGGAGCGTGTAGCCCGTGACAAGTACATGGGAACATCCGAATTGAACGGTATTTTGCGTGAAGAGATATCGGCGCTTCTGGTAGAGAATAATCCGGACAGTGATACTGAGCCTTTTGCCGTCCCCGCAGGACGCAAGCCCTATGTGGTGCTTGTGGTGGGCGTGAACGGCGTGGGCAAGACCACAACCATAGGCAAGCTGGCCTATCAGTTCAAAAAGCGCGGCCTCAAGGTGGTGCTGGGCGCTGCCGATACATTCCGTGCCGCAGCCATAGAGCAGCTGCAGGAGTGGGGACGCAGGGTGGATGTTCCGGTGATAAGGCAGGAAATGGGTTCCGATCCCGCATCGGTGGCCTATGATACGCTGAGCCATGCCGTAGCCGACGGTGCCGATGTGGTTCTGATAGACACCGCCGGACGTCTGCACAACAAGGTGGGACTGATGAACGAGCTCACCAAGATACGCAACGTGATGAACAAGGTCGTAGAGGGCGCTCCCGATGATGTCCTGCTGGTGCTTGACGGCTCCACAGGCCAGAATGCCTTTGAGCAGGCCAAGCAGTTCACACTGGCCACCAAGGTTACCCAGCTGGCCATTACCAAACTGGATGGAACGGCCAAGGGAGGCGTTGTGATAGGCATATCGGACCAGTTCAAGGTACCTGTAAGGTATGTGGGACTGGGTGAGGCCATAGACAACCTCCAGGTGTTTGACAAGACTGAGTTTGTTGATTCCCTTTTCAAGCAGGATTGAACCATGAGGCGCGGCAGTGTGGACATAATCACTTTAGGTTGCTCAAAGAATCTTGTTGATTCTGAGAAACTTATGAGCCAATTCAAAGCTAACGGCCTGAGGGTGAGACATGATCCGGACAAGGTGAGCGCCGAGACTGTAATCATAAATACATGCGGCTTTATAGGCGATGCACAGGAGGAGTCCATCAATATGATCCTGGAGTGCTGCGAGCTTAAGAAAGCCGGTAAGGTGGGACGTGTATATGTGATGGGATGCCTGTCACAGAAGTTCCATAAGGAGCTTATGGCCGAGATTCCTGAGGTGGATGGCTGGTACGGCAAGTTTGACTGGAATGAGCTGGTCAAGGTTACCGGACACCGCTGGTTCCAGGAACTGGAGAACGACCGTACGGTTACCACACCGTCACATTACGCATATCTTAAGATTGCCGAGGGCTGCAACCGCGGATGCGCCTACTGCGCCATCCCGCTCATGACCGGCAAATACCAGTCACGCAGTCAGGAGGATATCCTGGACGAGGCCCGCAAGCTTGTTGCACGCGGCGTAAAGGAGATTCAGCTCATAGCTCAGGATCTTACCTATTACGGCACCGATGTGGCTCACAAGCCTACCATTGCTGAACTTGTGCAGCGCCTGTCGGACATACCCGGAGTGGAGTGGCTGCGTCTGCATTACGGCTATCCTAACAACTTCCCCATGGATCTGCTGCCTGTAATGCGCGAGCGAGACAATGTGTGCAAATACATGGACATAGCCCTGCAGCACATCAGCGACCCCGTACTCAAGCGCATGCACCGCAATATCACCGCTCAGGAGACCCGTGAGCTGCTGGCACGCATACGCGAGGAGGTTCCGGGCATACATCTGCGTACCACCCTGATGGTGGGATTCCCCGGTGAGACGGAGCAGGACTACGATCTGCTCACTGAGTTTGTCAAGGAGCAGCGCTTTGAGCGCATGGGCGCCTTTGCATACTGCCAGGTGGACGGTACATACTCGGCTATCCATTACAAGGATGACATATCGGACGAGGTCAAGCAGGCCCGTCTGTCGCGTCTGATGCGCGTACAGCAGGATATATCGGCTCAGATAAGCGAAGCCAAGGTGGGAAAGACCTTCAAGACCATGATAGACCGCCTGGAGGGCGACTATTACGTGGGACGCACGGAGTTCGACTCGCCCGAGGTGGACCCCGAGGTTCTTATAAAGGCCGATGCGGAACTGCCTATGGGAGAATTCCTTAACGTGCGCATAACCGAGGCCGATGCGTTCGACCTTTACGGTAAAGTGGAACAATAAACTAACCATTACTTATATGAACAACAAACAGTTTTTGAGTGAATTATCCGACAAATGCCAGATGGGGGCCGACCAGTCCGCACGTCAGGTAGAAGTACTGCTCGGTGTCATGGAGAAAATTTGGCAGGATGGGGACTCTGTAAGTCTTTCAGGGTTCGGTGTTCTAGAGGTTAAGAAAAAGAATGAGCGTATATCCGTAAATCCCACTACAGGTGTACGTATGCTTGTTCCGCCCAAACTTGTGCTTACATACAAGCCCAGTTCATTACTTAAGGAAAAACTTAAATAAGATACAGCTATGGATAACAAGATCAATCTTTCGCAGCTTGCTGAGCGTCTGTCTCAGGAGGGTGGCATGTCCAAAGCTGCAGCCGAGCAGTTCGTAAAGAACTTCTTCGACATTATTTCACAGCGTGTCCTCAGCGAGGGCCTGGTAAAGGTCAAGGGTCTGGGTACCTTCAAGCTCCTTCAGATGGAGGACCGCGAGAGTGTGAACGTCAATACAGGCGAGCGTTTCACCATTGACGGACACCAGAAGATATCCTTTGTTCCCGATGCCGACCTCAAGGAGAGGATCAACAAGCCTTTCGCTGCATTCGAGACTGTAGTCATCACCGAGGAGCAGGCTGCCCAGCTGGCCGGAATGGATACCGAGACTGAGAACGCCCCGGCCCAGGAACCCGCAGCCAAGCCCGCCAAGGCTGAAAAGGCTAAAGCAGCCGCCAAGGAGGAGACTCAGGAGCCCCAGGTCAAGGATGTTACCCAGAAGAAGGGTACCCGCTGCCTGCTCAAGATCATACTCTGGATTGTAATCACCATACTGGTTATCGGACTGGGTCTGTTCATGCTGTGGCCCGTTATCGGCAACAATGTGCTCGAAGTACTTGAGCGCGACTATCTTGACAGGAACAAGACCGAGATGGTGGCCGACAGCGTAAAGACAGCCGCTCCCGTTCAGGAGGTTGCTCCTGTTAAGGAAGCCGCTCCTGAGAAGCCTGCCGCACAACCCGCAGCCAAGCCTGCCCAGCAGCCTGCAGCCAAACCGGCTGAGACTCCTGCCGTCAAGCCTGCTGCCAAACCCGCTGATCAGCCAGCAGCACAGCCTGCCCAGAAGTATCCTACCATCCAGCTCAACAGCAAGGATCAGGCCAAGGATCTGTCGGAGTTCACCATGGACGACGTCAATAACTTCAGCATGGAGGGCGTGCTTGCCACACATACACTTGCCAAGGGCGAGACCATAACACGTGTTGCACTCAAGTATTACGGAAGCAAGAAACTGTGGCCGTACATAGTCAAGTACAACAATATCAAGGATCCCACCAAGCTCCATGAGGGAACAGTAATCAAGGTGCCTGTGCTTAAAGCAAAGTGAACCGGAAGGATAATAAGTGTAAAAACAAATTAAAACTAACGGCTGACAATACTATTTAAACTAATTTAGTTCATAGCGACGTGCAATATGCCCTATATTTGGCCTGTGCCTCAAGAACACAGAAATATGGGGCATGCACTTAACTAACTGATATTTATAGATCTTATGAGTGAAAACGTTGACATTAAGGAATTGAATGAACGCATAGAGAAACAGAGTGCGTTCGTAACCAACCTGATGGCCGGAATGGATCAGGTGATCGTGGGTCAGAAACATCTTGTGGAATCATTGCTGATAGGTCTGTTATCCGACGGACACATACTGCTTGAGGGTGTTCCCGGTCTGGCCAAGACCCTTGCCATCAAAACCCTTGCTTCGCTGATTGACGCAAGTTTCAACCGCATACAGTTTACCCCGGACCTGCTTCCTGCCGATGTTGTGGGAACCATGATTTACAGCCAGAAGGACGAGTCCTTCCTTCCCAAGAAGGGTCCGGTATTTGCAAACTTCATATTGGCCGATGAGATCAACCGTGCTCCCGCCAAGGTTCAGAGCGCCCTGCTCGAGGCCATGCAGGAGCGTCAGGTGACACTGGGCGGCGAGACATTCAGTCTTCCCAAGCCTTTCCTGGTTATGGCTACCCAGAACCCGATAGAGCAGGAGGGTACCTATCCTCTGCCCGAGGCACAGGTGGACCGTTTCATGCTCAAGGCCGTAATTGACTATCCCAGGATCGAGGAGGAGAAGAAGATCATCCACCAGCAGATCCATCATGAGATAGGTACCGTCAAGCCCGTGATGACCACCGATGATATCATCGAGGCACGCAAGGTTGTTGACCTGGTATATCTGGACGAGAAGATTGAACAGTACATAGCTGATATAGTATTCGCTACACGTTATCCGGAAAAGTACGGACTCAAGGAGATCAAGGAACTCATATCGTTCGGCGGTTCTCCGCGTGCATCCATAAACCTGGCTCTGGCAGCCCGCTCATACGCCTTCATCAAGCGTCGCGGTTATGTAGTGCCCGAGGATGTACGTGCCATCGCACACGATGTTCTGCGTCACCGTATCGGTCTGACATACGAGGCCGAGGCTACCAACGTGACCCAGGACGAGCTTGTGAGCCGTATCCTGAACAAGGTTGAAGTACCTTGATTTAACTACCTTGTAATCAGTTTAGTATGGAAACAAGTGAACTGATAAAAAAGGTCCGGAAAATCGAGATCAAGACTCGCGGTCTTTCCAGTAACATATTTGCCGGTCAGTACCATACCGCATTCAAGGGACGCGGTATGGCATTCAGCGAGGTGCGTGAGTACCAGTACGGTGACGAGCCCCGCGATATTGACTGGAATGTTACGGCACGCATGAACAAACCCTATTCAAAGGTGTTTGAGGAGGAGCGTGAACTTACCGTGATGCTTATGGTGGACGTATCGGACAGCCTTAATTTCGGTACCAGCGTCATGATGAAACGCGAGATGGTGACCGAGATTGCGGCCACTCTGGCTTTTGCCGCCATCGAGAACAACGATAAGGTGGGACTGCTCTTCTTCAGTGACCGCATCGAGAAGTTCATACCGCCCCAGAAGGGCCGTCGTCACATTCTCTATCTGATACGCGAACTTCTTGATTTCCAGCCGCAAAGCAACTCTACCGACATCACTGTGCCGCTGGAGTTCCTTACGGGTGCTGTCAAGAAACGCTGCACGGCGTTCCTGCTGAGCGACTTCATAGACTCACATGATTTCCGCAATGCCCTGAGCATTGCCAACCGTAAGCACGATATCGTGGCTATACGTGTCTATGACCGTCGTATGGAGGAGTTGCCCGATGTTGGTCTGATGAAGCTTCTGGACTCGGAGACAGGGCAGGAGATGTACGTGGATACATCGTCGGCACGTGTGCGTGAGGCTCATAACAAGTGGTTCCGTGACAATACGGAGCGTGTCAAGGATTACCTTACACGCAGCCGTGTGGATTCGGTGTCGGTTCGGACTGACCAGGATTATGTCAAGGGACTGATGGGACTTTTCGCTAAGCGAAATTGAGAATTCTTGGAGCAGCGAGAGGAGAGATAGTTTACTACCTATCCCGAGTCGCGACAAGAATCATGGAACGAAGTGACATAATTGAGAAGTAAGAATGAGATGAAGAGGTTCTTCATATATCTGATATTTTGTTTTGCATCCGTTGCGTTTGCATCGGCCCAGAACGTCATTGTAAGGGCCGAGGTGGACTCGATGATGATGTGGATAGGACAGCAGACCGGACTTCGTCTTGAGGTCACCTGCGATACCGGACAGGATGTGGCTTTCCCGGCCTACAGTGACACCATTGTGACCGGCCTGGAGATTGTCCCGCCCGTCAGGACCGATACCCAGTATGTGAACAACGGCCAACGCATGACCGTAACCCGCAGTTATACGGTTACATGTTTTGATTCGGCTCTCATATACATACCGCCCATTCCCGTACGCGTGGACGGCACTGAGTATGAATCCAACCGTCTGGCGCTTGCCTTCATGACCTATGACATCCCGGAGGGGCAGGAGACCCAGATTTTCGGTCCCAAGGAGAATATGAAAACTCCGCTGCGCTTCTACGAGGTCAAGGGACTTCTGTTATACTGGATACTGGCTATCATAACCATAGTGCTTGCCGTATATCTGTTTATACGCTATGCCGATGACAAGCCTATTATCCGCAAGATAAGGATCGAGCCCAAGCTGCCCGCACATGTGGTGGCTATAAGCGGCATCGAGCATCTGCGTGAGGCAGGAGGACCGCACAGCGAGGATTCCAAGGCCTATTACACACAGCTTACGGATATCCTGCGTGAGTATATCAATGATCGTTTCGGTTTCAATGCAACCGAGATGACATCATATGAGATACTGGAAAAACTTGAGGAGAGCCGTGACAAGGAGTCGCTGAGCGAGCTCAGGGATCTTCTCCAGACGGCCGATATGGTCAAGTTCGCCAAGTTCAAGCCCATGCTGAACGAGAACGACCGCAACCTGGTGAGTGCACTGGAATTTGTGAACGAGACCAAGGTGGAGGTTCCCGAGTCGGAACTGCAGCCGCGTGAGGAGGAGACCGTGGTGGAGATCAAGCGCAGCAAGGGCGCCCGTCTTGCACTGCTGTTGACCGGTCTGGTCATAGCTGTGGCAGGAACGGTATTCCTGGTGCTTACTGTACTCAAGTTGTATTATCTGATTTTTTAAAGAGGTTTGACCATGACATTTGCAAACAGCGCATATCTTCTATTGATGCTTCTGGTAATACCATGCGTGGTATGGTATGTGCTCAGAGGCCGTAAGAGGCGTGCATCGCTCTCCGTACCCACTACATCCATGTACGGCGGAATGGCCAAGAGTTGGAAATACTACCTCATACATGTTCCCTTTGTGCTTGACATGGCGGCTCTTGTGCTGCTGTCGCTTATTCTGGCGCGTCCGCAGTCCACAGACCGCTGGCAGGATACCGAGATAGAGGGAATAGACATTATGCTCTGCGTGGACGTATCAACCAGTATGCTGGCCGAGGACCTCAAGCCTAACCGCATCGAGGCTGCCAAGCAGGTTGCATCGGAGTTCATAAACGGACGTCCCAACGATAATATAGGTCTTACCATCTTTGCCGGCGAGGCCTTTACGCAGTGCCCCATGACGGTTGATCATGCCGTCCTGCTCAATATGTTCCAGAACGTGAGCAGCGACATAGCCGCACGCGGCATCATCGAGGACGGTACCGCAATAGGTATGGGACTTGCCAACGCCATCAGCCGACTCAAGGACAGCCAGGCCAAATCAAAGGTGATAATCCTGCTTACCGACGGCTCCAACAACCGCGGTGAGATATCGCCCATGACGGCTGCCGAGATGGCCAAGAGTTTCGGAATAAGGGTCTATACCATCGGTGTAGGTACGAATGGCACCGCTCCGTATCCCATGCAGGGGGCATACGGCAAGCAGTACATAAATGTGGCCGTGGAGATTGATGAGAACGTACTCCGACAGATTGCCGAGACCGCGAGCGGACAGTACTACCGCGCAACGAGCAACAGCAAGCTCAAGGAGGTGTACGAGGAGATTGACAAACTTGAGAGAACCAAGCTGCAGGTCAAGGAGTTCAGTAAGAATCAGGAGGAGTATCAGCCGCTTGCGCTGGCGCTCATCCTCTCGCTGCTGCTCTCAATCCTGCTCAAGCAGACCGTTCTCAGAACCATACCATAAAAAGGAGTCGCTATGTTCAAATTCGCAAATCCCGAATATCTGTATCTGCTGGTACTTGTACCGGTGCTGGTGATACTGCATGTGGTCTCCGGTATACGTCGCCGCAGGAAACTGGCTGAATACGGTGACCAGGCACTGCTCATGCAGCTTATGCCCGATGTCTCCGTAACACGTCCCAATATCAAGTTCTGGCTCCTGTTTGCCGCCTATACGTTAGGCTGCTTCCTTCTGGCCAGACCGCAGTTCGGCTCCAAGCAGGAGACCGTGACCCGCAGGGGTATCGAGACCGTAATAGCTCTGGATATATCCAACTCCATGCTGGCCGATGACGTTGCACCCAGCCGTCTGGAGAAATCCAAGCGTATCATATCAAACCTGGTTGACCAGTTCCAGGACGACAAGATAGGTCTGATAGTATTTGCCGGCGACGCGTTCGTCCAGCTTCCCATAACCAGCGACTTTATATCGGCCAAGGTGTTCCTGAACACCATCAGCCCCGCTCTTATCACACGTCAGGGCACCGATATCAAGACCGCCATCGAGCTGGCAACACGCAGCTTCACCCCGAACGAGGGGGTAGGCAAGGCCATAATAGTGATAACCGACGGCGAGAACCATGAGGGTGGGGCCGAGGAGGCCGCCAAGGCTGCCGCCGACAAGGGCTATATGGTATATGTGATGGGTGTAGGTCTGCCCACAGGCTCGCCCATACCCGGAGAGCGCAGCGGCGAGTTCCGCAAGGACCGTGAGGGCAATGTGGTCATCACACGACTGAACGAGGAGATGTGCCGCAATATCGCATCGGCCGGAAACGGAGCCTATTTCTACGTGGACAACTCCAATGCAGCCGAGAAGGCGCTGCAGAAGGAGATAGACAAGCTGGCTAAGGCCGATGTCGAGACTACCGTTTATACCGAGTATGACGAACAGTTCCAGATAATTGCGTGGATGATACTTATTATCCTGCTCTTTGAGATCTTTATCTGCGAGAGCCGTAATCCGCGTTTGAGGAATTTCAGTCTGTTCAAAATGGAGGAGAAAGAGAAATGAAGAAGATATTGTTGTTCGTTCTTATGACTGTGTCCGCCGCCGGAGCCTTTGCCCAGCGCACGGACCGCTCGTTTGTACGTAAAGGCAACCGTCTTTTTGAGGACAGCCTGTTCATCAAGGCCGAGGAGAACTACCTCAAGGCCGTTGATGTCAATCCGGAGCTTTACGAGGGCAACTACAACCTTGGCAACGCCTATACCGCCCAGCAGAAGCCCAATGAGGCAGTTGAGCAGTATCGCCGTACAGCCAATGCGCTGGAAGCCAGGAAGAAAGAACTTGCCGAGAATCCCGGGTCAAGCCCCAAGGAACTGGAAAAATGCAAGAACGACCTGGCCAAGACCTATCACAACACCGGTGTGGTATATCACATGTCGGAGCGTTATGACAAGGCTGTCGAGGCTTACAAGGAGGCCTTGCGCAACAATCCTCAGGATGACGAGACCCGTTATAACCTGATCCTTGCACAGCGTATGCTCCAGCAACAGCAGCAGCAACAGCAGCAACAGCAGCAACAGGAGCAACAGCAGGAACAGCAGCAGGAGCAACAGGAGCAGCAGGATCAGCAGGATCAGCAGGATCAGCAGCAACAGGAGCAGCAACAGCAGGAGGAGCAGCAGGATATGTCGCAGGAGAATGCCGAGCAGATTCTGGAGGCTGCCATGCAGGACGAGAAGGATGTTCAGGAGCGTGTTCAGGAGCAGCTCATGAGGGTCCAGCCCAAGAAACCGTTAGAAAAAGATTGGTAATATGAGTATATCAGACAAGACAAAAACACTTTTGCTGTCGGTCATGATCGTTTTGATGACCGGAGTAAAGGCCGTTGCCCAGGAGGTTTCCTTTACCGCACAGGCTCCGCAGGCCGTTGCGGTGGGTGAGCGTTTCAGAATCACCTATAAGGTCAATACCCGTGATGTCAAGGAGTTCCGTGCCCCTGACATGAAGAGTATCGATATCCTGACCGGACCGGCCACATCCACATCATCGAGCACCACCATTATTAATGGCCAGGTGACCAGCAACACTACTATTACCTACACTTTTACCGCAGTAGCCACCCAGGAGGGCGATGTGGAGCTTGACGGCGCCACTGCCAAGGCAAACGGCAAGCAGGTGACATCAAACAGCCTTGTTATAAAGGTTTTGCCGGCCGACAGGGGCTCACAGACTCAGGGCTCACAGCGTCAGGGCGGCAGCCAGCAGGCCCAGGGACAGCAGTCATCGGGCAGCAGCACCGGAATATCCAACGAGGAGCTCTTTATGATGGCAACGGTCGATAAGACCACCGTCTACGAGCAGGAGGCTCTGCTGCTTACCTTTAAGATATACGTGCTGCCGTCGGTCAACCTGACCAGCATGGGTAACCGCATGCCTGACCTTAAGAACTTCCATGTTCAGGAGGTCGAGCTTCCGCAGCAGAAGGAGTTCCAGCTGGAGCACTACAATGGCCGCAACTACCGTACCATGGTTTGGAGCCAGTACGTGCTCTTCCCGCAGCATTCAGGCGAGCTTGAGATACCTGCCACAACATTTGAGAGCATTGTATCTCAGCCCATCGAGAGCACCGACATGTTTGATTTCTTCTTCAATGCAGGCCGTTATACCGAGGTTAAGAAGAATCTCACCACACGTGCCATTAAGATCAACGTCAATCCGCTGCCTCAGGGCAAGTCAAGCGCCTTCTATGGCGGAGTAGGTGACTTCTCACTGAGCTCCACCATAAGCAGCACCGATGTCACTGCAAATGATGCAGTTACGGTACGCGTTATACTGTCCGGAACCGGTAACCTCAAGCTCATCAAGACCCCTGAGCTCAAGTTCCCGCAGGACTTTGACATCTACGATCCCAAGATAGACAACAAATACACCATCAAGGGTGGCCGTCAGACAGGAAACAAGGTATACGAGTACCTTGTAATACCGCGTCATGCCGGCCAGTACACCATTCCTGCACTGGAATTCCAGTACTTTGATCCCAAGAGCGGCACATACAAGACCACCAAGACTCAGGAGTACACCCTGAACGTAGCCAAAGGGCAGGGGGGAGGCGAGTCCCAGACATCGGTCTCATATGTAAACAAGGAGGATCTCAAATATGTGGGACAGGATGTCCGTTTCCATTCCACACCCTTGGCACTCAAGTCTGGCAAGGGCGGATTCTACGGCTCAACGCTGTTCTACGTCCTTCTGGTGCTCCCGCTTGTGATACTGCTTGCATTGGTGGCCATCACACGCAAACGCATAGCTGACAGCGCGAATGCCGCCAAGGTGCGCGTCAAGAAGGCAAGTTCGGTTGCAACCCGCCGTCTCAAGGTGGCCCGCAAGCTCATGAAGGAGGGCCGCAAGAACGAGTTCTACGACGAGATGATGAGAGCCCTGTCCGGTTACCTGGGCGACAAACTGGCCATTCCTACCGCCGAGCTCTCCAAGGATAGGATAGGTGAGACCCTGCGTGACCGCAAGGTGGCCGATGATACCGTATCACAGGTTATAGGACTGCTTGATGACTGTGAGTTTGCACGTTACGCTCCGGGCGACGATACGGGACGTATGGACAGGCTGTATGACCAGGCTGTGGGTGTTATCGGACAGATTGAGAACTCAATTAAGTAAACGGGCTATGAAAAAGATATTTGCATTTATATTTGTTATGGTTCCTCTCATGGCTTTTGCCCAGGAGGAGAGCGGAATGATGAGTCTTGTGGCCGATACCACCGGGGTATCCCGCGAATATACTCTGTCGGATGCTGACAGTGCATATATTCAAGGTGATTATCTTACCGCTATTGGTATATATGAGTCAATAATTGAGAATCAGGGCGTTAACGCCACTCTTTACATGAACCTGGGCAACTGCTGGCTCAAGCGTGACGAGGTGGCCAAGGCAATCCTTAACTATGAGCGCGCATACCTTATTGACCCGTCGGATCCCGATATCAGGTTCAATCTGGAGCTTGCACGCACCAAGACCGTCGATAAGGTAAATCCTGTAAATCAGCTCTTTATAGTGGTCTGGTTCAAGAAAATGCTGTCGCTTCTGGACGTGGACGGATGGGCTGTTCTGACCGTCATAATGTTCGCTATGGCCATAATTCTGACAGGAATATTCCTGTTATCCAGAAAAACAGGAGCCCGAAAAATATCTTTTTCTTTTAGCGCTTTTTTCTTGCTTTTGTCTATTTTATCTTTTATCTTCGCTACTACACAGATGGGAAATATCCGGAACCGTGACACGGCAATCATCATGTCACCGAGCGTTACGGTCAAGAGCACACCCAGCAGTGGCGGTACAGACCTGTTCATTATTCACGAAGGACGAAAGGTCAAGATCCTGGATTCCTCGATGAAAGAGTGGGTGGAGATAAGACTTGAAGACGGAAATACAGGTTGGGTACCGGTTAATGTAATGGAAATCATATAAAAGGATATGGAATGATTGAAGCACAGGGTCTCATAGAGACAGACAGATTGGCCACGCTGTCAGTTAATGGCAGCGAATCCCTGTTCTGGGATGGTGTGGCCAGTATATATACTTCAATCATAGTATGGATTCCTCTTGCGCTTGCGGCTATCTTCCTTATCATAAGGAACGTAAATCCTAAAAGACTTATTCTGGTATTGTTCATGGTGGCTCTTACGGTGCTGCTGTGCGACCAGTTGGCGTCATCCGTATTCAAGCCGCTTTTCCTCAGGCTCAGACCCACACGTGATCCATATATATTAAATATGGTGGATACCGTAAATGGCTATCGTGGAGGACTTTACGGGTTCTTTTCGAGCCATGCGGCCAATTCTTTCGGACTTGCAGTGCTGTTCATGTGGCTTGTAAGGGACTGGTTGTTCGGTCTTTCCGTAAGTGTTTGGGCTGCAGCCAATTCATTGATCAGAACGTACTTAGGCGTGCATTTCCTTGGCGATGTTCTTGTCGGAGCCTTTGCCGGAATCGCCATAGGAACTTTGACATACTGGATTTTCCGTCTGGTAACGCGTAATGACCGATATACCGTCCATGATTCCAATCTGTTGTATACAAGCTCAGGATTCATGCGCAGCGATGTATTTGCGTTCATGTGCGTCCTTTTCGGCACATTTGTGGTAATACCTATATGTGCTTGTGTAAAACAGGCTATAATTTAGAAAACAACTGAGATTTCAATATTTGAAGAAACTTTGATAACTATCCTAATTTTTAATGCTTATGACCAGATTAATCACATTTAATGAACTGCGCGAGATCAAGGCGCAACTTCCGGAGGGCAGTATTCACAGAATTGCTGATGAGCTGAATCTTGATGTTGAGACAGTACGCAACTTCTTTGGCGGTACAGATTACAAACAGGGCTCGTCAGTAGGTTTCCATAAGGAGCCGGGTCCGAACGGCGGATGCGTAGTTCTGGATGATACCACAGTTCTTGACAGAGCGCTTGAGATTATAGCAGAAAGCAAGAAGAATTAATTGACAATTAAAAAATGAATTTAAAAACGGTTTGCGGGTGATTCCGCAGGCCGTTTTTTCTATTCCTATATTATAATGGAAATTTCGCATAATAACTATTATGTTAAATAGGAAATGTTGAAGCGAAAAACCTTTCTCCCCTCAAACTCAAGGGAAATAAAAAACTGCCGGAACATTGTCCGGCAGTCTCTTTGTAATATTCTGGTTCAATCAATCAGTTACCCAGAAGTTTGTCAATCTCCTTGAGCTCCTTGTCCATGTTGAGCTTGTAGTAAATCTGCTGAAGCAGCAGTCCCCACTTGCTGGTAGCTGTAGGATCAACCTCTCTGAACTTCTCTACGTAAGGAAGAGCCTTCTTGTAGTACTCCTTCTCCTGAGCCATAACCTTCTTGAACTCAGCTGAACGGTAGTCAACGTTAGCCTTTGAATCAACGTACTCAGTAGCCTGGTACATGATTGACAGCGCCAGGTTGTTGTAAGCGTCTGACAGGTTCTCATCCTTCTGGATAGCAATCTCATACTGCTCGATAGCCTTGTCATACTCCTTGTTCTGCTGAGCTATCAGACCCAGTACGAAGTAGTTGTAAGCCTTATCAGGATCAAGGGCGATCATCTCCTTGGTGAAGTTCTCAAGAGCAGCCATATCGTTCTTACGGTCGTAGTAGCTCAGGAGTTTGCTGTAGTAGTAATCCTGTGTGGGATACTTTATCAGACCGGCCTTAAGAGCCTCAATCCATTTAACTGTATCACCCATGTTGCCGTAAGCGTCGCACAGGAACTCTGTAGCTGACTCACCGTACTCCTCGTCCTGCTGGGCAATCTGAGCATACTTGATGGTGTTCTCCCACTGGCTCAGGTTGTAAGCGGCCATTGTGGTGTAGTATGCATAGAGAGCTCTGGTCTGGGGATAATAGGTATCGTTCTCCATATATGACTTCAGGAAGTCACCCTCGGCCATTGTGAAGTATCTGTCAAACAGAGCGTAAGCCTTCTTGTAGTCGGTTCTGTCGTTGAAATAGAAGATACCGCCGGTAATCAGGTTGGTCAGGTTTCTGTGCATCTCGGGAGCCAGCTTGGTGTGAGCCTCGTCCGATGTCTTACCCTTTGCGTTAGGAATCTTCTGGAGAGAATCGGCCTTGAGGGCGAAATCAAACCAGTCGGTCAGATACTTGTACATGGCAACTGTATCATATCTGCCATTGTATGACTTAAGGTTCTCCTGATCAAAATAGTAGTTGTAGATACGTGCGGCCTCGAACCAAGTCTGATCCCAATCCTTAACGTACTGGTTCTTCATGGCCTGGTCGATGAGCGATTTGGCGTGGCTCTTGTTAGGGATATCGTCACGGTCAAATTCATTTCTGGCATCCTTGACAAGCTTCTGAGCCTCCTTGGTTGCCTTCTTTACCTCTTTCTCGGTCATCTGTGCGTATGAGCTGCATGACATTCCGACAGCGGCAATCAATACAAACATTAGCTTCTTCATTTTGAATAAAGTTTTATAGGTTTCACATTATTATTATATCAATCTGGAACTCTTGTTAAAGTCATTCGGTTACAGGGGCCTCCTGAGGGGTCTCAGAGGCGGGTTGCTCCCCACCCTCCGGATTCTCGTCCACGGGCTCGCTGTCCACCTTGCAGATAGAACCTATCTGGTCGTTACGCTTTTCAAGATTAATCAGTCTCACGCCCTGTGTGGCACGTCCCATCACGCGGAAATCGGAAACGCTTACGCGCAGTGTAATGCCAGACTTGTTGATGATTACCAGGTCGTTGTCATCGGTAACTGCCTGAATAGAAACCAGTTTGCCGGTCTTATCCGTAACGTTCAGGGTCTTGACGCCCTTGCCGCCGCGGTTGGTCTTGCGGTAATCCTCAATCTCGGAGCGCTTTCCGTAACCCTGCTCGGATACCACCATGATGGTCTCCTCGGGCTGCTCGTCGACTGCTATCATGCCTACTACCTGATCCTCACCGTCCTCGTCAAGGGTCATGCCGCGTACACCGGTCGATGTACGTCCCATGGAGCGTACTGTGCTCTCGTTGAAGCGGATGGCACGTCCGTTGCGGTTGGCAATGATAATCTCCTTGTTTCCGTCGGTAAGCAGAACGTTGATAACCTTGTCGCCCTCGTTCAGGTTGATAGCGTTGATACCGTTCTGACGCGGACGTGAGTAATCCTGCAGGATGGTCTTCTTAATCACACCGTTCTGTGTGCAGAATACCAGGTAATGGTTGGATGTGAACTCAACGTCACCAAGGTTCTTGATAGCTATGTATGCGTTTACGGCATCGCCCGGCTCGATGTTGAGCATGTTCTGGATGGCACGTCCCTTTGATGTCTTGCCGCCCTCGGGTATATCGTAAACCTTGAGCCAGTAGCAGCGTCCCTTCTGTGTAAAGAACAGGATGTAGTTGTGCGTTGTGGCTGTGAAAATGTGCTCTATGAAGTCCTCGTCGCGCTTGTCTGATCCGCGGGAACCTACTCCACCCCTGCCCTGCAGACGGTACTCTGTCAGAGCTGTACGCTTGATGTAACCCAGGTGAGACATGGTGATGATCATGGGCTCATCGGCATAGAAGTCCTCGGGATTGAACTCCTCGCTGGCGTATACTATCTCGGTCTTGCGCTCGTCACCGTACTTGTCGATGATGGCCTGCATCTCGTCCTTGATAACCTGTTTGCACTTTTCGGGATCGTCCAGGATGCTCTGGAGTTCCTCAATGCGTGCCATAACCTCGTTGTACTCATCGTGCAGCTGATCCTGCATGAGTCCGGTGAGCTGGCGCAGACGCATATCCACGATGGCCTTGGCCTGGATATCGTCCAGTCCGAAGCGGTCCATAAGGTTCTGGATGGCATCGTTCGGGGTCTTGGCCTTCTTGATGATCTGGATAACCTCGTCGATGTTGTCCGATGCAATGATCAGACCTTCCAGTATGTGAGCGCGCTTTTTAGCCTCCTCCAGGTCGAACTTGGTGCGGCG
This sequence comes from uncultured Bacteroidales bacterium, assembly GCA_902774335.1. GTDB lineage: Bacteria > Bacteroidota > Bacteroidia > Bacteroidales > Bacteroidaceae > Colenecus. The sequence continues at coordinate 33,649 of CACYHW010000011.1, forward strand.
TATTACAACCTCATGACGGTGCTCGATGAAGCACTTGATAAGGTCGCGCAGGTTGAGGCATTTGGGGCGTCCCTTGACAAGGGCGATGTTGTTTACGCCGAATGATGTCTGCAGTGCGGTCATCTTGAACAGCTTGTTCAGGACAACACCTGCGTTGGCGTCACGCTTAACGTCGATGACGATACGCATACCTTCGCGGTCCGACTCGTCATTTACGTTGCTTATACCCTCAATCTTCTTATCTGTAACAAGTTCTGCAATGAACTTGATGAGCTCGGCCTTGTTTACACCGTAAGGAATCTCGGTAACAACAATCTTGTCGTGCTGCTCACCGGCCTCGATCTCGGTCTTGGCACGCATGATCACACGGCCGCGTCCGGTCTCGTAAGCCTCGCGTACGCCGCTGATACCGTAAATATATGCACCTGTGGGGAAATCAGGAGCCTTGATGTACTGCATCAGTTCATCAACGGTGATATCAGGATTGTCAACCATAGCCATGCAGCCGTTCAGAACCTCTGTCAGGTTGTGAGGCGGCATATTGGTAGCCATACCTACTGCGATACCGGATGAACCGTTGACGAGCAGATTGGGGATGGTTGCGGGAAGAACCGTCGGCTCCTCCTCCTTGTTGTCATAGTTGGGAACAAAGTCAACGGTGTTCTTGTTGATGTCCTGCATCATCTCCTCACCCATCTTGCGCAGACGTACCTCGGTATAACGCATGGCAGCCGGGCTGTCACCGTCAATCGAACCGAAGTTACCCTGGCCGTCAACGAGCGGATAACGCATTATCCAGTCCTGTGCCAGACGTACAAGAGCACCATATACTGAAGAGTCACCATGAGGATGGAAATGTCCGAGCACATCACCTACTGTACGGGCCGATTTGCGGTAGCCCTTGTCGGATGTGTTGCCGTCACGCATCATGCTGTAAAGTATGCGGCGGTGTACGGGTTTAAGACCGTCACGTGCATCCGGGAGTGCTCTTGCCACGATGACTGACATTGAATAGTCAATGTATGAGGACTTCATCTCCTCCTCAATGTTCACCTTGATAATTCTGTCCTGGTTTTCCAATTTTGTCTTGTTTTTTATGTCTTCTACAATACCTTTACGGACTATTGCCGTAAAACACTCAAAAGTACTTCAAAAATACATTATAAGCAACTTTACGCGCGTATTTTTAATAAGGTGTTAATAAGTTTTCACTTATTCTGTTTCGGACTTTATGGCATACGTCGGATTGTGGCATGCGATTTGTTGATATCTTATTGTAGAAAAGGAACAAAACGGGCCAAAAACCGCTTATCTTTGCATCAGAAGCATATCGGAACGTTGAGCCCTGATATGATTGAAAAACAAATGGAATACAGATTATCTGACAAACTGAACTCTATATTGTCGCTCTCCAAAGAGGAGGCCGAGCGTCTCACCTACTCCGAGGTTACAGCCGAGCATCTGCTCTTGGGAATACTCAGGGACGGACAGAACAAGGCGGTGGAGCTGCTGGTCAAGATGGGTGTTGACCTGTCCGACCTTCGCATGCGTCTTGAATCGGAGCAGACCGCGCAGGATGCCAATGCCGACAAGGTTCCCATAGAGAAGATTGCCCTCTCGGTTACTGTGGTCAGGCTGCTCAAGATCAGCATGCTTGAGGCCAGACTCCAGAAAAAGGAGGAAGCCGAGGCCGAGCACCTGCTGCTGGCTATCGTCCGTGACCGAACCAGCCGCACAGCCGTCATACTGTCCGACTACAAGGTGGATTACCGCCACCTTCTGGATCAGCTTAACAACACCGGTACTGAGGTACAGATGGGCATGGGCCTGACCGACGACGAGGACGAGGAGGACGATGAGTTCCAGGCATCCCGTCCGGATTCATCCAAACCTAAGTCCGGAAAGGCTGTAACAGCCTCCAAATCAGGCAGTAATACGCCTGTGCTGGATGCCTTCAGCACCGATATGACACAGGCTGCCCTGGACGGCAAGCTGGATCCCGTTGTGGGACGTGAAAAGGAGATTGAGCGTCTGGCACAGATCCTTACACGCCGCAAGAAGAACAACCCCATCCTGATCGGTGAGCCCGGCGTGGGTAAATCGGCCATTGTGGAGGGTCTTTCACAGCGCATCGTACAGCGCAAGGTTTCACGCATGCTCTTTGGCAAGCGTATCCTGGCACTTGATATGGCAGCCGTAGTGGCCGGTACCAAGTACCGCGGCCAGTTTGAGGAGAGGCTGCGCTCCATTATTCAGGAACTCAAGAAAAATCCTGACATCATCCTGTTTATTGACGAGGTTCATACTATAATAGGTGCAGGTTCGGCACCCGGATCCATGGACGCCGCCAACATGCTCAAGCCCGCCCTTTCACGCGGCGAGGTTCAGTGCATCGGCGCAACCACCGTTGATGAGTACCGCAAGTCCATCGAGAAGGACGGAGCCCTGGAGCGCCGTTTCCAGAAGATACTTGTGGAGCCTACCACTCCAGAGGAGACACTGCAGATTCTGCAGAACATCAAGGACCGCTACGAGGACCATCACAGTGTTAACTACACCGATGAGGCTCTCCAGGCATGCGTCACCCTGGCTCAGCGTTACATAACCGACCGCTCGTTCCCCGACAAGGCCATCGATGTGATGGATGAGGCCGGCTCACGCACCCATCTGTCCAACCTCTCGGTCCCCAAGGAGATCGAGGACAAGGAGCGTCAGATAGACTTTACGCGTGACGGCAAGAACGATGCCGTGGCCCGTCAGGACTTTGAACTGGCTGCCCGCTTCCGTGATCAGGAGAAACAGCTGGAGGGTGAGCTGGAGCAGATGCGCAAGGACTGGGAGCAGTCACTCAAGAGTCACCGTGAGACCGTTGACGAGGAGAGCATCGCTACCGTGGTTTCCATGATGAGCGGCATTCCCGTGCAGAAGATTGCACGTGAGGAGGGCGAGCGCCTTAAGGGCATAGCACCTGCACTCAAGTCAAAGGTAATTGCTCAGGATTCGGCCATCGACCTGCTTGCCAAAGCTATACGCCGCAGCCGTGTGGGACTGAAAAATCCTAACAAACCTATAGGCTCGTTCCTGTTCTTGGGCCCCACAGGTGTTGGTAAGACCCTGCTTGCCAAGGAACTTGCCGAGCAGATGTTCGGAACAAGCGACGCACTTATACGCGTTGACATGAGCGAGTTCATGGAAAAGTTCGCCGTGTCACGTCTGGTGGGTGCTCCTCCGGGATATGTAGGATACGAGGACGGCGGCCAGCTTACCGAGAAGGTACGCCGCAAGCCCTACTCCATCATCCTTCTGGACGAGATAGAGAAGGCTCATCAGGATGTCTTCAACATACTGCTTCAGGTTATGGACGAGGGCCGTCTGACCGACAGCGAGAGCCGTACGGTGGATTTCCGCAACACCATTATTATAATGACCTCCAACCTGGGTTCACGCCAGATACAGGAGTATGGCCGCGGCATAGGTTTCGGCACGTCCGATGCCGGTACCGACCTGGCCCGTCAGGATATAATCCGCAAGGCTCTCAACAAGTCCTTTGCGCCTGAGTTCATAAACCGTATCGACGAGATAATCACCTTCAATCAGCTTGACCGTGAGGCTGTTGGCCGCATAGTAGGCATGGAACTTGGACAGCTCTCCGCCCGCATGGAGGGCATGGGTTACTCGCTCTCCGTTACCGATGGAGCCATGGAGTTCCTTGCCGACAAGGGTTACAGCCGCGAGTACGGCGCACGTCCGCTCAAGCGTGCCATCCAGACCTATGTGGAGGACAAGCTTGCCGAGGTCATGATTGACGGAGAGTGCCCCGCAGGATCACTCCTTACAGTGGACGCCAATGCCGACAAAACTGACCTTACGGTCACTGTCGGAACCAGGTGATTTGACATAGAGTCACAGAAAGACTCATCTTCGGCCAAAATGTCAGTCGGGAAACCGTCTGGCATTTTTGTTGTTTCTATACCGTCAGAACAAACAAATAAAACAATATAGATTATGCAGAAAGGTACAATTGGGGTAACAACCGAGAACATCTTCCCTGTTATCAAAAAGTTTCTCTACAGCGACCGTGAGATATTCCTCCGTGAGATAGTGTCAAATGCAGTTGATGCCACCCAGAAGCTTAAGACATACGCCTCCAAGGGCGATTTCAAAGGCGAGATGGGCGACCTGACGGTTCATGTGACCGTGGGTAAGGATACCATCACCGTGAGCGACCGTGGTATAGGTATGACTGCAGCCGAGATTGACAAGTACATCAACCAGATAGCATTTTCGGGCGCCAATGACTTCCTTGAAAAGTACAAGAACGACGCCAATGCCATCATCGGCCACTTCGGACTGGGATTCTACTCTGCCTTTATGGTTTCCAAGAAGGTTGAGATTATCACTAAATCCTATCAGGAGGGTGCTCAGGCTGTAAAGTGGAGCTGCGACGGTTCACCCGAATTCCAGCTGTCCGATGCCGATAAGGCTGACCGCGGTACCGATATCATCCTCTACCTGGACGATGACAGCAAGGAGTACCTGCAGGAGACCACCATCCAGGGCCTGCTCAAGAAGTACTGCCGCTTCCTGCCCGTACAGATTGCATGCGGCAAGAAGAAGGAGTGGAAGGACGGAAAGGAAGTTGAAACCGACCAGGACAACATCATCAATAATGTAGAGCCGCTGTGGACCAAGACCCCGAGCGAGCTCAAGGACGAGGACTACAAGGGATTCTACCGCGAGCTCTATCCTATGCAGGATGAACCCCTGTTCTGGATACATCTGAACGTGGATTTCCCCTTCCACCTGACCGGTATCCTCTATTTCCCCAAGATCAAGACCAATCTGGATCTGCAGAAGAACCGTATCCAACTCTACTGCAACCAGGTATTCGTAACGGATTCGGTCGAGGGCATCGTCCCCGACTTCCTTACCCTGCTCCACGGCGTAATCGACTCACCGGATATTCCTCTGAACGTTTCACGCTCATATCTGCAGAGTGATTCCAATGTCAAGAAGATATCAGGCTACATCACCAAGAAGGTGGCCGACCGTCTGAGCTCCATATTCAAGAACGACCGTAAGGAGTTTGAGCAGAAGTGGGATGATGTTAAGCTCTTTATCAACTACGGAATGCTTACCGAGGAGGATTTCTACTCAAAGATGGAGAAGGTTGCCCTGTTCAAGGACACCGACGGCAAATACTTCACATTCGAGGAGTACAAGAAACTCATCGAAGGCAACCAGACCGATAAGAACAAGAGCCTTATCTACCTGTATGCCACCAACAAGGACGAGCAGTTCGGATACATCGAGGCTGCCAGGAACAAGGGCTACAACGTGCTCCTGATGGATAACCAGCTGGATATCCCCGTAATAGGCATGCTGGAGCAGAAGTTCGGTAACAACAGCCGCTTCCAGAGAGTGGACAGCGACTCCATAGACAACCTGATTGCCAAGGATGACAACAAGGCTGTGGATCTGCCTGCAGGCCAGCTGCGTATGCTCACCAAGGTATTCAGCAGCCAGATGCCCAAGATCGAGAAGGCCGATTTCCACGTGGACGCCCAGTCTCTCGGCGAGTCTGCCCTGCCCGTCATGGTAACCTGCAGCGAGTATATGCGCCGTATGAAGGATATGGCCGCCATCCAGCCCGGAATGAATTTCTACGGCGATATGCCCGATATGTACACCGTAATCCTGAACAAGGACCACAAGCTTATAAAGAAGGTACTTGACGATGCCGCTGCCGCTTGCGACGATAAGGTTAAGCCTCAGGAAGACAAGCTCAACACCCTCAAGGAGCGTCAGTCAGAGCTTCGTAAGGCACGTGAGGGCAAGAAGGACGAGGATGTACCTCAGGCCGAGAAGGACGAGATGAAAGATATAGACGTAAAGATTTCGGAGGCCGAAAACGCCGTATCGGACATCTATTCAGAGTACGCCAAGGGCAATAAAGTGGTTCACGAACTTATCGATCTTGCTCTGTTGCAGAACGGAATGCTCAAGGGCGAGGCCCTGGCCGCATTCATCCGCCGCAGTGTAGATCTTATCTGACAAGTACACATTTCTTATGAAAATAGGCACTGAGAGTACATCAGTGCCTTTTTTTGCATATATTTGTGAATGAATGCTCCCCAAATCATTCCGGAGCGTTCAGAAATAATGATCAAAAGGGCTTTTATATCACTGATTGTCATACTGTTGACGTTTTCCACATCGCTCTCGGCACAGAAGATCGGATTGGTTCTGAGCGGTGGTGGTGCCAAAGGTATGGCCCATATCGGTGTAATCCGCGCCCTTGAGGAGAACGGTATCCCCATTGACTATGTAGCAGGAACATCCATGGGAGCGGTCATCGGATCGCTCTATGCCATGGGATACTCGCCCGACGAGATGGAGAACCTTATCCGTTCCGATGAGTTCAAGAACTGGTACATGGGCTCAAAGGATATGGAATATGACTTCTATTTCAAACAGAACCCTCCCACTCCGTTCCTTATATCGGCCCGAATAGCCATCAGGGACTCCATGACCGTGATACGTCCTATGGTAAACAGTGTGGTTGACCCGCTTCAGATGAACTTGGCGTTCGTGGATGTGTTTGCCGGCGCATCGGCCGTGTGCGACAAGGATTTTGACAACCTGTTCGTTCCGTTCAGGGCTGTTGCATCGGATGTGTTCAACAAGAACTCCATTGTCCTGTCCCGCGGCGACCTTGGTGATGCCGTACGTGCTTCAATGTCATTCCCGTTTGTGTTCCGTCCTATCAGGATAGATACCGTAATCGCTTATGACGGAGGTATTTACGATAACTTCCCTGTAGATGTCATGGTTAGTGATTTCCATCCTGACTTTATTATAGGAAGTGTCGTTGCAGTCGCTCCCGGCGAGCCCGAGGTGGAGATACCCGATGAGTTTGATCTTATGGGTCAGGTGCGCAGCATGATTGTGCAGAAGAGTGACTACAGTCTGGATCCCAGACTGGGCGTAAAGGTGGAGTTTGACCTGCGCAGCGTGGGACTTCTTGATTTCCATAAGATTGACGAGGTGTCGGCTTTAGGATACCGCAACACAATGCTTCTGATGGACTCCATCAAATCCAGGACAACAGAACGCTGCGACAGCTCCGTGGTTCAGAGCCGTCGTGAAGCCTTCAAGAATCGCATCCCGAAGCTGGTGTTCCGCAATGTGGACGTTCACGGTGTGAACCAGGCGCAGAAACGCTATATACAGAAAGAGCTTCACGCATCCGAGGGATCGTTTGATTATGAGGACTTTAAGTCCGGATACTTCAAGCTGCTCTCCGATGATGCCATAACCGAGATCATTCCCGGAACAACCTTCTCGGAGAAGGATTCCACATTCCAGCTGGACCTTAACGTGACGTTGGACAACTACCCCACCTTCTCCATAGGAGGCGGACTCTCCACATCGGTATCAAGCCAGTTGTATGCATCGGTTGCCTACAACCATATAGGCGAGGCGTCGGAGTCATATCTGCTTGAGGGACAGTTAGGAAGGTCATACAATAACGCTCAGCTGTTTACCCGTATCGATGTTCCCATGGCCATACCGGTGTCACTCTCTGTCCAGTTGGCCTTCAACAACATGAACTATTTCCGTTCGGGATCGTTCATGTTCTCGTCCGATAAGTTCACGCCTGCTCTTAACAAGACCATCGAGTTCTTTGGAAAGATGAAGTTCTCCAGGCCGTTCCTGAATAACTACAAGGCAGTATTCTCGTTCGGAGTGGCGCACCACAAAGACTATTACTCCCAGTCCAGCAACGTGGACCTGCGCACTTTCAAGTATGACTGCAGCAGGCATAATATCCTGGGAGGCTCGATTACCTTTACCGGTAATACGCTCAACTCCATACAGTATCCTACCAGCGGACGTTCCGAGAGCATCAGCGCGTTCATCGGCACTGAGAATGACCTGTTCCGTCCGCAGAATGTATATTCTACTGATTATCATTCTATTGACCGTTCTTGGCTTCAGATATCGGCCCATTTGGAACACTATATCAGGATGTCTCCCCACTTTACTCTGGGAACTCAGGCGAATGCGTTCTACTCATCCCGAAACTTCTCCAGCAACTATCAGGCTTCGGTCATGCAGGCGGGCTGTTTCCGTCCTACGGTGAACAGCCAGTTCCAGTACGACCCCGATTTCGCGGCCAACGGTTACTTTGCTCTGGGACTCAAGCCCATATGGGTAATCAACAGCATCTTCCATCTGCGTTCCGAGGTCTATGCCTTCCAGCCTACCCGTCCCATCAGGAACGACAACGGCAAGGCTGTCTACGGCAAGGCTCTGACCGGTTTCCAGCTTATGGGTGAGCTCAACTTCGTGGCACAGTACCAGCGTGTGTCGGTCAATGCCTTCATCGACCTGTCCACATCAAACTACAACCCCTCCATGTTCGGCGTGACATTCGGATTCCTGATGCCGAACGAGTGGTTCATCGAATAAAAAAGAGATTGGCTTAAACTCTTGATTCCCTTGCTTTCCGGAGCCAGACTGTGGGTGATGACCCCACTATCCTCTGGAACTGACGGTAGAATGTGGAGCTGCTAATGTATCCGCACGAGTATTCCACGTTCTTGAGCGCCTCGCCCTTGAGGAGCAGCTCCTGGGCGTACATTATCCTGGCGTAGTTAACGTAGTCGGAGAATGACTTGCCGCTGAACTGACGGACGGCCAGTGAAAGGTATGTGCGGTTGGTGCCCAGTCTCTGAGCAAGGTCTATAAGGTTCAGATCAGGCTCCAGGAACACCTTCTGCTCGTTCATAAGACGCTCCAGATTGTTCCAGCAGTTGGTTATGGTAAGTTCCTGACGGTTCTCAGTATAGCCGCTCTTGATCTGCTTGCTGCTTTCCAGCATATGCCTGATGTCATCGGCACTGTAGTTTATGCCGAACGCCATTATGGTAAGCGCAAACTGGAAGAAGAATGTCACCAATATAAGGATGATCTTCTGTATGCTTATATCCTGCTGGTAGTCAGGCGATGCCTCACGGAGCAGTACCACCAGCACACCTATGGCCGTGAATGTGGCAATTATCCTGGACTGGCTTACGGACTTTCCGTAGTTGGACGAGAAGTAGTCGTTGATGGTATCCTCGTATTTGTACATGAACCAGCAGCACCACAGCAGCACGCCCGCCTCGAACCAGAACGTTACCGTACGTGCCATATGGTAGCAGATATAACCCATTACGTTGAGTTTCATGTCGTTAAGCTGGAAGTTGCCGTCCAGTATCACGCTCTCGTGGATGGTTCTCAAGGTTTGCTGGCTGGCTCCAAGGTATACTACCAGGAACAGCGTGGTTATGGCAGCCATGGGAATGAAAACCATATAGTCCTTACGGGTAATACCCTTCAGGTTGGTAAGTTCCATTGTAAAGAGGTAGAACAACGGCGCATAAGCCATGCTGACGGTAATGTAGACTGGCCAAGTCCATATCATATGGCACTTGTCGGGGTTGAACAGCTGGGCATATATGAGCATCCTGACGCTCCAGACTATCTGTATGGCCACAAGAAACCAGTGGCTCTTGTTCTTTCCCGGCTTGAAGAGGGCTATGGACAGAGCGCAGATAAAACTGAATACGCCTAAAAGCGTGTATAACAGATGTACAGGAATGTTACTCATACTGTCGGGATTTAACAGGCTGCCAGTCACGAAAGTACGTATTTTCTCCCATTAATGGCACTGTTGTTGGCGGGAAATGTTATTTTTGCATCTATAAACAATTCCAAAGGACATTTTATTATCCGTATGAAAGAATATCCGCATTATCTTGAGAGACTTCAGGCTGCTACCCGCAAATTCTGGGACAAACCCGCATTGAATAACATTGGAGGTGAATCATTCACCTATGCCCAGATGGCCCGTTCCATAGCACGTTTCCATATTGTATTTGACTATGCCGGCATCCAAAAGGGTGAGCGTATAGCCCTGTGCGCCCAGAACGGTGCCCGCTGGGGCTTTGCCTACCTGGCTGTAAACACATATGAGACCGTTATAGTACCTATCCTGGCCGATTTCAAGCCGGACAGCGTGATGGGTCTTGTAAACCATTCGGGAAGCATAGCTCTCTTTACCGATACCGACAAGTGGTCCAAGATGGATGCGGCTCAGATGCCCCAGGTGCGTGCCGTCATCGATGTCAATACACTGGAACTTCTCTACTGCAATGACGAGAAGATTCAGTATGCGTTTGACCATCTGGATGAACTGTTCGACAAGAAGTATCCGGGCGGATTCGGTCCCGATGACGTGGTCTATCCCACCGACAACTGGGATAATCTGTCCACAATCAACTATACATCGGGCTCAACGGGCGATCCCAAGGGTGTGATGCTCACCTACCGCAACTTTGCGGCCAACGTGGACTTCAGCCAGCGCAACGTGCCTGCAGGTGACAAGATGGTCTCCATGCTTCCCATGGCCCATATGTACGGATTGGTCATTGAGTTCCTCTACCCGCTCTGTAACGGAACATCCATATACTGGCTGGGCAAGGCTCCCACTCCGGCTGCCCTGATGAAGGCGTTTGCCGATGTCAAGCCCTACCTGCTCATCACCGTTCCGCTTGTCATGGAAAAGATCTACAAGTCCAAGATAAAGCCCATGATTGATAAACCGGCCATTAAGTTCGCACTTCATATTCCCATTCTTAACAGTATCATTTACAAGAAGATAAAGGATGGTCTTGTGGCTGCGTTCGGTGGTAACTGCGAGGAGTTTATCATGGGTGGCGCCGCCCTTAATCCCGAGGTTGAGCGCATATTCAAGAAGATCAAGTTCCCCTATCTGGTAGGTTACGGAATGACTGAGGCCTGCCCTCTTCTGGCCTATGAGCATTGGACCAAGTATGTTCCCGGTTCATGCGGCAAGCCCGTCGATGTGGCCGAGGTCCGTATAGATTCCGATGATCCCCAGCATACCGTTGGCGAGATCCAGGCCCGTGGTGAGAATATCACCATCGGATACTACAATAACCCCGAGGCTACCGCGAATGCCTTTACCGAGGATGGCTGGCTCAAGACCGGTGACCTGGGTATCATGGATGCCGACGGCAACATATTCATCCGTGGACGCAGCAAGAATATGATCTTGGGTCCTTCGGGCCAGAATATCTACCCTGAGGAGATTGAGGCTGTTGTTAACAATCAGGATTATGTCGTGGAGTCGGTGGTCGTGGATCGCGGCGGTAAACTGGTTGCCCTGGTTTATCTGGATGAGCAGGCTATTGCCAAGGCTCTCCTGGACGATGAGGCCAAGGATGCCATTCCCGAGAACATCCGTCTTACCTCCAACCGCCTGCTGCCCGTCTACAGCCAGCTTGCCAAAGTGGAGATTCAGGATGCTCCGTTTGAGAAGACGCCAAAAATGTCTATTCGCCGCTTCCTCTATAAGTGACTCAGGGAACTGATACTTCTATTGAATACAAAAAGTATCTTTGCCTTAGATGAACTATGATTATAAAAGGGATATTGTTTATGAAAAGAACTATTCTGACAGTAGCCGCTGCATTGATGATGGCTACTTGTGTGATTGCCCAGGATATTCCTGCAGGCATGCGTATGGAACTTATCGAGAGTGAGGATGACAGTCACGATCAGTACACCATCTTCAAGTACAAGGAGAAAAACGGAAATGAAGGCTATTACATGGGCGTGGGTTACAAGATTGAACTCCTGGGGCTGGTGCGTGACGATATAACCGATATGTCCATATCACACATGGATGAGGTGTGTTTCCCCATGGGCAGCACAAGACAGGAGGTGATTGATAATCTGGATTCTTACCTGGAACTGCTGGACAAGCCCGCCGGTACAACCGTTGAATTCCCGTGCAGGATAAACAACGGAGTTGGATTAGGCCAGGAGTCCAAATCAACCTGCATAGTAACCAAGCGCTTCCTGCAGGGCAAGCGGCTCTGTTTCCACTTTACCAGCGGCAACCGTACCGCCGAGGCCGACCTTCGCAAATCATCCATAAAATCGATGAAGCTAAGCGTAAAGCTGGATATGAAACTGCATCCAAATAAGGATTGAAAAATAGTACAATTGGGGCCTGACCCCTTTTGTACTATTTTACCGGGAAGGTAAAGTAGGTATCAGGATAAGGTTCATCCTTGAGGGTGAAATGCCACCACTCTGAATCCAGCGGCTTGAATCCGTGACGCAGCATTGCATCACGAAGGATCATGCGGTTGGCGAACTGCACATCGGTAATACCGCGGTAATCAGGATGGCTCTCTGTTCCGAACCAGTCAAATGTGCCGCCCATGTCCACCTCTTTCTCGGTTGTCATGTCAAAAAGGGTCAAATCAACTGTTGATCCGCGTGTATGGCCAGACTTGGCCATTATGTAGTCAAGTTCAAACAGGCGGCTTTTATCTACATCGGGATAGAAGTAGCGGCGCATGGTGGTATCAGCCACATCGGCAGCCCATCGGACAAAATGGTCTACTGCACACTGCGGGCGGTAGGCATCATATATCTTGAGCCGATAACCGAGGCCGATGACATCGTCACTGACCGCCTTGAGGCTGTCGGCAGCCCTGCGTGTAAGCAAGGCGACGGGAGCCATATATCCGTCTATGCGGGTGCCTACAAAGTTGTAGGTGCCGTAATAGCGTATTTCCAGGATAACATCAGGAACCACATCTGTAATGGCAACAAAGTCACTTGAGTCCAGCTCCTTAACTGTGTCGGCCGACTGTTCGCAGGCAGAAAGAGTTAAGCAGACTGCCATAAATAGTGCTAAGTACTTTCTCATATTCTTTATTAGTCCTTTTATGATTCCAAATATACAAAAAATAGATGACACAGGGAACTGATCCTTCTGGAAAAAGAAATCGGCCTCAGAAGTATCTCTGAGGCCGATTTCTTGTGATCCCGCCGGGATTTTTCTTTGTATCTTTGTGATGTAAATCAAAATAACCAATAGTATGCCTACCAATTTCTTGTTTAAGGAGGATGGTGTCGTGACCATCCGTGTCCGCATACTCCGACGGGAGAACAATGAGAATCATGAGTTATTGAGTATGAGACGGTACATAACCGGGCTTCATATCTCAAAGAAGGATTGGGAAACGTATAAGGGACTTAAGACGCAGAATGCGCGTGAGTCCTATCTGCGTAAGAATCCTGAATTTGCCGAGAGTATCTATAAACTTGATGAGATACGTAGGCGTATTGATGAGTATGGCCTTAATCTGAGCAAGGAGACATTTAATGATATCCTCCACTCTGTACTGCATGCTAAGGAGATTGAGGAGATTCGTAAAAATCAGGAGGCCGCTGAGCAAAAGAAGCGGGAACGTGAGGAGGCAGCGAGGCGGAAGAAGCAGATGACTCTTTCTAAGTTCATTGATCAGTACATTAAGGATATTAAGGAGGAGAAGCGCACTACCCTGCAATATGGGCGGTCTTACTCACGAGGGTCTAAGTTCAATACGGCTAATGCTTTGGGGCACTTTAAGGAGTTTATGGAGGATACGGGCATTGTGTATGACTTCCAGGATGTGGATTTGGATTGCTACAGCAAGTATAAGACTTGGCTGATGAACCGTGACATAAGCACGGTGAAGTTTAAGGATACTGAGCGTAACTATAAGAACAGCCGTAAGATACCTAAGGGCGAGGAATTGCATTACTCTGACAATACTATTGGGCGGTTCATTAAGCAGCTGAAGGCGGTGCTTAGGGCGGCTGAGAGCCGTGGATATCCGGTTAATCCGGCTTACAAGAGTATTGAGTTTAAGGGGCAGGTGCAGGATATTGACGCTATCTATCTGACCAAGGCTGAGCTGGAGGCTATGGAGGCTGTCAAGCTGAGTAAGGAGGAGGATGGTAAGAATCTGGAGCTGGCCAGGGATATCTTTATGATTGGTGTTTGGCTGGCTCAGCGTGTGTCTGACTACAATAATCTGAAGCCTGAGAATATCAAGGTGATTGACAATGGCGGGACTCCTATTACTTACGTGTCGATACATCAGCAGAAGACCGGGCGCCTGGTGGAGATTCCTTGTAATGCAAAAATCCGGGCTATTTTGGATAAATATCCAAAGGGACTGCCCCACCTCAGTGATGAGAAGATCAATACCTACATCAAGAGGATTGGACGGATGGCCAAGATCAATGAACTGATTGAGGTGAAGGAGTCACGCGGTGGTAAGGTGTATAAAAACTACTATAAGAAGTGCGACTTAATTTGCACACATACAGCACGTAGGACTGGTGCTACGCTTATGTACCTGGACGGGATTCCTATCTATGATATCATGAAGGTGACGGGTCACAGGAGCGTGGCTACGCTGGAGAAATACATCAGGGCGGATAAGCTGGAGGTGGCCCAGAAGCTGGTTTTGAAATACGACTACTTTAAGTAGGAACGGTGCTGAAACGCGAAAAAAGGCATAATAATGTCCTTAAATGGGCTTTATTATGCTTTTTTAGGTTTTGAACTAAAGCTTTTAATTTTATGATGTGATATATTTGCGGCCGGATTAATTGAAATTTCACAATTGCGTTTGCATAACCTTAAAATTATCGACATATGAGACTGCTATCTACATTACACTTATTGAAGCTTAGAGATGAACGAATCCGAGTTTGATGTCCAGCAGGTCGTTATTAAGCAGATTAACAACCATGAAGTCAAATTGCTTTGGGATCTGGACTGGAAAAAGATTTCGGCTGGATTTAATGCCGAGAGTTTGAGAACTATTGTTACCAGGATTAACGAAGTTGGAAACCGCATTGCCGCTGTCAGAGCGTGTTTATCACATTACAGGTATTATCTGGTAGACAAAGACTACAACTATTACACGGAGCATTGGGACCGCGACTGCGCTTTTAAGACTCTGTGTGAGATGATTATCTGGGACCTGGAGGAGTCTCAGTGCTTTACTGTGAAAAGCTCCAATGTGGAGCTGCAGGCAAATGACCATGATGCCCTTGCTGCGGTGTTTGGCAGCGAGAAGGCCAAGAAGCTGCTAGCCAGGCTGTCTCCTGAGTTCTGCAGGAACGGACGCTGGGGGCATGACATTAGCAAGACCTTTATTAGCCAGGTGGCCCATGTATTGAGCGGGCTCCTGGAAATCCCTGACAATAAGAAGTGGGTGTATTTTGAGAGGCTGTGGAACGTGGCCGGTCTGTCGAAGGCGTTCTATGGCCGGATGGGTAAGCCTCTGGATGAGAAGATCAAGATGCTATACCCGGAATACGCCGCATACTGACTGGTATGATGATGGTATAGTAAGGGGGTGATATTACTATCCGCCTACTATACCATTACTATCCATACCGCCCTACAGCCCCCTACGGAGGGGGTTGTTACTACCCCATTCTACTATCGCATCTACTATCGCGGTATATACCGTGCTCTATCCGTTTTGGTTGTTCAACTTTGTGCCGTGACAACACGATTAGGCCTACTGAGTGTTTGCGAGAGACAAGTTGAAGTTTAACTAAAACAAAAATTACAATGGATTTAGAGAATAGCCGGATTATGGCATCACTTACCGTTGGTGAGTTTAAGGAGGTAATTGGTGCGGTACTGGATGAGAAGGTGACTCCAAAGGAGGCTCCGCACGAGTATGGGCATGGTATAAAATGTATTATGGAGCGTTACGGCGTGTCCAAGACTACGGCCCAGGGACTGAAGGATAATGCCCTGAGGGATGCTGTGACGCAGAACGGGCGTATTATCAGGGTGGATTTGACGTATGCCGATGTGTTGTTTGGTCAGAGGAAGTATAACAAGAAGATGGGCACCTATGGAAGAGCTGAAGCAGAATAAGAAGAGAGAGTTCTGGAAGCCGGAGCCTAAGAGATTCTCATTCCTTAGGAAGGGTGTTTGGACTACGGAGCCTTGCGGGGTTATGGACCCCTACTCTGCGTATGTTTATATCAGGGATGGCGTGGCCAAGTACCAGACGGAGAGGCTTAGGGAGATTATGGACCCGGCGGCCTTTAAGAAGTATAAGCAGAGCCAGTTTGAAACGGTGATATTCAGCGGTGTGTATGAGAGGAAGTGTGATGAGGGGCTGCGGGAGCCTTCAGGGTATGTGTGCCTGGACTTTGACCATGTGGATGTGAAGGCTACGCGGGAGCTGCTTATGGGGCTGGAGATGTTTGAGACGGTGCTGATGTTCAGGAGCCCCTCAGGGCACGGCGTTAAGTGGGTGGTGAATAACAAGACTCTGTTTAACCATAAGGCGTTCTATGTGGCGGTCTATAACTACCTGAAGGAGACGTATCATTTGGTGGCTGACCTGGATGCGGCAGACCTATCGCACGGGTGCCTGCTGCCTTGGGATCCGGATGTGTACATCAATCCCAACTTTATGTAAATGAATGAGCATAACTTACACTAATTCAATAGACTGAATGGGTGACGTTGAATTTGATATCGAGAAGTGGTTCAAGCCGGATGGCGGGAGTGATTATACCCCGCTGTCCGGGGCGGACGCTCCCCGGAATGCTCCGCAGAGCCTGTATGAGGATGTGGAGACGGTGATAGGCAGAATTGAGGCCAGACACCTGGATATAACGGCCGATTACAAGGACTGGATTACCATTGGGCTGGCGCTGGCGGACGGGTTTGGAGAATCAGGAAGGAGCTATTTCCATAACGTGAGCCGGTTCTACCCTAAGTACAAGGCTAAGGAGACGGATAAGGTATATAGCCAGTGCGTGAAGAGCCATAAGGGGTTGGCCACGATACGGACGTTCTTCCAGAAGGCCAAGGATGCGGGGGTTGATATCAGGACACGGAGGTATGTGAGTTCGCCAATATCGCCAGTTTCGCCAAGGCCTGAGAGTGGCGTAATTGCCACCGGTGAGGGCGTGGCGAATATGGCGAAAGTGGCGAAGACGGAGCGGTTGGGCAGTTTTGCGGAGCGGGTTGAGGCACGGTTGCCTGATTTTCTTAGGATGGTGGCCATGCACGGTGAGACGAGCCAGGAGAAGGATGTGCTGATACTGGGCAGCATCACTACCCTTTCGGCATGCCTTCCGAACGTGAGCGGGCTGTATGACGGTGTGGAGGTGCACCCTAACCTGTTTTTCTTTCTGACGGCAAGGGCCAGCAGCGGCAAGGGAAGGTTGAATCTGTGCCGGCTGCTGGTGGAGGGCATCCATGAGCGGCTGTTTGAGATCTACAAGCTGGAGAGGCAGCAGTATGAGATGAAGAAGAGCGAGTATGAGGCCAGCAAGAGCAGCGGGACACCGCGGCCGGAGCCTCCGGTTAAGAATATGCTGTTTATACCGGCTAACAGCAGCGCTACATCGGTCTATCAGATTCTGGGTGAGAGCAATGAGCGGGGGCTGATATTTGAGACTGAGGGCGATACGCTGGCCTACTCTTTTGCAAGCGATTTTGGCAACTTCAGTGACGGGTTCAGGAAGGCTTTCCACCATGAGCCTATAAGTTACCACAGGCGCAAGGATGACGAGCATGTGGATATAAAGCACCCTCAGTTGACTACTGTATTGAGCGGCACACCTGAGCAGCTGCGGAGCCTGGTTAAGGATGCGGAGAACGGACTGTTTAGTAGGTTTATCTACTACAGACTGGACAGCGGGTTGACTTGGAAGAATGTGTTTGCCACACCTACCGGTAAGAGCCTGAACACGGTGTTTGAGGAGCTGGGGCGGAGTTTTGCGGAGTTCCATGCGAAGCTGATGGAGGCGCCCTACCTGCACTTTTGCCTGACGAGCGGACAGATAGAGAGATTCAACGATTACTTTACTGTGATCCAGGAGCGGATGTACAGCCAGTTTGGTGAGAATATAATAGCCAGCGTGAGGCGAATGGGCCTTATCTTTTACCGCATAGCCATGATTCTGACCACGCTGAGGATAATGGAGACCGGTGACTTTTACTCTAACCTGGTATGCAGTGAAGAGGACTTTAGTACAACGATGTGCCTGGTTGATGTGATACTGCAGCATACGGCCGATGTGTATGTGGAGGTGTGCGGCAGCGCGGAGCCGGCTGCCCAGGAAAGGCACTCACAGAGGCTGAAATTCTACGATGCCCTGTCCGGTCAGTTTGACCGGAGCGGTTATGTGAGCGTGGCCACCGGCATGGGCATTCCGTCCAGGACTGCCGACAGATATATAAACCATTTTTGCCAGAACGGGACTCTGGAGCGGACGGCGTTTGGGGCCTATAGCAAGGTTGAGCAGCAGTGATATAAGCATAACCCCTGATGTGGATGTAATATTATTTATTTGGACGACAGAAACGAAATAAAACGCTATATTTGCAGTGCTCTTGGGCCGGCGGGCCCAGGTTCTAAGAAGAAGATTGTATTCTGCTTTAGTTTCGCGGCAACCTTAAAACTATCGACAACTATTAAGTAACCGTCAGTGAAACATGAGCCGGATGCATGTGTAAGGTGTATATGTACCCCTGAAAGGGTCCGACATATCCCCTTCCGCATGGCATCTTGGTGCTGTTTCAGACGGTTGGGGTCATGTCGATATACCTTAGGTTGGCTGGATGGCATTAAGATTGCCATGCGGATCCATTTTTATACTTGTACGATAGCGCAGCGACAGCGGTTACTTAGTTGGTCAATCCCGGAACTAACAGCAACCCCAACATCCGCCCAATAACCCCCTACTCACCTCCAACACGCCACATGCAGCCGGACAGAACTGTGCCCGACTTGGATGACCGTTGTACGATGGCGGATGACAGCGGCCCTGAGTTGGATGGGTGGCTGCTGGTTAGCCCACTCTTGTGCAGATATTGGTGTGTGATTGGAACGGTGTGTCTCGGGGCGATGGCGGGTGTGTGGTCCAACAATAAAAGAAAGGAGCACAATCACTTGTACTCCTTTCCAAAGACCATGAGACTATTCTAATAACTATTCAATTATGTACTTGCCTTTATAGGACTGGCCGGTGGAGAGTGTCAGTTCCAGGAGGTAACTGCCGGCGTCGGTTGAGGTGGTAATGCTCAGCGTATTGGTATTGCTTGCGTTGGACCACACCTGATAGTCTTCATAGCGGGTTACACTAGCGTTGATGTAGGTGACAGTGGTAGCGGCATCGATGTACACTACTCCCCCGATGTGGTAACAATGCGGAGCCTGAGCACTGTTGCGGAAACGTGGCAATGTGCCTCCTGAGTTGGGGTCCGGAATGATGGGAATGTCATCGGGTTCGTTTGATCTTACGCGCGGAACGGGGACGCCACCGCCTCCTGGCTCGGGTTTGATGGGAATAACTTCGTCACCTTGGGATGTCAAGCGGGGAATGGGATTAGGGTTGGGATCTGGATCAGGTAACGGTTTGATGGGGATGTCATCGTAATCCAGGGGCGCAATGCGCGGACCTTCAGGTGTAGGTATCGGCGTCTTGATGACGGGGATGACTTCCGGATCATCTCCACTAGGCTGGGCCATTACGCTGATTGATAAACTGGGCATGAGAGCCAATGCGATCACTAAGAGTTTTTTCATGTTTGTTTTCATGATAGTGTTGATATTAAATTTGACACCCAAATTTAGAAAATAAATGACGTTCCAACAACTTACATGGCACTTTTTGACAGACAAATTATCATGAACAAGATGCCGGTAGAGTGATTTGGTACAATTAAGAATAACAAAGGCTAATTAAGAATAGCCTAATATATTTGGTTTTGAAAATAATATACATAAGTTTGCGGTATCTAGTACCCAGAGGGGGATTCCATCGAAGCCTGAAGTGCTAGAGATGATGTCCCTTTTGGTTTATATGGTATTAAGAAAACATGTGTTTCATGATATAAGATTTCATGACGCGACCTACGGACATACAGGACGCACAGTGTGACCATATTCTCGACAAGATCCACCCGTTTGACCCATAATGAAATAACAGTCCTGCATGTACCAGGCGTAGCAAGGGTTATCACGGAGTGAACTGGACAAGTATTCGCATGATATCCCAACACAGTGTGGATCAGTAATTGAGAAGTATCCGCATGATGGAAGAAAAATAGAACGATCAGTGTAACCGTTTATTTTACTAGTTACACAAAAGCCCTTTATGCCATTCACTGTTATTCTTCTCCAAGTGGTGTTTTTGCAAAGTTCATTTAATTCAGCATCATTTGGCATACGCCAACTTCCGCCCCATTCGACGTGGGCCACATCATCTACCAAGTCAAGGCATGTCTTATTATCTACAATTCCATGTTCTTTTTTTGTATTGTACTTTGAATACTTGACGTTATCATACCAGTCTCCACTGATACGGAACTTATAAGTTTCAATTGTGTATTCTTTTTTAGGAGTTGTTTCGCCCCACGCATAATAGGCACCAATCCCCTCAGGCTTATTTGCTCCCACATTACAAGTAGCCCATTTTACGCTGAGACCCAAGTCAACATATTCATGCCCATTTGCTGAACCTGTTGCTTTTAATGTTATATCCATAGTTTATTGCTGATAATTGTGAACTCACAAACATACAAATAAGTAGCTTATCTCTTTTAATGTTTATAGGAAATAATGGATTTGATGAAGTATTTGTTAATAAAAAAAAGCGTGCGTGGGTACCTTGTATATGCGATGTTTTACTACCTTTATAGCCAATAACCAACTGATGCCTCTGGGATGAGTGGCGGATGTTGGCTCGACAAAGACCACCACGCCATTTGGCAATACAATCATAATACTATAAAGAACTCCCTCACAGTGTAATAAGGGCTTGGTCGCCTGTCGAGACGCTGTTGAGGGATGTTCTTTTTTTGGTTGATGAGTACTAACAGTCCATATACAGCAGCTATTACCGGAGGAGGATTTCTCTGGGAGGAGACTAATGTGCTGCTGCCCCTACTCCAGGCCGAGAACAGGGAAGAGCTACTGAAAGATGAGAGGGTCAATAACAGGCTACTCCACATCAATGCTGAGACGTCACGTTACAGGTTCATTATGGAGATATGCCGCCGCTATGATGCAATGCCGGTGTCTTTCTGGAATGATTACAAGATGATGAGTGCAGATGACCAGCAGGTGGCGCTGTTCTTTGTAATACTTAAGACCTATAAGATTTGCTTTGACTTTCATGTTAATGTTACCATGAGGAAATGGAACAGCATCAGTAAGTCTGTGGTATATGAAGATATTGACATGGAGTTTAACGAGGTGTCTGCAAGAGATGAGTTTGTTGATTCTTGGAGTGACAAGACCAAACGAAAGGTTGCTGGCGCTTACCTTACCATACTCCGTAAGGTTGGCATGCTTGACCAGGATGATAAACTGCATGCTATCAATGCAAGCAACTTTGAGTACTATATACAGATTGGCGAGCAGTGGTTTCTTGAAGCATGCCTACTGCAGCCGTATGAGATTGAAAAGATTAAAAAGGCTATTTTATGACCATAAAGGAACTTGATGATAAACTGAACAGTCCGGGGTTCCAGGATCCTGAGAATGGTGACTTGTTCTACAATTTCTTTATTTACCAGTATCCTGCTGATAAGGAGTATGACATACGACGCCAGATACAGGAGTTCAAGGAAAACCTGATACGTCCGATAAGTTACGTAGATGTGCTTACTCTTAATCTGTTTGATGAGTTCTGTAACTTTCTGGACCAGAAGAAATTCCTGAAGCATCCCAGTATGCTGAAGTATCAACTGGAGAAGGAGAAGGCTGATCCTACACAAGCCCCAAATACGCAGGAGACTTTGACTCGTAATGCCCACAGCCCGGAATTTGTCAAGTACCTACATGAAAGAATACTGAATCATATAAACATCAAGGATGATTTCAGACGCCCATACGTGTTTGTTTACGGTGTGGGCAGTATGTATCCATATCTGCGTGTCAACGAATTGCTGGCACTTTATGAGGACTATAATGACACAAGCCGGTACAAGATTATTGTCTTTTACCCCGGTCATAGAGAGAATAATTCATTCCGTTTGTTTGGTACCCTACCCGACAACCACACCTATCGTGCAACCCTTCTAATCAACGAGTGATATGAAACTTAGAGAGTTATACAGCAAACCTATCAACCGTGCTGTCAACCCAGCAGTAAGTGCAACCAAGTTTGACCCTGAAACCGAGAAGATAGAGATTCAGGAATACGTATTTACCGATGAGATTATCAATGGATTATACCGTATTCTGGATGCGATCAAGAATAACAAGCCATACGACCATGTAGGTATTTGGATTGACGGTTACTACGGATCCGGTAAATCTCACTTCTTGAAGTATCTGGATTACTGCATCACTCCTGATGTACAGGAAGAGGCTCTGGAGAGGCTGCTGGAGGCTATCAAGGCCATTGACCCGCTGGATGCCAATCACAATATTAGCTGTAGCTATGACAATATGCTTACTATAGCCAACTGGCTGAAGAAAGCCACGATTGATACCTGCATATTCAACCTGGAGACCAGCTACGATAACTCAACTGATAAGAAGAAGGCTTTCCTCCATGTGTTCTGGAATGAGTTTAACGGTAAGCGTGGATTCAACAAGTTCAACCTGACACTGGCACAGAATCTGGAAAAACCGTTATTGGAGAAGGGCGTGTTTGAGAAGTTCAAGGAACGGATTGCCGAGGAAGGTGGTGACTGGAATGATCCCGGCATGGCTGCCGATATGATTGACAATGAACTGGGCATGGTTTTGGATATAGCTTGCGAGCTGGCCCCATCACTGGATAAGGACAGCATCAGAGAGCGTATCCTGAAGCGTGATACCAATATCAGTATAGACAGGTTCAGCTCTGAGCTGGCTGCGTACTTGAAAGATAAGGATGAGGATTATCGTTTAATACTCTTGGCTGATGAGGTAAGCCAGTTTATCAATAAGGAGCGTGACCGTTATCTAAACTTGCAGGAGATAATAACTAAGCTATCTGAGACCTGCGAGAATAAGGTATGGGTGGCCTGTACCGCACAGCAGGATTTGAGCGAGGTCCTTGATGACTGCAATATTGCTGAGGAGAAAGATAAGGAGGGTAAGATTATGGGCCGCTTTGAAGTGAAGGTTTCACTGAAGGGTACCCAGCCAGAGGTTATTACACAGAAGCGTATTCTTGATAAGAAAGACGAAGTTGTGCCGGCTCTGAGTAAACTGTATGAGCAGCAGAAGGCTTCATTTGGACTGCAGTTCAAACTGCCTAACAGCTATACTGCATACGAATCCAAGGAAGACTTCATAGCATACTACCCATTCGTGCCGTATCAGTTCAAACTGATTATGCAGGTATTCAACTCATTCCTGCAGTTGGGCTATGTAGCTAAGGAGGTAAAGGGTAATGAGCGAAGCATAATTAAGGTTATCCATTCTACCGCCAAGGCTTGCGCTGAGGAGGAACTGGGCCGTTTTGTATCGTTTGATGAGCTGTACAATAATATGTTTGAGGAGGGCTTGCAGGCCCGTGGCCAGAGAGCTGTGGATAACGCACTGCGTATGGCACGTGAATACAAGCGTGATCCGAAACTTGCAGTGCGCGTGGCCAACCTGCTGTTTATGATATGCAACATATCACAGACCGACCAGTTGCTGTTCCCGGCCAACATAGATAACGTAACCACCCTGCTTGTAAACGATACCCAAACCCCGCGTCTGACTATCAAGAACGAGGTTGAGAAGATTTTAGACTTTCTGTGTGATACCAACATTATACGCAGGGAACCCGGCAAGAACGGAACATTGGATACATATACGTTCTATAGCGAAGAGGAAATGAAGGTGGCTCAGTTGATTCAGAGCCAGTCTATAGATAACAACACACAGTCAGTGATGCTGAGTGATGTTATATTCAAGTATCTGACCACTCTCAAGAATAAAGAAACGTATTTGACACGTTCTTTTGCTGTAGGATGTACCATCAAGCAGCGGCACTACCTGTCAAACTCTCCTGATATAACTGTTGAGTTTGCTGTGGATGCAGACTATGATAGTCCAGAAATCCTGGCAATGGAGAATACACCTACCCGTATGGTTTATTATCTTGGACAGCAGTTCAAAGAGAATAAGAAATTGAGGAATGCATTCTACTGGTACTGCCAGGTGAACCGTTATATAGCCACACCTGCGACTAGTGAAGAGAATGCCAATACCCGCAAGGAATTTGAAAAACGTGCTGAGGAGCAGTACAAGAGCATTATTGCACCTGAGTTCCAAAAGATACTTGACACTTGCCCTGTGATATGCGGCATGACAGTGGTTGACGATGTAGAGCTGGGTGGCAAACGTGGAGCCGAGAGATTCCATAATGCTATACAGAAGCATCTGGCTAGTATCTATACCAAAGGAAATCTGGTTGACCATCCTTCAATACCGCGCAATACTGAAGCTCTGAAGAAGGCAATAATGAGGCCGATCAATACCGGTGATTATGAAGGTATGAATGCAATGCTTACTGAGCCGGAACATGAGGTTGATATCTACTTGAACAAACAGTTTGTGGAGGCTAATGTTGCTGATGTTGTGAGCAAGTTTACGAAGGCACCGTACGGATGGGATCCAATTTGCACACTCTATGTTGTGAATGAGCTTGTGCGCCGCCATACACGTGATTATTCATACTCCAACAACCCAAATGTTGAGACAAGTGTTGTGGCAAACCGCATTGTAACTGAGACTAACAAGTTTACGCTGAGGCAGGCAAAAGCCATATCACAGGAACTGATAAACAAGTTTACGGCTGCGTGGAAGAACATATTTGGTGTTTCTGAGGCATTCACAACCACAGACAGTACACAACTGTTCAGGATGAGCCGTGAAAAAGAGAATCCACGTAGCCTGGTCAACTTCCGTGATGGCTACAGAAAGGTAGAATTTGAGATAAGTTCATATCCTTTTGCCGAGCCTATACACCAAGCTATAGACATGTTTGAATCCTGGCTTGATGAGCGTGACCCCCAGAAGTACTTCCAGACAATCATTGATAGGAATGCTGAGGCCCGCGAGATTGTAGATAAGTGCAAGGAGATTGTACAGTTTACCCATGACCAGCTGCCGGCGTATAAGAGGCTCAAGAAGTTTGCAACAGATAACGAATACAATTTCTCGTTCATACCAATTGATGAACAGGAAAAGGTAACCGAGTTCTTGAAG
Source organism: uncultured Bacteroidales bacterium (assembly GCA_902774335.1). Classification (GTDB taxonomy): domain Bacteria; phylum Bacteroidota; class Bacteroidia; order Bacteroidales; family Bacteroidaceae; genus Colenecus. The sequence goes on from CACYHW010000011.1 coordinate 58,761, forward strand.
ATAGAAACTGACACGTGGCCTATTAAGGGATTCAGGAAATATATTCAATTGCAAAAAGACCTTGAAGCTACGCTTGAGGTTGTACGACAAGGTTACAGAGACAAGATACGCGCTGCTTACAACGAGCAGTTTGATTATCTTGAGAGCGTAGCAAAGGAACAAAGTGTTCCATTAACTGTACTTTCTAACAGAGAGAACACGATAGCATCCAAGACAGCTCCTGATAATATCCTGATATTGGACGGTAATACGAATACCGACAAGTTCTATGAAGAGCAAGTTGAGAAGATTATCAATTATGTGAATGCCCATAAGCCACAACCTGAGACAAAAGTTGCTGAGCCTAAGCATAATTACATTAAGCAGGTAACTCTTGAAACCAAGACTAAAGAACCCCTGAAAGACGAGAAAGATATAGAAAACTATCTGGCTGGATTAAGGGAGCAGCTCACCAAGTTGCTTACAAATAACGGCAGCATCATGATTATCAAGTAAGGAACGGTATGGATACGAATAGAATAAAGAAGTTTGCCGTAGAGGCTCGCAACAGGCTTAAAGCAGGCATAGAAGCCAAGATAATTACACTGGGCTTTGACCGGAAAGGAAATGTGCCGGAACACATGCACCCGCAGCTGATGCAGGGCGGTACGCTCTGGAATGGCCAGCTCCAGACAGAAGGCTTTTACTACCAATGGCAGGCACTATACAACCGAGTACAGCAGAAGGGAATCAAGGAGGTATATGAGGAAGCCGCTTATACTTGGTTTAACAGACTTGTTGCTATCCGTATTCTGATGAAGAACGGACTTATTGAACCCGTCTTATCTTACGTGGGTGCTACACGCACTCCAAGGATTGTAGATGATGCCCGCATGGGAAGAATGCCACAGATGCAGGAGCGACAGCGCCAGTTATTGATGGAGCTACTAGATGACGACTCCAAAACAACAGAGCAATTCGCATTATTAGTAACAGCATATTGTCACGATAATCCTATCTTGTACAAGTGCTTTGGAGCAGTGGCTGACTATACAGAGTTGCTGCTGCCTAATGACATACTTACAGAAGGAGGTTTCATAGATATGCTGAATCATACTGATTTTATTACAGATAGTGATTATGAAACTCCGGAACTCATAGGCTGGCTGTATCAGTTCTATATTTCAGAGCGCAAAAACGAAGTATTTGCCAAAAAAGGAAGGTACGATGTCGACGAGATAGCTGCTGCAACCCAAATATTTACCCCAAACTGGATTGTCAAATATATGGTCCAGAACACTGTGGGACGCATTTATTTAGACAATCATCCTGATGCGGCAAGCATATTTAAACCTAAGTGGAAATATTTAGTAGAGCCATCAACACCTACGCCACAAGAAGCTATTTACAATTACGTCGAATTACCAGACCTACTTGTGGGTGATCTGGCATGCGGTTCCGGCCATATATTAAATGAATGTTTTGATTTACTTTACGACCTATATATTTATGAGGGTTATTCACGCAGTGAAGCAATAGAAAACATCTTTACCAAAAACCTGAGAGGTGTTGATCTTGATACACGAGCAAAACAATTAGCAACTTTTGCATTAATACTTAAAGCATGCCAAAAAGACCGTTCTTTTACTGATGCGCATATATTACCTATTGTTATTGATATGCCCAATGCTATCCCACAAGAACAAGTATATGAACGGATAAAAGAATTTATACAAGAAACGCCATCAACACAGTTCTATAACGAACTTACAGCATGCTTTAAGCTAATGGAAGATGCTGATTCATTAGGTTCGATAATGAAGTTTGAACTATCAGATATTACTAGAGCTGAATTAAAGCAAATGTTCAATTATTGGTTGAATCAGAACATTATACCAGACACCGTGAAGGAAATAATGCCTGCTGTGTCTTTAATGCTGACTTTAACAGAAAAATATTCGGCGCTTGTCATGAACCCACCATATATGGGCGCAGGAAATATGACAGAAGTTTTATCTAATTACGTAAGACGTAATTACGAGGATGGTAAAGCTGATCTATTTTCAACATTCATGTTATTAGCCAGCAGTCGTTTGGCAGATCAGGGCAAGTATGGCATGATCAATATGCACTCATGGATGTTTCTTTCTTCTTTTGAGAGTTTACGCCGTTCATTACTTGACAATTTGCATATAGATTCCCTGATACATCTCGGACCTCGCACATTTGATGAACTTAGCGGTGAAGTCGTTCAAAATGCTGCTTTCGTAATAAGTAACACACATTATTGTAATGATATTAGTCTTACTAATAACGGAGTATATTATCGACTTGTAGATGGAAGGAATTGCAGCGAAAAAGAACAACTATTCCTTAAGGCACAAGAGAATCACACTAAAGGCATATATTATCCCAGAGTTGAACAAACAAAATTTGATAATATTCCTAGCCTATCTATAGGTGGTTACTGGGCTAGTGAAAACATTGTTAATACATTCCATGATAATACGCTAAATAATTATGTACATGCTGTCAAAGGTTTAGACACATGTGATAATGAAAAATTTACTAGATTGTGGCATGAAGTAGCTATTGAGAAGATAGGTTTTAATATTGATGATATTTCACATACTTTTTACCACAAATGGTATCCTTACTGCAAAGGCGGAGGTTCTAGAAAATGGTATGGACTATTAAACTTTGTTGTTAATTGGGAAAATGACGGTGAGATTTTAAGAAACGTCCGAGATGATAATGGAAAAATAAAATCTAGGCCTCAGAATACCCGATATTATTTTAAGCATGGTATTACATGGAGTTCTATTTCAAGCAGCGACATAGCTCTTAGATATATGGATAACTGTATTTTTGGAGGTGGTGGATCTGCTATGTTTAGCAGGACTGATGTGAATTATTTATATGTTATTCAAGCATTTTTAAATTCTAAATGTTCCAAGTATTTGTTGAAAATACTGAACCCGACATTAAATGTTCTTGTAGGAGACTTTCTTAACCTCCCATTAATACCAACTATACCTAATGGCCTTATAGATATTGTTAATAATTCTATTTCAATTTCGAGACTTGACTGGGATGCCCATGAGACCTCATGGAATTTTATTACCAGCCCACTCTTAGGGAATGAATCAGCGATACAAGAAGCTGGAGAAACTGTCAATTTAGAATTTGCCATAGGCTCATTAGAAGGACAAGTAGCACATTATAAAGCTGTTTGTGAGCAAAATTATAGTACACTTCATGAAAATGAAGAAGAACTGAATCGTCAGTTTATTGAGATTTATGGCCTTCAAGATGAACTTACTCCTGATGTGCCACTTGATCAGATTACCATACTTCAGCAAGGCGAAATATCTATAAAAGATAATGAAATAATATGGCATGATGATGTACTAATAAAGCAACTCATCAGTTATGCTGTGGGTGTTTGGATGGGGCGGTATCGTTTGGATAGACCAGGACTTAACATTGCCCACCCCAACCCGACTGATGAAGAGCTTGCTCCATACAGCATTGACGGCGAGAATGTTTATATAGATGATGATGGATTGATTCCAGTATTACCCCAGAGTTCACCTTTTGACGATAACTTAAGCAGCAGAATAGCAGACTTTATACGTATAGCCTTTGGTGAGGAGAGCCTTACTGAGAATCTGAACTATATGGAGAAGGCCATGGGTACAACCATCTCCAACTATGTGCAGAAGGACTTTTGGAAGGACCACAAAAAGATGTATCAGAACAGGCCTATCTACTGGCTCTTTTCCTCAAAGAAAGGTGCTTTTAAGTGCCTGGCATATATGCATCGTATGGATGCCTATACTGCTGAGAGAGTACGCACCAACTACTTGTTACCCTACATCGAGTTCCTTCAGAACCAGATAAACGAGCTGGAGAACCGTGCAGTTTTACTCTCTACAGCTGAGAACCGCAGACTCCAAACACTACAGAAGGACTTGGAAGAGTGCCGTGAGTATCACGAGCGTTTACAAGTAGTGGCCGAGCAAGCTATAAGCTTTGATCTTGATGATGGTGTGGTGGTGAACTATGCCAAGTTTGGAGATGTACTGGAAAAGATTAAGTAATTTGATATGGTACAAGAACGAATATATAATTACTTTGAGCGGAACCCGCAGCTACACGTGCTGTTCATATTCGATAAGATGAATATGATAGCTACGGAGCTTGAAGAGGCTACTTGGGGTGAAGAGTATGTCTATAAGGTCTTTGACGGCGCATGGTTTAATGTTAAGTATGCCATTGAGCATGACTGGAAGGATAAGCGCATTATACTGCTCTTTACAGATGGGACATATCCCCATACTGAAGCTCAAATGCTGAAGTTCCCACTCCTGGATATGCTTAAGGCAAATATGGAGTATAAGGAGGACGATTACGCCAGCTTTATGCAGCAGTATAACCTTCCGGAAAAGTTCAGGTTGTTTATAAAGAACAACGTGAGTGAACTGTTGACGACCAAAATCAGCACTATGCTGGTCGGTATGTTTACTCCGGAGACATTCAGTGAGGATGTAGCCTGCAGAGCATTTATATCATCATATATGGGCGAAAAGAAGCTGTTGGACTGGGAACCCATCATTGTGAAGATGATTATTCTGGGATTACCTACCGAAGAGAAGAAGAGGAACGATTTCTTCTATAGGCTATCCAAGAATAATGATGCAAAAAAGGCTGTAGATACAAAGTTGACACATATATTCGGTATATCATACAATCCGAATTCAGATTTGAAGGTTAAGGAGATTGCGGAAAGCCTGAAGTATAACAGCATTACGATGCTACTGGCTCTATCCCAGACTGATGATTATAAGCAGTATAAGATATCCAATAGCGTAATGCTTAATGAGCAAACCAAAGTATATTCTTACGGTGTAAACAGCAGGCAACTGGCCGAGAAGTTCACTGAAGCATTGAAGTATCTGGGTAAGGACATTAAGGAGGAGGAAATAATAAGCGTATATGGCACTGATGCTACTTATCATTACATGACTGAGGCATTGTGCTGGCCGATACTGAAAGAGCTGCTTGAAAAGAAGCTGCTGGCTGATCCGGCTGCAGTAAACACCAAGATGCGTGAATTATCACTGAAATTCCCGTTTGGAGCAGACATTCAGGACGTGATATACTACATTGAGCAGGTGGCTCTGTACTATGACAAAGTACGCTCTGTTGGTACCTTGAAGCTTAATAAGCCAGAAGCATACGTCCAGCTCTATTTGGATGAAATGTATCTGGCAGATATGTATTATAGGCATTCACTTGAGGCATACCACAAACTGATAACAAAGGACATTCCTATTGAGAGCAGCCTGAATGATGTAAAGAAACAACTTGACTTGGAATATGCCAAACTGACTAATGTGATGAATCTGGAATGGCTGACTTGTGTTAAGGAGCAGGACAATTTATTTGACAGCCTGAGCATAGGAAAGCAGGAGGATTTCTTTGCAAATGAGAGCGAGCCTAACAACAAGCAGGTAATCATTATATCTGATGCATTCCGTTATGAGGTTGCCCAAGAGCTTATGCAAGAGTTGGCCAAGGAGAAGCATATTGCCAAGATTATGGCATACAGGGCTATGCTGCCTACTGAAACAAAGTTCTGTAAAATGGCTTTACTGCCACACAGAACACTCGAGCTGCAAGGTACCGATATGGCTATAGATGGCCAGATACTGACAACTACAGAGCAGCGCACAGCTCATGTGAGCAGATATAGGGAGGGCGCAGTTTGCGTGAAGTATGAGGATGTAATGAACGGTGACCAGACAAGTAACAGAGAACTTTTTAAACGGCCACTTGTGTATATTTTCCACGATGTTATTGATGAGAATAGCCATCCGCAGAACCCGTTTGAGATAATCCGTTCATGCAGAACTGCAATAGATCAGCTTGCTGTTCTTGTGAAGAAATTACATGCTACCTGGAATGTATCAAATGTGATTATCACTGCCGATCATGGATTCATTTATAATGATATCCGCTTTGAGGAAAAGGATAAGCACAGTATAAAGGATAGTTACAGTGAAATTAAGACAAGATACTACATAACTGATAGTTATGCGGCACAAGATGGTATTGTGAAGTTCCCGCTTGAGAAGGTATCCGGTATTAAGAGTACCGCCCCACTCTATGTGGCAGTACCTGAAGGAACGAACAGGCTGGCCGCCCCCGGCGGTTACAACTTTGCTCACGGCGGTGCCACTCTGCAGGAGATGTTGATACCGGTTATAAAGAGCAAGACCAGAAAGACAGAAAAGACTGATAAGGTTGATGTTGCTCTTATGAGCCATAATCTTAATATGGTGAGCAGCCGTTTGAAATTCAATATCATACAGTCTGAAGCAGTATCTATGACAGTTACTGAGCGTAAGATAGTATGCCAGGTATTTAGCGGCGATACTCCGGTAACTGAGGAGAAAGAACTGGTACTGGCCAGCACCGATGCTACGAACTTGAATAACAGGGTTTATGAGGTAACACTTAACCTGAATAAACCTGTAACGGCAAGTGTGCTCCAGCTGAGGGTTTATGATGTGGATGACAGACTGAACCCGCTCATTAAGGAGACAGTTAAGAATAACACAATGATTGAACAAGACTTCTAAAAACCGAGATATGACACTACAGGACAAAATCATGAGTGCCTTTTTAGGCAAGGTTGTGAGAAAGGATCTGGCATTCCAGGTTAAGGGTGGTCTGCCCGTCCCTACTTACGTGCTTGAGTACCTGCTTGGCCAGTACTGTGCTACTGATGATGAAGAGGCCATTGAGAGCGGATTGGAGAAGGTGAAAGAGGTTATTAAGAATAACTATGTACACCGTGCTGAAGCCGAGACAGTGAAGGGAAAAATCAAAGATGCAGGTAAGTATCGTGTTATTGATAAGATAACAGCAACTCTGAATGAGAGGCTGGATATTTATGAGGCGGAATTTGCCAATCTTGGTCTTACCCATGTGCCTATAGGAACGGATTTCGTAAGAGCCAACCCTAAGCTGTTGTCCGGAAACGGCGTTTGGTGTATTGTGACTATAGGTTATCTGCAGGGAGAAGATGTGAGGGTCAGGTGGGATATCCAGACTTTGAAGCCAATCCAGATATCAAATATAGATGTACAAGAGTTCATTGACCAGAGGAAGAACTTTACCACTGATGAGTGGCTGGACTTTATGATGCATACTGTGGGCTTGAATCCGGAACAGATGAACCGCAGAGAGAAATTCATAGTGCTAGCCAGACTGTTGCCCCATGTGGAGAATAACTTCAACTTTATGGAGTTAGGACCTAAGGGTACCGGTAAGAGCCATGTATTCCAGGAACTATCTCCGTACGGAGTGCTGGTAAGCGGCGGTGATGTGACTTCGGCACGCCTGTTTGTAAAAATGTCCGGTAACAAGGAACTACTGGGTCTTGTTGGCTACTGGGATGTGGTGGCTTGGGATGAGTTTGAACAGCAAAAAGGACGTGCCGTAGAGCCTACCCTGATTGATATTATGCAGAACTACCTGGCCAACAAATCGTTCAACAGAGGTAAGGCTACACATGAGGCAAGCGCATCGATGAGCTTTGTGGGTAACACAAAGCATACCGTCAGATATATGCTGAAGAACAGTCACTTGTTTGAGAGCATACCGACATCATTCGTAAAGGGTGCTTTCCTGGATAGAATTCATCTTTACAATCCCGGATGGGAAATAAAGATGCTTAAGAAGGATTCTTTCTCCAAGGGATATGGCCTGATTACCGATTACATTGCAGCTGTACTCCACTCTATGCGTAACACAGACCTGACTGGCCTGCTGAAGAACTACGCTCAGTTTGACGGATCACTGTCTGAGCGTGACCATCTGGCTATAAGGAAGACTTTTAGCGGTATGGTTAAGTTGCTTTATCCTGATGGTAAGTTTACGGATGAGGAAGCATACGAGCTGATTGAGTTTGCAGCAGAATGCAGGAAACGTGTCAAGGACCAGCTTTATGTGATAGATGAGACTTTCCAAGCTGAACCAGCCAAGTTTGAGTATATCAACGTAAAGACTGGCCAGAAGCATAGGATATATACTCTGGAGCAGATAGAGAATGATTTTGTTCCGGTGATGGAACAGTCTCTCCCTGAAGATGAGACTGCAGAACTTCCCGACACTACTGCCGGCACCAAGGCTACCGATGCAGCATCTGAGACAGAGGCTCCAATTGAAAAGAAGGTAACTAAGCAATTGGTTGCCAAGTATACGGAGATTAGGGCTAACCAATCAAACGTATCATATAAGAAACTGTTTGGAGATTATCTGGAGACTGCATCTGAGATTATCATTACGGATCCTTACATAAGAGCTCCGTTCCAGATAGACAACCTGATCGAGTTTATTCAGACTGCCCGGGAATGCTGCACTAACAATGAGGAACTTTACATTGAGGTTCATACCCAGAATGATGATGACAAGGTTCCGGAGATGATTGATACGTTTGATGAGCTTAAGAGCGAGCTGGAGGCCGTGGGTATTGAGTTTAACTACTACTTTGACGCTGACCATGACAGGAGCATTAAGCTTAACAACGGCTGGACTATAAGCCTTTCTCGCGGACTGGATATATTTGAGAAGTTTGGACGGTTCTCTTTGGGGACTGTTAGGCAGACTAATAGGCGGTGCAGGGCGTTTACGGTTAATTACTTTAAGGAGTGATATGAAAGGGATTATTTGCATTGAAACTGAGTGGCAAATAACTACAAAGGGCAACCGTAGAAGCTTGAACTCTGAACCGCTGATAAAATTTATCAGCGAAATGAACAAAGTCCCCTATTTATACCGCCATGTTGCAACACTCAGTGAACTTACCTACTATCTTAAGCAATTCCAAAAGAAAGAGTATGTAGATAGATATGGCATTCTTTACTTTAGTTTTCATGGCTTGCCACATGTCATTTGTCTAGAGGGTGAAAAGGAATCTATTTCTTTAGAAGAATTACAGGAGATTGGTGGTAATGTGTTTAGGAATCGATATGTTCATTTCAGCAGTTGTCGTACACTTTGGGGGTCTGATAGTTATGCTCTAAAGTTTAAAAATGAAACTGGAGCAAAAACACTTACCGGATATACTAAAAATGTTGATACAGACTTATCAGCCATACATGATGTAGCTTTAATCAGTGAGATAATAAAACGGACACAGATACCGCCAATTTTCAGGTTCCTGAAGGAAAATTATGAGGGACTTGAAAGGAAATTGGGATTTGTGTACTACTAATGTGTACTGGATTACTATTTTTGAGATAAATAGCATACTCTGGGGAAAAGCGGAAAAGGAGTTTATTATATAACATTGTTATGGCATACGTTTTTAATCCGGATGGAACGGTAGACTTCATTGAGGAGAAAATTGATTCATATGGGATTATTAAACCCATAGGGACATCAGATCCTATTGCTCCATCAAAACTCCCCAATACACCAAATAGAGATTTACAAATACCACGATCGAAAAATAAAGCCTCATCCCCAACACCTAAAGAGACAAGTAGTGATTATACTAAAGAAGATATAGACAGATACTTTGAAAACAGGAAAGCCAAACAACAAATAGTACCGAAAGAAGTGTATACTCAAGCATCATTCTTTCTGAGAGGTGCTATACTCAAGTATTTTAGACAGAAATATTCCCAACATCAAGAATTATGCCGCTTGAATGGCTGGAAGCAAAAGCCTTCACTAAATACTGGTAAGAAACAAAAGAAACCTAAAAATAAGACCGTTAAGCGACCTGCTTCCAAAGACGGAAACAGTACTCCTAAGAATACAATCGGAGACATTGCGACTATTATAAGAACAGACACGACAACAAATGATAACGTTGTTTTTAAAACACCGGGAACCCGCAAGCCAAAGGCAGGCTATGCACTTGACTATTTCGGTCGTGTACAGAAACGGGATCTGCTTGATGAAGATAAGAATAACGAATTTAAGCAATCTCAGATTCAACAGTCCAATTATGATTACTCAAATTATGACAAGGAGGATGATCATGATTCTTTCTATGACTCAAACAAATACGATTAATTATGGAGGGAACAAATAATAAAAGCTTACGTATAAGCGCCATTGCACGTGAATTAAACGTTGGAGCTGATTCTATTATTGATCAGTTAAATCTGAGCAAATGGTACTGTCCCTGGAATGAAGAATGGACGTTAAATTCCAAACTTACAGAAGAACAGTATGATTGGTTGAAAGAACGATTCTGGTATACGTCTGTTTATAAAGATAAAGCTGAGAGATTCAGGTTATTACGAATTAAGAAGCAAGAGGGTACCCTAACAGAAGAGGAAAGGCATGAATACCTTTCAATGATACCATCCAATATTACTAATAAGAAACATAGTAGTAAGACTGTTAATACAACTAAGGGAAAGAAGAAAAGCCATTCAAAATCAGAAAAATGGCCTATCAGTACAAGTAATTCAGTACATTCCATACCTACCGCAATGGGAAACAAACGATAAAATGCTATGACTATGTTTGATTGGGACGATTTTGATATGCATGAGGACGATGAGGACTACATCGAGTCTCAGAAACGTAAGCAGCAGGAAGAAGAACTGCGGAGAAAGCAGCAATATTGAAAAGTCAAAACTGGACACCTGAAAAAGCAGCCGCGGTGGTTACTTACCTTTCCTAAAGTAGCCAAATATCTCGCCCAAAATCCATATGAAGGCGGCAATGTAGATAAGTATTGACATAGGGCCTGATTGTTTGTGTTTTCAAATATAGGTATTTTTTGATAATCTGTTATTTGCGGAGGAGGACTTTGAGGAAGGACTCGGGCAGATAGACGTTGGTGAGGTCTTTGGCATCAGCAAAGAAGGGGGCGATTTCATCGGCTGTGTAGCCGGCTATGCCGCAGCCTATGGGGGTTACGAGGAAGGTGTATTCCTGGTGCTGGCGGGCGAAGGCGATGAAACGCTCTACGGCTTGACGGGTGCTGGGGAGGCCTTCCATGGTGGGGATGGCGTAGCTTTGGCCTTGGAGGCCTTCACCGTTGCCCCACTCTGCTCCGAAATGGTCCAGGGCGAAGCGGGCGGCGCCACCAGCATGATGTCCAAAATGGTTGGAGCCGAAGACGAAGATCTGTCCGGGTTGGAGGGAACTGATGCGTTCGGGGGTGATTCGGTAAGCGGAGTCCATAAATTTCAATCAAATATCAGGGCACAAAGTTACGATGTGTATGGACCAATAAAAACTAATTAAAGACCAATAGGGAATAAAGTTGCACAAGTGGCGGTTTTGTGTGTAAAAAAGGGCTCTGAATAGTTGCAAAAGGCATTTTTAGTGTATATTTTTGTATAGGTCATTTTTGATACTAGATACATTCTGATACCATGAAAACACTCTCTTCTGTTCCGTTTGGGGCGATGTCTGGCAGCGCGGGTGCGGTCACAGCCCGCAGCACGAGATTCGGAACCATACTGAGCGGACGTTGCCATCAGCCGGGGCGTGTTACTCCCAATCAAAAAAACAGTCGTGCTCTGTTTGCCCGTGTGGGCAGGAGCTTTAAGCGCCTTACTGCGGAGCAGGCTGAGGCGTGGGCTGCGTTTGCTGCAGCCTATGCCTTTGGGAGCCGCATGAGGACTAAGAGTGCTGCGGTTAATGCCTACGTTACTCTGAACTGTAACAGGGCGCTGCTGGGCCTGGAGATGTTGACGATGCCCCCTACTCTGATTCCGGCGATTCCTGATGTGGAGTATAGCAATATCATTGTTACTCCTGGACTGATTCAGTTGAGCCGTCTGGTGAACCCCGGTGCGGGTTATAGGCTGGCGGTGCGGATGAGTGCGGCGGCAAGTGCCGGCAAGACATACGGCGGCGGGCTGCCGGTTCTGGTGGATGCGGGGTTTATTCCGGAACGGAACTTTGCGGATGTTACTAAGGTCTATACGGACAGGCTGACGGTGAAACCTGAAGTTGGGCGGAAGTACTTTGTGGAGACCTGCTGGATGAGCGTGGCCACGGGGCTGGCCGGAGCCACCAGGTGTGATGACAGGATATGTCAATGCGACCTCTAAAATTGAGAATTGAAAATTGAGAATTGAGAATTAAATAAGGGTATAAGAAGCTTCAAACATACCACGAGAAAACAAACTAATTAATCAACCATCTAAAACATTTACTACTATGAAGTATGCACCTTCTATTGCATTTGAGGAGATGAGTGGTAGCGCCAAGGGCGTGACCGCTGCTAAGGCCAAGGGCCGCAAGTATCTCCGTAACCGCGGTTATGGCAAGAAGACCAGCACCGCTAGTCAATCAACCGTTAAGGGAATCTTTAAGCAGCTCTCCCAGAGCTGGAAGAACCTGACCACTGCCCAGATCAGTGCCTGGAACAACCTGGCTCAGAGTCAGGCTGGCCGCTCTATTCTGGGTAATGCCGCCAAGATATCCGGATTGAACCTTTACCAGAGGCTGAACTTCTGGATTATACGCTGCGGCGGCAATGCTGTGGCTAACCCCCCTGCCCTGGTGGGCGTGGATGCTCCGGCTGCTTGCACTGTTCAGCTGACTGAGCAGGAGTTCAAGTTCGGACTTATCAGCATTCCGGAGAATGTGGCTAACCTGCGTCTGGTTATTGAGGCATCAGCTCCTACCAGCCGTGGTGTAAGCAACGCCTTTGACAAGGCAAGTGCCTTTGCTGACCCGTTCAGCGTGGTGGCCGGTGCCATGGACATCAAGGCTGCTTATGACAATAAGTACGGAGCTCCCAGTGCAGGCCGCACCAAGATCTTCCTCCGCTACTTCTTTGTCAATGCGGTGACTGGTGAGAAGAGCGCCGACATCCTCCGTGAGGTGGAGCTGGGCGCAACCAACGACCCTTTTGATGAAGGTAACGGTGATTAAGCCCACAAGGCAAACCTAAGTAACCCTTTAGGGGAAAGTCCTCGGCAGAGATGAGTCCCTGCCGGGGATTTTTGTTTCACTATTAATACGTACTATTATGAGATACAAACCTTCTATTGCATTTGACAGGATGTCCGTGACGGCATCGAGTAACAAGGGTGCGATTTTTATCCGCACCCGGGGGCACGGTACCAAGAAGCGTACCGCGGACCAGTCTGTTATTAAGAGTATTTTCCGGCTGCTGACACAGAGCTGGAAGAATTTGAGTGCTGAGCAGATCCAGGCCTGGAACCAAGCGGCCAAGACGCAGAGCGGCCGTAGGGTTTTGGGGCAGAAGGCTAAGCTGACAGGTTCCAATTTGTATTTGAGATTGAACTTTTGGGTGGTGCGCTGCGGCGGACAGCCGCTGAGTTTGCCTCCTACTCTTACCGGTATTGAGCAGCCGGCTGTGGCTGCGGCGGCTATCAGTGACGGCAGCTTTATGTTCAGACTTGGTAGCGTTCCTGAACAGGCCGATGTGCTTAGGCTGGTGGTTATGGCCACTGCTCCGCAGACCGTGGGCACGGTTACCGGTGTGGGCCGCGGTAGTACTTTCTGTGAGCCTTTGGTGCCTGCCGTTGGGGCTGTAAACTTGCTGCAGCAGTATGCTGCTAAGTTTGGGATGCCTAATGTGGGGAAACCTAAGGTTTTCCTTAGGTACTTCTATGTTAATCCTGGTACCGGTGAGAAGAGCGGTGAGCAGCTTATTCAGGCGTTCTATGACGGCGGCAGTCCGATCATGTATAACCTGAATGTGATTGCTCCGGACGATGCTCAGGGCAGTGTTACCCATGCGGGCATATCAGAGCATGCCGAAGGCACGCAAGTTGTGGTTCAGGCATCGGCAAAGCAGAATTATGCTTTCTTGCGCTGGAGTGACGGCGTCAGCCTGAACCCGAGGACGATCAGGATGGACCGCGACTATACGATTGAGCCTATATTTGTGTTTGACCAGCACTATACGGTGCGTGGTACGGTGAGTCCTACGGGAGCCGGTACGGTGAACGGTACCGGAAGTTACAGGCCCGGAGAGACTGCCCAGCTGGAGGCCGAGCCTAACAGCGGATGGCGGTTTGACCACTGGCAGGATGATGTGGAGAACACGGAGGCTGTGCGCAGCGTGACTGTTCAGGGTGACGTGAACCTGACGGCTGTGTTTACACGTATCCAGTCAAGGTATGAGTGCTATCTGGGCGTGAATAATGAGGACTATGGCCGTGTGGAGCCTGATACCGGTTATGTGACTTTTGATCACGGCGAGGAGTGCGAGATTGAGGCTGTGCCGTTCCATGGCTACGAGTTTGTACGCTGGAGTGACGGACGCACCGAGAACCCCAGGACGATTGTGGCCGTGAAGCAGTTTGAGCTGACGGCTATTTTCCACTCTGTAAGGACTGAGGAGTTCTGGCTTGAGGAGCGTCGCTGCTCAATCCAGGGCAACGGCACGGAGTTGCACTACGGCGATGAGATTGAGGTTACGGTTACACCTGACAACGGTTTCCACTTTGTGGGCTGGAGCGATGACATGGCCAACACCAATCCTACCCGCCGGTTTGTGATGACCCAGAACTTTGATTGGGATATCTACCCGGTATGCGAGAGTGACGAGACCTATACGCTGGAAGTGTATGCGGATCCTGAGGAGGGCGGCACGGTTACCGTGACACCGCTGAAGGAGGAGTATCACATGGATGAGCGTGTGGATTTGGTTGCTACGCCTGCTGAGGGATGGCGGTTTGCCGGATGGCACAGCAGATACTGGTCTGATTCAGGCCGGGAGACTAGCGTTGATATTTACCGGGATATGACGATTGAGGCTCGGTTTGTGGAGATTGAGGGGGAAGGAGAATGACTCTTAAACCTTTATTAATGATGCAGGGACGGTCTTGGTGGCCGTCCCTGCTTTATTCTCAATCCTTAAGTACATCTACAAATGATAATTCGTTTGCAATTCTCATTAGTGACCTTGAGAAATAACTATCCAGATCAGATAATTTTATATAGAGTGTATCTATGGCACGTGTCATGGCCATATAACACCATAATGCAGCATATTGTTTGATATACTTATCCTTTCCTTCTTCAAATAAGCTACCAGCTATCGTCTCTGCATATTCTATGGCATTTTTTGAATCGATTTTCTCAGAATAGAATGTATCTAAGTCAATGCACATTACATTCCATGCTTCTAGCCCACGACATGATTCATATAATAAACACCTTGTATTATCCTGTCCAACATTACTAAGGAAAGTTCTTTTATCATTTACGGTACCATCTAATGCCTTTAAATACTCTGGTAGATCAACATTTAGGCTACGCTCTGATGGCGTTTTACTTATTACAATTGTATCGTTACTATCTATTTGAACATCAAAGCTGTCATCATCTGGTGTATTCCATTTTAAATAATTTTCTTTAGGGAATAAGAACATCATATTCTCATAATTACTACATCCCATTACTTTTCCTCCATTATGGAGTGAATCGATGATATCTTTTGGTAGTTCATTACCTAATGTACAGCGGCTATCTATTATTATTTTACCGTAATTTAATAGTTCATCAGGCACATTTAGTCTTGTTTCAATATTAAATTCTTCCGCAAAAGAATTTAAAAAGCGAATGATGTTGCCTTTTTGACGATAACTAACGCCTCTCAATGTTATTGTCTCCGACAACAACTTATTACCAAACAATTGAGTCCAATCGTTTTCTTGAGCGGATCTGATTAACTGGTCATGGCCTCCGGTTGCGATAACTACATTATCAGAACCATGTAGCTCAAACAATAAAGCCTTTTCATATATTAGACAATCCTGAGCTTCATCTACCAATATCAGCTTAGACCAATTGACATGTCCATTTATTGATTTAAAACCTTGATTAATAAAATCCTTTACCTCTTCAATCGAGCCATTTGAATAGTATGACGTTGCCTCCTTGTCTAATTGTTCAAGATTATGCAAAAAACTATCAGCAACTTCATCGTTCTTGTCATATTCCACCTGTAATTTATGGATGGAATTATTCATAAATTCATTATACAATTCTTGATATCTATTCTTGAATTGTTCTGAATTTTTGATTTCATCTATAGGATAAGAGATTTTGAAATTATACTTCTGAACAAATTCGTCCAGGTTATGAAAAATTAGATATAACTCCTCTAATATGACGTTATATCCATTTAAGAATTCATTACGGTGATAATTCTCCTCAAAAACCCTCTTCTTATAATCTACATATTGTTGGGCATACTCCGATAGTTTCTCCGAAACCCCATTTTTCTTTTGCTGCAAATACTTTTTATAGTCCTTGTATTCTTTTCTTTCATCACTGGTGATCGAAGCATTATTGTTAGCGATTTCTGAATCAAGAATATCTAACAACGCAGAGATATCTGATATTTCATTCTCCTGAGATAGCCTATTTAATAATGAATTAAACTTTAACACGCGGGTCAAACAGGTGTTGATTATGCTATTAGTTTTCGTGCTATCCATATGTAAGTAACGAACAGGAGATTTTTTATAAATATCATAGAAAAACTGATGAAGTGTACCTATAGAAGCGTTTGCAGGAGTATATCCGCCTATATTTTTTAATGTCATTCTCAAATCTGATACCAACATATTATTGAATGTTAGTAAGCGACAACGATGTCCATGCGAATCCTCATCATTTCTAACTTGTTCATACATCAGTCTTAATAGTGCCAGAGTCTTACCTGTACCTGCTTTACCTCTTACCACACATAGTTGTTTTTTTATTGATTGCCTGGCATGCTCTAATACAGGTGTTAGTTTCTTTATTGTAATTTGATCAACTTTCTTCTTAGTAAGTATTCCTTTTTTTGTGTGTTCTTCCGCTATTTCTAAGAAATCCTTTACAAAGTATGACCAGTCACCACGCTTCTCAGAATCAACGTATTGTATACACTTTGAATAATTCCCATTTAATGTATTACTGATTGCAACATCTACAACATCCTTTATGACAAACACTCTGTTAAAGATAATCTGTTCGTTTTTAAACCTTTTATCACAATTTGGTGCCTTAACCCAGTATACCATGGATAAATCAAAGTATTTGACACTAGGTATGTTTTCGTAGATGTATTTACTTAATGCTAATCTATCAGCTTCCAATTCCTTTTTATAATCCCATATACCA
>CACYHW010000011.1:75925-160840 GCA_902774335.1 uncultured Bacteroidales bacterium
TTCCAGGCTTGCGCAATAAATAAAAGCATATTTTCCGATTGAACTTGTTGGGGTAACAATATCATATAGGACATGTACATTTACTGTTGTAGCATACTGAAACAAGTTATCAAATTGCCTATGCAGATGTTTATCCAATTCTTGCCTATCAGAAGAGCAATTTATTATAGTGTAATTAACCATATTGATTGCTTTAGTTTTTTCCCTTCGATTAATAATTTATTTATTTCCTGCCCAATACTCTATTATATCATCAACATCCTTAGCCGCATCCTTGCCCCGAGCACCGTATTCTGGAGTGACGTTGTCACGGAAGTCTATCAGTATGGAATCACCTTTGGCACCTTGGCCGGCCAGATGGTATAGTGTACTCTCAAAGTGCAGTTTGGCGTACTGTTGCCAGAGGTCATCTTCGGGGTTGAGATAGATATTAGCCAGGTTATATATTGGCACCAATTCCATGGCAAGATCCAGGCGGCCTGCTGACGACAGGGTTATACCGTAGGACATAACCAGCGAGGGAAACGACGGTGCAACATTATGAGGGTCTCCGTATGTGATGCCGTTGATGTTCATCTGGGTGGAGACTTCGGAATACTCCCAGTCTGAGAGCGTGGAATAATACTTGTCTTCATGGTACTCAATCAGGAGATCATCTACTACATCAAGAATGAACCGGGCACGGAGTTCTGATTCACGGAGATGACCTTGTATGCTACCGCGATTATTGGTATCCATGAGGAAGTCTGAAGCTTTCTGGAACTGATGACGGCGGATATAACGGACAAACTGTTTCCAGTCTTTCTCAGCTAACTTCCACGATTCCAGTATAAGCTCTGCCGGATATGGTTCACCGGTTTCAGGGTCTATGATTTCCGGTACACTGCTGGAGCGCTGACTGATGATATCGTTATTGATGGAGTCTATCCACATTACTGTATTGCACAGCTCTTCCTGATCAAAATCTGTGTTTTGATGACGGCTGGTGCATGAGCAGATTAACAGCAATGCGGATGATATGAATAGTCCTATATACCTCATTATGTGTTGTTGGATGAAAGAATTAGGTTAATAGTCCAAAGATAGTGGATTATTGTATGTCCCAAATTACGTGAGGACTAAAAAGTTTTGAGTTAATATGGTTTTAGGTTTGTGAACAACTAAGTTCATTGTTAATTGATAACCATCAAGCCATAGTTCATTATATTTGCACAAGGGGACTGTACTTTTGCCGAAAACAAACAATTATGAATAACTATCTACTCAGCGAAGCCATAGGTGATATAAGCGGAATGCCCTATGAGTTCAGAGAACGCACCAAGAACTATGCCGCTGTTAACCTGCTCAATCCAAGGAACAACTATACGGATGATACCGTCTGCACTTTTGCCTGTGCCGATGCCCTGCTGCACGATCTTGATATGGCCAAGACGCTGCGCAAGCGGTGCCGGGATGACTTTAACCGTGGATATGGCGGCAGATTCTTTAACTGGATCATTGCCGATGAACTTGAAAAACCGTACTTCTCTTATGGTAACGGCAGCGCCATGCGTGTATCGGCAGCCGGATTCCTAGCAACAACCCCTGATGAATGCATTGATTTGGCCAGACTGACAGCTGCACCTACCCACAACCATCCGGAAGGTATTAAGGGAGCTGCAGCAACGGCATTGGTTATATTCCATGCCTTGCGTGGTGAGAGCAAGGAATGGATACGCAGCAACATACTTAAGCTGTACTATCCGGACTGGTATATGTACTCATACGATTACATTAAGCGTGACTATGACTTTGATGAGACCTGCCAGCGCACTGTGCCGGCTGCAATAATCACATTCCTGGAGAGCAACAGCTATGAGGACTGTCTGAAGCTGGCCATATCTCTGGGTGGTGATGCTGATACACTGGGTGCTATATCTGGACCTATGGCATACGCCTTTTATAAAGAGATGCCAGAAGAGCTGATAAAGAACGCAAAGGCCAAGTTACCGGGGTGGATGCTGGAGCTAAGTGAAGAGTTTGACGTGGAGGTAAACAGGCGATTGGCAGCGAAAAAGACACAGACTACCTATACATACAAATATCCCAGGCCAGCAGTGACTGCGGACTGTATGGTGATAACACGGGAGCAGCCGCAGAGGATATTGCTTATACAGCGCGGTAATGAGCCCTACAAAGGGATGTGGGCACTGCCGGGCGGATTCATGAATATGGATGAGACGGCCGAGCAGTGTGCCAGTCGGGAACTGGAGGAGGAGACCGGACTAAAGGTGAATGAGCTGCAGCAGATAGGTGCCTATACGGCCGTTGATAGGGATCCGCGTGGGCGGACGGTTTCTGTGGCTTATCTGGCGGTGGTGGATGCTGCTGCTGAAGTTGAAGGGGGCGATGATGCCGCACGGGCTGAATGGTTCCCGATAAGTGAACTGCCGGAGCTGGCTTTTGACCATGGGGAGATAATACGGGACGGATTGAAGATGTATTAACTCTTACAACAGTCGATAGTGCATTATGCCATTCTTATGAAAATATATTTCAGTATATGGTTTTTGGTGGTTGTGAATAAATGAATACCTTTGCTGTATGAAAAGGCTATCTATCAACGTATTATTAGGCCTCTTACTGCTAACTGTCAATTCTTGTTATGTTAGCAATACAATAGGCACTAACGAATCCTACCTGGATGTAGAGATTATCCAGACTCTTGACAAGCAATCAGCATTAGCTTGGGACAAAAACTACAATGTGGTTAGAATTGATATCACTGAGGGGTTGTGTTATGACGGCAAAAAGGTAAGAGGAAAAGCTCAGTTTGTGGATACATATACATACCCCACCAAAGATTCTTATAAAACAGTGCCACGATATACGGTAACGACACAATCTGATGTAAATAGCGTAAGGAACTTATCTGTTACTATTTTCCAGACACTTAGCAAGAATGAGGCTTTAGCCTATGATGACAAGTATTCTGTCTATAAACTGGAAACTGCTGAAGATGTATATTATGATGGAAAAAAGTACAACACTAAGTTCATCTTGACAGGCACATACACATACGAGGCAAAGGATGAAACTATAAAAACGGTACCTGTTTACATGAAATATGCTGAAGAGAAAGAGCATTTAAAACAATTGAATGAAACTGTAGTGCATGTAAAACCAGGTAGATTGGAATGGTAATAGAGAATCTATTCGTTTGATATATATCGAATCCAGTTATTCCTGTAACCAGTAACATTATCTATAAGACGATATCGAAGATGTATGTGATAGTCTTCAGTGTCCGGACGCGGAACATTGAAGACTATTTCATTATCAGTGTACCCGACACCCATATATGTACGCATCTTACCTGGATCACAGCCCACGCCCGGGGCGGTGAGCTGTATCTTGGCTGATACGTGCCAACGGGCGGGATCATCTGTGTCCTGGAGAGAGAGACGGCAGCGCAGGAATACGGATCCTGATGAGCCTGCTGAATCTATCTGCAGCAGCTGGAGATGTGAGATTGGGAACAGCGGATACGGCTGCGGTACCGGGACATGTTCACGGCCCAGCTGGGCGAAGCCGTGATAGGCGCTGACGAAGAGGTTGAAGCCGCTGATGTGGTGCTGCTCATTGTACGGCGGACGGTGTGACGGCACTGACTTAGCTAGCTCGTTCCACTGCAGCTGGACTGAGTGATCCAGATGCTGCCAGGCAGCGATGGCGCGGAGGTGTACCTGCTGCTGGTCAAGTTGGGCTGGAGTACCGCGGAAGATGGGACGGGCCTTGCGCTTGTAGAAGCACTGACCGTTCCGGTGGAAGAAGGTTATGTTCCCTATTGAGGACCAGCAGTCCTTGATGATGGCGTTTGGTGTAAACTTGGGCATGATATCAGGGCATTAGAGTTATACTACAAAGTTACTAAAAACCTGCCAATGCCTATGGACAAACCGGACGAATAGCTTGACCACAACGACGATAATACTCCGAGTATCCCCTGAATTCATCGTTCAGATATAAAAAATGTGCTCCTATAGGATAATCTTTCACGACCGAACTAGACCAGTATGCGCCAAGCCAAACAGGATTGTTTACGACATCATTATCTATATACCCCGTAGCAGGAAGAAATATATTATGGTCTGTAAAGCCGTCCTTTATGCCCGACACGCGATATCCATTTACACCTTTAACTGTTATCGGCTTCCAAGCGCAGGACCGCAATAGTTCTTTTATCTCCGACAAAGTTGGCATACGCCAATTACCTTCTAATTTTATATGAGCCACATCATCATCAAGTTCAAGATTATCCACTCCATCAGCAAAACCATCGTAACCTTGTTCTCTTAAATCACAGTACTTTGTTATTAAACGACCAGATCCTTTGCTGAACTTGTATGTTTCCCAACTAAAAACACTTTTGGTTTCTATCTCGCCCCAGGCATAATAGTCGCCAGCTTCTTCTGGCTTTGTAGCACCTAAATTACATGAAGCCCACTTGACGCTTAAGCCAAGGTCTACGAATTCCATATTCGTATAAGGATTTTGCTCTTTATTTCTTTTCTCCTTCATACTATGTCTATTCTAATAGTAGTTATTTTCAGTACAAAGAAAAAAACAGTCCCTGCCAAAGTTTGGCAGGGACTATCTGATTCAAAAAGACTACTATTATAATTAGGTTGAAAATTCAATTATACTATTGGATAATTCAATAAATTTCTCTTTGGCTTCATGAGGATCTATTATTACCGGATATATCCACTCTTCATTTGTTCGATTAAACCCCATTTTTTGTAAAGTGGCAGGTTTAATTGATGGTCTTGCAGGATTCCTATCTATCCATGCTACAATTTGATAACCATCTTTCAGGACACGCATATCAAGAGTAATGTTGAATGTATAACAGATTGAATAAAATACTGTGTCAATACCATTAGACCACACCCAGAATCCACACCAGTTACTCATATCAACCATATCTTTCTCAAACAGTTGACCTCTATGAAATAGTAAGAAACTAGCACTGGCTCTTGTCTTTTCCATCAATTCAATCACCCCATTAGCATGAACGCGTATTTGATGATCCCTAGAAAAATCAAGGTATGATGCATTGCGAACTAGAGGATAATATTGAGAATCTATGTCGTTAAAATTAGAAATGATATCATCCAGACTACCCCTTTTTATAAAGGAAACTATTTGATCACTTTGTCTTTCGAACAAAGTACGCCATTCGGTATCTGAACAGAGAGTCCAATTAGTTGCGCCAGTTGGCATAGGATAGCCTTGAACTCCAAATGCTAATAATGCGCGACGCAGTTTGTTCAGGTTCTCGTCAGGCTTATCCCATAATTCTTTAATTCTACCATAATAATAATCTAAATTATCAACTGGATCTGAATAGTCTTCTGAATTAGAACTCCAAGTTACCATTGTTGATATTTGACCATCATATATTTTGAAATCCTCTGCTTTTGCAAACAATTCTTCAATATGATGACGCCTGGTGTCGTCATATCCATAGTCATGTATGAATGAAAGTTTCTTCCTCTCCTCATCTATATTAAAATCGGTAACATCAAGGAGTGATAATACATCTTTTGAAGGGAGATCTTTAATCCATTGGTAAGCCCTATAAGCTGGCACTTTGAGAACTTCGTTTTGAGAATAACGAGTTACTGGCCTATATCTCCCCATGTTGTAAAAAAGGTGGTAAACTCTTTGTATTTCTACATCTGTTGCATCTTTATTATTTTTACAATACAACATTGTAGGTAGAATAGAATACAAATCCTTTTGGGTATAATGTGTTTGACGATCCGGATAAATGATTTTGGGTGTCGATAACCAGTCATAGTCCAACTCATAAATTCTTTTATAAGCACAGAACCACTCCCAAATATCATACATTTTTATAGTTATTGGGAACTTATCATCGCTTATGTCAATAGTATGATGCCATTCAGCCTCTGTTGGACTTTCTAATACCCTAACGCAATGAAGGAATGCTAACATTCCTTCTGTGGAAGTGTCATAATCATTTAAGTGTCTATGTTGCCAAAACCACGTTTCCATTTCTTCCCAATCTTGGGCAGTGTCATGCTCAGTTATAGAGCCATCTTCATACACAATCTTGCGAATATAATCAGGACTGTTCAAAATAATAAGTGGTTTTAAATTTTGGTTTGCAGACAAAGGCTCTCCAGTTGTGTTAATTACGACAAATGTTTCTTCTCCATTTTGCCTATTTTCCATATCATAAAACAAGAACTTAAGGTGTTTTTGCAAAAAATCACCTAGCGCTTCCAAATCTTCACGCCCATCTAGACGAGTGGCTATTGTTTCCAATGCTCTAAGTATACTTAGAATTGTGGGGTCTTGATTATATGAATTGAGAAACCAGTATTGAGCCTTTATATCGTTAATTGATAAATTTGAATCCAGAAAATAATGTATTGTCAAATCGCTTAAGAAATACAGGGAGCTTTCTCGTATACCATATAGCAAATGTGGTTCTTTATCATCTTCTTGTAATTCAAAATTAGATATTAGTAATTCACGGTATTTGTTATTAACATATCTGTTTATCACACCCATAATCAGAAAAAGAGTCGTAAGACGTTGCTGACCATCACATAATTGAAGGTGATATGACTTCAATTCGTCGTAATAGCCATAAATCAATCCCATAGTGATATCATTATTAGGCTCTTGACTATAGACCCTAAAAATACTATCGAGGAACGAATCCACCAACGAGCCTTCACTATCTTTAGAATAAGGATTACCCCAACAATAATCCCGCTGAAGATCTGGAATGATAATTTTATCATTTTCACCTGAAAAAATTTCTTTCAGGGAATATGGATTGCCAGTTATTAACCTACTCATTGCTAAAATCATTTAGTTCTGGATATTCTTCATTAAAACACTTCAGTTCCTCATATTTTCTATGAGGTACTTGTTCCTTATTCCAAGCACTACCAGTACTTTCATCCTCCCAACTTACATCGGAAAAAATCATCGTAGTGTGAATCAAGTGGCGACTTTCAAAGGCTTCGTCATCTAGGTCTCTAAAAAAATAGTGGTTTTTCTGCCTAAAATCAGCATCATTAAACTTAGAGTTGTCCCTTTTATAAAGCAAGACCAGATTGCCTATACAATGCTCAGATCCTTGATAGACATGTTTGTCATCAGGGCATATCCATTTCATCTCTTCCCTCCACAATTTTATCTCATCAATTTGTTTTTCATCCAACTCTTTATCATCCCATCCAAGAGCTTTATTTTCATCGTTTCTATGGCCAATCTTTGATTTAGGATAAATGTGCTCAAGAGACCGGTCTCGTTCAATATTGAAATTAAATTTACGTCCTTTTCGCTTTTGATCTTGATTGTCTTGCTTGATGTTTTGCCTAAGAAGCCATCTATATGCGACTTCGTAGTTTTGCAAAAAGAGTAAATCACTTTCTAATGCAGTTAAGAATTCTCTACGAGCATCATTATATTTTTCAATATTATTTGAGACGATATCCTCATGGTTTACTCTTATTATTGCCCAATCATAATATCGTTTTAGTTCTTCTTCTGATTTTGTATGAGTCTCTTCATACTGATTACTTAATGCAAAGAACCATCTAAGAAAAGCAAAACGTTGCTCAGAGCTGTTTCTGATATACAAAATAACCCCAAGGTAATTATATAATTTTGAATTGTTATACACATCTTCTATACTCTTCTGAAGAAGTCTCATCCTCTTAAAGATTTCTTTAGATTGTTTTATGCTTTGCTCATTAAGCATTTTATCACGAAAGTCTTTAAATGAAACCCTATAATTGTTGGATATCAAGGGTAATAACCAACCGAGTTGTTTTCCTTCAGTGCGGAAGAATTTTACTATATCCTCATCATTCCACCAATGCAACCAATAGTCCCATTCACGAGCCAAGCGACTTCGCATTTCAGAATGTTCTGCTTCTAGAATTCTTTTATCCTCACGAGATGCACATCTTAATAACTCGGCCTTTATCAGTTCCTCTTCTGTCATCTTTGCCTTATTGCCATTCATCATTGTAAATACAATTTTGGCTTGCTCTTCTGGAATGATAACGAACAAGAACTTGACTGAATCTAATATAAAAGATAGGAAATCAGTCTTGTCAAAACCATCAAGTTCTTTCTCAAATATACGGAGTGTTCGCTTGAAAAAGAAAATATCCTGAAACTCTTCTTCTTCGTTTTTTTCGATTGAATCAAAATCGACATCGCTTAGATAGTCATTAGATTGCGTTCGTATTTGATATTTTATTCTCAGCTCTCCGTCATATCTGAGAAACTTTAGTAATAGATAAAAAAATGTAGTGCGTTGTTGACCATCTACAAGATGAATGTCATAGGATTTAGTATCTCCATGAACTGTGATTCCTTGTAAGAATACTGTTTTTTTCACTGAATAAGCATCCTTCAGCGTTCTAATTAAGAATGTGACAGAGTCTACAGTTTCGCTCTTTTTTTTCTGTCCCCAAACATATCCACGCTGATAATCAGGAATCACGAAACTACCTTTATTATTCAGTAGGCCCAGATATTCTTTTAGACTTATCGCTGTTTTCTTTATACGTTCTGATAATGGCGGTATTATTTCCATTGTTACAACTTTTTATATTATTTCTCTCGCAATCCAAGCACAAGCCTCAGCATCGGCAAGTGCATGGTGATGATTTTCTAAGCAGTAGCCGCAAGCAGCGGCAACGGTTTGCAGCTGATGGTTCTCCAATTCCGGGAGTACTCGTCGTGAAACACAGAGAGTGTCGTAGAACTCATAATCCGGGTAATCCATCTGATAAACGCGGAACACGTTTTTGAGACAACTCTCATCAAATGGTCTATTGTGAGCTACAAGCGGCAGGCCCTCTATGAGAGGTTCTATCTGTGACCACACCTTTGGGAACACTGGAGCTTTATCAGTATCCCCCTGATTGAGTCCATGCACTTGAGTACACCAATAGTTATAATAGTTAGGTTCTGGATGGATAAGAGAGTAGAAAGAATCTACTATTTTACCATTGCGAACGATAACAATACCTACTGAACAAACAGAACTGCGCTCATTGTTGGCAGTTTCAAAGTCTATTGCTGCAAAATCTTTCATTTCAAATTTTCTTAGGTTAAGCAATCAATTAGTTTGTTTGTCATAAGGTTTAGACAAATGTATGTAAATTAAATCAGAAACCTATACGACGGGAGTTCTTTCCTTCCAAACGTTCACTATCACAATGGTTGATCAGTGTGGCAAGAGCATTATCACCCTGGTCATGAAGGATGCTGTCAATGGCGTAGTGACGGGCAATATTCTCAATCTGGCCGCCGCTGAAATCATATCTTGAAGCCAGAGTCTGAACATCGGACTCCATCAACTCCGGAATCATTGAGTGCCAAATTTGAGTGCGGGCCTCAAGAGACGGTTTCTCAAACTTAATCTTATAAAGGAAACGCCGTTCAAAGGCCTTGTCCATATTTTCCTCAAGATTTGTGGTGGCTATCATTATGCCATCAAGCCGTTCCATCTCCTGCAGGACAATATTAAGGAGCGAATTCTCCATTTTATCTACGGCACCTTCAGCACCAGACTTACGTTTGCCTATAATTGCGTCAGCCTCATTAAAAAGAAGTATGGGATACAAATCGCTTTTCTTGACGCAATCACGATAATGGTCAAACACTGCTTTCATATTCTTCTCAGTCTCACCAACCCACATGCTTCTAAGTTTAGGGATATCTACAACCATTATGTTACGCCCTGTTGACTTGGCTAACTGATAGACGGATTCCGTCTTGCCTGTGCCCGGGCCCCCATAGAAAAGACAGGCAAAACCATTACGGAATCCTTTTGCTTTCATACGTTCCTGAATTTGTTTGTAATTTTCCTCCTTAAGAAAACTGCCCAATTCGTCAAACTGCCGTTGTGTAGAAGCCGCAAAGAACAGTTTCTTGTATGTCAGTTTGCTAGATTCAAGAACATCGGCGACATTTACACTTTTCTTGGCAAGACCTAACTCTGATAATAAACTTTCTTTTGCCTCATATGTAAGATGATATCTCTCTATATCTGCAATGCCGTCATCACAAACAAACTCAATAATCTTATTTTCCTGAAGGATAGTTTTACCAGCCATTAATTCTTTCTTAACTCCAATGTAATCAGAGGTGCATGAAAAGAAATCTCGAAAATCCCAATAACCGACAGCATCTTCATCTTCATTGACAAATTTGTGGCATATATATATCACAATAAGTTTGTCTTGGCCTATCAGTTCATATTGCTGAAGGGCATTAACGAATCCTACTTGTTGGTTTTCCCTAAACAGAAAATTTAATTCTTCTTTCAAATCACGGAGTGAAATACAATCCTCGTACTTTTCTGTAAACAATTGGTTTATTATGTCAAACAACTCGGCACAATTGAGTCCCGTTCTTTTGGGCTGCTGGAAAACCTCATTATGCTTAAGGCTACGTATAACTTCAGATCCTATCTTATAATCTTCTTCGTCATTACAATTCTTACACCGCAGCAGACCACGACGCACTAATGCATCTATATCACTTGCATTTTTAAGCATGCTTATTTTACCAATGTCAAGATGATTACCAATCCGATCATAGTCAATATTGTAGGGACCAACTTCCATACAGACTGCAAAAAGTACTGCCTGAAGTTCTGTAATACCATATTTACCGGACAGTAGCTCAATCTCCTTTTTAGCCGATTTCATAAACTTGGGACTCAACTTTGAACCCTTAGACAATTCCACTATACGCTCTATTGCTTCCAGTAGAGTCATTTCTGTCTTAGCGCTGCTCTCTTTTGTTTCCATAATCATGTAATTTACGCAGCAAAGGTATTAATGCCCACTGCCAAAACTTGGCATAGGTTGAAGAGCTTGATTGAAAAAGGAATCATTTTGCTGTGCTAATACGTTGATAATTACATATCTTTGGCAAGAATTCAAGAAGAAACAATATGGCAAAGAACTCTTTTAGCCGCTACATTTGGCTCATAGACCTACTAAACAGGCGTGGATACGCTAAGATGGAACAAATTAATGAGGCATGGCGTAACAGTGCATTAAATGAAACGCATGAGGATATGCCTGAGCGAACATTCTTTAATCACAGAGATGCAATTAGTCAGATATTTGGGATAGACATATTATATGACCGGGAACTTGGCTACCATATCCCAACTGCGCAGATAGGTGAAAACAATATGCGTGCATGGATGCTGCAAACACTGTCCGTGAACAACATGTTGAATGAGTGTACGGATCTTAGAGAACGTATCCTATTTGAGGAGGTGCCTTCAGTAAGGCCGCACTTACAAGACATCATCAACATAATGCGTGACGGCAAAGCAATGAACCTGACCTACCAGAGTTACAGGAATGAAGTGCCTTACACTTTCCTGGCACACCCTTATTGCCTGAAGATGTTCAAGCAGCGCTGGTACCTGTTGGCCAAGACACCAAAACTGGACATTAAAGCTGAAATACCCAAAGACTTTAATGCCAAAGAGTATTTCAGCCAGTTTTACGGCATAATTACCGGTTATGGTAATGTAGCCCAGATTATAAAGCTTAAAGTCAGATCAGACCAGGCATACTATTTCCGTTCATTACCGCTTCACCATTCACAGGAAGAAATTGAGACTACCGATGAGTATGCTGTATTCAAGTATTACGTTGTACCTTCGGCCGACTTTGTGCAGGAGATACTGTCTCATGGAGATAGTGTTTTGGTGCTGGAACCTGGTGAGCTGGCCAGCGAGATAAAGGGTATTGCACAAAGTATGGTTGATGGCTATTGTGATATAGCCGTTAACCCATAGCATAGTAGCATCTCTTTTCCCTTATATTATTTCCGTTATCAGCCCCAGTTCAAGCGCCTCTTGTGCTGTTAGGAACCAGTCACGCTTGTGCTGAATCAGTTCATTCAGAGTATCCTGCGTGATCTTTGTTTTATCCGTTATAATCTTGAAGAGAATATCATTGATGCGATGAATCTCCTCAAGTGATTCTTCCAATTCCTGCACATTGCCAAACAAGAGACCTGATGCCTGATGAATCATGAATGTGGTATTGGCGTATGCCTTGCGGACATTAGCCGCAAGAGTTACTATCACGCCCATGGACATTACTTTCCCTTGACAGATTATCTCGACCGGAGTGTGGGCCGATGCAATAGCATCATAGAGAGCCAGGCCTGTATAACAAGAGCCTCCGGAAGTGCAAAGGTGAAGCTGGATAGGATCCAGTTGAAGGTTGTTTACTTTCAGCCCATTCTCTGAGGCCCATTGTGACACATCATGACGGTAGATATCATCAGTAATACTGATTTTTGCAATCTCTTTGACTGTAGATTCTACCGTACTGCTGTCAATGCTGCCAAACAAAAAGACCATTTTGTCTTTTATGTCCTGTTTCTTTATTTCCATATTCGTGTTGTTTATTATGAATGACCACAAAAATCCCCAGTTTGAATGCTAAAACTTGGCAGACTGAGAAATAATATGGCTTTGCAACTGTTTTCACCTCATACTCTTTCCCACAACAAATCAAGAGCCTTTGAGTATTCCCGTGCCTTGAACAATGAAAGTGTATTCTGTTCAAAGGCGAGCAATTCAAAAAGCACATCGAGGCGCTTAAGCCGGCCGAGAGCCCACACCATCTGGCGGACATGAGGCAGGTATAACACCGAAGGATAAAAATCATAGTATTGTGCGCTGGTTATCTCTTGTCTTATCTGATCACCCAGTTCTTTCATAGCCTCCTCTTTGGAGATAGGCAGTCCAAGATAAGCCAGCAGCATCATATATTCCCAGTTCCCTTTACACATACTGCGGTCTATAGGTTCATCAGCTGGCAGATGACGGCGGGCTTCAACATAGAGATAAGAAGTGGAGAGTTCATTAATGTGTTTACGGATATATTCTACCGTATCATAACGGCAAATGATCTTGGCTGCCTCCGGCTCACGATACATCTCAAACAGGGATTCGACCGCCTTAAGAAAACGGTCATCCCAATACTTGAAAAGGTGCTTGAATGTCCAGATGCGGTCTATTTTGCTGCCGTCAAAAAAGGTGTAGATGACACGTTTCTTTTCCATTGCGGTCATATAGGGCATCCTCTCTCGGAGTTCTTTACGGCACTGTGCCTTATTCTTTCCCTTATTGAAATCTGATAGGACACGTGATACCGGGCGGTATAACGGGGTCGTAGCCGGTTTATCATAATCGCCATCATGACTTTCTAAATAATGAACTATATCCAGGACTGTATAGATTCCATTTACATTAAGGCTGGTGTCATGAATCTCCTGGAATGGCAATGTGTTTACCATTGCGATTAGTAACCTGTTGTCATAATCACCACTTGCATAATTGCACACTTTACGAATTTGTTCTGCTGTTGTCATAGTGTTTATTGTTTTAGCTTGATTGCAAATTAAGCAATGAAGTATGCCAAAGTCTGGCAGTCGCGTACGCTTCCCATATGAAATTCATCTGAAAGCGTATGATTTTGGTCCGATGAGGGTTTGCCGCTGGTTTTAATCCGGACGTTTCAGGTCTGAAGTTCTTTTGTGGCGGGCGCGAAAGCGTCCGCCGCTGGTTTGTAGCGGGTGGATCCTGCTTCTGAAAGCGTGGGCCGCTGATGTGTCGTGGATGTGTGCCTGGTCTTGAAGCGTGCGGAGCTCATGGATTCCGGAGCGATGGCGGGAGTGTTTGCGTAGGAAAATCATGTGCAGCAGGTTGATGCACGGTGTGTTTGAGTACGCGGTTCATGCGATTCTGGCTGATGCCTGGCGTGAGTGCGTCCGTCTTTTGTCCGTCGCTGCGATATCCGGGCTGCGGCGGACCTTTCTGAGATTTGGATATATGGCCCACCCCAGGGATGATGCACGTAAATACGGTATTTATGGAGGGTTTACGGGACTACTGCAGCAGGTATGGGGCAAGTGGATAGCACCCGGGGAGAAGAAGCTACAACTCTTTATCTCAAAGGTAGCTCCTCCGTACATCAAGGGGAGCACGTCCGAGTTACGGCCGGGTGCGGCTGTGATGTTCTGCCGGCAGGAAGCAGGAGGCTGCTGATACGCAGACGGTAGGCGCGGCAGGCTCTTTGGGATGACGGTACTCCGGAAGTAGCGCAGTGGAGGCTCGGAGCCCACAGCCTTGGCCGTGGGCTTCGGCCGTAACGGAGCGGATGGAGGAGCGCCGGCAGCACAATGTGCCTGACACGCCGGGCAAAGCGCACCCTGCTTCCCAGCGAGCCGAGGCAGGCGGTCTCAGACCGAGGGGCTGGGCCGCAGTGGAGCGGAGGTGCTGGCGGGCGGTGCAATGTAGGACGGACGGCGCAGTGGAGTGTGTACTGAGTGTTGCAGCGTTGGTTCCGCGTGTTTGGTCCAGATGCCTGGTGTTGTTAGCGGAAACACCCTGTACACACGTAACGGAGACGGCCGGACGGAATGGAACTGGCCACCAGTGCCGGAGCGTAACCGTGGGCCAGACACCGGTATGAGACGGCCGGGAAAAACCTGCAGAATATCTCTGTCCTGATGATGCGCCCGCGAGGAAACGTATTCAATGTTGGCAGTCCGGATGGCGGGATGCGGGCCGTGATGGACCGCACCCTAAAATTAGCCCGGGACGGGTACCGCTGGCGGCTGTGCCGCCGGGGGTGCGCGGCACGATACCTTGGAGTGAAGTGGAGGCTGTACCTTATGGAGGCTGCCGTGCAGACCCATAAGGTTCTGGTGGAACGTAACGACCCAGCACCCGGAAGGGTTGCGCCTGACGCATGCGGCAGGAAGCGCAGGTGCGATGCATTTGTTTAGGAAGGGTGACCGCCTGATGCTGTAGATATTTAGACATAACGGATATTATATTAAAGGGACTGAGTGCGGGAGGGCGCTTTAATATAATACCGCTCCGTTATGTTAAATATCCGGTAAAGCCTGCAGTACTGTCTCTAAGCGATGCGTACCCCATTGCGGCCTGAAGCCGCAATTAAAAGAAGCGTGGAGCACGATTGCTATATCTATGCCTGGAATAGTGCGTGCACCATGGAGGGTGTAGATATAGTAATGGTGCGGAACACCTTGTTATTGGTAGGCCTGAGGGTCTGATGCGGCCGGCTATCTGCAGGAGGTCGCACCGGGAAGAACAGACAGGGGCTGGAACTGAAAAGGTTTGGGAAATGTGCTTTCCTATATTTCCAGACGCTGGCTGTTCTGGGTTAAACAATCCAGACAGTGGCCTATGGGCGGGTGTTATTCGCCCTACTATACCGGTTTGGCCGGCGCGTGAACCGGCGGGTTCACGGTGCTGGCCACTGGCTGCTACCTCTATAGGGAGGGGCCGTAAGTAAAACTCTGCTGCTACTTGCAGTTAGGTTGCTGGTACTCTCCTGCCCGCCCGCGATAAAGGGATATCGGCCGTGAGGGCATCGGCCCTGCGGACATCGGCCCTATAAATCTTCTTGACTGTGCCAGTCTTTATGGATGAATTTGTGACAGGTCATCTCGGTAAAGACGGTGAGGATGCGGAGCCTCCAGCGACGGCCTATCCATCGGCCATCACGGGAGATGATCTCACGAAGGGATTCGCCTTCTTCCAGGCGGCGTTTGATGTCATCGAGAGTGATGTAGCGGTCCATATTCCAGGACTGGCGGTCATCGGGCCAACGAAGGTTGCAGATGTCATACCAGCGGGTGGATGGCGACGGGGGCATCATCCGCATGACGGTTTTCAGGTAATTGGTGATTCGGAATTGGTCACTAACGGAGAGGAAGTTCATGATAATCGATGTGGTTTCCTCGGCTGTTAGTTTGTCTTCTTTACTCATGGTGCAAACAAATTAGGTTATAGGGCAAAGATAGGTAATGGCTGGGATTATTGTGTGTAGATTACGTTCAAAATGCGTTTGGATTTGTTCCATTGGTGCAGTTTTTTGAGAATATCGGTTTTTAATAATCTTCCACTTGCTTATCGGCCAATATTTGATATCTTTGCTTGTACACTATTTTTTTAATAATCATTGCCTATGTATCAGTTCCCATTTGGAGAGAAGCTTCATCGGCTTGTTCAGGAAGACAGAACACCTAAGAAGGTGTTTGTGCTTGGGGTTTATGCGAGTGCAGTACATGCACGTTGGATGAATGGCAAAACCGTTGTCTGCCCGGCTTTGGCTGTGGCCAGTGAGCCGCGTATCTTCTGGGATGGTAATGAGGATGAGGCACGTGAGATCATCGGACGCATAAAGATTCCTGCTGAGCTTGGAACACTAACACCTGCCGGCAAGAACCTGAACGGACCATCGGCAAAGGTTCTGGACGAACAGATCCTTAAACCGCTCGGCTTTAAGAGAAGTGATGCCTGGCTTTGTGATTTGCTGCCTGAGACACGGATTAACGATAATCAGATGGCGGTTATTGAGGGTAAGTATAACCCGCATATCGATGAATTTGGTTTGAATAAGGTTACTATTCCTGAGAGAGGTGACGTATTCGCCGACAAAGAAAGATGCAATGAGATATTGAGGGAACTTGAGGAATCAGACGCAAGATTATTGGTACTATTGGGCGACATTCCTATTAAACAGTTCCTGAATGTTGTTGCAGATGTGCCTTATTCAACACTGCAGGAGTATGTGGATTTGTATGGATATGGGAATGAGAGTGATGTGGTTATTGGCGGTAAGGCCATGAAGGTGCTGCCACTTGCGCATCCGCGGCAGATTGGGGGACTTGGGTTTCACAGTAAGACGTGGTTTAAGATGCATCAGGACTGGGAAAAGAAGAAGTAAGAAACAACGATACCGGAGTCGTATGTATATCGACACCTTTATGGTGGGGATGAGCAGAATGTGGTTTTCTGCTCATCTTTTTTTTATAGATTATGTTATTGATTACATGATGAAAATAAGTTATCTTTGCTACTGCAAACAAGGAGAGAAGATTGGTTGTGACCGGTTCATCGGAACACCGAACTTCGGGGTTCAGGGAGGCAGCGATGCTACCCTGTTCTTTTTTTATGTGTATTAGGTACCTGAATGAGGTACGGCCATTTATCAGCCGCCCCGTAATCATCAGCTTTCGTGAAAGGTGATGGTTACGGGACGGAACCGATGCGAAGCAGCGGATGTTACGCAGGTGCTTGGGTTAGCTGCTTGCGGAGATCCTGGACTTCGGTCTTGAGTTGGGCATTCTCCTTGCAGAGTTGATCTACGGAGGTCTTGAGCTCTCCGTTCTCTCGGCGGAGAGCCACTACCTCACGATTCACTGTGGTCAGGTCCTCGATAAGGCGTTTGTTTTCGGTCGATAGTATATCGATGGAGTCTTGCATCGACTTTAGGGCGTCATTGCGGCGCTTTCGGCTGCCGGCAAGCCAGCCTGCCACGGCCGTGGTTATCGGTACCAGGCAGTCGGTTATCAGATTGATGATTGATGTTTCCATGGTTGTTCATCGGTTATGAGTAATACAATTTGATTTCTTGCTCTCTCCTTTTGATGAGTCCGGGCATTTTCTCGTTGCCGGCATAGATCCAGCGACGGAACTCATCGGCTATGGAGGGGTCATTAGGGTCTCTCAGGATCTTCTTGCGGATGGTGGAGACGTTGAAGCCCCGGGCTCCTATGTTGAAGACGAAGCTAATGAGGGCATCAAACTGTTCCTGAGTGAGGTCTGCGCCCATCTGGTTGATGCAGTGCTCGGCGTTGCGGATGTCCTGTTGAAGAAGCTCATCGGCTTTTTTCTCGGTTATTTGCATGCCTTGGTGAACGCCTGCGGTGTGGCCGTAGCCGATTGTCCAGACGCCGGCCGGACATAGGTATGAGTTGAGGCGTAGCTGCTCAAAACTCTTTATAAGTAAAAGTGCGTAATTTGTTGCTTTCATGGTTGTTATGGATTTATGTTAGTGTTTAAACGGTGTGTGTTTGGCGGATTACCAACTTCAATAATATGATGAAGATTGTGGCCGCTATGATTAGGATTATCAGGCGGTCAAGGATGGGTGATGCACGAGGCTGCTGGGTTTGCTTTTCATGGTACTGGGTGTTTTGTGTGGTGGTTGTATCCTGGATTGATGTGTGTGATGTGGAGGTGGTTTCTGATTGGTTGGTGGCAGACTCATCTTCTATTATCAGGGTGCCTCCTCCCTGCTCTATCAGCTGGTTGGTTAGATCCTGAAGGGGGCTGTTGGTTCTTGGGATTGGCAGGTCCGGTGAGGTTATCTGGAAGCCTGGGATGTAGGTTATGGTGAGTCTGTGGCTCTGGCTGGCCATGAGACGGTGTGCTGCGCTGTCTATGGCGTTCTGGGTGATGGATGTGGTTGATGTGTGTGCGGCGGTGGTGTGCTTGCTGGTGCGGCAGGCGGGCATCAGAAGTATCATTGTTATGATGCATGATAGTGTGATGATGTGCTTTGTTGTCATGGTACATAGGGTGTTTTGCATTAGTATTTGCACAAAGATAATGTATCTGTGCAATTATTCAAAGCGTATTAATAGAGGAGTAGATGTTGGCCGCGATATTAAGACAAATAGGAAACGATGAAGTACAAAGTTGTTATGACAGCCAAAAGAATGGCTGAGGATGGGTTCCTATGTCAATCAAAGACCTTATATTTGCATTAAACCTAAGTGGCAACACTGGTTTTTTGATTTACAACGAATCCGGTATTCTTCGGTCTTGAGGAGTACCGGATTCACTCTTTATAGACCATTATGGAAAGGTATGCACCGAAAATTATGGTACATTTATGGTACATTTTTGATTTTTGGAAAAATAAATCGGCCTCAGAAGTATCTCTGAGGCCGATTTGTCGTGATTCCGCCGGGATTCAAACCCGGAACCTTCTGATCCGTAGTCAGATGCTCTATTCAGTTTGCCTTGGTGAGGTCGGCAAAGTCAACCATCTCCTTAAAAGCGCTGCAAAGATACTGCTTAATTTTGATAATAGCCATATCCAAGGCAGTTTTTTTAATTAAAAATCGCGAAAAAATCACTTGAGCAGCGATTCGAGCATAGGACGCAGCTCCGCACAACTGCCGGGATAGACAATCCCGCTCATGCCCTGAGCTATGGCGGCATTCACATTGTCCTTGCGGTCATCAATGAAAACGCACTCCGACGGCTCAAGACCGAACCTGGAAATGAGCAGTTGGAATATCTCGGGCTCAGGCTTAGCCAGTTTGACATAACTGGAAACTACGTAGTTGTCGATGCTGGCCAGCGTCTTGAAACGGCGTCGGGCTTCCTGGAAAGTTTCGGCAGGCCAGTTGGTAAGACCGTAGACCCCTACTCCCTTATCCTTAAGTTCCAGAATGAGCTCATACATGCCTTCAAGCTCGCCGTTGCACATATCGAACCAGCGGTCCCGGAACATTGCTACGGCCTGTGCGTACTCGGGATACCTGGCCTGAAGGTCAGCCACGCAGACATCCATGGCCTCGCCGCGGTCCATGCGGGTAAACCACTCACGGTTGCAAATGTTATCGGTAAAGTATCGGCACTTAGCCTCATCGCCGTTAAAATACGGCAGGAAGAGGTATGCCGGGTTCCAGTCAACCAGTACGTTGCCGTAATCAAATATTACGTTCCTGATCATTGTGCATTGGTATTAATGGTATCGGCCGCGGCGAATATGCTGTCCGGGACGGGAGCACCCACCATCTTCATGTATCCGCTTACGGTCCTGAGATACTCAGGCATGTCCTCGGGCTTGATGGGATCAACTGCCGGCAGGTCCATGCGCAGCGGGTCAATGGCCGTTCCGTTCTTGAACACGCGGTAGTCCAGATGGGGACCTGTTGCGGTGCCGGTCATGCCTACATAGCCTATAAGCTGGCCCTGCGATACATGTGTGCCCACATTTATGCCGCTGGCAAAGCCCCTCAGGTGCATGTACTCGGTGGTATAGGTGGAGTTATGCTTGATCTTGATATAGTTGCCGCCGCCTTTGTTATCCCAGGCCCTTGCTGTAACCACGCCGTCACCTACGGAATATACGGGAGTACCCGAAGGTGCTGCGTAATCAACGCCGTGATGTGCCCTGACAATCTTCTTGATGGGGTGAAGCCGGGCCTCGGAGAATCTGGAACTGATGCGTGAATAGCTCAGCGGTGCCTTAAGGAATGCGCGGCGCAGGCTGGTGCCGTTCTCGTCAAAATACTCTCCACGCTCATTATGGTACGTGTATCGGAACGCATAATGATCCTTACCCGACGTTATGAAGTTGGCTGCCAGGATATTGCCTGTGGCCACTCTCACACTGTCGGCATAGAGTTCCTGGTAGTATACCGAGAATGAGTCCCTGCGCTGTATTCCAAAGAAGTCGATGGTCCACGAGTATATATCGGACAGCATTCCGGCCAGGTCGGGGGCGGCCCCCTGCTCTATCATGGC
Organism: uncultured Bacteroidales bacterium; assembly: GCA_902774335.1. Taxonomy (GTDB): domain Bacteria; phylum Bacteroidota; class Bacteroidia; order Bacteroidales; family Bacteroidaceae; genus Colenecus. The sequence continues at coordinate 96,375 of CACYHW010000011.1, forward strand.
GTTCCAGAGCGATGACTCTATGCTGCCGCTGATATAGTTCAGAACGGTATCCACGGGGAGCGCTCCCATGTAACTGTAGATGCTGTCGCCCAGCGCGTAGACCACGTAGTCGGTCTTGTTGATGTCGTAGACAAAGTACTTGGCTTTGGCGGCGGAGTCACGCTCCTGTAAAATGTGGAATGTCTTGCCTGCCTGTATCTTGCGCACGCTCCATGTCTCCTGTGACGCCTTTTCCACGTAGTGTATGGTCTGTGACGATACTCCGTGACGGAGCAGGATGCCGGACAACAGCTCGTTTCGGCCAATAGTGCCGTCGGTTACCGTGACGCTGTCAATGCACACGCCCCAACGGTATACCGGTTGCGGAAGAGCCACGGCGGGCTCATCGGCCTCCGTCTGTACTGGTGTACTGCTGTTTTTGCAGGATAATAGAAGCCCGGCTGTCAGGATTGCATATTTCAGGAATCCCTTCATTCCTTGATGGCTGCGAATCCTTGTACAATCTCCTTATCGAGAGCTTCACTTACGGGTACCATGGGCAGACGCAGCACGTTCTTGAGCTGGCCCTGATGCGCCATGAGTGCCTTTACACCGCTGGGATTGCCCTCCTTGAACAGAAGGCTGTATACGGGTTCAAACTGCTTGTGTATAGCTGCAGCCTCATCGAACTTACCATCCATTGACAGGTGAACCAGCTTGCCGAAGGTCTTGGGCATGGCGTTGCCTAACACGGAGATGACGCCTACCGAGCCCTCATGGATGGCATCCATGGCCAGACTGTCGTCACCTACAATCACCTTGAAGGTTGAGGGAGCGTTGTCGATTATCTCCTTGATCTGGTCCATCTTGCCCGATGCCTCCTTGACTCCGATCACGTTGGGGAACTCGCGCGCAATCCTGAGTGTGGTCTGGGCGGTCATGTTAATGCCGGTTCTGCCGGGTACGTTATAGAGAATTATTGGTTTGGCCGATGCCTTGGCAATCTCGCAGAAATGGCGGTACACACCCTCCTGCGAAGGCTTGTTATAGAAAGGAACAGCGCTCAGTATGCCGTCAATGCCGTCCAGCTGATACTCCTTGATCTGCTCCACGGCGGTTGCTGTGCAGTTGCTGCTGCATCCTACCATGATGGGAATGCGGCCGTTGACCTGCTTGATTACGAACTTGGCAACTGTCAGGCGCTCACTTGATGTAAGCGTAGGGGTTTCGGCTGTAGTGCCCAGCACACAAAGGAAATCAGTTCCTCCTGCAATCAGGTTTTCCACGATGCGGGACAGGGTGTCATAATCCACCTGGCCGTCCTGTGTGAACGGTGTTACCAGTGCTACGCCCAGTCCTTTAAAAGGGTAAGAACAATTCATTGGTTGTTATAGTTGGTTTTTCATTAATCAATTCCAGAAACTCACTCTCGGTCATCAGCCTGACACCCAGCTGCTGTGCTTTCTCGCGCTTGGCCGGTCCCATGTTGTCGCCTGCCAGTACGAACGATGTCTTGGCCGATATGCTGCCTGCGTTCTTGCCGCCGTGACGCTCAATGAGTGCCTTGTACTCATCGCGCGAATGGTGGTTGAACACTCCGCTTATGACTATAGTCTTGTCTTTCAGGATGTCACTTCCTCCCTGCTGTTCCTCCTGTGACAGCTCCATCTGCAATCCGAACTCCTTGAGGCGGTTAACCAGTTCACGGCTGCGCTCATCCTTGAAGAAGCTTACAATGCTCTGGGCAATCTTGTCGCCAATCTCGTTGACTGCGGTAAGCTGCTCAACTGTAGCGTTTTCAAGCGCCTCCATGGACTTGAATGCGCGTGCCAGAATCTTGGCCACAGTCTCTCCCACAAAACGTATGCCTATGGCAAACAGCACCCGCTCAAACGGAACCTTTTTGGAGTCCTCAATGCCGTGTACAATGCTTACGGCCGATTTCTCTCCAAGTCCCTCCAGACGGCATATGTCCATGGCCTTGAGCGTGTACAGATCGGCTATATCCCTGATCAGTCCGGCCTGGTAGAACAGGTCTATGGTCTCGGTGCCCAGTCCGTCTATGTTCATGGCCTTGCGGCTCACAAAGTGCTCTATGCGGCCCTTTATCTGCGGCGGACAGCTTATAGCGTTCGGGCAGTAGTATGCGGCCTCGCCCTCGTAGCGGATAAGCTTGGTGCCGCACTCCGGGCATACATCGGCAAAACGTACGGGATCGCCCATCAGAAGTGAACGTGAATTCATGTCCACGCCCGTTATCTTGGGGATAATCTCGCCGCCCTTCTCCACGTAGACCATATCGCCTATATGAAGGTCCAAGCCCTTGATTATATCGGCGTTATGGAGTGTGGCGCGCTTTACAACCGTTCCTGACAGCTGTACAGGGTCAAGATTGGCCACCGGAGTCACTGCACCGGTACGACCCACCTGGTAAGAAACGCTGTTCAGGCGTGTCAGCTGACGTTCGGCCTGGAACTTGTAGGCAATTGCCCAGCGCGGCGACTTGGCCTTGAATCCAAGGTTACGCTGCTGGCGCAGGGAGTTTACCTTGAGCACGATTCCGTCGGTTGCCACCGGCAGGTTCTTACGCTCTGTGTCCCAGTAGTTTATATAGTCAAGCACCTCCTCAATGGTGGTGCACTTTTTCATATGGTCCGATACCTTGAAGCCCCATTTGGCAGCCTCCATCATGTTCTCGTAATGACCGTCACAGGGCAGTTGCTCGCCCAGGAGATAGTACAGATACGAGTCCAGCTGGCGGCGTGACACCTCCTGCGGGTTTTGCAGCTTGAGGGTGCCCGATGCGGCGTTACGCGGATTGGCAAAAAGCGGCTCCTCCTGCTGCTCACGCTCGGCGTTGAGCTTCTCGAACGATGTCCAGGGCATGAGAACCTCACCGCGGATCTCAAAGTTACGCGGATAGTCGCCCTTTTGCAGTACCAACGGTACCGACTTGATTGTGCGGACGTTATCGGTCACGATGTCGCCCTTGACACCGTCTCCGCGGGTAACAGCCTGGACCAGTTTGCCATCCTCGTAAATCAGGGATATGGAAAGGCCGTCATATTTGAGCTCGCAGCATATCTCAAAAGGCTCGTTCAGCAGCCCGCTAACACGCTGGAAGAACTCGCGAACCTCCTGCTCGCTGTAGGTGTTGTCCAGCGAGAGCATGGGATAACGGTGCTCGGCCTGCTCAAAACCCTTGCTCAGGTCACTTCCTACACGCTGTGTGGGTGAGTTTGAGTCGTACAGCTCGGGATGCTTATCCTCCAGTGCTGCAAGCTCATGCATGAGCTGGTCGAACTCAATGTCCGATATGACGGGAGCGTTCTGCACGTAGTACAGATTATTGTACCTGTGCAGCATCTCACGCAACTCCAGAATGCGCTCTTTTTCGTTCATATCGTGATTGGTGCTGAAAGACTCTTTTTCAAACCGCGAATTTACGCATATTTTTGTAATTTTGCGGCTGCTAAAGCCACATAATTATGCGTATAGACATTCTTACAGTGTTTCCTGAGATGCTTGAAGGTTTTTTCAACTGCTCAATGATGGCCCGTGCCCAGAAAGCGGGTCTTGCTGAGATATGTCTGCATGATATCAGGGATTATACCACCGATAAGCACCACAAGACCGATGACTACCCTTTTGGCGGTTGCGCAGGCCTTGTAATGAAGATCGAACCCATTGACAGGCTCATCACCGACCTCAAGTCACAGCGCCACTATGACGAGGTAATATACACATCGCCCGACGGTGAGACCTTCAATCAGCAGATAGCTAACGGCCTCTCACTGCTTGAGAACGTGATAATCCTGTGCGGTCACTACAAAGGAATCGACTACAGAATACGTGAACACCTTATAACCAGAGAGATAAGTATCGGTGATTACGTCCTGACGGGTGGCGAACTGGCCGCTGCGGTCATGACTGACAGTATTGTTCGCCTTATCCCCGGTGTCCTGTCCGATGAGCAGTCAGCCCTTTCAGACAGTTTTCAGGACAATCTTCTGGCACCTCCCGTCTATACCCGCCCCGCCGATTACAAAGGCTGGAAAGTCCCCGATGTCCTCCTGTCTGGCAACCAAGCCCTGATAGACGACTGGGAGTTCAAACAGTCCCTGGAGCGCACCAAACGCCTCCGTCCTGACCTCCTTAAGGAATGATAAGGTTTCCAGTTAGGAGTAAAAATTAAGGCGCCCAAATGGCGCCATAATTTTTACCCGGCCTGGAAGGCCGGCAAGCGAAGTGAAACGGAGCGCGTTTCCGGAAGGAAACTAAAAAAAGGTTGTTTCTAGTACGCAGAAAAGTTTCCATCCTGACCGCTTAAGGCCAAAGGCCGTAAAGCGCAACACCCGAGCCGGCGAAGCCGCGAGCAATCATATTTATACTTCCAATGCTCCGATAATCTCCTGAACAGAACTAAATCCGTGCCGCTCCAGATACTCCTCAATCCCATCCACAACCTTCTCCGAGATGCTGGGATCAATAAAGTTAGCCGTACCGATCTGAACCGCACTTGCGCCAGCAAGAAGGAACTCAACCGCATCGGTAGCGCTGCATATCCCACCCAGTCCGATGACAGGAATTTTTACCGCCTTGGCAGTCTGCCAAACCATGCGCAGAGCCACGGGCTTGACTGCCGGTCCGCTCATGCCGCCGGTAATGGTTGAGAGTATGGGACGACGCTTCTCGGCATCGATGGCCATACCCAGCATGGTGTTTATGAGTGATACGCTGTCGGCACCTGCACCCTCCACTGCACGGGCAATCTCGGTAATATCGGTAACATTAGGTGAAAGCTTGACAATCAAAGTCTTATCGTAAGCCTTACGCACGGCCGATACCACCTGGGCGGCGCTCTCGGGCTTAACGCCGAACGCCATTCCGCCCTGCTTTACGTTGGGGCATGATATGTTCAGCTCAATGGCCGGTATGTCATCGAGAGTATTGATTATGCTTGCTGTCTGAACGTAGTCATCAATGCATGATCCGGAAACATTGACAATAATAGCTGTCTGGATTTTTCTTACCTCCGGATAGATATGGTCCACAAAGTAATCCACACCCTTGTTCTGCAGTCCAACCGCATTCAGCATGCCCGAAGGAGTCTCGGCCATACGCGGATAAGGATTGCCCTGGCGGGGATTGAGAGTGGTACCTTTTACTATTATGGCGCCCAGACGGCTGATATCCATAAAGTCGGCATATTCCGTTCCGTACCCGAATGTGCCTGATGCGGTCATCACCGGGTTTTTGAGCTCAAGTGAGCCTATCTTAGTATTCAGTTGAACCATTTCAGTCTGTCTGTTTCAAATACGGGACCTTCTTTACATACACACACGTTGCCCTGATCGGCTGTATCCTCAACGCAGCACAGGCAGGCACCTATTCCGCAGGCCATACGGTGCTCCAGGGATACCTCGCAGGCGGTTTCATGCTCCTTTGCCCAGCGTGCAACGGCCTTGAGCATAGGTGTGGGACCGCAGGCATAAATCCTGTCGAACTGGTCGCTGTCAAGCAGGAGACTGTGGTTTGTCACAAATCCTTTCTCGCCGGCCGATCCGTCCTCGGTTGTCATGAACAGGTCGCCGTACTTAGTGAACTCCTCCTTGCGCAGAATAAGTGACTCATTGCGTCCACCAAACAGGAATGTGGGTTTGATTCCGTGCTCAGCAAACTCCTGGCCCAGGAAAAGCAGCGGTGCCACTCCCACTCCGCCTCCTATAAGCAGAGGATGGGCTGAATGGGTTGTGCGGTAGCTGAATCCGTTGCCCAGAGGCAGCAGGACGTTTACCTTGTCGCCGGCTTTGAGCTGTGCAAGCGACTGGGTTCCCTCGCCTACAATTTGAATCAGGAACTCAACCAGGCTTTTGGCGCGGTCAATGGCGTGTATTGATATCGGTCGACGGAGAATAACCTTGGCCGAAGGCACCTGAAGCTCGGCAAACTGTCCGGCTGCCATATCGGGGAGTTCACCCGGATATTGGAGCGTAAGCAGTGTGGCGCAGGGGCCTACCATGCGGTTGTCCGCCACCAGCATATCTGATTGGAATTTCTTCATGCTTTGTCAATTTATGCGCGAAGGTAGTTTAATTAATTGAGAATTGGGAGTTGAGGATTGAGAATTCTTTCAGTCGCTCCGCTTTGTGAAAGCGTCCCTTCGGGCCGAGCGGATACGCGGAACCTGCGTAAGTGTTCTATAAAAAAAATAGCTTGCGATTCATCGCAAGCTACTTTTCAATTTTCAATTTTCAATTCTCAATTGATCAATATTCCTGAGCATTCTTGAAATCGCGCCACTCCAGACGTCTCTTGTAGTTGAACTGCTGTCCCTTGGGAACATACAGCTTGGCGTTCTGCTTGGTAGCGTCATCGAATACGGTGGGGCTGCAGTGAGGCGGCCACATACCGTGTGAGTTCACCAGAGCCAGCTTGGGGCAGTTCTTGAATGCATCGACACCGATAATTCTTACGTTGCCGCCCAGCTCAACCTCCTCAAGGCTTGCGCAGTTCTTGAATGCAAAGTCGCTGATTGCGGTTACAAAGTTACCTATGTTGACCTTCTTGAGTGATTCGTTGTCCATGAATGCGCCTGTGCAGATAAGGGCTACATCCTCCGAAATAACGTAATCGGCAGCCTCCTTCTTGGCCGGATACTTGATGAGCATCTTGCTGTCCTTACTGTACAGAACGCCGTCTATATCCTTGTAAGACTGGTTGTTCTCGTTAACGGTGAACTTCTTTATGCCAGAGCAGTCATTGAATGAATCGGATATACGCAGAACGCTGAACGGAATGTCGATTGAAGTAACCTCCTTGCATCCGTAGAATGCATTCTGCTCGATCTCCATTACACGGAACGTAAAGTCGTTGTCCTGACCTGTAGTGATGAATGAAGGTATGCTTATATCACCTTTATAATTACTGGGGCCGTCATCAAAGTTCTTGCGGCCGTTGGTTCTGTCCCAGGTAAGTGAGACGTTACCGAAATTATCCAGGATCTTATAGCAAAGAGTGGTTCCGTTGTTGTATTTGACGGTAATGATCTGATTCTCCACGTTGGCTTCCAACTGCTTTACGAGCAAAGTCTGCCATACCTCGTTCTGGTTTGTCTTTGAGACCTCTCTGCTGCTTTTGCAACCAACGAGTGAGAATGCAACGATAGCTAGTGTAAATAGATATTTTTTCATAGCTGTAGTTAGTTATAGGTTCTTCTACAAGCAAATATAGCTATCGAATTTAAAAAAATCAAAAAATCCGTATTATTTTTTTAATTCCGATGAAAATTTCTGATACGTGCCGTCCTCAAAGAAAATTACCACCTCTTTTACCCTGGAAGACCTGCATGCTTCAAGGGGCTCAGAACCGCCGTTAACCTCTTTGTAATCACGTTTTTTACGTGTTTTTTGGGGTGCGTTTTCCTCTTTGACATTTGAAAATTCGGGAGAATTCCGTACATCGGGCTGAAAAAACGCGCTCTCCATTCCCGGCAGGAGGGGGTAATCGGGTACCGAAGGTGTATTTTCCTCAAGTCCCTGGATGGCCGATCCTTTTCCGTTTAGCAGCCACTCAAGTTCGACGTTGGGAAAAGAGTTGTGAACCGCCATTACAATTTTCAGACTCGGTTCGTTTCTTCCGCTCAAAATGTGCTGAAGTGTGGCCCTCTGAATTCCGATTGCGTTCGCGAACTGTGTCGGTGTGAGATGCAACAGTTCCATCAATTGTATCAGTCTCTCTTTCATGTCAAAAATGTGCCATTTTTATCGGTGTTACAAATGTATCGATAATATTTATGTTTTGCAATACACATTTGTATTATACTTTTGGGCGATACAAATGTAAATAGAAACAAATGTAAATGGTATATTCGGAGGGAATCCGGTATATGGCTGAAGTATGCCTGATATGTTGTAATAATTTAGTTTGGTTTTATCATCTAATGTGCTGACAATGATACTATTATTGATATTTCTACTGTCGCTTTTCCGGGTGTCCGGCCTTTTTGCATATCGTCCTTCCGATTTTTAACCCAATGCTTTATCTTAGATTATGTAAGTATTCTGATTAATAGTAATTTATCATACGCAAACAAAGGTGCATGCAATTTTGCATAAAATCAGACAGACCCCTATCCGCCCCTGACAGGCATATTTGTGTATGATACATTTGTTATGTAAACAACACTCTAATGTGTCATTTACAACTGGATAAATTGGTAAAAATGGAACAAATGTATAAGTTAAACAAAGTTAAAGGCTGCCCGTCGGACAGCCTCTGAAAACTCAAAATCGGCGAGATTTCAAAATTTGAGAAATACTCCGCCTGTTACCCGAAAAATGGAATTCTCGTAATTTCTTAGTGAAGTATGATGTATAGAAGCTCCTTGAGCAGTCCCTCCCCTGTATTTGCAGTCGCATCCAGACCTTTTGACTTGGCATCGTACTTGCGGATGGTGCTGATTATCTGCATTGTCTGGGATGCGGTATAGTTTCGCATGCCGGTTGTATAGTCCCTGACGCCCCAGGTGCTTTTAAGGTCCAGCTGATCGGCTATACCCCTATCGGTCTTGTCGGGGGCGTAGAATGCCAGCATCAGATTGGCAAAAAACGGGAAAATAGCTGCTGTAACCAGCTGTATGGGGTATGTTTTGGGGTTGCTTTCGTAATATGCGGCAATCTTGTTTGCCTTAAGGACGTTCTTGTTTATTATGGCGTCGCGGAACTCGAATATGTTGTAATCCTTGCTGATTCCCACGTGCTCCTCGATAAACTCGGGTGTAACCTCCTTTACGCCCTCTGGAAGCGCTGTGACAAGCTTTTCCAGCTCTCCGTTCATCCTGCACAGATCGGCTCCAACGGATTCGCTCATCATTGATATGGCTTTGGGCGACATTTTGAGGCCATGCTCGTTCAGGAACTCCCCTATGAACTCGGGCAGTGCATCGTCCTTGACCTTCTTGGACTCGAACAGCACGCCGTTCTTTTCGATTACGGCAACTATCTTCTTGCGCCTGTCCAGTGATCCGTTTTTGTGGCAGAATACCAGCACGGTGCTGGGCTGAGGCTGTGTAAGGTATGCGCTCAGTATGTCCGACGGGCTGCCGCCTAACTCGGAATCCTTTTTCATAAGGTGCTGCGCCTCCTTTACTATGATAACCTGCCTGTCGGAGCCCATAGGATACGCTCTGGCGCGCTGGATCACCTCGTTCATGGTGGTCTCGTTACCGTACAGGACTATCTGATTGAAATCTCTTGCCTCTTCGGGGAGTGCATGCTCCCTGATATAATCTGCTATTGAGTCTATAAAGAACGGCTCGTCACCCATCAGGTAGTACACAGGACAATATGTACCCTTTTCAAGTTCCTTCATAACCTGACGGTATGCTGTTCCGGATGTTGCCATATCAAATTCGTTTTGTAACTTCGCGTCCACAGTAACAACTGCGTCACTGCATTTTTACAAAGATATGACTGATAATTTGAATTTGCCACCATTTGAGCCCAAAATATCCGAACAGGGTCAAAAAACGCTCATATGGGACCCTATTCGCAAGTTGTGGACGCCACTCACGCCCGAAGAACAAGTGCGTCAGGCATTCGTTTCATATCTTATTAACTACAAAGGATATCCGGCATCGCATATAGCAAACGAGCAGGCCATAACCTTAAGTGGAATGAGTCGCAGATGCGATTCGGTAGTCTATGACAAAGCTGGTCAGCCCAAAGTTATAGTAGAATACAAACGCCCAACCGTAAACATAACCCAGAAAGTTTTCGACCAGATAGCCCGCTACAACCTGGTTCTCCATGTGGACTACCTCATAGTCTCAAACGGCCTCAAACACTATTGCGTCAAGATGGATTATGTTACTGGTAGATACTCCTTTCTTAGGGATATTCCTAGTTACGCAGAACTGTAATGAAATTGAAAATTGAGAATTGAGAAGGTGACAATGGGGACGGTTCCGTTTGGCCCCTTTTTGCTAAATAAAAACAGCGGCTTAATTATAAGTCGCTGTTCTTTTAGTGGTTAACTATAAAAAGGGGCCAAACGGAACCGTCCCCAATGTCACCTTAATCCTCTTCAGCGGCAGCCTTGCGGGTGCGGCGCTTGGGAACCTCAACCTTCTTGACCTCCTCCTTAACGCCGGCAAGCTCGGGATCGATCATGATACGGCCGCAGTACTCGCAAACGATGATTTTCTTGCGCATGCGGATGTCGAGCTGGCGCTGAGGCGGAATCTTGTTGAAGCAACCGCCGCATGACTCACGCTGAACGTAGACGATACCCAGACCGTTGCGTGTGTTGTTGCGGATACGCTTGAAAGACTGGAGCAGACGGGGCTCGATAGTGAGCTCGAGCTGCTTTGAACGCTCACGCAGTCTCTCCTCTTCCTGGCGGTTCTCCTCGATAATCTCCTGAAGCTCAGACTTCTTAACCTCAAGATCCTGCTTCTTCTCCTCAACCAGAGCCTTGTTATTCTCAATCTCGTCCTTCTTGGCGTTGATGGCCGATGTGAACTCGCGGATACGCTTCTCGGCAAGCTCAATCTCAAGGTTCTTGAACTCAATCTCCTTGTTCAGTGAATCGAACTCACGGTTGTTGCTAACGTGGTCCTGCTGCTCCTGATACTTGGCTACAGCGGCCTTTGATACCTCGATCACGTTCTTGTTCTCAGCTACGCCCTTGCTCATCTCTACAACGTCCGAGCTGGCCTTCTCGATGCGGGTGGTCAGACCTGCAATCTCATCCTCGAGGTCCTGAACCTCAAGCGGAAGTTCACCGCGCAGAGTCTTGATCTTGTCGATTTCGGACAGCATTGTCTGCAGCTGGTACAGAGACTGGAGCTTCTCCTCTACGGAGTACTCTGAAGGATCTTTCTTAGTTTCTTTTGTTGCCATAGTTATATGTAATAATTTATCGGATTCGTCTTGATTGCGGTTTTGACAACCTTGAGAGCCGGGAACTCATCCTTCAGGATGTCGGCAATCAGGTCGACCGTGAACTGCTCACTCTCAAAATGACCGGTCTCAATAAGCTTTATCAGGCCGTCATATCCAAAGAAGCGGTGATACCCTATCTCGCCCGTCATAAAGGCGTCTGCGCCCTCCTGTACGGCCTTATCGGCCAGGAATGCGCCCGACCCTCCACACACGGCCATGCGGCTTATCCTGCGGCCCAGAGAGCCGTTGTGTCTGATGCATGTCACGCCGAACTTCTGCCTGATCTGCTCCAGCAGCTCCTCTTCGGTCACGGGTTCCTTGAAGAGGCCGATGATACCGGCGCCGTTTCCGTCGGGACGGATGTCCAGCGGCTTTACGTCGGTCAGCCCCAGAACCTGCGCAATACGCATGTTGACGCCCTTTGAGGCGTTGTCAAGATTGGTATGGCTGGCGTAGATGGTGATTCCGGCTCGCACGGCATCCATTACGATGCTGCCTATGTTGTCATCGGTAAGCTTACGCAGCGGACGGAACAGCAGCGGATGGTGCGACACAATCAGGTTGCATCCGTTCCTGATGGCCTCGTCAACTACCTGACGGGTCACGTCCAGACACAACAATGCCCCTGAAACTTCCGACTCTGTAGTTCCTACCTGCAAGCCTGAATTGTCATAATCATCCTGCAGTGGCAGAGGCGCGAATCTCTCAAGGGCAGCAATTATTTCCCTGATTTTCATCACCTTTCCTTAAAGTGTGGTGCAAAGGTAATACAATTTTTCCAAAATGAAAAGAATTCCATCCAGTAGTAAAAATAAGTCCCGCAAGCAAAGCATGCGAGACTTATTTTTACCCGGCCTGGAAGGCCGGTAAGCGAAGTGAAACGGAGCGCGTTTCCAGAAGGAAACTAAAAAAAGGTTGTTTCTGATACGCAGATAGAATTCCATCCCGAGGCTTTAAGCCGTAGGCGCTAAAAGCCCCAAAAACGAGCGAAGCGAAGCAGCGAGTATCCCTCTCGGCCTTTAAATCAAGCCCAATATCACTTTATAAGAGTGCACCTCATCCGGATCACCCAGCTCCTTACCCGGAGTGTCGGACAACTTAACGCACCTGTATACATGCTGGCGCGGGTTAACCTGGAACGTCTTAAGCTTCATAACGATGTTAAGAGGATCCACCGTTCCCACATCATTAGTCAAGTTGGTGCCAATTCCGAACGATACCCTGATGCGGCCCTCAAAGTACTTCTGGATAGCCAGAGCGCGGTCAAAGTCAAGAGCATCGCTGAACACGATTGACTTTGTCATGGGGTCAATGTGGTATGATTCGTACTTGGCAATGATCTTGTCACCGAACTCGAACGGATCACCGCTGTCGTGACGAACGCCGTCGTACAGCTTAGCCATATCCAGCGAGAAGTTGCGCAGGAACACCTGAGTGGTAAAGCAGTCAGGCAGCATGGTACCCATGTTGCCGCCGTAAATCTCGGCCCAACGGCGCATAACGTAGTAGTTTGCCTCCTTGGGACCCATGAATGCGGCTGTCGCCATCATGAGCTCGTGCGCCATAGTGCCTATGGGCTTGAGGTTGGGACGTATGGACTGGTATTTCATTGCAAAATATACGGTCGACGAGCCGATAAAGTACTTGGCGTGACGTGTCAGGTACTCCGTAACATGATCCTCCACCTCATGTGAGTAGCGGCGGCGCATACCGAAGTTGGCAAACTTGAGCTGATTCTCGTTCGATATGGCGACCTTCTTCTCAAGCTGGCTGTCGATGTATGCCCAGTCGGGCTCAGTCTTCTCGTATATCTTGTAATAAACCTCTGATACAGTGCTCAGTATGGGTATCTCATAAAGGGTGACCTTGTATATCAGGTCCTTGGCCTCGATGTGCAGGTGTCCCTCCTCATCAAGCGAGATATCAATGATATCGGCATTGAAACGGAACCCCTTGAGCCACTCAAAGTAGCACTGAGGTATGAAATAGATATTGGAGAGGCACCAGTTGAACTCTTCATCGGTAAGGGCCAGCGTCTCCAGTTTCTTGAACTCCTTGCGCAACAGATCAACAAACTCCGGTGTGAATTTCATACCGTTGCGGTCATTGAAACAGAATGTGCCTATACCCTCCGGAGTTGTCCGTTGGTAATAGTATGACATGGAGAATTTGTAGAGGTCATTCTCCAGCATACTTTTTACAGTGGTGCTCTCCATAAAATCTTTATTTATAAATCTTTATGTTGTTCTCGTTCATGTATGTAACAAGAGGCTCGTTGCTCTCGATCGATGCTACGCCCTCCAGGTAAACAGAAAGCTCAAAACCAACCTCATTGCTGAGTCTTACCAGGTTCTTGAGAGTTTCCAGAACGCAGTACTCGGCAGCGATACCGCATACAACAACCTTGTCACCCTTTACAAAGAGATCCTGGTCGTCGGCCTTGGTATTCTCAAACTGACCGTACTCCTCCTTGTCCTGAGCCATACCCTTGGGAAGGAACTTTACATTGTCAACGTCAATGTTGTCCAGGATTCCGTCGGGAAGAGCGGCGCCTACGGTGTAACGTACGCAGTGCTGAGGCCAGATACCGCCGTTAGCTTTGAATGAGCAGTGGTTCCATGGGTGCCAGTCAAGAGTAAAATAGACCTTGTCGAACTTGGTAAGCACGTTCTTGATAGGCTCAACAACGCGGGTACCGTCGGTTGCGGGAAGGTTTCCGTCAATGAAATCCTTCTGGAGGTCCACTACGACCATAATGTTTGCGGGTTCACGGTTTGTCATAACTGTCTTCTTTTTGTTACCTGTGCAGGCAACCATTGCAATTACTGCAACTGCTGCAGCAAAAAACTTAAATACTTTCATTTCAATAACTAAATAACAATCATTTCAGGCTGCAAATTTAGTGATAATAATGAATTGTTTTGGTATCTTTACCCAACAAAAAAGTAATTATATGAAGGACTTGACCGGACGTATTCCCCTCTATTTCATAATTGGCTGCCTGTGTATTCTTTCATCATGCGGCAATGAAAAATCAGGGGCCGATGACAATGACATCATTGATGTTGAGCCTACCGGAGCGGAGGAACTTTTCTCTGTGGTGACACTGAACGTTGACGGATTGCCTAAAAGCATCAATATCATGGACTTATACGATTTTTCCGTCAATGAAGACGGTCCCGGTGCCGAGTATACCCCCAGGATAAGCCGATATCTGGCAGACATGAATTATGATTTCATATCGGTTCAGGAGAACTTCAACTATGATCCTCAGTTATATTCCTCACTTTCTGCAAATTATGACAGAGACATCTGGCCGGGTGAATTGGATCTGGGTAAGAAGACAACTGATTTCCGTTTCATTACGGACGGTCTGAATGCATTCTGGAAGAAAGACATAACCGCCAACCGGGCCGACAGTGTCAGTTGGACAGCCAGTTACGGTAAGTTCAACCATGCCTGGGACGCTATTATCACCAAGGGTTTCCGCCGCTATGACCTGATACTCAGTGAAGGCAGTAAGGTGGTAATCTATAATATGCACATGGACGCGGGCGATGATGAAGATGAGGCCAAGGGCCTTGACGGACCTGACCGCCGAGCCAGAATGTCCCAATGGCGTCAACTCAGGGATTATATTCTCAGACATCTGGATAAACGTCCCGTGATAATCATGGGTGACCTGAACAGCTGGTATGAGCGTGACAGCATCAAGATACAGTTCATTGATGAGATAGAAAAGACCGGCCGCGCCACGGTAAGTGACGTCTGGATAGAACTTGTCAAAAACGGCAGTTATCCTGAAATATTTGACGGAATAGTGACCCATGATCCCGGCTCCGTAGACTGGAGCCGCAACGGGGAATTGCTTGATAAGATACTGTATATCAACCCCAAAGGCGGTGCCCGGCTTTATCCTATGAACATATTCATAGACCATGAGGGTTATCAGAAAGATGATGGCACTCCCCTGGGTGACCATAGTCCGTTGTCTGTCACATTCAAGATCAGGAATCAAGCCCTATAATCCAATCCTTTTGGTTTAATGGCGGAAAATGATATTTTTGCAGAACAAACAATTTGATATGAATAAAACAATCATCGCAGCTGCCGTAGCAGCGGTTACATTTATGTCTTGCAGTGAAAGAACCAATCCGCTCTTAGTGGAGAGCAATTTGCCGTATGGTGCAGTGGAGTTTGACAAGATAAGCTCATCGGACTATATGCCCGCCTTCAAGGAGGGATTCCGCGAGTATAAGGAAAACATAGACAAGATTGCGGCCTGTACCGATGCCCCCACCTTCCGGAACACCATCGAGCCCCTGGAACTGTGCGACAAAATGCTGGCCAGGGTAAGCAGCGTCTTCTACAACCTGATGGAGACCGATGCCGATGACATCATGAAAGAGACCGAGGAGAAGGTCATCCCCATGGAGACCGAGGCCAATTCATACCTCTATATGAACGATGCTATCTTTAACAGAATCAAGACATTATACGATTCAAGGGAGAGCATCGGACTGACCATCGAGCAGCAAAAGGTTCTTGAAAAATATTACCGCCGATTTGTAACCGGCGGCGCCCTGCTGGACGATAAGGCCAAGGAGCGCTTTGTGGAGATCCAGAACCGTCTTGGCGAACTCCGCATCAAGTATGCCAAGAACGTTCTTGACGAGAGCAACGCATACGTACTCAACGTGACCGATATCAAGCGTCTTGAGGGAATCAGTCAGGACCAGCTTGAGGCTGCAGCCGCCCGTGCCAGGGAGCAGGGACAGGAAGGATGGTCATTCAACGTACAGAAACCCTGCTGGATACCTTTCCTGCAGACCTGTAAGGACCGCGACCTGCGCGAGCAGATGTACAAGGCATACTACACCCGCGGCAACAACAATAACGAGTTTGATAACAAGGAGATAATAAAGGAGACCTTAACACTGCGTCTGGAGCTTGCCCGCCTGCTTGGATATGAAACCTTTGCCGATTTCGTACTCGAGGACCGTATGGCCAAGACCCCCAAGGCCGCATATGACCTGCTCATGGAGATATGGAAGTATGCCCTGCCCCAGGCCAAGCGCGAGCGCGACGAGATGCAGAAGATAATCGATGCCGAGGGCGGTAATTTCCAACTGGAGGCCTGGGACTGGTGGTACTACGCCGAGAAACTGCGCAAGCAGAAGTATGATCTGGACGAGTCACAGCTCATGCCCTACCTGAGCCTTGACAATGTACGCAAGGGCTCCTTCATGGTAGCCGAGACACTGTTCGGAATCAAGTTCCGTAAGGTTGACAACCTGCCGGTATATCATCCCTCAGTCGAGACCTGGGAGTGCCTGGATGCCGACGGCAGCCATCTGGCATACTTCTACACCGACTGCTTTGTACGCCCCACCAAGCGTCAGGGCGCATGGATGACCAACTTTACATACGAGTATAACTTTGCAGGACAGAGCCAGCGTCCCACTATCGTGAACGTATGCAACTTCTCGCTGCCTACCGATACCCTGCCCTGTCTGCTCTCCATCGACGATGCCCGCACCGTTTTCCATGAGTTCGGCCATGCGCTTCACGGCATGCTCACACAGTGTCACTACATAACCGTAGCCGGCACAGCCACACCCAATGACTTTGTCGAGATGTGCTCACAGATCATGGAGCACTGGGCAATCGAGCCTGCCATCCTCAAGCAGTACGCATTCCACTACAAGACCGGCGAGCCTATCCCCGACAACCTGATTGAGAAGATGCAGAACGCCGGCCACTTCAACACCGGATTCGAGACCGTAGAGCTTGTAGGAGCCGCCCTGCTGGATATGGAGTACCACATGCTCACCGACTACTCAGACTTTGATGACCAGAAGTTCGAGGATCAGATATCGGCCAAACTGGGAATGATACCGCAGATTGAATACCGTTACCGCGGCACATTCTTCAGCCATATATTCACCAACGACTATTGTGCCGGCTACTACAGCTACCTCTGGGCCGAGGTTCTGGACTGCGATGCGTTCCAGTGCTTCAAGGAGGAAGGACTCCTCAACCCGGAGACAGGCAAGCGTTACCGCCAGAACATACTCGAGAAAGGCAGCAGCGACGACCTCATGGAGCTCTACCGTCGTTTCCGCGGCCATGATCCCAACCCCGAGGCAATGTTACGTAACCGTGGACTAATCAAATAATAAGGACTTATTTATGACATTTACCGGAATTCTGTTCCTGATCATTGCGACCGTATGCGCCGCAATGTTCTCTGTCGCGTTCAAGATCTTTCATCGCAAGAACATCGATTCACATCAGGCGATATTCTTCAATTACCTGACAGCTTTTGTGATGGGTGTGCTTTTCTCACTTCACGGTGAGGTGGTTGTCAATCCCTTCAAGGCCAGTTGGCTGGTGCCCGTAATCATACTGGGATTCATTTTCATGGCCGGTATGGTCCTGCTCTCTGAGTCCACCCGTCGCGTTGGTGTAGCCATCTCCACAGTCTGCAGCCGTGCATCGATGGTTATACCGATCATTGTATCATATCTTCTGATCCAGGGCAGTGACAAGCCTAAATGGCTGCTTATATGCCTGGTTCTGGTTGCCATGACCCTTACCGTATGGACCGGAAAGCAGGAAAGCGGACATAGAATAACCCTGATGGACATCCTGGCACCGCTTTCCGTATTCCTGGCATTCGGCGCCAGCAACTCGTTCCTCAAGGTGCTTCAGCATAAGGTAACTGTGGCCGATACGGCTGCCGGACTCTCCCAGCAGGCCATCAACAGCGAGTTGTCGCTGGTTACCGCATCGGTATTCTTTGTGGCCATGGTCATTTGCTCCTACTCATTCTTTACCAAGGACGAGAGCGGCAAGCGCACCCCTATCCGGTTCAAGAACATTCTGGGAGGCGCAGCATTGGGCCTTATCAACTATTTCTGCACCTACACTCTGATGCTGGCCATGAAGACCATCGACTCCTCCCTGCTGTTCCCGCTCCATAACATCGGAATAGTTGCCATAGGAGCCTTGGTAGGCATGTGGGCATTCCATGAAAAGATGAAACCGCACCAAATACTCGGAATGGTACTCGCTGCGGTCTCAATAGCCCTGCTCTGTATTTAATCAAATATCAGCTTTACGCCCAGCTGGAGGTACCAGCAGTTGGAGTTTGATTTATCCATATCGAAGGTCTTGGAAACAAGGCCTTCTTTATTTGTGGCCATTGTAAACTGCGGATATCCGTCGGCATCGGCACCCTTGTACTCAAGGATCTTGGCATTGTTGCAGGCCGATGGTGTTCTCATGACACCCCAGCTGCTGTTGATAAGGTTGCCTACGTTCATGATGTCGAGTGACAGCTGCAGTGTCTCGTTGTTGCGCTTGGAGCCTCTCAGAGCGCCTACGTTGAAGTTCTGTGCCAGGTGCAGGTCAAAACGGTTGAGCCAGGGCATACGGGCTGCGTTTGCATCGGCATACTCACCCTTGTGCTTACTCAGATACTTGTCCTGGTTTACAAAGTTCCAGAAGGCCTGCTGCTGAGCCTCGGCAGTGAATGTGCCGTTGTCAACAAACTTGAGTTCATCCTTTGTGGCAGGTATGTAAATCAGGTCGTTATTGATTCCGTCGCCGTTCATGTCAGTGGTATAGACGTAGCTGTAAGTTCCGGCAGTGTAACCTGTGTAGAACAGACCTATCTCGGTGCTCATGAACTTGTTCTTGGAGTATCCCAGACGGTATGTTGCCATAGCAGTCAGCTTATCGGGAATAACATAGGCCGACGGGCGCAGAACCTGCTCGTTGGGGCTGTTCACGTTCACGTCGTTGCGCCATGCTGAGTTCAGTTGGGAGCCCTTCATATCCTGTACGGACATTGAAACCTGATGTATGTATGAGAGCTCGGTCTTGAGGCCATAGATAGGCTCAGCCTTCAGAGTACCGCCCAGAGACCAGCTGTAACCCTTGTCGGTATTGCTTATCACCATGGCGCCGCCCGATTTTGATACAGTAGGCTGAACAGCGGCTATTCCCTTGTAGTTCACTCTGTTGTCGGCACCGTTAAAGCGCGGTGCGGCATCGTCGCAAATCTGGTTGTAGTTCTCTACGTAAACAGCGTTGATATCCTTGTTGTAGATACCCTCAACCGATACTGCCAGGGGGAATGCCAGTCCGTCGGGCTCATAGTCCACAGCCAGTGATGTCTTGAACACCTGGGGCAGTTTGAAGTCACCTGCAATACCGGTTATGGTTGTGTTGTTAAGCGTAGGATTGGGGTTGGCAGTCATGGACAGGCCCTGCTGTATCAGGTAGTTTCTGAGAGCCTCCTCGGTGTAGAGGAAGTTGTTCTGCAGGCCCTGCTGCATAGCGTTTGTGGGGTCCGATGACATCACGGTTCCCTGCAGCATACCGCTGCTGTTGGGGATTGTGGCAAAGAACACCAGGGGAATTCTGCCTGTAAAGAGGCCTGCACCACCGTGTACGGTAAGAGTATGTGCATCGTCCACATCCCAGTTGAATCCTACACGGGGTGAGAACTGCACGTTAGCCTTGGGCCAGCGGCCGTTGTCAATTACGGGAGCCTGATAGCCTGCGGGCACCTGACCGGGAGCATAGAAGTGGTTTGTCCAGTCCAGAGCCTTGAATGACTCGTTGGTTGTGAGCGGCTCATAGTACTGCATATGATCAGCTCTAAGACCGTAAGTGACAGTAAGGTTGTCGGTTATGTGTGATTCGGCCTGCAGGAATGCTGCTGTCTGACCGAACGATGTACGTGATGCGGGATCGTCAATGCCGTCGTATGTATATGTCATACCGAATGCGGCGGGAACGGCCTGATTGATAAAATCCTCAAGTGAGTTGTAACGGTAGTATCCCGTGCCGAACATACGGTAGTTGGTGGCACCCTTCTGGTACTGATAGCTCAGACCTGCTGTGATGGTGCTGTGAGCCAGTGTCCAACGTATATGGTCACTGATATTATATGTACGTACATAGTTTCCTGTACCCTTTGTGAATGCCTCGCAGCCTGCGCTCATAAAGGCGTCATAGTCCTTAAGGATATCGATATGGGGGAAATCTGCTGACTCCGTTCCTCTCAGGTTGCTTACGTCCGATATGCTTGCCGAGAACTTGTTGCTCATGCGGCCGCTCAGACGGCTGTTCAATTCGGCTACTGCCGACCAGGCATTGTCGTTCTGGGTATAGCAGTTGTTGCGGAATACGTATCCGCTCTTTGATACTCGGTCATTTTCAGTCGTGGCACCTACTGTGCTCTTTCCGCTGGGTGTGAACCACTGCTTGTTGCCGGTCCAGTTGTAACGCAGCATCAGGTTGTGGTTGTTATTGATGTTCCAGTCAATGCGGGCCAGCATCTTGGTGTTTGTCTGGTCGCCGTTCGAGAGGTCATAGCTACCTGCGTCGTAACCGTAGGCCTTGAGGGCAGTTGCGAACTGCTCCATATCGGCCGCTGTAACACGGCTTATCTTGCCTGCTGCATCGCCTACACCATCCTCTGAGAGTTTGTACTCGGTTATCGGACTAGGTGTGGTAACATACTCAGCATTAACAAAATAGAACAGCTTGTCTTTAAGTATCGGACCACCCAAGGTGAATCCTACTGTGGTGTGGCTGCTGCTTACCCTGTTGCCCAGGTCTATTCCGTCAATCTTGTTGCCGCGCAGTTTCTCGTTATGAAAATAGGTGTATGCGGTACCCTTGAAGGTGTTTGTTCCTGACTTGGTGATTACGTTGATTCCGCCTCCGGTAAAGTTGCTCTGACGTACGTCGTACGGGGCAATTGCAATCTGCATCTCCTCTACGGCATCTATAGAGATAGGTGTGCCGGCGCCGGGGAGATCGGCCGAAAGACCGAAGCTGTTGTTCATTATAGCGCCGTCTATTGTGAGCGTTGTAACGCGGCCGTCACGGCCTGCCATTGTGTTTTCAATGCCGCTGTAGGGTGACAGACGTGTGTAGTCCAGCATGCTGCGGTTAACTGACGGCAGCATGGACATGCTCTCCCTGTTCACGTTGTATATCTGTCCGGTGCGGGTTTCGTTGAAGTGTGTGCTCTCTCCGCGGATGGTAATGGTGGGGATGTTCACGTTATCCTCCTTGAGGACTGTGTTGAAGTTGTAATCCTTACCCAATGAAAGTATCACATTGTCGTAAGCCACCTCCTGATAGCCTAGGAATGAGATCTTTACAAGGTAATTGCCGGGTTTGAGGCCTGACAGCGAGTAGATACCGAAACGGTTGGTTACCGTGCCGTAGAATGCACCGGTCTCGTTGTTGGTTACCAGGACTGCAGCTGCCTGAAGCGGCTCACCCTCGGAATCCTTTACGGAACCGCTGATGGTTGCTGTGGTGTTCTGGGCCGATGCCTCTGTCCAGGCAAACAGCAATAAAAAAAGGCACGCAAACTTGAAGAGTCTGAATGACACACTGCCGGCCAAAGCCGAAAAACTGAACTCGGATGTCTTGTTCATGCCCTTGGCACAAACAAGTTTTGCAGGCGCGATAACGCCTGACAGGACTGTTTTGATACTCATAAATTCTTCTCCCATCCAGACTATACTGTCGGTACCGTAATCGCAACGGTTCGGCCTTTCGGCTCGCGGACTTTACCGCCGGTCGGGGAATTGCGCCCCACCCTGAAGTTTTACGCCTGCAAATTTCCGCTTTCTGCACGACTCTGCAAAGCATTTTCTGCTAAAAAAGATAAATGTTTTAGCCAGTTTACTCCGCCTGGACATCAGTATTCGGGAGACGACGTTACGGGGCTATTCCGCACCCCTCCGGACCCTAAACGCCGAACTCGTCCTTATCGTCCCCTACGGGGCCGAACGTTCCTCAAACAAGCGGCGTTCTTAACGGGATCCTCCAGGGCGCTCCACTCACGCCCCTCCACTGACGCTCCCGAATACTGATATCCAGGCTCCGTAAACTGGAATGCCACACGCACCCAGCATCCTTTTTCTTGTTTTTTTCTCTCAAAAACAATATATTTGTCATACAATTAATTATTTGACAGAATTATATGAAAAACATCAAAAAAGAAGTTTGTGAACCGGCAATACCTTATGCTATAAATGCCGGCAATAGAGGTATGTTTGCAAAGACGACAGTTCAACACAATCCCTACTCCATTGAAGAAATACATCAAATGGTTGCTGAAGGCGAAAAACAGTTTGCTTCGGGTCAATGGCAGGACAGCAAAGAAATGTTCTTGGAAATAGATGAGGCTTTAGCCAAAGAAAAACACTAAACTACCTTTTTAATGAGAGTAAGATGGAACAAGCAGTCCAAGGAACAACTAATCCGGGCTGCAAGTTACATCCGTCATGAATTCGGTCAGGAATCAATGAACGATTTTATGGCGGAGATGAAGCGTACAAATAGACTTCTTGATAAGAACCCTCATTTGGGTCAAGTTGAACCATTATTGTCAGACCATCCATCCAAATACAGAAGTATTGTGGTTTGCAGTTATAACAAAATAGTTTACCGTATTGTAGATAAACACATAGAGGTGACAGCACTTTGGGACACCCGAAGAGAACCCAACAATCAAATAGAGCAAACCATCAATCAATATCCCAACAAATAAACATTCCCATTTGCAGAAGGTTTTCTTTTACACTCCGCCGGACTAACCACCTTTGGGACCATCAGTGCAGCGACGTTAAGCGTAGCACCCCGAAGGATCCCGTTAAGAACGGCGCATGTCTGAGGCACGTTAGGCCCCGAAGGGGACTAAAAGGCCGAGTTCGACGTTTAGGGTCCGTAGGGGTGCGAAGTAGTCGCGGAACGTTGCGTCCCAAAGGTGGTTAGTCCGGCGGAGTGTAAAAGAAAACCGCTCCTCAATAACGAGAAGCGGTAAAAAACGTGCAATTGGGGCCTGACCCCAATTGTATCATTTCAAGTCAATTTTAAGCTGGAGCTCATCAAGCTGAGACTGGTCGAGCGGACCGGGAGCATCGAGCATGACGTCGCGACCGGAGTTGTTCTTGGGGAACGCTATGCAGTCGCGGATGCTGTCAAGCTTGGCAAAGATGCTGACAAAGCGGTCCAGTCCGAATGCCAGACCACCGTGAGGAGGTGCACCGAACTTGAAGGCGTTCATAAGGAATCCGAACTTGGCCTGAGCCTGCTCAGGTGTAAAGCCCAGAATCTTGAATATGGTAGCCTGCAGCTTGCTGTCGTGGATACGGATAGAACCGCCACCAACCTCAATACCGTTGATAACCATATCATAAGCATTGGCGCGAACGCTTGCAGGATCAGTATCAAGCAGAGGAATATCCTCAGGCTTAGGTGATGTGAACGGATGGTGCATAGCCATCAGACGGTTCTCTTCATCACTCCACTCGTACATGGGGAAGTCAATCACCCACAGGCACTTGAACTTGTTCTTGTCACGAAGACCAAGCTCATCGGCCACCTTAAGGCGGAGCTCGGAGAGCTGCTTGCGGGTCTTCATGGCGTCATCACCCGAGAGGATCAGTATAAGGTCACCTGCCTCAGCGTTCATGGCAGCCTTAAGCTGCTGCAGGACCTCCTGGCTATAGAACTTGTCGACCGATGACTTGACGCTGCCGTCAGCCTCAACGCGTGCGTAAACCATACCCTTGGCACCAATCTGAGGACGCTTAACATACTCTGTAAGAGCATCAATCTGCTTGCGGGTGTAAGTAGCGGCACCCTTGGCGCAGATACCACCTATGTAAGCGGCACTGTCAAACACACCGAATCCATAACCCTTGAGAACATCCATCAGTTCTACAAAGTGCATGTCAAAACGAAGGTCCGGTTTGTCACTGCCGTAGTATTTCATTGCGTCCTGCCAGGTCATACGCTGGAAGGGCTCTTTAAAGTCAATGTTAAGGATGCTCTTGAACAGATGCTTGGCCATTGCCTCGAATATCTGGAGGATATCCTCCTGCTCCACGAATGACATCTCGCAGTCAATCTGAGTGAACTCAGGCTGGCGGTCAGCGCGCAGGTCCTCGTCGCGGAAGCACTTGGCAATCTGGAAGTAACGGTCAAAACCTGATACCATAAGCAGCTGCTTAAGGATCTGGGGGCTCTGAGGTAGAGCATAGAACTGACCCGGGTTCATGCGTGAGGGAACCACAAAGTCACGTGCGCCCTCAGGGGTCGAGTTGATAAGAATAGGTGTCTCAACCTCCATGAAGTTCAGGTCGTCCAGGAACTTGCGGATCTCCATAACCATCTTGTGGCGCAGTTCCAGGTTCTTGCGGACACACTGGCGGCGCAGGTCAAGATAGCGGTACTTCATGCGAAGGTCATCGCCGCCGTCGGTCTCATCCTCGATTGTAAAGGGAGGCGTATCGGCCGCATTGATAACGTTCAGGGAGTTAACCAGAATCTCAATGTCACCTGTAGGAATCTTGGAGTTCTTGCTTGAACGCTCGCTCACCTTACCGGTAATCTGGATTACGTACTCGCGTCCCAGACGGCTGGCCTGCTCGCAAAGTGCGGCGTCGGTAGCATCGTCAAACACAAGCTGGGTTATGCCGTAGCGGTCACGCAGGTCAACAAAGACCATACCACCCATTTTTCTAACTCTCTGCACCCATCCTGCCAGTGTCACGGTACTGCCGGCATCGGTCAGACGGAGCTCTCCACAAGTCTTGCTTCTAAACATAAAATCAGATTCTGTAAAAAGACCTGCAAATTTACCCTTTTGTTTGGGAATTGCATAAGAATAAAAGCGGATTTGTTCTAAATCGGTCTCTGGTATATTGTTATTGGTAATTTTTATCTAACTTCGCAGAGTTATATTTATATTATTTAAGGTAAAACTCACTAAAAATACTATTTATGAGAAAGACTTTGTTTCGTTTATCATTAGTTCTTGCAACCGTTCTGGTACTCTTTGCAAGCTGCGGTAAGGATGAGTATGATGAGGATCTGCTGATCGGCTCATGGAGCGCTACAGACAATGCGAGTTACGTATTTCATCAGGATCATACCGGTCAACGTACCAAGGACGGCCGTACACTTCCATTTACATGGAGCCTGGACGGTGATGAACTTGAGCTTGAGATAGAAGGATATGAAGTAGGAGAAAGTAGTATTACCGTATTCTCGGTATACATCATCGAGGAGCTCAACGAGACCCGCATGGAGGCATACGACAAAGAGGATAGTTCTAAGACCATCATAGTATTCACCAAGAAATGAAACCGAAATTAAAAAAGGCTCTTAAGATCTCAGGAATCACTCTGGGATCGATTGTGGGTCTGTTACTCATTGTAGTCCTGCTGGTTTGCATACTGGTATTCTCTTCATCCAGTCTGACAAATATCGCGGAGAAGGCAATTGACAAGTACTCTCCCGCCCGCGCCAAGATAGACGACGTGGACCTGACTCTTGTCGGCTCATATCCGTTCCTGGGCTTCCGCCTGAACGGACTTGTAGTCTACGATGACATGGAGGAGTCACCCTCCGATACACTCGCCGCTGTTGACGAGTTTACCGTCACCGTTGATTTCAAGAGCCTGTACAAGGAAAAGAAGATCATTCTGACCAACCTCTTCATAAACGGTGTAAGCGCCAACCTCTTTACGGCTGCCGACGGACGTTCCAACCTGGACGTATTCGGTACCGGAGAGCCTGAGCCCGAACCCGAGCCCGAAAAGGAGTCTGGTGACCTGGATATCTACGCCGACCTTCAGAATATCAAGGTAGACGGCATAAACGCCTCATATACAGACCTTTCGTCCGGTACTCTTGCAGCAATCAAGGGACTTGACGTAGAGCTCAAGGGACTGCTCAACTACGACAGTCTGGAGGCTAAGACAGGCGTCAAGATCGCCTCTATAACCGCTGCAATCAACAACGACTCCACCGATCTGTCGGCCAGCCTGAATGATTTCAGGATTAACGGTAACCTGACCAAATTCGGCAGCGACGTCAACGCCGACCTGACCCTGAACCTCAAGGATACCAAGGCCGCCATGGGCGACATCAACGCTCAGATTGACGGTATCAAGTTAATCCTGGATAAACTGAACTGCACATTGGGCAACGAGGGCCTGGGTGACGTTACAGCCGGCCTCAATATCAGTGTGGCCGATGTAAAGGCCGCTCTTCCGGGCATATCGGCCTCAACGGGAAATATCACAATGAAGACCCCCAGGGCCATATTTACCGGCGACAGCGCCCATGTATCGGACTTTACTTTCGATACCCGCGCCATTGCAGTTGAGATGCAGGATTCGACAGGTGTAATAACCAAGGCTGATATAGAGAAGGTGCTTGTAGGCCTGGATGCCGGACTCAAACTGGATATGAGCAATGTGGCAGCCGCTCTTGCACTGGCTGTCGAGGGTACCGCATTCGAGATGGGCGGCGATACACCCGTCAGCGTCCAGTCCGATGAGATCAAGCTGGATGTCAATGCAGGCCTCAAGGCCGATGATCTGGCAGCCGACACCAAGCTGACCATCCCCTCAATCAATGTTGTAATGGGCGGAGAGACATACGTACCGGGCTGGTCCATGGGTCTTACCCTACCCCTTGAGGCCAAGACCGACCTGACACGCTTTGCCATCCTGAACGGCGCCAATGTTGATGTCAACGGACAGCGTATAGGATTCAGCGGAAACGGCACCATAAGCGGTTCCAACAATATCGCAGGCCGCGTACGCATCAACACGATGGAGGATCTTGACATAGACCGTCTTATCTCCATGATTCCGGAGTCATTCCAGAGCATGCTTGACGGAATAGACGTTCATGGTACCGTAGGACTTGACATCAACGTCAGGGGCGGCATGAACAACAGCGGTCCTGTGCTCAACACAGCCACCGCCGATATCAAGCTCCAGCAGCTTGAGGCATCGGTCAACGACTCGCTCAAGGCCGCATCGGGCAAGCTCACGCTCCATGCAAACTACCCCAGTACCATCGCTGTTGACAAGGACCGCCAGACTGCCGACGTAGCTCTCCAGGCTTCCGACCTGCAGGTTTCAATGGTTGACTCCACCACCATCAACGCTTCGATCGACGGCTTTGGCCTGAACGCATCGGTAGCCGGTCTGATGGAGGCTGTGGACAAGATGAACGTACAGGTAGACATCAGCGCCCGCCAGATTGAGGGCGACATGGACACCATATTCGGAACCCTTAAGAACACCGTCGTCAACCTGAACATGGCACCTGCCGACGGCACCCTTGCCATGAAGGCCGATGTGGCATTCGACGGTCTCACAGCCGGTATGGGCAGCATGCTCTCAGCTAAGCTGGGCGGCACATCCCTGCAGGCTATGGCACAGTATGACTCCACCAAGGTTGAGATACTGAACCAGTGGAACCCCCAGATCAAGATGAAGCTCAAGGACGGTCAGGTTGATATGCTGGCCTCGCCCATATGCCTCAAGACACTGGACTTTGACTTCTCGCTTGGCCGTTTCAATATCAATGAGTGCCGTGCCGAGATTGACGACTCCGATATCCAGCTGTGGGGCGATGTATACAATATAGGTGAGTTCCTGGACGACAAGGGCCTGCTTACCGGTGAGCTCTATGTGGAGTCCGATCATATGAACCTGAACAACCTGATGGCTCTTACAGGCAGTGAGGCCGATCAGGAGGCTGTTGAGGAGACTGTACAGGATATCGAATCCGGTCAGGACACCATCAGCAGCGGTCCTATCATGATTCCCAAGGGTATCGACCTGACACTCTATACCAATCTGTCCAAGGTTGACTTCAATCAGCACAGCTTCAACAATGTGGGCGGTGACGTATCCATCAAGGACGGTGTTATTGTGCTCCAGGAGCTTGGTTTCTCATCCAAGGCAGCCGAGATGCAGCTTACAGCCATCTACCGTACTCCTAACGTTGAGGACCGTTTCATGGAACTTGACTTCCATCTGCTGGATATCGAGATCGACGAGCTGATTGACCTTGTTCCTGCAGTTGACTCAATCGTTCCTATGTTGAAGGCACTGTCGGGTAAGGCACAGTTCCACTTGTCGGCCCAGACCTATTTGGAGCCCGATTATATCACTCACGGACCGTTGTATCCGCAGATGTCATCGCTTATCGGTAACGCAGTTATCGAGGGTGCCAACCTTGTGGTTCTTGACAACGAGGTGTTCAACAGCATCAAGCGCAAGCTGCTCATGAGCAAGGATGCAAGTCCTGTGATTGACAGCTTGGATGTTGAGCTTCAGGTATTTGACGGAAAGGTTGACCTCTATCCTACCCGCATCAAGATGGACCGTTACGAGGCTATCATCAGCGGACGTCACAATATCGACGCCGGATTGAGTTGCAACTACAACGTATCCATTACACAGACTCCTCTGCCTGTACGTCTGGGTGTGACCGTGAGCGGTCCGCTTAACGACATCTCGGCCTTCCCAATACGTCATATCAAGGTGGGACGCGCCAAGTACGGCAAGCTTTACCGTCCTGAGAAGTCCGGTAAGGTTGAGGAAGCTATCCTGCGCCGCAAGAGCACTATCCTGAATACTGCACGCTCTAACGTACGTCCGCGCTCCAGCGCCAAGCACGTCAGCGAGCCGGTGACACAATAGGGACTGTCCCTATTGTGTCACCTATTGTGTCAAAGCAACGAGAGCCTGGGAGATATTGATAATAAAGTCACCCATGGTTTCCAGCTCCTGAATAAGGTCAAAGTAATAAACGCCTGCCGCGTAATCATATGATTTGACCTCCATGTTCTTGAGGTGCTCCTCACGTAGCGCATCACGCATGACGTTTATGGCATCCTCGGCGGTATAGGCGTTTGAAATGTCAGTTACGTTAGCCAGAGAAAGATTGGTATTCATGACTTCATAGGCGTTCTGCATGGTGTCAAGCATCTCAGCTATACGCTTGCGCATAAGGTCGTTGAATACCTTGCCGTGGTCGCGTTTACGCTGCAGCAGACGTGAAATGGCCTCACCTGAATCACCCAGAGACTCCATCTCGCCTATAATCTTGAAATAGGCCTTGACCTGCATGCGTGCCTGGTCCGATATCTCATTCTGGCTCACCTGGTTAAGGTATGTGGCAATCTCAAATTCAATGCGGTCCGTAATCTCTTCATACTTGACCAGCTTGTCGCGGAAATCATCGAATTTGTCGGTCTCAGACTCCTGAATGGCCTGACGTACATATCCGAATCCCTTTTCGCATATCTCACCAAAGTGGTTTATCTCCTTGCGTGCCTCGGTTATGGACAACTCGGCCAGGTTGGCGTTAGCCTTGCCTATATAAACCAGATGGAATACCTCTTTCTCCTCTTCCTTGTTGGGAACCATCTTCATAACCAGTTTTTCCAACTGAGGTATGAACCATACCAGGATAAGGGTTGTGATGATGTTGAACAGAGAGTGAACTATAGCAACGCTGTACGGCAGACTGCTTGCAAGGCTTGTCTGAGCCTGCAGGGCATCACCTGTAAGACCGGTCTGTGACAACAGTGTAAAATCACACGTCAGGGGATTGGGGAATCCCAGAGCCTCAACGATATAGGCATTCAGTTGCATGTATGGCCTGAACAGCGCAATTACCAGTATCGAACCGAACAGGTTGAATACCAGGTGTGCACGGGCCGTACGCTTTGAACTGATGTTTGTGGATGTAGCAGCCAGGTTTGAAGTGATTGTGGTACCGATGTTCTCACCCAGGATGAACGCTACGGCATTAGGGAAGGTAATCACACCGCAGGCCAGAAGCAACATTGTGATACTTGTTGCGGCGGCCGATGACTGCAGGCAGAAGGTCATCACAGCACCGATGATAATGAACAGCACTGTGCTCAGCCCCATATCGGTTATAGGAGCAAGGAAATTACGTACACCCTCGCTTGAGAGCAGCGGATATGATGTATCCTTAAGCATGCTCAGGCCTAGGAACAGGAATGCAAATCCTATCAGGAACGAGCCGAAATCCTTGGTTTTCTGTTTCTTGAAGAATGATGAGAGTACAAATCCCACGAATATCAGCGGGATGGCAATAGCACCAAGGCTGAATGATCCGTCCATCGAAACGGCAAACAGCCAAGCAGTTACCGTAGTACCGATGTTTGCACCCATGATGACGCCGATTGCACTGCGCAAAGTCATAAGACCGGCGTTCACAAAGCTTACCAGCATAAGTGTCGTTGCGGTCGATGACTGCACCAGTACGGTCACTAAAAAACCGGTAAAAAGGCATTTACCGGTGTTCGAAGTCATCTTTTCAATAAAGGAACGCAGGCCCTTACCTGCAAATCTCTGAAGGCTGCTGCTCATGAGGTTCATTCCGAAAAGGAACAACGCCAAACAGCCTAACATCTTGAGAATCTGATAAAAAATATCCACTTCTAAACCTCTTGTGTGTTATCGGTACAAAGGTAATAATATTTCAATTATTACAAATTTTCAAGCACAAGTCCATCGTATGCAAACTGAACATGCTCCGGGAACTTGGGGTTCATGATTGCATGCATGCCTGCGCGGTGGCTCATATGCACGAAATAGGTCTCACGGGCCCCTACTTTCTCCGCAAACAGCACGGCCTGACGTACGTTCTGGTGAGTGGGATGCTCCTTGGTATGCAAGGCGTTGACCACAAGAGTCTCAGTGCCTTCAAGCAACTTGAAAGACTCATCGTCCATGCTCTTCATATCGGTAATGTATGTCAGGTTTCCGATTCTGAAACCCAGAATGGGCAGGTTGCCGTGCATTACGCGTATGGGCAGTATCTCCAGATCACCCACCCTGAACCTTTTACCCGGCTCAATCTCACACAGTTCCATATGAGGCACGCGGGGATTGATATTTTGGTTGAAACAATACGGCATACTCTGCACGATATGACCTATCACGTTCTTCTCGGCATAGATGGGAATGGTGGTCGTTGTGCAGTAAGGACGCAGGTCGTCCAGACCTCCTATATGGTCGTAGTGCTCGTGTGTAACAATCACAGCGTCAAGCTGTTCGATGCCAGCTCTTAAAGCCTGCTGACGGAAGTCCGGACCGCAGTCAATGATGATTTTGGTGCTGTCCGTTTCAATCAGGGCCGATGTGCGCAGACGCTTGTCGCGGGGATCCGTCGACATGCATGTCTGGCAGTGGCAGCGCATCTCAGGTACGCCAATCGAAGTTCCGGTTCCAAGGAAAGTCAGTTTCATATATAGTTCACCTCGGTCGAGAGGGATATTCCGAATTTCTGTTTTACATCCTCGATAATGGTGTCGGCCAGGCGCTTTACATCGGCCCCTGTGGCACCGCCCTTGTTCACCAGTACCAGCGCCTGCTTGTCATAAACGGCTGCGGGGCCCAGTGAGCGGCCTTTCCAGCCCGATTTCTCAATCAGCCAGCCTGCGGGAACCTTTACGCCGCCCGGTGCGGGATATGAGGGAACATCGGGATAGTTACTCCTTATTATATTGAACTCCTGCTCAGATATTACAGGGTTCATAAAGAAGCTGCCGGCATTGCCAAGAACCTTGGGATCAGGCAGTTTGCTCTCGCGTATGGATATCACGGCCTGCCTTATGTTGGCCAGTGTGGGACCGCCCAGGCGCTCCACCTCCTGCCCCAACGCACCGTATCCCAACTTGGGCTGCGCAACCTTGGAGAGCGAGAATATAACGTATGCAACGGCGTACTGACCCCTTAGTTCATTCTTGAAAATGCTCTGGCGGTATGCATAGTTGCACTCCTTATTGCTGAAATCGCGCTCGCTTCCGTCGGCCAGGCAAATGGTCTGGACGGTGTCTATAACGTCCTTTGCTTCAACTCCGTAGGCGCCTATGTTCTGGACTGCGCTGGCTCCCACCTCACCGGGAATGGCCGAGAGGTTCTCCACGCCCCAGAATCCGTTAATGGAGCACCAAGCCACAAAATCATCCCAAACCACACCTGCGCCCACCTTGACGTGGACATCCTTATCGGTGCTGGCAATTATGTCTATTGATGAGATGGTTGAGTGCAGGACGGTGCCTTTAAAGTCGCCCATGAACAGCAGGTTACTGCCGCCGCCTATCATCAGAATGGGCTTACTGATATCGAGTAATGCGTTTTTGAGCTCATCGGTCGATGCCCAGTCAATCAGGCTGTCAGCCCTGACATCCATACCGAATGTGTTCCTGTCCGCAAGTGAACAATTGTCTCTTACTGTCATGCTGCAAAAATACTCATTCTAGTTGGTGTTCCACTCATTTTTTGCTAATTTTGCACTCCGAAAAACAGTAACCGCGATGTTAGAGAAAATTGAACAGTTAATCGCCGAGATAAACGGACTCAAGGTAGAGTCAGCCGAGCAGCTGGAGGCCCTGAGACTCAAGTATTTAAGCAAGAAAGGCGCCATCAATGACCTTATGGCCGATTTCCGTAACGTTCCCAACGACCAGAAGCGTGAGATCGGACAGAAGCTCAACGAGCTCAAGAATCTTGCCCAGGATAAGATCAACAGCCTCAAGGAGGCCTTTGAGGCCAAGAAAGCCGTTGACGAGAAGCCTGACCTGACCCGTACCGCCTATCCTGTTGAACTTGGAACCCGCCACCCGCTGAACATTGTCAAGAACGAGATTATCGAGATATTCTCACGCTTAGGCTTTGTTTTGGCCGATGGTCCCGAGGTTGAGGATGACTGGCACGTATTCTCAGCCATGAACTTTGCCGAGGATCACCCCGCACGCGATATGCAGGACACCTTTTTTGTGGAGGCTCATCCCGACATCATCCTGCGTACCCACACATCGTCCGTTCAGAGCCGCGTTATGGAGGTTTCAGAGCCGCCTATCCGCATCATCTGCCCGGGCCGTGTATACCGTAACGAGGCCATCAGCTATCGCGCACACTGTTTCTTCCACCAGGTTGAGGCCCTCTACGTTGACAAGAACGTAAGCTTTACCGACCTCAAGCAGGTTCTGCTCTACTTTGCACAGCAGATGTTCGGTCCCGACACCAAGATCCGTCTGCGTCCCAGCTACTTCCCCTTCACCGAGCCTTCGGCCGAGATGGATATCAGCTGCAACATTTGCGGCGGTAAGGGTTGCCCCTTCTGCAAGGGTACCGGTTGGGTTGAGATCCTGGGTTGCGGTATGGTGCACCCCAACGTGCTGGAGCTCAACGGCATAAACAGCAAGGAATACACCGGTTTCGCCCTGGGTATGGGTATAGAGCGTATAACCAACCTCAAATACCAGGTTAAGGACCTGCGCATGTTCTCCGAGAACGATATCCGCTTCCTCAAGGAGTTTGAGGCAGCCAACTGATAAGGTAACATCCCTATGAAAAAGAGGGAGTTATATGAAATATGCAGCCAAAGGCTTGAGCAGGCATATCCTGCGGCGGCCACCGAGCTGCATTTTTCGTCTCCGTACCAGCTGCTTGTGGCAGTCATGCTCTCGGCGCAGTGCACCGACAAGCGTGTCAATATGGTTACTCCCGCCCTTTTTGATGCCTTCCCCACAGTACGGGATCTGGCTGCCGCCACACCCGAGCAGGTGTTTCCGTTTGTAAAAAGTGTTTCATATCCCAATGCCAAGTCTGAGCATCTTGTGGCTATGGCACGTCAGGTGTGCGAACGTTTTGACGGTGTGATTCCGTCGCAGATGGACAGCCTTACGTCGCTTCCCGGTGTAGGCCGAAAGACCGCCAACGTTATGCTGGCAGTGGCTTTTGGAGGTCAGGCCATGCCTGTGGACACTCATGTATTCCGCTTGAGCCGTCGCATAGGGCTTGTTCCGGAAAGATGCTCCACTCCGCTCAGCGTTGAAAAGGAACTTGTAAAATACTTTCCCAAGGACCGCCTGTCCGATGCACATCACTGGCTCATACTCCACGGCCGTTACGTCTGTACCGCCCGCGCCCCCAAGTGCGCAGCATGCTGTCTGAACGACATTTGCCGCAGTAGCAATTATTAATAATAATTGATGCCCGAATGGGCTTGTTTTGAGCGGATTTGTGTAATTTTGCAGCCAATTATGAACTCAATGGAACAGAAAGATATATTTGAAAGCATCAGAGACGTCAAGAAGGCTCTGCAGAAAGCTGATAAATACATTCCCAAAGTTGAGGAGCGTTCAATCGACCGTGCCGAGATAAAAGAGGCCGTCAAACTATTCCGTCATGTGGTGTTCGGCAACTTTTTCGGTGCCCTTGACCTCTCCACTTCACTGAGCCGCCTTTATTCCATCCTGTCACACCAGATAGGTTATATCGGCCGCATATTCCATGAGCCCCTGCCTTGCTGTGCCGAGGATATGGCGCAGCAGTTCATCGAGAGCATTCCCGAACTTCGCCGTCTGCTCGGAACCGATGTCAAGGCCATCTTTGACGGCGATCCCGCAGCCGTAAGCCACGAAGAGGTCATCCTGTGCTATCCCTCACTGGTAGCCATGATACACTACCGTATGGCTCACCGTCTGCTTGAGATAGGCGTACCCATCCTGCCCCGCGTCATAACCGAACTTGCCCACTCGCTCACCGGAATCGACATTCATCCGGGTGCCCGTATCGGTGAGTTTTTCAGCATTGACCACGGAACAGGCGTCGTTATTGGCGAGACTGCAATCATCGGCAATCATGTGCAACTCTATCAGGGAGTTACGCTTGGTGCCAAGAGCTTCAAGTTCGATGAGAACGGCAATCCCATCAACATTCCGCGTCACCCCATCATCGAGGACAACGTGGTCATCTACTCCAATACATCGGTGCTGGGTCGCATAACCATCGGCCACGACTCGATTATCGGAGGTAACGTCTGGCTTACACAGGACCTTCCGCCCTACTCCAAATTCTTCCAGAATAGAGAGAAATAATGGAACGGAAATGGCAGAAAAAGAGTAATTTTGCGAATCAGAATTAACAACAACTACTAAACAACTGATATTATGACAATTGACAAATTCAACTTCGCCGGAAAGAAGACTTTCGTGCGCGTTGACTTCAACGTTCCCGTTGATGAGAACTTCAACATCACCGATGATACCCGTATCGTCGCTGCTATGCCTACCCTCAAGAAGATTATCGCCGATGGCGGTCGTCTTATCATCGCTTCACACATGGGTCGTCCCAAGAAGAACCCGGATCCCAAGTACTCACTCAAGTACATCCTCAAGCATGTATCAGAGTGCCTTGGTGTAGATGTTAAGTTCGCTGAGGACTGCGCTAAGGCTCAGGAGCAGGTTGCCGCTCTCAAGGACGGTGAGGCTCTGCTGCTCGAGAACGTTCGTTTCTATGCCGAGGAAGAGGGCAAGCCCCGTGGCATCGAGAAGGAGGATCCCGCATATGATGCTGCCAAGAAGGAACTCAAGGCCGCTCAGAAGGAATTTGCCAAGACTCTCGCTTCATACGCCGACGTTTATGTAAACGACGCATTCGGTACCGCTCACCGTAAGCACGCTACCACAGCTGTTATGGCTGACTTCTTCGACGCTGACCACAAGATGTTCGGCTACCTCATGGAGAAGGAGGTTGTAGCTGTCGAGAAGGTGCTCAACAACTCAGTTAAGCCTGTAACCGCTATCATCGGTGGTTCAAAGGTTTCTTCTAAGATCACCATCATCGAGAACCTGCTTCAGAAGGTTGACAACCTGGTTATCATCGGCGGTATGGCTTACACCTTCGTTCTTGCCAAGGGCGGTAAGGTTGGTAACTCACTCTGCGAGCCCGATCAGGTAGACGTTGCTCTGGCTGTTCTCAAGAAGGCCGAGGAGCTGGGCGTTAAGATTGTCCTCCCCGTAGACTGCCTTGCAGCCGATAACTTCGACAACAACGCCAACACTCAGGTTGTTGACAACAACAACGTACCCGACGGTTGGGAAGGTATGGATATAGGTCCCAAGTCAGCTGCTCTGATGGCTGGTGTTATCGAGTCATCCAAGACCATCCTCTGGAACGGTCCTGCCGGTGTATTCGAGTTCAGCAACTTCCAGGCCGGTACCAAGGCTATCGCTACTGCCGTTGCCAACGCAACTGCCAAGAACGGTGCTTTCTCACTCGTTGGTGGCGGTGACTCTGTAAGCGCTGTCAAGCAGTTCGGTTTTGCCGATAAGGTATCATACGTATCAACCGGTGGCGGTGCTCTGCTCGAGGCTATCGAGGGTAAGGTTCTGCCGGGTATCGCTGCAATCAAGGGATAATAAGTATCGCTTAATCCGCGAATTATTCGTATATTTGAAACCGCTGGAGTTATTCTCCGGCGGTTTTCTTTTTACTATCGCAATATGACAGCTGATGAGGATTTGAAAAGGCGTGCTGCACAGATCAAGGAGATGCTCTTGGGTTCACGCCTAAGGGAGGCTCTGGAGCAGATTCAGGTGCAGATGGCGGGCGTATCGGACTGGTCGGTCAACTCCAGGTTCGAGGATATAGACCGCTCCTACCGTTACATGCTCCAGTACTTTGGCCAGGGCTCGCCCGACGAGCACCGTGCCGATGTCTATCATCAGCTTGTACGCCGTGCCCTCCAGCTCAACGACGATGTGCTCCAGGCGCGTCTGCAGGGCGAGTCAATGCTGCTCTACTACCAGCATCTGCGCTCTACCCAGACCCGTACCGAGAACATCGAGGGAATACGCCTGGCGCTGGAATCCTTTATCGAGACCAAGGATACCGCAGCCCATGAGCGCATGCTGGGGCTCCTGTTCGACCTTATCTGGACAAACGGCCAGTGGAGTACGCAGGATTCAGCCTCACTGCAGGAACTCATTGATTCACCTCTAGTTATGGAGGATGATTCGGCCCTTGCAGTCAGTGCCGTCACCCTGTCGCTTCTGGAGCGCTTTGATCCGCTCAAGTGCCTGTTCCTGTGTCAGGCGGCACAGAATCTGAGCATGACGGTCTCCATACGCGCCCTGACAGGCCTTTCCGTCACTCTGATAGGCTATAGCGACATCCTGCCCTTCTATCCCGAAATCAAGGACCGCATCACCCTGCTCTCCGACGAGCCGGGCATCAGCGAGCGCATGCTCAAGGTCCAGATGGCTCTCCTGCTGTGCCGCGAGACCAAGGAGATAGACCGCCGTATGCGCGAGGAAATCATCCCCACAATGCTGCGTAACCCCAAATTGGGCGACCTGATGCGCGAGGAACTGGAGCGTGACGGCGCCAGCCCCGACTGGGCCGACTGGATAGAGCGCAGCGACGTCAAGGACAAGCTCATGCAGATGACCGAACTCCAGATGGAGGGGGCCGATGTCTATATGGGCACCTTCTCACACCTTAAGAACTACCCCTTCTTCCGCGAGATACACAACTGGTTCCGCATATTCAGCATGGACCAGCCCGACGTATCGCGCAGCCTGGGCGACATGTTTCTGCGTTCAGTAGTAGGCAAATCCATGCTCACCAACGGAACGTTCTGTAATTCAGATAAATACTCATTTGCGCTCACCTTCTCGCAGATACCTCAGGATCAGCGAGACATGATTATGGGCCAGATTGACGGACATGTCCAGGAGGAGATGGAGGAGTCGGCCAGCAGCGCCGTGCCCGCATCGGCGCAGGAGAACATCGCAGCCCGTCAGTACGCTCAGGACCTGTACCGTTTCTTTAATCTGTTCTCGCGCCGGCACGAGTTCCGCAATCCTTTCGATAACGGTCTTAACCTGTTATCGGACAATATATTATCCATTCTTGTTAAAGCCGATGAGTCCGTCAAGACAATAGCCGCATGGCTGCTTGGCAAGGACTACTTTGACGAGGCCGTACAGGCATACAGGCTCATGGAGGAGAACGCCAATCCCTACTCCGCCGACTACCGCTTCTATCAGCAGATGGGTTACGCACAGCAGCGCATTCAGCAGTATGACGACGCTCTGGAGTCTTACCGCCGTGCCGACATACTCCAGTCCGACAACGGCTGGACCTTGCGTCACATGGCTCAGTGTCTGCGCCTGACATCCCGTCCGGCCGATGCGCTGGAGCTGCTCCTGCAGGCCGAAAAACGTGATTCTGAGAACCTGTCGCTGCAGATCCAGATAGGTGACTGCCTGGTGGACCTCAAGAGGTACGATGATGCCCTGACGCGCTTCTTCAAGGTGGATTACCTCAAGCCCGACTATCCCAAGGCCTGGCGTGCCATAGCCTGGTGCGCACTTCTGGCCGGCCGTATGGACAAGTCCATCGAGTACTACGACAAGCTTATGAAAGCCCGCCCAACAGGCAACGACAGCCTCAACGCAGGTCACGCCTATCTGGTATCCGGAAATATCCAGCATGCCGTAGCCCTGTACCGTCAGAGCCGTAAAATACTGGGCGCCGAGGCTTTTGAGGCCGAGTTCGAGAAGGACCGTCCCATACTTATCGGCCGTGGAATTCAGGAGCAGGATATCCCGCTTATACTTGACCTTATTTGATTAACCATTAATCCAACAATACATTATTATGAAGAGAAAGATCCTGTTTTACGCTCTGTCAGCCCTGCTGCTTGTGTCGTGCAAGCAAAAGAGTGAGGGCACTAAGCTTTATTGGTGTTATTACGAGCCCGTAGAGAAGAAAGTCGAGGCTGTCCTCAAGGATATGACCCTGGACGAGAAGATCGGTCAGATGCTGCAGCTCAACCTGCCGCAGATAGGCCACACAGACCGTCAGGGCAAGTTTGTGATCGATGATGACAAGCTTGAGGAGGTAATAGGCAAGTATAAGGTAGGTTCACTCCTGAACACACCTCAAACCATCCCTCCCACACCCCAGGAATGGGCAGTCATTGTCAAGAAGATTCAGGACAAGTCCATGGAGGTGCTGGGTATCCCCTGTCTTATCGGACTTGACCAGAACCACGGTACCACATACACCAGCGGCGGTACACTCTTTCCGCAGAACATCAATATGGCCGCCACGTTCAACCGTAGTGCCACACGCAAGGCTGCTGAGATAACCGCCTATGAGACACGTGCCAGCAACGTACCCTGGACATTCTGCCCCACTCTTGACCTTAGCCGCAACCAGCTATGGTCACGCTGCTGGGAGAATTTTGGTGAGGATGCATATCTGAATGCCGCCATGGGCTTTTCGGCTGTGGAAGGATTCCAGGGTGCCCCCAACGGTATCGACAAATACCATATCTCAGTATCTCTCAAGCATTACATGGGTTACGGTGTTCCCGTATCGGGTAAGGACCGTACTCCCGCCATCATCAACCCCATGGAACTGCGTGAAAAGTTCTTCCAGCCCTATCTGGCCGGTATCACTGCAGGTGCCCTTAACGTGATGGTCAACTCAGGAATGGTGAACGGTGTCATGACTCATGCCAACCATGAGCTGCTCACCGTATGGCTCAAGGAGCAGACCGGCTGGGATGGCATGGTGCTCACCGACTGGGCCGATATTGACAACCTCTACAACCGTGACAAGGTTGCCAAGGACAAGAAAGACGCCATACGTCAGGCCATCAATGCCGGTATCGACATGTCAATGGACCCCTATAGCCTGCAGTTCTGCGACCTGCTCAAGGAGCTTGTCGAGGAGGGTCAGGTTCCCATGAGCCGTATCGACGATGCCGTACGCCGTATCCTGCGCATGAAAGTGCGTCTGGGACTGTTTGAGCAGCCCTTTATGGATCTGGCCGATTATCCCGACTTTGGAAGCGAAAAGCATGCCGAGGTTGCCCTCCATGCTGCCGAAGAGAGTATGGTTCTGCTCAAGAACGACGGTATTCTCCCCATTGCAAAGGGCAAGAAGATACTCCTGACCGGTCCCAACGCCAACAGCATGCGTTGTCTGGACGGTGGCTGGAGCTACTCCTGGCAGGGTGATATGGCCGATGTATGCGCCGCACAGTACAACACCATATACGAGGCAATGGTCAATAAGTTCGGTGCCGCCAACGTGATTCTGGAGCAGGGCGTCAAGTATACCCGCGGAGCCACCTTCGAGGCCGAGGCCAAGCCCGAGATCGAGAAAGCCGTTGCAGCAGCCCGCAAGGCCGATATCATCATTGCCTGCATCGGTGAGAACTCCTACTGCGAGACTCCCGGTAACATATCGGACCTGACACTCTCCAAGAACCAGCGTGACCTTGTCAAGGCACTTGCTGCTACCGGCAAGCCCATCATTCTGGTGCTCAACGAGGGACGTCCCCGTATCATTGCCGATATCGAGCCCCTGGCAAACGCCATTACCGACATCATGCTGCCGGGTAACTACGGCGGTGACGCTCTGGCCAACCTGCTGGCCGGCGATGCCAACTTCAGCGGCCGACTGCCCTTTACCTACCCCAAGGAGGTTCATTCACTCATCACATACGACTACAAGCCTTGCCAGGAGGTTGACAAGATGGCCGGAGCCTATGACTATGATGCTGTTGTATCAGTACAGTGGCCTTTCGGTCAGGGTAAGAGCTACACTACCTTCAAGTACTCCAACCTCAGGGCAAGCCGTGACCGTATCGTAGCCAACGGACTGGTCCGTTTCAGCGTTGATGTCACCAACACAGGTAATGTAGCCGGTATGGAGAGCGTGCTGCTCTTTACCAGCGACCTGATTGCCACCGTTTCGCCCGATGTGCGCCGTCTGCGTCAGTTTGCTAAGGTAGAGTTGGCTCCCGGTGAGACCAAGACCGTTGATCTGGATGTTCCCATGAACGATTTCGCATATGTCGGCCCGGACGGAAAGTGGATTCTCGAGGAGGGTGATTTCAAGATTCAGGTTGGAACCGAGACAATGATTCTGAACTGCCCCGAGACACATAAGTTTGAGGAGCCCAATATCCACTACATTCATTAAAAAATGAGCCGAAAGGCGTTTAACTTTTTACTATTTTTGCAATCTAATAGAAAGTTGAACAAATAACCAAGTAACCAATTATTATAAAATGACAGCCAATAGACTTTTCAGAAGCATCATGCTGCTCTTGGCATGTGCTTTGGTTCTGTCAACACAGAACCTCAACGCTGCGAAAAAGGCCAAGGATGGCCAGGTTAAGGCTTCACAGCGTTTTGTGCATAACTACGGCGGACGCGGTAACCCCTATCTGCCCCTTTGGGAGCATGTACCCGACGGCGAGCCCAAGGTATTCGAGGATCCCGACCGTCCCGGCCACTACCGCGCATATATCATCGGCTCACACGACGTAAGTGCCAACCGCTACTGCGGTCCCGATATCCGTATCTGGTCTGCTCCCGTTGAGAACCTGAACGAGTGGCGTGACGACGGCCCTGTATTCACATATCAGGCAGCCAACGGACGCTGGGACGTAATGTACGCTCCTGACCTTGTTGAGGTTATCGAGAAGGACGCCAAGGGCAAGGACAAGAAGGTCTATTATCTCTATCCCCACAGCCGCGGTCCCCGTCGTGAGGCTATGGTCTGCAAGGGTGACCGTCCCGACGGCCCCTTCACTCCACTCAACCTTGACGAGAACGGTGCCGCCATCGAGGGCAGCTGCATAGGTTTCGACCCCTCTGTATTCATTCAGAAGGTGACCGATAAGGACGATCCCGACTATGCAAAGGGCTTCCGTGCATACGCATTCTGGGGCTTCCAGCACTCAACAGGTGCACAGCTCGACCAGGAAACTATGTACTCAGTACGTCCCGGCACAGAGCGTGTTGATCCCCTGCTCCCCGCCAGCTCAAGCTACGGCCGCGTACGCGGTCCTCAGGATGCAGCCAGCTATCCTGCTCTGGCCGAGGGTCAGAATCCCGGTGACTTCAACTTCTTCGAGGCTTCATCCATCCGTCAGGTTGGTAACAAGTACGTGATGATATTCTCAGGTTACTCAGGTCCTGACTACGGTCTGGGTTCAACCAACTCAGCCCTGCGTTACTGCTACGGCGATTCTCCTCTGGGTCCCTGGAAGAGCGGCGGTGTAGCTGTTGACTCACGCGGTCCTATCCTCAACGAGGACGGCAGCAAGCTCATCACAGCTAACTTTGCTCACAACACCCACGGCAGCATCGAGCAGATCAACGGCCAGTGGTACATATTCTATCATCGTCCTCCGAGAGGCAACGGTAACGCCCGTCAGGCTATGGTTGCTCCCGTTAAGATTACATGGGACGAGAAACCC
This sequence comes from uncultured Bacteroidales bacterium, assembly GCA_902774335.1. Lineage (GTDB taxonomy): Bacteria > Bacteroidota > Bacteroidia > Bacteroidales > Bacteroidaceae > Colenecus. Next base: position 138,272 of record CACYHW010000011.1, read on the forward strand.
GTATCAGAGGGCGGTAAGGTGGTCATCACTGGTTACGATCCCTATGCTCCCGATGAGGTTTGGACAGCCAAGGCTTCCAACGGTGACGAGTACACCGGTGCCGAGGTTACATCCGAGGGCTTCAACATCTTCGGTCTTCCCCCCTACGCTTACTATTCAGCAGGTTACGCATGCGTATTCATGAATAAGGACGGCGGTCAGAACCGTAACTCACTCCAGGACAACTGGGATATCTGGAACAACGAGCAGATCTGCAACGTTGACGCCGGCGATATCATCGGTTACAAGTACTTCGGTCTGGGTGGCCTCAAGAAGGATACCAAGGGTATCGAGGCATTCGACGGCACTACCTCCAAGCAGCATTCATCATTCAACGTCTGGTTCAAGAGAACTACCGGAGAGGGCGGTATCAACATCAAGGTTATGATGGACGGTCCCTGGAAGAACGATGTATGGAAGGGTAAGGAGATCGGTAAGATCAAGATTCCTGCAAACTCTCCTGTTGACGATGTTCAGAAGTATACTATCGACGTATCTGAGTTTGTTGACGATATCGAGGGCAAGCACGCCATCTATCTGGTATTCGACGCTGCTACAGACGGTGCTATCGGCCAGTTCTACGGTTGCGGATTCAACACCAAGACCACTTCACTCAAGCGCCCCAAGCCTCCTGTGCTTAACGTAACTATCGGCGGAAAGGCTATTGAGCTGCCTACCGAGCCTATCCACTCAAATGACGACAACGGTTATACCGATAACACTCACTATGAGATGGACTACAAGCTGGAGCCCGGCCAGAAGTCAAAGATTGCTGTAGAGTGCCTCTGGTCAACAATGCAGTTCTGGGTTGAGCAGATCAAGGGTGATGAGGGCACCGCTGTCATCACTGCCGAGTACCTCTTCCCCGGTACCACCAGCACTCAGACCAAGGTCTACAAGATCAATATCTCAAAGTAAGGGATAGCAGATAACAAAAATAAGGGTCGCGATTGCGACCCTTATTTTTTTTGCGGAAGAAGAGGGATTCGAACCCCCGGACCCGTGAAGGTCAACGGTTTTCAAGACCGCCGCATTCGACCACTCTGCCATCCTTCCTAAAAGCGCTGCAAAGGTGGAGATTTTTTTTTGAAACAGCAAGCACTCTCCCACTTTTTTGATTACTTTGCAGAAAAAATAACCCAATATTTATAATATGGACAAGAATAAGGTTACGGAGTTCATTAGACATCGGGTGCTGGAGAGATTTGCCTTGGGGGCCGATGCGGCATCGCAGGAGGAGGTTAATTCCAATATCCATAAGGGAATAATGATTCGGGGCACAAATCTTTGGGTCCTGATATTCGCCATATTCATTGCATCGCTGGGTCTTAACACCAACTCGACGGCAGTTATCATCGGCGCCATGCTTATATCCCCGCTTATGGGTCCTATCATCGGCATGGGTTATTCCATGGGTGTGTATGATTTCAACCTGCTCAAGGAATCACTGCGTAACTTCCTGTTCATGATTGTGGTAAGCCTTATCACATCGGCCGTATTCTTTACGCTTCCGCTTATCACATCCACCCAGAGCGAGTTGCTGGCACGTACGCAGCCTACTACATACGATATTCTGATTGCACTATTCGGCGGTCTGGCCGGCATGGTTGCCCAGACACGTAAGGACCGCACCGGTACCGTTATTCCTGGTGTGGCCATTGCAACCGCCCTTATGCCCCCACTCTGCACGGTTGGCTACGGACTGGCTACATTCCAGTTCCGCTTTATGCTGGGTGCGCTGTATCTGTTTACCATAAACTCCATTTTCATTGCGCTGGCATCGTTCATAGTAACCCGTGTAATGAAATTCAAGATGATAGGTGAACTGGAGCCCGACAAACTCAAGAAACTCAAGAGCGCGATGGTTGCAGTCATCATTATCGTGACCCTGCCCAGCGTTCTGATAGCCATCTCAATCATACAGAGGTCAGCATTCGAGAACAACTACCGGAATTTTGTGAACGAGGCTTTCAAGTATGACAACACCTTTGTTGTTGAGTCAACATATGAGTACAATGCCAACCCGCGCAAGCAGTCTGTGATTGAGGTACGTCTGTTCGGCGAGCCCCTGTCGGAGAACGTGATAAACAACATACGCGGTCAGATGTCGAGCGTTTACCATCTGCCCAAGGTTGACCTGGTGGTGCGTCAGTCCAACCAGGAGGACGGCGGAATAGCCATCACGGCTCTGCAGAGCAACTACACCGAGATGCTCAACGAGAAGAACCGCCAGATTTCACATCTGCAGGAGCAACTTTCGTCCATACGTACGGCCGATACGCTTGCCGTGAGCAACATGACCCGTGAACTGGGCATATTCGTACCCGAGATAAACGACATGTCGTTGCAGCGCCATATTTCATACAATACTGACGGCGCGGCCACTGATACATCATATATCTGCATCATCTCATTCCGGGATGGTACCGATATACAGCCCAGAATAGATCTGATAAAAGACTGGCTCACCAAACGTGCCGATGCCACCAACATAAACATTCTTGTCAAGTAAGATGATATATCCTGACAATTTTGAACATAAGACAGGTTTTGACGAGATCAGACAGATGCTCGCCGACCGCTGCATATGCCCGCTGGGAGTCCAACTGGTTGATGATATGCAGTTTATGACTGAGTTCCAGACCGTTGAGAAGTCGCTGGACCAGACCATGGAGTTTGTCAGGATACTCACCGAGGGCAAGTCGTTCCCCGATCAGAACTATCACGATCTGCGTGAGGCTCTCTCCCGCATCAAGGTGATAGGCACCTGGATGGACGAGACCGAGCTTCTGGGCCTCTGGCGTTCGCTTGAGACCATCAGCGGTATAGTTGACTTCCTGAACAAGGAGGAGAACCAGGGTCTCTACCCCAACCTGTCCGAACTTGCCGCAAGCGTAGCCGTATTCCCTGCCATCACACAGGGAATCAGCCACATACTCACCAAGTTCGGCAAACTCAAGGACAACGCAAGCCCGGAACTGTACCGCATACGCATGGATCTGGCCAACACATCGTTCAGCATCTCACGTATCCTGAACGGCATACTCAAGCAGGCCCAGACCGACGGTTATGTGGATAAGGACGCCGCTCCCACCATGCGTGACGGCCGATTGGTGCTTCCCGTGGCTCCCGGACTCAAACGCAAGATACGCGGCATAGTCCACAACGAGTCGGCATCGGGCAAAACCGTCTTTATCGAGCCCGAGGAGGTGGTCGAGGCCAATAACCGCATCCGTGAGCTTGAGGCCGATGAGCGCCGCGAGGTGACCCGTATCCTGATTGCATTCACCGATTCCATACGTCCCGAAATACCCTCAATACTTGAGTCCTACGCCTTTATGGCGCAGATTGACTTTATCCGTGCCAAGGCGCGTCTGACCATCGATTTCGATGCCTGCAAGCCCATTCTGGAGCGCAAGACCGTTGTCGACTGGGTTCAGGCCGTGCATCCGCTGCTCAAGCTCTCGCTTGCCAAGCATGACAAGAGCGTGGTTCCCCTGGATATCGATCTGGACTCCAAGAACAGCATCCTGCTTATATCTGGCCCCAACGCCGGCGGTAAATCCGTCTGCCTCAAGACCGTGGGACTGCTGCAGTACATGCTTCAGTGCGGTATTCCGGTGCCCATGCGCCCCAACAGCCACGCTGGCATATTCAAGAGCATATTCATTGACATTGGCGACGAGCAGAGCATCGACGATGACCTGTCCACCTACTCCAGCCATCTGCTCAACATGAAGAACATGCTCCGTAATGCCGATAACCGCAGCCTTATCCTTATCGATGAGTTCGGTAGCGGCACGGAGCCCGGTATAGGCGGCGCTATTGCCGAGGCTGTCCTGTCGCGTTTCAATAAGAACCGCGTATTTGGCATCATAACCACTCACTATCAGAATCTTAAGCATTTTGCCGACGGCAACGAGGGCATACGCAACGGCGCCATGCTCTACGACCGCCACCTGATGCAGCCCCTATACATACTGCAGATTGGCAACCCCGGCAGCTCGTTTGCCGTCGAGATTGCGCGCAAGATAGGTCTGCCTGAGGATGTGATCGAGGATGCAACGCAGATTGTAGGCCGCGATTACGTTAATGCCGATAAGTACCTACAGGATATTGTACGCGACAAGCGTTACTGGGAGAACAAGCGCCAGAACGTGCATCAGCTGGAAAAGCAGCTGGACCAGCAGATCGAGCAGCACCGTCAGGAACTTGAATCGCTGCAGAAAGAGCGCAAGTCAATCATACGTGAGGCCAAGGAGCGAGCCGATCAGCTCATCCAGGACTCCAACGCCATGATTGAGAACACCATACGCACCATCAAGGAGGCTCAGGCCGATAAGGAACTCACCCGTCTGGCACGTCAGGAACTCACCGAGTTCAAGGAGGCTATCGATGACCGTCAGGCTAATACCGAGCAGGAACTCAAGATCCAGCGCAAGATGGAGCGCATCCGTCAGAGCCAGGAACGCCGTGAGCAGCGCAAACGCGACAAAGTCCTCCGCCCCACTCAACCCTCACCTTCTTTGAATACGGAGAAATCCGAGAATTCCGATAATTCTCAATTCTCCATTCTCCATTCTCAATTTAAATTCAAGGTTGGTGACACCGTCCGTCTGGCCGGCCAAACCCAGGTTGGTGAAGTGATATCGGTCAACAAGAACGATATAACGGTTGCATTCGGCCAGATAACCACATCGGTCAAAGCCAACCGCTTAGAGCCCGCCCAGCCCGTCAAGGCCCAGGATGTCCGCACCGCCACATACGTAAGCAAGCAGACACACGACGACATCTACAACCGCAAGCTTGCCTTCAAGCCCGATATCGATGTCCGCGGCATGCGCGGTGACGAGGCTATACAGACTGTGATGCACTTTATTGACGACGCCACGCTGATTGGCATGAGCCGCGTGCGTATCCTGCACGGCACCGGTAACGGCATACTGCGCAACCTTATCCGCCAGTACCTCCACACCGTACCCGCCGTCAAGGACTACCACGACGAGCACATACAGTTTGGCGGTCATGGTATTACGGTTGTTGATATAGGGTAATTGAGAATTGAAAAGTGAGAATTCTTTCAGTCGCTTCGCTTTGTGAAGGTTTAGCTCGACGGCCCCGGAGGGGGAAAGTCAAAGCGTCCCTTCGGGCCGAGCGGAGAATTGAAAATTAAAAAAACGCACCGCATGGTCAATTCTCAATTCTAAATTCTAAATTCTCAATTTATGAAACATATCGGTCCACACGTATCAGCTTCCGGGGGCGTTTTCAACGCTCCCATCAACGCAGTTTCTGTTGGGGCATCGGCCTTTGCACTGTTTACCAAGAACCAGCGTCAGTGGTTCAGCACACCTCTGCAACAAACTGAAATTGAAAGGTTTAAGGCCGGGGTCTTAAAGTCCGGAATCGAGGCCCGATACATACTTCCTCATGACAGTTACCTGATCAATCTGGGCAGTCCGGACCCCGAGGGTTTGGAGAAATCACGTGCCTCATTCCTGGAGGAGATGCAGCGCTGCGAGCAGTTGGGACTCACCATGCTCAACTTCCACCCCGGCAGCCATCTCAAGCAGATTACTCCCGAGGAGTGCATGGACCGCATAGCCGAGAGCATCAACATCACTTTGAAGAAGACCAAAGGTGTAACTGCAGTAATTGAAAACACTGCCGGACAGGGCTCAAACATCGGTTTCGCCTTCTGGCAGATCAAACGAATAATAGACGGAGTCAACGATAAGAGCCGCGTGGGAGTCTGCATCGACACCTGCCACACCTACACCGCCGGCTACGACCTCAAGAACGCCTACGAGAGCGTCTGGGAGGAGTTTGACAACGAAATTGGTATGGAATACCTGCGAGCCATTCACCTGAACGACAGCAAAAAGGAACTGGGAACCCGCGTAGACCGCCACGACTCCATCGGACAAGGCTTCCTGGGCCTGGACTTCTTCAAAAAGATAATGCAAGACCCCAACCTGAACCACATCCCCTTCATCCTGGAAACCCCCGACGAATCCCTCTGGCCTGCTGAGATTAAGCTTCTGCACGAGTTGGAGTGAGAAGGTGACAAAGGGGACGGTTCTGTTTGGCTCGACTTCGCGAGCCAAACAGAACCGTCCCCTTTGTCACCTTCTCTCCTCTCACTTCTGCTCCTCAGCCTCAAGCTGGCGGATGTACTCAGTGGGACTGACGCCGTAGTACTGCTTGAATGTGGTCGAGAAGTGTGTCTGGGATGAGAATCCTACGCTGTAGGCAATCTGAGACACATTAACTTTCTTTTCCTTGAGCAGCTTCATTGCCTGCTGCATACGGATATTCTGCATGAATCGGGCAGCGGAGAATCCTGTCAGTTCCTTAAGCTTACGGTGCAGCTGTGTGCGGCTCATGCCAACCTCGTCAACCATCTGGGATATGTTGAAGTCGCTGTTGGACAGGTTCTTGTTCACGATTGCCATGACACGCTTCATAAAGAGCTCGTCGCTGGACTCAAACTGAATCTGCTCCACCTTCTCGGCCTGCTCCTGTTGTCCCGAGAACTTACCCTTTACAATCAGTCGGTTGTTGATCAGGTTAGACATAAGCGACTTAAGCTCACTCATATAGAACGGTTTGGGCAGATAACTGTCGGCACCCGTGTCAAGACCCATCATACGGTCCTGCAGCTTGTTCTTGCCGGAGAGCATGATAATAGGAATATGGCTTACCAGCGAGTTGCCCTTAAGCGTCTTTACAAGCTGAATGCCGTCCATCTCGGGCATCACCACATCGGTAATGATAAGGTCAGGCATCTGTGAAACAGCCAGTTTGAGTCCCTCCTTGCCGTTACGGGCGGTAATAATCTTGTAGTTATGCTTGAGGCTGTCCGACAGATAATCCAGCATGGAGTCATCGTCATCCACTACAAGCACCTTTAAAGTGCCCTTGGACTGCTTGGACTCATCGTCATAATCCAGATCCAGACTAACCCTGCCGCGTTCCAACTGCGGACGTGCAATCTGGTCGGAGTCAATGATATCCTCCTGCGGTATGTGGTTGTTACCCAGCGGCAGGCGGAACGAAAATACGCTACCCGTCTGACCGTCCGTACGGTTCTCGGCCCAGATGGTACCGCCGTGCATTCTGATAAGCATCTGGCTGTAGTTCAGGCCGATACCCATACCCATGGTGGTGGACGTCATCTTGTTGTTGGAGCGGTAGAAACGCTGGAAAACGCGGTTTATATCGTCCTTGTTGAGTCCGATACCGGTGTCCGATACCGATACCTGAACGTAGTTGTGCAGAGGACCCTTCTCGCGGTCATCGGTCCCTACCTCAACGCTTATCTCGATTGTGCCGTCGTCGGGCGAGTATTTGAAAGCGTTGGACAGCAGGTTCATCATCACCTTGTCGATGCTGTCGCGGTCAATCCAGACCGGCTGCTCCTCCATCTGGTGGTTGAACGCAAAGTTGATGTTGCGCTTCTCGGCCGTCTGAGTGTAGAGCTCGAACGGTCCCATCAGGAAGTTAATCAGGTCGGTCTTGGCAAAATGGAGCTGCATCTGGCCCTCATCGTACTTACGCATATCCAGCAGCTGGTTTATGAGCGACAGTATTCGTGTGGAGCTCTTGTGCATCTGGCGCAGGTTGGACTGTATCTCCACCGGCACGTTCTCAGTGGCCAGCATATCCTCCAAGGGCGAAATCACCATCGTCATAGGTGCGCAGATCTCGTGAGCCACATTGATGAACGACTGGAACTTAGCCTCGTCCATCTCCCTTTCGCGCGACTTGCTGCGAATCCTGAAAATCACCATCACAAGCACCAGAACCATCAGCAGGTAGACGCACATTGCGAATGTTGTGGCGTACCAGGGCGCCTCGATCTTAATATAATAGGTTGTGGGTTCCGATACGATATCGTTCAGCCTGGCCCTCACGGAGAGCGTGTATCGGCCAAAACCAATCTTGGAGAATGTAAAGCGGTTCACGCCAGCCGGGTTGCTTATCCACTCGTTGCGGCCCGGGCTCATGGAGTACTCGTAAATCAGACTCTGCTCCTCACCGTAGTTGAGCGTGGTGAACTCCAGCGTGAACGAGTTGTCCTTGTATGCCAGACGGAACTGCTCCGACAGGCTCAGCGGCTTCTCGGTAATTCTCTTGCCACCCGATAGCGACTGTGACGTAATCTGCATGCCGTTCACGTAAAATCCGGTCATGATGACCCTGTTCACCGTCGAACCCGTTGAAATGTTGTACGGATAGAACGCCGTGATACCAAAGTTACTTGCAAAATATGCCCTGTCGTCCATTACCGAGAAGGCCGATACGCGGTTAAACGCCTTATCCTCGGTGTAGAAACGGCTGATTTCCATAGTGTTGGGATCGATGCGGTTGATGCCGCTAGGCGTCGATACCCAGATGTATCCGTCGTTATCCTTGACCATGCTGCGGATATCGTCGTTGGACAGACCCTTGGCGGTATTTATAAGGTAAATCTCGCCGTTCATGGTGTTGTATATGATGATACCCTTGGTCGTGCCGAACCAGAGCACGCCCTCACGCTGCTCCAGTATGCAAGAGCAGCCTGATGTTCCCATGGTGCTCTGCAGCTTGGAACTGCCTATAAAGGTGTTGTGGTCAATGTCAAAGCAGTCGGCACCGTTGTCGTGGCCTATCCACAGGTGGTTCCAGCTGTCCACAATCAGGAAGTGAATCCAGTCGTTTGATAGATACTGACCGTTGCGGCCGGCCTTGGCAAAGTCGCTGTAAACCTCCACTTTATCAACATCATCAGGGTCTATCCTGCTGAATCCGTTACCCAGCTCCGAGAAGTAAATCCTGCCCTGCTGGTCCTCGGCAATGGACGATACGTTGGAGTATTCGTTTATCATCACCGTGGTGAGCTGTCCCGTGTTGGGATCCAGCCTGGCCAGTCCTCCGCTGGGATATCCGGCCCAGATACGGTCCTTGCTGTCGCGGAACAGGCAGCTTATATAAGGTGCGCGGCGGCCGTCACGTATTACGCGTCCGTCACTTGCAAAACAGGTCAGACCGTTGTTGTTGTAACCCACCCACAGACGGCCCTCAGTATCGGTCACAAGTGCCGTAACAGTACCCGAAACGTCGCGGCTGTAGTTACTGAAGTTCCAGTAATCGAACTCGTTACGGTCCTTGGTCACCAGAATCAGGTCGGCCTGAAAACATCCAATCCACCTGTTTCCCGCCTTGTCAATGTAATAGGCGCTCACGTCCAGTTTCTCCAGACTGCGGTCCGAAGGCTTCAGTTCTACGCGCTCCAGCTCGTACTTGTCGTTGAGCGCCAGCAGACCCTTGCCTCGCAGGGATATCTTGAGTCCCTCCTTATCCATGAACGAATGGGTAATCTCCCACACGCCCTCATCGGACGTAATCCTGCTGAGCCTGTGCCCGGACGGACTCCACATGAACAGATGGTTGTTGGTGGTAATGTATATGTTGCCGTCCTGGTCGCTGTTTATTCCCGTAATGTCGCGGTCAATGATATCGGGCATGAATTCCGATACCTTATCGGTCTTGGGATCATACAAAAGCACGCCTGTGGGTGTTCCCAGCCAGATTATGCCCTCGCGGTCCTCGATCATGGTCCTGTAAACGCCGCCCGATGCAATGTTGGTGTTCAGGCTCACCACGCTGTTCATCTGTTCCGGATTCTTGGGGTCGATCCAGTAGATGCCGTCACCCTGTGCGGCCACCCATATCCTGCCGTCGCTGAACTGGCTTATCTTCTGTACGTATGTGTAACGCCTTGTTCCCGCAAACGGAACGGTATAGAAGCTCTTCTCGCTGGGTCGCTGGTACTGTACGCCGCGGTTTGTTCCAATCCACAGTGTTCCCTCGTCGTCAATGTACAGGCTCTTCACGTAGTTGCTCATGAGCGACAGCGAGTCGTTGTCATCGTGATAGAATTTGTAGAAATTATAGCCGTCATAGCGGTTCAGACCGTTCTCCGTTCCAATCCAGATAAATCCGGACTGATCCTCGCAGATGGCATGGAACCTGTTGTCGGACAGTTGTCCGATGGAATAACGGTTAATTCGCTGTGCCACGACAGGTAACGAGCACAGGATACCGGCAAGCAGTACAATTATTGGTTTACGCATTCTAAGACAATTAGGTTCATTTGTAATTCATTAAAGGCAAAGTAACTGATTATTCGTAAATGTTCCAAGTGGAACACAGTTAATGAAACATTTCTTAACGTCTTGAACATTCAAGTTTTACTCTCTTGAGTTTAAAATGCGTATCTTTACCAGCAAATGCTGAAACAACTGTAATCAAAATAAACTGTATGAAACTTAAATCCTTTTTACTGACCGCCGTCTTAGCGGTATCGAGTCTTTCACCCGCTGTTGCCCGCAAGCATTGGGTAGCCACATGGGCCACAGCCGAACAGGTAGTAGAACCTCATAACTGCCCCCCTGCCCCCGGTCTGGAAGGCAACTCCATCCGTCAGATAGTCCAGACATCCATCAGCGGCAAGGTGGTCCGCGTCAAGTTCTCCAATGAGTTCAGCCAGGGCCCCGTTACCATCAACGCAGCCGAGATAGCACAGGCAGCCACAGCAGGCAGCAGCAGCGATATCATAGCCGGCACCGAGGTGAGCCTCACCTTTGGCGGCAGCAAGTCCGTAACCATCCAGCCGGGTGAGCTGGTTGTATCGGACCCCGTTAAGTTCCCCATGAGCACACGCCAGAACGTTGCAATCACAATGCACCTGGGTCAGGCATCGTCCACCAGCGTAACCGGTCACCCCGGTTCACGTACCGACTCCTATCTTATTCAGGGTCAGGGCTCTGACTTCAGTAACGCAGTCAAGACAGCACACTGGTACATCATCAACGCCATAGAGATCAAGGCCGAGAAGAAGGCCCGCGCCATCGTGGTCCTGGGTAACTCCATCACCGACGGCCGCGGATCCACCACCAACGGGCAGAACCGCTGGACCGATAACCTGTCACGCCGTCTGCTCGCCAACAAGAAGACCAGTCGCGTATCGGTCCTGAACATGGGACTTGGCGGCAACTGCATCCTTCAGGGCGGCCTTGGACCTACAGGTAAGAGCCGTTATCCGCGTGACCTGTTCCAGCAGGAGGGCGTCAAGTACATCATTCTGTTCGAGGGTGTCAACGACCTGGGCGGACGCGGCGACGCAATTGCAAAGGCAAACCAGATCCAGGAGGTCTACAAACAGATTATCGACGAGGCTCACGAGCGCGGAATCAAGGTTTACGGTGCTCCCGTAATGCAGTTCAAGGGTAACAACTACTACAGCGAGAACCACGAGGCCGGCCGTCAGCAGCTCAACCAGTGGATCCGCACAAGCGGTTACTTTGACGGTGTCATTGACTTTGACGCTGCAATGGGTAATCCCGACGATCCCGCACAGCTCAATCCCAAGTATCTGTTCGAGAACGACTACCTCCACCCCAACGCCGACGGTTACGTCCAGATGGGTGACTGCATCGACCTGACTCTGTTCGAGTAATTTACTGGAAATAGTTTAACTTTTTGCCTTTATATCGCTATTTAAGCTAAACACTTGAATGACGATATGAAGGCAAAATTTTTGTGCTCTATAGTTTCTGCAGCCCTGTTCTCGGCGGCTGCTTTCGCACAGTTCCCGGGAGGCGGATTCCCTGGAGGTGGTGGATTCGGGGGCGGATTCCCCGGTGGCGGATTTCCTGGAGGTTTTGGAGGACGTTTCCCGTTTGATCCTCAGGAACAGGGCGGCCAGATGCCCGGCGGAATGCCCATGGGAGGCGGTTTCGGAATGAATGCCGAGTATAATCCCTCATCGGCCCCCAACAACGTGGATTTTACATCGTCCAATCTGCCTATCGTGATAATCCAGACCGAGAGCCCCACCCTGACCAACCGCTCAAAGACCGGTGGCACAATGAAAATCATTGACAACGGCTCCAAACGCAACAAAGTGACTGATCCGGCCAACGGATACGACGGCAATATCAGGATAAAACTGCGCGGAAACTCATCGCTATTCTTTGATCAGAAGCGCTTTACGCTCGAGACCGTCACCCCCGAGGGCAAGTCCAACAACGTTGAACTCCTGGGTATGCCGGCCGATAATGACTGGGTGCTGCTGGCTCCCTTCAACGACATATCCATGATGCGCGACCCCTTTGCATTCGACCTCTGGAACGAGATGGGCCACTGGGCACCGCGTAACCGCTATTGCGAGGTGGTCATGAACGGCCGTTACATAGGCGTCTACATACTCTGCGAAAAGATAAAGCGTGCCGAGAACCGACTGAGCATAGCCAAACTCAAAAAGACCGATACCAGCGGTCTGGAACTCACAGGAGGCTACATAGTACGTATCGACCCGCCCGATGAGGGTGAGAAATCATTCCAGTCCGATGTTCCCGGCATCATCACAAGCGGTGGTATGGGAGGCTTTGGCGGCATGGGAGGATTCGGCGGCGGATTCGGCGGAGGCCGTGCCACGGTAACATGGTCTTACTTCTATCCCAAGTCCGAGAACCTTGCCCCCGAGCAGGAAGAATACATCAGCAACTACATCAAGACCACCGAGAAGGTCATTCAGAGCGATAATTTTGCCGATCCCAAGGAGGGTTACGCAAAATATATTGACGTAGAGTCATTCGTGGACTACATAATCCATACCGAGCTCAGCCTCAATGCCGACGGCCTTAAGCGCAGTACCTATTTCTACAAGACCAAGCAGAATGAGGACGGCACTGGCGGCAAACTGCATGCAGGCACTGTCTGGGACTATAACCTGGCCTACGGAAACTGCAATTTTGCCAACGGTAACAACATCCAAGCCTGGGTCTATAACGGCGGCGAGACCAACCCCACCCCAGCCATGTTCAAGCGCCTCATGGAGGATCCCGCATTCGTGGCAAAGGTCAAGGCCCGCTGGAAGGAACTCCGTAAAGGCGTCCTGAGCATCGATAACATCAACAAATACATTGATAATCATGCGGCACAGCTGGCCGAGGCCAAGGACCGCCAGTTTGCACAGTACACCAACCTGCTTGTACCCGAATCACAGAATCAGAACCGTAGCGGTCGTAACGGCGGCTTTGGCGGCGGAATGGGCGGTTTCGGAATGGGCGGCTTTGGTGGATTTGGAGGCGGTGACGCCGTCGGAATGTTCGCTGCATACCGCGTATCCAGCTACCAGGAGGAAATCGCAACCCTCAAGAAATTCTTTGCCGACCGCATAGCATTCCTGGACCGCAACTGGAAATAATCAAATCTCCATTAAACCATTTTGCATATAACCAATCAAAGAAATACAATCTTTGATTTGACCTTTATATGCAATTCAAAAGAACCCTAACCCTTATCGTTGCACTGCTGGTATCGGCTGTCGTTTTCGCCCAGCGCGGAGGCGGTGGCGGAGGTGGCGGCTTTGGCGGCGGAGGCGGTATGGGCGGCCCCGGCGGTGGCCGTGGAGGTGCCGGTATGGGTGGTGGCCGAGGCGGAAACCGCGGTTTTAACGGCGGTGGAGGCGGATTCGGACGTGCCGGTCAGGCCGATGAGGGCACACCTATGATACGAATGGGTGCCTCGCTCTACTGGGACAACGGTTCAAACAACATGATACGCGAGGATGACCTCAAGAAGAGCCTTGGCGACGATGAATACGCTAAGTACGAATCGGCCCGCCGTCTCTTTATCAAGGGCGATAACCGCGAGAGCATAGGCGTTATGCTCTACATCCCTACCGCCATAGTCACACTGATTGCTGCCGTAAAAGTTGAGGACGAACCTGATCTGTCCAAGACACTGTTCATCACAGCTGGCTCCATGTTTATTCCCGCAACAACATTCTTCACGATAGGACACGCCAAAAAGGTTAAAGCCAAAAGACAGTTAGACGATATTGCTGAAACTTACAATCACGAGCTGGAATTAAAGGAAGCCGGCAAGCACATTCAATTCGAGTTTGAGCCTGCGGTGTTCTTGCCGCAGGACAACTCACCCGCTTTGGGACTCACAGTTAGTTTAGGATTTTAAAAGGGTTAATTAGTAATTAGGTTATTTATTAAGTAAGTGTGAAAAAAGGCTCCGAGAACCCCGGAGCCTTTATTATTAAATCTAACTAAATTTTCAATTTTCAATTTTCAATTCTCCGCTCGGCCCGAAGGGACGCTTTCACAAAGCGAAGCGACTGAAAGAATTCTCAATTCTCCCTTACATAAGGGCTCTCCGGCATAAACAAATAACTCTTAATATATCCGCCGCAGTCCATAACAACCTTCTCAAACACCGTACCCGGCTCAATAGGACGGATAGTCAGCGTATGCTCACCCTTGGCAGCCTTGCCCAGCTGTACGCGGTCATCCTTGACGCGAGTGGCAACCGTAGGATAGTAAACCGAGTAGATATTGCGCTGATCCTCGTTCAGGCGCTCGTTGAACACCACCTCAACCTCCTGGCCGCCATCCAGGCTTACCATGTAACGGTGTCCCTCCAGACGGTAGAATGTAAGTGTTGCGTTCACAGCTATTACGGCCGATAAGTTCTCAACGTCGTCGGTCAGGTTGAACTTGTAGGTCATCGATGCGCCGTCGGTAGGCTGGCTGTAAGGCATCAGAGCTACGCCTGAGAGTGTGCGGCCCATGAAAGGAATTGTGGTCCACTGGGCAGTACCTGTTGTCACTGCGCTCTGGCTGTAGAAGTGCTCGGCCTCCATTGCAACCACTCCGTCCTTCTGGGTGAATACGTATCCTCCCTCCTTCTCGCCCTTCTCTACACGTGTTACGCGGGGCTGAGTATCGGCACGGAAGTTATCATTCCAGCTGGTGTAACCTATGTGCTTCTGGATCATCATGCCGTTCCACTTTCCGCCGGCCATCTCCTTGTTGTAGTATGCGCAGAGCTCGGCGTCACGCTTAAAGTCGCGCTCGCAACGCTCGGCCCAGTAGTTTGCTGCGGGATCGTTGTTGCGGGCCAGCTTCTGGTTCATGGCCTGGCTGTAGTACATATCGTAGATGTTGCCCATGGCCTGCACGGGGAACAGAATTATCTGCTGATAGGCGTCGCGGTACTCTGGCTTCAGGCGCAGATACTGGCGCAGGGCCTCGGCCTCCAGACGTGCGTAGTCGTCGCAAACCTGTTCAAACTCACCGGTCTCGAGTGAGTAGTACTGACGGGCATCCAGCATCTCGGCGCTGATACGGCCGTTGTACTTGCAGCACAGGTTCAGGATTCTTGCGGCCTCCTGAGCCTCCTCCTCGCCAAAGAACTCAAGGCAGAAGTCGTATGTGTGGTCCAGCAGGGTCTCAACTGTGAATGATGTGGGGTTCCAGGCCATATCCAGGAACAGCGTTATGGGATATTCCATGGGCTTGAGGTCGCCTACGTTGAGGACCCAGATCTTGTCTACTCCGTAGTCGTAGGTCAGTTGCATCTGCTCCCAGAGGTGCTGTATGGGTGTGATGTTCAGCCACTTGGAGTTACGGGGTGCACCTACGTAGTCAACGTGATAGTACATACCCCAACCGCCTTTGCGCTTGCGCTCCTCGGCATTGGGCAGACGGCGAATGTCACCCCAGTTGTCATCGGACAAAAGGATTATTACGTCATCAGGCACACGCAGGCCCTTGTTGTAGTAGGTCTGAACCTCCTTGTAGAGTGCCCATACCTGGGGGCGCTTCTCGGCGGGCTTGCCGGTTACCTCCTTGATTATCTGACGCTGGTCGGCAAACAGTCCCTCCAGCATCTTCATGTTGTCCTCGTCGCTGCCACGCAGCTCGGCATCACCGTCACCGCGCATACCTATTGTAATAAGGTCCTCTGTATCCTTGGCGCGCTCCACGCCCTCACGGAAGAACCTCTGCAGCTCCTGCTTGTTGGTGGTATAGTCCCACTGACCGCCGTAGGCCTTGGGGTTACGCGCCCATTCCTGATGGTTGCGGGCCATAGGCTCATGGTGGCTTGTACCCATGATTACACCCATCTCATTGGCAGTCTTTGAGTTTTCGGGGTCATCGGCATAAAATGCCCAGTCCCACATGGCGGGCCACATAAAGTTACCGCGCAGACGCAGGATCAGTTCAAAGCAGCATGCGTAGAAATCATGTCCGCCGCGCTCGGTGCCGAATGTATTCTTTACCCAAGTGGTCAGACACGGAGCCTCATCATTCAGGAATATGCCGCGGTAGGTCACAGCGGGCTCACCTGCGGTGTATGTGCCCTTGGCAAGAGATACGTTATCCTTGTGCTCAATGGGAACATCGGCCCAGTAGTACCAGGGAGATACACCAATCTGCTCGGACAACTCGTAGATACCGTAAATGGCACCACGCATATCGCTACCGGCAATCACAAGAGCCTCGTCAATGCCCTTCAACGGATTGCTTACAACGGTCATGATATACTTCTCGCGCTTGCCCTGCAACTCCTTCTTGTCAATCTTCTTACCCTTGATTATCTGAGCAATGAACTTGCTGTCAATCGTACCCACAATCACGGGCTTGCCGGACACTGCAGCATCATCATTCAGCACCTGTGCCTCCTGCCCTGCCACAGCCTTGAAATCCTTCTGCAAAGCCTTCAGAGCAATCTGAACTCCGCTCTTGTCGGCCTCATCGGCCAGAATCTGAACGGGCTTGCCGTTCTCTATCAGCGTAAATCTGTCACTTGATAACTCATTGAATGAAATGCCTTTGTTATCGGCAGCAAGGGCCGATGCACACGTCAGCGCAAACACGCTCAGGACCATTAGGATCTTTCTCATAACTATATTTGGTTAATTGTTTTGTCTTACACGCAAAGGTAATCACATTTTGCAGACTTTCCAAATCCCGCCAAACTCTCCCCATTTTCCGCCAAAGTGTCCCACACTCACCCCTCTCCTGCGCTCTGTGGCGCCGCTCGCTGTGTTACATACCCTCATCTCGAGGCTGTGTCCCACACTCACCTGCGTCAGAAGCTAGTTTGGGGCCGATGGGCGTGGGACATCTTGGCGGGATTCTGCGACTTGGAATCAGCGACTTTCCCATTAAAAAAGGGGGTATACCCTTCCAAAAGCGGCCTTCGGCCGGCCCTCCCACCACACTTTATATCTATTCCGAAACCATGAACAAGTTCCTGGTTCCAGAATAGCTACAAACTGTAGCGGGCCCCTCCCACTGGTCACGCGTGGGTGCGAGACTTTTTCCAGGGTATACCCCCTTTTTTAATGGAAAAGTCTTAGCTCGTATTGGCCGGTTACTGCTAGTTGGTCGTCTTTGATGGCTAATGCTCCCTGGATTTCGGGAATGGCTTGGATGCTTTCTATTACGGGTTGCAGGTCGTTTACCGTCTTAATTCGGTTGGCCATTGCTGTGGCGTAGCTGTCGGCCAGCAGGACGTCGCGGCACACAATCATCATGGCGTCGGCACGGCCCAGGCTCAGCGAGGGACCTACTGTGCCGCTGGAGGTGCAGATTCCGCACGGAAATGCTGCTGCGGGTATGTGGAGGCCTACTTTTTCGGATAGCGGGGATTGGCCGGCAAATACTGATATATCCATGTCCTCAGCAACTGAAGCATATATGTCTCCCCCATTCTCCACTATAACCTCCTTGGTTCCCAGAAAATTGGCCACATGCTTGGCTACGGCTCCGGCTACGGCACTCATGGGGCCTATTCCGGTCTTGTGGCTCACGCGGGACATCTCTTTCATTATTCCCGGAGCTTCCAATCCTGCATCGTAAGGTGTCAAGGCTGACTTGTACTGCGGGTCCATTAGCAGATAGGCGTCCATCTGGCGGCGCAAATCCACCAGGAAACCATAGACCTCATCCTCCATAGAAGCACGATAGGAGCCGCTGTCGACTCCTATCCAAAGGTCTGATTCAAGGAACTTTACACAGAACCAGCGTCTCCCGTCATCCGAGAAACGGCTTCGGTAACTGCGCTCAGTATAATCCATTATCAATCAGCAAATTCAATATGGAACAGCTTGAGCGGGCAAGCGGTTATACACATCTTGCACACCACGCACTTATCGGGCTGGAAACGGAGCTTCCAGTCGGGGGCTCCTATACTCAGGGCTCCTGAAGGGCAGGCCGATGTGCAGGCTCCGCAACTTATGCAGTGAGACTCGTCATAGCTGATCTTCTTTTCAAGGGGGCTCACTCCTACTCCAGTCGACTGCATGAAATCGATTGCTTGGCGTATGTGCTCGGCATCGGAATCCAGTTCGAGAACAAGCTTGCCTACGCGGCCTCCGTCTATATCGGCCTTGATGATGCTCACCATTATGTCGAACTTCTTAATCAGCTCATAGATAAGCGGACGGGTTGCTGAACCGTCGGGGAATGAAACAACAACTTTCTTTGTCATAACTATCTGATTTACTGATTAATTTCCTTTAAACCTTGCAGTGATGTTCCGGTGGGCATGGGCCTTACCGGAGCAGTCAGTTCAAACTCTCCCTTCTCAATCCAATCCTTCAGGATGGCGGCAATCTTACGGGCCTTGTTGAGGCTTGAAAGCGGAGCGGTATGGATCTTCTTGCCCATAAACTCTATCTCACCGGAGCGCAACTGCTCATAGTTGACCTTGCCAATCAGTTCGCCACGGCCGCCGTAATCCTCAATGAACGTATCAATCTGGCAGTTACGTATGCTTACGCGGTGTGCCAGGTCCTCATCCAGCAGCGGGATAGGAACACCTATGCCTACGTACATAGTGACGCCGTATTTCTCAAAATATGCGCCGCGCAGGAACTCACTGGACATCTCACGCATCTCGCCCATCACGGCCAATGTACGCGCATTGCCCATCGGCACACCATACTCGTTAAGAGGCTTGCTGCAGTTGAACTGGGTGCCGTTCCAAACCACGTAACCCTGTGTGCCACAAAGGAATATGCGGGTTCCAAGGCCGATGGTACGGCATTCGGGATCATTCAGCAGCGGTGAAAGTTCACCGGCCGAACTGTATGACGCATTCTTCATGCGGGGCAGCAGCGTCCCCATGTAGGTATATAATGTGCGGTCCGTGGAGTTGACAGCCACATTGTAGTTCTGATATGCGTTACGCGGATTCATCAGGATGGCCTCATTAATGCAATCCAGATTGATCTCGGTCCTGATATGCTTGCGCGGATAGCAGTCGGTACCCTTACCCCAGGCCTCGAGTGTCACGTTCTTGCCGTCAATCAGGTCCTGGATTATGTGTGCGCCGCCGTATGAAGGGTTCTGCGGGTTGCAGTCAGTTGCGCCTACGTATGTATCGACAGCAGCCAGACCGCCGCTTACAGGAACACCGTTCAGCTCAATCCTCTCCATGCGGATGGGCGGATTGGCGTGACCAAAGTTCAGAATAGCGCCGCTTGAACACATTGCGCCGAAAGTCGCAGTCGATACCACATCAACCTTTTCAAGAATCTCCTTGGGTTTCATGGTCTTGGCCATTTCCGATACCTCCTCGGCCGTCAGAACCACGGCCTTACCCTTGCGGATCTTCTCATTAATCTCCTCGTAACTCTTACTCATCTCAAAGTATTCTAAAACGACTGCAAAGATAATAAAATGATACAATTGGGGTCAGGCCCCAATTGCACAATTTCGCCACAAACCAAAGCACATTAACCACATTTATAATATATGTACAAAAAGTACCACCCCGAATGATTACTTTTGCAGCCTTATTAAAAACAAACCTTATGTGGCGAAAATTCTGCGGATGGATACTTAGAGTCTGGGGCTGGGAGACGAGCCCTTTCCTGCCCCCTGAACCCAAGTGCATACTTCTGGGCGTGCCCCACACATCGATGCTTGACTTTGTAGTGGCTTACCTGTTCTACGTCTCAATAGGCGGCAAGACCTTCTGCATGGTCAAGAAAAGCCTCTTCTTCCCGCCTCTTGGCTGGATTCTGAGAGCCATCGGCGGCATACCCGTGGACCGCAAGCATCCCTCATCGGTAGTACGCTCCGTAATAAGGGAGATGGAAAAGACCGACCTTATGCACCTGGCCATTGCCCCCGAGGGTACCCGCAAGCCTATAGCCCGATGGAAAACCGGCTACCATTTTATAGCAAAAGCCGCCAACATTCCCGTTTATCTGTGCTACTTTGACTGGGGCCGCAAGAAAGTTGCCGTAGACCGCAAGGTAGAACTGACCGATGATGCCAACGCCGATACCCGCCGCATCCAGGAGATATACGAAAGCATGAACCTTAAGGGACGCCACCCGCAAAACTACATTACCGGATAAATACCTTACAAGATAAATGAGACACAGATTTACAACCCTTGCAGATCTGCTTGAATACACAGCAACAGTAAATAATGACCGCCTTGCATCGGACTATGTGGACGGCGGTTGCAGTTACACATTCTCACAGTTCCGTGACAAGGCCGACCAGCTGTCAGGCCTGCTTGGCACATTCGGCCTCAACCCCGCTGACAAGGTAGCCATCCTGTCCGAGAACATGCCCAACTGGGCCGTTGCCTTTTTCTCCATAACAGCTCACGGACGTATAGCAGTGCCCATGTTGCCTGACCTTTCGCCCAATGAGGTTGAGAATATCCTCACCCACTCCGAGACGAAGGCCATATTCGTAAGCCGCAAACAGTTACCCAAAATCAGCCAGGAGACATACCAGAGGCTGAATTTGATCATTGACATAAGTACTTTTGACCTTATCAAGGCCGAGGATGAGAGCTATACCTGCGACGGACGCAGCAAAGTGCCCGATGCCACCGATATAGCCGCCATCATATACACATCGGGCACCACAGGCAACGCTAAAGGCGTGATGCTGAGCCACCGCAACTTCTGCCACAACGTGCTGGAGGCGTGGTACGCACACAAGGTCTACCGCCGCAAGGACGTGTTCCTGTCCATTCTGCCGCTGGCCCATACGTATGAGATGAGCATCGGCATGCTCTACCCGCTCTCCACCGGCTGCCCCGTATATTACATCCAGAAGCCCCCTACTCCCACCATACTGAGCCAGGCGCTGCTCAAGATACGCCCCACCACAATCCTGTCGGTGCCGCTTATTATAGAGAAGGTAATCCGAGGCAAGATATTCCCCACCATAGCCGGCAGCAAGTATCTGCGTTACATGAAAAAACACTTCCCGCACATACTCTACTATCTGGTGGGCAGGAAAGTAAAGCAGCAGTTCGGAGGCCGCGTAAGGTTCTTCGGTGTTGGCGGCTCCAAGCTGGACCGCGAGGTTGAGGAGTTTTTGAGGAACATCAAATTCCCCTATGCAATAGGTTACGGACTCACCGAGACCGCCCCGCTCATCTGCGATGCCGGTCCCAAACGCACCCATCTGGGCACCACCGGAACATCATCGTTCGAGGTCCAGGTCCGCTTGGCCGATGTCAACCCCGAGAACGGTCAGGGAGAGCTGCAGGTAAAGGGCCCCAACGTAATGCTGGGATACTACAAGGACTACGCCCGCACCCGCGCCGTGATGACCGATGACGGCTGGATGCGCACCGGCGATATCGCCACTGTCGATAAGAAAGGCCGATACTCCATCCTGGGCAGATCGGGCAACGTAATCATCGGCGCATCGGGCGAGAACATCTACCCCGAGGAGATTGAGAGCGTCATCAATAAGATATCGGACGTAAACGAATCGCTCGTGATAAGCCGCGCCGGACAGCTTGTGGCACTGGTACAGTTCAACGACGGCGCCATAGACTGGAACCTGGAGGGCCAGGAAAAGTTCCTTGAGGCCATAGAGAAACGCAAAAAGGAGGTGATGGAATTCGTGAACTCCAAGGTGAGCCAGTTCCTCAAGATCCGTGACGTGGAGGTAATGAAAGAACCCTTCAACAAGACCGCCACCCACAAGATCCGCCGCTTCCTCTACCAAGACAAAAACAAAAAATGATACAATTGGGGTCAGGCCCCAATTGCACGTTTAGCAAACTTTATACATATGAGAAAGATAATCAACCCCTGGATAGGAACTCCCAGTTATAACTGTTTTGTATGCTGCCCCACCAACCCCAAGGGCCTGCACCTGGAGTTTTATGAGGACGGTGACTATGTGGTAACCAAGTTCAAACCCACACGTGACTACGAGAGCTGGGAGAACACCCTGCACGGTGGAATCCAGGCGCTCCTGATTGACGAGACCGCCGGTTGGGTGGTTTGCCGCAAACTGCAGACCAACGGCGTGACCTCAAAGATGAACATGGAATACCTCAAACCTGTCAGTTCACATCTGGACGAGATCACCGTCCGCGCCAAGATAAGCAAGATGATGCGCAACGTAGCCTTCATCGAGGCCGAATTGATGGATGCCGATAACACCGTCCTGACCCGTGCCGAGCTTATCTATTTCTGCACACCCAAGTTCAAGCTTGACGAGAACAATTTCCACGAATTCAAGCTGGAAGGCGAGTAAGAATCACCGTCAGGCAGATGACAAAGGGGACGGTTCCGTTTGGCTCATGTGAAGTGAACCCCAAAAGTTGGACGGATTAATTAATGATTTGATATTTGGAGAGCTCGGTATTGTGCCGGGCTCTTTCCGTCTAACCTCAGTTTGATTC
>CACYHW010000012.1 GCA_902774335.1 uncultured Bacteroidales bacterium
CCCATCCTGATGGTGGACAACTATCTGCCCGTCTTTGACATGAACCAGCAGATGGCCATCGACAAGCACACGGACGAGAATCTGGCCACCATCCTCGAAGAGGTGGGCGCGCACAAGGACTTCATCGCTCCTGCCGAGATGGGCTTTTTCAACAAGGATATGCTCAAGGGGATGCAGGACCAGCACTTCTCCATGACGGCAGAGCGCTTGCTGCAGTTGCGGGAAGACCGCTGCATCCAGTGCATGACCTGCGCCAACGTCTGCCCCCACAAGAACTTCTCCCTTGCGGATAACGGCGTATCATTCAGCGGCGAATGCGAGTACTGCCTCGCTTGCGTACACGCCTGCCCGCAGATAGCCCTCACACTCCGATCGGACCGCGAAGGCTTACCCGGCGAGCGCAATCCCGAGGCCCGGTACCGCCATCCCAAGGTGACCCTGGCCGATATCGTCCGGTCCAACAAACAGTAATAGAAAATCATCCTTTCTTCATATTGTGGCAATATTGTAGTTTTTGTGTATAGAACCACTGTATCTTGGCCGATATCTGATCCACATACTTGTCGGAAAATCACTATATTTGCTACAATGACAAACGAGATTATCATCCGTAACTCCCTGGAAGGAATTGGGGAAGGCGAGGTTGCGCTCCACCTGGCCCATATCCTCTGTTTGGAAGGCAACTGCGAAATCGACTATAACGACACTACTTTCACCATCCGGGAGAAAGACTGCACGATCATCCGGTCTACCCAGTTGGTCACGGCAGTCAGACCGTCCGCTGATTTCCGGGTCGAGGTCATATATGTGGATCCGGTGTTCATCGAGAAGTCGACACCGAACAACAACTATGGGATGCGCGGCTCGCTATCCCTGGCGCAGGATCCGGTCATGCATCTCACGGATGAAGAATTTGATCGTTGCCGGAGGGATTTCGAGGAAGTCGGGCGGCGCCGAATGATGGTGTGGCACCATTTCCTGGACGACATGATGGTCAGTACCATCCAGACGCTCATCCTGGACTTCTATGATTTCCATGCCCGCATCAATGGATTGGTAGAAGTTCAGAGCCAGTCGGCAACCGTCATGCAGCGGTTTATCGGCATGCTGGAGCGAGGCGACTATCGGCAGAACCGGGAGGTAACCTACTATGCTTCCGAACTATGCATAGCTCCGAAGTACCTTTCAGAAATCAGCAAGTCCGTTACGGGCAATTCGGCCAACTGGTGGATCAACCGATTCACGGTCCTTGATATTTCCCGCCAGTTGAGAGATAGGAGCCTCAGCTTCGTGGACATTTCCGAAATGTTCAACTTCTCCTCTCCGGCCTATTTCAGCCGTTACGTCCAACGGTACCTGGGCGAGTCACCTTCCGAGTATCGGGGCTGATTCTGTCAAAAGGCTTGTCACAAAAAACGCCGATTCCGTCACAATTGTGACAAATAAATCGCGTAGCTCACTGATAATCACACCCCATTAAAACCCTCCGGCAGCCTCTGGAAAGTAAGTAATATTCTGCATCGGCAAGTAAAAACTAACACATTAGGGACGGTTCCTAATGTTGCAGTTTTCCCGCAAAACTAACACATTAGGAACCGTCCCTAATGTTAAAGAACCTGCGGGAAACTTGCAGTAGAGTATACGAACGAGAACCTCTCAACCGTGGGGTTGGCGGAGTACCAGGTCTCCAGCGACTGGTTAAGAGACTCCGTGAATGACTCCTGCTGCATCTCGTAGAGGGACTGCGGCTGAGGGCAGTCTATCTGTCCGCTGTTAACGGCAGCGATGCTGTAAGCCGTACCTCCATCCACCTATTGTCGGTAACCAGACCCGCCGGGCCGTGGGTATCGCCTATATGGCAACTGGCATAGATTACTCCGCTGTTAAATGCGGCAATGGCACCTCCGTCGGCGGTAACGTCATCGGCTATACGGCATGCTCCGATAATTCCAGCGTTGCTCACCGTAAGCGCTCCGCCGCCCTGTATGCTGCCTATTGTAGTTATCTGAACCTGAATCACCTGCGCATCGGACCCCAATGAGGCAAACAGAGGCTTGCCGCAGAGACGGTTCACATAGCGGTTACCGCCCAGATATGTACCCTGGAACGGATGGTCGGCATCACCTATACCTATCCAACTTACGGGTGCCACATGGGAGTTCTCATCCTCGGCACTGGTCATGGATGTGCCGGACTGCATGGTGATATCGGCGTCCTGCAGTACATATCTGCCCCGGAACGATAATCCGCCGCTCACCTCATGGGCAAACGAAAGCATCTGCTGTGACGATGTTATACGGAAAGGATGTTCCATAGAGCCGTCATTGCCGTATATATCCTTTAAGATAGCACCGTCAAGATAGAGCCAGGTGGCATCATCGGCAGTAGCGGCAGCCATATCATGAGTGGTTACGGGACTGGTTATGTCCATGAATGTTGATTTCTTGCGCAGTTCACCAAGGTCCGGGGTTGAGACATAGTTCCAGTCATTGTACTCCACACCCATGAACATCTGCTCGTCCTTATGGTTGAGTGATATGTTGAGTGTTGTGCACTGTCCCGAATGGAAGTTTACAGGAGTACTGAATGAACCTGCATAGGTGCGCACAAGCGGGTCACCCGTAGGATTCATGGGATCAGGATATGTAACGGTAAATGAGAACTCCAGAGGCCTGTCATTTCCGTTGATGGCATGGAATGTCTCGTCCTGGGGTGTGGTCAGGCCATAAAAGGTAAAGGTCTTGCTCTGAGCCGTACCCTCACCATCAGCATCCGGAATCCATAGACGGATATCCTTTACGGTCTGCACTGCAGCACCAAAATCCAGAACCCTGAGAGTCCTGCTGTCACCGCCCCACGTAAAACGGGCGGGCTGGTCAAGCAGCCTCAGGTCACTTACCGTGACTCTGGTATCGACCGCGCCGGAACTGGCCGCAAAGTTCTTGATATTTACTATGACCCGAACATTGCTCAGGGCATGATTAAAGCTAACTTTGGTTGACAGACCGCCGGTCTCGGCAACGGTCTTTGTGTTATAGTCAAGCAGCAGGTCCTCTACAGAAATGGCTCCGTTACCGGATGTAAAATCCAGTTCAGTCTCTCCATGTCCCAACTCACCGGCATATGTGCCGTCCCCGTTATCGGTCCAGTGATAATCCGTTGCAGGCAGGCTATAACCTATGAACGTATGTTCTGACGCACCGTCAGTCCAATATATTTTCTCAGGTAGGTTGCCCTCTTCACGTTCCCAGCTCTTGCCTTCATAGTAGTAATACCTGATATCGCCGTACGTGAACTGGGTCAAAGGGTTTGATGTACGCCTGATGGTGGTGAACACGATCCTGTCATCGGCCTTGAAACCGGTACGTCCCACACTGACTCCAAGTTCAGCCACGGCACGCGTAACTGGGCCGCCGTCTATGGTGGCGATAAGGTTCCTAATCTCAAGATCCTCCTCCTGGAAAGGTCTCTCCCCGGCGCTGCAGCTGCAAAGGAGTGCCGCCACGCCAAGAAACAACCATATGCTTTTGTTTTTAATCACTCTCATCACCTAATTTATCTGCATGGTAATCCTATAGAGCCTGCCCTGTTCAAAATCCGTCAGGTCAAGCGTCATGCTGTAACGCCTCTCTCCGTCACGCAGCCAGAAAACCGCCTTGTCAGCCAATGTACAGGGCGGCACGATAAGCCGATAGCATTTCTGCCCGGCATTATAGGCCGTATATGTACCCGTACACCCTATCTCACTTATAGGTTTGGCCGATGCGTTTCTGAGAGCGTCATTCACCACTGCAACCCCAATCACCTTACCGTTCTGCTCCTTAGTGCAGGAATGCTTGCTTCTGTAACCGTAATCATTTGAGTTGACCTTGCTTTTGGCAGCATAATAGTCACCTACAATCACCTCAGCCTGGTCTATGTCCGGCATGCCCTCAAGCGTAAGGACCGCATTGTCCGATATCCCCGGTCCGTTATCATCGATGGTAACCATAAGGGCTGCCATCACATGACTGAAACTGAGATGCACATTATATGAGCCGGTCTGCTGTATGGTCTGTGCCCACATCAGGTCCGATGCCTTGTAATCCGCCTCCTTGGTCTGGTTGGCATGGAACACATTGCTGTACTGCTCCACACGAGTGTTGTTTCCGGCCATGAATATCTGCTCCTCGCTCCAGGTCTGTGCCGTATAGACATAGGGGGTCTGCTGAGCCTCAAAGCGGTCATATACATTGGGCGATGCCGACGGGTTGTAGTCTCCGTTTATGTCATAACCGTCGGCCGATGTCAGCGTAGCCCACTCTCCCTCATTCCATTTGAGCAGCCAGAAAGCGTCAAAGCTGTTACCGTATGTGGTCTCACCAAACTCCGTATGAGATGAGAACGGGCAGATTACCTTAAGCTTTATCTTGTCACCGTTCTCAAAACCGTTACCGGCCAGGTTGACACGGGTCATTTGCTCTCCGTCAAAACCGGTCACCGATGTGGAAAAGGTGAGCATGCCCTGAACGGATGCCGGTTCATCCTTGGAACAGCCTGCCGCAGCCAGGGCGCCGCACAAAAGCAATATCCTGAATATCTTCATAATACTCTCATTCAATTATTCTGCAACAACGGATTCCATGAGTTCTCCACTACCGGTGCTCCCTGTACCAGGACCGGATAAAGATGGGTATAGCCCACACTTGATGTCCTGTACTGCATATTGCAGGGATACCCGGATCCAATAGTTGAACTGTTATATCTGGAGATGGCATAGTTCATGGCTTTCCATGGAGCCAGTCCGTATATCTCCTTCTTCATGTTTGCGCTCAACGAGTTGTAATCAGCATTTGAGCCCAGCAGATAGTCATTCTTGGCCTTGAGGATATGTGACTTGCTGCCACGTATGTACTGTTGGGGGCCATATGCATCTTTTATGCTTCCCACGGCGTTGGTGCCGGGTGATTTCTCAACATCATAGAAGTTGCACATGAAAGTGCCCCACTCTATGGCGTTCTGGGCCTGAGGAGCAAAGAAAGCGGATTTGGCAGCGGTGCCGTAGGCTCCCAGCAACGCACCGGTACCGGACGGAATGCCTGCAGCAGCCTGCATGCAACCCAGCATGGTAAGGTTATCGGCCTCACCTACCAGCGCACCGCCGGCATCGCCTACATGAATGCATCCCACCACATAACTGGTTCCGGTAAGGGAACGGGCTATAGAGTTGCCCGTACTGTTGCACAGCATTGATATGCCGGCTATATAGCAGCCCCATCCTACGGTGCCGCTGGACGTTGCGCTGTTGAGCAGACAGAGGTTATGTGTACTCTCAATCCTCAGATTGGTGATGGCTCCGTCCATTACGTTGTCAAACAGGTATCCGCTCTGCATGTTCACATTCACAAGCGTATGTCCGTTACCCTTAAAGTTTCCACGGAACGGACTTGCAGCCTGTTCACCTATACTTGGCAATTCCCAGTCATAGAAGTCCAGGTCCTGAGTGAGATTTATCTCATATCGGTTGCCGAAATCAGTGTCGTAGAAATCCATGGGGCCTGTCACATAATCCTCTATCACATGAGCCGCCTGAGTGGAAACCGTAGGATAGAAATGGGGATAGAACACATATCCCATGGACTCGGCCTCCTCCATGGTAATCTGCAGCGGGTTACCCTCTGAGTCGGTCTCGTTATCCAGGATCCACCAGTAGGTCTCGAATCCGTCCTCATCCCTTATCTCATCACCGTTGGCATCCTTGCGTATCTCGCCACGGGTCAGGCCGCTCATCCTGGTGGCAGCCGTTCCGTTTACCAGTTTTATGAATGTGATGAACTCCTTCCTGTTGCTTATGCTGAATTCGGGAATAAAATCCCCGCCTCCCAGCGCCGTTTTGGCAGCGGTCCTGTAGGCATTTGTCCACCATCTGAAATCCAGGCTCTCCCTGGAGTGCGCCTCATCAACAGCATCATCAGTGCCAAGGTCCTGTTCACTCCATGAGAAGTTGTCCGATGCCGTAATGGTAAACCTGTCATAATGGTAACCCACGCTGAAAAGATAGCTGTAGCCGGCTTTCAGCACAAGTCCGTCAGGGAATGCCGCATCACCGTTCTCTTTCTTTATGTCACTGAGTGCGAATATGTGCCATGACCCTTCTGTTCCCTGCGTGGCGGCCTTGTCACCGCTGTTCACGTCATACAGCCATACGCGGAAACGGGTGCATGAAGGCAACCTGAGTTCCTGTCCGGCACCGGTATCGCTCATGTCAAATGGGATTGACATCATGTACAGGCGTCCGTCATTGTTATTGAATACAGGGTGCTGTACGTTATCCTTTATCTCCGCAGCACTCAATGTGCCTATCTTTACGATTCCGTCGGCTGTACCATACTTCTCCAGATTCCTGAAATCCGTATCATCACCGTTGTACAGGGCCTGTGTCATGGCGTTGAGCCTGAAAGTCGCATCATCCACTCCGGCCGGCATGCACATTCTTTCATACACCTCCATCACCCGGCGGCACTCCTCCATGGCCTGCTCATCGGTCTTGTCCGTCTCGGCATTGTCATGGGCATTCGTATCGGCGTTGTCAGCACGCTTATAGTCATGCCAGTCACTGCAAATCACGGCACTGCCGAACTCATTTCCGGCCTTGCATACCAGTCCTATCCTGCATGCTATATGACGCATGGAGAGCGGGATATTGAAGGTAGGACCCGATACCGTTACCCAGTCCGATACCGTAAAGTCAGGATAGAAGCTACCCTTGGTTCCGGCATCGAGCCTGCCGGCCAGGTTGCTGCGTCCCCAGGCGCGGAATCGTACGGTCTTTCCGTTCTCCCAGGTCAGTGAATCGGCCGCAGTCTGAATCTGAGGGGTTGATCCGGGATCATCGGACTTGAGTTTACCGGCCATGGGAATCCAGTCTGAATTGAGTGAGACCGATGTACCCGCAGCATAATCCATCTTGAGATAATAGGTGCGGAAAGCCTCGGCATCACTGTCAAACGCCGTACCCGATGTCCCTATCGCATACTGACGGAAAATACGCATCTGGTCACCCTCATTGAATGAACCGTCATGATGATATGTGGCACGCGTGATGAACGCATCGGACATGGAAGCGTTGAAATTCACCCTGTGTCCTATCAGCAGTGCCCCTTCATTCTCAAACGGGGCATTCTCATAGGCCGTGCAGGATGCAGTCACCACGGCAGCAAAGAGTAATATGATGTTTCTTATCTTCATTGGGCAGGTCATTGATACTCAGGGATGGACGGTGTGATATCAGTCATACGGTCCGCTCCGTTCCAACAATTATTGACATATCCTGAAATCAGGCTCTCATCCCTGAAAAGGATTCCTCCCGATACACGCACATTCACAGCCTCGGCCCTCCATCCCGTAGTAGGAACCCATATGCCATTCTCCTTATGGACATTGGCCTGCCACACGGCGTTTATGTCATCCTCCTGTGCCGTACGGTACGTGCCGTCCAGGCCTGCAAAAAGCCAGTTGCGCTGAGCGGTCCCGCCGGTGAGCGTTATGGTATGATCCAGGGCATCCAGATGTCCGGTAAAGACAAAATCCTCATCAAACTGAGTCAGGTCTATGGTGATGTCATTCTTTAGGATGAAATAGTCACCGTGATGTGCACCTCCGGCAGTCGCCTCACGGAGCATCTCAATGAACTTCTCATCACTTACATACTGAGCCTCCTCATCCTCACTGTCCGCATCATAATAATGACCGTCAGTAACACCAGCGTCCAGAGTGCCGTTGGTGTAGGCACGCTGCCAGCTGCCGCCGCTTACGGAGAGTCTGTGCCCGTTTCCGTTATTGACGCCGTAATAGCCGTCATGATGGCTGCTCTCAATCCAGAGGCGTGAGCCGGCACTGTTATAGTCAACCCTCTCGGGGGTGATTCGCAGGTAGACTACAGTCTCGTCATTGGCGTCCAGGTCAAACGTGAACTGTTTCTCATACTCCAGGTCATTGTCCAGAGTGAGCTCAAAATCTATCCTGTTTGAACCGTCCGCACCTGCTACGGACTCGTCATACATCGCCTTCTCATCTTTTGAATAGGTAGGCCTTACAATGATGTCATAGCATGGCGCCATACCGTAATCCGTACAGGTATAACCGCTTGCCGCTCCTTTGGACGCATAATCAGCATCGGCAGCCTCCCACTCATCATCAACAGGGAATATGAGTTTACCCGTCGATTTGCTTTTGTACAGTCTCACGGTCTCTTCTCCCAAATAATGAGGCACGGCCTTACGCTCCTCCTTCCATACCGGATGACCGTCGGCCGATACATAATCCAGCGTCTTTACATTACAGAAACGCAGCATGGTTGCATCGGCATCATAGTTCTGAGCATCATAGCCCTTGAGTTTGGTACTCATGCTCCCGTCTATCAGCACGTAGGCAACCACACGTGCCAGACGGTGCTGGAGCGGAATGGTGATAAGTCCCACCGTAGCCTGGATATCGGCCTTGGGGGGTACAGCGGTGTAGTGCAGCAGGTCCGTGTAATCCTGATGGGCTTTCTGCTGCTTGAGTCCCTGCGGGATATATACCCCCCGGAACGTATGGGCTCCGTTTCCAAGCCACTTGGCAGGCACGTCAGTCAGATTGTCCTGAGCATCATATGCTTTCAGGCTGTATACGGTCACGCCGCCCTCTGATTTCAGGGCATCACCCTGACCGTCAACCTCCAGTTTGAGGCGGGCTTTTCGGCTTTCGGTCTTGGTCAGATATGTTATATCCATACCGGCCGCCAGTCCCTCCTTGAGCCATGGCAGACTCTCAGCGGCTGTAGTTACAGGTGTGGCTGCGGCCTTGGTTACCATAGTACCGGTGCTCACGCCACCTACACGGATAATGCCGCTTTCATCTATGGATGCCATCCTCTCCACATCAGAACATCCCGCCATAAGCAGAATGAAACATACAGAGCAGATATATCTATTTATCTTATTCATATTCAGAATGCTTTCTCACTAGGCGTTATGGCATTACGTTTACCTATGGTAGCCTCAACGTTGCCCGTGTACTTACCCACGCCGCTGCAGTCAGCAGGCCACCAGTTACCCTGGCAGTCCTTGGTTGCCGTAGCGCTTGTGCCAAGCAGCGCATTACCCAGTATGCCGCCATGATATACATCATCTGGCACAGTCACAAAACAGGTGCAGTCCGTAACGGTCAGCTCCGGAACGTCATTGGATCCGTCCTTCTTCTCTATACCGCCCACAATACCGCCATAATAGATTATGGTCGATGCAGTTCCGGTAAATGTACTCTCTATGGAATGGAATATACACTGTGTCACAGTGGCTCTGGATACCGTAGATACTATACCTCCGGCAAACTTTCGCCCCTGGGTGGTGTTGGTCTCCATATATGCGCGGATATCGGCTTTTGCCTCACAACCGGTAATTGTGGCACCGCCCCACGCCCATACAACCACACCTGCCGGGTTGGCCGCCTGTATATACTTGCCGTCGGCCATACGGACCTTGACATTGCTTATCAGCGCATCTTCACCATGCACCTCAAACGCCAACGGAGCGATAGCATCAGTAGCCTCTGCCTGAGGTGTTGCAATCAGGTTGTCCCGTACATACACCGTCAGGTCATGCACAGTTCCCGTCACCGCACCGAATATCATGGCGCTTGTGGTAATACGGCGGTCATTGCCGTCCAGGTCATAATTCACGTCACCTGCGGTTGAACTTACCGTAATGTCCTGAGCCAGACGGTAACGGTAACCCTCAATGTTATAGAGATGTCCGGTCGATGCCTCCAACTCGTCACCGCTGTCTATGATACCGGAGTAACGGTTCTCATCGGGCGTAGCGTTTGTCAGGTCATAGTTGCCGTCAACCGTAGGCCATGAGTTGTTGCCGGCATTCAGGTCATGATTCTCATTCCTTACACCCACAATGTTCTTATGTGTGGCCTTATCCTGAAGCAAAGTGATACCGTAACCGAACGTATTGTTGGTAACGTAACCGTTGGCCTCTCCCACTATGCCTCCGCCGTATGAGCCTCCGCTAACACGGTTTGTCACAGTGCATGCATCAATTACGGCGGTTTTGACATCGGTCGATACTGATGTGGCGGCAATTCCACCCACATACCCGGTGCCGTTTCCAATCACCTTAAGTGATGAACTGCAGCCCGATATGCTACCCTTGTTATCTATTACCACACCACCCGCAGTGGCCATTGCCACGGCATGGTCACCGACTGTCACACGGATGCCCTCAATGTTTCCGTTGTTCACTCGGGCCACGGCCGCATCAACAACCGCACCTATCTGGATGGTACCGTTCAGCAGGTTGGCGGCATCATCCATGCCGTTAAGGAGCCTGCCGTTACTCAACAGCGTGCAGCCGCCCAGGTTGAGCGTACAATAAAGGTCATATACCGGATCCCAGTCGCCCAGGTCTATGTCATTGGTTACAAGCGCCACGTTTCCGGCCTTGTTCTTTGTCTCACTGCTCAGGAAATCAATCATCTCCTGACGGTTCTTGATACGTATGGGCTCTCCTGCGTTGCCGTAGTCGTCACATATCGTGGTAGTGACATCCTCCGTCCAGTCCTCTATATATGCAGTCATCAACATCTTACGGCTGTCACGGCTCAGCGTCACTGTCACAGTCAGATGTTTTCCTGCCTCCAGCTTGTAACTGCCGTTGTTGCTGTTGTAGGGATCATCAAACCTGTAGTCACTTGCGGCATAGAAAGAGTAATGCTGACCGGAGAGTGTTATCCTGGCCAGTATATCCTCAAGCGGACTTGCCGTATAGTCATACGGCTCCACGATTGCATCATAGCGTGTGGTACTTACGCCACTCTCCGCCGCGCCGTTCTTATCGGCTTCATAATCAATAAGAGCCTCGCTGACCAGAGGTGTTATCTCCTGCCTTACCTTTTCCGATGCTCCGTCAATGGTGTATGAGCATATCCTTACGCTCAGGTCATTGTCGGCCACATTATATGCCAGAGCCTTGCGGCTTACACCCTCACCGGCCTTGAGTATTACCGTTATGAGGGCGCGCTTATGCTGCAGGTAAAGGGGTATTTTTTTGTAATCGGCATCATCATTCAGAAGATAGACCTCACGGTTCAGGTTACGCCACTCCTTGGCTGTGCGGTAGTTCAGGGCGTCAAGGTCATCCATGGGACTGCCGGTTTCATCACTACCCACCCATTTCTGAATATATCCATAGCCCGTCAGGCGGTCCTGAAGCAGCCATTTTTCCTGTGTAGTCTGGTCCGATGAGAGTACGTCCGAGCCCGCAGTTGCCTTAAAGCCATAAGGAATGGTGGTGCTTGGCCAGTACAGGGGAGTCTCACCGGTCTTGCAGGCCAACGTTCCGTATGAATCACCGGCTACAGGCTTATAGACGCTCTGTCCCACCAGATTGCCGGACTCATACATTCCTACAGTGAATTCATATGCCCCGGTCACCGCCTTATAGCCATCCATACGCTCCTCAAAGTCAGTCCTGGCGGAACGGGTCATCATACCTCCCGGCAGTGCGGTATAGAACATTACCTGCTCCTGTTCTGCAGCATCGCTTACAAGTGACTCATTGCAGCCCGTAAGCAATACCAGTGCCATCAGCAGTCCGGAAAGTCTGTATATATAGCTCTTACTCATTTTCTAGTTCTTAATGGTACCGTCTGTCTGGTAATCGGTCTTATCCATCTCCCATGGGGCCACCTGGACTGTAACCTGGGCAATCAGGCTGCGTCGCAACTCCATGTTATAGATATATTTCCTGCCGCTCTCCAGGTTCTTGTGCGCTGCATCCAGTCCCTTGAATGTGGCCACATGCCTTACCGCATCATCGCTGTCTGACTCCTTCCATGTGATGCGGATGGCCTGAAGCGTGCCGAATGCTATCCCCTCAAATGATTTCAGATAACCGGTAGCGGGAGTGCTGCGTACAAAAAGGCTGAACGATGAGCCGTAGGGGTTATCCTTCTTTGTGGCGGCATACTTGGGATTGTCAATATTCACGGGGGCCGATGTAGTCTCCGGCACCGTACCGTCCGGCTCAATGCAGTATGCCACATAACCGGTCTCGGCAACTCCCAGCAGTTCAACCTTCTCAATCAGAGACTCGTCAATCATCACTGATGCATCCTGTGAGTTCTTCAGGTTGACCTGAATCTGTGAGAACTGGTGCTTAAAGAACAGCTTCACGCGGTTGGCCTCAGGGGTAGAACCCGACGGATGCGCAACCTGAACGGCCTGAATGGGATCCGGCTGCTTGTCCATACCGGTAAGGTCACCGCGGGTCAGGTCATAGGCTATCATATAGCTGTCCTTGTACCGGGTGGTTACATCAGGATAGAGTTTGAGCGAGCCCGTGTAACCGTCATCAACGGAGAGTTTATTGTAATCGGCCAGAGCCAGGAAAACATGGTCCAGACGGTTCTGCCAGTAGAAACACTTGGCAGCCTCATCAAAACCGTAGATATCCTTTTCCTGCGCATCCTCATACCTGTTGTTCCAATAGACCGCATTGCCCACAGCGTTGCTTATCTTAAGCCAGGCTGTCGTCATATTGACATCGGGTGTAAGGACTCTGCCCGACATGTAGAACAGCGAGTCATTGGTATCCCTGGCACCGGCATGAAAGAACATGGAGCAGACAAAACGGCTGTCTAACGGCATGTATGAGGCCGATCCCTGGGCACGGGTCATCACAGCATCGGTGTTTCCGGCAGAGAACAGCACCGGCATATGCTCCGTCTGCTCCACGGGGGCATCAAACATCTCCTGTTCCGAGCAGGCGCCCAGGACAGCGGCGATGGACAGATATATCAGATCCCTTACTCTCATTCTTAATCCCAATCAAGCATTGCGTTACCGCTTCCGGTATTCTCAGTCCAATCCTGTACCAGTACACGGAACCCTATCTTCTCTTTCTTAAGAGATATTGTATAGGTGTAACAGTTTCCTCTTTCCCATCCTGTGACTGCTGCATCAGAGCTATCTGTGCACTGATCAAGCCGGAGCGAATAGGTGGTACCGTCAGCAAGTTTCACAATCATTCTCGCATCATCACCTATCTGCTGCGGAATCATGAACAGTTTACTGAAACTTGTACTCTCATCTACAGCTTTGGCAGCCTTGTCACCTTTTGAGGTTACAGTTCCTGTTGCTATATCAACAGTTCCCTCAGTATAAAGATTTGTCAGTGTAACCTTGGCGCCGTCCAGGTCAACGGCACTTGCGTCACTGCCGGTCTCCAGCTTGATTGCCACATAGCTCATAACATGACTGAAAGATAGCGGCACATAACCTGTACGGGGATTAATGGCAGCACCAACAGCATAGTCATGTGTGGTCACGCCGTCGGCCTCTGTTCCGGTATGGGCTGCAGTAGTAGCCCACAGCAGATCAGTTCCCTGAAACACGGCAGTTGACGTAACGGCATCCAGTGTCTTGAGGTCTGTCTTTTGTGCCAGAGCACGGAAATAGTAGCTGTCCGTTCCGTTGGGCCAGTAGATGGCGGGGGTATTAACGAATCCTGATCCGTCAAACGCCGCTGTGGTTGCTATGGTTCCAACGTTATCAAGATCCTGTGTCATCCACAGTGAGAATGAACTGCCATTTGTGATACCTGCATCATTGCTCTTGTCAATTGTCTTGACATCGGCAGTGAAGTTTATTTCGCCAATACCTGATGCACTCACATCGGTCCAATCGGCAAGTGTTGCCACAATATTGACTGCCTGCTTGCTGAGCGTTACGGTAAGCTTGTAGTTGTAACCGCTCTTACTCTTGCCGTCATCATCTATGCCGACAGCCCACCCAGCGATCATATCGTCACTAAGCACCACACGGTAATCATTACCCTCCACATCCTTTACGGTTGCCAGGAGATTTCCGCTGGCTAGCGCCACCTTGGGCACCGATACAGCCTCATAGGCACGGCTGGGATTTCCGGCAGATACAGATGGCTCACCGGCATACATCTTAACCGTTGTAGTACCATTGACATCGACTGTGGCATCCGGAGCTGTGAATATTCCGTTAACGTTCATTCCGCTCAGTGTAACCGATGTGTTATCCAGCGCACCGGCACTGAATCCCTCATCGGCCACCAGGACTATGGTGAACTTGCTCATGGCATGGGTAAAGGGCACGGCAAGTGTACCGTGGTCATCCCTGGCATGATTATACTCAACCATCGTCTGGCTGGCGGACCACAGCAGGTCACACTTTTTCATGACACCCTGTACGCTCTGGTCTGCCTGGGTATTCCATCCCAGCACGCCTGTAGCTTCTGCTAATGGCATATCAGGGGTACCGCCGTTGTAGCAGTAACCGTAAAATGTGTGGAGCCCGTGACCAGCGGTACGCAGGTCTGTCCCTTCACTTGCAGAGTTGCTGAAATCATCCCAATAGACAGACTCCTTTGGCAGACCGTTTACAAGTGTTACCATCTTGGCATGCACGTTATTATATTGTGCGCCGCCATCGGAAACATGACGGACATAACACAGCAGTACATCATCGGCCTCAAACTCACCGCCCACGGCTCGTGTAATGACTCTGCTACCCGAAAGCGTGGGTTGCAGCGTCAGCGGCAACTTCTCCTGCTGCATGATATCCGTAACGTCACCGCTGCAACCTATCAAAAGCAGGGCTGAAACAGAAAGTGCTATATACTTCTTGACTGTCATTTAATCAATCTTCAATTATTTCAGAACCATACATCCTCACTTGCCTCGACCGTTTTCCAGTCCGTAAGTGATGCAGTGGCCTTAATCTCTGTCTTGGTGATCTTGAGGTTATAGACATAATGAACACCGGACTCCCACGCATCAACCGGAGCCGATACGGATGCCCCTGATGCTTTCACCTTTATTGGAGCGACATCGGCATAGTAGACATCATAGTCTGTAAGGGTTCCATTTACAAACACGGTTATCTTGAAGCGAACCTTGTTGCTGCTGTCCGTATTGACCAGAGTCTGCGGTACTATCACGTCATCATAGTGAATCTGGCTGCTTACACCGTTAAGTTCATATGTCTGGGCATCCAGAGTTACCAGTGCCGAACGGTCACTGAGCAACACATCACCCTTAGTACCTACGTTAACCAGCTCCACCTTGCAGTCAGAAAGGTCCACATAATCCTTGGCATCCACAGCGCTCGATGTCAGGTTCACCTCCAGCCGGCTCATCATATACCTGAAATTCAGGTTTATGGCCGATGTACGGGCGCAGATACCCTCAGTGCGCATATCCACATGAGCGTGATCCTCATTGTCACACATGTAGTCATCACCGCTGAACTCCGGCATTCCCATCACGAAGTTGCTTGGGAACGTAGCGGCGTCATACGCACCGTTCTCTACTTCCACAGCCTGGTCACCGTTTCCGTTTGAATAGACAGCGGTAGACACCGGATATATTCCTCGGAAATGATAGTGCTGGTTATGATGTGTCCAATAGAGGGTTGTAGTGGATGTCCAGTCTGTAGTTCCGTCTATGTTTACCGCAGGAGTTGCCTCATGCAGGTAATCCTTATTTATACTCTCACTGCGCCAGAATGCGAACGTATTGATTCCTGATGACGGTGTACCATCACCCACATGAGCATCAACGTTGATTACCGGATGAACCTCCTCAGAGTCAACACTGGTCCAATTGGTGACAGATGCCGTGATGCGAATGCCAGTCTTGTTGACCGTGATGTTGATGATGTAGTTATATCCTGCCAAGGTCTTGAAATCAGTATGACCGCCTTTAGCTGTAATGGCGTCATGAATCTCCTTGGCACGGATATAATAGATGTTGTCATCGGCATTCACAACGGCAATCACTGCATCGTCCGTAGCGCCCAGCTGGGTTCCGGGATAAACCACTGCCTGCTTTATTACCGTAATGTCGTCATCGGTGGTACTTGTGGTACCGGCTATGAGAGTGGCTTTTGTACCGTCACTCTGGGCCGATGCGTTCCTGATGCTTACCGTACCCTTGGTCAGAGCATAGTTATTATCCGGGTCCGCAATTGCAGCCAGAGTTGTGGCATTGGTAAGCGTCACGGTGGGGTCATTCTCAAACTTGAATGTGGTGGCACCAACAGAACCGCTGGTAAAGCCCTCACCGGCCTTGAGGTTTACGGTAATCTTGCTTAGAGGATGTATGAACACCATCTTACGGGACTCATCATAATTCCTCTCGGCAAACTTGTAAGCCGTCAGGTTGTTGGATACTATGATATCACCGCTAAGCACATCCGTTCCGTCTGTGACTACATTCCAATCAAGGCTCTCCCACTGAGCATCCGTTGTTACGGCGGGAGCGGCATTCTTACCGTCCACGGCTACACCCAGAATGCTCAGACCGGCTGCGCGACTATCGGCATTATCGGGATCACCCGTTCCGTAGTCATCCCAGTAGAGCATCTCGCTGTCCTGGAATGACAAAGCATTGACCTGAGACCCTGATTGGGCTGCAAGCGTCTTGCATGTGGTTTTCTGGCTGACAGGTACAGTGGGCGACTTTCTTTTCCAGATACCGTCCACACGGAGCCTTACCTGGGTACCTGCCTGCATGGCATAGTACGGGTCCGATGCTCCGGCACGTGTAACGGTTCTCTGGGCCGGTGAGCTCTCAACTCCAACATTGAAGCTGATTGCTCCATCGGCCTTAGTGCCCGGCTGGTCCCATAACTCATCACCCGAGCAGGACCACAGCCCCGCCGCAAGCAATGTCATGAGATATATTTTTACTTTATTTCCTGTCATAACAGAGTGTTAATCCTCCAGTGAGATATCCTGATTATCGGCAGTTACGGTTACCCAATCGCTTACTGTGCAGGTAACATCGTTGATACCGGCTTTGGTCAGTGTAAAGGTGTAGGTGTAGCTGTGGTTGGGATACCAGAAAACAATCTCTTTGTTTGCCTCCTGATTCTTGCTGTTATTGGTTGCAGTAGCTTTAATCTCACTCAACTTCTGGACTACATAATACTGGTTGTTGTCGGGAGTCTTGATGGTGATACCTACATAGTGCTCTGTACCCTCAGTACGTGTAAGTACCTGAGGAACGGCCGCAAAGGTGAATGCACCGGTTTTCTTGTAGTCAGCATCAGTAGCATCAATTCCGGCATCAGGCTTTGTGAATGCGGCACTGGCTGTCAGTGAGCCGGTTGTAGTTACAAGACCGTTACCAATCTTAACCTGTCCGTTAGCATAGAAGTGCGTAAGAGTTACCTCACACTGGTCGGTTCCAACCTCAAGATTGACAGCGTTTGAAGTCTTGGTTGTGCGCAGAACCACATTGATGTTACTCATCATATGCAGCTCTGTCAGGTTGATTGTAGAGTTTGTGGCACCTATGGCAGGGCTCAGGAAATCTGTATAACCTTTTGCCTTGTCATACTGTATGGGGCTTGTAGTTGAACTGATGAACGGAGCACCCCAGTGATAGTCATGAGAGGCCTGTGCGCCTGATTCAATCTCAAAATAGTCATCTTCATCTGTGCCACTCTCCTTAATGGTTGTACCCTGGTCTACAGTACGGAAATGATAGAATGACTTGTTGTTCTCAAAGAACCATGAAGTCTCCCACTTGCTGCCTGACTGAGTGAGTGAAGCCTTATCAGTATAGTTTCCGCCCCAGTTCTTGGCTGTGCTTGCTCCGGTGTTGATATCAGCCGATGCATCATTCAGTCTGTAGAGATCAAAGTTGTTACATGCAGAACCACTTGCATTCTCAAAGAGATCGAGTGTAATATGTGAGTTGTCCATTGTCTGGTCTTCGGCAATTACATCAGTCCAGGGCTCAAGAGTGGCAGTAACATTTATGATCTTGCTCTTGCCAACTGTGATGTTGAATACGTAGTTACGGCCCTTCTCCATGTTGATGGTTGTCGCTGTTTTTTCTGTGATACCACTCTTTCCATCCAAAGCTTCGAACATCATGTCCTGGGTAATGAAATACTTGTTGTCATCAATGATGAACTCCAGCACATTGGTGTCATCATCATCGTTGATTACATAACCCGGAATGATCTGGGCTACAAGAGAATATTTGGCTCCGGCGGCAAGAGTTGTGGTTGCCATCTTTGTAATACCCAAGGATGCAGTAGTAGTCCATGCACCTGTCTCAATATCGAGATTTCCCGTTGTAGGAACGTTCAGGATCTTGACGTTGGTATCGGTAGCAAAATTGAAAGAACCGTCACCATATCCTGTACCCTTGACAAGATTAATTGTCACGCGGCTCAGTGCATGATTGAACTTTGATTGAACTTGAGGTTACCCTGGTCAAACTTACCGGGGCCGTCAGGGAAGCTTGTATCCTTGATACGGAACAGGAGTTCACCATCATTGATAGAGGTATATTTGTTAGTGGTATAATCATATGCCTTGGCACCACCCTTACCGCCTGCACTTATGTTGTTGCTGTAAGTAAGGTCCTCATTTGCAATCACATTTGAACC
Source organism: uncultured Bacteroidales bacterium (assembly GCA_902774335.1). Classification (GTDB taxonomy): domain Bacteria; phylum Bacteroidota; class Bacteroidia; order Bacteroidales; family Bacteroidaceae; genus Colenecus. The sequence goes on from CACYHW010000012.1 coordinate 18,467, forward strand.
GCTCTGGTCTCCTGAAACTGTCCATTCAATCACCTCGGACAGTGCTCCGGTACTCCAACTGCTGGATCCGTCCAGGTGGTTTATAAGGGTCTTGTTACCGGTACCGTTTGTTACATCGGCCTTGCCCGGAACAGCAACGGCAAATACGGAGAGCTTTGCATCACGGCCGAATGCATCATCCCAGTAACGTACATTCTCATCACTGGGAGCTATTATGTTTGAGAAAGAGACTGCAGTCAGGTCATCATCTTGCTGTGCGGTAGCCCAGGTTCGTGTCTCACGTATCTTGCTGTCATCATTCTTGGTACTGCGGATATGCATGGCAATCTGAGTCTGAGCGGCAAATCCGGCACGGGTAAGAGGTGCTGAATTGTCCTGTCCTACAAACGTGATTGCAGTTTTGGTGCTGGGATCGAGAACCTGTATATCGTCCTCAAGGTCATTTGTGCAAGCGGTGGCTACCATAGCGGTGGCTACCAGCAGGGGATAGAAAAGAACTTTCATTGTTATTCTTGTTTTTGTTATTATTCTGCGTTTTATTGTTCCAGATTGGTATCAATTGATCCGTATACATTGGTCCATGGTGTGAGCTCGGCGCTGAAATCAATGGAAAGCGGATAGAACTCGGTCACTTTAATCAGATATGTGTATATATTGTTTGATTCCCAGTCAAAAGACTCATTATCATCTACCTTAATGACCAGATCAGTATAGTGAATAGTCTTGGAAGATTTGTCATAGACTATCTTGCCGTCACTGCTGGTAAAATCACTTTTGTAATCAAGTCCGTATACATCAAATGATATGCTAAGCTTAACACCCTGCTGCGGGATCTGCAGCATACCGTCCCTACTCTCACAGAAATAGGCGTGGTCACGGTCAATGGCTACGTTTAGGTCACCCTTACGGCTATCATCGGTCTCAAGCAGGGTCTTTTCTGCATCCGTTGCAGCCTTGACGGTCTCGGTGAACGTACCGTGCAGCATATCCTTCTGCGCCAGGTTGGCCGTATAGCCCTTACCCGTGGTAACGAATCCGTCCGATGTCACTTTCACCTTTATATTATATATAAGGAAATCTGCGGGAGTCTCCTTCTTATATGTGTTGTAGATTCCAAAACGGACCTTTGATGTAAAGTGATGGAACGGCAGGGCCACGTAACGGTCATAGGTTGTGGTGGCACCGTTCTCAGTACGGTCCTTACCGATGAATGCGTTACCGTTAAGCAGGTCTATATCCTTGTTGTTTGAACCGTCAGTGCATTCCACCTGGGCCGGCATGAAAGGCTCGGCACCGGCTGTAAGCACACCGTTACGGCTTGTCTGATAGATGAATGATACCGTAGTAGGAATGGTCAGGTTGTCAAGCGTGAGCTTAAAGTCAGGCAACTCGCTGTGTGCCGGACAGGGGCTGATGGCATAGAAACGGTATGGGAACGCATCGGCATCCCAATAACGTTCTATCTGGGTCTGATAATAGCCGCTGGCGGTGGTACCTACGTAGTCCCACTTGGAGAGGTTTGACCAGGGGTCAGACTGGTACTTGACCTCATACCTGTCCATTATCAGATACTGCCGGGCGGTAGAGTATCCTTTCCAACAGTTTACCAAGAAGCCCTGGCTCAGGAAAGTGGTGTTCGCGGCACGTGTAACGGGTGCACTGAGCAAAGCCTGGCTGAACATCATAGGGGTATCTCCACGGTAGACATCCTGCTCCAGTATAGTTGAGTCATTGGAACAAGCGGTCAGACCGACACACAAAAGTACGCCGATCAACCCGCATGCTATGATATGTCTATTAATAGTTCTGACCATTTGCTGTATAATCCACAATAGTAGCGCCATCAAATACAATGGGATATACTGTGGGGGTAGCAGGTACAGAAGGACTGTCAACATCAGGATAAGTAGGATCTGTAGAACCTGTTGAGTTCCTTGTGATCTTGAATGTATAGGTATACTTGGTATTGGGCTGCCAAGCTGCAATAAAGATTGCGCCATCCTTGGCAGGTACGTAAACGCGTGCGTCATTAACGGTAATCTCCTCACCGTTATCCTCAGCAATCAGTTTGTAGGATACATGGAATGTAAAACCGGTCTCACTACCTGTGGGCTGAGCTACAGGATAGTAAACTGTGGGAGAGTTTGCATAGGTCTGGGTTGTTGTATTCTCTATATCCTCAGGAATTACATTGTAAACCTTATCTGTTACTTTAGCTGTGATAGTAGTAAGGCCGTTTCCGGTTCCGGGAATGTCAAACTTAAGGTTATCCTGAGTCTTTGTAGCATCGGTGTGGTTTATAGTAGCAACAGGATTTTCAATAACTGATGAATAATCAATGGTAGCGCCGCAGTCAGTATAGTAGTTGGCCTTTGTATATGTTGTACCCTCCTTGGTTGCGGGTGTAGCCTGGATACCTGTTCCGGTTCCGTTGACATCAATTATCTCAACCCTGTAACCGGGAACGTTCTCATAGAAACGCAGGTTGAGCTGTGCTCCCAGATGCTTGAAGTTGAGCTTTACGTCCTTAAGATCGGCATTGGTAGACACAGCACCTGCATAGATAAACTCCTGCAGGGATGCGTCATCATAACCGGCGGTCTGTGCAGCATGAGCAACGGTAATGGTTCTTGAATGATTATCAAAAGTCACGCCGGTGGCACGATAAGGTGCGTATGCATAGAATTCGGTTGTAGTATATGCCAGGTCCCAATAACGGAGATACTGGTTCTGGTTGGCAGACATGTAGTTGGCATTGGTCTTTACATATCCTTTTGCGGCATCCTCATTCAGGTACTCAGCATTACCCAGTTTCTCATAGAACCAGGGTGATTTGTGGTCTGTCTGAGAACCTGCACTTTCATCCCATGTGGAAACACCTTCATTATTATAACCTTTACCGTTTCCGTCAGAGTAACCTACCAGGTAATTGCTCATCACCAGCTGTCTGTCGGTACCGCCTTTATCCTTGTAGGCCCACACACCAAAGTTGTAGTGGCCCAACTCCTCAAGGTTCTTGGCACGGGTAATGTTCCTCTTCTCAACGTTGAAAGAGATAGGTACGTTACGATCCTGAACCTCATTGTTGATCAACTCATCGCTGCTGCAGCTTACCAGAACCACAGCGGCAAAAGCCCAAATAATTCTCTTTTTCATATTGACACGTTTTTATTGTTGTTATTTATTCTGATTTCAAATCTCAATCTCCCATACCACCTCATCATAATCCTCTACGGTAGGAATGAACAGGCTGCCTTTGGACGATGGTCCCGGATCAGGGGGCGTAAGTTCCGAGCAGTCTATCCATACGGTGAGGATACCTCCGTGAGCCTGCGCGTGACACTGGTCGGTCACGTCAAACTGATAGGTCTTAACACCACCGTTATTCCATATCAGGTCAAAATAGAGATAGTTCTTAAGGGTTGTACGTGAGCCCGCATACTGAGCCTTGGAACGCACGCACGGCTCGTTGTCACAGAGTCCGAATGTGGTGAGCTTTCCGCCTATCACATCACTTTTACGGCCCTTTACCGTCAGGTCCTTTTTCATGCGGGTATTGAAGTATATCACGGCAGGGCTGTTTCCGGTATGACCCGTATTCACGTTGGTGGAACTGGCCATCGATGATAGGGCCGAGTTTCCGTTTATACCCTTTATCTTTCCGTCATCATTATTGTAAAGGATAAGCTGGACCAGATAGATATACACCAGCGGACGGAGTTTGGTCTCCAGATGTTTGATGTAGATATTCTCAACCGGGTCATAATCATAATCGTCCAGATTATATGAGATATAGATATCCTCAGGATATGCACCGTAGAATATCTCCGGCTGGTTGAGCAGGCCTATGGCTCCGTCATCCTGTGAAGTTCCGGCACGTTTCATGTCAAGGATACCTTTTGACAGGCCTCTGGTACCGGTCGTAGTGGCCGTGACAGAGTCAAGAGTCTCATGCATGACAACCACCTGGGTACCATCCTTTGAGTCTATTTCACTGTAGAACAGCATATCATAGTAACCGAACTGGAAATACCTGCGGAACCTGTTGGAGCGTATTGAGAATGCGTCATCACTCAAATGCTTGCGTCTAGGCTTGTCACCCTTGTAGTAGCGATGCACCTCATAACCGGTAGGTCTTGTATAACCTATGTTACCCCACAGAGAATCATCCTTAACGTCCCAGCCGTAATACCAGTCTGTAGAAAAATCAACGTCAATGTCCCAGACCACCTCCATCTCTGTCTCCACCTGCGGGATCATCATCTCCAGATTCTGTCCGGGCAGATGCAGGGGCGGTTCAATGCATGAGACGATGCACAGCATCAGCAGAGCCGTCAGGGCCGATATTCTATAACATGCACGCATCATCTGTCTGCCTCCTTTCTCTTTCTGTAAATGATATCATATGTCAGGTGAATGCCTGCATTGGTGGGACCAAACCAGATGAAACGGTGATTGCGCTCCCTGAACTGGCTGGCGCTGCCCAGATAGTTGTAATAGTAGAGGCCGTCCACCTGTCCGGTAAGCGGATTGCCATAGACGTAGGGATCATATCGGGTAATGAAAAGACCCGCGCTCAGACTCAGTTCAAGCCTCAGGTTTCCCTTTCTGTTAAGGTTGCAGGTGTGTCCTATGCTCAGACCGGCGCCACCGCCTTCACCTTCCCAGCCCTTGCGCTCGTTGAAACCTATACCGTAGACTGTACCCTCGGCATATGCTCCCAGATAGGTACCCAGGAACTCACCTCCTCCCCTGAAATAACGGCGCAGTTCCAACTGGGCATCGCGCACCTGAAAGAACTTGCAGTCATCCCAGTGACGATGGTTGGTAAACGTGAATCCGGCATTGTATGTGTAGTGTCCCCAGAGCGGATAGTATTCCAACTGGACATTCACACCCGGAGCGAACCCAAAATGCGGTTCAATCAGAAGGTCATGAACCAGATTGGTCCTAACGGCAACCATGTGACGGCGTTTGAATTCCCTGGGAAATGAAGGTACGGTTCTCATATAGGGAATTGTGTCACGCTTGATCTCAACAGGATCATAACGCAGTCCGCGTACCAACGCACGCTGTGGATGCGGAGCATAGAACAGGACCACGCGGCTCTGACGCAAGGTGGGGAAATATTTCTCAAGCAGGCGTTTCCACGTACGTCCGCCGTTCAAGGCCATCAGACGCTGCTTGCACATACGTTCGTCACCGTTGCAGTCATCCCATATCGCCTTTACCTGATCCGTCTCCTTGTCACCCGCACGTTTCATGAGCGTAATCAGATATCCGTAGTCCTCAGTAATGAACTGCGAGCTCAGGGCATAGTCAAAAATAGGCTGGTCCGAGTACTCCTGCAGGAAATCCATCAGTCTTCTGGTACGTTCACGGCTCAGACGGACATTGTTGTCATACGGTCCCTCAGGTGATGCGGCACCCTTAACCATCACACCGCAAAGCACCAGGTCCATTTTCTTGAGCAACGGCACCAGCGAGTCATTGTAGTAAGCTACGAATGGTTCATCGGCCCTGAGTTCTGTACGGTTTACCTTGAAACTGATACCCTGGGCAACCTGATCAAAGAGTGAATCGGAAATATCGGGAGGAGTTGTAGTGAATGTCTCTGCCACGTAGACGAACGGGCACTCCGGTAATTGTCTGTAAATCACTTCATCAGAAGACTTAGCGGATACAGGCAACACCCAAGCGAACAATATGGCAGCAAGTATGAGACTATGAGATAATAGTCGGTCAACAGGTCTACTCACTTTCACTATGGTATTTGCAACGACTTTCGTTTATTTAGAAAAGGTGCGCAAATGTAGCTAAAAACCCCACAGGATATCTTGTAGGGGTGATAAGCAAATTAAATATTAGCTAAGAACATTTAAAAGCCATAGTTAAAAAAAAATAATTTGGGGGACCAAAGGGGACGGTTCTATTTGGCTCCTTTGTGCCAACATAAAAAGAAGCTGTGAAGATAAACATCCTCACAACTTCTTAATATCTGAAAAAGGGGAGCCAAATAGAACCGTCCCCTTTGGCCCCCAAATTAGTCGATAATTCGAATCAAAGTTTAAGATCTATTACCTTAAGGTCTGAGTCAAGTGATGAACCGCCATAAAGGATCCTGTAGTTACCCGGTCTGAACTTAAGTCCGTCAACCTGCTCGTCATAGAAGCTGAAAGCATCCTTGTTAAGCTCCACCTTGACCGTCTTGGTCTGTCCTGCAGGAATGTTCACACGTGCAAATCCAGCCAGCGACTTGATGGGTGCGCCTGCATCGTCCAGAGCCTTAACGTAAACCTGGATTACCTCGTCGCCGTCAATCTTACCGGTGTTGGTAACGGGAACGGTCAAGGTCATAGCCTGGGGCTTACCGGCGGTCTTGGCGTCACCGTAGCTGAATGTGGTGTAACTCAGTCCGTAACCGAAAGCGTACAGGGGCTCGCCCTTGAAGTAACGGTATGTGCGGTTGTTCATTGAGTAATCCTGGAAATCGGGAAGCTGGTCAGTTGACTTGTAGAAGGTAACCGGCAGACGTCCTGCGGGGTTGTAGTCACCGAACAGCACATCGGCTACTGCCTCGCCGCAAGCCTGACCGCCGTACCATGCCTGGATAAGGGCGTCATACTGATGCTCTACGTTGCCCAGTCCCATGGCGCTTCCTGATACGTTGACCAGGATGATGGGCTTGCCGGTAGCATCCAGCTCGGCCAGCAGCTGCTGCTGAACCTCGGGGAGCTCTATCTCGGAACGGTCGTGTCCCTCACCCTCTATGTCCGATGAGATACCGCTTACCATTATGATTACATCGGCCGGAGCGATCTTGCTGATTACGCTTGCAAAGTCAACCGGACCACGGCTGTAGATATCGAATGAGAAGTTTGCCGAACGGGCCTCGGGCTGTGACAGCTCGATTGAGATCTCGTAGGTCTTACCCTTCTCAACCTTGAAGGTGGTGGCTGCTGCACCACGGCCGAATCCGCCACGGCCGCCGCCAAAACCTCCGAATCCGCCACGGCCGCCGCCCTGGCCCTGATTCTCAACGATGGTCTGGCCGTTCAGCTTGAAGGTGTAGCGTGAGCTGCCGCGTACGCTGTAAACCATATCGCCGGTATAATCGGCTGTGAAGCTGCCTGTATACTTGGCCGAGAAGCCTGTCATGTTGACGCCGTCGGTCCAGGGGCAGTCCTCGTGTGCCAGAGCGGGTGATGTGGTGTTCAGGCTCAGAGGCTCGTCGTAGTCAACCTTAGCCACAACGTTACCGGTCCAGTCAAGGGTGTTGTAGTACTCAGCATGCAGACCCTTGCCGCCGTTGATCTCGGCTACATAGTGCTTGGTGATATAGGGAACGTTCAGGTCGCAGCCCTTCTCGTAGATGATCTGAGCCTGGGGAGCGGCCTCACGGATACCGTCCAGAATGGTCTTGGTATTGGCGGCCGAGGGATAACCGTTGTAGTTACCCAGGATAACGCGAGCGTCGTCGGCGTTGGGGCCTACAACAGCAATCTTCATATCCTTCTTAATGGGAAGCAGGTTATTTGAGTTCTTCAGGAGAACGATAGCCTCGTGAGCGGCCTTGCTGGCCAGAGCGGTGTGTGCGGGGCTGCTCAGATCCTCCAGACCAAGGTTGGCCCAAGGCAGGTTCTCGGCGGGATCGAACATACCCAGCTCAAAGCGGGACTTGAGGATGCGGCGTACGCTTACGTCGATATCGGCCTCGGTGATGAGTCCCTCCTGGATAGCTGTGGTGAGTGCACGGTAGCTGGTACCGCACTCAATATCGGCACCGGACAGGACGGCATCGGCCGATGCGCTTGCGGCATCCTTGTGTGTGCCGTGCTGACGTGCGTTGAAGAAGTCACCTATGGCGCCGCAGTCGGTTACAACCAGGCCCTTGAAGCCCCACTTGTTGCGCAGGATATCCTGCAGCAGACGGTTGCTGGCGCAGCAGGGATCACCCTCGTAACGGTGATATGCGCACATAACCTCCTGTACGTTACCCTCCTGTACCAGGCTCTTGAAAGCAGGCAGGTAGGTCTCCCACAGGTCACGGCCCGATACGGTCACGTCGAACTGATGACGCAGTGGCTCGGGACCGCTGTGTACTGCATAGTGCTTGGCGCATGAGTGCAGCTTGAGGTATCTCTTATCGTTACCCTGCATACCCTTTACGGTCTGGGTACCCATTACGGCGTTCAGATAGGGATCCTCGCCCGGAGTCTCCTGTCCGCGGCCCCAGCGGGGATCACGGAAGATGTTCACATTGGGGCACCAGAATGAGAGTCCGTTATGCCAGATGCTTCCGTTGGGCTGGGTCACGCCAAGCTGATGGTGATCGGTGGTGTTCCAGACGGCGCGGGCCTCATCGGACACGGCGTTGTATATCTCGAACTGCTGGGGTGCGTCAAAGGTGGCGCCCAGGGCGATTACCTGCGGAAATACGGTTACATCGTCATAGCAGATACCGTGGCAGGCCTCGTTCCACCAGTTGTAGGCGGGTATGTCCAGACGGTCCACTGATATGGAGCCGTTCATCATAAGACCTATCTTCTCCTCGGGGGTCAGGAGTGAAAGCAGGTTGTCAGCCCTCTTCTCGAACGAAAGACGGGGGTTCTGAAAAGGATACTCGTAATGCTTGCAGCCGGGAAGCAGCAATGCTGCAACCGCCACGCAGGAAAGTAATGCGGATTTTTTCATAATATGGGGTTAGTGATTTGTCAGTAAAAGGCCAGTCGCCTAACGTCAGCGGCCTGCGGTAGCGTCAATCTCTACGAGAGCGCCCTTGGGAAGGGCTGCAGCCTGGAAGCATACACGGGCAGGCTTGTCCTGTGTAAAATATTCGGAATAGACCGCGTTCATGGCGGCAAAGTCGTCCATATCGGCCAGGAGGACGGTTGTCTTGACCACGTCGTTGAAGGTGAATCCGGCAGCGTCCAGGATTGCGCCTATATTGTCCAGTGCCTGGCGGGTCTGCGCCTCTATGCCCTCCGGCATTGCACCGGTTTCAGGGTTGACGGGAATCTGTCCTGACACGTAGAGTGTGCCGTTAAGGTTGATGGCCTGTGAATAGGGACCTATTGCAGCAGGCGCATGGTCGGTTGAAATGATCTGTTTCATAATATTACTCCCACTCGATTGTGGCTGGCGGTTTTGAGGAGATGTCGTAGCATACGCGGTTCACTCCCTTGACCTTGTTGATTATCTCGTTGCTTATCACATGCATGAACTTGTAAGGCAGTTCGGCCCAGTCGGCGGTCATGGCGTCAACGCTTGTCACGGCACGCAGAGCTACTGCGTTGTCGAATGTGCGCTCATCGCCCATCACACCTACCGTGCGGTCGGCCAGCAGGATTGCTCCGGCCTGCCAGATCTTGTCGTAAAGACCCCACTCGCGCAGACCGTTGATGAATATTGCATCGGCCTCCTGCAGAACGGCCACCTTCTCAGGGGTGATCTCACCGATAATACGCACTGCCAGACCGGGTCCCGGGAAGGGATGACGGCCAATCAGATGCTCGGGGATACCCAGGCGACGACCGATGGCGCGAACCTCGTCCTTGAAGAGCCACTTGAGCGGCTCGCACAGCTTGAGTCCCATCTTCTCGGGCAGACCGCCTACGTTGTGGTGGCTCTTGATGGTCTTACCGGTGATGTTCAGGCTCTCAATGCGGTCGGGATAGATGGTTCCCTGAGCCAGCCATTTGGCATCGGTTATCTTGCCGGCCTCGGCATCGAACACCTCGATAAAGTCGCGGCCTATTATCTTGCGTTTCTTTTCCGGATCGGTCACACCCTCCAGGTCCTTGAAGAACATGTCCGATGCATCCACGCCCTTGACGTTCAGTCCCAGGCATACGTAGTCGTTGAGCACATCGGTGAACTCGTTCTTGCGCAGCAGTCCGTGGTTGACGAATATGCAGGTCAGGTTCTTGCCGATAGCCTTGTTGAGCAGTACGGCTGCAACCGACGAGTCAACACCACCGCTCAGTCCCAGTACAACCTTGTCGTTTCCAAGCTCGGCCTTGAGCTCGCCAACTGTCTTCTCGATGAAGGAGTCCGATGTCCACTCCCTGCGGCTTCCGCAGATGCCTATCACAAAGTTCTCAAGCAGCAGACGTCCCTGAAGCGAATGCTCCACCTCGGGATGGAACTGAACGCCCCATACGCGCTGGCTTGCATTCTCGAATGCGGCATACTTGACGCTGTCGGTGCTGGCGGTAACCCTGTAACCCTGAGGAATGGCGGTGATGGAGTCGCCGTGGCTCATCCATACCTGTGAGCCCTTGTCAAAACCCTTGAACAGGGGGCAGTCATCGGCAATGAAGCCCAGGTTGGCGCGACCGTACTCACGTGTACCGGCCTGCTCTACCTTACCACCGTAGGTGTAACTCAGAAGCTGTGCTCCGTAGCAAATGCCCAGCACAGGGTAACGGCCTATAATGCCCGAAAGGTCCGGACGGAAGGCGTCATCGGCATAGACGCTCAGGGGAGATCCGCTCAGGATCACACCGATTACGTCAGGATCATCCTTAGGAAACTTGTTGTAAGGCAGAATCTCGCAGAATGTGTCCATTTCTCTCACTCTACGACCTATAAGCTGCGTAGTCTGTGAGCCGAAATCCAGTATTATTATTTTTTGCATATAAGGTATTATTTCGGCTGCAAAATTACGCAAAAATGGGGAAACTCCCCCTCCCCTTTTTCTACTTTTTGTTAACTTTGCGGCCTATGACCAAGAACAGCGACTATACGGTTCCCAAACAGATTCTGCAGAGGCGGTTCCTGCTCCGTTCGGTGATATTTGTGTCACTGTTCTCCATGCTGTTCATGTCACTTTACCAGCCGTCGTTCGGATTCTCAACCACATGGTTCGGATTCCACTCCTGGAAGCAGACAGGCGTCACGCTGTTATTCTACGTGGTAGCCATCTCCACCCTGATCCTGAGCAAGCTCCTGCTCTCCAACTACAGCAACGGCCATAACGTATCGGCCCGACGCCTGCTTGTATGGCACATTGTGGAGTTCTTTGCAATAGCCGGCGAGTACTATGCCTTCTCGGCCTACTTCAAGTTGGGATCGGTAATTGTAACCCAGCTGCTCATAAGGATTCCCATGTGTGTGGCTCTGATACTGGCCATTCCCTACACCATCATCTGGTTCTACGCCCAGTACACTGCCAAGAAGGAGGAACTGGAGCTCTTCAAGGTTACCCACAAACGCACCACCATGGAGTCGGACCACAGGCTCATACAGTTCCGCGACAGCCAGGGCAAGCACAAGATGTCCCTGAGCGAGGACTCCATATTCTACATTGAATCACAGGATAATTACGTACAGATATTCTACGATCTGGAGGGCAAGCTGTCCAGCTATCTGCTGCGCTGCAGCACCCAGAAGATCGAGGAGGACCTGGAGGGTACGCAGATTGTGCGCTGCCGCCGCTCGTTCCTGGTAAACACCGCCAAGGTGATACGCTACGGCAAGGAGAGAGGACATCTGACCATCACCCTTGACCATCCGTCGGGCAAGACCATAACGGTCACCCCGGCCTACTACCGCACCATACTCACCAGGCTCGACAGCCGTTCCGTCTGAGTCTGTGATAATCCGGAATTTTCCTTACTTACGGGATTCCTTGAAAAGCAGTCCGAAAAGGACGGCCACAACTGCCATGTAGGCGGCGAACACGAACCATGCCGGACTCCAGTCTGGTGCTGCTGCCTTGAACACGTAATGATCCATTACGGCTCCGGCACCAATCATACCCACTGTTGCACCCACTCCGTTGGACATCATCATAAAGAGGCCCTGGGCGCTGGCACGGATGCTCTTGTCCACGTTCTGCTCCACATAGAGCGAGCCTGCAATGTTGTAGAAGTCAAAGGCTATGCCGTACAGTATGCAGCTCAGGATGAACAGCAGCACGCCGGGCATATCGGGCGAACCCAGTCCGAATAGTCCGAACCTGAGCACCCACGCCACCATTGACATGAGCATAACCTTCTTGATACCATACCGTTTCATGCAGAAGGGCACCAGCAGGAAGCAGAGTGTCTCGGACAGCTGCGACAGAGAAAGCAGCGCGTTGGAGTTCTTAACCGCGAAGGTATCGGCCAGAAGGGGGTCCGATGCAAACGAACCCAGGAACGTATTGGCATATCCGTTGGTTATCTGAAGGGCCGTACCCATGAGTATGCAGAACATAAAGAAGATTGCCATATGCCTTACCTTGAACAGGCTGAAGGCGCTCAGTCCGAATGCGTCGCGCATGCTCCTTTCGGCCCTCTTTCCGCCGGTGGGACACTGCGGCAGCGTAAGCGCGTAAAGGCACAGTACGATTGATAAAATTCCTGACATTATAAGCTGAACGCAGGAATCCTGTATCTGGACTCCCCCAACCCTGACAAAGTTGACAGTGAGCATGCTGCATATAAAGCCCACCGTACCGAACAGGCGTATGGGAGGATAGTCCTTGACAGGGTCGCCGCCCGCCTGCGAAATCACGCTGTACGACACAGAGTTTGTGAGCGCGACGGTAGGCATAAAGAATACTATGCTCAGCGCATAAAGCGAATACAGGGGGCCGAACTCCACCTGTCCGCTCCTAAGGCAATAGACTCCGGCGCTCAGCATGAACGCTCCGGCCAGCAGATGACAGAGCGAGAGAGTTTTCTGCCCCTGGATATAGCGGTCGGCCACCACACCCACCAGTGCAGGCATAAAGAGCGACACTATTCCGTTGGCCGCAAAGAACCACTTTATCTGGCTTCCCAGACCGGCTTGTGCAAGGTACCTTCCAATTGAAATAAGATACGCTCCCCATACAGAATATTGCAGGAAAACAAGCACTATAAGCCTGAGTTTCAACCCTGTTTTCAGAACGGCCGGATTCTTTTCCATTTGGTCAATTTTTCGTTAAGTATCCAATTATCAGTTTCAAACGGAATACGAAGTTAGCAATTAGGATTGAAACATTTAAAAAAAACGTGCAAAACAGGTTTAAAAGGCGATTTTTAAGCCTTGAGTTGCAAAAAAAATGTTAACTTTGCAAGTTGAACACACACGCACACGCGAATGAGTTTAAGAAGGACACCTATCAGATACATCTCTGCGGTCATTACGGCATTGTTTGCTATGATGACAGGTCCTGTTTATGCCGAGAAACACACCATGTCCGACAACCTTCTGCGCGTTGGCGACTCGGTAGTAAAACGCATCATGCCCAAGCCCGAATCCGACAGCATGTACGTGGCCACCGACTACACCGAAATCCACTTTGAACTCAACAAGGCCAAACTTGACATCTCATACATGGACAACGGTCTGAACCTGCTCCATCTGGACAGGGTGCTGGACTCGCTGGGTATTGAGAACATATCGGCCATCGAAATCATATCACAGTCATCACCTGAAGGTAGCCTGGAGCGTAACGCCTGGCTTACCGAACACCGTTCGCAGGTAATGCTGGAATACATGAACCGCGTCTTCCCCCAGCTCAGGAGCAAGATCTCCATAAGCCGTGTGACCGAGTCATGGGAGAATCTGGCGCAGTACGTGGCACAGGATCCTAACCTGGAGGAGGAGACCCGCAACAAGATCCTGGATATCATTGACTCGCCCGACCTGAGCGTCGCCACCAAGAAGGCACGCCTCAAGAACTCGCTGGGAAGCAATCCCCTGACAGGAAACGTTTACGCCTATCTGACCAAATACTACTACCCGGTAATCCGTAACTCAGGTATCTACATCCTGCATATGGTTGAGCCGGAGCCCCCGTTCTGGCAGGAGGCCGAAAAGATTGCGGTTGAGGAGACGTCCGTAACACCGGATTCGTTCCTGAACTACGTTGCCCAGCCCATCGAGCCCAAACCCGAAAAGATCCGCAGGCGTCCGTTCATAGCAGTCAAGACCAACCTGCTTTACGACGCATTCTTTACCAAGGATATGGGATGGGCTCCCATCTACAACATAGAGGCCGAGCTCTATCCTACCGAACTTGGCCGATGGACATGGCTGCTGGAGTATGAGTTCCCGTGGCACTCAATCGACAGCAAGCACCAGTATCTGCAGTGTCTTAACCTGCAGTTCGAGGGACGCCGCTACTTCAAACGCGCCTCATACCACTCGGGCCACTACCTGTCGGCCTACGTGGGCGCCAACTACTACGATATCTGCTTTGACCGCAAAGCCGGCCACGGATATCAGGGCGAAGGATTCGGAGGCGGACTTGGATACGGATATGTGATGCCGCTCGGCAAGAAGCCCGACACCAAATGGAAACTTGAGCTCTTTGTCAAGGGCGGATTCTACATGTCATTCTACGACCCGTACGATGCAGGCTCGCCGTATACCGGCAAGTACTACTACGACTGGTACGATTCACCCGGACTATTTATCAAGCGTAACATGGTATTCCGCTGGCTCGGTCCTACCGGTCTGGGTGTAACCCTAAGCTATGACCTGATCAGCAAGAAGGTCAAAAAAGAACAGTAAACCCTTTTCACAGTTATGAGAAAGACAGCCACATTGCTTGCAGCTTTGATAATGTGCTGGCCGATGAAAGCACAGAGTCAGGAGATCATAAAGACCGGATGGGACATAGGTATCCTGCCGGTAGTAGGATTCGATTCCGACCTGGGATTCCAATACGGAATCTGCAGTGACATCTTCCACTACGGAAGCGTCAAGCAGTATCCCGACTACGACTACAAGATCAACGTGGAGGCATCCACCTACACCAAGGGTTCCAGCGTCCTGCGCTCATACGGCGACTTCAAGAACCTGATTCCCGACGGCACGCTGTTCTATGATCTGACCTACTTCAACGCGCCCAAGTTCGGATTCTACGGATACAACGGATATGCCAGCAAGTACGATCCCGACTTTATTGGCTGGACCGATCCCGCCGCTGTCAGGGCCGATGCCAAGTCAGGCTTCAACCTGATGTCACGCAAGCAGCTGCGCGCCGTAGTGAGCGCCCGCAAGACCATATCGGGCAACCTGAGTGCCGCAGCCGGTTTGGCATTTTACCATATCACCACCGACCGTGTATCGCTCAAGGAGTATGACAACCAGCTTACCCTTTACGAGATGTACCTGCCGCTTATGTCGGACCTGATACACGAGAACGAGATGGACGGAGGTAACGTAACCCAGATACGCGCCGGTCTTGTGTACGACACACGTGACCGTGAGAGCGATCCCATACGCGGTGAGAACGTTGAGGTTTCGTTGGTATACAGCCCCGACCTGATTGACGGCGACGGATACAGCAACCTTGGATTCCACCTGAGCATGAGCCAGTATCTGCCGGTATTCACCGAGAGGCTCACATTCGCATACCGCGCACTTGTTCAGGCTAACCTGTGGGGCGACATACCTTTCTACTTTGTGAACAACATCAACAGCATGTTCTTCCGCAAGATGTACACCGAGGGTCTGGGCGGAAACGCATCGGTACGCGGTCTGAACCGTAACGGTGTGCTGGGCGAAGGATTCCTGATGCTCAACATGGAGCTGCGCTGGCGTATTGTGGACTTCAAGCTCATCAACCAGAACTGGCAGGTTGCCACCAACCCATTCTTTGATGCCGGTAAGATACTGCAGCCCTACCGTCTGGAGGAGCAGAAACAGTTCCCCGGACTCTATGACGGCGACGAGTACCGTGCACACTACACTGCCGGACTGGGACTCAAGCTTATCATGAACCATAACATGGTCATCTCCTTTGAAGGTGGCAAGCCGTTCGACAAGAACGACGGCACCGGACTCTGGACTAACATAGGATTCAACTATCTGTTCTGAACCATGCACCACCGTCTGACAATACTGTCCGTGATGCTGGCGTTCTGCGCCACTCTTATGGCAGGTACAGACGGTCCCCAATCCACAGCCAAGGACGGCTGGTCGGTCAATCCCGTCCCCGCTATGGCCTACGACTCCGACTTCGGACTCATGGCAGGAGGTTTCGTGGACCTGAGTTACTACGGAGGTCTCTACCCCAACTACAAGCACCGTATCTGCCTGGAGGCTCTCACCTACTCCAAGCATGCCAGCTTCTACATGTTTCAGTATGACTCCAAGTATCTGATTCCGGGCATTCGCACATCGGCCAAGTTATATTATGACGATAACCCGCTCTACTGGTTCTACGGATTCAACGGAGCCGTGCACGACTATGACCGCAGCCTCAACTGCAATCAGGATAACGGCATAGCCTACTACAGCTACGACCGCAAGTTCATCAACGCCCGTTTGGAGTTTGAGGCCCCCCTGTTTGCACATCTGGACTGGACCGCCAGGTTCTCGTACTGGCACTACTGGATAAACGAGCTCAACTGGGAGGGATACGACCAGAGCAACACCCTGTTCCGCAGGTACAGACGCCTGGGACTTATCCAGGATCCTGAGAGCAACGGAGGCAGCATAATGGAGTTCCTGGCAGGACTCAAGTTCGATACGCGTAACATTGAATCCATGCCATCCCATGGCATATTTGCCGATGTAGTGCTGTCCATGGCCCCCGATATCCTGAGCACCGGATATGATTACGTTAAGCTGGCAGCCCGGTTCCGCCAATACCTGAGTCTGGGCTCCGACAGGCTGGTGCTGGCCTACAGTCTGGCATACCAGGGCACCATGGCAGGTAACCAGCCCTTTTACACACAGTCGTACATTATCAACTTCAAACCCTCCGACGGACTGGGAGGAGCCACCACGCTCAGGGGCATACTCTACAACCGCGACATGGGTAACGACTATTTCTGGACCAACATCGAACTGCGCACCAGACTCCTGGAGACCAACTTCCTGAACCGCCGCGTGTTCGGTGTCCTGACCCCCTTCCTGGATGCGGGCGCCATACTGCAGCCCTTCCGCTTTGACAGTCAGGTCCAGGCCCTTTATGCCGATGACAATGTGTCAGACCAGACAATAGAGCAGTACCGTTCAGGAATGCTTGACAAGGCCCGTGAGCTGCATATGAGCTACGGACTGAGTGCCCAGCTGGTTATAGACTACAATTTTGTCCCGTCCATAACCTTTGGCATACCTTTTGACAAAAGAGACGGTGACTACGGTCTCTACATGACACTTGATTATATTTTTTAAGCCATATGACAAACAAGACACCGGTCCTGCTGCTCACCGGATACTTAGGCAGCGGAAAGACCACTCTGGTCAACAGGATACTTAGCAACACCAAGGGCATTAAGTTCGCAGTGATTGTAAACGATATCGGCGAAGTCAACATCGACGCCAGCCTTATCCAGCAGGGAGGCGTGGTAGGCATGAACGACGACAGCCTGGTAGCACTGCAGAACGGATGCATATGCTGCACCCTCAAGATGGACCTTGTGGAGCAGCTGCACCAGATTATAGCAATGCACCGCTTTGACTATATCGTTATCGAGGCCAGCGGTATCTGCGAGCCCGGTCCCATTGCCCAGACCATCGAGTCCATCCCCCGCATGGAGGCCAAGTACAACAAGGACGGCATACCCGATCTGGACTGCATAGTAACCGTTGTCGATGCCCTGCGCATACGTGACGAGTTCGGCTGCGGCGATGACCTGGTCAAGAAGAACATCGGCGAGGAGGACCTGGAGAACCTGGTAATCCAGCAGATTGAGTTCTGCAACATAATACTGCTCAACAAGGCATCCGAGGTGAGCGCCCAGGAGATGGAGCGCATCCGCAAGGTGATACGCGCCCTGCAGCCCCGCGCACGCATACTTGAGTGCGACTACGGTGACATTGACCTGACCAACATACTCAACACACATATGTTTGACTTTGAGAGCGTGGCCACCAGCGCCACCTGGATCCAGGAGATCGAGAAGCGCGGTGAGGCTTTGGAACATCAGGACGATGACGACGACGATGATCACGACGAGCACGAGCATCATCACCACCATGACCACGATGATGATGACGATGATCATGAGCATGAGGAGGAGCACCATCATCATCACCACCATCACCATCATCACGACCATGAAGGCGGTGAAGTTGAGGAGTACGGAATAGGTACATACGTCTATTACGCACGACGTCCCATGGACCTGAACCGTTTTGACTGGTTCGTATCCAAAAAATGGCCCAAGGGTGTTATCCGCACCAAGGGTATGTGCTATTTTACCGATGAGTATGACATCTGCTACCTGTTTGAGCAGGCTGGCAAGCAGATGAGTCTAAAGAACGCTGGCCAGTGGTACGCCACCATGCCCAAGCAGCAGCTTGACGCCATGATAGCTCAGGATCCTGTCCTGGCTGCCGACTGGGATCCGGAGTACGGTGACCGCATGCAGAAGCTGGTGTTCATTGGTCAGAACCTGGATAAGGCTTACATTAAGCAGGAGTTGGATAAGTGTTTAATTGAGAATTGAGAATTGAGAATTCAGAGCATAATCGTGGACAAACCGGAAAACATATTGTCTGAGCACGGGATCAAGCCGACAGCTAATAGGCTGCTGGTCTTGAAGGCGTTGTCGCAGAGTCAGCGACCGCTCACCATGTCCGAACTTGAGGATCAGATTGACACCATCGACAAATCCGGTATATTCCGAACCCTGACTCTCTTCAAGGAACACCACCTGCTCCACCAGATTGACGACGGCTGCGAGGGCGTACGCTACGAGTTGTGCCACGCCCACGGCGATGTGGACGATGACCGCCACGTGCATTTCCACTGTGAGGTGTGTCACCGGACCTTCTGTCTGGAGGAACTGCCCATACCATCTGTCACATACCCTGACGGCTATCAGGTAGAGAGCGTAAACTACATGGCCAAGGGCATATGCCCCGACTGTGCAAAAAAACAGAAGTAATGCAAAAGGTTCTGCTACATACCTGTTGTGCGCCATGCAGCGGAGCCATCATTGAGTGGATGCTGGCAAACGGCTACAAGCCCACCGTCTACTACTGCAATCCCAATATTTATCCCTATGAGGAGTATCTGGTACGCAAGCAGGAGTGCACCCGATATGCCACCGCGCAGAGTCTGGATATAATCGATGCCGATTATGACCACAACGCCTGGAAGTGTTGTGTCACAGGACTTGAGGGTGAGCCCGAGCGCGGAGCCCGATGCCTGGAGTGCTTCAAGATGCGTCTGCTCAGTGCTGCCAAATATGCGTCCGAGCACGGATTCACGCTCTTTACATCCACCCTTGATTCAAGCCGATGGAAACGCCACGACCAGATTGTGGAGGCAGGTAATTGGGCTGCAGCACAGTTCCATGGACTTACCTTCTGGGATAAGAACTGGCGTCAGGGCGGTTTGCAGGAACGCCGCTCACAAATCATAAAGGAGCAGGATTTCTACAACCAGCGCTACTGCGGCTGCGAATTCAGCATGCAGGCCATGCATGATGACAAGAAAATGGCCCGCCAGCATATCAGAAAGCTGGTATCGGTCATGACTCCCGAGAGCAAAGCCGCCCAGTCTGCTGCCGTCTGGGAGCGTCTGGAAAAGACTGAGGCATTCCGTAACGCAACAGACATTCTTGCATACTGGTCAATGGATGATGAGGTTCAGACACCTGACTTTATAGAGAAGTGGACCGCCGCCGGAAAACGCTTCTACCTGCCCTCAATCCAGGGTGATGACCTTATAGTAAAGTCGTATAACGGCACGCTCCATCCCGGTGAGCAGTTCGGGATACCTGAGCCCGACGGCGGGCAGGTAAACGACCTGAGCCCTATCTCGCTGGTGCTGGTTCCTGGCCGCGCGTTCGATGCAGCCGGTAACCGAATGGGCCGCGGCCGCGGATTCTACGACCGCTTGCTACCTCAGTTACCACATGCCATCAAGGCAGGAGTCTGCTTTGACTGCCAGAAACTGCCCTGCGTGCCGGTTGATGATAATGACATAAAAATGGATTTTGTGATATGATACTCTGGTACTCCGGATGCGGCAACAGCCGTTTTGTGGCCGATACCCTGTCTAAGGAACTCGGTGATGACAGCATGATATTCATCCCCGAGGCCGCCCGACAGGCAGCGGCTTTGGAATTCGGCCCCGATGAGGCACTGGGAATAGTCTTTCCCGTGTATTCATGGTCAGTACCCAAACTGGTATCGGAGTTCCTGCGCACGGTCAGCATCAAAGGCAAACCATCCTATATATTCGCAGCCTGCACCTGTGGCGATCAGACCGGTCTTACGTATGAGCATCTCTGCAAGGACCTCAGCAAACAGGGATTGCAGTTGGACGCATTCTTCTCATTCCAGATGCCCGAGACCTACATCAACCTGCCCGGTTTCAGTCTGGACACCCCGGAGAACGCCAAGCGCAAGATTGACGGCACCAAAGAGAGCCTCAGTGAGGTCATCGGCCTTATAAAGCAGCGTGCGCAGGGTAATTATGACAAGTTGCGCGGCAGCAAGACATTCCTCAAATCCAATATCCTAAAGCCCCTGTTCTACGGCCTGCTCATAACCGACCGCAAGTTCACGGTATCGGACGCCTGCATCGGCTGCGGCATCTGTGCCAAAAACTGCCCCCTGCAGAACATCACAATAGAGAATGACCGCCCCAAATGGAACGGTCATTGCACCAATTGCATGAGCTGTTATCACAGGTGTCCCAAGAACGCCATCAACTTTGGCAAGAACACCATTGGTAAAGGCCAATACTATTACAAACAAGGAGATTAAACTATTGTCTCAGTGAAGTCTGAAGTTTACAGGAACAGTATACTTCACTCTTACTTCCTTACCTGCCTGCTTGCCGGGTTTCCATGCGGGCATCATGCTGACAATTCGCAGTGCCTCTGCATCCAGGTCGGGATCGACACTCTTGACCACCTCCGGTTCAACGATTGAGCCGTCCTTGTTTACAACGAATGTCACAATAACACGTCCCTGAATCTCTTCCTCCTTGCAGCGCTCGGGGTAAGTGATATTATCCCTCAGGAACATCAGAAGGGCTTCGGTGCCTCCCTCAAACTCCGGCATTTCCTCAACTACCATGAATGCCATATCCTCGGGTGTGATTCCATGTCCGATAACACCATTTATGGTATCAACAGGAATGCTTCCCATATCGACAGCCTCAACGATATCAGCTTTTATGTTCTCAGAGTCGCCTGCATCGTCTTTGCATGCCGATGCCAGCAGTATAGCTAATGTCACAGCGGGCAACATGAGTAATACTCTCAAACGCGCCCAAGGATTTGTAGAATGTCTGTTCATCATAACAATTCTTTTTTTGGTTGAACAATTTGCAAAATTATTTGTAGTTGTCGCAAAGCTGCCCTGCAGTGCAGCACGGACAAGACAAATCTGATATCGGCGGCCGTCAAAACCGTTCTCCAGCACGGAGGCATCGGCCTCGAACTCATGAACCTCAAGCAGGCTGTTCTTAAGCATCCATGCGGCGGGGTTGAACCACTGTACCGCGCAGCACAGCTGAGCCAGGATAAGGTCTACCGAGTGGTGATGCCTTACATGTGCCTGCTCGTGGGTTATTATCATTGCGCCGTTGGACTCGTAATCCTTTCTTGAGATCACTATGTAGTTACGCCAGCTGAACGGGGCGTAGTTACGGTCGGTAATGACCAGGCGAGATCCGTCCGAGAGAACCCTTGAACGGCGGTGGCAGATTATCTCCGAGCTCAACACTCCTATCATGATCTTGAACAGGCAGATTACCACTCCTGCCAGATAGACCATAGTGAGTATTGACAGCAGGTTTACATGATGGCCGGTCTGAGCTGCCTGTGCGGGAGCAACACCCATGGTACCATCGGCATAAACCAATATCTCGTTCATCATATAGCTGATAGGAGCCATAGCCTTGGAGCTGACGCTCTTGAAATGCATCAGGGGAACAACTGCGGCAAGTGCCAGCGAAGTCAGGAGCACCCAACGGTTGAAAGCGTGGAACGTGGTGCGGCTCAGCGCGATACGGTAAGCAACCACCATCATGGCCAGCGATATGGCCGATACTATAAGGTAAATCATGACTTTGAGGTTTCAAGCATGTTCAACATATCAATAAGCTCACGTACATCGGAGTCACTAAGACCCGATTCCATAATAAAGGTATTGACCATGGAGCGGGCAGATCCGTTAAAGAGTTTGTCCTTCATCTCGGTCAGTGTCCATCGGGTGTACTCACCTTTCTCTACCAACGGATAGTAGATGTGTTTACGTCCCTCTTCCTGATACGATATGAATTCCTTCTTCTCAAGTATACGCAGGAACGTAAGTATTGTATTATAGGCCGGTTTGGGCTCAGGAAGGAAACCCACAACGTCATCGACGCTGCAATGACGGTGCTCCCAGAGCACGTTCATTACCATCTGTTCTTTCTCGGTCAAGGCTTTCATCGGTTCTAACTAATCTTTTAGTTGACACAGCAAAGAAAAGCCCTCAAAACCCCGAAAGCAAAAAAATCCCGCACAATTTCTGCAATTGTGCGGGACTTTAACCTAAATATTTAGTTGTTAACAGTGGCTTACAGCACCTCGAAGTCAAGTGACTGCAGATCCTTATCGGCCGATGAAGATCCGTACAGCAGTTTGTATTTGCCGCTGAAGGTTGAAACCTCGTCGATCTTCTCGTCATAGTACTGGAATGACTTGCCGGTAAGGGTGATGACAGCGTTTGCGGTCTCGCCAGCCTTAAGAGTTACGCGCTGGAAGCCCTGAAGACCCTTGATAGGAGCAGCAGGGTTGTCAAGACTCTTAACGTAAACCTGAACGATCTCGGTACCCTCACGCTTGCCGGTGTTGGTAACGGGGATTGTAATGGTTACGCTTCCGTTCTTCTTCATTGAGTTCTTGGAAACGGTAGCCTGACCGTACTGGTAAGTGGTGTAACTCAGACCATATCCGAACGGATAGAGAGGCTCACCCTTGAAGTAACGGTATGTGCGGTTCTCCATTGAGTAGTCGGTGAACTCAGGAAGCTGATCGGTTGACTTGTAGAATGTAACAGGCAGTTTGGCGCTGGGGTTGCAGTCACCGTTCAGGATCTCTGCAAGAGCCTGGGCACCGCCCTGACCGGGATACCATGCCTGGATAAGGGCATCGAACTGATCCTCAAGTGAGCCGAATCCCATGCAAGAGCCGGCGCAGTCAACAAAGATGACGGGCTTGCCGGTAGCGTGCATGGCACGGATAAGACGCTGCTGAACGGCAGGAATCTCGATATCGGGCTTATCGCCGCCCTCACCCTCCATTGAAGGAGTGATACCGCCGATGATAATGATAGCGTCAACATTGTCGGCAACCAGCTTCTTGCCAAGATCCTCGAACTCGGCGATCTTCTGTACGCAGAACTGAACGTTCAGACGTGCAAACTGACCTGTAGCGTGAGTATACTCGATCTTGATATCGTAGGTCTGGCCTTTGGTAACCTTGAATGACTTCATCTGCTGCATGCCGCCACGGCCACCGAATCCGCCAAAGCCGCCAAAGCCGCCGAATCCGCCGAATCCGCCACGGCCACCCTGTGAAGCCTTAGCCTCCTCGACCAGACGGCCGTTTACATAGAGCTTGTAGCCGTTGTCTGAGCTGATGTTGTAGCTCATGTCACCGCTGAAGGGAGCAACCAGCTTACCGGTCAGACGGGCCGATATGTTATCGGTCTGATCCAGACCCTCAACAAAGTTGTAAGCGCCAAAGTTGCTGAAGTTAACCTCGGTGTAGTTACCGCTTACAGCAGGAGCGCCGCTGAAGTTGGTGTTCTTCCAGAACTCACCCTTGAGGCCCTTGCCACCGTTGATGTCCTGAGTGTAGTATGTTGTGTAGTACTCGTTGCGGATCTCGCAGGCACGGTCATAAACGATCTCGGTGTTGGGGAAGAACTTCTTGATACCGTCCAGAAGTGAACGTGTATGCTCCTCGGTGGGGCTGCCGCCGTACTCACCGTTCATCATGCTGCGGTCATCGGCATTAGGACCTACAACAGCCAGCTTCTTGATGTTCTTGTCAAGAGGCAAGATGCCGTTGTTCTTAAGCAGAACCATTGACTGGCGTGCAGCCTCGACTGCCAGCTGGTCATTCTTCTCGCTGCTGATAACGTCCTCGCCCAAGTTTGCCCAAGGCAGCATCTCGGCGGGATCAAACATACCCAGCTCAAAGCGACCCTTAAGCACGCGGCGAAGAGCTACGTCAATATCGGCCTCGTTGATGCTACCCTTCTCCAGACCACCTACGAGTGACATGAATGCCTTACCGCACTCAAGGTCTGTACCGGAAAGCACTGCATCAACAGATGCGCTCTCTGCATCGGGATGAGTACCGTGCTGGTTCTTGTTGTAGAAGTTGTTGATGGCGTCGCAGTCTGTCAGGACGATTGCCTTGTAACCCCACTTCTCACGCAGGATATTGGTAAGCAGACGGTCGCTGCCGCAGCAAGGAACACCCTCATAACGGTTGTATGCGCACATAACCTCCTGTACGTTACCCTCCTGAACCAGAGCCTTGAAGGCAGGCAGGTAGGTTTCCCACAGGTCACGCATTGAAACAACTGCATCGTAACGGTGACGCTGGCTCTCAGGACCGCTGTGAACTGCATAGTGCTTGGCGCAGGCATGAGTCTTGTAGTACTTCTTGTCATTGCCCTGCATACCCTTTACGTTGGCAACACCCAGAACGCTCATGTGGTAAGGATCCTCACCGTAAGCCTCCTGACCGCGGCCCCAGCGGGGATCACGGAAGATGTTTACGTTGGGGCACCAGAATGTAAGTTCAGGATTGCCGGGAACGTAGTTGGCACCCATCTGAACGTTAAAGATGTTGTGGTCCGAACGGTTCCAGTTGGCACGTGCCTCGTCGGACACTGCGCTGAATACGTCGTAAACCAACTGCTCGTTGAATGAAGCACCCATGCCGATAGGCTGAGGGAATACGGTGTAGCCGCCCTGACGAACGCCGTGGCAGGCCTCTGACCACCAGTTATACGAAGGTATACCCAGACGGTCTACTGATACTGACTTGTTCATGATAAGACCCACCTTCTCCTCGGGAGTGAGCAGTGAGATCAGATTATCAACACGCTTGTCAACCTTAAGGTTGGGATTCTGGAAAGGATACTCATACTTTCCGCTACCGCAAGACAGCAGGAATGCTGCTGCAGCAAAGGCAATCATGCCTGAAATTCTTTTCATAAGTTATTAATTGTGTATACTAGTGTCCGTTTTCACAAAAGTCACGCAAATTACGCAAAAAAATCGCTTTCCGCCAAGGCTATTCAACCAAGAACGTACGGTATATAGATCCGGATGTTCCGTCCAGATACTGGACTTGTGCCTTGATCTCAGCCATACCCGGTTCAGGAGCGGTTTTTCCTTCCGAACAAATGCCACCGTTCACAGTCCACTCCACCGTTTTGACCGGCATATAACCTGTGGTGAGCGAGAGTTCATATAATCCGGGTGTCCGGGACCGTTCCACAAGAATCAGCGGATCGCGGGTTACACCGCACGTTACATATTTCTGATCAGGCAGCAGATCACGGTTTCCGGACATCGGCACCCACACACTGTCTGCCGTCATTATGTAGAGTTTGAAAACATCCGTGAGTTCAGGATCCACGTTCAATACTCCAAGACTGATATCCTCTACGACATAAGATGAATTATCATCTATTGTCATGAATGAATAACCTAAATCCTGCTTTATGTTTCCATCCTTGTCCTCAAGACAGACCTTAAGTCCGATTTCCGGACAGTTGGGATCCACTTGATCCATCGGACCCACCCTGAAAGACATTTGCGAGCCCTTTGCAATATACTCCGATTTAGGATTAAAACCGTAATGGCCGTTTCTCATCACCATTGAAAACGGAGGAATGACATGCCGGAATTCCTGTCCGGTTCCCGGAGTGATACCTACTATCGCTTGCTGGTCGTCAGGAAAAGTAAAACCTATTTTTTCGGGCAGTGTCAGGTCAAGGGTATAGAATCCGTTGGCACCCACATCGCCCCATCCCCAATTGAAATGAAGCATTTTCCCTTGTACATCATATCCGTCACACACAAATGCATGACCGCCATCGTCACCATCTCCGGAATAAAGAACCAGACGATCCTGATCTATCTCTTCCATAATCACGGAACGCCACTCGTCAAGAGAGTAATTTGACCTTG
The DNA here is from genome assembly GCA_902774335.1 of uncultured Bacteroidales bacterium. Taxonomy (GTDB): domain Bacteria; phylum Bacteroidota; class Bacteroidia; order Bacteroidales; family Bacteroidaceae; genus Colenecus. Next base: position 44,565 of record CACYHW010000012.1, read on the forward strand.
GCAGTATAGCCGCCGTTTTATATCCGAGATGATCACTCAGCGATTTCACCACGTTTGACAGATATGCCCCCGATTGATCATATGAGAAAACAGTCTCAACCATCACACTGCAGTCGTAGGCAAGCTGCGCCACCTTCCTCTCCTGTTCCTTTGTCCAGGCCGTTTTTTTATTTTGGCTATATTTCAGCGGCATTGATTCCCAATCGTAATAATGATTGTCAATGGAATACGCAGGAATATACATATCCAATCCCTCAAACATGCCACTGGCATAACCGCCTATTGTTCCATGTCCGTGTTCAGGCCACTTGTAATATCTCAGAATTATGGCCAGGGCGGTAGCGACACAACCAACAGCCGCTCTTTTGTTTTCATTCGTAACTATAGGACATAAATCATTGAAAGGTGAGCTCTGATGCCAGAATGCTGTTTCAATCACCTTTCTTTCACTGCTCTGCGGATTATTACCGTTCAACAGTCTCTGCCATTCGGCAGCAACCTCCCGGGATGCCTTCAGGTCCGATCCGCGGACCGCATCGACATAACCGCTCACACCTTCCATCCACCACTTCAGGTTATCAGGCAGATCGGTATCGTCAAACGATCCGGAATCCGAATATGCAAGAACCGGAGAAACCCGGTCATCGGCCGCGATGACAACCCATCCTCCACCGGGATAGTTGCACACATAGTATCCCGGATACGAAACCTGCGTTCCGCGTCCGGCAGCCCTGTAAGCATCGGTATTATCAGGAAGCGGCATATCCTCCACGCCAAGCTTGCTGCCCGCACAACGTGCTGCAGTCTGAGGCGAAACCAACTCTGCCCTGAGCGGCATCAGCTGTGTCAGGACAAGAAACAGTATTACGACTAACTTCTTCATAATGCCAAAATCAAACCGGAATCAGACGACCTGTCAATAAACCAAGCCCTGTTTTCATCCACTTTTACACACTCCATACGCATTTCAGATCCCGTATTCGGGGATTGCCCGAACTGAAGTACATGACGCACCGTATATTCATGACCTACAACGGGAACACCTTTTGCTTCATACACCAAGAACAAGTGAGACTCCCCTCGCTGAATATCCGTTATCTGCATTGTACGTCTGTCCTGATAAACCCTTACCGAATACTGGATATCCGCTCCCGGCATACTGTATACCGCCGTATCCGGGCTGGAAAGGTCATACAAGCCCAACTCCTGAGCCCTTGTCAGGGGAATATCGCTCTCGGACTTGGTAAACGCACTGAACACGTCCTTATCGTACACCCTTATATATATATCCGATCCCGAACGTACCGGGAATCCAATAAGGTCACCCGTCGCACCTTCGGCCACATTGGTATTGAAATTCGGGCACGCCACCTGGATTACGGTCCCGTCCTGCTCACACAGAGCACCGCTGCCACCCTGATACCATTCCTTCAACGACACGTTCCTGAACAGCATACGCCTGTATTCCCAATCGGCGATATTGTCGGCAAGCGCGTCAAAACGCCCCTCGGTAAGCGGAAGCACACCGTTCTTACCCACAGTGGCGTACTCGGTATAGAAAGACGATATATGATACTCATCGGCCGACGGTTTATCCATCAGTCCCAGGACAGGACCCGAAATGGTATTACCCACCTTCAGTTCTTCACTGTAATGCAACCATACATGTACAGCCTTGGAAGAGTCTTCAAGCACAGCACCAAGCACAACGGACGAAGTACTGTCCACAGCCGTCACGGTAACCTTATTGAGATAGGCCGCAAAGAACCCGTCATCATCCTTGTCCGGTTCCACATCCTTAAGACCTGCCAGATCAATATAGGGAGTGGATTCCGGGAAGTCCGGAGCACCGCTTGAGGTCCATTGGGTAAGAGTGACACCGCTCATTGCAAGGATATTGTATTCCGGCGTTGACTCATTCATTTCTATCTCCATCCTCAGTATATTGCCGGGATATGTGTGGCAATAGCTGTCAAAGGTAAAGGCCATCTGTTTGCCCGAAGCCAGAGTCACATTGATTACGGGAGTCAGGTCCTGAGGCAGATATATAAAACAGAATATATTGTCATCGACGGGTGAACGCAACGGAGTTATCACCTGCTTTCCGCCGGTAGCAACCAGTGTTCCCGTAACAAAATTCAGTCTTCCCACAGTCATTACCCCCTGAACGGTCACCTTGCTGATTCTGGAACCCGTACGGTTGTCAAACTGAACGGACATGGCCGTCATGGCATGGGTAAGAGCCATGTTCACTCCGGTCTGAGAGGGGGCGCCCGATGTCATGGCAGTCATGATATTACCCTTGAGCATCTTATCCGGGGTACTCTGGTCATTCGGGACAGTCACCGATACAAAATCCTGTCCCTTATAAGTTGCGTCATAGGGAGCGTATACAAAAAATCTTGACGCGCGCGACTGGTCATAGCCCCACCTTATATCATTGTCAGGGACCGCAAATCCGCGGTCGGTCACAGTCATGGAAACATTATCGGCATTGACAGGACTATCCACGAACAATCCCAGCCTGACATTGGGATCCAGATCTGTCCTACCCCCTATTCCAAACACTTTTATGTTTGCAGGAGCACCGTATTTAGGCTTGTCGTCACTGCAGCCGCATAGCAGAATACCACACGTACATGCAGTTAAAAGCAGACACTTTATATTCATAAACAAACGTAAATAACATGCGAATGTAACTTAAAAAAACGGTAAAAACAGAAAACGCCCATAACAATAATTCCCTTGGCGCGTCTAGTTTGCAAATATTGGACAGAATACAAATTATTGTTAATCCTTGTTCAAAGCCATTGCGGTTTCAGAACAACGTTATACTTTTGCGGTGTACTATTAAACTAAGACACTAAACTAAACGACAGATTTAATAAATTCAATATGCTGATAGAGCTTAAAGACATCAACAAAACTTATGACAACGGACAGCCGCTGCATGTTCTCAAGGGCATCAACCTTGGAATAGAGCGCGGAGAATTTGTGTCAATTATGGGAGCATCGGGGTCAGGCAAGTCCACCCTGCTCAACATACTTGGTATCCTTGACAATTATGACACAGGTCTGTACCATTTGAACGGCAAACTCATTAAAGACCTGACCGAGCGTCAGGCTGCCGATTACCGCAACCGTATGATTGGCTTTATCTTCCAGTCATTCAATCTCATCTCCTTCAAGACCGCCGTTGAGAACGTGGAATTACCCCTTTTCTATCAGGGCATAGGCCGCAAGCAGCGCCATCAGATGGCTATGGAATATCTGGAGCGCCTTGGCCTGAAAGAGTGGGCAAACCACTATCCCAACGAGATGTCGGGCGGACAGAAGCAGCGCGTGGCAATTGCCCGTGCCCTTATCACCAAGCCCGAGATCATTCTGGCCGATGAGCCCACCGGTGCTCTTGATTCCAAGACATCGGTCGAGGTTATGGAACTTCTGAGCCGCCTCAACCGCGAGGAGGGCATAACAATCGTAGTGGTCACCCACGAGAGCGGCGTAGCCAACTGCACCAACCGCATTATCCACATCAAGGACGGTATCATCGGCCAGATAGAGGATAATCTGGAGCATAACGCATCGGCGTTCGGTACGACAACAATCATGAAATAAGATACTGCAATGCACGACCTTATAACCGAAATATGGGAGAGCGTCAAGCGCAACAAGCTGCGCACCAGCCTGACCGGTTTCTCCGTAGCATGGGGTATATTCATGATCATCGTGCTGCTGGGTGCCGGCAACGGCCTCATGAACTCCTTCAACCAGGACAGTGAGGGTTTTGCCACCAACACCATGAGCATCTATCCCAGCATCACTTCAAAGCCCTACCAGGGATACAAGAAGGGACGCCAAATGAAACTGACCGAGCAGGATCTGGAGATGCTGTCACGCCAGTTCCCCGACATCATAGACCAGATCACCACATCGGTATCACGCGGCGGATTCTCCCTGAGCTACAAGAAAAAGAGCGTGACCGACATGAACCTGAACGGAACATTCCCCGGTCATGCCACAATGAATCACATCCAGATGAAAGCCGGACGCTTTATCAACAATCTGGACATAGCCAACAAGCGCAAGGTGATTGTAATTACACATCTTACCGCCAAGAACTTCCTGGAGGGAGGCACCAACTACAGCTCGCTGCTGGGAAAGAAAATCAAGGTGGGTAACCTGATATTCACGATTGTTGGCGTACGCCACTCCGAGGAGAATATGAACGACCGCGACCTGTTCATCCCCTATACAACGGCCAAGACCATATTCGGAATGAACAGCGACCTGGACGAGATATCATTCACATTCCACGGATTGGATTCCGAGCAGGCCAACGAGGATTTTGAAAAACGTATCAAGCAGATCCTGAACAGCCGCCACAGTGCCGCTCCCGATGACGAGAGCTCCTACTGGATCCTCAACAAGTTCACACAGAACATGCAGATGGAGAACGGCCGTAAGGTGCTTAACACCGGACTTTGGATTGTAGGTCTCTTTACCCTGCTGGGCGGAGTGGTCGGCGTGAGCAACATCATGCTCATCACCGTCAAGGAGCGCACCCACGAGTTCGGCATCCGCAAAGCCATCGGAGCCAAGCCCTGGAACATCACCAAGCTGATAATAAGCGAGAGCGTGGCTATCACGGCGCTGTTCGGATACATAGGAATGGTATTGGGTATGATTGCCTGCCTCATAATGGACCGCACCATCGGACAGGAGACGATGGATGTGTTCGGACAGAGCATACGTCTGCTCATCAACCCCACGGTGGGACTGAACGAGGCTATCAAATCAACTGTACTCCTTGTTGTTGCCGGCACTGTTGCGGGATTGTTCCCTGCAGTTAAGGCGGCTCGGGTTAGACCTATTGAGGCTCTGAGGGATAATTGAGAATTGAAAATTGAAAATTGAGAATTATGAGATTCGATATAGATTCATTCAGAGAGACGGCCGATTCGCTTATCAGGAACAAGCGCCGTACCATACTGACCGGATTCGGAGTATTCTGGGGCCTCTTTATGCTGCTCTTCATGATTGGCGGCGGAAAAGGCATCAAGGGCATACTCGAGGAGAACTTCGGCGGCTTTGCCACCAACACCATAGTCCTTATTTCGGCCAACACCTCCAAGCCCTACAAGGGACTTCCCGAGGGACGTTACTGGAACCTTGACAGGACCGACATTGAACGTCTGCGCGCCATGATGCCCGAGCTGGACGTAATATCACCCATGATCAGCGGATGGGGCAACACCGTAGAGTACGGCGAGAACTCATGCTCAGGATCAATCAAGGGCGTAAGCGCCGACTACTGCAGGATTGAGAATCCCAGAATCCGCTACGGACGCTATCTTAACGAGACCGATATCCGCATGGAGCGCAAGGTCTGCGTGATAGGCAAGCGGATATACAAGGAGCTCTTCCCCGAGGGAGGCGACCCCTGCGGCAAGTTCATCAAATCGGGCGACATGTACCTGCGCATTGTAGGCGTGGACGTCAGTTCCAGCAACGTGAGCATCAACAGCAGCCCCAGCCAGTCAATCATGATACCCGAGACTCTGGCAGCCAGATTCTACAACCGCGGCAATGACGTGGACATTATCTGCCTGACAGCCAAGGGCGGCATCCACACCAGCATCCTGGAGTCGCGCATACGCTCCATCATCGCCCGTAACCACACATTCGACCCCGAAGACCACGAGGCAATGATGATGCTTAACACCGAGGAGATATTCATGATTGTGGACAATCTTTTCCGCGGCCTCAACTTCCTGATCTGGCTTGTAGGCTTAGGCACTCTCCTGGCCGGATGCATAGGAGTAAGCAACATCATGATGGTAACCGTCAAGGAGCGTACCACCGAGATAGGAATTCGCCGTGCCATCGGCGCCATGCCGGGCGAGATACTCTCACAGATAATTGCCGAGAGCGTAGCCCTGACACTGGCATCCGGAAGCGCCGGAATAGTCTTTGCGGTAATGCTTCTTAATATATTCGAGAAGGCTACCGGAGGCGGTGCCTCATTCCAGATATCATTCAACACAGCCGTTCTTGCAGCAACACTGCTGGCTGTCCTGGGAGCTCTGGCCGGACTGGCCCCCGCTCTCCGCGCCATGGCCGTAAAACCGGTGGACGCAATGCGTGACGAATAAAAACAATAATTGAAACAATTGAAACAAATAAAAAATACAGATATGAAAAAGGTAATCAAGTACATCGTATTGGCACTCGTAATAGTAGTGTTCTTTGGAACGTTCGTATTCCTTCACAACAATTCCAAGCCTCAGGAGATACGTTATCAGGAGTTCACAGCAGCTCAGAACGACATCACACGCAGCACCGTGCTTACAGGTAAGATTGTTCCCCGCAACGAGGTCAACATCAAGCCCCAGATCAACGGAATCATAGCCGAGCTCTTCAAGGAGGCAGGCCAGATGGTACAGAAAGGCGAGGTCATTGCAAGACTCACCGTCATCCCCGATATGAACTCACTCTCGGCAGCCCAGAGCCGCGTACGCCTGTCCGAGATCAACCTCAAGCAGGCACAGACCAACTTTGACCGTGAAAAGGCCCTGTTCCAGAAGAACCTGATCAGTGCCGAGGAGTACGAGAAGACCGAGCAGGCCCTGAACCAGGCCAAGGAGGAGTATGCAGCATCACAGGAGTCACTCGAGGTAATCCGTGACGGTGTATCATCCAAGAACGCCACCTCAAGCTCCACACTGATCCGCTCCACCATTACCGGTCTTATCCTGGACATCCCCGTCAAGGTGGGTAACTCGGTCATCCAGGCCAACACCATGAACGACGGTACCACAGTCGCTACCGTAGCCAACATGAACGACCTGATATTCGAGGGTCAGATCGATGAGACCGAGGTTGGTTCACTCTACGAGGGCATGCCCCTGACAATCACCATCGGCGCCCTGCGTGACTACACATTCGACGCCAACCTGGAGTACATCTCACCCAAGGCTGTCGAGAACAACGGAGCCAACCAGTTCAAGGTTAAGGCCGCCGTCAAGGTTGACACCGAGCACACCATCCGTTCAGGCTACAGCGCCAACGCCCTAATCGAGCTGGACAAGATCAACGGAGTGCTGAGCGTTCCCGAGAGCGCGCTCGAGTTCGTCAAGGATGATCCCTATGTATACATCAAGGGTGAGGACGGCTCATTCAAGCAGACCAAGGTTACAACCGGATTGAGCGACGGTGTGAACATCGAGATCAAGAGCGGCCTCAACGAAGGCGATGTGGTTCGCGGACCGCGTGTCATCGAGGAGGATTCAATCCAGAACAATTAATCAGACCAAACGTCATCAACTCTAAATACAGCAGTTATGAAAGCAACAGCAATAGCAGTATCAATGCTTCTGGCAGCCGCCACGGCAAACGCCGCACAGGGCTGGACGCTTGACCAATGCATTGAGTACGCAATAGAGAACAACATACAGGTGCGTCAGTCCGACCTGAACGCCCAGAACAATGACGTAGAGCTCAACAAGGCTGTCAGCAACCGTCTGCCGGGCGTATCGGCCTCCGCATCACAGGGATGGTCATTCGGCCGCAGTATCACTGCCGACAACACCTACGCCAACACCAACACCGCCAGCACATCGTTCTCCATCGGAGCCGATATGACCCTGTTTGCAGGCGGTCGCATTAACGGTAACATCAAGATGGCCGAGCTCAGTCTGGAGGCTGCCAAGAGTGACCTGGAGCGCATCAAGGACGATATCCGCGTACAGGTGGCACAGGCCTTCATTCAGATTGTCTACAACCGCAGCATACTGGATGTGGCACGTAACCAGGTTACCATCGACTCCATGCAGGTGGAGCGTCTGACCGCCCTGGCAGCCATAGGCAAGGCCAGCAGCGCCGAGGTAGCATCACAGAACGCCACACTGGCACAGAGCCGCCTTTCGGTTACCCAGGCACAGAACAACCTGAGCCTGTCAATACTCACGCTCACCCAGTTGCTGGAGCTCCCCTCGCCCGACGGGTTTGATATTGTACAGCCTGAGACCGATAATCTTGAGCTGAGCATCCCCGACAGCCCCGAAGCCATCTACGCACAGGCACTGGACATCAAGCCTGCAGTTAAGAGCGAAGAGATTCGTCTGGAACAGGCCGGCAAGAACATCCAGGTTGCCAGGAGCGGCTATCTGCCGTCACTCACACTGAGTGCAGGCGCAGGAACCAACTACTACTCAAGTTCAAACTTAAAGTCCGACGCCTTTGGAACCCAGATCAAGAACAACTTCGGTCCCCACATCGGTCTGAACCTGAACATCCCCATATTCTCACGCAACTCCAACCGCAACAACGTGCGTTCGGCCAAACTGGGCCAGATGAACCAGCAGATGCAGTTGGATAACGTAAAGAAGACCTTGTACAAGGAGATACAGCAGGCATACTACAATGCCGTTGCATCCAAGAGCCGCTACGAAAGCAGCGAGATTGTACAGACCAGCGCACAGGAGTCGTTCGACCTGGTGCAGGCCAAGTACGAAGGCGGAAAAGCCAGCATAACGGAGTTCAACGAGTCCAAGAACCGTCTGGTATCAGCCCAGGCCGATCTGCTCAAGTACCGTTACGAGTACCTGTTCAACACAGCTCTGCTGGAGTTCTACCGCAACAGCTCATTCGAGCTTTAACCCCGATCCCAAATTAATTTGAGATAATAAGACAATAGTTTAGTAATTCATGGGACGGTGCTGCCTGCTGGAAGGTCGCACCGTCTGTTTTGTGCAATTGGGGTCAGGCCCCAATTGCACGTTTAGAAATATCTGTAAAAAAGAGCGATGCTCTCCATTCCGCCAAAGAACTGCCTGAGCAGATAGCTCTCGTTGGGGCTGTGGATGGTGTCGCGCTCCAGTCCGAATCCCATAAGCAGCGGATCCAGTCCCAGCTCTTTCTGGAATTCGGCAAGGATGGGTATGCTGCCGCCGCCACGGCTGGGCACAGGCTCAATGCCATACACCTCACCTATGGCCCTTGATGCGGCCTTATATGCATGGGACGATATGGGTATCAGGAATCCGTCACCGCTCTCGTAGGGTATCACCTCCACCTTAACGTAAGCAGGTGCAATGCGCTTGAAATGCTCCATGAACAGTTTGGATATCTCGGCACTGGTCTGTCGTGGAACCAGACGCATGGAGATCTTGGCATGGGCCTCGCTGGGAAGTACCGTCTTGGCACCCTGCCCCGTATATCCGCCCCATATGCCGCACACATCCAGCGACGGACGTATGCCTATACGCTCCATGGTGGTGTAGCCCTTCTCGCCCTTGACCTCGTCAATGTCCAGGAACTCCTTGAACTCCTTCATGTCAAACGGGGCACGTGCCAGCATCTTGCGCTCATCGGAGGTAAGTTCAACCACCTTGTCGTAGAATCCGGGCACTGTTATGCGGCCGTCCTTGTCTATGAGTGACGATATCAGGTCGCACAGCACGTTGATGGGGTTGGCCACCGCACCGCCGTAATGACCGGAGTGCAGGTCCTTGTTGGGTCCGGTCACCTTGACCTCCAGATATGCAAGCCCGCGCATTCCGCAGTTGATTGAAGGCACCTTGTCCGATATCATAGTGGTGTCCGATACCAGGCAGATATCGGCCGCAAGCAACTCCCTGTTAGCCTTGATGAATGCCGGCAGCGAGGCGCTTCCGGTCTCTTCCTCACCCTCGAATATGAACTTGACGTTATGTTTCAGCTGACCTGTTCGCACCAGATACTCGAACGCCTTGATGTGCATGAACAACTGTCCCTTGTCATCGTTGGCGCCGCGGCACCAGATGGCATCGTCGTGTATCACAGGCTCAAAGGGATCGGTACGCCACTTTTCGAGCGGTTCGGGCGGCTGCACGTCATAGTGACCGTACACCAGCACCGTCTTGTATGCCGGATCCACAATCTTGCGTCCGAACACAACCGGATTACCCGCAGTGGGCATAACCTCAGCCATATCGGCACCAGCTTCAAGCAACAGTTCCCTAAGCCTATCGGCGCACCGCACCATATCCGGCTTGTTCTCCTGCTTGGCACTGATGGAGGGGATTCTCAGTATCGAGAAGAGTTCCTCAAAGAACCTGTCTCTGTTCTGTTCTATGTATTGTTTCATTTTATCGAATTTAGTATCTCGGATGTATCAAGTTTTCCGTCAATGTAGGTATCGTGGCGTACAAAGCCCACACCCTTGCAGTACCAGGTGTGGTTAAGCACATCACGGTTATGACCGGGACCGGACTCCAGCTTGCGTTCCTGAAGTACAACGCAGTCAAACGTGCCGGCGGGGACCGATATCGTCTCCCGGCGCAGTACCTTCCGGTCCCAGATGCGGTAGGTGAATGTAAGCAGGCTCACCTTGATCTTACCGGTAACCTGGGGCAGCGTATCGCCCGGTGCCATTGTGGCAGGGAGTATTGACGGAGCGGCCTGGGCCGTTGCGTTCAGGCCTGCGCGTCCTTTTATGTATGCAACCGAAACAGCCTCCATATCCACCCATACATCATTGTTTTCCCTGAGAACCACCTGCTCAACTATATCCCCCTTGTAATATGGTTTGCCGTTGGCTTTAAGGAATGTAGAGACCGATGTAATCTGAGTGCCGTCGGCCACCTTGCTTACATCTTTTATGTTCATGATATGGCGCCACTCGGTCTGTCCGTTCCTGACATTTTTCCTTACATAGTCAAGCGTAGCGCCCTGACGGTCACAGTAATAGCCCTGAGCATTGACTCCCAGTGTCACCCCAATAAACGCAAGCAATAACAAAAACGCCCTCCTAACCATACGTACGCCATTTTTTGCAAAAATAAACTATTTAGAAAATAAATGCTAAAAAATATAACTACTTTTGCATCAACTAACTATTGTTTTTCGCTATGAAGAAATCATTCCTTCTGTTAATCGTAGCCGCATTTTTCACAGTCCCTTCAAATGCGCAGTTCCTTAACCGCCTTACAGACAAGGCAATGAAAGCAGCCGAAAAGGGTGTAACCAAAGCTGTAGAGAAATCGGTCGAAAAGACTACCGAGAAAGCAACCGAGAAAATCCTTGGCACAGCCGAGAAAGCCGTAGAGAAAGAGGTCGACAAAACAGCCGAGGCTGTAGGCAACGCAGCCACAAACGCAACCCAGGCTTACACCAATTCCATCATTGAATCAGCCAATGAGGTTAACGCATCGGCCACCGAACTTAACCGTGTAACGGATTCCATCCGTGCAGCCAACGGACAGCCTGCACAGGCTTCGGGCGCAGGTATGGCTGGTCTCATGAGCTCATATATGACACTGATGGGTGCCGGCACCCCCACCATCGAGGACAAGGGTGACGAGGTGATCCTGGCATGGCAGTACATACAGTTCAACCTGGAGTGGCACGCCAAGTTCAAGGGCGACCAGTGCAGCGAGTCCAAGATGATGTATATATTCCAGACTCCTGAGCTCGCCACCCAGTACTACCGCGAGCAGACTGCCGATATGGACAAGGACAAGGCAAAGCTCTGGTCAGTCCAGGACAAGACCGTAATCGAGGATAACACTCAGGAGTACAGCAATCAGGACAAGGTGGCTGTCAAGGCCGCTATGCAGCAGATTGTGCTCTCCATGGGTGGCAAGCTGGAATAATCCGGCTTTTCGAAGGACCAATTACAAACCTATTTACATACAGAACTAATGAAGAAAGTATCACTTTTTTCCATGATTGCCGTAGCAATGATGGCTATGGTGTCATGCGATCAGATTGAAGATGCTATCAACGACATCAAGGACAATCAGGAGGCACAGGTAACTGACAACGGTCTTCAGGTAAGTTTATCATTCAAACAGGCAGGATATGCCGAGAAGCATACTGCAACATTTGAGCCCGGTCAGGGAGTTGCAGGCCTTCAGGACACACTCTGCACATCGTACCAGGTTGAGAAGACATTCCTTACTGCCGATCTTGCCAGACTGGCTTACAACGCCATTTGCGACTCCTTACCTCAGCAGGAAGTACAGAAAAGGCAGTTCGAACTGAAAGACAAGACCATTTCATACAATGAGCCCACATATGTGGGAATGTCCAAGTTCCTGGTAAAAGGCCAGATGCAGTTATATTGCAACACCATAAACCAGGCAATGAACGCAGCAGGCGGATTTGACCCCAACAAGGTAAATATGCCCGGCGGCGGATCCAATCCCGGACAGGGCGGTCAGGGCGGCCAGGGCGGTCAGGGCCAGGGCGGCAGCCAGCTTTACAAGTTCAACCCTGTATTCACTGAGTCTGAGGACGGCCTCGAGATAACCTACACATATAATGATTTCACGCAGAGCATTTTAAGAGTACAGGAGGTCTATTTTGAAGCCGTAGAGTCCGATACTCTCTGCACCGCTTACAACTACACTGACACATACGCCAGAGAGGATATTGCCCAGTATGAGTTTGAGCACAAGTATTCATTTGAAGACCTGGAGCCACTCAATTATGAAATAAACGGTGCCGTAATCACCCATTCCGACCCCGATTTCATTGGTGTATCCAAGGCTCGCATCAAGCAAAGCATTCTTATCTCATATAATACTCAGGTGGAGATGGATGCAATGCAATAACCAATCAATCAAAAAAATAGGCTGGCCATTATGGTCAGCCTATTTTTTATTTACCCTTACGGATCAGAATACAGGCACCGCCTCCAGGAGCGAGCCTGAGTTTTATTGTTGATTTGCGTCCCACTTTGACAGCCTCCATGGTCTCAAAGGTCTCGCGGTTGGTACGGTAGTGAGTATCATCGGCATCGGTATTGATTGAAGCGGTATACTTACCCTTGCCAAGGAAACTCAGCGGGATGCTGATCTCACGCTCATCCTCGTTGGTTGCAGCGCCGATAAGCCAGTCGCCGTCCTTGTTCTGACGCGCCATCACAATATACTCGCCTATCTCGCCGTCCAGGGTGATACTCTCCTGCCAGGGCTGCTTCTCGGCGCTCAGGAACTCCAGCAGTGAGGGATACTTCTGGTAGTACTCGGGGATATCGGGAATTACCGTCGCACCCGACCATGTAATCAGCGTGCGCGCAATCTCACCCGTTACGGTGCTGGGCACCTCCTGATTGTTGTCCTTACGGGTGGTCCGACCCTGATGCAACTCCAGGAAACCGTTGTTCTGGTCTATGGGGCCAGCCACCATATTTACAAAGGCCGATGTCACAAAAGTCTTGGGCTGGAAAATCTGTCGGCCGTCCAGCTGGGCCTTGCAGTACTCGCGTGTAACGGCGTTGGGCCAGGTGCGCATCTGTCCGAACGGATGCACGGGGTAGTCGTGATAATCCACCATCAGGTGATGCTTGGCGCACAGGGCCGTAATCTCCTGGGTCTTGCGGTTTTTCTCCTGCGGATTACCATTCATAAAGCCGTACTTTACGCCACTTGCACCCCACTCCTCATACTGCGCCAGAGTCTCCTCAATGGGATAGTTGGTGCCGGCCACATCGTTCAGGTAGAGCCACACGCCCACACCCTTGTCCTTTCCGTATTTTATTATGCGCTGAACATCGCGCGCCTTATCACCCTTGGTGGGATCGGAGTCCTTCTCAAACTCGGGGCCGTACCAGTTGGCATCCAGCACCAGGCCCTGGAATCCCTGTTCCGCGGCAAAATCAATCATCTTGACCCACGAGTCATAATTCATGCCGTAGCGGTAGCCTTCCCAGACTGCGCCGTCTATGCGCCAGTCCCAAAGATAGATGCCGGGACGGACCCAGCTGAAATCACCCTCCGGCTCAGGGTTGAGCAGTTCCAGCAGGTGTGAGTCCACCAGATCACCGGGAGTACGGCCAACCATCAGCACTCGCCAGGCACCTTCAAACTTTGTATCAGGATCAATTTTTTCAGGAATCACGCTGAAACTTGTCGATCCGGCCTCAGAACGCAGACGCATAGGCCAGCCTTCAGCACTGAGGTCTGCCTCATGTAACGCAAGGTACAGGTCATCGGCCGCCTTTATTGTCATAAGGGGCAGACGCTCACCACTAGCATCGGACAACTTCTCGGGGCCGATGTTATGGCGCTCGCCGTTGTAGTACCAGGCAGTGTAATCATCGGCAAAATTAAAAACAGTAATCTCATTAAAGGATGACATTTTGCGGCCGAAAGGATCTTCCTTTATTAACCGGAAAGCCACACCTTCATTGTAAACCCTTATTTCCAATTTATCAGACACACTTCTAGGTCCTTCACCCATAATAACCGGCACATAATCTAAAGACTTGGAATTATATCTGTCCTTAACCTGTGCACGCTTACCCCAAACAGGATTCCATATATTACTGTTTCTTTTGACCTTATTACGGGAATAGGATTCAATGGAATAAGAAGAATATAGATCATTATCATTCAGGAAACCTACATTAGACCAGTCAATCACATCTTTACCTTCAACATTGATTTTGTAAACCGTCCTAAAGTCGGAATCTGTTTTAATGCTGAAACATATCTTCTTATCGGGAGACTTTATCTCATAAACCTTACTCTGAGCACTGATCTGGCAAAGGAATGACACGGCAAACGCCGCAAGCAAAAGGATTCTTTTCATAATGATTTTGGTTGATCGGGGTCAAAGATAGTAAAAAACGCCGCAAAGGGGTCGTATAACTTTGCGTCTCTTTTGAACTTATGTTATGGAGGTAACCTACCCCCGCACCTTAGGGACCCACAACGCACGTAGAACAAATTTCTTCCCTAAGGTGAGCAGGAAATACGCTTTCTCGCGGGCTGCCCCCGCACCTTAGGGAGCCACAACGCACGTAGAACCATTTTCATCCCTAAGGTGAGCTGAAAAATCGCCAGAACCTGCGCTACCCCCGCACCTTAGGGACGCAGCACGCAGGTACGGCCTATTCTCTCCCTAAGGTGAGTAGGAAATACGCTTTCTCGCGGGCTGCCCCCGCACCTTAGGGAGCCACAACGCACGTAGAGCCATTTTCATCCCTAAGGTGAGCAGGAAAAACGCAAAACGCGCTCGGCCCGAAGGGTCGCTTTGACTTTCCCCCTTTGCGTCACTTTGAGAAACCAATACTCTGCGAAGGGAGGATGTAGTCCGATTCTATGTGAATGTCGGAGCCTGCTGCGGGAATCTCAATCCGGAGTTCCTGACCGGGCAGCAGACCTTTCAAAGATGTTTCGGAGCGGACGCCACCCACTGCAAAATATGCATCCCTATACAGAGGCGCCACACCTTCATTGCACACCAGCAGACGCGTTGCCTGACCATTTGTCTGACACTGTTTTACCACAAACCGGTAACCCGTCGCAATAGAACCGGCGCGGAACAGATCCGGTGTTGCCACGCCACCGTGAGGAGCATCATTTGCAATCATAAACGTAATATGGTATTTGGCCGCCTGATCCGCCCAGGTATGCCCGTACATGCCGGCAGGGTTCAAAAAGTTACGCTGGTCATTATCCGAATAATAGCTAATCTCGCCGCCGCAAACACCTGTCTGCCAACGAGTTCCGCGTCCTATTTTATTCCAGCACTGTTCATTATAACCGTCGCCCGAACCAATCTCGTGGTTCTTGTGCATGAAAGAATCGTCAAACAATCCAAATTGCAGAGCCATCAGCTGTGCATCGGTCGTAACAGGAGAATGACCGGCCGATGAAGCATCGATCGAAACAGCCCACGGAATGTCGCACATCACGGTGTCCAGATGCTCAAAAAACCGTTTCTGGAACTCCATGGACGGGAAATTGTGCCCCAGATTATATGTGGAGCCATAGATATGATACTCAGCCCAATGGCCGAACCCCACCTCAACGAACGCCAGGCGCGGATCCTTAGCGTATCGCTGTGCAAAATCAGCATAGAACTGCAAGGTAAAACGCTGCAGCTCGGCATTGCTCCAATCGGCATACCAGGTGGGGCCGTCGCCGCCCGGGTTGGCGGCGTAGGTTTCCTTATAATCAGGCAGTTGCTTGATGTACTGCGGGACTGCAGTCGTGCCTCGGTTGCCGTCCACGTCCCTACCCGACGGATACTCGTATCGGAACCTTGCAATAAGCTGATGCCCGCGTCCGGCCACATCGGCCAAAAGATTCTCAAACCAGCTCCAGTCATACAGGATCGTTCCGTCATCGGCCCGACCGGTCACCACCTTGCAGGGCAGGCAGTACGAGAACTCCAACTGGATGGTCTGCCCGTACTGGGCGTTACGGTTGCGGGCCTCATCGGGCCATAGCACCAGACCGGTCATGGGCTGCACGCCTGTATCCTGCGGCTGCAGTACCACATCACGCCATCCGGCGCTTTTTACAATTTTCTGCGAGCATGCGCACATGCACGTCGCGCAAAAAGCCAATGTCAGAAAAAGCCTTCTCATCAATCCTGTTTTGAAGCAAAGGTAATAAAAGTGTTGCTATATTTGCAGAATATGAGACTGTTTAGAGTACTTGCTGTCATCATGCTAAGTGTGCTGATGTCAGCGCCCACGCAAGCCCAGAACGGCTTTGAGATAAAACGCGGAGTAAACGTGAGCCATTGGCTGAGCCAGTCGCAGGCCCGGGGCCAGGCGCGCGCAAACCACATCAAGGAGCAGGACATGATCCGGATCAAAGAACTCGGATTCGACCACATCCGCCTGCCCATAGACGAGGTCCAGTTCTGGGACGAGCAGGGCAACCGCCTGGACGACGCCTGGCAGCTCCTGACCAACGCTCTGGAGTGGTGCTGCAAGCATGATCTGCGCGTCATAGTGGACCTCCACACCCTCCGCTCCCACAGTTTCGTGCTGCAGGAAGGCCAGAAAAACGCCCTCTACGAGGACCCCGCCGAACTGCAGAAACTCATCGGCATGTGGACGCAGTTATCGGCCGTATTAAAGAGATTCCCCGTCAGCATGGTGGCCTACGAATTCATGAACGAGCCCGTGGCCGATGACCCCGAGCAGTGGAATCAGGTAGTTGAAAAGGTGCACGCCGCCCTGCGCAAACTGGAACCCGACCGCAAGCTGGTAATCGGCTCCAACCGCTGGCAGAGCGTTGGCACGTTCAAGGATTTAAGAATCCCCGCCGGCGACAAGAACATCATCCTGAGTTTCCACTACTACAACCCCATGTTCGTGACCCACTACCGCGCGTCGTGGACCGATGTAGGCCGATTCACGGGCACTGTCAACTACCCCGGGCAGCTCATTTCACAAGCCGATTTTGAGCAGGCTAACCCGCAGTTGCAGAAGATAATCCGCGACAACGAAGGCCTGACCGTCTGGAACCGCGAGCGCATCAAAAATGATATGGCCGATGCAATCAAACTGGCCCAGGACCTGGGTCTGCAGCTCTTCTGCGGCGAATGGGGAGCCTACCAGCGCACACCCCGCGACCTGGCCTACGCCTGGATGACTGACATGATCTCAATTTTCAACGAGTGCAACATAGCCTGGACCCTCTGGTGCTACGACGCCGACTTCGGGTTCTGGGACCAGCGCACCCAGGACTTCAAGGACAAAGGTATGTTTGACATCCTGATGAAATGATACAATTGGGGTCAGGCCCCTTTTGTACTATTTTGCATTCACAGCTTGGCGAATCTCGCGGTTGATCTTGTTCAGGGCGCGGCGTTCACGACGGTTCAGTTTGCCGCTTTGAATCCGTTGCAGATATTTGATATCTTTTTTCATATTGGCTATGCTGAACCAGAATTCGGAGCCTTCGGGCAGCGACTTGCCCGGAGCGGGTTCGGCCACATAAAAGCCCTTATCCCTTTCACACTCAATGGTATAACCATCAATCCAGATGGTATCGGCCCCCTGATATGAAACTATAATTCCCTTAAGTTTAGCGATTGCATGGAGCGGAGTTTCGCCCAGATCAAAGCCCCAAGTACCGTGGTTTCCTTTGCCCAGAATCACGTATCGGTATATGGAATCATTGTAGAAAAGCGTCGATACGCAACCATGATATGGATTGCCCACAGTTATGTTTCCAAGTTTATAGGCCACCATCTCCTGGGCCGAACTCACAAGACTAAACGCGCCAAACAGGAGCAAAAAAAGGACTTTTCTCATTTCAATAAAAGTTTAGCATTCTACATAATCTGCATTAATGACGAATAATCCGGCAAGTTGTTAGCAAAAAGTGACGCAAAACGAAACGACCCCTTTGCGTCACCCCTTTGCGTCACTTTTGCTAAATTTGCAGCATATATGAAAAAAGCAAGAGTCCTTATCCTTCTACTCCTGACCGCAGCCATCACAGGCTGCCGCAGCAGCATCGGCCCCGCAGAGGAATCGGGCGCCATAGTAATTGACATCCCCATGCGCAACGAGAGCCTGACGCCCCAGAAACCCGCCAGAGCCGATATCATTGCATCCCTTGACACCATCCGCCTGGGCGGCACCGTCAACGAGACCCTTCTAAGCGAGGTATCGGACATAAAGTTCAGCAGCGACAGGATATTCGTACTATCGGCCGATGTCTTGTGCATCTTTGACCTGGACGGCCGCCACATCAGCACCATACAGCGCAAAGGACGCGGCCCCGGCGAGTACCAGCATCTGAGCGACTTTGACATAGTGGAGGACCAGAGCCTCATCTACGCCCTGGACAATCAGGCCCAGCAGGTCATAATCTACGACTTTGACGGCAAGTACAAGCGCCACTTCCCCATGGATAGCTGGACCACAGTCGACTTTGTAGTCCTGCCCAACGGCCACATGCTCCTAATGAATCTGTTTGGCAGCAACCAGCGAGGAATCTTTGAGGCCGATGAAAACGGCCAGAACCAGCGCATCCTGTACGAGGTAGAATCCGATTACCAGCGCCTGACGTTTGCCGACAAGTACCTGATCCACATAAACGACAGCGTGATAGGCTGCATGGGCCAGGAAGACACCGACTACATCTTCCACTATAAGAACGACACCCTGATACCCGCCTACAAAATCAGGACCGATATAGTCATGCCCCAGGAATACCGCCAGAAAGTGAGCGCTGCCCAGGACCAAGACCTGGTCTACTCCAAGCTGCAGTACTGGGAGAACCACCGCTACATGGGAATCACCTTGGTAAGCAACAGCAACTTTGTGTTCTGCATGTACGACAAGGATAACGACCTCACCACCCGCTACTACCGCAGCGAACTAATGGAGCCCGACTCCACCCTGGACTTTGTGCCGTCCTACCAGTACTGCTACAAGGAACGCCTGGTAAGCGTCTACGACGCCGAAACCATACTCCAGTACGAGCCCATGCAGAAGGATTTCCCCGAAATCACTATTGACTCCAACCCGGTTTTGGTGATCACAACCCTAAAATGATACCATTGGGGTTGACGCATTGGGGTCGTTTCCCTTTGCGGCGTTTTTGCCAAAATAGCACAAAAGGGGACAGTAGACCCCAATTGTACCGCCACCAAAATAATCTTTCATAGAGACTTAAGTATTCTGCAATCTGAAGAATTCCTTTTGTTGTTCTATCTCCCGACGCAACTCTTCCTGTGTAGGCATATAAGTGAGGTATTTTGCAGCATATAACTGATCATTGCTGTTAAGGACCGAATAATGCGCAACATCCTCATCAGTCTCAGCACATAATAACATACCTATAGTAGGATTATGGCCTTCCGGACATACCAGTTCGTCATACATTTTTACATACATATCCATCTGGCCAACATCTTGATAACTTAGTTTAGTAGTTTTCAAGTCAATAAGCACAAAACTACGCAGATGGTAGTTATAGAAGACTAGATCAATGTAATAGTCTTCTTTCTCTGTATGAATGTGTTTCTGACGATCCACAAACGCGAAACCTTTTCCCAACTCCATCAGAAATGGAATCAGATGGTCAATAATGCTTTGCTCCAGATTACTCTCAGTATAGTCCGTGTTGTTCTTAAATCCCAGGAACTCCGCTATTACCGGGCTCTTAAAGTATTCAAGCTTATCCTGCAAAGGTTTTGTCAGTTTCTTCATTTCATTACGAACAACTTCCTTATCTTGAGACTGCAGTAGACGATGATAATATTGTGATGAAACATTACGCTGTAACGTGCGTGTGCTCCACATTTCTTTTGCAGCTTCATTCTCATACCAAATACGACCATCAAGTGTCAGTTCTTGTAAAATAATGCCATAATGAGTCCAAGAAAGTCTGATTGGTTTAGTAGGTCTAAGAGACGCATATAAGTCTGATTTTTCAGATAATCCCATCACTGACGGGATTATTTCAGATTGTCCCATCACTGACGGGACAATTTCATCTCTTCCATTCTCCTCTTTCAAAAGATTTGGAAAAGACTTATAAAAGGACACAAACCTGTATAGGTTATTCCGGGAAAAGCCTCGCCCATAAGTTGCAGTCAGTTCCTTGGCCAGATTCTTGATAACCTGCTCACCATATTCCGCCCGCTGATCATTCAAAACCTCATGCTGAATACGCATTCCCAGCAGCCAGTTACGCTTAATAAGAGTTTCATTAACGGCCTGATAAGCCCATCTTTGAGCTTGCTCGATAATTACACAAGCATCATGAAATAGTTCATTTTGAGACATAACAACTAGGTATTAAGTAAAAAACGTTGCAAACAAATACTAAGGGCGCTCAACTAACACCTTTGCGTGCCGTTAAAGCGCCCTTACGGTATTAGTAATGGCAAAGATAACACTTTTTTAATAGCCTGTCAATTTGGTTTAGGCTTAAGACAAAAAAGTGACAACCAAATTCAGCACTTTACAGCACTTTACAAAGCTTATGCCTTCGGAGATGGCTCGAAGATGGCTCGAAGATGAGTCGGTGATGTCCGGTGGAGGATGATAGCTGGTGACTTGAATAATTGAAGCCAAATGAGTACCTTTACCGCAAAACTAACCAACATGGCAAAGATATACGTAGCATCCAGCTGGAAAAACCCCTACCAACCTGAAGTAGTAAAGAAGCTCCGCGAGCAAGGACACCAAGTATTTGATTTCCGCAACCCGCCCGACGGCAAAGGCGGCTTCTTTTGGAAAGATGTAGATCCAGATTGGGCCAATTGGACCACCCAGGACTACATAAGCCATCTGGACCACGAATGGGCCCGATACGGATTCCAGCGCGATTTTGACGCCATGAAGGAGGCCGATATCTGCGTCCTGGTACTCCCCTGCGGCCGATCCGCCCACACCGAAGCCGGCTGGATGGCCGGTGCCGGCAAGAAGGTCATCGCCTACATCCCCGACAAGGAGGATCCGGAGCTGATGTATAAGATGTTTGATTTGATTACTGACTCTTTGGATACTGTCATTGCAGCAATATGATATGAATAGAATAGTACTCATAGGAAATGGATTCGATTTAGCTCACGGCCTCAAAACCAGTTATCAAGATTTTATTGAATGGTATTGGGACAAAAGAGTGAGTTCATTAATTTCAATACGCGGTAAAGTATCCGAAGACATTCTATGTAAGTTAACTATTTTAGGAGAAAGTGCATGGAGCACATTTTACTGGTTAAATAACTCACCTATTCGAAATACAAAAGGCAGTGACATAATACAAGCTATTAGAGAAAAAACAGATTCATACAAAGTTGAAGATTCGCCTTTCTTTAAAAGCATAATCCAAAGCATCAACACAAAGAAATGGGTTGATATAGAGGAAGAATACTATAAATTACTGACTCAATATGCGTTTGAAGAAAACGCACAGAATAAACTCATCACACTTAATAATCAGCTCAAATACATTCAGGACTTATTGGTAGAATATCTAACTACAATAAATGATAAAGAATTAAGCAAACAGAGTTTTATCTATTCAAAAATATATTCGCCAATCAATATCAAAGATATCGCCGTTGGCTCTGTTGACATCCTCAAACAATACGTAGAACAATGCGTTGAGCGAGACGAAAAATGGATTAACAATAAAATACATGGTTATGGAGCAGCAGAACATGCTTTCCCTGAAGACCACAGTAAAATAAAAGAAAGCTTCGAAAAACACAATAACGTGCTTGAAGTTGAAATACCCAGACCTTATTTGCTCCCTCATTCAGTTCTTTTATTGAATTTCAACTACACCCATACCGTCCAATTATACCACAACAACAAGCTAGGGGTAGTTACCAATATTCACGGTTCTATCGAAGAACCCCAAAGTGTGATATTCGGTTATGGAGATGAACTCGATGAAAGATACAACAAGATAAAGGAAACAGACAACGACGAATGTAGAAGAAACATAAAATCAATCAAATACTTAGAATCCGCAAACTATAGAGATGTGTTGTCTTTCATGGAGTCAGCTCCATACCAAATCTACATTATGGGACACTCCTGTGGCAAATCAGACAGAACTCTTTTAAACACTCTATTTGAGCACAAAAACTGCATTTCAATCAAACCATTTTATTACAAAAAGGAAGACGGAACTGACAATTACCTCGAACTCGCCCAAAACATCAGTCGGAATTTCAAGGATATGAAATTAATGAGAGATAGAGTTGTCAACAAGACTTATTGTGATACAATCGTGTAATTATTGGTTATTAGTTCTTATAAACTATATGGCAGACCGCATTACTCCTGAACAACGGCATCTTAATATGGCGGCCATCCATTGCCGCAATACTGAGCCTGAATTGATTGTGCGTCGCTTTCTCTGGAGTAATGGATATCGTTATAGGCTGAACCATCCACGTCTGCCAGGCAAGCCAGATATCGTGCTGTGCAGTTATAGGACCTGCATCTTCATAAACGGTTGTTTTTGGCATGGGCACAATGTGGACTTCAAGGCTCAGACGCCCGAAAGCAGTGACTGTTGTAAAATCCCAAAGACTAACACTGAGTTTTGGAATGCCAAGATAAAGCGCAATCAAGAGCGTGATGAAGAGGTTCTGCAGAAGTTGAAGCAGATGGGATGGAACACAATTGTATTGTGGGAATGCCAATTAAAGCATGCTCATAGAGAAATGACATTACGCTCATTAGATTACACGCTATCTAAACTGTACCTTACAGCACATACCAATTACAAATAATTACCATCGACAACTAGAATGTTATTCTGTTGATAATTGAGGACGACAAAAGTCGCCCTTCCTCTCTATTTTTTTTGATTATTCTACTAAATTTGCACATTTAGTAATTACGACTATAGACAGCAACCTATCAATGGATTCTACACAGAATACACCGAGCAATATTGACACAGAAAAGCCCAATTGGAAAGAAAAGCAATTCCAATATCCAAATAGAACTATCAGGATTGGAACTTCATTCAGTGGAATAGGTGCTATTGAATATGCCTTTAAAAGATTGGGTCTCAATACCGAGATCATGTTTGCCGGTGACATAGAACCAAATTGCAAGAAATCATACTTTGCAAATTATCATATAGAAGAAAACAGATGGCATAATGATATATATCAATTCAATGCCAAACCATACAGGAACCAAATTGATCTATTTGTAGGTGGTGCTCCATGCCAGGCTTTCTCTATAGTGGGAAATAAACTTGGATTTGAAGATACCCGTGGCACTCTGTTCAGAGAATTTGCAAGGGTCGTAAGAGAGTGCAGACCCAAAGTGTTCATTTTTGAGAATGTACAAGGGTTATTCAAGCACGATGACGGCAAGACTTGGGAAGTAATCTACAATACTTTTACAGATTATTGCAAATACGATGTGCACTTCCAGTTACTCAATGCTAGGGACTATGGTATTCCGCAAACAAGAGAGAGATTATACTGCATAGGATTCAGGAAGAAGACGAAGTTCAAATATCCAGCTCCCATTGAATTACCGTACAAGATGTACGATTTCCTGGAGGATTATAAAGACAGTGCGTATTATCATGCTGAAACCAATTGTAAGGTAATAACCCCAAACAAAGAAAGAATTGCTGATTTGGCAACTGGTAGAATCAGACCGAACTTTGATGAATTCATATTCCCTGTTGAGGATATTAAAGATAAATACTATCTGTCACCATCCGTTGCTAATTATGTCTTAGCAGGAGGAACAAAGAACTTCAAGACTTCTACCAAAACAGATTTGGATATAGCAAGGCCATTGCTCCAATCCATGCACAAAATGCATAGAGCCGGTGTTGACAATTATGTAACATACAGGAAAGATAAAGGCGTTAATGGTATCAGGAAGCTTACGCCCAAAGAATGTTTGCGTCTTATGGGATTCCGTGATGACTTTAATATAGCCGTTCCTGACACACCTGCATATATGGAAGCTGGCAATAGTATAGTTGTAGATGTTCTGATTGCATTACTCAAGCAAATGGACATTACTAAATATGGCATAGACAATGCATAACAAGTATCAAGATATACAGAATACCAAGGCAAACTTTGACACCACCGGTACTGACTGGAGGACCAAAGAATTCAGCCACCCTGAAAGGCTTATAAGGGTTGGCACCTCCTTTAGTGGCATTGGTGCTATTGAACATGCATTGCACCGCCTTGGATTAAATTTCCAGATACAATTTGCAGGAGATATTGATCCTGATTGCAAAACGGCATATTTTGCCAATTATGATATTGATGAAAACCGCTGGCACACCGATATACATGATTTCTCTGCAAAACCATTTTTAAATCAGATTGATCTTTTTGTAGGTGGGGCACCTTGTCAGGCATTCTCTATGAGAGGCAAACGTGGAGGATTTGAGGATACCCGCGGAACTTTGTTCAGTGAATTTGCCCGAGTAGTTATTGAATGCAAACCGAAGGTCTTTATCTTTGAAAACGTCAAGGGAATGCTCAATCACGACAAAGGAAACACTTGGAAAGTGATTAAGCAGACATTTGAGGAAGATTGTGACTACGATGTATATTATCAGATACTTAATGGTAGAAATTATGGAATACCACAGAGTAGAGATAGAATATATTGTATAGGCTTTCGGAGAGAAACAGATTTCAAGTACCCTGCACCTATTCCGCTACAGGAATGTATGTATGATTTTCTGGAACAAGTGGTGGATTCAAAGTATTTACTCAAAGAGAGAGGCGTACACTTTATAACTGAAGCTGTTAATCACGAAAAGAGCTATACTCAGATTAACGGTGAAGTGATGCTATGCCAAAAAAGGAACCAGCAGTTTAACTGGCATGGTGACTTTGTATTCCATCCGGCACTCTTAGAAGACAAAACCAATCCTGACAATGATGATTACCTATACAGGATTGCTGACTATGAGACCGATTACTACGCCACCAAGAATCTTGCCAGATATGCTGTCAGATTTGATGATAGGAACAGACTTCACTTACTCAACGACAGCTCTGTAAAGATAGCAACAGATAGAGGCAGATACCGGAAATTAACGCCAAGGGAATGTCACAGACTTATGGGTTTTGATGACACTTTCCGGATAGTAGTTCCGGATACTGCAGCATATAAACAAGCAGGAAACAGCATCATTGTTGATGTTTTGATTGCTTTATTGCGACAGATGGACATAACCCAATACGGTATATAATATGGCGGATCCTATTTGTAGATGGAGAAATCCATACGTGAGCACTATCATTGAACTCGTTAAGGTTTTGCCCCATCGGGCGATGCCTTCCGATGAATTTAGAATGATAGTAGAGAAAAAATGGCCCGGTTTTTTTCATACTCCTTATCAACTCGCATGTCAAGTTGGACTTTATTACGAGTCCGATGATGGTCAATACTACCCTAGATTTGATCATGATATAAATGAAGCCGAAGCTTTATCTTATATGAAGAGTTGGATTACCCGGTATTATGTACCTAATCCTTACACCAGGTCTATTAAGCATTTAGACCAACCTAAACCTTTTTTGGCTGCAATCATAGGCTATGTGTATGAGCACCCTGATGAAAAAAGGCTACATGCCATATTAGAAGCAGTTTTTAAAGAAGACATTGGCAATATTGATATCATTTCAAATGTCATAAACACATATACAGACATTATAAAAGTAGATACTCTTGGGAACATTGAACTAACCGCTAAAGCAATTGATTTTATGAAACAATATCTTGATAGAAATGACAAAAAAGCTTTCTTTGAACACTTCTCGGAAAGCAAAACATCTATAGACAATAATTTATCTAAGAATCTCATTTTCTACGGAGCTCCAGGCACGGGTAAGTCCAAAACCATTAAGAGAGAGGTTGATGACAAAGGATTACCCAATGTTCGCACCACATTCCACCCAGATAGTGATTACGCCACATTTGTGGGAGCCTATAAACCCACAACAACACAAGAGCCCAAGATGACTCTGATAGGCACAAAACAAGTGCCTGTGGAAGGAGGTAAACCGGAAAGTAAAATCATCTATGAGTTTGTACCGCAGGCTTTTCTGAAAGCGTACACCGGCGCATGGAAGAATTTGGAGCAACCGTTTTATTTGATTATAGAAGAGATAAACCGCGGAAACTGCGCACAGATATTCGGTGATTTGTTTCAGCTACTTGACAGAAACGATGATGGCGAATCTGAATATCCGATTTCGCCCGATGATGATATTATCAGATTCCTACAGAATGATAAGAAGTACGGTTTTGCTGCACTTACTGATGAGCAAAAGGCTGCCATACCAGAGGATGTATTGAGTGGTAAGGAGCTTAAACTGCCAATGAACCTGTACATTTGGGCAACAATGAACACAAGCGACCAAAGCCTGTTCCCCATAGACTCCGCATTTAAACGCCGCTGGGACTGGCAGTATATACCTATTACTGACGCAAAAATGGGCTGGAAGATTGAAGCTGCAGGGAACCTTTATGACTGGTGGCAGTTCCTGGAAAAAATCAATGAACAGATTGGGAATACCACGAATTCTGAGGACAAGAAATTGGGGTATTTCTTCTGCAAATCAAAAGAGGGTATCATCAAGGCCGATACATTTGTTGGCAAAGTAGTTTTCTACCTTTGGAATGATGTATTCAAGGATTTTGCAGAGGAAGCAGGTGGCTTATTTGAGGATTCCGACGGAAAGGTTCTATCCTTTAGCAAGTTCTATACAACCGACATGGAAGGACGTGCTATTGTGAAAGAGGAAAAGATAGCCCTATTCCTCCGCAACCTAGGTTTAGCCCCAATTGGTGCTACAGAAGTTGATATTATAGATGCAGATAATAACGATGGAGATGGGAGAAACGAAAGAAAAGAATCACTTATTTCAATCAATATTCCAGGAAACCCGATTATCCAAACTGCAGAATCAACTCAATTTGATTCGTTTTTAAAGGCACTAAATATTATTGGTGAAGATAGAATAATGCCAAAAGTGAATTCATTGAAGTATAAGCGGCTCAATTGTCCAGTCATATCAACAATGAAACAACCTGAAATTGAGCATAATGACAAAGGTTATTCTTATTACCAGTTAGGACAATTGTTTGTTGTAAAAGGGTGCAAGAGCTATACATACATAAGAATTCTTGAAGACCTCGATAAAATGCTAAATATCGGTCTGTCATTAGAAACAAGGTGATAAATGCGCATTCTCGTAGAAGAATACCAGTATAATGTTTCTGTGGTGAAGAATATTCTCCACGGAATTGATGCATTAGAGAATGTGGAGGGTAAAGTATCTATACACTATGTAGGTTACTATTATTGCTCTCATCCCGATGTACGTGACTGCGTATTTATTCTACCTAAGGTTTTACTGAAGGATGTGGATGGGGAAGAACTTGTCTTTGGAAAGTATAAACCTGAAGACATAGTACATCCTGACGTAAACAAAGATATTGACAGCAAGGAAAAAGATTTCCTGTACAAATTTGCGGTTTGGATATACCGTGCTATTGTCGTTTATAAGAATGACAGGCTTAATGATACAGGCATAGTATATCATATGAAGATTGCTCAGATAGGAAAAGGGAGCCGCAGGCTCAGTAATACCTATCTGGATATTCTGCTCCAATTGCTGCAATTCAACAGAGATAATCAGAGTTTCTTTTTCTTCATTGTGAAGAATCTGCATTCCGGCTATAATAAGATAAATTGGACACGTACAATTAGCCATTCCAGAGCTATTGTGCAGGACGGACAGCCTATTTATTTGAATCCGGTAAATAAGAAACGGCAGATAAACTTTGATGAAGAGCTGCTGATATTATTCTTCTCCATCTTGAATTACATAGGTGACACCTATGGATTCCCAAAAGAAATCAATTGTCAGTTCCAACTTATAAAAGGTGCACAATTTAAGACCTATCTGAACGGATTTGGACGTACGCGATTACGCCAAATCAAATATAAATACTTCTCTGATAAGGCATTGGAGCTGTGGAACCTGTGCTATGC
This sequence comes from uncultured Bacteroidales bacterium, assembly GCA_902774335.1. Classification (GTDB taxonomy): domain Bacteria; phylum Bacteroidota; class Bacteroidia; order Bacteroidales; family Bacteroidaceae; genus Colenecus. Next base: position 72,842 of record CACYHW010000012.1, read on the forward strand.
TTTCTTTGATGAGGCACGACAGGTACTCATTAACACGGAGAAGAAAGAGTATCTGCTGGTTAAGAATTTCTATACTGTCTTTGAAGCCATTATTGATGAACTGATTGGTGACAATCCTTTACCCGATGGTATGGAAAAGAAGCAGGAGGATGGCAAGATAGTTGACCATTTATTTACTGCCAAGAGTCTTATTGAGGGACATGAAGGACAAACCTACTATATTGGTGATTCCAAATATTATAAGATTGGCCATGAGCTGGGCGATGAGTCCATCTACAAGCAGTACACTTACGCAAGGAATGTTATACAGTGGAATCTTGATATATTCAATAGAGGTGAAACGCCGGATTCCGGTGTCAAGTTAAGGGATGATGTCACCGAAGGTTATAACATCATTCCAAACTTCTTTATCTCTGCCAAGATGGATGAAGCTTTTGATTATGCCAATGACGGCATTGAGAAAACTGACAGGCAGAACAATAAGCACAGAAAGGAACAATTTAAGAACCGTTTGTTTGACCGAGACACTTTGCTATTGTTCCACTACGATGTGAATTTCCTGTTTGTGTTATCACTATATGCACGTGATAATGCCACACAGAAAGCCGCGTGGAAGAAGAAAGTAAGGGATAAGTTCAGAACGGAGATTCAAGAATGGCTTCAGGCTGATTTCAAATTCTATGCAATGGAGGCGAAGCCTGGCGTTAATGCCAAGCAGTATTTCAAGACTCATTTCCAGGATATACTTGGCAAAACATATACTCCATACGCGGACAACAACATTTATTCCTTAGCTTTAGACAACAAGGATCCTGAAGGAAATAATGATACCCTGCTTTCTGAACTAAAAAAATCTTTTGTAGTTGTGCCCTGTAATCTTGGCGATAAGCCTGAGGAAATATTGCAACCAATAATGGAGGTGGAACGCATTAAGCCTATACCTACGCCCCAATGGCTTACCACTCACTATTTGGAGCGTGATTTGAGTCGTGGAGTACTTGTGGGCTATTGCAGGACAAAAGAGCTGATGGCCTGGATGATGGACGCCAGCAAAGCATGTGGTTTGGTATATAATGTACGACTGAAAACTGATGATTACGGCAGAAGCGGAGCCAAAACAATTGATGTATTTAAGAACCAAAACATCCAGTTTGTCATTTTGTATTTCAATAGCTCTATTGATACAGGAGAATACCGAGTTTTTCATGTCAAGGACATTTTTGGAGTTAATGCCCAAGAAATGGAAGATCTTAAATATCCTGAGGTTCATGGCGATTATGTGCTGTTCCAATTCGATGAAGAGGTCAATATTGGCCAAATTAACATCAAAGGACTCCTTAACGAATTGCGAACCCCGGGATTGCAATACCAACCTCTAATTACTACGGCCGACATTGTATTGAAATATAGGGAAAGCGTTTGATATTAAGTATGACGCTATTACCCCAAAGCAACTCCGAGTTTTTGTTTTTCGAAGATAGATCGTATTGAAGAACTTACATAATGACTCGCATACTATATAAATATCTAGATATAACTGGAGCAAAAGACATGATTGGGAAACAGAATCTCCAATTTACCAATGCCACCCAGCTGAATGATCCCTTTGATTGTCATCCCAAACTATTTGATTCCTCTAATGTGCCGGATTCCAGGGCACAAGGAGATTTTCATAAAGAATGGCAGAAAAAAATTGCTGAAAATGACGCCCTTAATTTGCGTAATGAAACCTGGCTTTGCAGTCTGTCTAAAGTCTATGACTCAATACTTATGTGGAGTCATTATTGTTATAATCACAAGGGGATATGCATAGGTCTTGATATAGATAAAGTATTAGATTCCGTCCCTCCCATGTTTGGTACGATTTATCTTAAACCTTTCGTTCTTGATGTTAATTACTACGATATCATAGAACGCCCAAGTGCTTATGGACCATCCGCTGAACAACGAATGTATCAGTGGACGACAAAAGCCAAGGAATGGGAATACGAACAAGAGGTCAGATTAATTATGCCTAAACCAAGCCAGGCATACGCCGCATTAACTCTTGAGCAAGCCAAGCACCCAAAGGAAGTATGGGATTGGCGCGAAATACGCCATTATTTGCCACTTAAATGCGAATGTTTTGAGTCCATCTATTTTGGCATCAATATTGATCCGACCAAAAAGGAAACTATTATCAAATATGCCCGCAAAAAGCTGAATCCGAAAATAAACCTATATCAAATGCGGATAGATGACAATGCTTTCAGATTACAGCCAGAGCCCTGTTCGGAAAAGTGACGCAAAACAAAACGACCCCTTTGCGTCAACGATATGTATCCATCAAATCAGATGAGATTACATCACCAACACTTTTAATTGTACTCTTTGCCATATAGCCATACTGTTCTATCACATCGCCATCACCAATTTTTGGTCCTATTATTACTTTGAAAAGATTCAATGGAAAGGTGACACCAGCATGATTACTTTTCAGATCGAACAGAAGCATCTTTGATACTATTTTATTATCATCATTCTTTATCCAATCAAACTTTGTTTTGTCATTATTTGATGGAACATATAATAGTCTCACTTCGTCCTCTATAGAATAATGATGTGATTTAAAGAAATGCTTCCAAATATGCCAGTTCCTAAAGGTGAATACTTTATTGTTATTGAAACCAGATACAGCCAAATCATTTATAAAAGCCAATTCAGGATGATTTCCATTCTCATCTTCATAACTAACATGAGCCAAATAAAAACCTTTATGTTCACCATTCTTTAGGTTTTTATTAATTGAATATGTAAGACAAACACCTTCAGCATTATCACCATACAACCTCCAAAAAGTCAATTCGTTTTCATGGCTAATTGGTAGAAGTGACATAATATAGCAGTTATTAGGATCATCAGGAATAGTGTCACAATTAAATGAGACCTTTTTATTGACGTAGTTTAATTCACCCTTATCATTCATACAGACGATACTACACATATTCTGTTTCACAGATTTCAACAAAGTAAATAGACTATTCAAAGAAGTATATCTACATATCTTGTCATCTGTAACTTTACCTAATAAATATAGGAAAAAACAATTTTCAAGTTCATCTGAGCTAAAACGCACTGAAATATCATTTTCTTCAAATGAATCAGGGGTTAATGTATCAACCCATTCTTTTAAATCACTTTTGTTATCAATGTGTGTTTCTATATAAGATTTAATTTGATTTTTATATGAACCAATATTTGTGGTGAAATAGTTTAGTCGAGTTTTTTTTGTAAGTATCTTAACAAATATTGTGTAGTCTGTGATTATTAGAATTGGGTATTTAAAAAGCATTCTATTGCCATCTGTGATAGCAAACAGGCAATCTTTAAATTGTTCTGGTAATCTTTCGGCATACCTGTTCTCCCAAATTCGATAGTTTGAATTCAATAGGAATTGGGACTCACTTTTTACTTCAATTATAGAAACAATCTTACCCTCCTTTTTAATAAGTATATCAGGTATATATTGTTGGAATCCATATCGATCGCCCAATAACGGGTTTAACAATTCTACTGAAAATGAACGGTAATCTTTTAATAGGCTATTAAGACGTTCATATACTCTTTTTTCTAATTCAGAATACTCACCTTTACTGCTCGGAATAAGTAACATATTTGAATAATTGAATAGGTTCTATACTAACCAGGAAATCATAATCCAATTATTCATTTTTAACGCTATTAGCCACAAAAGACTAGTAAATATAATTGCTAAACAACATATTATCTAGCTACAAAAAAGTATCGCAAAACAGCGTATCTTAAAATAAAGTAAAGGACTATTGGTTCCCAAATCGTAAAAATACTCCATATTCCGGAAAACACAAAAAATTCACTGTTTTTAGATCACTGTCTTTTTGATTAATAATCGTTGCGCACACCCCGGTACCGCACCGTTGAGACATCGGCCCACCCAAAAACCGCCACTAAAGGAACAACACCAACAAGAAGAAAAGGAGCAACAGGATAGGATCGTTGAATCGAGCTACAAGCACAACGACGCCAATTGCAAAAATGGAGGCTATGACGATCAGGAGCGGGGTTGGTTTGCCGTCATGACCGGATGGTGTTTGATTGTCCTTTTTTGGTTTGTCGTCCATATTGGGGTTGGTTTGATGCAAAGATATGCAGTAATGGGAGTTATCCTATTGAATTCCTCCCAAAAACAACGCATCAGGAGACGAACCCATTGCGTCGTTTTCATTTTTTTTATACATTTGCAGTATCTGATACCCGGGGTATTCCGCTAGGCATAAGGTGTCAGGCCAGGGATACCCCTTGTTGTTTGCAGATAATACTAATTATTAAATGTGAAAAATATGAATGATCTAGAACCAATTAAGCGCAAAATCTATGAGATTAGAGGGTACAAGGTTATGTTAGATTCTGACCTTGCTGAATTGTACAATGTTGAAACCAAGAACCTAAAAAGAGCAGTCAGGGCAAACATTGAGCGTTTTCCAGACGATTTTATGTTTGAACTCACAAAAGAGGAGTACGAATCTTTAAGGTGCAAAAATTTCACCTTAAAGAGTGAAGAGAATGAAAATGCTTTGAGGTGCAAAAATTTCACCTCAAACAATAGAGGTGGAAACCGTTACCTTCCATTTGCATTTACCCGTGAAGGAATAGCTATGCTATCAGGGCTTTTAAGGTCAGAAATTGCTGTAAAAGCAAATATAAATATTATGCGTGCTTTCTTTCAAATGCAGGAAGCATTGCTGATAGTTGGTAATACTCAGCTGCAAATAGAACAGATCAGATCTGAGATAATGCAACTAAGGGTTGATTTGAACGACATCTTAGCTGACCAAAATGACATCAACGAAACAACACGTGCTCAACTTGACGCCATAAGTTCTGCATTAGCTGAATTACAAAGCGATAGGGCCAGGCACACTGGGTGCAACCCTATTGGATTCAATGTCCCCAAACAGTGAGTATTAGCGTTCGGGCATCGGCCCCCAAAAATGACGCATTATTAAACGACCCCTTTGCGTCACTTTGCGTCATTAAAGTACAGCCCAGAAGCTGGCGGGCAGGCAGACGTTGGGGAGGGCGGCCGCGTGCTCGAACATCGGCCCTATCTGGGATTCGCGGTAGCCGGCAATGCCGCAGCCTATAGGAGTTACCAGGAACGTGTACTCGGGATGCTGCCCGGCAAAGGCTATGAAGCGGTCTACTGCGAGTTTGAGGCTGTCCAGGCCTTCCATCGTGGGGATGGCGTACGATCGGCCTTGCAGGCCCTCGCCCACGCCCCACTCCGCTCCGAAGTGTTCCAGGGCGAATCGGGCGGCTCCGCCGGCGTGCATTCCCTGGGCGTTGCTGCCAAAGACGAAGATCTCACCGGGGTTTAGGGCGGTTATGAGATCGGGGGTTGTTCTGTTTGTTATAGGTTCCATATGATGCAAAGATAATCAGTTATGGAAACTATCCTATAGTGTTATTTGCTATATTTGCAGTGTCTGATACCTTTGTGTGTAGATATCATGTTTAACCTAACTATACTTGTTTGTTATGACAATGAAAGACATTCTTAGTCCTAAGTACAATGATGCTGTCCATCAGATCAAGACAGCTATTATGCAGAGTCAGTCAAAGGCTCTCGCCAGTGTTAACCAGGAGCAGCTTGCCCTTTACTATGGTATCGGCCGGTATATATCCTATAATACCAGAAAGGGGTATTGGGGTAAAGAAGCTGTTGATGTCATCAGCAAGCAGCTATCAATTGAAATGCCTGGGCTTAAAGGTTTCTCTCCTCGTAATTTGAGAAATATGAGGATATTCTATGAGAAATGGAAATGCTTGGACACCAATTCATCGGTTGCGACTGATGAAATGCAAAAAAGTGTAAATTCGTCAGTCGCGACTGACGAATTGCAAAAAAGTGTAAATTTGGCAGTCGCGACTGCCAAATTAGGCTCAAAGATAGATGCAGCAAACAATAATCTTCTAGACATACCTATCGCCGCCTTTTTTAGCATCGGTTTTACTCATCACATAGCTATTCTTTCTGGATCCAGCACAATGGAGGAAAGATCTTTTTATATACATCTATGTCATGAAGAAAAATTATCTGTCAGCGAACTTCAAAAGCGTATCGCAGAGGATGCATTCCACAATCAAGGAAAGATGCCCAACAATTTCAACGCAGCTATTCCCGATAACAAACAAGCGTTCAAAGCGATACAATTGTTTAAGGATGAATATCTGCTCGACTTTATCAACGTTGAACAATTAGGGCAACGTGAGGAGGATATTGACGAACGGGTGATAGAAAATGAGATCGTTCACAATATCAGGAACTTCATAATGACTTTTGGGAAGGGGTTCGCGTATATCGGCAACCAAGTTCATTATGATAAACTTGGGCATGACAATTGGATTGATTTGCTGTTCTTTAATAGAATTCTGCGATCACTCGTTGTGGTTGAACTTAAAAAAGGATCTTTCAAACCAGGTTATTTGGGACAGCTTTCCCACTATCTGCACATTCTTGATGATGATGAAAGGATTGAAGGTGAGAACCCGCCTTTAGGGATTATCTTGTGTAAGGATGCCGATAAGACTTTTGTGGAATATGTCCTTCAAGATTACCAACGACCGATGGGGGTTGCCACATATAGAGCCAGTCAGGAAAGGTTGAAACAACTGCTTCCGGATGAGGAAGAGATGAAGAAATTGTTGTGATTGGAATAGTACAAAAGGGGACAGACCCCTTTTGTACTACTTTTGTACGGTCAATATTCGTAAAGTTTGATGTGCAGGATCTTCCAGTCATCGGTACCGATGCGTGCGTGCCGTCCCTGATGGCTCTGATCTCCGTTTTCGCGCCGCAGATATATCAGCTGGCCATCCGGTGAAATCTGTACCTCATCGACCGACAACAGTCCCAGGCGTTTTCCCCTGAACCTGTCGGTGCGTGCATCTGAATCAGTTCCGGATTGGGCAAATCCATCTTCACCCAACGTCTTATTCTGCTCCTGTTCCTTTTCGGTGCGGGTCTTGAAATCAACCACAACTCCGCAACCGGCCAGCAGATAGTCATATCGACCCACTTTTATCAGCATGGCGCCACCCTCGGGCCATTGCGTTCCGTCGGTGGCACGCGGGTCCCAAGGCAGAGTATAATAGTGACGGCAGGTCATTACTGTGCCTTCATCATCGATAATCCGCTCTGTATCCTCCTGGTCAAAGAGCAGCCCCCAGGAGTTCTTCCTGTCGGCCGGTTTCAGATTTGAGACCTGTCTTAGCAGATTGTAGGCTTTTGTGATGTTATCGGTCTCATCGGCCGATGCCTGGTCTATGGCAAACGGCGAAAAGCCCAAAGCGTCATGCTCGCCGAACGCATACATCGCCCTCACTCCGCAATCCCTGCAGCATCGGGTCTCGGGGATGAACAACCTGTTCCTGACAACACCGCCATCCTGCGGACGTGCGGGAATGGCATACCTCCCGGCCCACATTCTGAACCCGGTATCGTAAATATCGGGAGCCAGGAAATCGATGCTGGGAGCACCTGCGTTCCAGAAATCTATCAGGTGCGCCAAAGGGCCGGCCGACGGATAGTCACCCGGCTTGCGGCCGCGGCTGTTCATGGCGGCATTCACATAAAGCGGCATGTCGTGGATGGAGCGCGCCGCAAGAGCCAACTGTTCCACATAGCAGGCGTAATGGTAGGCCATGAATTTCTCATCGGCATATTCATCGGCTCCAAATACCTGCGCCCAGGTGCCTCCTTTCTTTATGCCCAGTTTCTTGAGCAACACTTCAGGGACCTGGCCGATGTATGCCTTCTCTGCAAGCCTGGAGTGGTCGCGGGCCGATTCCAGCATACCTATCTCATTCTCAATCTGCATCATCCTGACTACCTGGTGCTGCGGATCTTTCTGACCAATGCGTTCCATCAGGGCGCTGAATGCCTTGAGATCGGCCTTGAGAACGTTGTCACTGAAACAACTGGCTATCTCAAGCGGCTTTCCGGCAGCTGTTTCGGCCCTGGGAAAGCGCTTGGTGTCCTGCTTGAACCATCCCGGAGCATAACAGGACATTGAGTTTTTCCACGCCCCGAACCAGAGGAACACTATCTTAAGGTCCTGGCTGCGTGCCACGTCGATTGTCCGGTCAATGAGCGTAAAGTCAAACTTGCCCTCAACAGGTTCCAGCAGCTCCCAATAAGCGGGTACCAGCACTGTGTTCAGACCCAATGATTTCATGCGCGGCAGGACCTCATCTATATCATGAACCGATGTGGCTGCCGAGTTGCTCAACTCACCACCCAGAATCATACTCTGCGATACTGCATTCACAACTGGCCATAACAACACAATCAGCGCAATAAAGACCTTTTTCATATGCCAACGAAATATATTATCAGCAAACATACAAAAAAGACACAAAAAGGGAACAATTGGGGCCTGACCCCAATTGTACTATTTTTGCTACTTTTGCCGTGAATATGAAACAGATTGAGGTTGTAGCCGCAATAATACACGATGCCGATGGGCGCATTTTCGCCACCCAGCGCGGGTATGGTGATTTCAAGGATTTCTGGGAGTTTCCCGGCGGTAAGATGGAGCCGGGCGAAAGTCCGGAGGAGGCGCTGAAGCGTGAGATTTGGGAGGAGCTGGAGACGCGTATCGTGATTGAGCGGTTTGTCAGGACCATTGAATGGGACTACCCTGCTTTTCATTTGGTCATGCACTGCTACTGGTGCCGCGTGGAGAGCGGTCAGCTCACGCTCAAGGAGCACGAGGCGGCGCGCTGGTTATCGGCCCACCAACTGGACAGCGTCAACTGGCTGCCGGCGGACCTTCAACTGCTGGATGAATTGTGACAATGACGCAAAACGAAACGACCCCTTTGCGTCACTTTTGGTAACTTTGCAGAAAAATGAGAGGTAAGGCACAACACATTATACATGGATTAAGGGACGGATTCCCGATAGCCCTGGGCTATCTGGCCGTATCGTTCTCATTGGGCATAATCGCGGCAAAGGCCGGGCTGACATCGGGCCAGGGCTTTCTTTCCAGCTTCTTTACGCGGGCATCGGCCGGTGAATACGGCACATATTCGCTGATTGCGGTCAAGGCCGCATTCGCCGAGGTTATAGCCATGTGCCTGGTGGTGAACCTGCGCTACATGCTCATGAGCGCGGCCCTTTCGCAGAAAATCGCGCCCGGAACGCCCTGGATCAAGCGCATCCTGATGTCT
>CACYHW010000013.1 GCA_902774335.1 uncultured Bacteroidales bacterium
AAATCGGGTGCAGAATGTGCAGTACATGCTCATAATGTTTCCCAAATGTTTCCCAAATTTGCCGTAACGTGCTGATAATCAGCTCTCGTTAGCCGCCGCTCAGGGTGCTATTGAGAACTGCTAATTACAGTTTGAACATAACAATTGGTGGCGAACCTTTTGGTTCGCCACCTTTTTTATATTTACAGTGCCGTTGGAGGGTTCGTTGCGTTTGGAAAGGGTTATTTGGAGAAGGTGTAGAACCAGAAGAAGGTTTGGTGATGGGCAATGTAGGTGGCGTTGGATTGGTATTGTTTGGGGGCTGACTCCAGTTGGAGCAAAGATTGCCGGAAGGTTGTGTATGTGGTTTGTTCCCGGGCGTATTGGTCGGGGAACTTGGCTTGCACTGTAGTATCGTTGGCTATTATCAGGGCCTGAAGGTAGTACTTGGGCAGGGTTGTGTAGTTATTCAAGTTGATGGAGTCCCGGAACGAGTCTATGTCTCCTTGCAGAAGGCAGGAGGTCAGGTAGGCCTGGGTGTTGTCCATTTCTTTTAGTGCGGCGGAGAGAGCTTTGGGATCGGAGATGCTGTATTCAAAGAGCAGGTCCCCTATCCTGCTGCCGGCGGGGTTGGCATCGGCGGGCAGGTTGAGCATGGATTTGGCTCTTAGCAGGTCGATGGTTTGGTTGGATTCCTCCTCCAAACTGCCTACGTTAAGCACCCCTTCGTAATCCTGCTCAGCATAGAGACGTTCCATGCGGAGGCGGCGGTGGAGGTTCTCATCGGTATTGCCTACATAGCCGGTCATGCAGAAGAGAAAAGCCAGGATAAGCAGATTGCCGGCAAGGGTACGGGGACGGTCGTTGTGATCGGACCTGGGGACCGATGCCACTATCTTACAGACCAGATACAGGAGCACTACAAATATGACCGTAAGCATCCATTTGATGGTCAGTTCTCCGAACAGTGAGTTACCGTCGTAGATCGTTATTATCCCTAAGAAAGCAGCCGCAAAAAGGTAATTACAGGCATAAAGACCGCGCTTGAACCTTAAAAGGAACTTACCCGGGAGCACCAGCAACTGTGAGAATGCAGTAAGCAGTAGCGCAACTACCGCGCTATTGGGGGCATCTATTCCAATGGGGTGTTCCATTCCGTACAACGCCTTGTTGTAAGCCGCACAGAGCAGGTCCTGCTGGAAGAAATATATCCAGCAGAATGCGAAAACCGAGAAGAGTATTCCGCACAACCACTTTACGCACACCTCACAAGACAGTTTTCCCATTGGCACGAACCTTTTTGAGTACTATTGCAGAGCGTGCGGGAAGATAGAGCTTGAGCCACTCCTTACGGGTCTTCTTGTAAAGAGGATCCATGAGAGTAAAGTGCTCCAGATTGTCATCCACCCTTCCGTATCCGCCGAATTCTATGCTGTCACTGTCCAATACGGTCTTGTAGGAGCCCTTGGGGACAAGGAAACCGTAATCGGAGAATGAACGCGTGGGGTTGAAATTGAACACAAAGACCAGATCACCGCGGCCGAAAGCCAGCACCTGATCACCGTCGTTATGCCAATATTCCACCACATCCTTTTTCTGATAGTTCTTGACCGAACCCAGAAGTTTGACCATGGCACGGTCAAAATCGCCCAGCCAGCAGTATGCGAGTTGCTTATTATCGACAAGGCTCCACTGACGGCGCGCATATTTATGGCTCCACCCGTTTCCCTCGCGCGGGAAATCTATCCACTCCGGGTGGCCGAACTCATTGCCCATAAAGTTCAGGTATCCTCCGTTCATGGCCGATGCGGTCACGAGCCTTATCATCTTATGAAGGGCTATGCCGCGTGATGTCACATCGTTGCCTCCGTCCTTGGTGAAATGCCAGTACATATCGGCATCAATCAGACGGAAGATAACCGTCTTATCACCTACAAGAGCCTGATCATGACTCTCTACGTAGGATATGGTCTTTTCGTCCTTGCGTCGGTTGGTAACCTCCCAGAAGATGCCGGCCACAGACCAGTCCTCGTCCTTCTTTTCCTTGATGGCCTTGATCCAGTAATCAGGAATGTTCATGGCAAGACGGTAATCAAAGCCGAATCCGCCGTCATCAAAGGGTGCTGCAAGACCCGGCATACCGCTCACCTCCTCGGCTATCGTGATGGCATCGGGATTGAACTGATGTATAAGCCTGTTGGCAAGCATCAGGTAGCAGATGGCATCGTCGTCCTGATGGCCGTTGAAATAGTCGTCGTAGTTGCAGAAAGCCTCACCCAGACCATGGCTGTAGTAAAGCATGGAGGTGACGCCATCAAAACGGAATCCGTCAAAACGGAACTCGTCCAGCCAGTATTTGCAGTTGGACAGCAGGTAGTGAAGCACCTGGTCCTTACCGTAATCAAAGCAAAGCGAGCCCCATGCGGAATGCTCGTGGCGGTCGCCTGGCAGGAAATACTGGTTGGGATCGCCGGCCAGGTTACCCAGTCCTTCGTCCTCGTTCTTGACCGAATGCGAGTGCACCAGATCCATAATGACCGATATGCCCATGCCGTGAGCGGTATCTATGAGTTCCTTGAGTTCCTCGGGGGTTCCAAAACGCGATGAGGGGGCAAAGAAACTCGATACATGGTAGCCGAAGCTTCCGTAATAGGGATGCTCCTGGATAGCCATAACCTGTATGCAGTTATATCCTGCAGCCTTGACACGCGGAAGCACATTATCCTTGAACTCTATATATGTGCCCACTGTCTCACTCTCCTGTGACATACCTACGTGGCACTCGTAAATGAGCAGCGGATCCTGCTTGGGCTTGAAAGAGGTCTTCTTGAAACGATAAGGCTTTTGGGGATCCCAAACCTGGGCCGAGAATATCTTGGACGAAGGATCCTGCACCACCCTGCGGCACCATGCCGGGATACGGTCTCCCTGACCGCCGTTCCACTTGACGCGCATCTTGTAGTGCTGGCCGTGTCCTATCATACCCAAGGGTATGCGTACCTCCCAGTCGCCGGCCTGATTTATCCGTTTAAGACGGAAACGCTCCTGCTCCTCCCAGCCTGAGAAATCACCTATCAGATATATGTCCGTAGCGTTGGGAGCCCACTCACGGAACACCCATCCGCTATCTGTACGCAGAAGTCCGTAATAGAGATATCCGGAGGCAAATTCCTTGAGGCTCTTCTTTCCGCCGGTAAGTTGGCTTTCACGCCACAATGCGTGATCGTGCCGGCCTTCTATGGCACCTGTATAAGGCGTCAGCCAAGGGTCATTCTCTATTATCTTCAGCATGACTTACGTATTTTCACTATGAGTTTAAGTATGCCGTCCCTGGTGATAGCGGGAGCATGTCCCTCGCCGGGGAAGAACACCACGAACATTCCCTTCCTGACATTCAGGTAGGTATCGCACAGACCGGGATAGAATGCCACATCCCTATCCTTGTTGTAGGGTACCGAAGGAACGGGCATGAAGGGAGCCGATATAAATCCCATCTCCTCGTCGGACGAAATGGGAACCTGAATGTCGATATACTCCGTATGAGCCTCAATGGGTACCTCCTGACGGGTCTGTGCGCCCTGACGGTTTACATTGACAAACAGGTCATCGCCCTGCAGATCTATCCTGCCCGTTTCAAGGCTTTCAAGATTGGTGGTGCGGAAAAACTCCTGTACCTTGTCCATCAACGGACTGATGAATCCGTATTCTCCAAGTCTGTCAAGCGTGTCAAGTATCATATCTCAGTATATTATTGTCCTTAATTTCTTTCCTGTTTTATCCTTTACGGTGAATGTTCCGGTGCGTACACCCTCCTTGAACATTCCCTCAAGACGTGTTCCGTCGGCCTCCTCGACTATACCTTTTCCGTCCACAAGACCGTCCACAAAGGAGCCTTTGAACTTGGTGCCGTCGGCCAGACTCATGGAGCCGTCGCCCCACGGCTTGTCGTTCTGCCACTCACCGTAATAGCTGTCGCCGTTGGCCCATACCATCTGGCCGGTGCCCTCGCGACGGTTGTCTTTCCACTCACCGTCATAGACGGAGCCGTCGGACCATGAGTAGACGCCCTTACCGTCGGCAAGACCGTTACGCAGGGTTCCCTTGTAGCTGTCACCGTTGGCAAACTTATAATCACCGGTACCGGTTATGGTTCCGTTGCGGAACTGTCCCTTGTAGGTATCGCCGTTGGCCATGACACAGGAGCCGTTGCCATGCTCCATGTCATTTTTCCAAGTGCCGGTATAGCTGTATGAGGAGCTTTTGTATTCACCCTGTCCGTCACGGCGACCGTTCTCCCACGATCCTCTGTACTCGGAACTGTCATTCCAGCACATCAGGCCTGTACCCTGACGCAGGTCCTGCGACCACTCGCCCGAGTAATAGGAGCCGTCGGCCCACATGTAGACACCCTTGCCTTCACGCTCGCCGGAGTGCCAGCTGCCTTTGTAGACATCGCCGGAATTATACTGCAGCTCTCCCTCACCCCAGCGGACATTGTTGTCCCAGAATCCCAGGTAGAGATCTCCGTTGGCATAGTGACAAATTCCCACACCCTTGCGCTGTCCCTTCTCGTACGCGCCCTCGTATACATCGCCGTTTACATGCTCCGTACGTCCTGTTCCGGACGGTTTGCGAAGCCTCATCTGACCGGTATATACGGAGCCGTCGCTCAGCACGATACGGTTTTTCTTATCCTGCTTGAGACTGTCCTGCTGGTTATTCCTGGCAGACAATCCTAAAGGCAGCGACAGGAGCAGAGTGAGTATGTATACCTTCAACCTCATACAGACTGCTTTTTCAGGAATTCCTCGGCAGCTGCAAGGTCATCGGGGGTATCTATACCGATGGTCTCGACATCGGTCACACCAACCTTGATGCGGTAACCGGCAGACAACCAACGTAACTGTTCCAGACTCTCGGCCTTTTCCAGGGGTGCCTGCGGCAGTTCGGTGACAGCCTTGAGGACATGAGCCTTGAAAGCGTAGAGTCCGATATGCTTGAAGTATGTGCGACGCGCGGGCCACTCCTCCTGAGGTATGCCTCTAAGGTAAGGGATGACGCTGCGGCTGAAATAGAGCGCGTTCCAGTTGTCGTCAACAACCACCTTGGGGCTGTTGGGATTTGCAATCCTGTCAAAGGTGGAATCCGGTCCGAAAGGCTTTACGAGCGTGGCGATATCGGTATCAGGGCTGTCAAACAGGCTCTTTATGGTCTGTAACTGCGAGGGCTGTATGAACGGCTCATCACCCTGGATGTTAACTACGACATCGGCCTTTACGCCGCATTTCATGAAAGCCTCATAGCAACGGTCGGTGCCGCTCTTGTGATCCTCACGGGTCATTATGGGGGTGAATCCGCCCTCACGGACCGCATCGAAGATACGTGCGTCATCGGTTGCCACAAAGACGTGGTCGAATACCTTTTTGGCCTGTTCGCATACACGGATAATAACCGGTTTGCCGCCCAGCACAGCAAGAGGCTTGGCCGGGAAACGGGTTGAAGCGTAACGGGCAGGTATGATAGCTGCAAATTCCATCAGAAAGAATCTATAGAGTAATTATCAAGTATATCGCCTTCGGAGTTCACGAATCCCGCGCAGGGATCATAATCCTCGGGAATGTCAAATCTGGTGCTGGGCAGGTAACCCAGGTTGGCCGAATCGGCATACACCTTATCCATGAACATGCCGAATATGGGGAGCGCAGCATGGGCGCCCTGGCCGTGATCCATATCATCAAAGTGGATGTCGCGGTCCTCACCTCCTACCCAGCATCCGGCTACCAGGTCCGGAGTGTAACCCATGAACCAGGCGTCGGAGTGGTTGTCGGTGGTACCGGTCTTGCCTCCGCAGTCAACTGTGTAGAATGTGGGGAACAGGTTCTTGGAACGCAGACGTGTTCCTGTTCCCTCGTTTACCACGGCACGCATCATATCGATCATCTTGTATGTGGACTCCTCGCTGACAACCTCGTTGCTGCGGGCCGAGAACTGAGCCAGGATATTACCCTCGGAATCCTCGATCCTGGTAACGTAGAGAGGTGTGGTACGGATGCCATGGTTCACGAATGTGGTATAGGCACTCACCATCTCCTCGACCGATACGTCACAGGTACCCAGGCAGAGCGAGAGCACCGGCTCGATGGCACGGTTGCGCAGTCCGAACTCATGCAGCAGGTTTACGAAAGCGTAAGGGCTCAGGTTACTCATCAGGTAAGCCGTGATATTGTTGTTGGAGCGTGAAAGACCCCACTTGAGAGTTACAAGCTGGCCGAGCATCTGCTTGCCGTCATCCCTGGGCTGCCAGATCTGTCCCGACTCCGTCAGAATGGTCTGGGTCTGGTTGATGGTCTGGTCGCACGGTGAATAACCGCTCTCCATTGCAAGAGTATAGAGATAAGGTTTCATGGTTGAACCAACCTGACGGCGGCCCATGGTCACCATATCATACTGGAACGTGCTGAAATCAGGTCCTCCCACATAGGCCTTGACATGTCCCGTCTTGGGTTCCATGCACATAAAGCCGGTACGCAGGAAGAACTTGAGATAACGGAGCGAATCCATGGGAGACATGAAGGTATCAACAGGACCGTCATAGGTAAAGAGGTTCTTCATCCTGTAGGGGGTGTTGAATACCTTGATGATGGAATCCCTTGAGACACCTGCATTCCTGAGGTCTCTGTAGCGGTCCGTATCCTCCATGGCGCGGTTCATGATGCTCTGTATCTGCTCAGGTGTGATATTGGATGTGAAAGGAGCTGTCTTGACACGTTTTTTGGCCTGGAAGAATGCCGGCTGCAGATAATCCTGCAACTGTGCGGCCACAGCCTCCTCGGCATACTGCTGCATTCTGGAGTCTATGGTCACATATACCTTGAGGCCATCGGTATAGAGGTTATAGGGGTTGCCGTCGGCATTGAGATTCTTGTTGCACCAGCCGAACAGGGGATCCTGCTCCCAGTCGAGAGAGTCCTCATAGAACTGCTGCTGTTGCCAAGAGTGGGAGTACTTGGACATCTTGCGATCCGGCTGTTGGGCGCTCATCCTGAGACGCAGGTACATTCTCAGATATGCAGCCAGACCCTCGGCATGATCCACCTTGTGATAATCCAGCACCAGATCGGTGGCCTGCAGTGAGTCTGTCAACTCTTGGGACAGGAAACCGGCCTTCTCCATCTGCGAAAGCACTACGTTACGGCGCTCACGTGTTCTTTCGGGACGACGGCGCGGATTGTAGAGCGAAGCGTTCTTGCACATGCCCACAAGGGTAGCGGCCTCTTCGGCATTGAGTTCGGAGGGCAGTTTTCCGAAATAGGTATATGAAGCGGTGTAGATACCCACCGCATTGTTTACGAAATCATACTTGTTCAGGTAGAGAGTAAGGATTTCCTCCTTTGTATAATACCTCTCAAGCTTGACAGCTATCACCCACTCGGTAGGTTTCTGAAGTGCTCTCTGGACCGAATTGTGGGCCACATGCTCCGTATAGAGCTGCTTGGCCAGCTGCTGGGTGAGCGTACTGCCGCCGCCCGCGCTGCGCTGCTGCAGGATGACGCGCTTTACTATGGCTCTGACCAGAGCCTTGAGGTCTATGCCCGAGTGATCCTGGAAACGTACATCCTCGGTAGCGATAAGGGCCTTGACAAGATAAGGTGACAAGTCTTCGAAATCCACCCATACGCGGTTATCGGACGCATAGCTGTAAGAGCCCAGCACTACTCCGTCGGACGATATTACCTGAGTCGCAAACTTGTCGATAGGACTCTCCAAATCCTCCACCGACGGGATATTGCCAATCCATCCCCTGCTGATACCCGTAAAGATTAGATAAAGCGCCAGAACACCGGCTGCGAATAAGATCCAAAGACCCAGAATGATACGTTTAACTGTCTTGCCCATTTATTCTATTTCTGTCTCACGCTGCCCAGTCACGCATGTGCTCCGGACACCTTCATTATCCTACAAATTTAGCACAAAAAGACAGTATAAGAAACACTCTTGTTACAAAATTTGGCTTTTTATAGAAAGTTATGAACAAGCGCTCACGCAGTTGGTATTTTATTAGTAATTTTGGACTCCCGAACAAACTATATTCAAATGGATCAAACAGGCAGAAGTCTTATCTCCCTCGAAGGGCTTGACAGAGAGGATATTCTCTGGCTCCTGGGCCACGCGGCCGAATTCGAGGCTAACCCTAACAGCAAGATCCTGGACGGGAAAATCGTAGCTACCCTTTTCTTTGAACCCTCAACCAGAACCAGACTCAGCTTTGAGACTGCCGTGAACCGCCTGGGCGGACGTGTTATCGGTTTTTCCGATGCAGCCACCACAAGTTCCTCCAAGGGCGAGACGCTCAAGGACACAATCATGATGGTGAGCAACTATGCTGACCTTATCATCATGCGCCACTATCTGGAGGGTGCCGCACGCTACGCAAGCGAAGTTTCACCGGTTCCCATCATCAATGCCGGCGACGGTGCCAACCAGCACCCTTCGCAGACCATGCTTGACCTCTACTCCATGCTTAAGACCCAGGGCCGTCTTGACGACCTTAACATATACCTTGTAGGAGACCTCAAATACGGACGCACGGTACACTCCATGCTCACCGCCATGAGATTCTTCAACCCCACCTTCCATTTTATCTCACCCGATGAGCTCAAGATGCCGGAGGAGTACAAGGAGTACTGCCGCATACATGGCATAAAGTTCGAGGAGCACAGCCGCTTTGACGAGGAGACCATAGCCGATGCCGATATCCTTTACATGACCCGTGTACAGCGCGAGAGGTTCACGGACCTTATGGAATATGAGCGCGTCAAGGATATGTTCATTCTCAAGAACGACATGCTGCGCAGCGCCAAGCCCAACCTCAAGATACTTCACCCGCTGCCCAGAGTCAACGAGATAGCCCAGGATGTGGATGACAATCCCATGGCATACTACTTCCAGCAGGCCAAGAACGGACTGTATGTACGTGAGGCTCTTATCTGCAACGCTTTGAACCTTTTAAAATGACGGCTATGGGAAAGACAGGAAAATCAGAACTGCTGGTTGCAGCACTCCAGAACGGAACTGTGATAGACCACATCCCTTCAGACAAGGTATTTGACGTAGTCAATCTGCTGGGACTGACAAGCATAGACAACCCCATCACCATCGGCTCAAACCTAAGCAGCCGCAAGATGGGAAGCAAGGGCATCATCAAGATTGCCGACCGCTACTTCTCCGAGGAGGAGTGCAGCAAGCTCTCGGTGATTGCACCCAACATAGTACTGAACATCATCCGCGACTATGAGGTGATAGAGAAGAAGATGATCTCCATGCCCGACCAGGTACGCGGAATTGTCAAGTGCGGAAACCCCAAGTGCATTACCAACCACGAGCCGATGCAGACCGTATTCGACGTTGTGGACAAGGCAAACGGCACTCTACGTTGCCGCTACTGCAACAAGGATATACACAAAGGCGATATAAAACTTCTGTAAGAATGAGAAAACACGTGCTGACAATACTCCTTGCCTTACTTCCGGCCATATCGGTCCGGGGACAGGAGGTGCAGACCTCACTGCAGCGTTTCAACTGGGGCGCCCGCATAGGTTTTGCCGCAACAGGCACGTATGTGACCCAAGCCAGGATTGACGGTCACAAGCTTACGGATTACAATCAGGATACGCAGGTGGGCAACTTTGCAGCCATCCTGTTGAGAATGAACACCCAGAAGCTTTTCATACAGTCAGGAATAGGACTCACCTCGAACAAATCGGCCTTTGTGATGGACAAGAACAGTTGGGATCCCCAGGCTGCATCACGCGACGAGTTCTCGGTTACCTACAGCATGCTGTCGCTGACGCTGCCCGTCCAGTTCGGCGTGCATTTGATCAACCGTTCCCCCTACTGCATGTCAATCTTTACCGGTCCGCGTCTGAGATACACACCGGACAAATACTACTCCGCCAAGTTCGTAAATTTGGAACCCTACCAGTTCACCGAGTCTCCCACACAGTTCACAGTCGGTTGGACAGCAGGCCTGAGTGTACAGATTGGCAGAACCTTCCTTGATTTCGAGTATGAGGCTTCCATAAACAACATAACACAGAAAATGGTTGAGACAAGCGGTGCCACTCCCGTTCCCGATTACGTTCTGGACCGACGGGTGGGCATTATATCGTTCTCATACGGAATCATGTTCTAAGAGATTAAAACCAACACAATAAAACCATATGAAAAGAGATCAAGAGATTTTTGACATCATCGAGCGCGAACACCAGCGCCAGGCAAAAGGCATCGAGCTTATTGCCTCCGAGAACTTTGTAAGTGACCAGGTTATGCAGGCCATGGGCTCATGCCTGACCAACAAGTACGCCGAGGGTTATCCCGGTAAGCGTTACTACGGAGGTTGTGAGGTTGTTGACGAGGCCGAGAGCCTTGCAATAGCACGCATCAAGAAGCTGTTCGGTGCCGAGTACGCAAACGTACAGCCCCACTCAGGTGCTCAAGCCAACGCAGCCGTTCTTCAGGCTGTTCTCATGCCGGGCGACACCTTTATGGGTCTTAACCTTGCACACGGAGGTCACCTCTCACACGGTTCTGCAGTAAACTCATCAGGTATCCTCTACCACGCCGTAGGTTATGACCTGAATCCCGAGACCGGCCGCGTTGACTACGATAAGATGGAGCAGCTTGCCCTTGAGGTTAAGCCCAAGCTCATTATCGGTGGCGGTTCTGCATATTCACGTGAGTGGGATTACGCCCGCATGCGCAAGATTGCCGATATGGTAGGCGCTCTCCTCATGATCGATATGGCTCACCCCGCAGGACTCATCGCAGCAGGTCTGCTTGAGAACCCTGTAAAGTACGCTCACATTGTAACATCAACCACCCACAAGACACTGCGCGGTCCCCGCGGCGGTATCATCCTGCTGGGTAAGGACTTTGAGGATCCCCGCGGCCGCAAGACTCCCAAGGGCGAGACCAAGATGATGTCACAGCTTCTTGACTCAGCCGTATTCCCCGGCACACAGGGCGGTCCTCTGGAGCACGTTATCGCTGCCAAGGCCGTAGCATTCGGCGAGGCTCTCCAGCCCGAGTTCAAGGAGTATCAGATTCAGGTTCAGAAGAACGCCAAGAAGCTGGCCGAGGAGCTCACCAAGCGTGGCTTCACCATCGTATCAGGCGGCACCGACAACCACAGCATGCTGGTTGACCTTCGTTCAAAGTATCCCGATCTGACCGGTAAGGTTGCCGAGAAGGCTCTTGTTGCCGCCGATATCACTGCCAACAAGAACATGGTTCCGTTCGATTCACGCAGCGCTTTCCAGACTTCAGGTCTGCGCTTCGGTACTCCCGCCATCACCACCCGTGGTGCCAAGGAGGATCTGATGGTTACCATCGCCGAGATGATCGAGGAGGTTCTTAACGCTCCCGAGGACGAGGCAGTAATCGCAAAGGTTCGCGCCCGCGTCAACAACATCATGAAGGACTATCCCATGTTCGCATATTGACCCTGGGAATCCCACATATCCTGAAAGCCCGGCCTTACCGCCGGGCTTTTTTATATCGTAAAAAATATAAATTGATAATTTTACAAAAGTTTTTGCGAAATCGTAAATTGTTTATATATTTGCAATTGATATTTAGAAACAAAGGACAATGAAAAGAACAATCACATCAAGGTTATTTATAGCGATTGCTGTTTTCACAATCATTTCGTGTACTACAAACGAGGGCTTTGAATCATTTGACGGATTTGAAAAGAAGAAGGATGTAGTGTTTGACGTTGTCATAACAAGGGACGGCAAGATCAACACCAAGGCCGACGGCGGATATGACAGCTACGTCACCGAACAGGACGGCGAGGCAAAGCTTGACCCCAGCAAGCCATTCGGACTTATGGGAGTCGACGCCACGAACTACAGCGTTCTTATAAATAATGAGCGCGTATTCGAGGCTCAGGGAGTAAGATCGGCAACCTTTGACGCACGCAACTGGTACAGCACAAAGAACATACTTCTGAGCGCATACTATCCGTATGTTGACGAGACCCAGTTCGTATCGGGCAACAAGGCATATGTCATCCCCTACCGCTCCACTGAGACCGAAGCCGGTCCGCTGGTATCGAACACGATCGAGAGAAGCACATCGTACCTTGATATGATCCCGTTGGTTTTCCGTCATATCACCAACGATATAGGATTCAGGATTTGCGACATCACGTTTGACCCGGGACTTCAGGGACATATACGTCTGCGCAAGCTGTCTGCCCACAACGTTGCAGTGGAGGGTCTGTTCATAGACTCCATCGGCAACAATCAGGGAAAATGGATCCAGAAAGTGCTTTGTGATGAGATAGGGATATTTGACGGAGACGCACGCGTAGGAGTAGGCTCGGATAACGAGAAGTTCGTGGGAAGGGCCAGCCTGGTATCGGACCGCGCGCACAGCAAGAGGTTCTACGCAATACCCGATGAGATAAAGATGGGTAAGCAGTACATAGAGGTTGTATTTGACGTAGACGCCTTTGAATACAACGGTCAGCACTACAAGGAGCTCAAGAACCAGGTCCAGAAGTTCCCCATTTACGGGGTTTTGCCCGGCAACCAGAGCATCTGCGGAAAGCAGTACACATTCCATCTGGGAATAGATCTGGGACTTCTGTACCAGCCCATAGAGTTCACGGCCCAGGTAGGCAGCTGGGAGACAGCCTATCAGGTGGACCTGAACGGCATATGGGGTGAGAACAAGATATACGAGGATAACGACTTTTTCTGATTTGAAGATATAATGACAGAGACCGGTATGGCAATCATATTTTTACCGTTTATAACCTGTCTGTTCTGGATAATCCTGAATCCATTGGTCCAGAGAAGGGACAAGACGTTCAGGGCCCTCCAGCTCTTAATGGCAGTAATGTGCATATCCGCGTTTGCAATGGCAGGAATGTCGCCTGCCGCCGACGGTGAGGTACGCCTCTACTCGTTCTTTATCAGGCAGTTCTTTACGCCGCTCATAATACCCACGGCCATACTCTACATCCAGACTGTCGAATCCGGCAACCGTGCCGACCACTATCTGCTTGCAGGAATTACCATTCCTGCTTCGCTGCTTTTTGCGGAGATCATCCTGATGATGATTCTGGGGCCCGATGAATTCAGAGCCTATCTGAGCGACTCATCCTACCTCACGTACAGTCCCGGCGATGCCAAGATATGGAAATTCATACATCTGTGCTCCGTCTGGGCATATTACGTAATACTTGCACTGGAATGCGTTCTGTTTGCAACAATTGTGGCTCTAAAGGCAAAGAGAGGCAACGCCCACATCCTGAACTACATTATCCTTCCGGGCGTGATAGCGTACGCAGTCACGGATGTATCGGCCACAATGACCCATTCCATTCCCATGTGGGTTATGACCGCATCGTCGGTAGTGCTCTCGGTATTGATATTCACCACATCCTACGCCGGCCTTTTCAACGGCAGGGAGAATATCACCCTCTCCGACCTTTGGAAGGGAGTTCAGGGTCTGATACCCAAGGAGGATAACATATCCAAGGTCCGTGCGGCGGTAATCAGCCAGGGCGGCAATCCCGAAACGGCAAAAAGCACACCGGACATTCCCAAGGAATCCAAGATCATAGCCGATGTACACCAGAGCATGGCTGAGGAAGAGTCACTGAGAATACGCTTTGAGGACCTGATAGTGACCGAGCAGCTGTTCCTGAAGCAGGGAATCAGGATATCCGATATAGCATCCATGCTCGAAACCAACAGGACATATGTATCCAGGCTTGTGAACAACACCTACAACATGAGCTTCTCGGATTACATCAACACTCTCAGAATAGACTACGCCGAGCAGTACCTGCTTCACAACAGGGACGCCAAGCAGTCCGACATAGCCGCAGCGTGCGGTTTCCCGAATGCATCGGCATTCAATAACGTGTTCAAGAAAATAACAGGTGTCACCCCCAAGATATGGCTGGCAACAAACGCCTGAATCAACGCTGAAGGAAAATGGATCAAAAGAAAGACTATTCAAAGTTCACGGTACTGATTGTTGACGACATACCAGTCAACATAATACTGCTCAAGACAATGTTGGCCAGAACCAATGTGGGTATCCTCACGGCGGTAAACGGCGAGGAAGCCATTGAGATTGTTCGCAAATCAAGACCGCAACTGGTACTTCTGGATATCCAGATGCCCCTGATGAACGGCATGGAGGTGCTCAAGGAGATCAAATCGGACCCCGAGATCAAAGATACGGCTGTCATCATGGTTTCGGCTTACACCACAGCACAGGATATCGAGGAATCCATGACGTTGGGCGCTTCGGGATTCATAAAGAAGCCTATCATAATGGACACCCTGCTCTCAAGCGTAACCACAGAACTTGACAAAAACATTTGAATATTCCGGATTCTTGGTTATATTTGCAAGGAATATTTATAAAGGACTGACTATAATGACACTAACCGATATCAAAAACATCGACCTCTCGAAGCACACTGTTTTGGCGGTTGATGACATCCCGATGAACCTGCTTCTGATAAGCAAAATCCTTTCGAGAATCAACATAAACATCAGCACTGCCGCCAACGGCAGGGAGGCTCTTGATTTTATAGCCAAGAATAAGCCCAGCCTGGTACTTCTGGATCTTATGATGCCGGAAATTGACGGCTACGAGGTTCTGAGACGCATCAGGGAGAATCCCGAGACAGCCGACATAAGGGTTATCATCCTTTCGGCCCTGAACTCGAACGAAGATATAGTAAAGGGATTCAATATGGGAGCAAACGACTTTATCACAAAGCCTATCATTCTGGAAAAACTGACAAGCTGCGTAATTACACAGCTCCAGCTTGTGGACCTGGCCGGGAGATAATCAGATGTGAATTCCCTTCTCCTTCATCTCCTGATCCGCCTTTTTCTTTTCTTCCATCAACAGCATCAGGAGCCATTCGCTCTGCTCTTTGCTGATGCCCAGATCACGGCACGCCGACTCATATCTGTTCAGAACCGCCTCCTGATAACGATGGTAGGTTACTGATTTCTTTATCTCCTCCTCTATTGTCTCATGCTCTATCCTGTAGCTGTCCTCATAATATTCACGGTATGCCTTCTCGGTTACAAGCCTCAGACAGAAATAAAACATGGCTCCGGTTATGATAACCACTCCTGATACACCCCAGTAAAGGGATATCTTCTGCAGGAGATACAGCAGCGCAAGCACGCCTCCCACCAGGAAACATGATACCGCTATAATGAGGTACCGGTTCTTTGCAACAAAGTTCTTTATTCCCGTTTTCATATCAGATTGTTGTTTTGTCTATTCTGTATTATCCTGGTTCTCATATCGTTCTCCAGCTCCTTTGCATCGATGGCCCTCCGGTATGAGTTTCGTGCCTCCAGCTCGTTCATGTTCCTTTGGCGCAGGTTATTCAGGTTATTGTTCAAATTCCACTGCGTAAACACAATAGCCACCGTCACCAGCAGAAACAGGATTATGAACCCGAACATGACGGACATCTCCTGCTGTGACTTGAGCCTTTGCGCCTCAAGCCTTAGGCGCGCGTTGTTGAGCTCGGCGTCCAGAATGGCCATATCCTCGTTCTGCACATTGATATATATGGAGTCCTTGGCCTCCATAAGACTGTTCAGATAGAGATAGGCATCCTTATAGTCATTGTCAAGCGCATATATCAGGTGCTTCTGTCCGAAACGATCCTTGTCAGTCAGCAGCGAGTCCGATTTGGCCAGCGCCTCCCCCAGCCTGCCCGATGAACGCAGCCAGCATATATCTATCATAAGACGCGTGTCCCTGTCGGTCTGCGAACGGTACAGAGGATTGCGTATAAGGTCGTGATAAGCCTGATCCAGCTCTTCCTTACGGCCCTGAGCATCGTAGAGATATATCTTGGTCATGAGCGTCTTGACCCTGAGAGAGGGATAGAAATCCTGATACTCCTCAACCATGTCACAGTACTTGTCCACCTCGTCGAAACGGCGCAGGCGTATAAGCTCCCTGGCAATCATATTGTAAATCACAGGCAGTTCCTGCTCCTCCTTGGCAAGGATGCAGAACTCAGCAGCCTTCAGGTAATTGGAGAGGGCCAGTTCCGAATTGGAGCGGTAAGACTGTATGAGTCCGATTGTCCTGTGGGCGTACATCTCGCCAAGGTTGCTTCTGGAATTGGCAGCCATGGTCGAAAGGCTCCTGGCCTCAAGCATGGCGTCCGATATGCGCCCTGACATGATAAGCATGTTGCAGTAGTCATACATGGTCAGGAAGTAGAACTCACGCATCACGGAGCTGTAGCCGCTCATGGATTTGAGTTCGCTCACAATCTCATTGACACGCACGGTGTCATTGCGTATGAACCTGGGAGGCAATTCCAGGGAGAGCGACAGCATCAGGATCCTTGTATCGTGCTTGTACTCGCCGAATCTGTAGATAGAGTCGGCAAGCAGTATATTGGACTCATCGAACTGTCTCAGCCTGCCGTTGGCATATTTGAGATAGAGTTCATTGCCTATACCCAGACGGTTACGTATCTGTGCCGATGCACTCATACAGCACATGACAGCCATTGCCATGAAAGCCAGACGTTTGATATTTAACCGTATGTACCTCATTTCTTGATATAAGCCTTGAATGAGGAGTAGAAGCAGCTGCCCACTCCGGGCTTGCTCTCCACGCCCACCTGGCCGTCCATCTTCTCGGTAAACATCTTTGCTATGGTAAGTCCAAGGCCCACTCCCGTCTTGAACATATCATCCTTCCAGAATATGTTGAACACCTTGCCTATCCTGCGGCTCTCAATTCCGCAACCGGTATCCTCAACATAGAGTTCAACCCGCTCCCGGGATATACTGTAACGCCAGCCCACGCTGACAGTGCCGCTGTCCGTGAACTTGAACGCATTCTTGATGTACTGTCCCATAATGGCCTCCGTCCTTATGGGGTCCAGAACGGCATACACATTGTCACGTCCCGGATCGAACCTGAAATTAATGGAAGAGGGCACGTGGGCGGACCATTCGTCAAAGATACGCTTCATGAGCGGTGCAATCTCTGTCTCCACAGGATTGACATCGACCCTGCCGCTCTCAAATCTTGAGAACTGGAGGATATCTTCGATCATCTCGCCCAGAAGTGTGGAATTCTCACGTATAAGACCCACAATCTCATCACGCTCCTCGCCCTGGATAAGACCGTCATCGGTACTGAGCAGCTGTGCGAATCCCAATATGGCATTCAGAGGAGTTCGGATCTCATGGCTGATGTTCATCAGGAATGTCTCCTTGTTGGTAATTTCCTCGGCTACCAGAGCAGCCTCGGTCATATACTCGTTGTAGACCACAGAGTCGTTAATGTCTATGACTATGCCCGACAGGGACTCCAGACGCTCCACGCGATGCTCATCGGTATTCAGGTTCAGGTTGGGCCTGAACTGCCACCAACGGTATGTATTGCCGCCGTCTTTGGAGAGACGGAATTTGCGTGTCGTGACAGGTTTGCCCGATGCAAGGGTGGCCAGCAGTTCGGCAAACACATCCGAATCGTCGGGATGAAGCTTAGGCTCCAGTTCCATCAGGTCATCAGTTGAGCTGACAACTATACAGTCGGCATTCTGCAGTGCCATATCCAGCATTATACGCTCGTTCTCAATCTCGGCAAGCGCATTCTGCAGCTCCACGTCCTTCTTGCGGAAAAGCAGTGAAATGGTTATCAGAAGGGCAGACAGGAAGATCAGTGCAAGCAGAACTATGACAAGCACATTCACAAACGGATGCCTGATACGCCACGGGGCATTGACAATGACGAACTCGTCACAGAAATCATCATAATCCATATCAAGGAGCTCCATAGCTCTCCAGGACATGTAGTCCTTGGCTTCGTGCTCTATTATGGGGAGACTGCCCGCCGGCTCGCCATTCAGAACTCGGGCCACATATGCTGCCTGATCCCTTGCCACTGTCTCGTAGGAGGCAAAATGACCGCACAGGGAGCGTCTTGAGCCGTCGGCAAATCCGTCACGTACGGCCGAAAACTGCGGCTTGAGGGTCTTACTGAGCACCTGCTCGTTCTCTATGTCACGCTTGACCGTCAGGAAAGGAGTCATGGTCAGGCTGTTCAGTATCTTGAGACGATGGCTGTGATAATCACCGTCGCTGCGGTAGTCGTTCAGTTCGGGCGATCCGTTGGAGAACACATTCACGAATATGGAATCCTTGAATCTGTCGGCCAGCTGGTCAAGGGACATATCCTTGATGTGGAAATCAATATTGTCAATGTACGGAGGACGGTCCAGTTCACTGAGCAGGCGTTCCCTGATTCGCTTTTCATAATCGGAGGTGTCAAGTTCTATGACCACCACATTGGAGTACATGCGTATGCCCGGCACCGCCGTATACTGTGACATACGTACTGCAATCTCGATGTTACGCTGGAAATTGAGCAGGTCAGTGCAGACCGCCGTATTGGAACTACGTCTGATAAGAGCCCAGTCGGGGCAGCGCAGTCCGGCAGCCACCATGGGAATGCTGTCCACAGGCGGAAGCCATTGGGAGAAGGTACCCTCAAGATAGAGGCTCAAGGTACGGTCATCGATACAGCATACCACATCGGGAACCCAGTTCTCACGGTTGAGTTTCTCGAGCGACGCCACCAGGGCATCCCACTGTGCAAGATCCAGCTGTCCGGCCGAATAGACGTTACGGATATCGGCCTTTATTCCGTTCTTGGCAAGCGACTCGGCCAGTGTCTTCTCGTACCTGCGGTAGTTCTGGAAGATGGAGTCGTAGACAAACAGGCACAGCACATTGCTTGTAGGCTCCTTCTTATAGCTTACGTCCGATGTATTGGAACATCCCGGCAACAGCATCAGGAGAGCCAACAGCACAACAATAGCGTATTTTACCTGTTTCATAGCGTCTTACCGTTGTGTCCGTTATCAATAGGCAGGCGGAACCAGAAGCGGCTGCCCTGCCCCAGTTTGCTGGTAAACCCGTACTGACCGTTCTGCTTTTCGATGATCGAGCAGCAGATATCCAGTCCGAGTCCCGTTCCCTTGTAGTTGCCCTTTACCATACCGAAGCGCTTCCTGACAAGCTTGCTGTCCTCCTCGCTTATTCCTATGCCGGTATCTGTCACATAGACCTCCACGTAGTTTCCGTCCTCGGAGAGCGTCCAACCCAGCGTCACGGAGCCCTGAAGCGTGTATTTGAAGGCGTTGCTCAGGAAGTTGTTTATGACCTGGCTGGTACGTATGGGATCGGCCATTGCCTTGACATCACTGCCCTGATACGGCTCAAAACGGAACTTGAGATGCGAGGGACAGAGTATCCGGTTGGTGTTGTAGCTATCGTTGACCAGCTTGGCCGTGCTGATGCTGCGTATCTTGAACGATATGGAGTCGGTACTGTCGGCCGGCTTGCGTACAGCCTCGTCTATAAGATCCAGCAGCTGCTCCGTATTGTCGCGTATAAGACCCGCAAACAGCACCTTGTCCTCGGGGCTGCATCCCTCGGCAAGCAACTGTGCAAAGCCCGAGATGGCATTCAGCGGCGTGCGTATGTCGTGTGTTATGTTGGCTATGAAGTTCTCCTTAGAGATAACCTCCTCGGCCCTGATTGCCGACTCCTTGAGGGTGTTCTCAAACTCCACCACCTTGTCCACGCTTATGGCAAAGCCTATGATACGGTCACCCGATTCGCTCTTGCGGAACGAGACCTCCCACCAATGCCATTTACCGTTCAACAGTTTTGCACGTATCCTGACTTTTGACTTTTCCGATTCGGCCGCTACCAGTCCCGCGCAGATTTCAAAGGAGCCGTAGCTCTCGGGAGCCACAAACTCCTTCTTATAGACCTCCAACGGCCATTCAACGGCCGATGACTGCTGGTGGCTGCTGTGAAGGAAACGCACCTTGCCGTCCTTGACCGTAAAGAACATGGAGTCACTGCCCTCGAGCACCAGCAGACGGCGCTGAGCCTCCTGTTTGAGAAGCATCAGGGCCTTTTCCCTCTGGCTGTTCCTCTTGCGGAAACGGAGGCCTGTGACATATGATATCAGTCCCGCCAGCACTATTACGGAGAGAGCCACCAGTGATGCGAACAATCCCCTGTGTGCTACCACGAACGGGACGTTCACAATCTTGAACTGCTCCCTGTAAGTGTTGTAGTTCATGGGAGGATCCATCTGGATCATGGCGTTCCAGTCCATATAATAATCCTTCTGGTGCGTCTCAATGGGAATATCCTTGGGATCATTACCTTTCAAAATCATTATGGCCGAGTGCACCTGATCGGCAATCTGAGTCTCCACGCTGGTGAAATAGCCGCACAGGAACTTGGGACGCTCATACTCATTCTGGGTTATCACGCCCTTCTCGTTCGCGTCCAGAAGGTTGCTGAAACTGCCAAACTGCTCGCGGATTCCGGTAATCTGGGGAACTCGAGTCAGGTCGATAAGGCTGTTGCTGAACAGGTCATACTTAACCTGGATATGACCCTGACGTCCCTCAAACGTATATGACTCGGCCAGATTGGACATCCTGAGGCCCACTTCGTAATCGTTCACATCGGTCCCTAAGGTACCGGGATGGTTCCTCTCCGGATCGGCCATGCTCACAAAGCTCACAACTATCCTGTCACGGTATCCGGTCATCGAAAAGACGGAGTATCCAAGATGGAAATCGGAGTTGTTCACGAATATGGTGGTGTCGGCTATACCACTGAACAGCCTCTCCCTGAGCTGGTCCTGATAGCCGCCGTAGTCCAGCTCCACGATGGGAAAGCCCGGATAGTTCAGCGTCTTGTAAAGGTTGCAGTTGGCTGCCAGGTCAACAGGATCCCTCCATCCGGTGAGCAACGGATAATCCTGATGTATATATGAGTAGGCCGATACGCCCGCAAAGACCGACGGTATGGTCTTGAGCAGGATATCCTCGTTGTCCATCACGTAGTGGAACGCCAGGTCATCGTTGATAAGCAATACATCTGGTTTGTAGCTCAGGATGGTATCCGTAAAGCGGTCAACGCCCTGTTCATCTACAAAGGGGGTCTCCTTGTGTATCAGATCAAGATAGATATGAGTGATGTTGACATAGACCCCGTGACGTCTGAAGTTCTGTTCCATGTAATTGCGGAAGTAGCTTCCCTCCTGCCCCATGTCGTTATAGGAATGCAGGACAACCACGTTGTAGTCAGACTCGCCGTGACTTCGGCCCAACAGACCGCACGAAGCGAGATACAACGCTCCCAAAGCCAGGAAACATATCAGGGAAAAACGGATACCGGCTGCAGTACGGACAAACCGGCGTCGCTGCGTGAAGTCCTTTTTACGACGTTTAAATATCATCTTGAAAAGTTGTCAAATGCAAACTTAACAATTTTTTAAATAAGCATCAATAAACAGTGCAGATTATCAATTTAATTAGCGAACTTTGTGCAACGCGTCAGTTTAGAGATGAAAGTTATCTGTGATTCCCACATACCCTTTCTCAAAGGGGTTCTTGAGCCATATTGCGAAGTGGTATACGTTCCCGGACGGGACATCAGTCCCGCGACGGTGAAGGATGCCGACGCACTGATAGTCAGGACCAGGACCAAATGCGATTCCGCCCTGCTCAAAGGCTCCAAAGTACGTTTCATTGCCACAGCAACCATAGGTTACGACCATATAGACACTGCATGGTGCCGGGCCAACTCTATAGAATGGACCAATGCGCCGGGCTGCAACTCATGGTCCGTACAGCAATACATGGGCTCCCTGCTGATCACCATGGCACGCCGTTTCGGGTTTGAGTGCAGACAGAAGACCCTTGGCATTGTGGGTGTGGGTAACGTAGGTAGCAAAGTCGCAAGGCTGGCAGCACTCCTGGGATTCAGGGTATTGCTCTGCGATCCTCCGCGTGCACGCCGTGAGGGCGGTTCCGGATTTGTGGAGCTGGACCGTATCATCAGCGAGAGCGACATAATATCATGTCACGTTCCCCTGACCACCCAGGGCGAGGATGCCACTTACCATCTGATTGACAGCAACGTACTCTCACGCATGAACAGCAGTCAGATTCTGATCAACACCTCACGCGGCGAGGTGGTTGACTGCCAGGCTCTCATGCTGGCACTTGAAAAAGGCTCCCTCAAAGCCGCCTCGCTGGATGTCTGGGAGAACGAGCCAGACATTGACAACAGGCTCCTGGAACTACTCTTTAGCGGCACGCCCCACATAGCAGGCTATTCGGCCGACGGCAAGGCCGCAGGCACCATGATGTGCGTGCAGGCACTGGGACGCTTCTTTGACCTGCCATGCAAGGAATGGGAAGTACAGGACATGCCGTTTCCGTCACAGCCGCTGGAGTTCACCATTGACACCAAGGACAGAAAGCCGCAGGATGTGCTGGCCGAAGCCATTCTCCACACCTACAACGTGATGGATGACGACACCGCACTCAGGAAAGATATCCTATCGTTCGAGAAACAGCGCTCGGAATATCCCGTCCGACGCGAGTTCCCGGCATTCGCCGTCACCCCTCTCAACGATGACACAGGCCGTGCCACCGTATTCCTGAGAGAGGCCGGATTCTACATTTCGGAATAACAAAATCACTTTATAAACATACATGAAGACTTTAGGCAAATATTCGTTCGGTATAGGCGACCGCTTCTCACATGAAGGAAAAGCCCAGCTATCGGCCCTGATTGAGGCTTTGGATAAGTTCCACGTAGATTTTGTCCCCGTTTGGAACAAATCCAACCGTGAGCATGAGATAGTGTGCACCGACCCCATGGACACACGCCGTGAGGCCGATGAGGCAGTCAAGGCACTCGGTTACGGCAAGCCCTATTTCGTGGACGCCGACCACATCAACATGAACAATGTGGACAGGTTCATAGAGGCATCGGACTTCTTTACCATCGACGTAGCCGATTACATAGGACGCACCGCCGCACCCCAGGATATAGAGCGCTTTACTGAAAGCAACCTGAAATATGTAGGCAACCTGTCTGTTCCCGGAATCGACGAGCCCTTCAGGATTGACCGTGCGCTCATTGAGTCACTGGCAGGCAAGTATCTTTTTGCCGCCCAGGAGGCAGGACGCATCTACAGACACATTGCCGAGCGCAAGGGCGCCGACAACTTTGTGACCGAGATATCCATGGACGAGGTGGATTCGCCCCAGACACCCATCGAGATATTCTTCATACTGAGTGCGTTGGCACAGGAAAAGATCCCCGCACAGACAATAGCCCCCAAGTTCACCGGCCGCTTCAACAAGGGCGTGGACTACGTGGGCGACACAGCTCAGTTTGAGAAGGAGTTCCGCGAGGACCTGCTGGTGATTGACTACGCCGTACGTGAGTTCGGACTGCCCGAGGGACTCAAGCTGAGCATCCACTCCGGAAGCGACAAGTTCTCCATCTACCCCATCATGGGACGTCTTATCCGCCAGTATGACAAGGGCATACACATAAAGACCGCCGGAACCACCTGGCTAGAGGAGAACATAGGTCTTGCCCTGGCCGATGAAAACGCGCTGGCCATTGCCAAGAAGATAGCAATATCGGCCCTGGGACGCATGGAGGAGCTCTGCGCACCGTACGCCACAGTCATCGACATCAACCCCGCCAAGCTGCCGAGCGCACAGCAGATTGAATCATGGAGCGGCGACGAATACGCCCGCGCCCTGCGTCACAACCAGTCTGACCCGCTGTACAACCCCGATTTCCGCCAGATGGTGCATGTAAGCTACAAGATAGCCGCCCAGTTGGGAAGCGAGTACTACGATGCACTCAAGCGCAACAGCGCAGTTATAGCCAATCAGGTACGCGAGAACATCCTGGACAGACACATAGCACGACTCTTTTAAGAATAACCAAAACAGACCTGAGATATGACCGACAAACCGTTTATTCATGAGAATTTCCTTTTGCAGAGTAAGACCGCAGTACACCTGTACCACGATCATGCGAAGAAACTGCCTATCATAGACTATCACTGCCACCTTAACCCGCAGGAGGTAGCCCAGGACCATAAGTTCCGTTCCATCACCGAGCTCTGGCTGGGTGGTGACCATTACAAATGGCGTGCCCTGCGCACCAACGGTGTGGCCGAGAAGTTCATCACCGGTGACGCATCGGACTGGGACAAATTCCGCAAATGGGCCGAGACCATGCCCTACTGCATGCGCAACCCGCTCTATCATTGGACACACCTGGAGCTTAAGACCTGCTTCGGCATTGACAAGGTACTCAACCCCGAGACCGCCAAGGAGATATACGACGAGTGCAACGAGAAGCTTGCAAGCCCCGAGTTCAGCGCCCGTAACCTGATGCTGCACTACAACGTCGAGGCCGTCTGCACCACCGACGATCCCGTTGACTCGCTGGAGTACCACAAGCAGGTACGCGAGAGCGGTTTCAAGGTCAAGGTGCTGCCCACCTGGCGTCCCGACATGGCCATGACAGTGGAGAATCCCGCAGCTTACCGCGAGTACATAGACAAGCTGGCAAAAGTGAGCGGCGTGTCAATCAACTGCTTTGACGATATAGTAAAGGCCCTCTTGGTACGCCACAAGTACTTCGAGGAGCAGGACTGCCGCCTGAGCGACCACGGCATGGAGGAGTTCTATGCCGATGACTTTACCGCGCAGGAGCTGGACCAGATATTCAGCAAGGTGTACGGAGGCATACAGCTCACCGAACAGGAGATACGCAAGTTCAAGAGCGCCATGATGATAGAGTTCGGTAAGATGGACGCCGACACCGGCTGGACACAGCAGTTCCACTACGGAGTGATCCGCAACCAGAACACCAAGATGTTTAACCTGATAGGCAAGGATACCGGATTCGACTCCATCGCACAGGTCATGACAGCCAAGTCCATGAACCGCTATCTGGACCGTCTGAACAGCATGGACAAACTCACCAAGACCATTATCTACAACCTCAACCCGTCAGACTTTGAGATGGTAGGCACCACCATAGGTAACTTCCAGGACGGAAGCGTACCCGGAAAGATACAGTTGGGCGCCGGCTGGTGGTTCCTGGATCAGAAGAACGGTATGGAGCAGCAGATGCAGGTTCTGAGCATGCTCGGCCTGCTTTCCAGATTCGTGGGAATGCTCACCGACAGCCGCTCGTTCGTATCCTACGCACGGCATGAGTATTTCCGCAGGATACTGTGTAACCTGATAGGAAACGACGTGGAGAACGGTGAGATTCCGGCAAGCGAAATGTCCCGCGTAGAACATATGGTAGAGGACATTTCATATTTTAACGCCAAAAATTTCTTTAATTTTTAAAAAACGTTTTTAACTTTGCGGATACTGACCTATATGATATAATTAATTAACCTACTGTATACGCTGTATACAAAACCTAAATTACCCTAAAACCTAAAATGAGAACTGACCGATTACTCAAATCCGCTAGGACAGCATTTCTGGCTGCTGCGGCATTTTGTTTGGCAGGCTGTTTGGAAGAGCAGCACCCCGGCACATACTACACATTCTCAGGACAGACCATCGCATCTGAACTCGAGCGTCGCCCGGAAGACTTCAGCGAGTTTATCAAAGTCTTGAAGTTGGCAAGCAACAATGTTTGGCAGGAGCTTGGAACCTATGGTGAGCACACCCTTTTCGCACCATACAACGCATGCATCGAGGAATTTCTCAAGGAGCGTTCCGAAATTGCCGGTCGTGAGTACAAGACTGTGGAAGACCTCTACAAATACGAGCCGAAAGTCATCGACACATTGGCCGCTACTCACCTGATGGATATCACATGCTATGTAGGCGAAATGAAGGCTGGAATCTTCCCCAAGTGTAACATGAACGACAAGTATCTGACTCTGTCGTTTGATTCGGCCATCAACAGGATTAACGGTACCGACACAGTCTATTCGCTGTTAAGATGTCTGAACAAGTTCTCGCACATTGTAGAGCGTGACGACACCTGCACCAACGGTGTGCTCCACACAATCGACAAGTGCATCAACTTCAAGGGAAGTTATGTTTATGACCTGCTGGAGAGCAACCCCGAAACTTACATGTTTGCCGAGGCACTGAAACTGACAGGACTCTCTTACGGAAAGAACAACCTCCTGAGCATGTGGAAAGACGACACCTACAAGATTGGCGATGACTCTGTAGGAACCAAGACCAAGGTTAAGATCACCGCAGCCGGTACCGCCTACCCTGTAAGCTACTGGGCTGAGAAGAAGACCTGCTACACCGTATTCGCCGTCAAGGACGAGATCCTTAAGGAAAAGTGCGTGCTCAAGAACGGTAATCACGTAGCCAATATCGAAGACCTGATGCAGTATGCCAAGGAGGTTTACGATGAGGTATTCCCCGATGATAAGGATATTACGGACCTGACCGACAGACGCAACTCGTTCAACAGGTTCATATCGTACCACATCCTTCCCTTTGCATGCGGTCCCAGCAACTTCAATACCAACCAGCTTATCATCACCACATTCAATGCCGGTATAACAGATCCTGAGGATTATTTTGAGACGTTGTCGCCGCGTACGCTGATGCGTATTTCGACGGCCAAGACCGGCAACAACCAGTATGACAAGGTTTACATCAACCGTCTTGGAACCGAAGGTGACGGTACCGTGGATTATGAAGGTCCCTACTTTGACGGAGCAAGAATACTTGGACTTCAGGAGTCCGGCGATATCCAGCAGGTTGCCGACAACGGATTCATACTCTATGTTGACAATGTGCTGCTCTACGACAAGACCACACGAGACAGGATTCTGAACCGCCGACTCAGAATTGACTGCGCTACCCTGTCACCTGACTTCATCACATCGGGTGCAAGACAGAACTACTTTACAGGTTCAGCCAGCAACCGACCCGGATTCGGATTCCGTGACGCCACCAACTTCAGCTCCATTAACGGCGACTACATCATGTCCGTACGTCCCGTTAATGAGACAACCAGTTATGCATACGAGGGTGACGGTATTGACATTCAGGGCAACTTTGATATCTGCATCAAACTGCCGCCAGTTCCGTACGACGGTACATGGCAGCTCAGACTCTCCATGAGAGGACGTCGTGAGTGCGGAATCGTTCAGGTGTACCTGGGAACATCAGCCACCGGAACTCAAGAACCTACAGACTGGGAGCCTCTGGGTATCCCCACCGACCTCAGATGCGAAGACTATTCCGAGGATCCTACCGTTGGCTGGAAGAAAGACTCTGATATAGGTAGCGATGATCTGGAGGCGATTGACGCCGTCGACAAGGCAATGAAGAACCTTGGATGGATGAAGGGCCCGGATTCACAGATGACAAGTGACGGTAAGTCACACCGTGACGTAAAGCACATGGCAAGAAGAATCCTTATGACAAACTACCTTCGCGCCAATACTCATTACTACCTGCGTATCAAACAGATTCTCCAGGGCATTGATTCTGCCGAGTTCCTGTTTGACTACATAGAGTTCGTACCTAAGAAGGTCTACGACAACAATGAGGACAAGCATTGATTGTCCCTGTTGATCAGACAGATATAAAATAAGGCCCGATGATTCGCTCGTCGGGCCTTATTTTTTTTGAAAAAAGTAGGCAAATCGTTTTGAGATACGGATAAAAAGGGATACCTTTGCATCGCTTTAAGGAAAGCTTGATGCGCGATTAGCTCAGTTGGTAGAGCAATTGACTCTTAATCAATGGGTCCAGGGTTCGAATCCCTGATCGCGTACAAAAAGAGGAGACCAAGATTTGGCCTCCTTTTTTCGTACGCGAGCCCCAATACTAAAGAACCTGCGTATTATGGTTACGCAGGTTCTTCCTATTCATTTTCAATTCTCAATTCTCAAAGACGTAGAGTTCGCTGGGGGTGGTGCGCTTCAGAGCGGTTAGTTGAACGTCTTTACCGGGAATGATTCCTACACTTCGGAGTTCGAACTCTACGGTTTTATAGGCTATTTCGGGGTGGTTGTTCTCGCCGCTCAGGTGACAGAGCCAGATATTCTTCAGGTCCGGCCCCATATTCTCGGCCAGGAACTTGGCTGTGGTCTTGTTGCTCAGGTGACCGCGGGGACTTGTGATCCTGTCCTTGAGGAACTGCGGATAGTTACCCATGCGAAGCATATCCTCGTCGTAATTGGCCTCCATGATAAGGTAATTGGCCTGCAGTATATACTTTGATACAGTCTCGGTAATATGGCCAAGGTCTGTCACAAAACAGAACACCCTGCCGTCCACCTCAATACGGTAGCCAACATTGTCGGTTCCGTCGTGTGGAACCTCGAACGGAGTTATCAGGAACTCGTTGAACTGGAAGGGAACCTCCTTCTCCACATAGTGTACCGAGCTTGACAGTTTCTCGGTCATGCAGTAGTTGTTGTTAATGCCCTCATGAGTCTCACGGGTGGCATAAACAGGTACGGCGCACTTCTCGCCAAGGTTACCCAAGGCCTTTATATGGTCGGCGTGATCATGGGTCACGAATACGGCCATAATCTTCTCAAACGGGATACCGGCATCCTTAAGGTATCCCTTGATCTGTTTTACAGGGATGCCGGCATCAATCAGGATTGCATGTTCGTCTGTGCCAAGATAGTAGCAGTTGCCGCTGCTTCCACTTGACAAACTCATAAAGTAAATCTTCATTTTTATGTTGTCTTTTTTCCTTCTTCATAATTACAGTGTGTTTTAAATGGTCAGAACGGATAGCCCACAGCCAGATGGAACGCAAAGTCACGGTCCATGGACGGATGTACCAGAGGCAGTCTCTTGTACAGGGTCTTGCCGGACGGGTTGTATGCCTTCATACCTCCATCCAGTCTGAGCACCAGGAATCCGAAGTCGAACCTGATTCCAAGACCGTACGAAACGGCTATCTGCTTGTAGAATGTATCAAAGCCGAACACGCCGCCGGGCTGCTCGGTATAATCACGTATGGTCCAAATGTTACCGGCATCAACAAATGCGGCTCCATTGACCTTCCAGAAGAGTTTGGAGCGGTACTCCAGACTTGCTCCAAGCTTTATATCTCCGGACTGCTTGATATAATCAATAGTCCTGTCATCGCCCTTATATGTACCGGGACCCAGCTCACGCACGGCCCAGCCGCGCACGCTGTTGGCACCTCCGGCAAAGTAACGTTTTTCGAACGGCAGGCTGGTAGAGTTGCCGTAAGGTACGGCTATGCCCCACTCCACATGCGCCACCAGGTTGTTCATCCTGTCCATCCGCCAGTTGGCCGTAAAGGCAAAGTCCTGCTTTACATACTGCGCGAAGGCCACGCCCAGGAACTTGTACTGGCCACTCTCGTTCTGTTCAAATCCCAGAGGCTCCGAAAGCAGGTTCAGCATGTTACCCGATGTCTCCACACCCACACGGAAAGTGTACTGGAAGGGAGCCGTCGAGTTGATCCTGGCGTTGGAATAGTAATAGGTGTAACCCAGTTTCGTAATAAGAAGATCCTCGTAGTTGTACTTGAGGATTGATTTGGCCGATGTAATCTGGTCAAGATACTCCGACCTGAAGTGATCCGATATCCATGGAACCACCAGATAGTTCAGGTCCACCACATCCAGACGGTGTGATTTCTGCCAGCTGTCACCCCAAATATAACTCCAACCGGCCGAGAAGATGGTCTTCTGGAACTCGGGACGGCGCTGTGCGTTAATCTTGGCGCTGAAACGCGAAGTCGCCTGACTCCTGCGCTGCAGTTCCTGCGACATGAAGGGGATAAGGAACTCAGGGAAGTCAAGATTGGCTTCCAGACCATACTCCAGATAGGTATCGCCCGAGTAACCCGGCAGATTGGAAATGGACTCGTACGCACCGCGCAGCTTGATGGTGAGCTGCTCCGATCCGCGGAACAGGTTCCTGTCCGTCAATGACAGCGATGCAGCCGCACCCAGGTCACCGGCCGTATTGGTTCCCTCCACCTCAAGTGCAACCGAGTGTTTGGGAAGCCTCATCATAGAGACGCTGGCTGCCAGTTCGTTGTCCGAGCCGGGAACTTCGTCAAAACGTATGTTTGAGTACTTGAGTATACCCAGGCGTGAAAGCGACGAGTATGTCTTGGAAATGGAGTCCGAGTTGTACATCATCCCGCTCCTGATGAACGAGTGGTTATCCACTATCTTGGAGCGCAGATATGGCTTTCCGTCCTGTCCGGGATAGACAAGAGATATTCCGCCGGAACTGTCCCTTGCAGCCTGCAGGCCGTTGCCAGGAAGGTTGCCGCTCTTATCGGACAGATAGTAGTCCACCGACGATATGGTGAACTGCCTGTGCGGATGAACCCTGCCGTCCTCGTCGGTGCTCTCGGCTGCCACTATCATGCGCAGTCCCACCTTTTCGCTTCCGCGAACCGTATCGGCCACGAACGACACGAAGTCACGGTTAAACCTGTAGTATCCGTACTTGTGGACAAGTTCCACTATCCTGTTGCGCTCGTCGTTGAGCACATCGGCATCAAGATTCATTCCCGATACCAGCAGTGACTTGTCTATGTTGTCGTTGATGATTCTCTCTATGGCGCTGTCCTGGACGGTAATCCTGATGGTATCGACCACGAACATCTTTCCGGGATCCAGTTCGTAACGGACCGTGGTCTTGGGACGGCGGCTGTTGCGTGTGGAGTATGTGACACGTGCATTCAGATAACCGGAGTTCATGAGCGAGCGTCTCATATCCACGCTCGTAGCCTCGGACAGGAGCGGATCATAGACGACGGGAGGCTCGCCTGCTCTGCGCAGCATGCTGTTGATACGCTTCTCGCCATCGGCTCCGGACAGGGAGTATAACCTGAGCGGGAAACGGAACAGACCGAACCAGCGGGAGTTGGGCATCTGGTATGAGAGATTGCGGTATTTGGGGGCATCGGCAATCTCCTTGTCGGTGGATGTAACCTCGATTTTGTTGAGAAGATACTCACCCTGAGGAACATACTTATAGACGGAACATGACGCCAGCCACAGCATCGTGGTCAACCCCAAAAACATATGTCCCGGTCTTCTGCTCATATAGATTATCTCTAACTTACAAAGATACGGAAAGTCAATATCCTTTCAAAGTTCAGATTTGAAAAATAACTATCTTTACAAAACAAAAAGAATCGTATGCTCAGCAAGAACGACGTAAAAAATATCAAAAGCCTGGAACAGAAGAAATTCCGTATGGAGAAAGGGCTTTTCATTGCCGAAGGACCCAAACTGACGGGTGAGCTTTTGGGCAGGTTCGAGTGCATTCTGGTGGCCGCGACCCAGGAATGGATAGGCAGCCGCCGCAATATTCCGGCCGCCCGTGTGGAAACCGTCACACAGGAGGAGCTCAGGCGCGCAAGCCTGCTTCAGGCTCCGCAGGATGTGCTGGCAGTGTTCCGCATACCATCGGCCGTTACTTCAATGACCGACGCCGCCTCCCGCAATCTGGTTCTTGCGCTCGATGACGTTCAGGATCCGGGCAATCTGGGCACGATAGTTCGTATAGCCGACTGGTTCGGCATAAAGGACATCTTCTGCTCCAAAGGAACCGCCGACATATACAATCCC
This sequence comes from uncultured Bacteroidales bacterium, assembly GCA_902774335.1. Classification (GTDB taxonomy): domain Bacteria; phylum Bacteroidota; class Bacteroidia; order Bacteroidales; family Bacteroidaceae; genus Colenecus. The sequence continues at coordinate 31,519 of CACYHW010000013.1, forward strand.
AAGGCCGTCCAGGCCACCATGGGCGCCATAGCCCGCGTCAGGCTGCACTATGTGGACCTGAGCAAGAGCATCAGCGAACTGCCCGCCGGCGTTCCCGTGTACGGCACATTCCTGGAAGGTGATGTGATATATGACACACCACTCTCGGACAACGGTGTTATAATTATGGGAAACGAGGGTAACGGAATAGGCCGCGAGGTGGGCCGACTGGTCAACCGCAAACTCTTTATACCCAACTGGCCGCAGGGTGCGGTGACATCGGAATCACTTAATGTGGCTATCGCTACGGCTGTAGTCTGCTCAGAGTTCAGGCGCCGCAGCCGTTGAATCGGTGGCCGCAGCCTGCCTCCTGGCATGGTAACGCATCAGTTCCAGGCCTGAGAGCACCAGCATCGAACCGCGGTTATCGGTGGAATCCAGATAATTAATTGATCCGCTTATGGCCGATATGCGCTTTTTATTGTCAAGAACGAGCGAGAGCGCAACCGGACCGCTGCCGCGCAACAGCGTATCGGCAGTGGATATACTGTCGTTATAGTATGCGGAAAGGGAGATATATGCGTATGCAGGTACTCCTGAGTCGATTGAGATGAACGTTCCGTTCAGGTTAAGGCTGATGGTATCGCCTAGATAAATGGTTGTGTCATTACCCACCTTGTAGGTGATCCTGTTCATGTAATCGGACGTATTGAGCAGCGAGGTGCGGTCCAGATACCACAGGTTGACACTGTCGCCCGACGGTATGGAATAAGATTTCTTCTCTATCTGCGAGAGCGACCTGCTTACATCCTTATACTCCTGGTCAACTCTGTTCTGCAGACGCTTGTATATTCTGGTAAGTTCCTTGGGATAGCGGGTATACCATATCAGGGAGGCGTCAAACTGCTCCTTGGTTATTCCGTTCTTGGAATATGCCCAGTCCACATAGGCCATTGTAGTGTAGCGCTCGTCCTTGGAGAAATCCTGGGTGACAGCCTGGGCAAGATGATAGTCATAGAGGAACTGCTCCATCTTTTTGGGAGAAAGCACGTTCTCGGGGCGCTTGAGACGGCAGCCGGAGAGCATCAGGGAGAGCAGTCCCAGTATAACGATATCAATCTTTTTCATCCGTATTATCGGAATCATCGGACGGCTCGGTGCCGTCACTGTAATTGAGACCCATGTTTATGTACCTGGTGTAGCAGAGCAGCAGCGCCACGACACCGCAGGTTATGCATGAATCGGCAAAATTGAATACCGGACTGAAGAATATGTCACCTCCTACCAGAGGCATCCACTCCGGCCATGTCCACAGCGGGAAATAGAACATATCCACCACCCTTCCGTACAGGAACGGCGCATAGCCGTCACCGAACGAGGTCAGACTGGCCACACCGCCCGCACCGACATAGCTTTCGGTGAACATCAGACCGTAGAACATGCAGTCCAGAAGGTTACCCATGGCACCCGCAATCACGAACGATACGGTCACAATGTAACCTGTGGGGAACCCCTTGTTTACTATCCTGGTAAGATACCAGGTAAAGAAGCCTATCGCACCAATCCTGAACAGTGACAGGAACAGTTTGCCTATTATCTCCATGCCGAACGCCATGCCGTTGTTCTCGACAAAGCTAATCTGGAACCAGGAGGTAATCTCAAAGCTCTGGCCAAGCGACATGTTTGTCTTGACCAGAACCTTGGTAATCTGATCGATAAGCAGCACTGAAAGGATTATTACCAGTGCCAGTCGTCCCTGTCGGGCACACTTGCAGCCGTCCGGATTGCTGTTATCCATAAACTGAATCAATGTTTGCTCTGCTTGGCCTCAATGCAAAGGGTTGCGTGAGGTACTGCACGCAGACGCTCCTTGGGAATGAGCTTGCCGGTCTCGCGGCAGATACCGTATGTCTTGTTCTCGATACGTACCAATGCTGCCTGGAGTGACTGGATGAACTTCATCTGACGCTGCGCAAGACGTGTAGTCTCCTCCTTGGAAAGGGTGTTGGCGCCCTCCTCAAGAACCTTGTAAGTAGGCGACGTGTCGTCGGTGCTGTTGTTGTCAGCGTTCATTAGTGAGGCCTTGAGTGCATCATAGTCCCTCTGAGCTATCTCAAGTTTTTCATTGATAATCTGACGGAACTCCTCAAGTTCTTCGTCTGAATAACGGTTCTTCTCTGCCATAATGGTAAAGTTAGTTGTAGGTTAAGGTTTATGTTTATATTTTCTCAATCTGAAGTCTGAATGCGTAGTCGTCGAACGATATATCCTCGCCCTGCTCCATTCCTGCTACCAGCTCGATTGAATCGGCCAGTACCTGACTCTTGATCCAATCCTCGTATTCACGTACGGCAGCATCGGTCTCTTGGTTGGAGTTCAGGCGCACGCGGATGCGATCGGTTATCTCCAGACCGTTCTGCTTACGTGAATCCTGGATACGTTTCTTGAGCTCGCGGGCTATACCCTCGCGCTTGAGAGCGTCGGTAAGCTGGATGTCAAGGGCAACGGTAAGTGTTCCCTCGTTGGCTACTACCCAGCCAGGGATATCCTCGCTGAAGATCTCAACCTCGGTAGTATCGACAGTGGCGGGTGTGCCGTTGATATCGAATGTAAAGCTGCCGTTCTGCTCGAGTGCGGCTACATCCTCCTGGCTCATATTCTGTACGGCTGCTGCAACGCCCTTCATCAGGGGACCGAACTTCTTACCCAGGATCTTGAAGTTGCACTTTACCTTCTTTACCAGAACGCTGGTGGCACCCTCCACGAACTCTACCTCCTTTACATTGACCTCGTCGCGGATAAGTTCCTTGACGGGCTCCAGGTGTGAGCGGAGTTCGGAGGTAACGGGAATGAGTATCTTCTGCAACGGCTTGCGCACGTTGATCTTGACGTCGTCGCGCTTGCGCAGGGCAAGTGTCATTGAGGTGAGCTTCTGAGCCAGCTCCATGCGGGTCTCAAGTTCCTTGTCCACAACAGCGTCGTCGCATACGGGATAATCGGCCAGATGGACCGACACGGCACCTCTGCCGGTCACTGCGGTAAGGTCGCGGTACAGACGGTCTGCATAGAACGGAGCTATGGGTGACATCAGGCGTGACACTGTCTCAAGGCATGTGTAGAGAGTCTGGTAAGCGGCCAGCTTGTCCTGACTCATGCTGCTGCCCCAGTAACGGTCACGTGTCAGGTGAACGTACCAGTTGGACAGGTAGTCGTTTACGAACGATGTGATCAGACGGCCTGCGCGTGTAGGCTCAAAGTCATCAAGGCTCTCACGCACATCCTTGGTAAGTGAGTTGAGCTCACTCAGTATCCAACGGTCCATTACGGGACGCTCGCTCACTGCAATCTGTGCTGCCGAGTTGTCAAAGCCGTCCACGTTGGCATACTGTGCAAAGAACTTGTATGTGTTGTGAAGTGTGCCGAAGAACTTGCGGGTTACATCCTTTACGCCCTCCTCGTCGAACTTGAGGTTATCCCAAGGCTGAGCATTGGTTATCATGTACCAGCGCAAGGCGTCACTTCCGAACTTCTCGATAGCCTGGAAAGGATCCACGGCGTTGCCAAGACGCTTGGACATCTTGTTGCCGTTCTTGTCCAGAACCAGACCGTTAGAGATTACGGTCTTGTATGAAACGCCGTCCTTGATCATGGTGGCGATTGCGTGCAGCGTGTAGAACCATCCGCGTGTCTGGTCAACACCCTCGGCGATGAAATCGGCCGGGAACACTGTTCCGTTGTCAATCAGTTCCTTGTTCTCGAACGGATAGTGCATCTGGGCGAACGGCATGGCACCGCTGTCAAACCACACGTCAATAAGGTCTGTCTCACGCTTCATTACGCGGCCTGCCTCCGATACCAGGACGATGTCATCCACGTAGGGACGGTGCAGGTCAATCTTATCATAGTTATCAGCCGTATAGACACCGGGGACAAAGCCTTTATCCTTGAAGGGATTGGACTTCATGACGCCGGCCTTGACAGCCTTCTCAATCTCGCTGTAGAGTTCCTCTACTGAGCCGATGCACAGCTCGTCGCCCTCGTCGTTGCGCCAGATAGGCAGCGGAGTACCCCAGTAGCGGCTGCGGCTCAGGTTCCAGTCATTCAGGTTCTCAAGCCACTTGCCGAAACGGCCTGTTCCGGTTGACTCGGGCTTCCATTTGATGGTGTTGTTGAGTTCCATCATGCGCTCACGGGCGGCCGATGCCTTGATGAACCAGCTGTCCAGAGGATAGTAGAGCACAGGCTTGTCGGTGCGCCAGCAGTGAGGATAGTTGTGCACATGCTTCTCTATCTTAAATGCCGAACCGGCCTGCTTCATGCGGATGCAGATGTATACGTTCAGATCCTCCTCCTTTGATGCGGCAGCCTCGTCATACTTGCCGCCCACATTGAACTTGGGATCATATGCATTCTTTACGTAAGCGCCCTGATACTCGGTGTAGAGATCCTTGTCGATGCAGTTCTTTACAAAGTCAGGATCCAGCTCATCCATGAGCCAGTACTTACCGGTAAAGTCAACCATAGGACGTGTCTCCATCTTGCGGTTGACCATAAAGAGTGACGGGATGCCTGCTGCCTTGGCAACGAAAGCATCATCGGCACCGAATGTGGGTGCAATATGTACTATACCGGTACCGTCCTCGGTGGTTACATAGTCACCGGGTATTACGCGGAAACCGGCATCGGAAATCTTTATCGAGCCGTCCTCATCCTTGTATACGGGCTTAACCCAGGGGAAGAGCTGCTGGTAGTGCATGCCCACCAGATCCTTGCCCTTGTACTCGCCGACAATCTGATAAGGGATAACCTTGTCGCCCTGCTTGTATGAGTCAAGTGCCAGCTCGGCACCCTTGGGATCAAGGTAAGCGGCAAGTCTCTCCTTGGCCATCACTGCAGTTACAGGCTGGCCGGTGTAGGGGTTGTATGTGCGTACTGCAACGTAATCAATCTTGTTTCCAACGCAGAGGGCGGTGTTTGAAGGCAGTGTCCACGGTGTTGTGGTCCATGCCAGGAATACGGGTGTGCCCCAGCCTGTCATCTCGGCCTTGGGATCGGTCATTATGAACTGTGCGGTTACGGTGGTATCCTTTACATCACGGTAGCAGCCCGGCTGGTTGAGCTCATGGCTGGAAAGACCGGTACCTGCAGCAGGTGAATAGGGTTGGATGGTGTATCCTTTATAAAGATAGCCCTTACCGTAGAGCTGCTTGAGCAGCCACCACAGGGTCTCGATATAACGGTTGTCGTATGTGATGTAGGGATTGTCCAGGTCCACCCAGTAACCTATCTTCTGTGTCAGGTCGCTCCAGTGCTCCTTGTATTTCATGACCTCGGTGCGGCAGTTCATGTTGTAGTCGTCAACCGAAATCTTCTTGCCGATATCCTCCTTGGTTATGCCGAGTTTCTTCTCCACTCCAAGCTCTACCGGAAGTCCGTGCGTGTCCCAACCGGCCTTGCGGTTAACCTGATAGCCGCACATGGTCTTGTAACGGCAGAATGTATCCTTGATGGTACGGGCCATGACGTGGTGGATACCGGGCATTCCGTTAGCCGAGGGAGGTCCCTCATAGAATACAAACGACGGATGACCTTCACGCTCCTTGATACTACGGGCAAAAAGATCCTCCTTAAGCCAATCCTCCAAAACGTCTTTGTTGACCTGCGACAGGTCAAGCTGTCCGCGCTCAGCAAACTTTTTCATTCTAACTATCTGATCTATAGGTATTTATCAATAAAAACGAGACTCCTGCCTCATAATTTGCCGCAAATTTACTCATTTTATAATTAAGATTAAAGCCGGAAGCATCCATTTTTAGTAACTTCGCGGCTGAAAACAGACACCATTCCAAAATGGAGATAGCAATAGTTAAATACAATGCCGGAAACATACGCTCGGTGATAGGCGCACTCACCAGACTTGGTGTGACTCCCATCCTGACGGACAACGAGGAGGAGCTCAGGCGTGCCGATAAGGTGATATTCCCCGGTGTGGGTGAAGCCAGCACCACGATGGAGTATCTCAAGGCGCATGGTCTGGACCGCATTATCAAAGACCTCAGGCAGCCCGTCCTGGGCATCTGCCTGGGACAGCAGCTCATGTGCAGCCGCAGCGAGGAGGGCAACGCCGAGTGCCTGGGTATTTTTGACGTCCCTGTACTCAAGTTCCAGCCCGCAAGACACGAGGACAAGGTTCCTCACATGGGATGGAATACCATCGAAACCACCCGAGACGGCCTTTTCAAGGGATTCAGCAAACCTGAGTACGTCTATTTTGTACACAGCTTCTACGTACCCGAGTGCCAGTGGACCGCCGCCAAGACGGACTACATTGTTCCGTTCAGCGCATCGCTCCACAAGGATAACTTCTACGCCACCCAGTTCCACCCCGAGAAGAGCGGTCCCACAGGAGAGCGTATTCTTAAGAATTTTCTTGACATCTAAGTGCAATGGACATAATTCCCGCAATTGACATAATAGACGGTAAGTGCGTACGCCTGACCAAGGGTGACTACAACATCTGCAAGACCTACAGCGACAATCCGCTCGACATGGCCCTGCAGTTCCAGGATGCCGGCATCAGACGCCTCCATCTTGTGGACCTGGACGGCGCCCGCAGCAAGCATATCGTAAACTACCCCACCCTTGAGTCAATCGCCACCCACACCGATCTGACCATTGACTTTGGCGGAGGTATCAAGGCACGCACCGACCTGGAGACGGCGCTGGGATGCGGCGCACAGATGGTGACCGTAGGCAGCACCGCCGTAGAGCATCCCGAGCTCATGCAGGAGTGGATATCGGAGTTCGGCCAGGAGCACATAATACTTGGAGCCGATGCCCGCGACGGCAAGATATCCGTGAACGGATGGAAGGAGGACAGCGCCATTGAGCTGGACGACTTTATTGGTGGCTATATGAAAAAGGGAATAAGCAAGGTGCTCTGCACCGACATTAACAAGGACGGCATGCTGCAGGGCCCCTCGGTGGAGCTCTACCGCCAGCTGCTGGCCAAGTTCCCCGACATATACCTGATAGCCAGCGGCGGAGTAAGTTCCGTCGACGACCTGATGCGTCTCAAGGAGGCCGGACTGCCGGCAGCCATCGTAGGCAAGGCTTATTACGAGGGCCGCATCACACTGCAACAGCTTTCCGAACTTAGCCAAAACTGATCATGTTAGCAAAACGAATAATACCCTGTCTGGATATACGCAACGGCCGCACCGTAAAGGGCACCAACTTTGTCAACCTGCGCGATGCCGGCGACCCCGTGGAGCTGGGCAGACTCTACAGCGATCAAGGTGCCGACGAGCTGGTATTCCTGGACATCACGGCATCGTTCGAAGGTAGAAAAACCTTTACAGAATTGGTAGAGCGCATAGCCGCCAACATATCGATTCCCTTTACCGTGGGCGGCGGCATTCACGAGCTTAAGGACGTGGAGCGTCTGCTCAGTGCCGGAGCCGATAAGGTATCGGTCAACTCGGCCGCAATCAAGAACCCGGACCTGATCAACCAGATTGCATTGAACTTCGGCTCACAGGTATGTGTGGCCGCTATCGATGCCAAGCAGATGCCCGAGGGATGGCGCTGTTTCCTGAACGGAGGACGCGTCCCCACCGACCGCATGCTCTTTGAGTGGGCGCACGAGGCCGAGGACCGCGGTGCCGGCGAGATACTCTTTACCAGCATGGATCATGACGGCGTAAAGCAGGGTTTTGCCAACGAAGCGCTGCGCAAACTCTCCGACGAACTCACAATCCCGGTCATTGCATCGGGCGGAGCAGGCGCCAAGGAGCACTTCAGAGACACTTTTATCGAGGGTCACGCCGATGCTGCACTGGCCGCAAGCGTTTTTCACTTCGGTGAGATACCAATTCCCGAATTAAAGCAGTACCTTTGCGGGCTGAATATTCCTATAAGATTATAAAATACCATAAGATGGATATCAATTTTGAGAAAATGGGCGGTCTTGTACCCGCTATCGTTCAGGACAATGTGACACGCAAGGTCCTGATGCTTGGTTTCATGAACAAGGAGGCGTATGACAAGACCGTAGAGACCGGTAAGGTAACATTCTGGAGCCGTACCAGGAACTGCCTTTGGACCAAAGGCGAAACAAGCGGCAACTTCCTCAACGTAAAGGAGATCCTCCTTGACTGCGACCAGGACACACTGCTTATCAAGGCACGTCCCGTAGGACCTGTTTGCCACACCGGAGCAGATACCTGCTGGAACGAGAAGAACACGGTTGACCTGAACTTCCTGTCATATCTGCAGGACTTCATCGACCGCCGTTACAAGGAGATGCCCGAAGGCTCATATACCACCTCACTCTTCAAGAGCGGCGTAAACCGCATGGCACAGAAGGTTGGCGAGGAGGCCGTAGAGACCGTTATCGAGGCCACCAACGGAACAGACGACCGCCTTATCTATGAGGCATCGGACCTGATCTATCACCTGATCGTGCTGCTCACCTCCAAGGGACACCGCATCGAGGAGCTTGCAGCCGAGCTGGTTAAGCGCCATAAGGAATAATCCCGCATAACACTGATGGATATAATCGATTACAGAAACGTTGAGGTCCGCCAGGAGGAGATGTTCGTCCTGGGCGACGTGACATTCACCGTACAGGAGGGTGATTTTGTCTATCTGATAGGCAAGGTCGGCTCGGGCAAGAGTTCGCTTTTCAAGACCCTGTACTGTGAGCTGGATGTTCTCTGCCCCATGCCGGACAGCCACGCCATAGTCCTGGGCATGAACCTGATGACCATGAAGAAGCGTCAGATTCCCCGTCTGCGCCGTCAGATGGGCATTGTCTTCCAGGATTTCCAGCTGCTCACCGACCGCAATGTTTTTGAGAACCTGAGCTTTGTCCTCAAATCCACAGGCTGGAAGGACAAGAAGCTTATCCATCAGAAAATATTCCAGGTTCTGGGATTGGTAGGAATGGACACCAAGGGTTATAAGATGCCCCATGAACTGTCGGGCGGCGAACAGCAGCGTATCTGCATTGCACGCGCACTGCTCAACGACCCCAAGCTCATCCTGGCCGATGAGCCCACCGGCAATCTGGACCCCGAAACGGGACGCCAGATCATGGAGATCCTCCACAAGGTAGGCCAAAGCGGCACGACCATCCTGATGATCACCCACAACCTGCAGTGGATACAGGAGTATCCGGGACGCGTGTTCAAGTGCGAGGGACGCAAGCTCATCATCGATGCAGAACCGCACGAGGAGCAGGAAGAGGAGAAAACAGAAAATAATTGAAAAACAGCCATAACATGAAAGTATTGAAGTTCGGCGGCACATCAGTAGGAAGCCCGCAGCGAATGAAAGAAGTGAGCCGCCTCATCACCGAGGACGGACAGCAGAAACTGGTAGTCCTGTCTGCCATGTCAGGTACCACCAACTCACTGGTAGAGATTGCCCAGTACCTCTACGGAGGCAACAAGGCTGGTGCAGACGACGTAATCAACCGTCTCCGCGTCAAATATTACGCTCATGTACCTGAGCTCCTGGAAAAGAAAGAGAACCAGGAGGACGTACAGAAGTTCCTTGACGACAAGTTTGCATACCTGCAGTCTTTCTCCAAGGAGCAGTTTACCGAGAAAGAGGAGAAGATCATCCTTGCACAGGGTGAGCTCATCTCAACATATATGGTCACCAGCTACCTCAAGGAGCAGGGAATCAAGGCAGCTCTCCTGCCCGCCCTGGACTTCATGAAGACCGATGCCGATGCCGAGCCCGATATGAACTACATCGCCCAGAACGCCGCCAAGGCTATCAGCGCAGTTCCCGGAATGCAGATCTACATCACTCAGGGATTCATCTGCCGCAACGCCAACGGTGACATCGACAACCTGCAGCGCGGCGGAAGCGACTATACCGCATCCATCCTGGGAGCAGCCATCAAGGCCGATGAGATCCAGATCTGGACCGACATTGACGGCATGCACAACAACGATCCGCGCGTAGTTGACCACACACAGCCCGTACGCCACCTCCACTTTGAGGAGGCTGCCGAGCTTGCATACTTCGGAGCCAAGATCCTCCACCCCACATGCATCCAGCCTGCCAAGGCAGCAAACATACCGGTCCGCCTGCTCAACACCATGGAGCCGTCGGCCCCCGGCACACTCATCGACAACCGTAACGAGCCCGGCCGTATTGCAGCCGTAGCCGCCAAGGACAACATCACCGCCATCAAGATCAAGTCAAGCCGCATGCTTCTGGCCCACGGCTTCCTCAAGAAGGTGTTCGAGGTGTTCGAGACCTACCGCACATCCATCGATATGATCTGCACATCGGAGGTTGGCGTATCAATGTCAATCGACAACACTCGCCATCTGGAGGAGATTGTAAGCGAGCTCAAGAAGTACGGCACAGTAACCGTTGACGACGGCATGTGCATTGTATGCGTAGTGGGTGACATGAACTGGGAGAACCTGGGATTCGAGTCAAGAGCCGCCGATGCCCTGGCCGATATCCCCGTCCGCATGATCTCTTATGGAGGCAGCAACTACAACATATCATTCCTGATCAGGGAAAGTGACAAGAAGGCTGCTCTTCAGCGCCTCAGCGACGTACTCTTCAACAACAAATAAAGATGCGAACACCCTATTACCAGTATGACCTGGGGATTCTGGAAAACACCCTCAAGTCAATAAAGGAAAGCACCGCCCAGCACATTGACTGGCACGTACACTACGCCATCAAGGCCAACGCCAATCCTCTGCTGCTCAAGCTCATCAAGGAGTATGGCCTGGGCATTGACTGCGTAAGCGGCGGTGAGATAAACGTAGCCATGGAGAACGGATTCCCCGCCTCGTCGATAGTATTCGCAGGTGTGGGTAAGGCCGATTGGGAAATCGATCTGGCACTTAAGTCCGACATTGCATGCTTCAACGTAGAATCTGAAGCCGAGCTTGACGTCATTGCCGAGCGTTGCGCCGCTCTGGGCAAGACCGCGCACATTGCTTTCCGTGTCAACCCCGACGTGGATGCGCATACCCATGCCAACATCACCACCGGTAAGGCCGAGAACAAGTTCGGCATAGAGATACCCATGCTCCTGCCTATCATACGCAAGGCTCTGGACAACCCCTGCTTTGCGTTCGAGGGACTGCACTTCCACATCGGATCACAGATCCTTGACATGGAGCCGTTCCATCTGCTCTGCCAGAAGGTCAACGCGCTGCAGGATCTCATGGAGAAGGAGGGCATCAAGCTCAACAGCATCAACGTGGGCGGCGGCCTGGGTGTTGACTATGTCAATCCCGAGCTGAACCCCGTACCGGATTTCAAACAGTACTTCAGCATATTCGAGAATAATCTCAAGCTGCGCAAGGGACAGCAGCTCCACTTTGAACTGGGCCGTGCCGTCGTGGCACAGTGCGGACAACTTATCACCAAGGTGCTCTATGTAAAGCAGGGTACCGTCAAGAAGTTCGCCATCGTCGATGCCGGTTTCACCGAGCTCATACGTCCCGCCCTGTACGGAGCACACCACAAGATTGTCAACATGACATCGGACGGTCCGGTACAGAAATACGACGTTGTGGGTCCCATCTGTGAGTCATCGGACGTATTCGGTAAGGACGAGATGCTTTCGGAGGTTCGCCGCGGCGATCTGATTGCACTTATGTCGGCCGGCGCTTACGGCGAGGCCATGTCTTCACAGTATAACTGCCGTCCTCTTCCTCCTTCGGTGGAAAAGTGACGAGGTGACAAAGGGGACGGTTCTGTTTGGCTCGCGAAGTCGAGCCAAACAGAACCGTCCCCTTTGTCACCTACTTAGAACTTCCAGAGCAAACCAAGAGAGAGAGGAACATCCCAGTAGAGGTCATCATTGTGCTCCAGGATAGCGGCACCGGCACTCAGGTCGATTGCCAGATCCCTGGTCACGAAAATGTCATATCCAAGCTGGAATGAGAAGAAGTTCTCCGAGTAACGGCTTGTAGCGGGCTTGCCTCGGAACGACATGGAAAACGCGCCCATATCAAGTCCGACACCTACGCTCCATGTGAATCCGGGATCGAACAGGTTCTTCTCGTTCAGAGAACCGGTGCAGAAACCCAGGTCACCCAGCAGTGAGAATCCGCCGTAGTTGCCGAAACGGCATTTCATCTGCAGCACGTCACGCATGGTGCCTGACTGGGTAAAATACTGAACCTGCGGAGAGATTGAGAAGTAAGGGAATCTGTCATCGGGCTTATCCCAGTTCTTAACCACACCCACCACCATTGCGGCCGATGCCACTGCGACGGCAGCCGCACCGATCACAAGCGCTGCATCATCAACTTTGTCAAGATTTATATCGGGGGCCGATGAGCGGCCATGGCTCTTGCTGTAACGGCTTGTATTGGGTGTCCAGTTGTCATATCTGCGGTTATCATAGTAACGGGCCCTGTGCGCCATGTCAAACCAGAACAGGTCATGGTAGAAATCGAACATGTCCACCAGAAGCATGGCCAGCACGGGATCATCGGGATCGCTGGTGCTGTACTTGTTGCCCTCGGCATCAACGGTGCTGTATACAATATTGTCAACAATGACCTCCTTGACGGGCTTTTCCACCGGCACAGGATCATTCACCTGGGCAACGGTGTCGGGCATGAACAGGTCAAACATCTGTGACTCGGTGCGGTCCTTGTACTTGAAATGGAACTGCGCCGTGACCTCGGCAGGACAGTTCTTGTACATGGTCAGGTAGTCCTTTCCGTCATCGGCGGTAGTGACCTCGCCCCACACCATAATGTTAGATTCATTCTTTTTTCCGTAAAGGGCCGTAAGCGGAAGCATTACAGCCATCATCATAACTATGAACTTCTTCATATCCGTTTAAGGTTTAAATCCGATGCGAAGATAAACAGAAGAGTTTACCCGATGACAGGAATTTTCCCTAAAAGAATCGGGGAAAAACCCTACATTCAATTGCCCACACCTTTCTTAAATATAAACAAACTTTTTTATCTTTGCAACATTTCATGCATCAGACATAATAATGAAACGGATTATTTCCCTTCTACTTTCCGGTATTGCCGTCATAACGGCCCTTGCGCAGGAAAAAATGACCTTCACTCCGCAATGGACCGCCCAAGCCCAGTTTGCAGGCTACTATGTTGCCAAAGAAAAAGGCTTCTACAAGGAGGTCGGCCTTGATGTGGACATTGTACACCCGTCAGTTACCCAGACCGCCATTGCACGTATACGCCGAAACGAGAGTCAGGCCACTACCCTTCAACTTGCTCAGGCCATGGAGATCATCGACGACGGCATTCCATTGGTAAATATCCTGCAGACATCCATGAACAACGCCATGGTCATTGTATCAAGGCGCGGCATGAACCCTCTTGACCAGAAAGGCGCCAAGGTGGGAATCTGGAACGCAGGATTCGGACAGGTGGCCATAAGCATGAGCATCAAGGAAAATCTGGAATACAAGTGGATTCCTTTTGCAACAAATGTAAACCTCTTTATAACCGGAGCAATTGACGCCACACTGGCCATGAGTTACAACGAGTATTACCAGTTACTGCAGACCGGCATCGAGCTTACCGAGGATAACGTATACAGGTTCTGCGACCACGGTTATAACATACAGGAGGACGGCGTCTACATGACAAGGGACTACTACAACAAGCATAAGGACCAGGCCCGCAGGTTCGCCGAGGCCAGCCGCAAGGGATGGGAATGGGCAGCCGAACATAAGGACGAGACTCTGGATATAGTTATGGATTATGTCCAGAAAGAGCACATATCCACTAACAGGATTCTCCAGAAACTCATGCTTGAAGAGGTCCTGAGACTGCTTGTTGACCGCGAATCCAAGCAGATGGAGTTCCGTCTCAGGCCCGATATGGTTGAGAGCGCCAACAATATGATGCTCGAAAACGCCATGCTCGAGCACCCCATCACATATGACCAAGTGATTGCCAAATAATAACGGTAAGTGCTATGAAACAAGAGGAAAAGAAAAGATCGCTATCTACAAGGATAAGCCTTTGGGTTGTACTTTTTGCCGGACTTATCTTTATTGCAGCACACCTGTTGTTCTTCAACGAATCGCGCCTGGCAATAAAACAGGAGGCCATCAACCATGCTACGCAGGTTCTTGACAACACAGTACAGCGCGTCAACACCATCCTGACCGAGGTCAAGGTGGCCACCGACAACACCGACTGGCTCATAACCCGTCATCTGGATGCGCCCGACTCCATGTTCGTATACTCACGCCGCATACTTCAGAACAATCCCAACCTGAACGGCTGTTCAATATCGTTCGAGCCTTTCTACTTCAAGAGCAAGGGACTGTACTTCTCGGCATACTCGTTCAATGACAACGGAAACATCATAACCACGCAGGAGGGTAACGATTATTACCAGTATTTTTCAATGGACTGGTATCAGATGCCCAAGTTGCTGGACAGGCCCTGCTGGACAGAACCCTTCCTGGATGTAAATCCCGAGGGCGTATCATCCCCCGAGATGATAATCTCCTACTGCAAACCCATCAAGGACCACGACGGGCAGTTCATCGGCTCCATATCGGTTGACCTTTCTCTGAAATGGCTCTCCAACACTATTGAGAAGGTTAAGCCGTATCCGAATTCGTACAGTATCATGATCGGTAAGGGAGGTACGTTCTTTGTGCACCCCGACTCCACAAAACTGTTCTTCCAGAGCATCTTCACACCCACCCTGCTAGAACCTGACACAGCACTCACAAATCTGGGACGCGCCATGCAGGCCGGCGAGGAAGGTGTACGCCAGATGGACGTTGACGGCAAGTCATGCTATGTTTTCTACAGACCGCTCAGCGACACAGGCTGGAGTGTAGGACTGGTTTGTCCCTCATCGGACATATTCGGCGGATATTACCGTCTTATCAATGCTGTCGTAGGTATCCTGATTGTCGGTCTGCTGCTCATGCTCATGATATTCAGCAGCATCATCACCAAGCAGCTGGAGCCTCTTGAGGATCTGGCATATGTGGCCGAGACAATCGCATCGGGCCGTTTTGACGAGGAGATTCCGGAGTCCAAACACAACGACGAGATAGGACAGCTAACGGATTCATTCCGGTACATGCAGCAGTCAATCGTGAGTCAGATTGAGGAGCTCAAGCAGGTCAACGAGCAGAAAGGACGTATACAGGGAGAACTCAAGATTGCCAGCGACATACAGATGGCCATGCTGCCCAAGATATTCCCGCCCTATCCCGAGCGTACCGATATCGACGTATTCGGCCAGCTGACACCGGCCAAGGAGGTAGGCGGCGACCTGTTCGATTTCTTTATCCGTGACGAGAAACTCTTCTTCTGCATAGGCGACGTGTCCGGCAAGGGTGTACCCGCATCACTCTACATGGTTATCACCAAGGCTCTGTTCCGTACAATTGCCGCACACGAGGCTTCGCCCGACAGGATCATAGGCAACCCGAACGAGGTTATGGCTCAGGACAACGAATCCAACATGTTCGTAACCCTGTTTGTCGGCGTACTGGATCTGCCCACCGGCCGTCTGCACTACTGCAACGCCGGTCATGACGCTCCCGTGCTTATCGGTAACATCGGCGCAGGAATGCTGCCCGTGGATTCCAACCTGCCGGCAGGTGTCATGGCGGACTGGAAATACAGCCTTCAGGAGACTCTTATCGATCCTGACACCTCGATATTCCTCTATACCGACGGACTTACCGAGGCCGAGAATATCAAGCACGAGCAGTTTGAGATGTCACGTCTTAAGGATATGGCCCGCAAACTGCAGCAGGAGCGTACCTTTGTTCCTACCGAGATCATTAAGGCTATGACCGATGCCGTCCATGAGTTTGTAGGAGAGGCCGATCAGAGCGACGACCTGACCATGCTGGCCATCCAGTACACCAAGCATCAGAAGGATATATTGTACCAGCGCAGTCTTACACTGGCCAATGACCTTAAGCGTGTACCCAGGCTCAACGAGTTCATCGATGAGGTTTGCGAAGCCAACGGTTTTGACATGGCAACCATCATGCAGATCAACCTGGCCATCGAGGAGGCCGTGGTCAATGTCATGAACTACGCCTACCCTGCCGGTACAAAGGGCGACGTAACCATCGAGGCCAAGGCAAACGACACCGAGATGATGTTCATCATCAGCGACACCGGTGCTCCCTTTGATCCCACAGCCAAGCCTGAGGTGGACATCACTCAGAGTGCCGAGGACCGTTCGATAGGAGGTCTGGGCATACACCTGATCCGTCAGATTATGGATCATATCAACTATGAGCGTACCGAAGGACACAACATACTGACACTGACAAAGAAACTGAACAAATGATAAACACCGTACCGCTTTCCATATTCAACATAGACCTGTCGGCAGGTAACCTGATCCTGTTCATCTCGCTGCTTATGTTCGTCTCCATTCTGGTGACCAAGATAGGCTCCAAGTTCGGTGTGCCCACCATGCTGCTGTTCCTTGTCATCGGTATGCTGGCCGGCGAGGACGGTCTTGGCATCAAGATCGAGAACCTGCATGTAGCGGAGTTCCTGGGACATTTGGCCATGACCATCATCCTGCTGTCCGGCGGTCTGGAGACATCGCTTGCCGAGACCAAGCCTATTATCAGGAAAGGTATATCCATGACCACCCTGGGTATGTTCATCACGATTGCCGCTACCGGTGCATTCATTTATTACAGTTACGGAACCCGTATCGGCGGCGCAGGCGCTACCGTTATGGGCAGTTTCCTGCTTGCCGCAGTGCTCTCGTCAACCGACTCGGCATCAGTCTTCTCGATACTGCGCGACAAACGTCTTACACTGCGTCAGAACCTGGGCCCGCTGCTCGAGCTTGAATCCGGTAGTAACGACCCCATGGCATATGTGCTCACTATTCTCCTTGTACAGATCATGGAGAACGTGGAATCTATATCCGGAGCCTCAAGCGCATGGTTCATTGCCCTGAACGGCGTCTGGCTGCTTGTCAAGCAGGTTGCACTGGGCTTTGGAATGGGTCTGGCCATAGGACACGGAGCAAGATGGCTTCTTACGAAAGTACATCTGTCCAACGGCTCACTCTACTCCATCTTCATTCTCAGCATAGCCATGTTCGCCAACGGTGCCGCATCGTACATAGGCGGTAACGGACTGCTTGCCCTCTACTTATCGGCAATCGTAATAGGCAACACACCCAAGATGCCCTGCAAGAAGGAGGTTCTCCAGTTCTACGACGGAATTACATGGCTCTCGCAGCTCATCATGTTCCTGTTGCTGGGACTGCTTGCCAGACCGTCACAGATGCACGGACTCATATGGCCGGCTCTCGGCATCGGCCTGTTCCTTATGCTGGTTGCACGCCCTGCCGGAATCATTTTGAGCCTGCTTCCCTTCAAGGGTCTCACCTTCAAGGCCAAACTGCTGGCGTCGTGGGTGGGAATCAAGGGCGCCGGTCCTATCCTGTTCGCACTCTACACAGTGCTTGAGGGAGTGGACGGATCGAACGAGATATTCAACATCGTGTTCTGCATAACACTGCTCTCACTCCTGGTTCAGGGCATGACACTCACGCCCATGGCCCATCTGCTCAACATGAGTATAGACGATGATCCCGAGGTGGAGACATTCGGCATGGAGATACCCGAGGAGATGGGAATACTCCGTGACCATATAGTGGCCAAAGAGGATCTGGAGAACGGAGATACACTGCGTGACCTGCACCTGCCCCACGGAATACGCGTGGTGATGGTACGCCGAGGTCCAAAGTACATTGTGCCGCACGGCAGCCTTCAACTGATGGAAGGAGACCGTCTGGTGATATTGATGGGAGATACCGAAGATTAATTCAAAATAAAAACATACAACTATGGAAGTAAAGATCAACACTCAGGACAACGTGACCACAGCACAGCTGATTGGCCGTCTGGACACCCCCGCATCACAGGAAATCAGCGGAGATTTTGACAACCTTATGAATTTTGCTGCAGGAACAATCATCCTGGACTGCACTGAACTGGAATATATCTCCAGCTCCGGTCTCAGACTGTTCCTCTCACTGCGCAAAGCATCAGCATCCAAGGGAGGCAAGGTAATTGTCAAGTCTATCAACAAGGATATCCGTTCAGTCTTTATGATGACCGGTTTCCTGAACCTGTTCGAGATTCAGGACTGACAATACTCCGCAGTGCGTAGGATCGCTCCGATACTTACATCACTGCTGTTATGTCTTACTGCAAAGGCACAGACTGCAGACACCCCGCCTGACGCCACCGAGCGTATGAGCGGGGATGTCTCGTATTATGAGGAAACCGTCTTCAACGAGTGGAACATGAGGCTGGTTCCGGGCTCAGGAACGGCCGATGACGGTAAAGACCTTAACATCCCCATCAGGCGCCAGGAGAGCGTAGTCTGCCACAGCCTTGACAGTTCGGGACGCGAGAAGGGGACCGTCCGATACGTGCAGCGTAACGCCAATATTGGCGATCTGAGCCGGAATCAGGAGGGCGCCATTGTCTACACGGCCAACGATATTAGCCGCGACGTTCCCGATACCCGCGTTACCACCCTATTCCATCCGGACCGCAGTTTCCTGAAAGAGGTCTGGAGTTACAACCGCACCGACAGCGCCCTGATCAGGCGTGACTCATGTTTCTATGACGCCCAAGGCGACCTTAAGGGTACGGCAACACTGTTTGACAGTATCCCCATCAAGGGAGAGATAGAGAGCACCGACCGCAACGGCAGCTACCGCATCCTCTATCAGGACGGCACTCAGCAGCTGTTCCGATATGATCCCGAAGGTTTCCTGATCCGATACACGGACCGTGACGGCATGACCGTGAGATACAGCTACAACGAACGGGGGCACCTGATAAGACAGACCTCCGAATGGACGGACGGCAGCATCCTCAACATTGTATTTGACGAGTATGAATATGATGTCCAGGGCAACTGGATACGCCGCTCCCGAAAAGTAAAAGACCCGGGCGAGCAACCCAGGTCCATTAAAACAGTCACACGTACTTACATTTACCGTTAAGCCTCTTCGGGCTCTTCGAGGGCCGGCTCATCGTCGGCCGCTGACGGATCCTGCAACTGCGGGATGGGATTACGCGAGCTCTGCTTGGCTCCCAGTTTCTGCAGTTTGCCGCAGGTCTGTATGATACTCTGGCCGCTGGGCAGGAGTTTCTTCTCGCCGGCCTCGTAGGCATTGGTTGCATTGGTCAGAGCCTTACCGATGGCTTTGTAACGGTCCATGAACTGACCTACGCGGTCCATCATCTCATTAGCCAGCTCATACACCTTCTCGTGGTTCTGGGCCTGCTCTATCTGGGTCCAGGTCATGTTGATTATGCGCAGGGCGGCAAACAGAGTCTGCTCATCGGCAATATAGACGTTCTTTTCCATTGCGTTGCGCCACAGGTCGGGCTGAGCCTTGACTGCTGTCCAGAGCGCTCCTGTATTGGGTACGAACATGATCACGTAATCCATCTTGACCTTGGGAGGCTTGACATACGATGAGTAATCCTTGTTGGCCAGTTCCTTGACATGCTTGCGGATACTCTCCACATGTGACTTGAGGTATTTCTGACGGTCATCCTCATCCTGGGCGTTCACGTAATCCATGAAGGCTGTAAGCGACACCTTGGAGTCGATGATAACCTCACGCTTCTGGTCCAGATGCAGTATCACGTCGGGGCGCATGCTGCGGTCGTTCTCGGTACGGACCACATCGCCGGCGGCATCGCGTATTGATGACTGTATCTCGTAGTGCACACCCTTGGTGAGGCCCTGCGACTCCAGCAGCTCGTCCAAAATTATCTCGCCCCAGTTACCCTGAACGCGGCCTGCATGACGGAACACGCGCGTGAGCTCATCGGCACTCTCCTTGGCGGCGGCGCTCTGACGCATCATATTCTCGGCCTGGGTCTTGATCTCGCTGCTTATGGAGGTCTGCTTGATGGTGTTCTCCTTCATCACCTCCTTCATCTTGTCTATGGTCTCCTTGAGCGGATTGACAATCTGCCCCAGGCTGGTGTTGCTGGATGCGGCAAACTCCTCCTGACGACGTTTGAGCATATCCTCGGTGGCCGATTTCATCTGGGCCGACACCTTGCCAATGGTCTCGTCGAACTTGGCCTGCTGAGCGGCAAGTGCCTCCGCATGACGTTTGTCCTGAGCGGCAAGCATATCGTCACATGCCTTCTGGCGTGCATCCAGAAGTTCCTGGGTATGAGCCTGCCAATCGGCCTTACCCTTTCCTGAGCCCAGCAGATAACCTGCCAACAGGCCCACCACAGCACACAAAACACCTATTACTATTTCCATATAAGAAGAATGAGTTTCTTTCTGCGAATTTAAATAAAAAAAATATCTTTGCAGAAATAACCAATCATACAATTTGCAATGTCAAGAACCGGACATTTAGACCCTCACTGCGAAGCCATACTCCAGGAATATCAGGACAATCTGCCCCGGTTCAGAGAGGTGGAGGCGCAGGTAAAGGATACATTAAAAAGGACATTGGCCGATGCCGGACTGCTGGTAGCGGCTATAGAATCACGCATTAAATCCTATGACTCACTGGCTGGTAAGCTGGAACTCAAGGGACACAAATACAAGAGCCTGGCCGGCCTGACCGATATCCTGGGCCTTAGAGTGATAACCTTCTACATAGACGATGTGGATAAGGTGGCATCGGCCGTAGAGCGCCTGTTCACCATTGACTGGGACAATACGGTGGACAAACGCAAGATACACGAGATAGACAGCTTCGGTTATCTGTCCCTGCACTATATCTGCTCCATACCCGACTTCCCCTACCGCTTTGAGATACAGATGCGTACGCTGCTGCAGCACGCATGGGCCAACATGGACCACGACACCGGTTACAAATCGGGCGTGGAGATACCCAAGCGCTACATGCGCAACATGAGCCGTCTGGCCGGTATGCTGGAGTTGGTGGACGATGAGTTCAGCAAGATACGTATTGAACTTACCGACTACCGCCGTCGCGTGCAGGCTCTGGTGCGTTCGGGCAATCTTGACGAGGTTCCTCTGGACGGTGATACGTTCCGCAGTTACCTGGATATGGGACCATTCAACCAGCTCAACAAGCGCATAGCTGCCATGAACCAGGCCGAGATACAGGAGGTTCCGCTCATGCCCTATCTGGCTGTTTTCAAAGGCATCGGATTCAAGACACTGGGCGACCTGGCCAAGGTAATAAAGGAGTACTCCGAGGGTGCCTACCAGATAGCCTGCTACCAGATAGGACTCACGGACCTGGATATCATCTCATCGTCCATCGGACCACAGGACCTGTGCATTGCCTACATCCTCAAGAACGGAGGCGGAAAGGCAGGTATCAAGTATATGTTCGACCTATTGAACGGAGAATCCGAAAACAACGATATGATGGCCGAGATGCTTCTGGAGCAATCCAGGGACCTGCCATTCATGAACACACAGAACTAAGCATATGGCAAACAAACCAATGGACACTTCGCTTCTGGACCGTGCCATCATGTTCGCAGTCAAGGCTCATGCCGGCACCGAACGACGCGGTAAAGGATTCCCTTATATAGTACACCCCATGGAGGCTGTCGCAATAGCCGCCACCATAACCCCCGACCAGGAGATTCTGGCAGCTGCGGCGCTGCATGACACCGTCGAGGACACCGACGTTACCGTGGAGCAGATCCGTGCCGAGTTCGGCGACAGGATAGCATCACTGGTATCGTCCGAGACCGATGTGGTATTTGAGGGACAGTCCGAGTCCCAGAGCTGGCACGACCGCAAGCAGGCAGCCATTAACCGTCTGGCCCGTGTATCACGCGACGCCAAGATTGTAGCCATGGGCGACAAACTCTCCAACATGCGTGCCATTGCACGTGACAAGAGTGTTATGGGCGATGCCTTATGGAGCATTTTCCACGTAACCGATCCCAAGGAGCACGAATGGCACTACCGCGGTCTGGCGGACTCTCTGCGTGAGCTTGAGGACACATTCGCGTTCCAGGAGTTTGAATCACTTATAAACAAGGTTTTTGAAAAGGAAAAATGAATCCTGTAAAGATATCACTTGACGATTATGTGCTGTCCGGAGGCGGCGCCAACGGCGAGAGTTACGACCATAAGACTGACCCGGGCATCATGCTTAAGCTCTATTTTCCCGGTAAGATAGAGCAGCCGCTCGACGAGATGAAGATGGCCCGCAAGGTCTTTGAACTGGGTATTCCCAGCCCCGAGCCGGGTGACTATGTGGTGACCGAGGACGGACGTTACGGCATCAGGTTCCGCCGCATACTGGGTAAGAAATCTTTCTCACGCGCCACCGGCGACAATCCTGAGCTTGTGGGAGAGTACGCCGAACAGTTTGCCCGGATGTGCCTCAAGCTTCATGACGTGCATGTGGATACCACACAGTTTGAGTGCGTCAAGGACCGATACTACCGCCTTCTGGCCGAAAATCCGTTCTTTACCACACGCGAGAAAGACCTCCTGGGCAAGTTCATAGCCGATGCACCCGATACCGATACCGCCATTCACGGCGACCTCCAGTACAGCAATGCCATATTCACCGGACAGGACCGTTACTTCATTGATCTGGGCGATTTCTGCTACGGATACAAGATGTTCGACCTGGGTATGGTATATCTGTGCTGCTGTCTGAGCGATCCTGACTTTATCCAGGAGACTTTCCACATGCCCAAATCCCTGGCCATAAAATTCTGGCAGAACTTTGCTCCCGCATACTTCGGCACAGACCGCCCGCTTAAGGATATTGAGGAAGAGATACTCCCCTACGCCGGACTCAAGACCCTGATTGTTGAGCGTGACACCAAGTGTCCCATGCCCGAATTCCGTCAGGCATTGGCATCGATATTGCAGTAAGGTTACAGGAGACTGCTATTCAAAGCGTATAGATTTGGAGGGGAGTATCCGCGAGATTACTGCGCTGGGCATGAGCATCATGAGCATGGAGAGCATGAACATGACAAGGTTCAGGAGCAAAAGCCAGCCCAGCCCTATCTGCATGGGGACGCTGTCCAGATAGTAGTTGGCAGGATCCAGCGGTATGATATGGAGCCACTGCTGTATCAGGCAGATAGCAACACCCACAATATTTCCAATCAACATTCCCTTGAGGATAATGTACGAAGCCAGACGCATGAATATGGCGCGTACCGTCTTGTCCGATGCACCCATGGACTTGAGCGTTCCTATGGTTGCGGTGCGCTCGAATATGATTATAAGCAGGCCCGATATCATTGTGAAACCTGCTATACCCATCATCAGGGCAAGTATTATCCATACGTTCAGGTCAAGTACCTCAAGCCAGGCAAACAGTCCCGAATGGGTGTCATACATGGTCTGCACCAGGAAGGCATCGCCTGTGCTCTCCTCAAGCCTATTCACCACGTCACGCACCTGACCGTATCCGTCGTCTATCATGCGCATATCGGTCAGGCCTATCTCCAGCCCGCTGTACTCATGGGCATCCCATCCGTTGAGTCTCTGCATCAGACCAAGGTCCGATATTCCGAACATGCGGTCATACTCCAGGAATCCGGTCTCGTAAATGCCGGTAACGGTAAGGCGGCGCATGCGAACCTGACTCTGCATAAAGTAGACGTCGGCCTTTGAGCCCACCTCGAGTCCCAGCATGCCGGCCGTGTTCTTGGACAGAACTATCCAGTTGCTGCCCACCGTGTCCTGTGCAGTGGGAAAACCGCCGCTCTTCATATAACTGTTCAGGAATGTGCGGTCATAATCGGCATCTATTCCCTTGAGCATGAAGCCGTGGAAGGCCTCCGGGGTGCGTATTATGCAGGGCTTGCTGACATATGGCTGAACCTTTACGATAAGGCTCTGGTCCAGCAGGGCCTCACGGGTTGAGTCCGTGCACGTAAGCGGATCCTCTATCAGACCCATGCCCACGCGGTAATTGGTCACTGTGATATGCTGGGAGAAGCCCATAACCTTGTCACGTATCTGGTCCTTGAACCCGCGTGTCACGGCCATGGTCAGGATCATCACGGCCAAGCCCACCGCTATACCGGCGGTGGCAATGATTATGGCCGGACGCGAGCCGCCTTTGACGCCCTCGTCCCTACCGTACAGTCTTCTGGCCAGAAACTTCTCCATTATGGCGCGAAGATATATATTTTATACCAAAAGGGTGCCGTTTCCCGATGCAGATGCTTAACTTTGTGCATATACAATAAACCGCTAACCATATCAAGATGAAACGTATCGCCTGTTTTCTGAGCATCATGCTCCTTCTTTGCACGACAGTCCTCAATGCAAGAGATGTAATCAATTTCAATAAGGATTGGTCATTCGCTCTCAATCCCGACGAGAGCAAGGGACTCTCCTCACCCGAGTATGACGACAGCGGCTGGCGTATCCTGAACCTGCCTCACGACTGGGCAATCGAGGGTGACTTTGATGAGCGTAACCCCTCCGGTACTGGCGGTGGCGCACTGCCCGGCGGCATTGGCTGGTACCGCAACACCTTCAAGGTTAGTGAAAATGACAGGGGACAGGTTTTCCGCATTGAGTTTGACGGCGTCTATATGAACAGCTCGGTCTACATTAACGGGCACCTGCTGGGCACACGTCCCTACGGATATATCTCTTTCAGTTATGACCTGACTCCCTACATAAACTGGGGAGGAGTGAATGTGATAGCCGTAAGGGTTGACAACTCCGACCAGCCCAACAGCCGCTGGTACTCAGGCTGCGGAATATTCCGTGATGTACGTCTGGTGAAGGTCAACCAGGTTCACATAGCAGAATGGGGTACTTACGTTTCAACTCCGACAGTTTCCAGGGATAAAGCACTTGTCAAGGTTTCTGCGACAATAAACGACGGAAATGATATCTGGAGCAAGGTAACCAGAAACCTGACAGTCAAATCCACAATCAAGGATTCAGAAGGAAAAGCAATAATCACTTCAACTACAAGCAGAGAACTCAATTGGAAAGGAGAGGAACCGGTGATAGTTGTTGATGACAGCATTTGGGTGGATTCTCCGCATCTGTGGAGTGTAGATGACCCGTACATGTACACATTGGTTACTGAACTCACCTTGAACGGCAAACGGGTGGACACATACGAAACCCCGTTCGGAATCCGCACCATAGAGTTCCGCGCCGACAGCGGATTCTACCTGAACGGTGAGCATGTACGCATAAACGGAGTCTGCAACCACCATGACCTGGGCTGCCTGGGTGCCGCAACAAACGAGCGTGCCATAGAGCGCCAGCTTGAGATACTCAAGGCTATGGGCTGTAACGGAATACGCTGCTCACACAACCCTCCATCACCCATACTGCTGGACCTGTGCGACCGCATGGGATTCCTGGTAATGGACGAGGCATTTGACATGTGGCGCCGCCGCAAGACTGACCGCGACTACGCAAGGTTCTTTGACGAGTGGCATGAGCGTGACCTTACCGACCTGGTGGTACGTGACCGCAACCACCCCAGCATAGTGCTGTGGAGCATAGGAAACGAGGTTCTGGAGCAGTGGTCCGATGCCAAGGCCGACACCCTGTCGCTTGAACAGGCCAACCTGATTCTGAACATGGGACACAGCTCCGACCAGCTGGCCCAGGAGGGCGAGATGAGCGTCAACTCACTTATCACCGCCCGTCTGGCCGAAATCATCAAAAACCTTGACCCCACCCGCCCCGTAACCGCCGGCTGCAACGAACCCAGCCCCGGAAACCACCTGTTCCGATCGGGCGCCATTGACGTGATAGGCTACAACTACCATAACCAGAACGTACCTGCGGTTCCGCGTCTGTTCCCCGGCAAGCCGTTCATCATAACCGAGAGCGTATCGGCCCTGATGACACGCGGATTCTATGAGATGCCGTCGGACAATATGATGCAGCGCCCTGCACGCTGGGACCGCCCTTACTTTAACCCCACGTTCTCATGCTCGGCATATGACAACGTACGCACCCCGTGGGGCAGTCATCATGAGGAGAACCTGATATTCCTTAACTCCCAGCCCTTTGTGGCAGGACAGTATATATGGACCGGATTTGACTACATAGGTGAGCCCACCCCCTACGGCTGGCCCGCCCGCAGTTCATACTTCGGGATAGTTGACCTGGCCGGATTCCCCAAGGACATCTATTACCTCTATCAGTCAGAGTGGACCGATACCCCCGTGCTGCACCTGTTCCCCCACTGGAACTGGACACCGGGCGAGCAGATTGACATGTGGTGCTACTACAACAATGCCGATGAGGTTGAGCTCTATATAAACGGTGTATCACAGGGCGTACGCAGCAAGGATGCAGAGCATCTGCATGTGGTATGGAACGTAACCTTTGAGCCCGGCACGGTTAAGGTGGTGGCCCGCAAGGACGGCGTTGAGACCGCCAGCCAGGAGATACATACCGCAGGCGAGCCCGCGCAGATACGCCTTACGCCTGACCGCCGCACTATCAGGAGCAACGGCACAGACCTGAGTTTTGTGACCGTGGAGATTCTTGACAAGGACGGCAACCTTTGTCCCAATGCCGAAAACCTGGTACAGTTCGAGACCGTCGGCAACGGTTTCATAGCCGGTGTGGACAACGGCAGCCCCATCTCGCTTGAGCGCTTTAAGGACAACAAGCGCAAGGCATTCTACGGAAAGTGCCTTGTGGTGCTCCAGAACAACGGTAAGAAGGGCAAAATAAGCCTTAAAGCCACATCAGAGGGATTAAAAGATGCACACATTGATATAAAGTGTGCATCCAAGGCCAAATAATGGCAAGAAAAAAAACTGCAGTGCCAGCCTCTGAGTAACTTTGCACCGCTTTACAAAAGTATGGATATAAAGGCAAACATTCAAAAGATCAAGGCCAGCCTCCCCCAGGGCGTCAGGCTCGTGGCAGTCTCAAAGACTCATCCCTCAGAGATGATTCAGGAGGCATATGACGCCGGACAGCGCATTTTCGGTGAGAACAAGGTGCAGGAGATGACCGCCAAGAGCCAGGTTCTGCCCAAGGACATCGAGTGGCATTTTATCGGCCATGTCCAGAGCAACAAGA
This sequence comes from uncultured Bacteroidales bacterium, assembly GCA_902774335.1. GTDB lineage: Bacteria > Bacteroidota > Bacteroidia > Bacteroidales > Bacteroidaceae > Colenecus. The sequence continues at coordinate 58,542 of CACYHW010000013.1, forward strand.
TCCGCATGATGGCCCCGTACGTATCGGTCATACAGGGTATTGACTCTTTTGACAAGCTTGCCGAGACCGACCGTCAGGCTGCCAAGAACGGACGTCACATCACCTGCCTGCTGCAGCTTCACATAGCCAGCGAGGAGACCAAATTCGGATTCACCCCCGATGAATGCACGGCTATGCTCGAGCAGGGCGACTGGAAAAACCTTAAGAACATTACCATCGGCGGTGTCATGGGAATGGCCACCAATACCGATAATGAGGAGCAGGTCAAAGCCGAGTTCCGAAACCTGCGCGCCATCTTTGATTCATACAAGGAGAGATTCTTTGGCGACTGCCCCGATTTCAATACCATATCGGCCGGAATGAGCGGCGACTACGAGCTTGCCGTCCAGTCGGGCAGCAATATGGTACGCATAGGCAGTTCCATTTTCGGAGAAAGAAACTACAATATCAACAAATAACCAAAACATCCATGATTGATCATTACGACAGATCAGACAATGTCTTCACAGAGAAGAACCTTAATGCATACATCAGGAAAACTCTGGTGGAGAACTGGGATAAGGAGGCTTTTACGGACTATAAAAGTTCGACACTGCTTTACCGTGACGTTGCACGCCGCGTAGCCAAGCTTCACATCCTCTTTGAGGAGGCCGGACTGCAGCCCGGTGACCGTATAGCCCTGTGCGGCAAGAACAGTTCAAACTGGGGAACCGCATGCATCGCTGCCCTCACTTACGGAGCCGTAGTGGTACCTATCCTCCATGAATTCAAGGCCGATAACATTCATCATATAATCAACCATTCCGAGACCAAGATCTTCTTTGCAGGAGACCAGATCTGGGAGAACCTCAACGAGGCATCAATGCCCAATGTGGAGGGTATCATCACCCTTGATGAGTATCAGTTGGTTATATCACGCAATGAGAAACTCAGTTATGCACGTGAGCACCTGAACGAGCTCTTCGGACGCAAATACCCCAAGGAGTTCAAGCAGAAGGACCTCAATTTCTATGAAGCAGGCTTTGATGACCTTTGCATGATCAACTACACATCGGGATCAACAGGATTCTCAAAGGGTGTCATGCTCCCCTACCGCTCACTCATAAGCAATCATCTGTTTGCCTGCAAGGCTGTTTACACATTGAAGCCCGGCGACAAGATCATATCAATGCTCCCCATGGCTCACATGTACGGATTCTCATTCGAGTTCTTCCATGAGTTCCTCAGGGGATGCCACATCTATTTCCTGACCCGTGTACCGAGCCCCAAGATCATATTCCAGGCTCTGAGCGAGATCAATCCCGCCCTTGTGGTATCGGTTCCTCTGGTAATCGAAAAGATCATCAAGAAGAACATACTGCCCAAGCTTGAGACACCTTCAATGAAGTTCCTGCTCAAGGTGCCTATCCTGAATGACCAGATCAAGAAGAAGGTCGGTGAGGAGATGATAAAGGGATTCGGCGGAAACTTCTACGAGGTTATCCTGGGCGGTGCCGCCTTCAACCAGGAGGTCGAAAAGTTTGTGGCATCGGTCAAGTTCCCCTACACTGTAGGTTACGGTGCAACCGAGTGCGGACCTATCATTGCATATGATGACAAGAACACATTCGTTCCGGGTTCATGCGGTAAGCCTGTGCCCAATATGGAGGTCAAGATCCTGAGTGCCGATCCCGAGAACGTACCCGGTGAGATTATCTGCCGCGGTCCCAACGTGATGCTGGGTTACTACAAGAACGAGAAACTGACCGAGGAGACCATCGACAAGGACGGCTGGATGTACACCGGCGACCTTGGTATCATGGACAAGGATGGCAACATATTCATCAAGGGCCGCAGCAAGAGCCTCATCCTGGGACCTTCGGGCCAGAACATCTACCCTGAGGAGATTGAGGATCACCTGAACAACATGAACCTTGTAAACGAATCGGTTGTAATATCCGAGAACGACAAGTTGGTTGCTCTGGTATATCCCGACTTTGACGAAGCCCTTAAGCAAGGCATGACCGACGAGCAGATTGCAACCGTGATGGAGCAGAACCGTCAGGAGCTCAACGAAATCCTGCCCGCCTACGAAAAGATATCACAGATCCGCATCTATCATGAGGAGTTTGAGAAGACTCCCAAGAAGAGCATCAAGCGCTTCCTTTATCAGAAAGAGTAAAAACAAAAGATGCCATTGGGGACGGTTCTCTTTGGCTCTACAAATAGAAACCCTCTAGCACTATTCCGTGTTAGAGGGTTTTTCTTATCTAGGCTTTATGCCAAAGAGAACCGTCCCCATTGGCATCTTGCGAGCTTAATCAAGCTTGAGAACTGCTAAGAAGGCTTTTTGAGGAACTTCTACGTTTCCGATTTGTTTCATTCTCTTCTTTCCTTTCTTCTGCTTTTCAAGGAGCTTGCGCTTACGGGACACGTCACCGCCGTAACACTTGGCAGTAACATCCTTACGCACCTGCTTGATGGTCTCACGCGCAATGATCTTGGAGCCGATGGCAGCCTGGATGGCTATATCGAACTGCTGGCGCGGTATGAGTTCCTTGAGCTTCTCGCACATACGGCGGCCCAGGTCATAGGCATTGTCCACGTGAGTAAGGGTTGACAGGGCATCCACGGGCTCACCGTTAAGCAGGATATCCAGCTTGATAAGCTTTGAAGGACGGTAACCTGCGGGATGATAATCGAATGATGCATAACCCTTGGATATGCTCTTGAGTTTATCGTAGAAGTCAATCACGATCTCACCCAGAGGCAGCTTGAAGTAAATCTCCACACGGTTTCCGGCAATGAACTGCTGCTTTACAAGCTCGCCGCGCTTGTCAAGGCACAGCGTCATGATGGGGCCGATATACTCGGTGGTGGTAATGATTGAAGCATCTATGTAAGGCTCCTCAATATGGTCAATCAGTGTAAGGTCAGGCATTCCGCTGGGGTTGTGCACCTCGGTTGCGTTACCCTGCTTGTCATACACCATGTATGATACGTTCGGAACGGTGGTGATCACGCTCATATCGAACTCGCGGTCCAGACGCTCCTGCACAATCTCCATATGGAGCAGGCCCAGGAATCCGCAGCGGAATCCGAATCCGAGCGCTGCCGATGACTCAGGGAAGAAGCTCAGTGAGGCATCGTTCAGCTGCAGCTTCTCAAGCGAGGCACGCAGGTCCTCGAACTCATCGGCCTCAATGGGATATACGCCGGCAAACACCATCGGCTTGGACTCCTCGAATCCGGCAATGGCCTTGTCGCAGGGACGGGCCACATGGGTAATGGTATCACCCACCTTGACCTCGGTCGATGTCTTGATGCCCGATATGATATAACCCACATCGCCTGTGGTCATCACGTCGCGCGGCACCATATCCATCCGGAGCACGCCTACCTCATCGGCATCATACTCCTTACCGGTGTTGAAGAACTTAACCTTGTCACCCTTGCGGATGCAGCCGTTCTCAATCTTGAAATATGCTATGATTCCGCGGAATGAGTTGAATACGGAGTCAAAGATCAATGCCTGCAGCGGAGCATCAGGGTCACCCACGGGATGCGGCACGCGCTCCACGATAGCGTTCAGAATCTCCTCAACGCCCATTCCGGTGCGGGCCGATGCGCGGATAATCTCCTCACGCTTGCAGCCCAAAAGCTCTATAATCTCATCCTCCACCTCATCGGGCATGGCGCTCTGCATATCGCACTTGTTTATGACCGGAATAATCTCCAGGTCATGCTCAATGGCCATATAGAGGTTGCTGATGGTCTGCGCCTGTACTCCCTGAGTGGCATCAACCACCAGGATAGCGCCCTCGCAAGCGGCTATGGATCGGCTCACCTCATATGAGAAATCCACATGTCCCGGAGTGTCAATAAGGTTCAGGATATACTTCTGCCCTTGATACTCGTACTCCATCTGGATGGCGTGGCTCTTGATGGTAATGCCGCGCTCCTTCTCCAGGTCCATGTCATCGAGCATCTGACCCTCGGTAATGTTTATGGTATGTGTGTATTCAAGCAGACGGTCAGCCAGCGTTGACTTACCGTGATCAATATGTGCAATAATACAGAAGTTGCGGATGTTCTCCATAAAAGGTGTTTTTACGCCGCAAAATTAGCAAAAAATCCGCGTATTACCGCAACTTGCCTTAAGGGAGGAGAGACTTTATGCTGTCAGTGACGGCGGTTACCCGGGGGCTGGTGTAGGTGATTTCTTCTACGGGCATGAGCTGGACGCTTACCTTGCCGCCGGTTGTTATTATCAGTTTGCCGATGTTGGCAAAATGGATACCGGTCTGGGTGATGGGGATTTGCTTGCCGTCCTTGTTCTCAACATAAACACAGGGTACTGTGGAATGGGTATGGGCATCGAGCAACGCATCAATACCATTGGTCTTGCTTATTAGTTCATGGGAGTCAACGCGGTTGGCGGGTCTTTCACCAAGGTGTGAGAGCATGATCACATAATCAGCTCCTTTGGCACGAGCGTCATCCACGGCTTGCTGAACCAGGTCATAGATTGCATCACGCTTTAAGTCATAAAGCTGGTTGCGATCAGCGTCATAGAATGTACTCCTTTCAATCTGCATGGTCTGTGGTGTAAGTGCACCCACAAACGCCACGCGCTTGTTTCCGTACTGGTGTATTGTGTATGACGGGAAAATCTGATTACCTTCCATATCGAACAGGTTGGAGCATACAACCGGTGCACCTGCCTGCTGCATCAGTTCCTTGATATGGGGTACTCCATAGTCTAACTCATGGTTACCTAACGTGATGGCATCATAACCCACAGAACGGAGAATATCCACTATATACTTTCCTTGTGAGTTCTTACCCACATCGGCTCCGGCTGCAAAATCACCGCAACTCACAATACCGACGTAACACGTATCGGCCTTGGCAATGGCATCGCGCAGTCCGGCCAACCTGGTATATCCTTCAATACTGCAATGCACATCATTCTCATACAGAATCACAATATCCTTAGCCTTCTGGGCCAGCGCCGATACCGTACTGAAGCCAACTATCACGAGAGTGTGTAACCACTTTGAAATCTTTCTCATAATCAGACTATTTTTGCAAAAATAACAAAAAGACACAATAGTATCGTTTCCCTGTGTCATGTTCATCTCTCATAGCCGGGGCAGTCATTCACAGAACGCCCAGTTCCCTATACTTTTCACCCCATCGGGTATCTTGATTTCTGTCAGGCCGTAACAACCAAAGAAAGTGTTCTCTTCGATTGTTTTCAATCCTTTGGGAATGGAAAATGAAGAAAGAGCTTCACAACCGGCAAAAGCAGAGCGGCCTATGCTTGATACGCCATTCGGGATATTGATGGAGGCAAGGCTTTCACAATCGGCAAATGCGCTTTCACCAATACTTGTAACACTGTTGGGCAGAACGACCTTCTCCAGATTCCTGCATAAACAAAACGCATCCTGCCCTATGGTGGTTACACCCTTGGGAATCTTAATGGATTTCAAGTCACGGCATGAAATAAAAGCACTTTCACCTATACTGGTCACACCTTTGGGAATGACAGTATTACTGCACCCCGACACCAAAGTCTTTGTTGCCGTATTGATGATTGCATTGCAATTCCGGGGAGAAGCAAAAACCTTGTTTCCTCTATCAACAACGATTGATTCAATCCCGCTGCAGCCATGAAACGGATTATCGCCCATTTCCTCAACACTTGCGGGAACAGAAACAGAGGTCAGACCGGTGCAGTTAAAGAATGCTTCCTGCCCTATGGACCTGAGACCTTCTGGTAAGACAACAGAGGTAAGGGCACTACATCCCAAGAAAGCATGAATGTCAATCTCTGTCAGGCTTTCAGGTAAGGTTATTGAAGAAAGGTTTTCACACAAGCTGAAAGTGTTTTCTTCAATCCTGGTCACGCCCTCCGGAATTTCGATTGATGTCAGATTACTGCATTTGCAAAACGCCCAGTCCCCTATATTCTTGACACTCTTGGGAATTACTATCGATGTCAGACCGGCACATTCATTGAAAGCCCATTCACTTATACCTGTTGTTCCCTCTTTCAGAATGATGGTGGTGTTGTCTGGCATCTTGCCTCTGTATTCATAAGCAACATTTCCCACATAAACCAGTCCGTCATCATTCATCTTATTGTACCATTCGGTACCCTTGAATGCATCACGCCCTACGCTGTTTACACTTTCAGGAATATATATCCACGAAATACCGGCGCAGCCGTCAAATGCATTTGCTCCTATACTGGTAACACTTTTAGAAATGGATACCGAGGTAAGTCCGGAGCAGCCACGAAACATCCCCCTTTCTATTCCGGTAACACCTTGGGGGATAAAAACAGTCTTTAGGCTGGTACAACCCTCAAATGCCATCTCTTCGATAATCCGAACACTATCCGGAATATGGATAAATCCAAGAGCTGCACAACCGCCAAACGCAAAGCGTCCAATACTGGTAACACTTTCAGGGATTCTCACCGAGGTAAGTCCGGAGCAGCGAACAAACGTACCTGGTTCTATCCTTGTAACGCCATCGGGAATGATGGCGAATGAGAGGCTTGTGCAACCTTCAAAAGCCCATCCGCCCATGCTTACTACAGTTTCAGGTATCAAAACCGATTTCAAGCCGGTACAACCGCTGAAAGCAGCTTCACCTATCGTCTTAACACCTCTTGGAAGTATCACATTATCAAGACCTGTGCAACCATAGAATGAACATTTACCTATACTCTCAATGCCTTCCGGGATGAAAACGCCTGTAAGACCTGTGCTTCCATAAAAAGCAAAATTCCTTATGCCGTTTACGGTATAGGCCTCATTCTGATATGTAATCTCTTGGGGAATGAAGACAGTACCGGTATTAGAGCTGCAACCTGACACCAATGCGGTCTTACTATCCCTGTCAATTAAATAACGCATTCCGTTTACATCGGCAAACAGGTATTCCATTCCCTGCGGCTCGCGGACACGTGATTCCATGATAGGATTAGCTTCCTGACCGGTGTAAGGCTCCAAAGTAATCTCATAATATGATTTGTCCAATGCCATTGCCACAAGATCATATTCAGGATTCCCATAGAAGCCTGTAGCATACACCATCAGGACATGACCGGTATCCGATAGCTCAAATGAGAAACGGCCTTCCTTATCAGTTAATACCCTGCTATACACGGAATCATTCAAATCCATTTCACGCACGCATGCAATCTTCAAAGGAGTCATATCGCCTGCCCTGCGGACTATGCCGCTTATTACAGTACCCGGCTTAAGTTCATCTGCCACAGGAACTTTTTTACGGGCCGATGCCGTCAATGTCATGCAGACCAGAATCAGGAACGATAATAATCTCATAATCAATTATTGGTTTGGTAATAATGGCAAATATACCAAAAAATGACACAATAGTATCGTTTCCCTGTGACATAATAAAAGCGCACCAGGAACAATTCCTAATGCGCTTATTTTGCTGATGTGAGGCTTTTTAGCGAGCCAGGACGTACTTGTGCAGAGTCTTGCGGACGGCGCCGGGACCGGCGTAGAGTTCCTTAACCATTCCCTCGATGCGCTCACCGAGACCGGCCTCGTAGAGATCTACAGCAAAGATGTCCTTGCGGCTGTAGAGTTCCTTCAAGCATGAGTAGTCCTGATCGGGCTTACCTATCTCAAGGGGAGCTACTATGGCCTGAACCTCTGCCAGCAGAGGATCGGGTGACGGATCAAACGGGGTGCCGTCATCCTTGATGCCTTTAAGGTAGCGTGCCCAGCCGGCAAGTGCCAGAGGTATGAGCACCAGGTTGTCCATGTCAAGGCCGCGTGCTATATATTTCTTGATGGTCTCGCCAAAACGGATTGGAATTTTCTGGCTGGTATCGCATGCTATGCGCTGCGGTGCATCGGGCATGAATGGGTTGGGCAGACGGCGTTTGATTACGGCGCCTATAAACTCGTACGGGTTAAGGATTCCGGGATCTACCACTACCGGCATGGCCTCCATGTAACCCATCTTCTGGATGAAGGGGCGGATGTCCTCATCGGCCATCTCGGCACTGATAAGGGTGTAGCCCAGCATGCAGCCGTAGATGGCCATTGCGGTGTGCAGGGGGTTGAGGCAGGTGGTTACCTTCATGGTCTCAACCTTATCTACGGTCTCGCGTGTAGTGTAGAGTGCACCGCCCAGATCCAGCGGCGGACGGCCGTTGGTGTAGTTGTCCTCAATTACCAGATACTGCACCTCCTCGGAGTTTACAAAGGGGGCGGTAAATGTATGCTTCTCGGTCTCGATATAGTCATTATCCTCAAAGCCGTCCTTGGCAAGGAGCTCCTTGACCTTCTCATGCGGACGCGGAGTGATCTTATCGATCATTGACCAGGGGAATGTAACCTTGGTCTCATCCTTGAGGTATGCCAGAAATTCGGCGGGAACCAGCTTATCGGCCACCCAGCGCTCGGCGTATGCCATCACTCCGGCCTTTACCTTATCGCCGTTGTGTGAGCAGTTATCCATGCTCTGTACGGTCAGAGGCAGCTTTCCTGCATTGTAACGCTCCAGCAGCAGGGCGCAAACCTTACCCATGGCAAACATGGGCTTGAGTCCGCGTGACAGGTCAGCCTCGTTGTAGGTGTAACCCTTCTCGGTGATGGTGAATGATATCATCTGCAGTGACTTGGCCTTGAAGATCTCGACCAGGCGGTTCCAGTCGGGGAACTGGGGATCGGCCTTAAGAGCCTCTGTGACCGATGCAATCACCTTCTTCTCAACGGTACCGGTTGACTGAAGGCTGACCAGCAGCGAAAGGTTGTCATAGGGAGCGTAAGCCTTGTCAATGACCTCGTAGTCAAATGTCTCGGCCACAATCACACCGCGGTCATACTTGCCTGTGTTAAGGGCGTCGTTGATGATTGCGGCCGGGAAGGCGCGGAATATGTTACCGCCGCCAAAATGTACCCATGTGGGCTCATCGTGTGTCTTGCGGCGAACAGCCTCTATATCAAACTTGGGGAGCTCATAACCCTTGCTCTCCCACTCTGCGGCGTTGAACTTGCCGCTTGTTATTTCTGTAAGTTTCATATCTATCTCAGTTTAGCGTTGACGCAAAAGGGTCGTTTGACTTTGCGTCATTATGCAAATGGTGTCACAAAAATCATTTTTTATCAAAATGACGCAAAGTTAAACGACCCCTTTGCGTCAATCAAAGAATCCGGGTTGTTTATACTCAATTCCCAATTCTCTATCAACCGTAGCAAGGATTCCCTGCACCTGACCCATTGCGAACATACGTCCCAGTAGGGTGTAACCTGCGTTGTGTCCGTGGCTTGACTCATCCATTATGCCGCCGGGCTCATCGGTAAATGTCATACCGTGGTCAACACGCATGGGCAACTGCGGGTTTTCTTTCTCGAATATGCGGCAGAGCTCGATCAGATCGGCACGGCCACCCAGGTGTGAAGCCTCGGTAAAGTCACCGTTGGGGAAAATGTGGCATGAACGCAGGTGTACAAAGTGTGTGCGTGACGCAAACTTCCTGGCCATCTCAACCACGTTATTGTATGCACCGGCCGACAGTGAACCTGCGCAGAATGTAAGACCGTTATGTTTGTTGGGCACTGCATCCAGGAACCACTGGATATCCTCCTCGGTGCGGACAATGCGCGGCAGGCCCAGGACCTCGATTGGGGGATCATCGGGATGAACGCACATGTTCATGTTGTACTCCTCGCAGGTAGGCATGATGGCCTCCAGGAAATATTTCATGTTGGCACGAAGCTGTGCCTTGTCAATGCCTTTGTAAAGGTTCAGGAAATCACGGAACTTCTGGATGGGAGCCTCGTCATTCTCACTGAAGTTGCCGCTTACGAATCCCTGGGTCTTGATAATGATGGTCTCAACCAGCTTGTGCTCGCCCTCCGGGGTCATGGTCTTGGCAAGTTCGTCGGCCTCGGCCAGGACACTGCGGCCCTCGCCTACTCCTGCGGGGAACTTGAACTTGGCCCACTCCTCACGTGCGCCCTCGCGCTTAAGGATATAAATGTCAAAGTATGCGAATTCGGCGTAGTTGAAGTAGAGGTTGGTCGATCCGTTGGGATTAACGTGCAGGAGGTCTGTACGTGCCCAGTCCAGTACGGGCATAAAGTTATAGCAGATGCAGTGGATGCCCTCGGCCGACAGGTTGCGTAAAGACTCCTTGTAAACCTCGATCTGATGATCACGGTCCGGACCGCCGTACTTGATGGTCTCAACTACGGGAAGGCTCTCGACAACACTCCAGCGCATTCCGTAACTCTCAATATACTCACGGAGTTCACGGATCTTCTCACGTGTCCATACCTGACCCAGAGGTACATCGTGAAGGGCAGTTACAATTCCCTCAACTCCTATCTGCTTAAGCATGGAAAGGGTAATCTTATCCTTCTTTCCAAACCAACGCCATGTTCTTTCCATATTATAAACTCAATTTATTACCGATAAGTGATTTTGGAACACAAATATAATGTTATTTTTTGTGCCATCGGCCAAGCAAAAACTTAACTTTACCTTATTATATGACTATTAAATACAAAGAGCCGGAAAAAGAGGAGCCGGCCGTCATGAAGGCACAAATCGGAGTTTTCGTTCTAATTCATAAATCAGTAAGTTAAAGTTAATACAATATATCAGCGGCAATTTATATTTGTCGCTGATTTTCTTTATGTTAACTATGTTTCCCAAATTCGCTATTTGTTAAGCGTTATGTTAACAAAGGATAAATAATTAACGTTTCGCTTAACCTTGCCCCACTTTTTGACTCTTATATTCGGAAGCCG
>CACYHW010000014.1:0-63624 GCA_902774335.1 uncultured Bacteroidales bacterium
GTATGCCTTTGAGCGCATGACCGGAAGGCACGTGGAGGGTGTATCGGCCGTAGAGGGAAACAAGGAGCTCATGATCATCCCAGGCGCATCGCACGTGGATCTTTACGATGATGTAGCCGGTGTTATCCCCTACGACAAGATTGAATCATTCTTTAAAGCCAATCTGAAATGAGAGCCAGGTTATTGAATATCGGACTATTAGCATTATCGGTTATAGTTATGTCATGCAAGCAGAACGGCCCCATCACGATGAACCTGTACTACACGGGACAGAACGGCAGCGCACTCAAGTTTGTGCAGGAGATGGAATCTACCGGTACGGCCGATGCCATCCGCCAGGAGGAGGGCAACCTGCGTTATGAGTACTTTATATCACAGGATCAGCCCGAGACCGTGCTCCTTATAGACAGTTGGGCAAGCCAGGAGGCTCTTGACGCACACCACGCCACACCTATGATGCAGACCATCGCATCCCTGCGTGAAAAGTATGACCTCACCATGAGAGCCGAGCGTTATCACAGGGCCGATGAGGACCTTACCGCCGCAGATCAGATATTCATAAGAACCAAAACAGATAAAATGAGCAAATCAATTGTATTATTCTTTTCACACGCCGGCGATAACTACAGTGTGGGAAACGTAGAGGTTGGCAACACTAAAATCGTAGCCGATTACATTACCGATATTATCGGCGCCGACCAGTTTGAGATAGTAACCCACAAGTATGACGGCATGGCATACACTCCGCTCATCGAACTGGCCAAGAAGGAGGCGGCCGATGGCGAACTCCCCCCGTACGAGGGCAAGGCTCCGGATCTGACTGCATACGACACAGTATTCATAGGCGGTCCCGTATGGTGGGGCACCTACCCCCAGGTTATGTTCACGCTGTTCAAGGACATCAATCTGGACGGAAAGACCGTAATCCCATTCACCACCCACGAGGGCAGCGGCCTGGCATCATGCGCAAGTGATGTAAAGAAAAAATTCCCCAAGGCCAATGTAACCCAGGGATTCAGCATCTACGGCCACGAGGTCCGCTCCGGCAAAGCCAAAGTCGAGAAGTGGTTAAAATCTCTTTAAAGCGACGCAAAGGGGTCGTTTAAGAATGCGTCAAACGGCGCAAAGGGGTCGTTTCCCTTTGCGTCGTTTTTTATACCTTTGCACGTCGGTAAAGGTTTATGAAAAGAATCTGTCAATTTGTATCCAAGTACATGGGTGTGCTGGTATTTGCGGCGGCAGTGCTGGCCTTCATATTTCCCGATGCGCTTTCAAGGATACGCCCCAAGGTTATCAATTATCTGCTGGGCGTTGTGATGTTCGGCATGGGTCTTACACTCAATCTGGAGGATTTCAAGGTTGTGTTCAGCCGTCCCAAGGATATCATCATAGGCTGTCTTGCACAGTTTACCATCATGCCACTGCTGGCATGGGTGCTGGCACGTGTGTTCAGGCTCGATGATGCACTGGCATTGGGCGTTGTGCTGGTGGGATGCTGCCCGGGCGGTACGGCATCGAACGTAATCACCTATCTGGCCAAAGGCGATCTTGCACTGTCGGTAGGCATGACCGGCGTATCCACAATCCTGGCACCGCTGCTTACACCTGTGCTCACATGGGTGCTTGCCGGCCATAGTGTCCATGTGAATGTGTTTGGCATGCTGCTGAGCATACTCTGGGTGGTGATTCTGCCTATTGTCATCGGCCTCATCATAAAGAGTCTGTGGCCAAAGTTTACCGATAAGGCCGTCGATTATCTGCCCGCATTCTCATCGGTGGCAATTGCATTTATCGTAGCGATCATAATTGCGGCCAATGCCGATAAGCTGCTGGCAGGAGGAATGATAATAGTACTTGTGGTGATGCTCCACAACATATGCGGACTGGGACTGGGCTACTTTATTGGACGTCTGCTCAGGCTGTCCGAGCCCAAGAAACGGGCCATATCAATCGAGGTAGGCATGCAGAACTCAGGTCTTGCGTCATCACTTGCCACCCTGCATTTTGCCGCCTACCCCCTGGCCACCATACCCGGCGCCATTTTCAGCGTCTGGCACAACATCAGCGGTGCAATCGTAGCTTATATTTTCAGAAAACGTAAACAGGATGAAAGCAATTAACCGAATAGCAGGCTTGATGTTTGCATTGTGTGCAGTCTTAATCTCATGTACCGGAAAGAAAGCAGAGACCGGTGCGCTCAAGCCCAGAATAGTTGTAATGACCGATATCGGCCCGTCGGAGGTGGAGCCCGATGACAATGAATCGGCCGTAAGGCTGCTGGCATACGCCGACCGCTTTGAGATAGAGGGCATAATCACCACAATAGGCTGGAACTGTGACCCTTATCCCAAGGACTGGGCTGAATATCTGACCCGCGTGATAGACGCATACAAGACCGATGTGAAGAACCTTATGAAACGCTCCGGCCAGAGAAGGCACAAGAGCATAGAACAGGAGAACGACCGTCAGGAACTTGGTTACTGGCCCAGTTATGAGTACATCAGCAGCCGTGCCATGATGGGCAGCACCCGTGCCGGCATCGGTGTGATAGGCCCCGATAATGACTCACCCGGAAGCCGTTTGCTGATCCAGCTGGCCGATGAGGACGATGACCGCCCCATCTGGCTCTGCTCATGGGGAGGCGCCAACACATTTGCGCAGGCCGTCTGGCGCGTTAAACAGGAGCGCAGCCCGGAGCAGTTGCGCAAATTCCTGAGCAAGTTCCGCCTCTACACCATCACCGACCAGGATATGCAATGGAGCATGCGCATGAACCGCGCTTACAGTTCTCACCAATGGCTCCGGCGTGACTACGCACAGGAGCTGATGCTGGTTTGGGATGAGAGCGCCTGGCTCAACCAGAACGAGCTGGGCAAATCAAACTGGGACAAATACGAGAGCCTGATCCAAGGCAAGGGCGCCATGGGCAAGGTCTATCCCAAGTTCCTGTGGGGCGTTGAGGGCGATACGCCCAGTTTCCTGCACGTGATGCCCAACGGCCTGAACAATCCCGATGACCCCACTCAGGCGGGCTGGGGAGGTTACCATCAGTTCGGTATATCACCTGATCGTGAGACCTACGCCTGGACCAACTGGCAGCAGCCGCTCAAAGATATATCCGATCGTTATGAGCACAAGTTCTACCCCGATGAGTTCAACGATTTTGCCGCCCGCATGCAATGGGCCGATACCGGCAGTGGCAACCGCAACCCCGTAGCCGTCATAAACGGCAGTCAGGACCTTGGGCCTATGGAGTTATCGGGCAAAAACGGACAGGAAATAAAGCTGGACGCATCCCGTTCATTTGACCCAGACCGGGACAAGCTCACTTTCAGCTGGTGGTTCCAGGAATTCCCGGATGAGACCGTCTATCCCCTTATCAGCGACCCCGCATCGGCCAAGATCACCGTTACCCTACCCGATAAATCCAGCGGCAAGACCTACCATCTGGTCTGCGAAATTCACGACAACGGTCCGTTCAATCTTACCGCATACCGCCGTATAATAATTAATTGTAAATAAGATAAATATGAAGATCATTCTGACAGGAGCCACCGGATATGTGGGTGAAGGCGTGATGCTGGAGCTGCTACGCTCCGGGCAGGTTGAGAAAGTGCTTTCAGTAAGCCGCAGGCCGGTTGAAATAGACAAATATGATAGTCTCAGGGCCGATGAAAAGAACAAGCTTGAGGAGTACATAGTAGATGACATGATGACCTTGAAGGAGGCTGCCCCCCTATTCCAAGGGTATGATGCCGTATTCTTTATTGCCGGAATCAGTTCCATAGGCGCCCCCGAGGATGTTTACAGGACCATCTCATACGATATCCCCACACACTTTGCCGATATCATGCCGGGCAAGGAGAATATGACATTCATCTACCTGAGCGGCGCCGGCACTAATCCCAATGGCCGTCAGTGGTGGATGAAGATTAAAGGTGCGACAGAGCAGTATATTGCCCAAGCCGGGTTCCGTTACGCATTTGCCTACAGGCCGGCATTCATGCGCTGGGCCAAAGGGCAGCGGCATATACAGAAGATGCAGTATTGGTTCATCCCGTTCTACCCTATCAGCCGTCTTCTTGGTGGCGGCAACAGCATGACTGAAGTTGCACTCTCTATGATTGCTTGCTCTCTTAACGGCTACGCCAAGTTTGCCATCGGCCCCAGAGATATAATTAAATTGGCAAAAACGACGCATTAGGGTCGTTTAACAATGCGTCGTTTTTTTAACATTTGTCACCTCAAATTTTCTTGGTCATGCGGACACAGCAGAAGGTGTCCCCTTTGATTACGGGGCAGCAGCAGTCTTTGGTGTAGCCCAGTTTCTCATAAAAGCCCACTTTATTGTCGCGGCTATCCAGGACTGCGGTTTTGAAGCCCAGTTCGCGGGCCCAGTTTTCGGCCTCCTCAACCACCTGACGTCCCAGTCCCTGGCCGCGATATTCGGGCAGGACCACTACCCGGCCCAGATTTATATGGGTCTCGTCTATGGCGTACAGACGACAGGTTGCTATGGGCAGGTAGTCATCAACAATGACTATGTATTTGGTCTGAGGCGTGTCGTGTTCGTCAAACTCGGCATCAAGGGTTATCTTGTGCTTGCGGGCCATGGCCTGGATTCGGACGTAGTACGCTCCCGCCTGCTGGGGAGTTCTGGTTGCGCGGATTATCTGCATGTTGGTATTGTTTGATGCACAAAGATATTCTGTTTTTTCATACCTTTGGGATAATCATGGTTCAACGTTTATAATTACTAACCTTACAGACATGACTAACCAACAATTAAGAGAAAAGCCATCAAACCGGTAAGATAACTATAGCGTCAAACCAGGCTTTTGGTGGTCCAGCGGCGGGATTTCCATCGGCGAATAAAAATCAGTCCGCGTATGTTTTCGTCCAGGATCAGGGCACACCATAGGGCAATAAGACCTCCATGTATGCCGATGCCCAGTACCCAGCTGCCGCCCACGGCAACGGTCCAGCACACTATAATGCCAACCGTAACAGGATAATAGATGTCACCGGCCGCACGGAGTGAGTTCACCCCGAAGAAGTTTATGGCACGGCCCACCTCTACCATGATATCAATCCAGAGCACTATGGTTCCCATGCGTATTATATTCTCGTTATCGGTCAGCATGGAGAATATGGTATGACCAAAACAGGCCGTGGTGAATGACAGCACAAAAGTGACGGCAACCGAAATGCGCAGTACCCGTCGGCCCAAAGCAAACGCGGCGGTGTACTTTTTCATGCCGGTAAGATGCCCTATCACGATTGCCCCACCCTGCGCCGCCGCAAGCGAGAACAGGAACACGAAGGTGGTTATGGTCTGTCCGTATGTGCGCGTGGCCAGCTCGTCGTTGCCCAGCATATTGATGAAATAGGTAACCACCACCATCGAAAGGCTGTAAGACATCTGCTCGCCGGCCGACGGAATACCCACCTTGAACAGCTTGCCGGTCTCGGCCCACGGGAACGGGCGGAACAGCCCCTTAGGCAGGTGCCCTATATACTTGCGGTAAAGCAGATACAACAGCAGGGCCGATGATAACGCGCGGCAGATCACCGTCGATATTGCCGCACCTCTAACACCCATTGCCGGCAGACCGAACTTACCGAATATCAGTGCGTAGTTGCCCAGAATGTTGATCACATTGACCAGGCCCGATACAAACATAGGGTAATGTGCCTTGTCAACGCTCCGCAGGGCCGCTGCAGCCGACAGCGAAACCGCCTGGAAGAATGCAAACGCACCCACAATACGCATGTACGGGAACCCCTCCACATAAAGTTCATCACGAGCGCCCATCATATTAAGCAAGCCCGATGCCCCGCCAAACAGGAACGCGCTGAAAGCCAGCCCGATAAGAAAATTGAACAGGACCGATACGCCCATCACCTGCAGCACACGGTTACGCTGCCCTGCCCCCACATACTGCGAGCAGAGTATGGATGTGGCCATCGATATTACCTGGAATATAATGAATACGATATTGACCAACTGATTGACCAGGCCCACCGCAGCCACGCTCTCATCGGAATAACGGCTCAGCATGAATGTATCGGCCGCACCCAATGTCATGACAAGCAGCGTGTCAATGAAAATTGGCAATGCTAAAGAAGCGAGAAGTCTGGTAAGTTTTCCGTATCTCATATTCAGACCGCAAAATTAGCAAAAACGACGCAAAGGGGTCGTTTCGTTTTGCGTCGTTTTTGCGTAACTTTGCATCAGGATTATGACCGATAAGTACGCACTGTTTTTTGATATTGACGGGACGCTGGTGAGTTTCAACACTCATCAGATTCCTTATTCAACCGTCCGCGCGCTGACCGATGCAAAGGCCAACGGGGCGCAGGTCTATATAGCCACCGGACGTCCCCCCATGATCATCACCAATCTGGGCACAATTGAGCATCTTATTGACGGATACATAACCATAAACGGTGCGCTCTGTTACATCGGCCATGAAGTTGTGTGTTATAGGCCGATACCAAAGCAGGATGTCATAACCTGCGTACAGGATGCACAGGACAAGGAATACGGCCTGATTGTAGTAGGCCGAGACCAGGTAGCCGTGCTTGACCCTACCGGCAGCGTGGACCGCATATTCCGTCAGTATCTGAACGTAAGGGAGTTCGATAAACCGTCACCGCTTCAGGAACTGCTCAGCCAGGATGTCCTGCAGCTGACCGCCTTCTTTGATGCCGATTATGAAAAGCAGATGCTCCGGCGCATGCCGCACTGTGTATCGGGCCGATGGCATCCGGAGTTTACCGATATCACCTCCTGTGAGGCCGATAAGGGCAAAGGCATCCAGGCAATTGCCCGCCACATGGGTTTTGACCCCAGCCGCACCATAGCATTCGGCGACGGCGGCAATGACCTGTCAATGATTCTGCAGGCCGGAATAGGAGTAGCGATGGGTAACGCCACCCCCGAGCTCAAACAACACGCCGACTACATCACCACCTCCGTCGATGAAGACGGCATCCTGAACGCCCTCAAACACTTCAACCTGACGCATTGTTAAACGACCCCTTTGCGTCCTTCAAGCTCATTTCTTGCGCCTGAAAACCTTTCTCTTCAGGCTTCGCTGATAATCGGTAAGCGGGGCCTGATACTTTTCAGGGTCGTAAATAATAGGAATATAGTATTGAATATACTCCTTATAAGCCCCTGAAAGAGTCATATATTCACTCTTATGTAACGGAAGCAGTATCACACCGTTGAATTTGGACACTGCCAATTCACTATTTCCAGGAACATGTCCCTCGCCTCCTCTTTCACGAATCTGTTTTTCAAGTTCTGTGCGTGCCCATTCTTCACCTCCGTCAACTCCATCCCATGTATTCATGTGCAAAGACTCAAATAATCTGGGCCAACCGGGAAACAAGACTTCATAATGATCCGGTTTGTTCTCCATCGAAAAGAAGGCAATCTCATCAAAACCAACTTCTTTCCAGTTCTTTCTTTTCTCCAGAACTGACAGGTCATGCTTGAGGTTCTTGACACTTATCAGATAAGACTGAGTATGCATTACCTCTGACTCCTGTCAGCTTATATCCCTGAACGACCACAGTGTTGCCTTGCTTATATGATGAAATAAGATTCTGAAGGAACGTTATCGCTTCATCAATGGCGCCAAGTTCAATCGACAGCACATCACCGCTCTTTTCTTTCAGACCCATAACCCAGAATGAATAGACACCCTGGGAAAGCTGGATACAGGATATGTATCCCTTATAGGGCTTGTCATTGGTCAATATTCCGTCATCATATATGCTCTTAAGGGAATTCAGTTCCGGATACTGCATTTTCAGGCTGTCCAGTATTATGTCCGGGAGGCTCTGTGGCATTACCCTATTATCCTGATATGACAGAAGAGCCACCTGAGACTCCAGTAAGGAACCGTCAAAACGTGCCGATAAAGTCTGTTCCGTTTCAGGTTCATCATCCGGTAACTCTTCAACAACAGTCTCAACAGGCTGATTGACAGATAAAGTGCTTTCATTTTCAAAATCTGACGCCAGCATCTTTTCCGATATTACCGGTTCTTCATTTGCTATCGGTTCAACAAATGATGTATTGGAAGCTATGTCATATACGGTGTTTGACATAAGTACAAGAGCCACTGTCAGCACCACCGGCAGATAAATGAGCTTAAGCAGATTGCCACGGCCGGAAAGCTTGCGGTTCATCATCTTGATTCTGGTGCGCAGACTGCTCTCACCCAGTCCGTTCACAAGCGGTATGGAGATTCCACCGGTTGCTATGCTCAGCAGACTTTGCTCATATTCCAGTTTGTCATAACCGGACTCAAGCACGGAGGCATCGGCCTGAAACTCCTGAACGCAGCAAAGGTCATGCCTTAACAGCCAGACGGCGGGATTGAACCATTGGAATGCTGACAGGATATCAATGACCAACAGCTCTATGGAGTGATGGTGAGATATGTGTGAGTACTCATGACGTATTACTGCCGATGCACTGGACAGGTCTGAATAATCTTCAGGCAGAACTATATAATTCATCCAACTGAAAGGACGGATGTTATCCTTTGAAATCACGATCTTGCAGCCGTCCCTTTCCGACACGACACGTCCGCGACGGATTATCGTCCGGACTCTACTTGCAGACAGTAGTCTGAGTAAGATAAGACTTATCGTTCCAAATACATAAACGACCAATGCTACGAGCATCCAATCTACATGCTTTTGAACCGCATCGGTTGAGACTGTAAACAGAGGCTGAGCCTGTGTTTGTATCTGAGCCGACATGTGACTCTGCGTTTGCTGTAAAACCGGTAGTTCCTGAAAACCGACAGGAGCAGAGGCAACTTCTGCGACGTCAGCCGGAGCCGGCCTGTGGATTGTGATTACGCAGAACGGCAGTATATATGAGATTATCAAAGACGATACAAGGACTATACGTGCTGTACGGTGGAACGTTTCACGCCTCAGCAGCAGGTGGTACAGCGGCACGAATACCGCTGTGAGCAACGCCACCTTTAATATGTAAACAAGGAATGCGCTCATGACTATTGCTGTTTTTTGATTTCCTTTATTATCTGCTCCAACTCCTCAACCGACAGTTTCTCATCCTTTAAGAATGACATCACCACGCTTGAGTATGAACTGCTGAAAAACTCATCGACTATACCGTTGATGCCGGACTTGCTGTACTGCTCACGGTCAACAATCGGATAGTACTGGTAATTGGTACCGAAGGCGTTGTGGCTCATAAAGCCGTCGGCCTGAAGTGTGCGCACCTGGTTGGACAGCGTGCCGAATGATGGTTTGGGATCAGGATAGTGTTCCTGAAGCTCGCGGATGAACATGGGACCATAGGTCCAATAATAGTCCATGATGACTCGCTCCTTCTTGGTCAAACGTCTCATAAGCAAATTATTTAATTGCGTCAGCGAAATGTTTTCGCTACAAATGAAACGAAAAATTATTGTTCAGCAAAATTTTTTCGCTGAAAATGACGCAAAGGGAAACGACCCCTTTGCGTCATTAAAAAACGACGCAAAGTGAAACGACCCTAATGCGTCATCAGTTTTTCCAGTGCTTGAGTTGTGAGAGGTGGGAATCGTAGAAGGCGCGACGCTGTGCATCGGGCTGGTTATCAGGATTGGGCATGTGCTGCATCAGGAAATCCAGCAGAGTCTCCTTACTGTCATATGTGTATTTACCATCGGTGTAACACCACTTGCAGTAATCCTCATTGAATGAGCCGTCCGGCTCCTTGCTTATCATGGAATCATCGGACAACGGCATTCCGCAACACTGGCAATAGAGTGTCTGCGGTGAGCCCAGGAGTGTATTGATAGATACGCCGAACTCGCGTGACAGAACCTTCAGCAACTCGGGATTGGGCTGTGTCAGTCCAGTCTCCCATCGGCTCACAGCCTGACGTGTAACATTGATGCGTTCTGCCATCTGCTCCTGCGTGAGATTGTTTTTTTCACGCAGATTCTTCAAGATTTCTTTTACTTCCATTTGAGTTTTTTGTTTGATTGATGATGCAAAGTTACGCCGCCCATTCACGCTTGTCAAGAAACATGTTGTTGCTATTGCCCCACAGAATATCCTGACCGCGATTATCAGTACAAAAAATTTACCACAAATATAAAAGAATTCTTGCCTATCCTTGGACGCAAAGGGGTCGTTTCCCTTTGCGTCAAATAGTACAAAAGGGGTCTGTCCCCTTTTGTATCATTTTTAGAATTCCAGTTTGTAGTAGATGCAGTCTGAGTCCCGATAGAACTCGGTGGCACCCCAACGCTGCCAGTATGCGTGGGTTTTGAGCCGATGCATGACCGGTATGAATAAAAAGTCATAGTCTGCCTTGAGTTGCGGCATGACGGACATAAGCATATCGTAGTTGAGTCGTGTGCCACGGTACTCCTCAGCCACTATGAATGAGAATACGGCTGTGTAGCGCTGGGCATTCAGGCTGGCCAGCAGTTCGGGGGCATCGGTCAGGATCCGCTCAGTCTCCTCTTCTATTCTGTAATCGCTCATATTGAGGAGGCCGATAACCCTTCCCGCTTCATCGACCGCCTTTACGCTGAGCGGCCAGTTGAAGTGAAGGTCATGCACCCAGGTCTCAACCTCAGCGCGGTCAAAGCCGTACTCACGCACCATCCAGTCAACGGAGAGAGATGCATCGGCCGATGTCATTCTGTGCAACGTGTATTGCATTGAAATGTGTACGACATTGAAACTCAACAGTATTTCGGGGTGATAAGAGAGTTTTGCCTTTCTCAGGCCGGGGATGCCCATATCCTCCTCCCGGTTTACGTAGATGTATTGCTCGGGCAGATGAGCGGCAAACTGCTGGTTTATTATGGCAAATGCGCCCTCAATGTTGCGGTCGGCCTTCTCTACACAGATATCAAAAGTGTCATTGGTTACGGCTGCTCCGTAACAGAATGCAACCATACAACCGTCTACGAATATGCTGCCGCCTTCCATACCCAGTGATTCCCAATTGCTGAAAACGGTTTCCATAACCTGTCTCTCAGCATCTATAGTATCACTGGCATCTTTCTCCCCCTGCCATACCCCGGTAAGTCGGCGGCACTGATCAAACAGTCGGGGTGTGAGCGGGCGGTATTCAAATCCGGGATTATCGGCCCTGAAACGGTTTACATGATTGCGCTTGGCTTGCAGATGTCCGCCCTGCAACAAAACCAGATCCAATCGGCGGTAGATGTAATCGTACTGCTCACGCATAGGCTCTACATCAATCTTAAA
This sequence comes from uncultured Bacteroidales bacterium, assembly GCA_902774335.1. Classification (GTDB taxonomy): domain Bacteria; phylum Bacteroidota; class Bacteroidia; order Bacteroidales; family Bacteroidaceae; genus Colenecus. The sequence continues at coordinate 11,269 of CACYHW010000014.1, forward strand.
TGGTGATAGAGCCGATAATTGAGAGTCCTCAAGTCCGTAAACAGTCAGTTTTCCGCCACTGTCCGACAGCAGTGCCCTGACCAGTTCCGGGGGCAGAGTATCATAGGCCGTACAGACCATATAGGCACGTTCCCCTTCGTAACTGAAGCGCAGAATAACGGCGTCCGGGAGCACACAAACCTCGGTATTGAACCAGAACTGCCACCCTATCAGGTTTGAAAAGGTATAATTGCAGTTGCGACGCCCGGAATTGAGCGTCACAGCCTGCATAGCCTCCCTGTCAGACAGAGTCAAAAGATGAAAACTCAGTTTCATAGTTTGCAAAGATAAAAAATCATTATCTTCGCTGCTACTAAACCTTACTGTATGAAGAAGTTTATCGCGTCAATTATTCTCTTTATGGCTGCAACAGCCGTAATGGCACAGAAAGATATTTATTCTTTCAAAGTTAAGGACTCCAAGGGTGCCTAAATCAGAATCGTAAGGTCAATCCTGGCCGATGGACTTATCGGTCATGGCGCACACGCACGAGTCGGACCATACGTTCTCGGCAGTCTCAACCATATCAATGACGGTGTAGATGGGAAGTATTATTCCCAGAATAGCCACGGGAGCACCTATTCCGGACATAAGTGACAGTGTAAGGAAGAAACAACCCATGGGGACGCCGGCGTTTCCTATTGCCGATATCACCGATATAAGAATCCAAAGCAGTATGGTGCCCATAGTGATGGGAGTCCCGCCGTTCTGCATGACAAACAGCGACGTTACCAGGATGAACGCCGCGCAACCGTTCATGTTGATGGTGGTGCAGATAGGCAGCACAAAACGCGCCACCTCCTTGCGTACGCCCAGACGGTTCTCGGCCGATTCCATAGTCACTGGAAGCGTGGCGGCGCTGCTCTTGGTAAAGAGTGCCATAAGTACGGCAGGACTCATACGTCCCAGAACATGAACGGGATTGAGACCGTTGGCCAACAGGAACAGCGGCAGTACCACAAAGAACTGTATGAAATTACCGCCCAACACCACCAGAACGTACTTTCCGATAGAGTCGGCAATGACGCCGGCCGATAACTGGGCTGATAACTGAGCCGAGAAAGCCACGATACCAAGGGGCAGAGTCCAGATAAGACCGCGTATAAGCAGGAACAGAAGATCCTGCAAGCCGGTCAGTCCCTTGACCACAACCGCCTTGTTATCGGAATCCGGTAGTTTGGACAGGCCGATGCCCACAGCAAAGGCCAGCACCAGGAGTGAAAGCACATTGCCCTCCAGGAAAGGACGTACTATGTTGTTGGGAACAACCCCCAGGATATGATCCAGATATGACAAATTTGTATTGAGGGCCGAGAACTGTGAACTATCGGCCTGAGATATGTCTGCAAGCGGCAGATTGCCCGGCTTGATGAGCACAAACAGCAATGCGCCTATGGCTGCGGCGGCAAAAGTGGTAAGCAGCGTGTATGTGAGCGTTCTGCCGAATATCCTTCCCGAACCGTTTGAGCCGAATGTGGCAAAGGTGGTTATCACGGCAAGAACAATTGTGGGTACTGCAAGCAGTTGGAACAGTCTTGTATAGACTGTAGCAATCACATTCATCACCTGATCAAGCCAGTGAATTCCCAATACTCCCAGGACAGCACCTGCTGCAAGTGCTCCGATCCAAATAACTACCTTTTTCATTTACAGTTCAATAGTAAGATTCAAATAAACGTTACGGCCTTTCTGGGGGATGTTGTTCCAGTCGGAATAGGCGGAATAACGCTTGTCGAAAAGATTCTCAACACCTCCTCTGATTGAGATTCCGGAATTAACCTGATATTGCACGGACAAATTTACAATATTCCAGGATTCGGTTTGGGTTTCGCCGTATTTTGGTGCATAGTTTGTCTGACGCGCATTACCGCGAACCTCAAGTTCGGTCTGTACCCTACCCGTTCCGTACTGCAGTTGTGTACGCCAGGCCACAGGCGATATCAGGGGCAGGTTATCGCCCTCATCATCAAGACCGGCACTGTAACCCAGCTTGCCGTTCCAGGTCAGGCGGTCGGTAATCTGCCAGTCGGCGGTAAGCGACAAGTTGGCTATGGTGGCATGGTCCAGGTTCCTGTACACCTTGACGCCCTCGGCACCGACGGTCATAGCCGACAGCCGGTCATCGAGGCGGCCGATTATGTAATCCTTGAACAGGAAGACATTGGAATTGAGACTGACTGAGAATTCAGATTTCAGAATTGAGAATTCGGAATTCAGCTCAAAAGCCGACTCATTACTGAGATGAGGGTTGCCCATATAGTCATACTGGTCAAACGTATTGTTCAGGTAATAACCGTAGGCCTCGGTCACCGTAGGTGCACGGCTTCCCCAGCCGGTACCAATTGAGAATTGAGAATTGAAAATTGACAATTGATACGATGCTGCTATGCGGCCGGTGGTCTGGTAGTAATGGTCGGTCATCAAGGGGAAGAAGACCTTCTGACCATTGTATCCTTCCTGGTTGTTGAGACGCTGGTTCTGCCATGCCACCTTGGCTGACAGACGCAGGGACTGCCTGGAATCAACACTCACGTTATCGGTCACCGCAAGACCGGTGTTGAGTGTGCCCACATCGGGCCATGTAACCATGTACATGGGTGCGGCACCACCGGGATACATGGTCATGTCAGCGAACAGACGGTTGTAGTACAGGTCATAATTGACTGCCACATCATGCTGCAGTTCCTGTCCGACAGATGTGGTGAGCAGGCTGTAGAGACCTGTGGTCCAGCTGTCGCCGGGCATGTCCATGTGAATGAGCACATCGGGACGGGTGGTATCGTCCATGATGTGGATTATGTGGTTATAGTAGGCCTTGGTTTCCCAACTTGCCCAACCAAAAAGATGTTTGTACGAAAGTGATGTAATCAGTCCCTGAGCCTTAGCCACATCCATGTTCAGTGCGGGATAGCCCACATCGGTGGCCCGATCAAAGATGAACGTGGTCTCCAGAACGTCGTTATCGGTCAACCTGAGTCCGGCATTGGCAAACAGATTGACTTTGCTGAACTGTGAGTAGTTGAGCAGCTCTCCCCCGCCCACGCGGTAGCAGTCGGCATCGCGGTAAAAGACGCCTGTGTTCAGGTATGTACGGTATGAACTGAATGCGGCATCAGCCCCATATACCTGCAGATGTCCGTTCCACTCGTGTCCGGCCGACAGGCTCACGTGCCTGGGATCGGCCTCAAAGCCCACCTTGCGGAGCTTGAGGTCAAGCGAACCTCCAATGTTTCCGGTGGCCTGCGGATTACCGTCCAAACCGGAGTTCAGGCTGATACTCTGCAGATTGCCACTTTCCACATACGAGGTTACAGGGTCCATCTTGTCCGTGCAGGCGTAGAATATCTTCATACCGTCAATGGTAGTGGAGAGTCTCTCCGTCTGCATGTTGTTGACTACGGGCTCCCATGCGTAGGAACCCCGTCGGACAAGGTTCACGTTACGCAGTTCGCCCAGATGTTCATCAATGCCGGCAACCGCTCCCTTGACTGAACGTGTTCTTTTTCCTCTCTCATTTGATACGATGAGCACCTCGTCAAGGTTACGAACCCTGTCAAGCGTCACCGTATCGGTCATCAATAATGTTGTCAATAATGCGGTTACCAGCATCTCCAAATACAAAACTTAATACAAAACATCAAATTGTTACTTCCCAATAGAGCGAGCTGTAACCGTCGCTCAGGTCATCGCCGCCGGCAACAATGTTACCCTGGGCATCCTTTACGGTAAGGTGTATACGCCACCTGCCGGTCATGGTAAGGTTTACAGTACCCTGGTAGCTGCCGTCACTCTGGCGTGAAAGTCCTATGTTATCGGGCGATGTGTGGTTACCCATGTCAGGCATACGCGGATCAATCTCAATCACGAACTGCTCGCCGGCAAGACCATAAGGTGTTGTGGCAGGAGTGTTTTTCTTTGATACAAACGCTGTGATGGTATTCTTTCCGGTACTCCAATCCAACGGATTGACCAGTGACAGATAGTATGTGTCATCACCCGCCTTGAATGACTTGAGCCACTGCTGACCGTCGGGCAGAGCATCGACAATTATCTCCTGCTCCCCGGTTGTTCCATCACTACCCAATACTGAGTAGTCGTAAGACAGAGTCCATGAACCGGCGTCGCTTGTGTTCATTACGAACGATACCCAACCGCGCTTTACCGCCAGATAGTTCTTGTTGAAGCTCTCCACGCCTGCGCTTACAGGTGTGCTGTGCTTCATGTTCATCTTGACCATCAGCATGATGGGTTTGAGAGCCGATATTTCAAAGTTCTTGATATAGTTTCCGTTTTTCTTCTTGGTAGCCACAAAGTATATGTCATTATAACCGCCATGGAACTTACCGGTCTTGGAATACGCAAACACGTTGTACTTATCGTCAATCACTGTCGAGAGTTCAGGTATGATCTTTACTGTCTGAAGGAACTTATAGACCTGCAACGCCTCCTCAGCCGAGCAGCAGTCTATGTCGCCGTCAATCGTAATACCCGGAATCTCAATTTCCTGTTTTCCTAAATCATCATTTGAGTTGCAGGAGCTCAATACTGCTCCAAACAAGGCAACTGCTCCAAATTTCAAATACTTTCCAATATTCATGATACTCTGTTTTAAATCCACTTAAGCGTGGGGTTATTTTATAGTTCAAATCACTTGCGTACAGGACGGAGATTATATCCCATGTAGCCGTATCCTCCTGTTCCGCCTAATCCTGCGGCATTTGCTATAGCTACAATACCTGCACCCTCATATCCGGGATCCTGCGATGCGGTCCAGATTGTGCCCTGGAATCCTTCCTTGCTCAGAGTGGTACCCGATATCTGACCACCGGCAGGAATGAATATGGAGTTACCGTTAGGGCCTATGAGTTTCAATCCTTTTACCCCATTGCTGGTTGTCCATTCATAGGTGGTGTTGTTCATCAGTTCCCTGACCTCACCGTAGGTGGGTGTTCTCCATTCACCACCGATATTCTTGGCAACGGGATCAAAATTTACATTACCGGAGTAGTTTGCGGGTATGTTCTTTACATCCACATCCCTACGGTAGTTCTCACTGTCAAATGATGACAACGGTTCAAGTGATCCCCAGGCATAATATCCGCCATATTCCTCAGGGGTGTTGGCTCCAAGGTTCTGGTCCGACCATTTGAGGCCGCTCGGAAGGCCCAGATCCACGGCATGTGAATCATACTCCACCTTCTTACCTTCATCCTTTATCTGTTCGCTGTCATCCTTGCTGCATGATGCAAGTGTCAAACCGGCAAGTGCAAGACCTATAAATAAATAATTCCTGTTCATAATCTTTTCCATGTTTTTAATTAAGGGACAGTTCCTTCTGTTTGTCCAGGCAGCAGGAACCGTCCCTACTTTCCATTCAATAACCGGGGTTCTGGGCTATACCAAGGTCCTCACCGCTTAAGCCGGTGGGAATGGGCTGACGGTAGTGCTTGCCGCGAACGTTGTTGTACTTGGCAACCAGATGGTTGTGAACCTTTGTAAAGTATGCCTCCTGATCAGGTGTGTACTCGGCCAGATCCTTCCAGTTATCAGTAAAGTGCTTGTATGTTGAAACCTCCTTTACTGATGAGATAAGGTCTTTCCAACGGTATGAGTTAAGAACAGAGAACTGCTCATAGGTGAACTCATAATCCCACTCACGCTTGATCTGTGCAAAAGTAGGAGCATCTACAGTCTCGATGCCGGCACGTGTACGCAACTGGTTGAACGGCACTGCAGCCTCAGTGTTGCGACCCAGCTGAACCAGGGCCTCTGCCTTGATGAGGAGTACCTCGGCGTAACGGATCTCAATGCGGTCAACAGAGTTCTGGGTAATCTCAAGGTTCTCAGCATCCTCATAGCTCTGATCTACGCCCTTACCGTTGATAGGAGTATATACAGGTGAGTAATATACGTGCTTATTACCGGTCTCTGGATTGGTGAGTTCTACAAAATAGGTCTTGGCAAGACGCTTGTCATCGGGGTACTCAGCCTTCCAGTCGTCATATACGTCATCATCGGCAGCCTCAGTATGGTTCTGGCTGTAGCCCTCACCATGCTCACCGTTCTGATACGGGAAGGTCCATGAGCAGTGTGTCTGGTGGTTACCCTGGGCATCCTTCTTGTCACCGTCATGGGCGATGGTGAACAGATGTTCGTTCTGACCCAGTTTATTGCTCTCATAATCACGGCCATACAGTTTGCTGAAATCACTTGCCAGAGCCAGCTTGCCGCTGTTGATTACGCGGTCTGCATAATAGATTGCCTTCTCCAGACGGCCTGCGTTGAAAGTAAACTCAGGATCGGTCTGGGTATTGGCGATTTCTGCCACCTGTGCGGCTGTAAGAGGATTGTCACCCCATACAAGATAGGTGCGTGCCAGAAGTGCCTGGGCGGCCTGCTTGGAAGGTACGCGCGGATCACCGTTGTAATCGTTCAGGAGTGACTCTGCTGCGGTAAAGTCCTCTACTATCTGAGCGAACACTACATCCAGTTCCTGACGTTCGGTGGTGCTGCCGCCTGCCTCAGTGAATACAGGCACCTCACCCCACAACTGAGCCAGTTTAAGGTAAGCCAGCGCACGCAGGAACTTGGCCTTTCCTACAGCAGCATTGTAACCTGCCTTTGATACCTTACCGGCCTCAAATGAGTTGGTGACGGTGGTGATAGCCTCATTAGCCTGAGCTATACCCAGAAAGAGGTGGTTGAATATCTTAACCTGATACCATGTGGTAGGCTCCTGCTCAAAGCGGCTGTTTACAGGACCTGCCTCACTCTCCTCACCCTCAAATGAGATTAGTTTGTTTGAGTTAAGCTCGATAATGAATGAGAATGATGATGAAAGCGGCTGCCAGTGGCTGTAAACGCCGTTCACGAGTGAGAGTGCGCTGGCGTCGTCATCTACAACATTCTCGTTTGTTACCTGATTGTTTATACCGTCTTCGTCTTCTGAGCATGATATCAGACCGAATGAAAGTATTGCTGACAAAGCAGCACTAAAGATCAAATTCACTCTTCCATGGTTGGAATAATTAGCAATGTTTCTCTTTTCCATAGTTTGATGTTATTTAATGGTTTGACATAATCAGAATGAGATGTTTGTTCCAAACAGAATAGTACGGGCCGATGGGTACGCGCCGGTATCCGTGCCGCTGCTCACCTCAGGATCGTAACCTCTGTACTTGGTGAATGTGAGCAGGTTCTGTCCGGTCACATAGACACGTGCGTTCACAGGAAAATCCCTTGAGAAAGGTATTCTGTAGCCGATGGTCACGTTGCGCAGCTTGAGATATGACGCATCCTCAACATAACGGCTGTCAATATATGAGAACGGACGCGGGTTCGATGCCAGAGGCAGCGTATTGCCTCCGCGCTCCGGAGTCCATGAGTCACGTACGGTTGAGAGCACGTTATAGGAATCACCGGTGAGTTCCAGACGGCGACCCAGCGCGTTGTACACACGATTTCCGTAGTTGCCTGAGAATGAAGCCGACAGATCAAACCTGCGCCATGTGTACTGTGTCGAGAATCCGAATATGAACTTGGGCTGAGTGCTACCCAGTATCTGACGGTCATTTCCGTCAATGCGACCGTTGTTATCGGTATCGACATACTTCACGTCACCGGGCTTGGGAGTAAGACCGTTCACGGTGGGCAGTTTGGTTACATCCTCACCGGCCTGTACTATACCGTCAAACACCAGTCCGTAGAATGAGCCCAGAGCCTCACCGCGACGCAGTATCTGCTGGTTGTCACTACCCTGGATCACGTTGTCAGTAGCGCCCATATCGCTTATCACGTTCTTGTTATAGGCTATGTTGGCCGATACGCTCCAAGACTTGCGCTTACGGTTTATCAGGTTGACGTCTACCGAGAACTCAGCACCCTTGTTTATCACGTTGCCTACGTTCTGCAGCTGTGTAGTAACAGCGGCTGAGAAACCCAACGGAACCACAAGCAGCAGATCACTGGTCTTCTTATAGTACACATCGGTCACTATATTGACCTTGTTATGCCACAAACCCAAGTCAACTCCTACATTATAACTTGCCGTGGTCTCCCACTTGAGGTTGTCGTTGGCTGTGTTCTTCTTGGCGTAACTGCTGCTGCCGCCGTATGAGCCGGTGGAGTATGAGGTGGTGTATGCGTAGTCGCTGATCTCCTGGTTACCTACCAGACCGGCCGATGCACGCACCTTGAGATAATCTATATCCGATACCTGGATCAGGAAAGGCTCCTTCTCCACGTTCCATGAAAGACCCAGTGAGGGGAAATAGCCCCAGCGGTGATGCTTGGCAAATCGACTGCTGTTATCGGCACGGAAGGTGGCGGTGGCATTGTATCGGTCCAGAAAAGAGTAGTTCAGACGTGCCAGCACTGAGTTGAGCGAGGCATCGCTTATACTTGTCTTGGGAGTGTAGACATTTGATCCGTCACCCAGGTTGTACTGTTTGAGCGACTCGTTGGTAAAGTGGTCTGTACGGATTGAAGATGAGACCGATGTCTGGGTCTGGCGTGTGAATCCCACCAGGGCATCCAGGCTGTTCCTGTCATCCAGGTCGACGGCATAGCTGGCGGTATACTCCTGCTGCCATACATCGGTCTGACGGTTACCCACACCACCGATACCCTGGGTTGCCAGACCGAGTGAGGTATATGCTCCGGAGAAGTACTCCTGAGTAAGTTTCTCGCTGTTGAGTCCGACAGAGGCCTTTAATGTAAGACCACCCAGGCGGTAGCTGGCCCAAATATTACTCAAAAGATAGTTGTTTATGTTGTCGGCCACGCACTCATTAAGGTCATAGACCGGGTTGGCTGAGTGGTCACCGATAGCAAAGTATGCATACTCGTAGGGGTTCTTGAAGAAGTATGAACCATCCTCGTTATAGACCGGGATCACAGGCGGAAGCAACAGGGCGTATACGAAACTGTTGGTTATGCCAGCCGAGTAAGGTGAAGAGTTGAACACCTGACCCTCGGTGGTGGTAAGGCCACTCTGCTTGGAGCGTCCGTATGTCACGTTAAGACCAAAGTTGAGTCCCTTCTTAAGCTCCCACTCCGTGTTTACATGGAAATTGTAACGCTCAAATCCGGAGTTCAGTATTATACCGTCCTGATCAGTGTAGTTGGCTGAGAAGGCGTAGCGGTTCTTCTGTGTGCCGCCGTTTATGCTCAGCTCATGGGTCTGCTGGATGGCGTCACGCGTCACTGCATCCTGCCAGTCAGTACCCTGTCCCAGAGTTGCTATCTGAGCATCGGTATAACCGCCCTTGTTGCCAAAGTAGTCCTTCTGCAGCTGTGCCCACTCGCCGGCATCGAGCAGATCCAGTTTTCTGGCAATACGGCTCACGCCCAGGCTGTAGCCATAACTGATGTTACTGTTCTCCTGGCCCAGACTGCCCTTCTTGGTGGTGATCAGTATCACACCGTTGGCTCCGCGTGAGCCGTAGATGGCAGTGGCCGATACGTCCTTGAGCACCTCTATGCTCTCAATATCACTGGGATTGATTGTGGCAAGCGGGTTGAGTGAGCCCTCTATGGCTCCCAGACCCGTGCTGTTGTTTACTGCGTCCTTGTAGTAGATGAATCCGTCAACAACATACAAAGGCTCGTTCGATGCGTTCACCGAGTTACCGCCACGTATACGCAACTGGCTCTCGGCACCGGGCTGACCGCTGCTTGCGGTAACGTTAAGACCCGATATAAGACCGCTCAGGGCTCCGTCAATCGTCGACTGACGTGTGTTTTCCAGGACATCGGCCTTGATGGTTGTCACGCTGCCTGTAAGTTGAGTACGCTTTTGTGTGCCGTAACCGATTATCACCACCTCCGATATAGTGTTCACGTTCTCGGCAAGTTCAATCACTATAGGCTCGGAATCATCGTACACGTCAATCTCCTGAGTGCGGTAACCTATGAACTCAACCTCAAGTGTGAGCGGAAGACTCTCGCTTGTCTCAAGACGGAAGTTACCCTCTATGTCTGTCACGGTACCGGAACCCTTGCCGGAGTTGACTACCACCTGTGCGCCTATCAGAGGCTCGGCGGTGGCGGCATCGGTCACTGTTCCTGTCAGAACGGCCTGCGACCAGGCTGTCACAGCAGTCGCAATCAAAGTCAAATGTGTCAGTATTATCTTTTTCATAAGTACAGTATACCCCTATGGAACAGGATTTCTGCCCCTGACCCGTTAATGTGTGTAATTCAAATATTATGTGCTAAATAGTTATTTCTGAGCCAGTTCTCTGTTTACGATGCGCTGCTGCTGTGCTATCAGTTCGTTCTGCGGAAGGTTCAGGAGTCCATAGCGGTGAAGCTGGGTTGTGCCCTGTGTAAGAACCCAACTTACAAAGTCGTTGATCACGCGGTCTGTATGGTCATAGGAGAATCCGATGGAACCGACGGGAATCTCATCATACTCCTGCTCCTCAAGCAGACTGATGATATTGTCCAGGTTGGCTGCGTCCAGCACCTGACGTCCGTGCTTGTCCAGATCCAGAGGCAAGAGCACCAGCGATGAACCCGGCTTGCGGCTCTCCAGATCAAAGATGTTGGAAATGTAATTCACGGTAATGCCCAGCGGATCGCGGCTGATGGCGGCGGTAAGGTATGAGTCGTCGCCCGAAATTTTCTTGCCCTTGTAGTCGTTCACCTCCTCATGAAGGTATGATGCGTATACGCGTGAGGCCGACAACTGACTGTTACCTGTGTAGACATGCACCTTCTGCTCAGCCTTGCTCTGCTCATCATCCTCTTCGTCACTGACAAAGAAGAGTGAGCGCAGTTTCTTGGCGTTGAGGCGGCGTGAAGCGGTCAGTTTTGCGGCCTCGGAACCCTTGACTGCAACCGGCAGTACGGCATAGCGTGCAAAGTTCACGGCCTGTTCATCGGTGGTAAGAGAAAGTACGTTCACGGCATCCTGTGTTTTTGCTGATATAAACCGGAATTCCACCTGTGAGTTGTTTTTACGGTACTCGTTTGCCAGATTCTCAACAAGAGGGCGTGCAAAATCGGGAACGCGCAGTGAAATGGTCTCCACGTTCTGTGCACTGGCTGCATTGGCAATCTGCAGGCCAAGAATCAAAGCGATTAATTCAAGTGTCTTTTTCATATTATATTCGGGCTGTTTGGTTTTCTTTTCATTTGCACTGCAAAGGTCGCTCAAATAGTATCACATTCCAACAAAACTCAAAAGTTTGGAAGAGATTGCATAATATTCAACATTTAAGTAGAATAGAAATGATTCAAAACCTGTTTTTGAACCGATTTAGTAGAATAATGTTCTTCGGGTAATAAAAAAGCCCCCGGAAGAGGGCTCCCGGGGGCATTCAGTAAGGCTTATATTATGATTCCAACGCCTGCCGCAATTGGTCCATCGCCTTTTTGAGTACCTCCCTGGGAGCACCCACATTGAGTCGCATGTATCCCTCGCCTCCCTTGCCGAACATCTCACCGTCATTAAGGGCCAGACGGGCCTTGTTCACAAAGAGGTCAATGAGCCCCTTGTGATCCAGATTCAGCCCGCGACAGTCAAGCCATACCAGGAACGTAGCCTGAGGACGCAGCGCCTTTATGCCGGGTATATACTTACTAAGGTAATCCTCCACAAAGCGGATGTTATCCTCTATGTAACTGATCAGTTCACGGCGCCAGGCCTCACCCTTTTTGAATGCGGCGATGATGGCTATGGTCGAGAATATGGGCGGCTCGCTGAACTCATTTGCGTCAAGCCACTTGAACAGACGGCGGCGCAGGGTGTCATTGGGGACAATAGCGTATGAGTTCACAATACCGGCGGTATTGAATGTCTTGGAGGGTGCACCAAAGGTGATGCTTATCTGAGCAGCCTTGTCGCTGACGGTAGCAAACGGAATATGCTTGTTACCAAACAGAGCCAGGTCGCAGTGAATCTCGTCGCTTATGACAATGATATTGCGCTCGTAGCAGAAGTCGGCCAACCTGACAAGTGTCTCCCTGCTCCAGCATATTCCTGCAGGATTGTGCGGGTTGCTCAGAATAAGCAGACGGCACTTTTCATCGGCCACAGCGGCCAGATTCTCAAAATCTATCTCGTAACTACCGCCCTCTACCCTTTTCAAAGGATTGAACACCACCTCGCGCTCGTTACCCTGCGGGGTAAGGCGGAAAGGGTAGTAGACAGGCGGCTGTATGATGACCTTTTCATCGGGCTTGACAAATACGTTCACCACCGATCCCACGCCCTTCATTACGCCGGGAATATAGGTTATCCAATCCTCACATACCTTCCAGCCGTGATGCTCATAGACCCAGTTTGCGATGGTTGTCCAGAGTTCCTGAGGGGTTGTGGTGTAACCGAACAGCGAGTGTTCCAGACGCTTGCGCAGGGCATCGGTAATGAAACGTGGCGTTTCAAAGTCCAGGTCGGCCACCCAGAGGGGCAGCAGGTCGTCACGGCCATAACGCTCCTTGAGCACGCTGTACTTTAGCGCGTTCGTGCCGGAACGGTCAATTATTCTATCAAAATCGTATTTCATGGCAGTTACCAATTGAGAATTGAGAATTGAGAATTTTAGTTTTTAATTACTCCGAAAAGGATGCCGGCTACAAGCAGCGTGAACAGGATATTGAATCCCTGAGCTGTAAGGAATGCCTTGAGGGACTGGTTGTTCTCCTTGGCAAATATCTGCTTGAAGTTGGTCTCAAGGCCGATGCAGACGAATGCGATTGAGAAGAATATGTTCTGGAAGTTCTTGGCCAGGCTCTTGTAGGCGATGCCGTCGGCGTTCTTGCCCGCAAAGAAGAGGCTGAACACGATTGATGCCACAACCATACCTACCACGAACTTGGGGAAACGCTCCCAGATAACCTTACCGGATGTCTTTTCCACGCCCTTGGTGCCGCGCAGAGACCAGTAGAGCGAGATCAGGAATGCAGCAACACCAATAAGCACGTTCTGTGAAGCCTTGACAATGACAGCGGTGTTACCGGCCTCATCGCCCAGGATTCCGCCGGATGCAGCTACGGCAGCGGTGGTGTCGATGGTACCTCCAATCCAGGCGCCTGCCACCTGAGCCTGTGCCAGCTCATTGCCCGGGAACAGTATGGGCAGCAGCCAGTTGCAGAGCAGAGGCATGATATAGAGCATGGGGATGGCAACCACCATTACAAGAGAGATCACGTATGAGAGTTTCTTCTGGTCACCCTTGATAGTACCGCAGGTGGCGATGGCGGCCGATACGCCGCAGATACTTACGGAGCTGGCCAGCATGGTAGCCATCTCGTCGTCCACCTTGAAGACCTTGCGTGATATCCAGAATCCGAAGTACCATACGCACAGCACAACTATCAGAGCCTGAGCCAGGCCGTATGCTCCGGACTTGAGTACCTCCTGATAGAGTACAGTAGCGCCCAGGCAGACAATACCTATCTTGATGTAGAACTCGCTCTGGATTGCGGGTTTGAGCCAATCGGGAACCTTGAAGAAGTTGCTTATTATCAGACCCAGGATCACGGCAAACAGCACTGCCTCAAGTCCGTATTTCTTGCAGAAAGGTATTGTAGCAAGAGCCAGCGAAACCACTGTGAGTAGGCATATTACCAGGAATGAAAGGAATAATCCCCTGAAGGGTTTGCCGGTGAGCGCCTGCGCCAGATAAAGCAGAGCCAGCACAAACACGAATATGTAGACTGCACCCAGCCATCCCTGCAGGCTGCCCAGAGCGCTTGCACTCTGACTTGCCAGGATTCCGGGAATCTTGAAACTGTTCATTGTACTTGTAAACAGCACTGACAGGGCCAGTACGATAAATCCCAGAACGACCACGATCCACTCGTCGTTCACCAAAGCTTTTCTTGAGTTACTCATATAGTTTTTAATTAGTTAGTGTTCTAAAAAACACAAAGATATAAACATTGGGTTACAATTAAAGTTATATCGTCACTGATTTAAGGCCTGACGGATATCGTCGAGTATATCGTCGGGATCCTCAAGGCCTATGGAAAGGCGTATGGTAGTCTGTCGTACATCGTTCTCTATGAGCTGCTGCTCGGGAAAGAGACCGAATATGGTCGATGCCGGATGGATGGCCAGCGTACGGTTGTCGAACAGGTTCGTGGCCCTGTGCACTAGATTCAGGTTGTTGATGAACCTGAAGCAGGCCTCCTTCGATGCCAGGTCGATTGCAATCATGGCGCCCGATGTGGGACCGAACTGCTTGCGTGCCAGCCCGTAGAAGGGGTTGTCCTCAAGGCCGATGTACGTAACCCTCTCTATGCCTTTTACCGAACGCAGACTACGGGCTATATACAGCGCGCTGGAGGCCTGACGCTGGTATCGGACATTAAGGGTCTCCAGACCCAGGGTCTGCTGATAGGCCGAGTACGGGTTCATATAGGCACCTATGTTAAACAGAAGATCGCCCTTGATGCGCTGGTTGAAATCCGGAAATCTTCCGTAATCCAGAACCAGGCCGCCGAGCGATGTTCCGCCTCCTGAGAGGTACTTGGTGCTTGAAAGGACCTCTATGTCAACTCCCAGGTCCTTGAGGTGTGTCTCTGTGAACGGTATTACTGTAGAATCTGCAATTAACGGTATGTTCCTTTTTCTTGCTATGGCTGAGAGGGCCTGCAGATCGGCCACCTCCAGCTGCGGGTTTGTCACTATCTCCAGGTATATACAACAGGAGTCATCATCAACGGCGCTCTCCACCTCTTCAAGGTTGGTCAGGTCACAGAGCTTGGCCCCCACCCCGAAGTTTCGGAGCGTGCTTGTAATGAGTGACAGAGTATTGCCGAACAGATGGCGTGACGTCACTATGTTCTTTCCCTGGGCCGATACAGCCAGCAGGGTGTTGCTTATGGCAGCCATGCCGGAGTTGAAGGCGCTCACATGGGCAGCACCGCTCAGGCGCTGTACCCTGTGTTCCAGATTATTCACGGTAGGATTCTCCACGCGGGCGTAATCAGGACCCTTTATGCGACCGGTAAATACGTCGGCCATCTGACCGGCATCGGCAAACTCAAACGACACATTGGTATACAACGGTACTGATAATGAGCCATACACATCGGGGCGTACAAACGGGGTGTCAATGGCAATTGTCTGTTTATTCATAGGACTGTTTTTGTTTTTCGCCGCAAAGGTCGCCACAATAGCACCACATTCCAAGCAACTTTTAAAATGCAGAAGAAAAGACAACAGCATCATTTGCACAGCAGAATAAAGACTAAGAAAAAGCCTCGAATAAAGGCCGATAATAGAATCAAATTCTATGGGCACTATATGTTACAGGTGCTTTTTCTACATTTTCAAATCTATTAGGTAAATTATTATATAGATCATAATTTCGCATTCGGAATATTGAATTATCTCATGCCCAACCCGTACGAAATAGACATAGAACAGGTCATCAGGAGCCGGTTTCCAAATGCACCGCGACTGCTCACAAGGTTCATCCGCAAGCTTATCCATCAGGATTTCCTGAACAGATTCTTCTGTCAGGGATTTACCGGCATAGAGTTCTGCCATGAGGCGATTAAGTACCTCAATATCAGGATTGAAGTTGAGGGCACAATACCGCAGGGCGGCCCTTATACGTTCGTCTCCAACCATCCGCTGGGCGGAATTGACGGTCTGGCGCTGCTTGACCTGATAGGCGCCGACGGCAGGGACGTGAAACTTCTGGGCAATGATTTCCTGGCCGCCATCAAGGGCCTTGCACCAATGATAGTTCCCATCAGCAAGGTGGGCATGCAGAGCCGCTCGCTCAAGTCCGACATTGACCGGGCGTTCGGCAGCGACGTCAATATGCTGGTATGTCCGGCCGGTAAGGTTTCAAGGAAGACAGGCGGAGTCATCCAGGATCAGAAATGGACCAAGACATTCCTTCAAAAAAGCATAGAAACCCAGCGTGACATAGTTCCAATTCATTTTATCGGTGAGAATTCACGCAGGTTCTACCGCATCGGCCGTTTGGAGAAGTTCTTTCACCTGCGCTTTCCTTTAGGCATGCTGTTTCTGCCCGATGAGATGTACCGCGCCCAGGGCAGCACGTATCGCGTGGTGATTGGCCGCCCTATTCCATACCAGACTTTTGATTCATCCAAGTCCATTAATGACTGGGCACAAGATATCCGCAAAACCGTTTACGAATTATGAAAAAGATCATCGACCCCGTAAGTGTTGACGTCCTTAAGTCACAGCTCAAGAAAGAGTTTTTTCTGCGTACCACCAACCATGGCGGCAACGAGATTTACGTAGTTGACAACACCAATGCGCCCGATGTGCTGCGTGAGATTGGCCGTCTGCGTGAGGAGGCTTTCCGCGCCGGCGGCGGTGGCACCGGTCAGGAGCTTGACCTGGACCGCTTTGACACCGATCCCGCCTACGGATACAAGCAGCTGGTGTTGTGGGACCCGGAGGCCGAGCGCATTATTGGCGGTTACAGGTATGCGCTGTGCAATAACATTGTCTATGACCGTACGGGGCAGCCGCACCTGACATCGTCGCATATGTTCAGGTTCTCCAGAAAGTTTATCAACAAGGATCTGCAGCATACTATCGAGTTGGGCCGATCGTTCGTGACGCTGGACTACCAGAGTTCCAAGGGCGGTGCCAAGAGCATATTTGCACTGGATAACCTGTTTGACGGTCTGGGTGCCCTCATGGTGATGTACAAGAGCAGCATGAAGTATTTCTTCGGTAAGATGACCATCTACAGCCAGTACCCCACTCCGGCCCGCGAGATGATACAGGTGTTCCTGAACAAGTGGTTCGGAACGGCAACCCTGCGTCGCGTGGTACTCAAGAAACCGGTACGCGTACTCCGTCCCTCCAAGTATATCAGGCTGTTGACCGGCAATACCTTCAAGGACGATTACCGCACGCTCAAGGCCTATGTATCAGGTTTTGGTGTGAGCATCCCGCCGCTTGTAAACTCATATATGAACCTGTCGCCCAGGATGGTCTACTTTGGTACCGGCTTGAATGATGAGTTCGGCGACGTCTATGACTCCGGCATCATGATTCCCTTCAAGTACATTGCCGACGACAAGATACGCCGCCACATAGATACCGTAAAGCCCGGACCACTGGCCAAACTGAGATTCTTACTCAGAAGGAAATTATAGTTTCATTATTTTGACAGGACGGTCGCCGGCACGATAGAGTTTGCTCAGCAAGTTAATCTGGCCGGTATCCTTAAAGCCGCACTTCTCAATAACGCGGCCCGATGCGGGATTGTCGATAAAGTAGTCGCACCACAGGGTCTTGAATCCCTTGACCTTGAGGCAGTAATCAACCATAAAGCGGGCAGCCTCGGTACACAGACCCTTGTTCCAATAGGGTTTGCCAATCCAATAGCCCAGCTCGGCATCGTTCTCCCCTATCTGAATGTTGCTCTCCCCGTATGTGTAATAGCCGATACAGCCGATAGGCTCGCCTGTCTCCTTGAGCTCCAAGGCCCAGGTATGATCGTTATTGAAGAAGGTACGTATCACCTCCAGGCTGTCCTGCACGCTCTGATGCGGCGGCCAGCCGGCACGCGGTCCCACATCGGGATCACAGGCATATTTATAAAGCGCCTCAGCGTCACTCTCACGCCACGGGCGCAGAATCAGTCTTTCTGTCTCCATTATTGGTATTTTCCTGTTAGTATTCTGGTTCTGATACTCTTCACTGCAGGTTTGTAGTACTCAATCTCCATACCCTCAAGGATACGTTTGAGCTCTGCCATAAGCTCCGGATAGAAGGTGCTTATGCGGAAAGCAATCTTCATAGAGATAGCCTGAATGCCCGGCAGTTCCTCAACATCCACAGCATGTTCCAGACAGAAATCATACAGGTCAGAGCGCAGATCCTCCTCCTTCATCTCCAACCTGTCAATGATGTTGAGTGACAGCCTGCGGACCGATGAGCTATCGGTCTTAAGAGCCTGATCTATCAGCTCATCAAGCATGGGTTGCAGCTGAGCAATCTCCTTATCTGTAGCCTTTGTAAGCGTCCACAACGCATTTCTGGCAACTCGATGGTCCGTATCAAACGCAAACTGCCGCGTAAAACCAATAAAATCCCCACTATTGCGGACCTCACGGTAAACCGCCTGAGCATCGGCCTCACCCTGTACGGAACGTATTATGTCAGCAGTCAGAATCATTTATTTCTCCATCTTTTAAGCATCGGGAAGAATCCGTACATCATCTGCTTGTACTCGTCACGCGTCATGGGCTTGGGCATATTCTTATTAACTTCGTCAACAAACTGCGCGCAATGCTCAATCATTTCATCCATAGTCATTTCCTGCAGGAAATGGCCATCGGCATAGCAGTACTTGCAATAGTCAAAGTTTATGCTGCCATCGGCGTTTGTTCCGCAATCCTCATTCTTGGTTAGCGGCATACCGCAGCTCTGGCAGAACTGAGGCAGTTGACCGGGCTGAAAAGCCTTGACCTTAGCCGGGAACGTAGCCTCATACGCCTCAAACCCGGCGGGATCAGTATCGGCAACAAAGTAACCTGCAGGCGGGCAGTAAGTGCCCTCTCGCCCACTCCAATAACCTGGAATGAGTTCCTGAGCCAGGAAATAAGGTACATCCGATTCCCTGGGTTCAGCGTGATAATGTATCTTGAGCTTGCTGGCCAGGTCAAACCCTGCATGCTTATAGAAATCTATATTACCCTCCATACAAAGAAGGCCGATGCCCATACTGCGGGCTTTATCCAGTGCGTATTGAAGCAACTTAAGGCCATAGCCCTTGCGCTTGTAATCCGGATGGATGCTTATTGGCCCGAATGTCCATGACGGGAACTTTGTACCGTCATCAAGCAGAATCTCTGCCTTTGAGAACATCACATGACCTATAATCTTACCGTCCTCCTCCATCACATAGTCCAGTTCCGGAATGAAATCAGGATTGCTCCTGTAGCGGTTAAGCACATAATGCTCTAGGCATCCGGGCTTATAAACGTTCCAGAATGCTTCACGTGTAAGATTCTCCACCTCACGCCAGTCCTTTTTCTCTTCTAATCTGATATTCATATCTTTTTTATCGCTTTTATACATTTTCTTTTGTCCTTCTCTGAGAGCTCAGGATGCCATACTGTACCGCCCCGCTCTATTGTTGCTACAATCTTGAAACCGGCATAACGGCATATCTCACGCATGGCGCGGATTGCTCCGTGGGACTGGTTGAACCAGACGTTCCAGGGATACGGCGTTGTGCAGGTGCTCAGCAGAATACACATCTTTCCCTTGAGCAAAGGCTCCGGGAAACGGGGCGTATCGCGCATCATTCCATAGACCATACGGTCAAACAGCAGTTTCATCTGTCCGGGTATGTTGCCCCAGTAACACGGTGCACCCATGATTATGGCATCGGCCTCCTGGAGCTTTGTAATCATGCGCTGTGAGTCATCCTCACCCAGCACGCACTTGTTCTTGGTGCGGCACACCATACAGCCTATGCAGGGTTTTACGCTCAAGTCATTGGTGTAAACGACATTAACGCTATCGCCCCTATTCTCCGCCTCAACACGCATAATGTCAAGCATCTGCGATATGAGTCCCCTCTTCTTGGGGCTGCCGTTTATGATCAGGATCTTCATACTGACGGAACAATAACATCCAAGGCCGATAAATCCACGTAGTCTATTCTCTGGCCGTATGTGGCAAGCACGGTGCGGCTTACGACATCAAGTTCGCTCTCCGGTTTCTTGGATGCCATTGAGCGCATCATTGACATAAGCATACGGTGTGAGAGCTTGAGATTGGGATAGTCAATACAGCCATGCAGATGGAAAATCCTGCTCTCGTCATATAACTCCGCCGGAATCTGTTGTCTGATTATGCTGCGTATGCCCGAAACGTTCTCAGGATCCTTGGGGTCAATCATTCCCACGCTCACAATCACCAGCTCCTGACCGCCCCGCATCTTACTTACGGTTTTCTTTAGTCCCGTTACCGTTCCGGCTACGACAGAGCCCATATAAACAACTTTATCATAGACTGTTAAATCCTTAACCATGGAGTAATCAACAGCCTCAACGCCTGTCAGTTCTGACAGTCTATCAGCATAACGTTTGGTTGAGCCGTATCGGCTGGCATAAACTATAATCTTACTCATTAATCTTAACTAGTTAAACACGTGATAGACGATAAAGCCTCTCACTTGTTATGCCTCAAACTCTTTAGGTTTTCAAGCGCGGCGGGGTTATGAGTATGGATTGCACCTACGGTTGGACATTTATCCAATTCGGGGCAATCCGCACAGGTGGTTACTCCACGCTTCAAAGCACACTGACGAACCTGACACAACTGGTCACAGAAGAATGTCTTACGGCCACATGCGCGGCAACCGTCGCAGTTGATATGCTCCGGAAGTATAGACGCATTGTTAAGTTCTGCCCACAGTTTGGCGGTCTTTATACGCAGTTCCTGGTTATCAGTCTGTGTTGCTATGTAGGCATCGCATTTGGAACAATCCAAGCCACAAATTGCAATCATTTTTTCCATATACTAAAATCTGCGTGAATGTTTGCAATACTCCTGATACTCACTGCCAAAATCATGGCGCAGGCGCTTCTCTTCACTTAATACCTGCACGAACATGATGCAGAAGAATGCCGCCCAAACCACAACCGCCTGCCAACTCCAGAGCCAAACGGCAGCACCGGCCAGATAAGTGAGTGTGCCTGTGAGCATGGGATTGCGGTTAATTCTGTACGGACCAGCCACCATAAGATGCTGTGTTCGCGGAGCAACCTCATGCCCGAACGCGTCCATAGGATTACCCTTGCCCTGCCGCTTCATGTAAACAATTGTCCACACGCTAAGCGACAGACCGCCAATCATAAGAACACCGGTAATAGACGCGCGTAAAGCACCTATGTGCTCCAAAGCCGGCATACCCGTAGCAAGCCACATCACCGCGGGCATCAGCCCCACAAACAACACTCCTCCAAGCACATAGCCCAATATTTCACGTAACAGTTTCATAATCGATATTTGTATAGTTTATCTATCGGCAAGAATTCAGCGTTTTTTCTCACCGAATACACACCAACGGACAAAAGGAATACGATGAAGCAGCTCGTAGATTGCGGGAGACAATGCAAATACTGCGATGGTAAGAATAATGTACATTGAAACGGGCGACAGATCAGTATGAACCTTCATCTGATAACCTAAGGCTGCAACAACCAGATAGTGAACGATATAGAGTCCGTAACTGCTGCGGGTCATATACTGTGAGAATGAGTTTGTGCAATCATAGCGGGCGTTGAACAGTCCCATCAATGCAAGACACATAAGCCAGCCGTAGAGGCAGTTCATGGGGCTGCACAGATACTGCGGTGAGGTATTGTTCTCTCCCCATGTGGTAACAATCAGAATGACGCCGGCAATTACAGCGCATATCATCAGCGGAATCCAGGCTTTCTTAACCTTCTCCTGCACCTCATCATGTGAGAATACAAAGTAGCCAATCAAGAATGTGGCAAAGTAGAAAACAGGTTTGTACAGGTTAAGCAGACCATCGGCCGAATCCTCACGCGGGTTCATAATCAATGTATGCTCTGCAGCCCAGTAGAGTATTCCAAGCAATAAGATCACAACTATCCCACTCTTTCCGCAAAGGCTCCACAGCTTGTCCTTTCCGTCAAGTTTACGCACTAACAAAAAAATGAGTGAGAACAGCCACAAATCCTGAGCAAACCAAAGCGGACCGGTACCGGAAATTGCAAATAACATGTATTTGGCCACAAGCGGCATATCCTTGAATATGATCTCGGCAGCAGTAACCGTATTGAAATAGCCTACCATCCAGTGGAATACAAACAGACCTATAGTACTGGGCACAAGCAGTTTAAGAGTACGCGAACGGAACCACTCACGGCCTGTTTTGCGCTGCAGTGAATATCGGGTGCTCATACCTGCCAGCAGGAAAAGCAGCGGCATGAACCAAGGATAGAGTATGTACATTACAATGTCCTGGTACTGCTGAAACTCCGGGAACTCACCAAAGCCACCGATACCGCCGAACACGCCCTTGTTGTTGTAAAAATATATTACATGATAGAACAGCACCAGCAGAACTGTTGCCCAGCGCAAATTGTCAATCCAATGTTTCCTCATTTTGTAAGCCCTCCCATGGCTAAAAATTGTTTAACGAAGGTAGATAATTTGCAATTCAGTTGCACTCATTTTTTTAGTAAATTCGCAAAAAAATAGAGGAATGCTGTTCTACACATACGGAGGGGCCGATAAACCCACGCTGCTGCTGATTCCGGGACTTGGAGTCTCACACGAGATTTTCCTCCCGCTCATTGAACTGCTTAAAGATGAGTTCAGCATCACCACGGTCGATAATGACGGCTTCCTGCTGGGCCAGACATCACAGTTTACATCGGTCGATGACCTGGCCGTGCAGATAATAAAATATGTACAGAAGAACCTTGGCGGCAAACTGGATACAGCATATGGTCTTTCTCTGGGCGGCAAGATACTCTCCCGCGTATTGGAGCGTAACGAGATTGGCATCGGCCACGCAATAATGGACGCAGCCCCGTTGCTCCCCCTGCCCCGCTGGAGCGTTGATCCGCTGCGCTACTACCAGAGTTTCAACGTCTGGACCTGCTACCACTGGACCGGATTCTGGCGCTTTGTCTTCCACTCACACTACTATGATGTGCTGCTTGACGAGTGCAAGAAGGTTTGGCCATACGGCAAGGGCAAGGCCGTTCGTGACGGTTACAAATCGGTCTATACCAACAAGTTGGAGAGCATATCGGGCAATGACATCTACTTCTGGTACGGCACAAAGGAGGCATTCGTTGCAAGACCTCAGGCCGAGCATTTAAAAAAACTCTGCCCGAATGCACAGATAGAAATCTTCCCCAAGATGAACCACGGCCAGTTCCTTGTGGATCATCCCGATGAAGTAGCAAAACGGATTATTAAAATCACAGGATTATGATGAGATGAAAGCTATACTTATTGGATTGTTTATCCCGTTCCTGGGAACGGCGCTGGGTTCGGCGTTCGTGTTCTTTATGCGTAAGGAGATGCCGGCCATGCTGCAGAAGATTCTGCTGGGTTTTGCATCGGGCGTGATGGTGGCCGCATCGGTCTGGTCGCTCATTATTCCGGGTATGGATATGGGCGGCATCAAGCCTGCAACCATCGGTCTGCTGGGCGGTTTTGCCTTCCTGCTGCTGATTGACCATATCACCCCTCACCTGCACGCTACCGGTAGTCCCGAGGGTCCCAAGAGCCATCTGTCCAAGACCGCGATGCTGGCTCTGGCAGTCACAATCCACAATTTCCCTGAAGGAATGGCCGTAGGCGTAGCCCTGGCCGGTGCGTTGAATGGCGGTGCCGGCATGACCGCAGCTGGTGCATTCGCACTTGCGCTGGGTATTGCAATCCAGAACGTTCCCGAGGGCGCAATCATCTCCATGCCTCTGCGTGCTGCCGGTAACAGCCGCCTCAAATCATTCTGGGTGGGTGCGCTTAGCGGCATCGTTGAGCCCATAGGCGGTGCACTGGTAATACTGCTGGCATCGGCCGTAACTCCCATCATGCCGTTCATGCTCACGTTCGCAGCCGGCGCAATGCTCTACGTTGTAGTCGAAGAACTTATCCCCGAAGCATCGGAGGGCGAGCACTCCAACATCGGCACCATCGGTTTTGCCCTGGGCTTTACCCTTATGATGGTCCTGGACGTTCTGCTTGGTTGAAAAGGAGACAAAGGAAACAAAAAATGGCCGCCACAATGCGACCATTTTTCGTATAAGGCGGGTAAGCTATCTGCATCGCGCCGCTACAACCGACGTACCTTTGCTGCCGTCAAGCCCTGGAGGGTTAGAAGGGAGCTGGCCGTGTAGGACTTACCCGATGCGAAATTACTGCTTTTATCTGAAACAGCAATACTCTTTCAAAAGATTTCGTTAAATTTGCATCTTTGAATGGAAGAGGAAAACGGAAATAGAATCATCAGGATAAACCTGCTACAGGTGTCCATGACACTCGGCACCTATCTGGGCGTTTACCTTATACTTGCGTACGCATTTATCGCACTCACCGTCAAGCATACCGTGATGTCACTCGTGGCCTTACCGCTCATGCTGGGAATACCGGTTGTGGCATATCTGCTTGTCAAGAGATTCCGCGACCAGAGCCAGGCCCCCTACTTCCCGTTCCCCATCTCATGGATCATCTCCATACTCACATTCGTGTTCGCTACGGCACTCTCCTGCATGGCGGTCTACCTGTATCTGCGTTATGTTGACAAAGGCACCATCGCCGCCAACATGATGTCGGTCCTGGATGCATACACCAGGTCCACTCAGGCCAGCATATCGGCCATGACCGATCCCGAAGAGATTGCGCAGTACACCAAGGCACTGGAGATGATGCGCCAGAACATAACGATGGTATGCTCACTCACCCCGTCGGGATTTACCAAGCAGTTGATAAGTTCCTCGCTCATGTGGGGTAACATACTCTCAGTAATCATTGCATTGATAACAGCTAAAAGGATCAGAATCAATTAACTATGGATATTTCAATCATTGTGCCGCTCCTGAACGAGGCGGAATCAATTCCCGAGCTCTTTGCGTGGATAGGCCGCGTAATGACAGAGAACAAGTTCAGCTATGAGGTGATTTTTGTGGATGACGGCAGCACCGATGATTCATGGAAGATAATTGAAGGACTCAGGGCCGATAACCCCGAAATCGTCAAGGGCATCAAGTTCCGCCGCAACTACGGCAAGTCCCCTGCCCTGTTCTGCGGTTTCGAGATGGCTCAGGGCGATATCGTGGTCACTATGGACGCCGACCTTCAGGACAGCCCCGACGAGGTGCCCGAGATGGTGCGTATGATACGCGAGGACGGCTTTGACCTGGTATCGGGCTGGAAAAAGAAACGTTACGACGGCAAGTTCAGCAAGAACATACCCTCCAAGATATACAACTGGACCGCACGCAAGGTGACCGGCCTCAAGCTGCACGACATGAACTGCGGCCTCAAGGCTTACCGCAAGGAGGTGGTCAAGAACATCGAAGTGTACGGCGAGATGCACCGCTACATACCTTTCCTGGCCAAGAACGCCGGATTCGGCAAGATCGGCGAGAAGGTGGTTCACCACCAAGCACGCAAGTACGGCACCACCAAGTTCGGTCTGGACCGATTCGTAAACGGTTATCTGGACCTGATGACGCTGTGGTTCCTGAACAGGTTCGGCAAGCAGCCCATGCATTTCTTTGGTCTGTGGGGTTCGGCAATGTTCGTGCTCTGCTTTGCTGCAGTCATTGTTATAGGCATAAACAAGCTGGTTTGCCTGTCAAACGGCGTTCCTGTACGTCTTATCACTGATAATCCCTATTTCTATGTTGCCCTGACAGGTATGATCATGGGTACGCTCATGTTCCTGGTGGGTTTCCTGGCGGAGTTGGTGAGCCGAAGCTCGCAGAACCGCAACGACTACAAGATTGAGAAGGAACTCAGGTAAGCTATATGTCGGTTTTTGATTTGATACTGTTATCCGTTGCTCTGGCAATGGATTGTTTTACCGTGTCTATCACCAGCGGCCTTATTCAGAAGCGTCTGGTGTTACGCACCATGCTGATCACGGCTCTTATGTTCGGACTGTTCCAGGGTCTTATGCCTCTTATAGGCTGGGCCGGCATGAGCCTGTTCAGCGAGGCTCTGGTACGCTGGGACCACTGGATAGCGTTCGGACTGCTGGCGTTCCTGGGCGGACGTATGATACTGAGCGGACTCAGGCCCGATGACAGCGAGAATGCGTTCGACCCCACAAAGTTCGGCACCACCCTTACCATGGCCGTGGCCACCAGCATCGACGCTTTGGCCGTAGGTCTGTCGTTCGGATGCGCCGGTTACACTACGTTTACAAGCATACTGCTTCCCATAATCATAATTGCAGCTGGATCGTTCCTGTTCACGGTTGTAGGTTTCATGATCGGCGTGTTTGCGGGCAGGCGCATCAACTTCCCGGTGGAGATTATAGGCGGTATCATACTTATTGGTATTGGAGTAAAGATCCTTATTGAACATCTTACTGCGTGATATGAAAAAGTGGCACTACCCTTTCCTGGCGTTCCTGATTATAGGCACCATCGTGATCCTGTCGCAGAGCAAGCCCGCCAAGCCCGAGTACCGCACGGCACAGGGTCTGGTGTTCGGCACACGCTATAACATTACATATCTCTATAACGAGGACCTCAAGGAGGATATCGAGCATACGCTTGCACTGGTGGACAGCGCGCTCTCCATGTTCAACCCGGAGTCGACCATATCGGCCGTAAACTCATCGGAGAGCATCGAGGTGGCCGATACCATGTTCCTCAAGGTATACCGACGCGCCATGGAGATATCGGACTGGACCGACGGCGCGTTTGACATTACGGTAGCTCCGGCGGTGAACGCTTGGGGATTCGGCTTCAAGCATGCGCAGGACATACGGCAGGCCACCATTGACAGCCTTAAGGAGATTACAGGATACCACAAGATTCACGAGAATAACGGACTGATTACCAAGGACGATGCACGTATCATGCTGGACTGCAGCGCCATTGCCAAGGGTTTTGGCAGCGACATGGTAGCCCAGATGCTGCGCTCCAAGGGCATAAGCGACTTTATGGTGGAGATTGGCGGCGAGATTGTTCTGTCGGGACGTAATCCCAAGGGCAACGACTGGAACATAGGCATCAGTAAGCCTGTGGACGATTCGCTGTCGGTCAACAACGAGTTGCAGACGATTGTCAGCATTACCGATATCGCGATGGCCACATCGGGCAACTACCGCAACTTCTACGTCAAGGACGGACGCAAGTACGCCCACACCATCGATCCGCACACCTGTCTGCCGGTAAGTCACAGCCTGCTGTCGGCAACCGTGTTTGCGGCCGACTGCGCTACGGCCGACGCGCTGGCGACATCGATGATGGTAATGGGTCTTGACAGCGCCTTGGCACTCTGCTCACGCCACCCTGAGATTCAGGCCTATTTCATTTACGAGGGTCCGGACGGTTCATTCAGCACTATAGGTTCGGGTGCCGATTCGCCAATTCACCAACAGGAGCGGTAATTTGGCCACAAATCGGCTCCAAAAACGTTCCAGCTGGCATTATTACCTTACCTTCGCGACAACAATAATTAATCCGAATTTTCCATGTTGAAACTTGACAACTTTATCCGCCTCTTTGAGGGCGCTACAAGAGATTGCTGGGATCGTCCCGCTCTCAGTGATTTCCACAAATCAACCATCACATATCGCGAACTCGCAGAGCGCATATATACCCTGGATCTTATCTGGAAGAAGGCCGGCGTTCAGCCCGGCGACAAGATTGCCATCAACACCAAGAGCTGCGCACTGGGCGCATCGGTCTTTATGGCTGCCGTGAGCAAGGGTTATGTTGCCGTTCACCTTTATAATGCTTTCACCCCGGCCGATACACAGCGCCTGGTGAACCACTCTGACAGCAAGATTCTCTATACCGAAAAGCGTGCTTTCGACGAGATGAACTTTGACGAGATGCCGCAGGTGCTCTGCGTGATCGATGCCGGCACAGGCAAGGTTCTGGCAAGCCGCAACGGTGTTGACCAGATTTATGCCCAGGCCGATGCACTGCTCTCTGCCCAGTTCCCCGCAGGCATGCAGCCCGCCGATTTCCAGGTTTGCAATCCTGACATTGATGATGTGTGCGCCATTCTGTACACATCGGGCTCAACAGGCAACCCCAAGGGTGTCATGCTGACCTACCGCAACTATACAGCCAACGTACAGGGTATCCGTCCCGGATTCCCCTTCTACCCCCGCGAGAACTACCTGAGCCTGCTGCCTCACGCACACAGCTTTGGTCTTACCTGCGACGTGGTAATTCCTATGACAATGGGTATGCACGTAACCGTTCTCGGTCTGCCCCCCATCCCGTCAAACGTACAGGCTGCTCTGCAGGAGGTAAAGCCCCGTATTTTCTACGGTGTGCCTCTGATCTTTGTAAAGTTTGCCGAGTATGTACTGGGCGAGGATATAAAGAGCCCCGAGGGCAAGGCAAAGCTGGCCGATTACAAGCACAACCCCGATTTCTGCAAGATGCTGCATGACAAGCTCATCAACGCCATGGGCGGCAACATCGAGGTATTCGCCACAGGCGGTGCCGCAATCCCGTCGGAGGTTGAGTCTCTGCTGGTTTACAAGCTGCAGCTCCCGTTCATCACCGGTTACGGTCTGACCGAGCTCGCACCTATCGTATCATACGGAAAACTTGGCAAGTACATTCCCAAGTCATGCGGTGAGTATCTGCCTGAGATTATGGAAATCAAGATTGACTCTCCCGATCCCGAGAACATTGCCGGTGAGCTCTCAGTAAAGGGTGATGTTGTATTCAAGGGTTACTACAAGAACCAGGAGGCAACTGACCAGGTACTAAAGGACGGCTGGTTCCGCACCGGCGATATGGGTACAGTTGACAAGAACCGCAACGTATTCCTGCTGGGCCGCAGCAAGAACATGATCCTGGCCGGCAACGGACAGAACGTATACCCCGAGGAGATTGAGGTTATCCTGAACGAGCTCCCCTACGTAGCCGAGTCTATCGTACTGCAGCGCGAAACCAAGATCATCGCCCTGATCGTTCCCAACATGGACGCTCTTGACAAGGCCGGCATCAACGCCGACGCTCTGGAGGCCATCATGAAGCAGAACATCACCCTGCTCAACTCCAAGCTCCCCGCCTACTCAACCGTAAACGGATACGAGTTGCGCTTTGAGCCCTTTGCCAAAACTCCCAAGGGCAGCATCCGCCGCTTCATGTACAAATAACCGATAAGGATTCCAGCTTAGAGTAAAAATTAAGGCGTCCCAATTGGGGCGCCATAATTTTTACCCGGCCTGGAAGGCCGGCAAGCGTAGTGAAACGAAGCGTGTTTCCAGAAGGAAACTAAAAAAAGGTTGTTTCAAATACGCAGATATCTTTCCATCCTGACGCTTAAGGCCTTTAGGCCATAAAGCGCATGGAAAACCGAGCGCACCGAAGCAGCGAGCCCCCGCCGCATGGAAATAATCAATAGTTCTCCTTGTGAACCTCAAAGTATGCCTGAGGATGCTGGCAAACGGGGCAGATCTGAGGAGCCTTGGTGCCAACTACGATGTGACCGCAGTTGCGGCATTCCCAAACCTTAACCTCCGATTTCTCAAAGACCTTAGCGGTCTCGACGTTCTTGAGCAGAGCGCGGTAACGCTCCTCGTGCTGCTTCTCGATAGCGGCAACCATGCGGAAACGTGCGGCCAGTGCGGTGAATCCCTCCTGCTCGGCAGTCTTGGCAAAGCCCTCGTACATATCGGTCCACTCGTAGTTCTCGCCATCGGCTGCAGCGCCCAGGTTCTGAGCGGTATCGCCTATGCCCTCCAGTTCCTTGAACCAGAGCTTGGCGTGTTCCTTCTCATTGTTGGCTGTCTCCTCAAAGATGGCAGCTATCTGTTCGAAACCCTCCTTCTTTGCCTTGGAAGCAAAATAGGTGTACTTGTTACGTGCCATTGACTCGCCGGCAAATGCGGCTTCCAGATTCTTCTCGGTCTGTGTTCCTGAATACTTACTCATAATTGATATAGTTGAAATGATTAATAAATCCTTTTTATAGGTTCCATCCGCGAATATAAGACAAAAAACCAACTATGATAGATTGACGCGTCAAAAAAACAATAACTTTGCCAAAACCTTTTCAATTATCTATGAGTAGAATTATTACCCGTGGCACATTATACAGAATGTGTATGCTCCTGTTTGCAGCAAGCCAGTTGCCGTTGTCTGCAAAAAAACGTGATGAGAATTACAAGAACTGGAACGAAGGTCCTCTTACATGGGCCGATTACCGCGCAGTAGAATCGCCAACTGATCCGGGAATCCCTTCCGTTTCCGTTTTCAAGTACAGCACTACAAGGAAAAAAGTCAAAATTGAAAACTACAAGATTGTGTATAACCAGGTTGACTGCGTCCTGGACCGTGACAATTCGTGGTATGTTCCCGACATGGCCGATGAATTGTCGCTCAGGAGTAATCAGGTTGTATTCGATATATGGGAACTCTGCTCCCGACAGGTTCAGACCAAATGTTTCGGCGAAACGACTCTGACTTTCAATAAAACCATGGACAGACATGCAGAACTGGCCCAGAACAGAATCGACCAGTTCGAGAAAGAGAGCGTTACTGAGAATGGCATAGACAGCGTCGTTTTAAGAAAATACGAAGAAGCCTTGAAGAGCGATCTCAAGTACACCAAAAGAAGGGAACCCGACTTGTCGCTGGCGGGAAGAGTACCGGATATGCTTGGCATGTATTTTTCGTACGTTCATGAATCGTTCATCGGAAACACATCGGACTACCTTAAACCCATGAACGGCATTTCATTAGGCTTTGATTACATTAACAAGAAAGACTGGTATTTTGATTTAGGAATGTCTTTTGCATTTTCAAGTCTTAAGGCTGGAGGCTTTTATCATGACAATCAGTATAATTATGACTGGACAGCCGGCAAGTCCACGAACCATATGCGTATGTACCTGAATATCGGTCATGCAGCAAAACTGGACCAGTATTACAGGATTATACCCTTTGCAGGCATCGCCTATGCCAGTCTTATACAGTCGACCGACACCCAGATTCCCAACAAAAAAAACGAATCATTCTATAGCAGCGAACTGAATGGCGTCTCCATTATGGCCGGAGTGAATGCCGACTGGATTTTCAGGCATTCTATTTTCCCGGATGAACGGCTTGATTCCAGCTTGAGATTCAAGCTGTTCGGCGCATATGACAAGCTGGGAGACAAGAGCATGTGGTCAGTTAATTTTGGAGTTGCAATCCATCTCAACGCCAAGACCTATAACGCTCCGATGTTCATTTACATCCCTATCATAATCTAGCGGAGGTGACAAAGGGGACGGTTCCGTTTGGCATCGAGCCAAACGGAACCGTCCCCTTTGTCACCTCATGATCGACTGCAGGAGGCTGATTGCGCGCTCCACGTCCGGAATGTCGGTGATGATGAGGCTGCGCTTGGTGCCGTCCTCGCGCAGGCGGCAGGTAAGCGGGTTCTGACCGATGAATGCCAGGATGGCGCCGAATGCCTCGCTCTCGTAATAGGGACTATCGGGGTTGGCTACAAAGAACAGGCTCATGCGGCCGGCCTTGAGGTAGATTTTCTCAATGCCAAGCTCGCGGCCCATGCGGCGCAGGGTGACCAGGCGGATAAGCTCGTCGGCCTGCTTTGGAATCTGGCCGAAACGGTCCTGCAGGCGGTCGCGGAAACGCTGGATATCGGCCTCGCGCTCCATGCTGTCCAGTTCGCGGTACAAGAGGATACGCTCGCTGCCGTCGGGCACGAATGAGTCCGGGAAACAGAGGTCCAGGTCAGTCTCAACGGTGCACTCGTCAACAAAACGGGATGCATCCATCGGAGTACTTCCAACAGCGCCCTGACCGGTACCTGTACCACTACCCTTCTCCTTGGCCTCCTGCTCGCGGAACAGATCCTGAAACTCATCATTCTTAAGTTCGCGAACGGCCTCCTTGAGGATCTTCTGATAGGTCTCGTAGCCCAGATCGGCAATAAATCCGCTCTGCTCGGCACCCAGCAGGTTACCGGCGCCACGTATATCCAGATCCTGCAAAGCCAGCTGGATTCCGCTACCCAGATCGCTGAAACTCTCAATGGCCTGCAGGCGGCGGCGGGACTCATCGGACAGTGATGCCAGAGGCGGCGCCAGCAGATAGCAGAACGCTTTCCTGTTGGAACGCCCTACTCGACCGCGCATCTGGTGCAAATCACTCAGACCAAAGTTCTGTGCCGAGTTTACAATGATTGTATTGGCGTTGGGTATATCGATTCCGTTCTCAATGATAGATGTGGCTATAAGCACATCGTAGTCATAGTTGATGAATCCGGTAAGTATCTTTTCAAGTTCATCGGGATCCATCTGTCCATGACCGATAGCCACGCGGGCATCAGGCACCTCACGCTCCACTATGGCTGCCAGATCGGGCAGTGACGATATGCGGTTGCTCACGATAAAGAGCTGGCCGTTTCGGCTCATCTCAAAGTTGACGGCCTCGCGGATGATATCGGGACTGAACACATGGAGTTCGGTCTGTATGGGATAGCGGTTGGGCGGCGGAGTCTGGATGACAGAGAGGTCACGGGCGCCCATGAGCGAGAACTGAAGGGTGCGCGGTATGGGTGTGGCGGTCATAGTGAGCACATCCACGTTGGCACGCAGCTGCTTGAGTTTCTCTTTGACCGATACGCCGAATTTCTGCTCCTCATCAATAATGAGCAGGCCCAGGTCCTTGAACTTGACCTGCTTGCCGATGAGTTTATGCGTACCTATTACGATATCTATCTTGCCGTTCTTGAGGTCCTCCAGAATAGCGGCCACCTGTGCGGCACTGCGGGCGCGTGACAGGTACTCCACCCTGCACGGGAACTCTTTCAATCTATCCCTGAATGTCTGATAGTGCTGGAAAGCCAAAATGGTAGTCGGCACAAGAACCGCAACCTGCTTGTTATCGGCCACAGCCTTGAAGGCGGCACGCCCACATCACCGCAGATGAGGCGGTCCATGGGGCGGCTGCTCTCCATATCCTGCTTTACGTCCTGGGTGGCCTTGAGCTGGTCGGGGGTATCCTCATACATGAAACTGGCCTCCAACTCATTCTGCAAATAAGAGTCAGGGCTGTAGGCAAAGCCCTTCTCCTCCAATCGCTTGGCGTACAGTTTGATAAGGTCACGGGCAATGTCCTTGATCTTGCCCTTGGTGCGTTCCTTAAGATTCTCCCAGGCGCCGGTGCCCAGCTTGTTTATATGCGGCTCCTCACCCTCCTTGCCCTTGTACTTGGATACCTTGTGCAGGGCGTGGATGGATACGAACACCACGTCGTCATTCTTGTAAATGATCTTGATCTTCTCCTGATAGCCCCCACCCTGAGGCACGCGAACCAGACCGCCAAACTTACCCACGCCGTGGTCCATATGAACCACATAATCGCCAATCTGGAACTCCTGCAACTCCTTAAGCGTAAGCGCCACCTTTCCGTTGCGGGCACGCTCGCTGCGCAGGTTATACTTGTGGTAACGGTCAAATATCTGATGATCGGTAAAGAAGCAGCACTTAAGAACGCCGTCAGCAAATCCCTCATGCAGTGTCTTGCCGATGGTCTCAAACTGTATGTTCTCGCCGCGCTCAGTAAATATGTCGTGCAAGCGCTCCCCCTGCTTGGGATTATCGGTCAGAATATAAATCCTGTAACCCTTTACAATATAATCGGTCAGCGTCTGTGACACCAGGTCAAAGTTCTTGTGGAACAGCGGCTGCGGCGTTGTATCGAATGTGATTGTGGCCGATGCCACACCGGTGGGTTTGTTGCCGAACTCCACCACGCGGAAATCGGTTGTCTTGCGCAGAAAGTCTTCGGCCGTAAGCAAGCGAGGCATCTCAACAGGCTCGGCATTATCGGTTGCGGAGGCGTTGACCTGACGCATGCGGGCTGCCAGGCTCTCCTGATCGGCCACTTCATTACTTACTGTGGTCATGCGGTCAGCGGTCAGCAGCAAGTCCTTGACAGCCAGCACGGTATCGGCCGGCAGGAAATCCATCAGCGATACCTGTGCGCCCTCAACCTTGTCCATATCGGGCACAACCACCACGCTGTCCTTTTTCTCGGTTGAGAGCTGCGTATCGACCGAGAACTGACGTATGCTGTCTATGTCATCACCAAAGAAATCCAGGCGGAACGGATATTCCGATGAGAACGAGAACACATCCAGTATGCTGCCACGCAGGGCAAACTGCCCCGGCTCATAGACGTAATCCACGCGGTTGAACCCCAGTTCCAGCAGCAAGCTCTGCAGTTCCTCGCGGTCCAGAGTCTCGCCTACGCTCAGACGTATTGACTTGTCCTCCAGGCTGGATTTGGACACCACCTTCTCGGCAAGTGCATCGGCCGATGTCACTATTACGAGCGTATCGGCCCCGGGCTCAACGGTGGTAAGGCGGCTCAGAACCTCGGTGCGCAGTATCTCGCTGGCATCGTCCTTCTGGCCGTACTTGGCGGCGCGGCGGAATGCCGACGGGAAATAGAGCACGTTCTGATCGCCCATGGTCTGCACCATGTCATGGTAGAAATAGGCAGCCTCCTCCTGGTCGTTAAGTATAATAAGGATGCAGGGCTTACCCCCGTTCCGGGCCACTCCACAGAACAAAAGCGGAGCCGAAGACGCACGAAGCCCTTGCAGAAAAACGTTTCCGGTGCGTTTTCCCGCAAGTTCCTTAATCAGCGCCTTGGTCTGCGCCAACCCGCCGTAAAGGCCACTAAGATCCGCCAATGTCATAGCAGCTGCAAAGATAGTGCAAGCCGAGAGGAGAAAAAAGGAACTTGTTCATTTTTTATCCCGAGGCGCAGCCTATCTTCAAAGCGAAGCTTTAAAGTTCCAAAGGGGACGGTTCTGTTTGGTCTCATTTTCAATAATCCCCACCACAAATTTATCGTTTTTCAATAAATTTTTTACGTTTTTCTTTGGCAGATTAAGAAACGCACTTATCTTTGCACCGAAAATATTTATCGAATAACAATAAAACAACTTTCCAATTATGAACAAAAAATTAAAAATTTACTGCTCCCTGTTTGTTTTAGCACTGATTTGGGCAGTGGCTTCAAACATCAGGATAACCCGCATGTCAACCAGCTACGGTTATGACGATACAAAACATGACGGTTGGAGTTTTGGGCAGATGCCTGAGAGTTACATTACACGTGATACTATCATCTATGAAGATGGGGGAATGTCAACATCCTCTTCATGGGCAACAACACGCATTCCGGTCAAAGTGAAACATCGTACAGGTTCCAAGAACTATTTGCAGTCAACGGTAAACGGGAAAAACCTTATGGTTGATCTGGATCAGGTTACCGTGTTGCTTCCTGCCGAAAAAAACTCTTTAACTGTTTCCTTATTCATTATTTGGGCAGTTACAGCCATAGTGATAATATGGATATTATGTCTGGCTATAAAGATTATCCGCAGCATCCGCAGGGGTGAGATATTTGTTACAAAAATGGCAGGTTATTTGGAGACAATAGGTATCCTTCTTTCCGCGAACTATGTATTTGGAGGAATCGTTGGAACCATCTGGTATCACACTTTCATCAAAAACATACAACTTGTGGATTATTATGTACTGCCTTTCAACAGTGTCACAAAAGGAACCGGTGGCGGTCTGTGGATTCTGACCGGACTTGGTCTGATGATAATCTCGCAGATAATACTCATGGGCAAAGACCTGAAAGAGGAACAGGATCTGACAATCTAAAACACCGCGACTATGAGCATAATAGTAAACGTTGACGTTATGATGGCCAAGCGCAAGATGTCATCGGGCGAACTGGCCGATAAGATTGGCATAACGCAGGCCAACCTATCCATACTCAAGACCGGAAAGGCCAAGGCCATACGATTCTCCACGCTCGACGCCATCTGCAAGGCGCTGGACTGCCAGCCGGGCGATATACTTGAATACAGATAAGTAAAAAAGGTGCCAAACGGAACCGTCCCTTTTGGCACCTTTTTATTATATTTGTGCGTTATATCAGAACAAACTATGAAAACTAACCAGAGCATAGTAATTATCCCCACCTATAACGAGAAGGAGAACATAGAGAATATCATCCGTGCCGTAATGGCGCTGGAGGATAATTTCAACATACTTATCATTGATGACGGTTCGCCCGATGGCACCGCAGCCATAGTAAAGGGACTCATGGAGTCCGATTTCAAGGACCGCCTCTTTATCGTGGAGCGCAGCGGCAAACTGGGCTTGGGAACTGCTTACATCACCGGTTTCAAGTGGTGCATTGAGCGCGGTTACGACTACATCTTTGAGATGGATGCCGATTTCTCACACGCACCGGCCGACCTGCCCCGCCTGCTGAGCGCCTGCCGCGATGAGGGTTACGACGTGGCCATCGGCTCACGTTATGTAAGCGGTGTGAATGTAGTCAACTGGCCCATGGGACGCGTGCTGATGTCATATTTTGCATCCAAGTACGTTCATTTTGTCACCGGTCTGCCCGTTCACGATACCACCGCCGGATTCAAATGCTACCGCCGCGAGGTGCTGGAAACAATTGAACTCGACAAGATACACTTCAAGGGCTACGCCTTCCAGATTGAGATGAAATTCACCGCCTACAAGTGCGGCTTCAAGATCAAGGAGGTGCCCGTAATATTCGTGAACCGCGAGCTTGGTACTTCAAAGATGAGCGGAGGCATATTCAGCGAGGCTCTGTTCGGCGTGATCCGCCTTAAGATTGCCAGCTGGTTCCGCAAATATCCACAAAAGAAAACAGCCTGACACCATATGAGCCGGACTCTAATCAAAGACGCAACGGTGGTCAACGAGGGGCAGGTGCTTAAGGCATCGGTCCTGATTGACGGCGATGTCATTGCCGGCATATTCACTCAGGGTAACCTTCCCGAGGCCGATCAGGTGATCGATGCCAACGGCCGATGGCTCCTGCCCGGTGTCATTGACGACCATGTACACTTTCGCGATCCCGGTCTGACACATAAGGCCGATCTCACCACCGAGAGCCGCGCAGCCGTAGCAGGAGGCGTGACCACGGTGTTCGATATGCCCAACTGCATACCCCAGACAACCACGCTGGAGACCCTGAACGACAAGTTCAACAGGGCAGCCGAGTGCTGCCTGGTGAACCACTCGTTCTACCTGGGTGCCACTCACGATAATATCGAAGCCGTAGAGCAGCTGGATCCCGCCGGCGTTTGCGGTGTCAAGCTCTTTATGGGATCAAGCACAGGCGGCATGCTGCTGGACGACAAGCAGTCCCTCAAGAGGCTTTTCAATGCCGCCAAGGTTCCCGTGGCCGTCCACTGCGAGGAGACATCCATCATAAACGACAACATGGAGCGTTACATGCAGGAGTGCGGAGGCGAGCCTCCCATCCAGTATCACCCGCTCATTCGCAGCGAGGAGGCCTGCTACGTATCCACAGCCAAGGCTCTGGAGGTGGCATCGGGCACAAACGTAAAGCTGCACATACTGCATATAACCACTGCCCGTGAGCTGGCTCTGTTCGGGAAAGGTCCTCTGGAAGGCAAGCAGTTCACGGCCGAGGCCTGCCCGGCACACCTGTGGTTCACCGATCAGGATTACGAGACAAAAGGTACATATATCAAGTGTAACCCGGCCATAAAGACGGCCGCCGACCGCGAGGCCCTGCGCCGCGCACTCACCGACGGCACAGTGGATGTGGTTGGTACGGACCATGCGCCCCATCTCTATCTGGAGAAACAGGGCGGATGCAAGACAGCCGCATCAGGGATGCCCGTTCTGCCCTACTCGCTCCCCATCATGCTGGAGTTGCAGGACCAGGGTGTTCTGAGCCTGACCGATGTGGTGCGCCTGATGTGCCACAATCCTGCACAGCTGTTCAGCGTCAAGGAACGCGGTTACATACGCCAGGGCTACAAGGCCGACCTCACGCTGCTGTCACACCTGCCGCAGGGCTGGACCGCAGGCCCTGAGAGCAATCCCACCAAGTGCGCATGGAGCCCGTTCGAGGGCGAGCTGTTCCACTGGAAGGTGGATTCCACATGGGTTAACGGACACATGGTTTACAACGAAGGAAAGTTTGACAACACAGTCTACGGA
The DNA here is from genome assembly GCA_902774335.1 of uncultured Bacteroidales bacterium. Taxonomy (GTDB): domain Bacteria; phylum Bacteroidota; class Bacteroidia; order Bacteroidales; family Bacteroidaceae; genus Colenecus. Next base: position 49,032 of record CACYHW010000014.1, read on the forward strand.
CAGAAAGTATTATTTGACCGATGATAAAAGCACTCTACCTGATCTATCAGATATTCATTGCACTTCCTATCATGATCGTAGTTACCATCATTGTGGCCCTGTTCACAATGATAGGCTCAATATTCGATGACCGTTTCTGGGGCTACTGGCCTGGAATGATCTGGGGACGTCTGTTCTATCTGTTCTTCTTTATCCCCGTCCACGTCCATGGACTTGAGAACATCAAGGAGGGACAGTCTTACGTGATCGCTCCCAACCACCAGAGCTACTGGGATGCATTCCTGGTGTACGGATTCATCGGCATCAAATTCAAATGGATGATGAAGAAGGAACTGGGCAAGATTCCCTTCGTAGGCTGGGCATGCAAGGCAGCGGGCTGCATCTTTGTGGACCGCAGCTCAAGAGTAAACTCTATGGAGAGCATCCGCAAGGCCGAGTCCAAGCTCAAGGACGGCATGTCAGTCGTGATATTCCCCGAAGGAACACGTACTCCCGACGGCAAGATGGGCCGATTCAAACGCGGCGCCTTCCTTATATCCCAGGAGCTGGAGCTCCCTATCCTGCCTGTTACCATAGACGGCAACTACGACGTCATGTCCCGCAGCGCCAAATGCGTGACCTGGCATCCCGTACACATGACCGTTCACGAGCCCATAATGCCCAAGAGCGGCAAGGGACTCACGGAGCAGGAGCAGACTCAGCTTATGAATGAGACTGCACGGCAGGTAAACGCAATAATTCAGGAGACCCTGGACAAGGGTTATTAATCGATTTCCTCAGCACGGGCATAGCCCATACGGCGAATGTAGCCGTTCACGTAGGACTGACGCAGGAACTTTTCCGGAGCAGCGTCAAGGATACGGCGTAACAGCGGGGATATCTCGGTAGCGGGTGCGGCGCTGAGCATCATGAAAACGCCCACAGCGGCAGGCTCGCCGTAATTCTGTTTCATAAAGGTGCATATCATATCCTCACACTCATCCACGATGATTCGGAGCGAATCCTGTATCACCTCCATGCGCTCGGCATCGATACCTGTGCGTGACAGGCCCAGACGACGCTGTATCATATCCTCATAACGGTTGTCGCAGGCAACCTTCTGGTGCAGGAATGTGTAGAACAGATCGTTCTGACGGGTGCCCGAAACATGCATCTTGGTGGGCAGAAGACTGATTGTGATGTTTCCCCTCTCCAGGTAGACAGGTGTGAGAGGCTGCCCTTCCCTGCACAGGAACACCAGACGTGTCGAGTCAACACTGCCCTCCATCTGGAAACGGCCGTGATTGACAAAGCATGAGTCAAACTTGGTGGTACGGTTGGGGAGGAATTCGATGAGTGAGAGTTCACGGCCCTCAAATCCGGATGTCTCGACAATGCCGTCTATCGTGTAGTGCCCTGCACATGACACAAAAGCAAGCATCAAGCTTGCAATGACCAGAGCAGATTTAAAGCATCGTCCAAACATGTATTTTAATCCTTTTCGGGGGAACAAAATTACAATTCAGGACAAAACGAAAACCCGTTTTATTATTCTTTAATGCAACTCCGCCGCCGCTCGGCTAAAAGTTGTTAAATAAGCGGAATCCGTTTATACTCTGTTATGTTAATATTATTTATTGTCGCCCGATTCCTTGGACCGGCTGTCCAGGCGGAAAGATGAGTAGAGTTCAAAGACGGCGCCGATGCACAGGGTTACTATCCAGTTGTTGCGACGGGTCAGGGCAAGCAGGAAGGTGCGCAGATCGGCCCCCATGGAGAGATCGGCCAGAATACGCTCGTGCAGGCCGTCGGCAAACATCAGCGCGGCGGTTATGAGCAGGAAGCAGGCACCGGTCACCTGCTGTGCGCGCAGGCGGCGGATTATGCGGTCCGTGCCGTCGTATCGGTCGGCAAACTGTCCTACGGCGAACAGAAACGAGCCGGCAAGGTAGAGATAGGGAGCATACTCCCACCCCGTTATCATGACGGCTGCGCCGAACAGGAGCAGTACACCTCCTACGGTTGTGAATGATTCTATGAGTCTGTTTTCTTTGTTCATAAGGTCAGCGGGGGGGTTCCAGGAACAGATCCTCATCCTCACGGTGCATGTTGTACCTCTCGCGGGCAATGCGGTCTATCACCAGACTGTCGTTGTTAAGGTCGTTGAGTATCAGCTCGTTCTCCCTTTTGAGCTCGTAGCTCTTGCGCAACTGCTCCTGGAGAGCGCGGATTTCACGCTTCTGGACTATGCGCTTGACCAGGCTGTTGTCGCTCGCTACGGATATGACAAGCACGAACAGCACAAACACAATCAGATACTTGTGTCTGCCGATGAATGTCTTGAGCTGTATCAGGAATCCGTTGTCCATATTGCTTGCTTTTCCGTGTGCAAAAATAACTCAAAAAATCGGAGTACCTGATGGGGAGTTGGCCGAAAAAAATCAGTATCTTTGAAACTAATTGAATTCAGTTATGGAAGATTACATTGTTTCGGCCAGAAAATACCGTCCGCTCACGTTTGACAGCGTGGTTGGCCAGAAGGCTCTAACCACTACGCTCAAGAACGCCATCAGTTCGGGCAAGTTGGCTAACACCTATCTGTTCTGCGGCCCCCGCGGCGTGGGAAAGACTACCTGCGCGCGTATCTTTGCCAAGACCATCAACTGCACCAACCGCGGTAAGGACGGCGAGGCGTGCGGCGAGTGCGAGTCCTGCAAGAGCTTCAACGAGGAGCTGCGTTCATACAACGTGTTTGAGCTTGATGCCGCCAGCAACAACTCGGTGGACGATATCCGCAACCTGACCGAGCAGGTACGCATACCGCCCATGAACGGCAAGTACAAGGTCTATATCATAGACGAGGTTCACATGCTGTCACAGGCTGCCTTCAACGCCTTCCTCAAGACCCTTGAGGAGCCGCCCAAGTATGCAATCTTCATTCTGGCTACAACCGAGAAGCATAAGATCATTCCTACCATACTGTCACGCTGCCAGATCTATGATTTCAGCCGTATAAGCAACAAGGATATCATAGAACACCTGCAGAACGTGGCCAAGAAAGAGGGTGTCACAACCGAGCCCGAGGCTCTGGCAATCATAGCCGAGAAGTCCGACGGCGGAATGCGCGACGCACTCTCCATATTTGATCAGGTGGTAAGCTTTACCGGCGGTCAGGTTACCTATCAGAAGACCATCGAGAACCTGAACGTGATAGACTATGACTATTACTTCCGCCTGACGGATATGTTCCTGGAAAAGCGTATCCCTGAGTCGATGGTCCTGCTCAACGACATCCTGGCCAAGGGATTTGACGGCAGCCACCTGATAAGCGGTCTGATGCTCCATCTGCGCAACCTGCTGGTAAGCCGTGATGAGTGCACCCTGCCCCTGCTCGAGGTGAGCGACGAGATGCGCGAGCGTTACAAGGCACAGGCAGCCAAGTGCTCTCCCAAGTTCCTATACCGCGCCCTCAAGATCTGCAACGACTGCGACCTGAACTACCGCATCAGCAAGAACAAGCGTCTGCTGGTGGAGCTCACGCTCATACAGGCAGCCCAGGCCGATGAAGACGACGACAGTAGTGGGCGCAAGCCCAAGAGATTAAAACCCATTTTCAAAAAAGCAGCTGCCACAGCACAGGCAGCTCCGGCAGCGGCAGAGCCCAAGGCCACCGCTAAGCCGGTTACGGCGCAGACCGTGCAGCAACCCGCACCACAGCCTGCGCGCAAGAACGTCATACCCACCCTCAAGGGCGGAAGCATATTCACATCCATCTACGGAAACAAGCCTGCAGGCCGTCCTGAGCAGCCGCACGGACGTCAGACAGTACAGGTTATCGACCAGGAACAGCATCCTGCCAAGCCGCTTACGTCCGATGCCCTGCAGAACAGCTGGAACGACTTTGCGGCAACCCTGCCCCGCCAGGACACTCCGCTCAAGAACCGCATGATCAACTGTCATCCGGAGGTCAAGAGCGACACCATGTTCAGCGTCCAGGCAGGCAACCCCATGATGGCCGACGAGATCCGTCAGGCCCAGGACCGCATATTGAACTTTATCCGCGGCAGATTCAGCAATCCCGCAATTGATATGGAGATTGTGGTGGATCAGTCCCGCAACGTGGAGCACATCCTTACCCGCGAGGAACAGTATGCAAAAATGAAAGCCTCCAATCCTGCCCTTGCAGAACTGGAGACTGTATTTGGCCTCGAACTGAGGTGAAAAGGTGACAAAGGGGACGGTTCCGTTTGGCACGCGCCAAACGGAACCGTCCCCTTTGTCACCTTTTCAGATTCTTCACAAATTCAATGCACTCACGGATCTTGGTCTCAATGAAACCAAAGTCACCGTTGGCGATAACGTCCTTAGGAGTAAGCTGAGAGCCCAGTCCAACGCAAGCCACACCAGCCTTGAACCAAGCCTCAAGGCTTGCAGGCTCCGGTGATACACCGCCCGAAGGCATAATCTCGGTCCAGGGGCACGGTCCCTTGATGGCCTTTACGAACGAAGGGCCGCCAACCTCGGTTCCGGGGAAGATCTTCACAATCTCGCAGCCCAGTTCCTCGGCTGTATTGATCTCGGTCAGAGTACCGCAGCCGGGAATCCATGCAATCTTACGGCGGTTGCAGATCTTAGCCATATCGGGGTTGAGACTGGGTGAAACGATGAATCCGGCACCCAGCTGGATATAGAGCGCTGCAGTTGCGGGATCGCTTACAGAGCCCACACCCATAATCATGTCAGGGCACTCTGTGGCGCACCATTTGTTTACCTCGGCAAAAACCTCATGCGCATAGTCGCCGCGGTTGGTGAACTCGAATACACGGGCGCCGCCTTTGTAGCAGGCCTTTACCACATTCTTGACAAGTTCCACGTCCTTGTTGTAGAACAGGGGAACTATTCCGGTGCTTACGAATGTATTGAGCACCTGTAATCTCTTGAATCGGCTCATAGCGGTATATGATTAGCGGGCTACGCGACCTGATGCGTCGCCACCCATAAGTTTTTCTACTTCACTTACAGTCACACGGTTGTAGTCACCGTAGATGGTGTGCTTGAGGCATGATGCTGCAACAGCAAAATCCAGAGCCTTCTGGTCATCCTCATAGACGCGCAGTCCGTAGATGAGACCGCCCATGAATGAGTCGCCACCGCCTACACGATCAACTATGTGCGTGATATCGTACTCTCTTGACTTGTAGAGTTTCTTGCCGTCGTACAGGACACCGGCCCACTTGTTGTGGTTGGCGTTGATGGAGCCGCGCAGTGTGGTGATAACCTTCTTGCAGCGCGGGAAACGGGCCATGATCTGCTTTGAAACCGACTCGTACGCATCGGCATCAACCTTACCGCCTGTTACGTCCACGCCCTCGGGCTTGATGCCAAGAGCCATCTGTGCGTCCTCCTCGTTGCCCAGGACGATGTCGGTGCAGGCAACCAGGTCGGGCATTACCTCGCTGGCCTTCTTACCCCACTTCCACAGGTTCTTGCGGTAGTTAAGGTCGCATGATACGGTGATTCCCTTCTCGTTGCACTTCTTGACTGCCTCCAGGCATACCTTGGCTGCACCCTCGGAGATAGCGGGAGTGATACCGGTCCAATGGAACCAGCCTGCACCCTCCAGAACCTTGTCCCAGTCAATCATACCGGGTTCAATCTTTGCGATCGATGAGCCGGCACGGTCGTAGATGACCTTACTGCCGCGGCTCACGGCACCTGTCTCAAGGAAATAGATGCCCAGACGGTCGCCGCCCAGAACCACATCGCTAACGTCCACGCCAAAGCCGCGGAGCTCACGCAGGCAGGCTGCTGCTATATCGTTGTCGGGAACTCTTGTCACAAATGATACGGGAAGTCCGTAGTTGGCAAGCGATACTGCCACATTGGCCTCACCGCCACCGTAAGTTGCACTCAGCATGTTGCCCTGTCCGAAGCGCTCGTAGCCCGGAGTGGCAAGACGAAGCATAACCTCGCCGAAAGTAACTGTCTTTGTCATAAACAATATGTTTTCTGGCCGCGAAGTTACACAAAGCCTACGAAATGACACTTATAACCGGGCCAATAAATCAACTGCGAACAAATAAAAACGGGAAGGCCTCACGGTCTCCCCGATTCTATTGCAGATGTAGTCTATGGACACCTGCAAACTCCTCCGTTCTCACGGAGTCATCATCAAACAAGTAATAAAACTATCAAACATAGAAATGTATAGTCATTATATCAATCCGCTCTTACCGGCGAATACAAGCACAACATAACCCAACGTCAGTCCTATCACGCCCATGATGACACCTACCTTGATCATGTCCTTCTGCTCGATGAAGCCTGTTGAATGTGCAAGAGCATTGGGCGGGGTCGATATGGGCAGCACCATGGAGAGCGACGAGCCCAAAGCCACGCCGATAAGCAGTGTTGATACGCCGCCGAAAGGCTCCAGGTTCTGTGCGGCCGACATTCCTGCCAGTGCCAGTATGGGGATAAGGAGGTTAGCGGTAGCCGTATGCGAAATGAAGTTGGCAAGCAGGTAGCAAATCAGACCTGAGCCGATGATCATAAGCACGGGCGGCCACTCGTTGAAGGGTATCGAAGCTACAAGATGCTTGGCCAGACCGGAATCCTGCAGGGCAAGACCCAGGGCAAAACCACCGGCTACCATCCAAAGGATGCACCAGTTAATCTCGGCCAGATCATACTTGGTAATGATACGTGTCACGCAGAACACGCCCACAGGCAGCATGGCAACTACGTTTGCATCGACATGGGTCCACTTGTCGCTCATCCAGAGCAGTACAGTAAGACCGAATGTCACGTAAACAACAATCTCCTGCCAGGGTTTGAGCACGCGTTCGGGGCTCTCCTCTATCTTGAGTTCAATCTGTTTCTGTGTAAAGGGGAACAGGAATCTGATTACAATCCACGAGATAACAAGCAGCACAAGAGTAAGCGGAAGCATGATGGTCATCCAGTCGCCGAATCCTATGTTCATGTTCATACCTTCAGGATCGTTCAGGAACTTGATGGCAATGGCGTTAGGAGGTGTTCCGATGGGTGTAGCGATGCCTCCCAGATTGGCTCCTACCGGGATAGCCAGCGCAAGTGCCAGACGTCCCTTACCGTTGGCGGGCAGTGACTTGATGACCGGAGTAAGGAATGTGAGCATCATGGCTGCCGTTGCGGTATTGGACAGGAACATGGAGAATACGCCGGTTACCAGGATGAATCCCAGCAGCACGTTCTCGGATTTGGTGCCGAAAGGCTTGAGCAGCGCCTTGGCCAGTTTGATATCCAGTCCTGCCTTGGTTGCTGCAAACGCCAGCATGAATCCGCCAATAAAGAGCATGATAACCGGATCGGCAAAGCAGGCCATGATCTTGCGGCTTGACATGAGTGTTCCGAACTGCGGGTTATCGTCTATATTAAGCCTGAACAGGCTCAGGCTGTTGTCGCTGGCGGTAAACAGAAGTATTACGATGATTGCAACCGATGTCGCCCATGAGGGTATGCCCTCGGTGATCCACATGATGGTTGCGAAACAGAACAGGGCTATGACTCTCTGCTCAATCACGGTAAGATTATCGATTCCGAATGCGGTCGAAGGAAGGTTCCACACCACAAGACCGACGATGATTCCAAGAAGAACCTTGAGAACACGCCATGAGATGGGCATGACGGCTTTCTTCTGCGCCTTCTGCTTATCCTTCTGCTTAACCAAATCGGATCCTAAGAATGTTTTTTGCATAGTTTGTTTATTATCAGTTAATTACTTATTGCCACAATGGTATATTAAGGTACACAACTCACACTCTGCGCACAAAACGTCATGCACAGCCAAGCGAAGCCTGAGCTCCGCTAATCTCTGAAATTACATCAATCGTTTCAGACATTCGTCGTACCCGCCCTATCCACGGGGCATAAGTAAAACTCTGAACTTGAGGCAGGTCTTCTGACTTATCTCATTGATTCAGGAACCTTCCCGGCATAATGCCAGTGGCGTTTGTTGCCGTCATGGGAGCGACGGCTCATCCTGAACCGGGATCTGAGAAATACAGCAGCGGGACTGTCCGGGAATCTCACCCGTGTTCCCTATTGAATCTGACTTAACAGATACCTCAATTCGGATGCAAATCTAAGCAAAAGGGATGATTTATGATGTGCGTATAAATATAATTTTTCTTATTTTTTCGCACTGTGGGCGGCTTCTACGGCATATCGTCGTCGGACTTGCCGTCACGCTTCTTCTGCTGGAGGTACAGAATGACGGGAATACCGAAAAGTACAAGGAGCGCTATGACCGTTATTCCATAATAAAGTGTGGGAGTTACGCCGAAAAACAGGGTCAGGACAAACTGCAGAATCTCCGACAGGGCTACGCACAGAATAATGCTGAGAATAGGCCTTTCCTTGAGTATCCTTAATATTTTCCTAATCATAAGTCCCTAAACAAGATGCTTTCATGCACTATTGATTTAACAAAAATACACAATAAAAATCATTTTACAACATTTTGTCCCTATTTTTTACCGAATGGAATCAGGGTGTCAAAAAAACACCGGACCTGAGGGCCCGGTGCTCTTTGGGAATATGGATACGGTCAGCTTATGTACGAAAGGATGATATCTACTGCCTCATCCTCGGTCTTTCCCTCCATATTAATAACAAGGTTGTAATTGCGCAGGTCATATCGGCTCTGCCCTGTGTAACGCATCACGTAGTTCTCACGGGTCTTGTCCACGGAGTCCACTATCTCCCCGGCCAGCTTCTGTGACATCTTCTGCTTTTGCTGGATGCGTTTGATACGGCTCTCGCGTGAGGCGGTGATGAATATGTCCACCTTGTTTGGTCTGTCCTTGAGCACAAAGAATCCCGAGCGGCCGGCTATCACGCACGATCCCTCATCGGCTATGGCGTTCAGTATCTCCTTTTCGGCATCAAAAACGGTCTTGACGCTAACCTGGGGTGTGAACTCCTGAGTGTACTCGCTTGAGCCCACCAGGGTGTTTGCCTTGGGAACGGGAGCCACCATTTCCAGAAAATCGGACAGCCAGTTCTTTTTCTTTCCCCTGAGCTCCTCGATTTTGACGGAATCGATGGCCAGTTTTCTTTCAAGTTCCTCTATGAGTTGTTTGTCGCTGTAGTGCACTCCCAGTTTCTGGGCCAGTTTGCGGCCAACGGTGCGTCCGCCGGAGCCTACCTCGCGGCTGATGGTTATTACAAAAGGATCATTCAGTTTCATAAGCGTTGTTACTTTCAGTCCGTTTTTATTATAAGTGCAAATTTAAGCTATTCTTTGAGATTGCGAATTTTTTCAAAAAAAATCGGTTATTTTTGAAAGGAATCCAGGAAATCGTTGTCTAAACGTACAAACGATTGTTTCCAGAACACATGCAGAATTTAGAATTAGAATTTACAAAAATGGTCAGGGAGCACCGTAAAACCATATATTCGGTGTGCTATTTCTTCTCTGACAACCCGACAGTAGTCGATGACCTTTTCCAGGAAGTGTTGGTTAATCTTTGGAAAGGATTTCCCGAGTTCAGGAACGAGAGCAGTCTTAAGACCTGGATATGGCGTATCAGCCTTAACACCTGCTGCTCCATCCAAAAAAGGGATAAACGGAATGTGCCAACCGTTCCGCTGCTTATCGACAAGGATCTGTTCAGTGAGCAGGACCAGGTGGGCCGACAGGTAAAGATGCTGTACGACAGGATCAACAAACTGGAGGTGTTTGACCGCGCTATTATTCTTCTGTGGCTGGAAAGCATGAGTTACGATGAGATTGCAGCTATCGTGGGAATATCCACACAGGCTGTTACGAGCAGATTGTTCCGCATCAAGGAGCAGCTCAAATCAATGTCTAACAATTAAAAAGTTTGTACTATGGCTAACGAGAATATTAGATTAGACGAGCTCCAGGAGCTCAGAGAGACATACAATCTGATGAATGAGAGGCTGGATACCCAGGAGATCATAACCCCTGAGCAGATACGCGAAACCATCAGAGAGAAAGTTGAACTGCTTGAGACCGAGGTAAAGTCCGCACTCATTTGGGGTTACCTGCTGGGATTCCCCATCCTCACCCTGATAATCCACTTTGACCGCGGACTCTCCCCTACAGCCTTGTGGATTGCCGGAATATTCGGCTTTGCGACAATTCTGTTGAACGCACTGATACTGCACAAGGTAAGCCGAAAGGATTTTATTGAACTTGACCTGCAGACCCTCATGTTCAGAGAGCGGAGATACCGCAGGCTGTACCTGATATCCATAGCATCGTTCTTCCTGTTCTGGACAGTATATGCCTACGTATTCATAAGCATCGGCTGCGGCATTATTTATACCCTGGCGCTTGTGACACTTGACATACCCAGATTCTACAAGGCATTTGTAAGAGCATACAGGGAGGGACTTCAGGGAACTATTGACGCCACCCCCAACCCCTTGAGCATCATCGCCAGGATTACAGCCATTGTATTGATGTCAATATGCATCATTTTCCTGGCAGGCGCTTCGGTCCTCTATATAATAGCCGTCTTCAAGACATATAATGATGAAAGCTTCAACACCTATTTTATCCTGACTCCGCTCTCTTTGCTGAGTGCCCTTATAGCATTCATACCCTTCATCATCAATTTAATTAAGAACAGATTGAGTCAGGGAATACCCACCATATCAATTATCGGCTTTACAATAGCGGCCGTAATGCTTACCGCAATGACGGTAATCAGCAACATACAGCAGGGTAACAATAATTACTTCAGCCCTCTGATAATGCTGGTCGTAGCGGTAGGAATCCTTTTCCAAGCCTACAAGAGGAGGAGAAAGTAAAAACAAAGCAGGGACAGACATCTGATTGCCTGTCCCTGTTTTTTTATCCATTATCTGGGATTACGTAAGCCATGAACCTCGATCGGAGAGTTGGTATTCCTTACGGTCTTGGTTTTTATTGTTCCCGCCGGGGTTACCCTCATGGTCTTGAACTCGGCATCATAATCACCGCTCCTGACCAGAGTCTCCATTGACGCCACCCTGTTTATATGACTCAGGACGGTCATTCCGAATTCCATGGAAGAGATGTCGATCAGATACTTCCCGGTGGAGCCGATGCCCTCAAAGCGTCCCTCGGGCAATATCCTGTAGGTATTGTTCCTTACTCCTCTCAAGGTATATCCGTCAATCTTGAGAGTACGTCCCGACTTGTACGACGACACCAGATTCTCTAACGCGGGGACTGCCTTGTCTATGGTTCCAAGACTGATGACGGCCGGCTTCTTTTCACCCTGAGGCGCAATGACAAGGCTATACATGGAATCCACCCTCAGGAATGCCGATACACAATCATGACTGAAACCGTTTGTGACCACGATGCCGTTCTCGGATTCATCGTAGATGTCATTCACCTGTTCAAGGTTCCAAACCGTAAGTTCCGGCAATTCGGCTTTCGCCGATTTGGTCTGTGCCGGAGCAGACAGACTTACAACGCACAAAAAGGACGCAAACAGAAGTTTTCTCATATGCAACAATAGTTTTAGTAATAAGGACCTGTACAAAGATAGGTTCCTTTGGGCAAACTCGGATATGACTTCGCAGTCAAGGAAGCAGATGCTTTTTCAGCTCGTTTCTGAAACAAAAGTACTTGCACCTGCGTCCAAAATCAAGAAAAAAGCGTTGCAAAAACGTTGCAAAATCGTATCAGAGGTGACAAAGGGGACGGTTCCGTTTGGCACGTGACGCAAAGGGGTCGTTTAACAATGCGTCACTGTTTGGTGAAGACGTGACCTATATCGAACAATACGCTGTAAGCGGTATTGTTGTTGACTATGAGCGCGAATGTTATTCCATTCTCGTGATGGTTCACAGCATTTTGAGATTGGGCTGTCTGCCACTGGATATTGAATGGGTTCTGATCATCTCCATTATTGTCAGGGCTCACAAACATCTCAGTCCGGCCTATTGATACTATGCCGTCTTTATAGGTGTATGCGCCTTTATAAAGCTTATCAAAATTGCCGTCATATAGTTCAACGTCGTCACCGCTAAAGCGTAAAGCCACTGTTATATCGTCATCTTTTTCCTTGCAGAACCATGTACCCTGAAGCAAAGACTTATCGGACGGCAGATTGGTGGCTCCTTTCTTGAAATAGATAGATGAACTCTCTATATCCTGTGATGTAGGCGTTACAGGACCATTGAACCATTCAATACGCAAAACAGACCCTTGACAAAGAAGGCTGACACGTATGGTGTCTGTGCCTATGTTTTCATGTATGGTATCCCATCTGGCCTGCTCAATATCATCAACAACTGTAGCAAAACGGTCTCGGGACATTGTTACATTGTCTGCGACAAGATTGCCCTCAATAATTGGACCGTATTTGCCCTCGTCACGGTACTGATAAAAAGGCTTATACTGACTTTCTTCATAAAAAGAAAGAGTGTATGAGTATTGGTAAGAGCCATCAGGGGCTATTAGAGCTGAATCTGCGCTGATTTGATCGGGCGTAACAAGCGTAAGGTGCCATTCGCCGGCCAGATCCTGTAATGTAATGGTGGCTGACTGCTGATCATCATTACCCATTTTATCATCATTGTTACATGATACCAGTAACGGCATGGCTATAATTGCACATGCAAAAGTCCTTTTTATACCCATTGTCTTTTCAGTTTATGTAAGATGTTGGGCAAAGATAGTAAAACTGGTTTAATGACGCAAAGGGGTGACGCAAAGGGGTCGTTTAATAATGCGTCACTTTTGTAATCATTGAAATAGACCATGTATTACTGTTTGTTGAAGAGGTAACCTTGATCAAAAAATACGGTGTATGCAGTCTTGTCGTTGGCTATGAACGCGAATGATATTCCTTTCTCTTTATTAAAGTTATAAACATTTAGAGATTGGGCAGTCTGCCACTGACTGTCAAAAGGATCTGCGGCATTAATGTTATTAATTCCACCATCGATCGCAAACATTTCATTTTGGCCGATAGATACTATGCCGTCTTTATAAGTGTATGCGCCTTTGTACAGTCTTACAAGAGCACCGTCATAAATTTCAACGTTGTCGCCGCTAAAGCGTAAAGCCATTGTTATAACGCCATCTTTATCCTTGGAGTACCATGTACCCTGGAGTAAAGACTTATCGGACGGCAGATTGGTGGCTCCTTTCTTAAAATAGAGATACACACTCTTTACATCCTGAGATGTAGGCGTTGCCGGACCATAGAAGTATTCAAAACACAATACTGACCCTTGGCAAGGAAGGCTTATACGTGTGGTATCTGTGAAGATGTTATCAGGTATGGTATCCCATCTGGCCTGCTCAATATCATCAACAACAAAAGCATAACGTTCTCTGGCCATTGTTATGTCTTCTACTATAAGATTGCCAATAACAAAAGGACCGTATTTGCCCTCGTCACGGTACTCGTAGAATGTCTTATACTCATCTTCCTCTTTCTCATAAGGAGAATAAATGTATGAGTATTGGTAAGAACCATCGGGGTTTATAAAATATGTTTCAGAAGTTATTTCATAGGGGGTGACAAGTGTAATGTTCCAGTCTCCTGCCAGATCCTGTAATGTAATGGTGGCAGACTGCTGATCATCATTACCCATTTTATCATCATTGTTACATGCTACCAATAACGGCATGGCTATAATTGCACATGCAAAAGTCCTTTTTATATCCATTGTTTATTCAGTTTATGTAAGATTTTTGACAAAGATAGTAAAACTGATTTAATGACGCAAAGGGGGACGCAAAGGGGGACGCAAAGGGGTCGTTTAACAATGCGTCATGTCCGAAGGTGCGATGTTTTGGCTGTGGCGGTGGTTTGTGAGATTTGGATATATGGCCCACTCCCCTACTACCATTCTGCTGCCATTTGCAGTGGGGATACTGGCACTCTCCTGCCCGCCCGCGATATAGGGATCTCGGGTGTGAGGGCATCGGCCTCAAAGAATGCAACGCATCAAGACCTCTTCGCCATCATCGGACAAAATCCTGAAGCCGGCTTTCTGGTACATACGCATGGCATAGTTTGCCTTCTGAACGGAGAGGGAGACGCTCTTATACCCATCGGCTTTGAGGAGTTCCAGCATCTGGCGGAGCATATCTGTGCCTATACCCAGGTTCCGGTATTCCTTATACAGGGAGATTGCAATTGAAGGGACATCATCGGCTATATGGCCGTAGTCGTTCATGATGCGGCTCCAGATAGCACCTACTATCTTATCCCCCACCTCTGCTACCAGGCAACGGTCTGCGGGCATCTGGCCAAAGTCACGGATATAGACCTGCAGGTTCTCATCATCGAGAATACTCCTGGAAGGTGCGGCAACACCTTCGGGGATGAAGATTGCCTCATAGAGGAAATCTCCAAGTATTGGTATTTCTTCTTTCCTTATTGGTCTTATCTGGTAATTCATTAGATGCTTGAATTTATTGGCGCAAAAGTACCTAAAAAAAATATGATTATGGTTTATCTTTGCCACTGCAAACAAGGAGAGAGAAGATTGGCCCGGAAACCGGTTCATCTAAATTTCAATTATTGGAAAAGGACTGATAAGGCTGGTCGTGGAACCGGCCTTATCTGCTGTTATACGGGGGTTATGGAGC
>CACYHW010000014.1:63653-140482 GCA_902774335.1 uncultured Bacteroidales bacterium
CAAATAACAAAAGTGCACAGTTGTTATGATGACAAACAGATTAAAAATCGGGGAGTTTTCACGCCTTTGCCGCGTTACAGTTCGGACGCTCCGGCACTATGAGGAGATTGGTCTGCTGGTACCGGAGATTGTGGACCAGTTTACCGGGTACCGGTATTACAGCATTGAACAATTGCAGAAGATGCAGAGCATACTGCAACTCAAAGGAATGGGTTTCAGTCTGGAAGAGATTCGCGAACTCTATGAAGATGACACCCATGTTCCCGGCATAGATGCCCTGGAGGAAAAGATTCGCGTTTGCGAGAATGAACTCAGGCTGCTGAGAGCCCGGAAGACGCAGTTGCAGGCGATGGTGACGACCCAAAAGAAACTTAAGAAAATGGAAAAGATTACTATTGAAAGTTTACCTGCTATCATCGTTGCCACACACCGCACAACGATACATTCATTTGAAGACCTTGGCCCCCTGTGCTATAAGGTTATAGGACCTGAGATGGCCCGTCTGGGCTGCGAGTGCCCGGAACCCGGCTATTGCTACACCATTGAACACGGTGGATACAAGCCGACTGATATAGACATAGAGTATTGCGAGAAGGTTGCTGCCAAGGGAAAGGACTCGGATATTATCAAGTTCAAGGACATTCCAGAGGTGCCAACTGCCGTATGTATGAAAGTTTATGGTCCTTACGAACGTCTGTACCAGAATTACATAGACCTGTTTGCCTGGATGGAGAAAGAGGGATGGAAAGTTGCTGGCTCACCCCGTGCTGTCTATGTGGACGGTATATGGAATCAGGAAGACCCGGAGAAGTGGCTGACCATAATCCAAGTTCCGGCAGAGAAAGCCTAAGTGAGGTCTGCATCGATGCGGTTGACTTCGGATTCTGCGTGGCGGATGAAGGAAACTTATTTAAAAGAGAAATGCCCTACAAGGTTTGTAGGGCATTTTTGTGCGGTGCGTATGGGACTCGAACCCATGACCTCCGCCGTGACAGGGCGGCATTCTAACCAGCTGAACTAACGCACCTCGCTGTTTTGCGATGGCAAAGGTACGCACATTTTTTATTCCTACAAGCGTCTGAGCAAGTTTTTTTCAAAAAAATTTCTGCAGCACCACAACGTCTATATACGACTCATCCTTGACGAGCCAGTCTTTAAGCTGTCCGCTCTTATCGAACCCATTGTTGGCAAACAATTTAATGCTTTCCTCGTTGTCTTTGGGCACCAGACAGAACAACTGACGCAGGCGGAGCACACTCTTTGAGTAACCGGCCACAATCTTGAGTGCGGCCGATGCAATCCCCTGCCCTCTGTACTCCGAAAGGAGCGCAATGCCAATCTCTGCACGACCGTTGTAGGGGTCGATATCGGTCAGATCAACGCTGCCAAGAACAACACCGTCGGCCTGACGCACAATCATGAACCTGACCTGGCGGTCGGTATAGAAATCATGCTGAGACTGCTGGATATAGCGTTTGATCTGATAACGGGAGTAAGGTACGGCATTACCGGACACCATCCAGAGAGCGGTGTCATTCTCCATATTGAACAGAATATCCAGATCCTCCGGCTCGGGAGCACGGAGCAGATATGTGCCGTCACTGAGCAATCCCTTTTCGTTCATAGCGTTTCGTCTTCGGTTATAAGTTTTCCTGTATCGGCAGAGTACAGGCCCATTGTATATCGTTTCCCCTCCTGCGCACGAGCGTACATCCAGTCCAGTATCTCGTTGTACGTGAAGGCCGATGTATCAAACACCACTACCCTGACATCGTCACGGAGAGCATCCTTTAGCGACAGATCTATCGTGCCGGCACACTCAATAAACCTGGCGTTGCGCAGCACCTTGCTGACGGAAAGCAGCCGCTCCACATGGGCAAACGTACTGCCCCGGCCCACATACACGCAGTTCTCGGTGATATCACCCAGGTTCTTGCGGTGTGCGCGGATGTTCTGTCCCACAAAGGTACACATCTTCTTTACACCCACAACAGCCTTGACCAGAAGGGCAAACAGGCCGCTGTAGTGCTTGAAGTGCTTGTCAAAGAATATGAGCATGGCATCGTAGAACACCTTGGCGTAGCGATACGATGTCTTGATGGTGCTCTCACCTTTATAATGTACTATGGGCAGCGGCAGGTAACGGTTCACATACCCGCTCTGGATGATGCGGTACGACAGGTCTATGTCCTCGCCGTACATAAAGAACGACTCGTCAAACCCGCCGGTACGGTCAAGCGCCTCCTTGCGCACAAACATATATGCGCCCGAAACCACATCTATGGGACACTCCTGCGAGTTATCCAGATAAGTAAGGTGATACCTGGCAAAAAGCCGCGAGTGCGGGAACATGCGCTCCAGGCCCGTCATATGCCAAAATGAGACCGATGGCGTAGGCAGCGAGCGGCGTGACTCAAGCGCAAAACGCCCTTCGCCATACTGCATGCGTACTCCCACGGCTCCAGTCTCGGGATGCGCATCCATATACTCAATACAGCCGGGAATGGTCCTCTCGGCCACCACGGTATCGGGATTGAGGAACAGCACATAGCGCCCTAAAGCCTTGGCAAGGGCCATGTTGTTGGCTCTTCCGAATCCGGCGTTGAAGTTGTTGGCTATTATCTCCACCTGCGGGAAACGCTCCCTCAGGTACTCCACGGAGCCGTCGGCCGAATCATTGTCCACCACAAATATCTGAGCGTCGGGAACCGAGCGCAGAACGGAGTTGAGGCACTGCTCAATGTAGTACCTAACCTTGTAGCTGACTATGATGACACTGACGTCCGGCATCTGGATCAATAGAAACCTGTCTCGTGCTCAACGCCCCCTTTTGTGGGGAACGAGAAGAGCGAACATATTGCAGCAATCACTGATATGTAAAGGCCGATGGTATCGTTGAGGATGTAATAGAGCACTACGCCGAACTCCACTACCAGGCAGAACGCAGCCAGACGCAGCCATGAGCAGGCCATGTAGATGCGCTCTATCTTGTGTTCGGGGTATTCCTTTTCGGCCAGACGGTCAATCATCCTCTTGAAGCCGCGCAGAGCCAGCGGGATAAGCGAGAGTGTAGCCAGCACGCCCACAACCTCAAGTATGTAAATCACCTTAGGTTCGGTCACTGTCACGCCCTTGAGGGGGCCGAATTCAAACAGCAGCGCAATGATACCGGCCACGACGTAGATTGCAATCCATCCCGCCATGAGCTTTATCGACATTTTTCTTGTGTTCATATCTAATTTCTCTCTTTATACAAAAGGAATCCTGTCCACGATGGAACGACCCAGCGACACCTCATCGGCATACTCCAGATTGTTGCCTACAGCTACGCCACGGGCTATCACGCTCAGCTTCACACCCAGCGGCTGAAGCTTGCGCGAGATAAAGAAATTGGTGGTGTCGCCCTCCATTGTGGGACTCAGAGCCAGAATAACCTCTTTGATACCGCCCTCAGCCACGCGCTCCACAAGGCTTGCAATCTGCAGATCCTGCGGGCCGATGCCGTCCATGGGTGAAATTATGCCTCCCAGGACATGATACAGGCCGTTGTACTGCATGGTGCTCTCAATGGCCAGCACATCCTGTACGTTCTCCACCACACACAGAGTGGAGCCGTCACGCTTGGGATTGGCGCATATGTCGCACACATCGGCGTCCGATATGTTATGGCACACCTTGCAATAGTGAATGTCCTGCTTGAGCGTGGAGAATACCCTGCCAAAGCTGCTCACCTCCTCCTCGGGACGCGAAAGCATATGCAGCACCAGCCTCAAAGCGGTCTTTCTGCCTATGCCGGGAAGCTTTGAGAACTCCCCTACTGCTCTTTCCAATACGGCCGATGGATACTCGCGGTTCATAATTATTCTGTATACACTGCAAATTTAACGGATTCGGCCAAAAATTCGTACTTTTGTGCTCATAAAACCCGCACAAAATGGAGATAAAGAGCGCCGAATTCGTAATAAGCAACACCGATGTGAACAAGTGTCCTCAGCACACCTTGCCCGAGTACGCTTTCATTGGACGCTCCAACGTGGGCAAGTCCAGCCTCATCAACATGCTCACAGGCCGCAAGGGACTGGCCATGACATCGGCCACACCCGGTAAGACGCTCCTTATAAACCATTTCCTTATAAACAAGGACTGGTACCTGGTCGATTTACCCGGCTACGGCTATGCCAAGCGCGGAAAAAGCCAGCAGGATCAGCTCACCCGCATCATCAACGACTACATCCTGGAGCGTCCGCAACTCACGTCACTCTTTGTGCTCATTGACAGCCGTCTGGAACCCCAGAAGATAGACCTGGAATTCATTGAGTGGCTTGGCGAGAACTCCGTTCCGTTTGGAATCATATTTACCAAGGCCGATAAACTGGGCCGCGGGCGTCTGGCCGATAACGTCAAGAAGTTCCTGGACACCCTGAAAGAGCAGTGGGAGGAATTACCCCCCCACTTTATCACTTCGTCTCTGGACAAATCGGGCCGCGACGATGTTCTGGACTATATTTCCGGAATCAACAAGATGCAATAGGCGCAGCTTTATTCAAGCGCTTTCTCTATCTCTGTCTTGATCATATCCAGGCCTCCCCAACCCCTCTGTATGTAGAGTTGGTTGCCGTTGGCATCGAATATTGCATAATGGGGAACACCTCCCGAAGCCCATATACGGTTTGCCACATAGTCATTCTGTTCCTCGGTCAGATAGTAGTGCTCACCCGGTATGGTTTCAACACTTTTCATCCACCTGTCAAACGGGGATGTTAAGGATGTAATGTACACGAATACAATCTCCTTGTCCTTGAGTTCCTCCTTATAAGGCGCCATCTCTTCATTACCCTTGATGCACCAGGCGCACCAAGTCGCCCACGAGTCAAGGACCACGGTCTTGCCTTTGTAACGGGCCAGAATTGTTTTAAGGATATCCTGAGGAGCCACATCGGCCAGGTCAAGATAATGCACGTTCGGGGCAAACTTGTTCTTCTTGTTCTTGGCTATCTCATCATCCATATTGCCCGATACACGGTCAAACAGGTTTGACAGATACTCATCCTCTATGAACGGTTTGCTTATCGGCCTGCCTCCAATCATCAGTTTTACGCCGTTCAGATATCGGCAGAAATCAGGCACAAAGCCCTTTATTCGGGTACCCTCAAACAGGTGACATACCCGTTTGTAATCAGATCTCAGGATAAAGTCATCACTGAAGAAACAGGCGGGACGTACTTTAAGAATGTAGTCCAGGAACTCCTTGGAACGGAACAATGAGTCCTTTCTCTCGGATACAATACTGAAAAACCTGAGTTCATAGTCAAAGAAATGTCTGGCATCCGCATCGGAATAACCGTATTTCTTATTGAATGCCTTGACTCCTGCCACAACGGAGTCATAAGCTACTATCAGGTCCGATACAGTCCCAGCGTGATCTATTGACCATTCGGCAAGAGTCAGATCGGACTTGTCGGCCATACGAATATTATCGAATTCCCTGACCCTCATAGAGTTTTTGGCCTGATATCCTTTCAATCCCACAAAGCAGTCATGGATTGAATCGGGCGTGACGTTCATATCAAGCAGTACTGTCACCTCCTCACCCGGAGCAGTAAAGGGCAGGAGGTAGGACCCCCATCCCGGAGAAGGCGAAGTGACCATGTCAATCTGCACATGCTCAGGATAATAGGTCTTGCATTTGTAATCATACGTACCATCATCTTTCAGGTGAATCATATCCTCTTTGAAGGACGACGGATTTGTGATGTCAAAATGCCAGATATCCAATCGGGGGCTCATGCCTGGCTTGTAGTTTAAAGCCTTGAAGTGGATTGTGACGGAATCCTCACTGTACGCCATCTCAGGCCACACATCATCCTCGGGGTAATCGGCCAGGTATTCGGCCGGAACTTCGGCTCTAGGCAGTTCAACGCCCTCGGGACGTATATTGTATAATGTGTAGGCGCCTTCAAAAGTACCCTCAATTATATCAAACACCTTGGTCTTTCTGGGCAACGGCTCAAAATAGAGAGTAAAATCCTTCTCCCATGTATCGGGATCGGTATTGGTGAATTCTCCCAGCTTAAAACAGTCGCTGCCGGTAATGAGATAGTGCTTTCCGTCAACGTCTATGTAAGTATCCTTGCCAAACGTGAATCCACCCGCAAAAGAGGGATAATTGACATTCATATCAATCACGGTACTGTCCTTGTAGAACGATACCTTCTTGATTCTGATGTAAGTATACCGGGTAACCCCTATTTGGGGATTTTCCCACACTTTCACTCTATTTCCGCATGAGAACAGGGAAATAATTACTGCTAAAAGGATTACTGATTTTTTCATAACAAGGCAGAATTAGGTTCATACTGAAAGCAAATATAAACTAAGCGAATTAGTTTTCAAACTTTTATCTTAGAAAAATAATGAGATTAAGGCCGAGGTGGACCGCCAGCGTTCATACGGTCGCATTACGCTTATCGTCACACTGGTTTTCCTTCTCTCCCGCTCTCAACATGCTTGAAACCACGTTTTTACATCTTTTAACTAACAAAATCGTTGAGTAACTATTTTAGTAGTTACATTTGCATCGGTACTAGTTACTGATGCATTATGAAACAAAAGGAAATAACCAAGCTTAGTGAGAAGAAGGAGGTCATCATGAACCACTTCTGGGACAAGGGTGCACTTTTTGTGCGTGAACTCCGCGAGCTCTACCCCGAGCCTCAGCCCCATTTCAACACGCTCTCCACACAGGTGCGTGAGCTGGAGCAGGACGGATTCCTGGACCACAAGGCATACGGCCCCACCTATCAGTACTTCCCCATCGTAACACGTGAGGAATACAGCCGTTTCTCAATGGGCGGTTTCATCGGCAACTACTTTGGCTCATACCTGAATGCGGTATCGGCATTTGTGGGTGACGGCAAAGTGTCCATAGATGAACTGAAAGAGCTTATTGAACATCTGGAAAAGAAACAAAAATGATCACCTTCCTTACCTACCAATTGAAAGTTGCGGTCATAATGGCCGTCTTCTACATATTCTTCCGTCTGCTGCTTATCAAGGACACATGGCACAGACTAAACAGGATTGTGCTCTTGAGTACGGCTTTGCTGTCACTTCTACTCCCTGTTTGCATTATTACAATCCACAAGACAGAGGTATTGCCTGTGTCGATGACCCAACTCATGCAAGCCGTCTCAAGCACTCCTGCCCAGCCATCCACACCCTGGTGGCACATCGCCCTCATGACCGTGTATGCTGCAGGCGTAGTATTTGTACTGGCAAAGGTTCTGGAATCGGCCCTGCGCGTACGCAGTATAATAAGGCACGCACGCAAGGAGGTAACGGCCGATGGCACCATCGTCTACGTCATGCCCGGCAATGACCCGTCATTCAGTTGGATGGGACACATCGTAATCTCCGAGGCCGATTGGAACAACCATGAAACCGCCGTCATCGACCATGAGAAAGCCCACGTGGCACTCCACCATTCAATAGACGTACTTATAACCGATATAATAGCCGCCCTGCAGTGGTTCAACCCCGCCATCTGGATGCTCCGCATAGACCTGCGCGCCGTCCATGAATACGAGGCCGATGACACCGTACTGCGCGCCGGCACCGACATACGCAGTTATCAGTATCTGCTCATCAGCAAAGCGGCCGCAATGAACGGATACACAATAGCTAATAATTTCAATCACAGTATTTTAAAAAACAGAATTTTTATGATGGAAAAGGAAACATCAACCAGGAAGAGTCTGCTCAGAGCACTCTATCTCCTCCCCTTAGTTTGCATTTCTCTGGCACTCAATGCCCAAACCAAGGTTAACTACGTGTACGATGACGGAAAGAAAAGTTCCGGCCAGCTAACTTACAACGACAAGCCCATCTCCGCCAGTATAACTTATGATGAGATAAAGTTGGACGGAGAATCATTGGACGGTATCACGCTTGACGGCATTTCAAAATTTCTCCCCGATGTAAAAACCGATGCTCAAGGTAATATCACAACACAGGGACATGAAGTCAAGAAAATCATAATCAACGGAAAGGTTCTCTACAAGAAGAGTGAACCCGCTGATGCCAGCCCGGCTATCCCCACAATGAGCTACATGGACAACGGCCAGGACATAAACATGGAGTTCACCGGATATAGCGAGGAATTAGTTGACAAATTGATCAAATCCTTACCCGATGTAGAGATTGACGAAAAAGGCAATATGACCGTAAACGGCAAGAAAGTATCCAAAATCCTGGTCAACGGAAAGGAACTTGACGACGTCACCACCGACGAACTTACAGAGATCCAGTCCGCCCAATAAATTTTGCCAAAGTGTCCCACACTAACCCTATCGAGAACACCTTATCACGCGGGTTACTGTGGGACACATGCTCATACAAGGGCTGTGTCCCACGCTCATCGGCCCCACAAGCGCTGTGAGCCACTTCGCTGTGGGACACTTTGGCAAAAAAATATTATATTTGCTGTCAGCCTTTTATATAGCAATATGAGAAAGATCCTTTTTGCATCATTAATGACCGTGGCCATATCGGCCCTTATGGGTTGTAAGGAAAAGACAAGAGAAGTGCCGGTCATCCCCGTAGAGTATTCAGACACCAAAAACTTCCTGGATGTCATGGCCGATAAACGGACATACATTTTTCTGGATGACAAATCTCTGGATGCTACCGTAAGTGAAATAAACAAGGTGATGATTGATGACGGTAAACTCTTCATCTCCTATTATGCCGGGACTGGACCTTATAACGAGGACAAAAATATTTCGGTCTTTGATATGGAGGGTCAGTTCATAAATAAGATCAGCCGTGTAGGACGCGCCCGAAACGAGTATGTCAGACTTGAATCATGGTGCCTTGATACTGACCTCAAACAGGTCATTATCAATGACGCATTCAATTCACTCAAGCGATTCTCTTATGACAATGAATATGTTTCATCCCTACCCTTGGGTGATTATGACGTTTGGAATGTCATGTACGTAAACGGACACGTTTATGGTGGCATGCTGATGCCCAACGATAAGGCCGATGACATAGTAGAGATTAATGATGACGGTACTGTTATACCCCTGTTGCCGTTCAGAGGCTTATATGATGATAATTTATCTATGGGAGGCGGAATAGGCAGTTCGCGACAGTATATGGCCAATGATCTCAAGGAATTCTACCATTTGCGTCTGTTTGATAATATCCTTTACGAGATAGATGGTGACAAAGCCGATACATGCAAAATGTTTGACTTTATGATTCCCGCCGTGAATAAAGAGGTTGATTTCTTAAATACAGAGATGCTTGATTATCGGCCCAGTTATACAATGGAGAACGGCAGTTATTTTTTATTTGAGACTAACGAAACAGATGAACGAGGTGCAATTAATGCCTTTCAATACTATGTATATGACAAGTCAGATGAAAAGTGCACCCGTTACAGAGCCGAAATCGACAAGGATTACGCAAACATCATTATTAATTTCAAAATAGTGGGAATTGATAATGATTATGTAATAACAAGAGCGACACCGAGAGGAGCCCAATACATATTGGACAACATCCCTGACAAGATTCCTCAGTCCGACCTGGAGATGATGAAGATCCTTGCCACAAGAGACAACGAAGCCATCATTCTGCATCACATCAAATAATGCTGATAAACAAAAAACTACCTTTACGTCTAATTAAAGGTATTAACCAATTGTTACATATTGTCCCGCACCCGCAAAGCGGCATTCTATCTATCAAACGAACAAATAGACAGATAACGCAATAATCAAAAGCAAAATCAGCAAGCCTATAAAAAGCAGGTAATAAATCAGGGTCTTGACTGTGAGCCAGAAACTCTTTCCGTAACTGATGCCGAACAGCTGGTGGTAATCAATCATTATCAGCAGCGCGCAAAACAGCATCCCTATCTCATTATTCCGGCCAAGCGATAGTATCAGCACAAAGAGCATAAAGAAACTGAACTGACACAGCACGTACGCTGCAGTGGTGGCCGATGCAGCCCACCCCATTGATTGTTTGCGCAGCACAATACGCATGGCCGGCCATAGCAGCAGGAAAATCTCCAGGAAATACTGTATGCCCTGACTGCGCAACGCGCTCTCAAATGCGGCCAGCGATGCTTTCTTGGGCGAATCTACGGCCTCGGGATGGCTGTCCAGATGCATCAATATGTCCATCTGCTCCAGATAGGCCATCAGATTATCCGTTTTCAGCTTGATCTCTTGGTTAATCTCTGCCATTTCAACCGAATCCACATTCGAGAAATCCAGATTGATAATTGCCCCGGAAGACAAAACAGAGTCCGAATCAATACTGTATTCCGATGATTTATCAGTTTTAAACTCCGGATGTGCAATCGATGAAACCAAAGAGAAGAATGCGTAGAATATTATGAGCGATGTAAGCGGTGCCAGATAAAGGTCATGCTTACCTTTTATATAATCGCGTATCATGTAACCCGGGCGCAGCATCAGATGCACGAACGTACGCTTGGCGTCATCATTCAAAAAAGGAATGCTGTCAAACGCACCGCGATAAAAACCCTTTACGCCATCCTCGGGCGCATCATTGGCCACAGTCCACTCTGATTTCCATGGATTGTAACCCAGCACCTGCCATATCCGGAACGCCCGGAGCCTCACTTTGATACTGTGTCTCTTACCTTTCATAACCGCCTGCAAAAGTAAAGATTATTAACCACACTTTTTTGGCTGAAAATGATAAATGTCACATTTTTGCCGAACCTTTTCCCTGTTTGCGTGTATGCATTCGTGAAGCGCTTCAAAAAAAAGAAAGTGTAACAGATCAAATTAACTGAAATGAACAGAAAAGTGTTTTCAATGATAATGCTGGCTGCCTTTTTAACGGCCGATGCATATGCAACAACCGATAAGACCGAAACCGCAAACAAGCCCGAACAGATTGTATCATTTGTCAAGACCAAACATGATGCAGCGTGGTATTCAAACCAGGCCCGTTTATGGGAGGCCCAGGTCACACTGACGCCCGATAATGACGATGCGTGGATAAACTGGTTCCACGCCACTCGATACAGACTGATGTTTGAGAGCGAGGATGAAAGTTTTGATGAAGCACCACTTGCAGAGATTGCCGCAAAAGTCCGTAAAGAGCGCCCCGAAAGTTACGCCCGCTATTGTCTGGACTACTACTGCAATATGTGGCTCAAAGAGTCTGAGAACCAGGATGACAACATGGAGAAAGCCATAAGGATGCGTCCGGACAACGCATATATGTTTAAGGATTATGTAGTCTATCTGTTAAACAACGGCAAGACCGACCTTATGGCCGATATCCTTAAGCGATGGTATAATACCGGAGAATACTCCTACAGCCTGCTATCGTATGCATATAATCAGTTGGCGGGTATGGAACGCAACGGTATCATATTTGTAAACGGTGATACTCCTACATTCTCATCTCTGATGGTGCAGTACGGAAAGGACCTGTTTACGGACAGGATGGTGATATGCGTAGGACTCCTTTATTCGCCCGATTATCTCAAGAACATTTGCAGCCAGCTGGGTATCAGCCAGATAGAAGGCCCCACAGACTGGACCGAGCAGGGGCTCAGGACCTGGGAGGAGAATCTCTACCTCACAGTAGCCCGTGAGACCGGACGCCCCATTTACTTCTCTACCCTGATGGATCACCTTCCTTTCACAGACAAACTGTACTCTGAAGGACTGGTCTATAAATACAGCCCCAGACGCTATGACAACCTATCCGTAAAACGCAGGAATTTTGAGGAGGTATATCTCACTGATTATCTGTACGAGACATTCACCCCTGAGACATATGAGGCATCGGCCTACAAACTGAATCTCAACTATATTCCCTGTTTCAAGTCTCTACTGGAATACTACAAGGAGAATGGTGAAAAACGCCAGATGCGCAGGCTTTACGGTCTGATGAAACGTGTAGTAGCCCGAACTGAAAACATAACCGACCAGGAACGTAAACGCTATTACGATGAGATTGACCGCTGAAACGTTCCGCACCCTCTACCTTGAGCACGGCCCACGTGCCCAAGGTTTCTTCCTGAGGATGACCGGCTATGACCGGGAATTGGCCCGGGACCTCACGCAGGACCTGTTCATGCGGTTATGGGCATCCAGAGAAAGCTACGATACCGGAAGGCCGTTCCGCACCTGGATGTTCTCCATAGCGTACAACATGCTTAAGAACGAGTACCGCCGCCGCATGAACGTTATGGAATATGTGGAAAACGCCTCAAAGGAGGAGCCCATAACAGACACTGACCATCTGGAACAGGAGCAGCGCGACCAGATGCTGCGCAGTGCCATCGGCCGTCTTCCTGAGCCACAAAAAGTGGTGCTCCTTTTAAGATATGAGGAAGAACTGCCTCTCGCAGAGATTGCACAGGTGTGCAACATACCGGAAGGCACAGTAAAATCACGTCTGTTCAGCGCGCTGACAGCTGTGCGTGAATATTGCAAAAACAATGAAAATCAATAATATGGACAAACTGAAAGAACTTGAGAAAGAGAGTCAGGAACTGCTCTCCTCAATCAAATCAATGGCCGACAAGGAGAATATGGAGATGCCCCTGCCCTCACTGGATATCACAGAGAACGAGCCCAAACTGCTGCTTCGCCGCATACCCTCATGGGTTGCAGTGGCAGCCATGCTCGCGGGCATCGTCATCGGCTTTGCTATGCCAAAACAAGGCAGCGCTGACAATAACGGCGATACCGCATTCAATTACGCCGACACCTGCCGCAGCATAGCTCAGGACGACGTAAACCTGTCTCTGCTCATCACTTCACTCTGACCATTGCAAAAAAAACGCTGTGAGAGCGTACCAAATCGGATTTTTGCAGTATCTTTGTAACCGCAAGCCGCAGTACAGTCCTAATCAAGGAACTCCGAAAGCGGCAATCAATCCGATTTTTCATTAAACATACCTTACGTAATATCAGTGTGCCCGTAGTGCGCCATGGTATTGCCAAGGTTCAATAAAACAATGTTTGACATACTGCAATTAAAGAGCAAGAGTCTGGAAGAGCTCCAGGCCATTGCAAAAGAGATGGGCATCAAGGCCAAGGATGACAAGAACCAGCTGGTTTATGACATTCTGGATGAGCAGGCTATATCAGCCTCCAAGAACAAGCCCGAAAAGGAGCGCCGCGACCGCAAGAAGGTAACCCGCAAGAGCGACTCCGAGAAAGTCTATACCGCCGATGAGAACGGCAAGGCCAAATCTGTAGAAAAGAAAAAGAACAATGCTCCCAAGCCTGAGCCCAAGGAGGTAAAGGAGGCCGATAAGCCTCAGACCGCAACCGATGAGAAGCCCCAGCAGGAAGCTGCACAGCAGCCTGCAGCACAGGGCAAGAAAAAACGCGGCCGCCAGAACAACAACAATAATAATAAGGAAAAAGCACCCGAGCAGGAAGCTGCTCAGCAGCAGCCCGCACAGGAGCCTGTACAGGAGCAGCCTGCAACAGCAGCAAGTGAGACCGCCAGGAAGGAGGAACTCCCCCAGCCCGCACTGCAGGCAGGCCAGCAGAAGCGCCGCGGTCGTCCCCGCAAGCAGCAGGTTGAGGTACCTCTGCCCGAGATTGATGATGAGAATGTAACCATGCCGGTTACTGACGCTTACGAGCAGGAGGAAGAGCCTGTTGTCCGTCAGGTTTCAGAGCCTGCAGTCCAGTTGGATCAGCCCGTACAGGCCGATGTCCAGGAGATGCCCGAGCAGCCCCGTCAGGAGCAGTTTCGCGGTGAGCAGCCCTACCAGCAGAACGGTCAGCGCCAGCAGAACAATCAGAACGGCCAGCACCAGCAGAACCAGCAGAATCAGAACCGCCGTCAGATGCAGGAGGAGCGCATGTACGATTTCGGTGATGTACTTAAAGGTGAAGGCGTGCTTGAGATAATGCCCGATAACTACGGATTCCTGCGTTCATCGGACTACAACTATCTGGCATCACCTGATGACATATATGTATCACAGTCACAGATCAAGCTCTTCGGCCTTAAGACCGGCGATGTTGTGGAGGGAGTTATCCGTCCGCCGCGTGAGGGTGAGAAGTATTTCCCTCTGGTAAAGGTATTCCGCATAAACGGTCTGGAGCCCTCTGTAGCACGTGACCGCGTTCCGTTTGAGCATCTCACCCCGTTGTTCCCGGATGAGAAGTTCACCCTGTGCAACGGCAAGAACGATAACCTGTCGGCCCGCGTGGTTGATATGTTCGCCCCCATAGGTAAGGGACAGCGCGCCCTGATAGTGGCCCAGCCCAAGACCGGTAAGACAATACTGCTCAAGGATATAGCAAACTCAATTGCTGCAAACCATCCTGAGGCATACATGATAATGCTGCTCATCGATGAGCGCCCTGAGGAGGTTACCGATATGGCCCGCAGCGTAAAGGCCGAGGTCATTGCATCAACATTTGATGAGCCCGCCGAGCATCACGTAAAGATTGCCAGCATCGTAATCGAGAAGGCCAAGCGCATGGTTGAGTGCGGACATGATGTAGTGATATTCCTTGATTCTATAACCCGTCTGGCACGAGCTTACAACACCGTAGCCCCTGCATCAGGCAAGGTACTCTCAGGTGGTGTCGATGCCAACGCACTGCACAAGCCCAAGAGGTTCTTTGGTGCCGCCCGTAACATTGAGAACGGTGGATCACTCACAATTGTGGCAACCGCCCTTATCGATACCGGCTCCAAGATGGATGAGGTTATCTTTGAGGAGTTCAAGGGTACCGGCAACATGGAGCTCCAGCTGGACCGCAACCTGAGCAACAAGCGTATCTTCCCGGCCGTGAACATCGTGGCATCAAGCACACGCCGCGACGACCTGCTGCTTGACCAGACCACCCTGGACCGCATGTGGATACTGCGCAAGTACCTTAGCGACATGAATCCCATTGAGGCCATGGAGTTTGTCAAGTCCCGACTTGAGAACACGCAAGATAACGCGGAGTTCCTGGCCAGCATGAATTCATAAAAAAAAATCCCGCTCGGTTGGAGCGGGATTTTTTATTTAGAACGGTAAGTCGTCTTTCTCATTGCTGGGTGCGAAGGGATCCGGTGCTGCGGATGCGGCGGGAGCGGCATCGACGTAGGGCTGAGCTGCGGGAGCCGCACCGTTTACGTCGTGGCTTACACGCCATGCACGGATATCGTTGTACCAGCGGCCGTTGAACTCGCGTGCGTTTATATCAAAGCTTACCACTACCTCATCACCTATATTGATGGCGGCCTGCTGTATCTTGTCCTCACCGAAGATGCTGAACATCATCTTCTTGGGATACTGCTCACCGATGGTTTCCAATACGTATTCCTGTATTTTCCAAGGATTTCCTGAACTCTTGGCCACACCTGAGCGGGGCTCAAGCACAGCGATAATTTTACCTGTTATGTCCATTTCAAAACTTTTTATTTTAATGTATGCGCGAAATTAAGACTTTTCCCTTTTTATGCACATATTTTTACGTTCTATTTTTTCCACAATACCATTACTTTTCCCTATCTTTGTGAGACGCACGCATGATAAATAACAAAACATACTATATATGAATTTTACAGTATCAAGTTCAGCGCTGTCAAGCCGTTTATCGGCTATCAGCCGCGTTATCAACCCTAAAGCCATCTACCCTATTCTTGAGGATTTCCTGTTTCGCATTGAGAGCGGCAAGCTCACCGTTACCGCCGCCGACAACGACACCACACTCGAAACAAGCATAGACATTGTCGAGGCCGACAAGGACGGTCAGATTGCCCTTCCCGCCAAGACTCTTCTGGACGCTCTCAAGGAGATACCCGAGCAGCCGCTCAAGTTCATTGTCAACGACAGCAGTTACGAGGTAAGCGTTAAGTACCAGAACGGTGAGTACAAGATGGTTGGTCAGAACGCCGACGAGTACCCCACTCCCGCTGTTCTCAAGGAGGATGCAGTTTCAATCAGCATTCCCGCTCAGATACTGTCCGACGGTCTGGCACGCACAATCTTCGCCACAGCCGATGATGAGCTCCGCCCCGTTATGAACGGCATATTCTTTGACATCAACGAGGAGGGCGCCACATTCGTTGCTTCCGACGGCCACAAGCTGGTATGCAACCGCAACAGCACGGTTCACGCCGACGGCAAGTCATCATTCATACTGCCCAAAAAGCCGGCCTCACTCTTCCGCTCACTCATAAGCAAGGAGGCAGAAAGCATAACAATAGAGTTCGACAGCCGCATAGCACGTTTCTCACTGCCTGAGTTCCGCATGGTATGCCGCCTGATCGACGGCCGTTATCCCAACTACGGATCGGTTATCCCGCAGAACAACCCGCACCGCCTTATGGTGGACCGTCAGTCACTGCTCACAGCCCTGCGCCGCGTATCAGTGTTCTCACCTGCCAGCAGCGGTCTTGTAAAACTGCATATCGAAAAGGACAACGTGGACATATCGGCCCAGGATATCGATTTCTCAACCTCCGCCAAGGAGTCAATGGCATGCCAGTACGAGGGTGCAGCCATGAGCATAGGTTTCAAGGCTGCGTTCCTGATTGACATCCTGAACAACATACCCAGCCAGGAGATCACCGTACAGCTGGCCGATCCTTCACGCGCCGGAGTGATTGTTCCCTCCGAGCAGGCCGATGGTGAGAATCTGCTTATGCTCCTAATGCCAATGGTTCTGAACGACTGATGAAACTCAATCTTGACAAACCGGTAGTGTTCTTTGACCTGGAGACAACAGGCACCAACACTGTACAGGACCGCATAGTGGAGATCTCTTACCTCAAGGTCTCACCCAACGGGAATGAGGACATGCATACCCGTCGCGTAAACCCCGAGATGCACATCCCGGAGCAGGCATCGGCCGTACACGGCATCTATGACGACGATGTCAAGAACTGCCCCACCTTCAAGGAGATTGCCAAGGAGATAGCCCGCGACTTTGAGGGCAGCGACATTGCAGGATTCAACTCCAACCGTTTTGACGTGCCTCTGCTGGCCGAGGAATTCCTGCGTGCAGGCGTTGACATTGACCTGAGCCGTCACCGTTTCATCGACGTACAGGTTATCTTCCACAAGATGGAGCAGCGCACCCTTACTGCCGCCTACAAGTTCTACTGCGGAAAGGACCTGACCGATGCCCACAGCGCCGACGGCGACACTCGCGCCACCTACGAGGTTCTCATGGCTCAGCTGGACCACTATCCCGATGAGCTCAAGAATGATATGGGATGGCTCTCCGAGTTCTCGTCATTTACCCGCAACGTGGACTTTGCCGGCCGCATTGTCATGAACGACAAGGGCCAGGAGGTGTTCAACTTTGGAAAATATAAGGACATGCCTGTGATCGAGGTGTTCAAGCGTGACCCCGGATACTACTCATGGATACTCCAGGGTGACTTTGCACTCAACACCAAGCAGGTTCTTACAAGAATAAAACTGCAATCCCGATAATGGATATACTCAGCGGTAAACATATAGTCTTAGGAGTGACCGGAAGCATAGCAGCCTACAAGGCCGCCTATCTGGTACGTCTGCTCATCAAGAAGGGCGCCGAAGTCCAGGTTGTCATGACACCTGCGGCCAAGGAGTTCATCACTCCGCTCACCATGTCCACCCTGACCCGCAAGCCTGTGGTAAGCGAGTTCTTTGACCGTCGCGACGGCTCATGGAACAGCCACGTGGACCTGGGACAGTGGGCCGATGCCATGCTGATAGCACCCTGCACAGCCTCCACATTGGGCAAGATGGCCGGCGGCGTTGCCGACAACATGCTGGCCACCACCTATTTCTCAATGAAGGCCCCGGTATTCATAGCACCCGCCATGGATCTGGATATGTACCGCCACCCCGTTACACAGCGTAACATAGAGACTCTGCGCTCAATAGGAAACATCTTCATAGAGCCCGCCGAGGGTGAGCTTGCAAGCCAGCTTGTAGGCAAGGGCCGCATGCAGGAGCCCGAGGTTATCGTAGCAGCCCTGGAAGAGTACTTTGGTGCACAGTCGCAGCTTTCAAAAAAAAAAATCCTGATCACGGCGGGTCCCACCTATGAGGCCATCGACCCCGTTCGTTTTATAGGCAACTGGTCCACCGGCAAGATGGGATTTGCCCTGGCCGAGGAGTGCGCCGCTCGCGGTGCCGATGTCACACTGATAGCCGGACCGGTAAGCCTCAAGACCGTCAATCCAGGCATTCACAGAATCGATATAACATCGGCCCAGCAGATGTACGAGGAGGCTATGAAGCACTTCCCCGAGTCCGATGCAGCCATTCTGTGCGCCGCCGTGGCCGATTTCACACCCGTGGAGAAAGCCACCAGCAAAATCAAGCGCAAAGGCGAGATAACCCTTACCCTCAAGCCAAACCCTGACATAGCAGCCTCGCTCGGCGCCATCAAGCGCCCCGACCAGCGCATGGTAGGATTCGCACTTGAGACGGACGACGAGCAGAGTAACGCCCAGGGCAAGCTGGAGCGCAAGAACCTGGACTTTATCGTGCTCAACTCACTGCGTGACCAGGGCGCAGGTTTCGGATACGACACCAACAAAGTCACCCTGATAGACCGCAAGGAGATTCAGGAACTGCCGCTTCAATCCAAGAAGGATGTAGCCAAGGCTATCATAAGCAAGCTGGCAAGCCTGCTTTGCTGCCTTCTGTTTCTGATAATGCCTCTTAAGGCACACGCACAGGAGCTTACCCCCACCCTGACCATCAACACCTCCAAGATACAGGGAACCGACAAGGATGTGTTCAAGTCACTTGAGAGCACCCTTAAGGATTTCCTTTCACATCAGGTATGGACCGACTATCACTTTGCCGAGAACGAGCGCATTCAGTGCAACTTCAACCTGACCGTCAACAAATATGACGCGCAGAGCGGCAAGATGACCTGCGAGCTCACCGTACAGAGCAGCCGTCCGGTATTCGGCTCCACATACAACACCACGGTATTCAACTTCCGTGATGCCGACGTGGAGTTCACATACACCGAGCAGGACCGCATTGAATACACTCCCGGCACCACTCCCAACAATAACCTGACAGCCATCATGGCCTACTACTGCCTACTCATAATAGGACTGGACTTTGACACCATGTCCCTGAACGGAGGCACGGACATACTGCGTCAGGTGGAGAATATAGCCGCCAGTTCACAGTCACTGGGCGGCGGATGGCGTTCGTTCGACTCCAATGCCAACCGTTACTCCATCATCAACGACTACATGAACGGCAGCATGTCGGCCTTCCGCAAGCTGCAGTACAACTATCACCGTCTGGGACTGGACGATATGAGCGCCAACGCCGACCGCGGACGCGCCACCATTACCGAGAGCCTGAACCTGCTTATGCAGGCCAAGCAGGCCAAGAGCACGTCGTCCCTGCCCATTCTGTTTACCGAGATCAAGAAAAACGAGCTGATAAGTATCTACAGCGAGGGAATAAACAAGGAAAAACAGCAGGTCAAGGATCTGCTGGGCAACGTGAATCCTTCGCTCAGCAATGACTGGAACTCAATTAGGACAGACTGATGCTCAAAGAGGTTCACATACGCAACTACGTTCTCATTGACCGTCTGGATATTGATTTCCGCGACGGTTTCTCGGTCATGACCGGTGAGACGGGTGCCGGAAAATCCATCATCCTGGGCGCCCTGAACCTCCTTCTGGGCGGACGCGCCGACTCCAAGACACTCAGCATTGGTGCCGACAAATGCACCATCGAGGGCTGCTTCAGCATAGGCGGCTACGGTCTGGAGGAGTTCTTCCAGGAGAACAACCTGGACTTTGACGCCGATGAAACCATAATGCGCCGCGAGCTCTCCGCATCGGGCAAAAGTCGCGCCTTCATAAACGACACCCCCGTCACACTCAATCAGCTGCGTGACCTGGGTTGCCGCCTGATAGACATTCACTCGCAGCATCAGAACCTGGCGCTGGGCACACAGTCCTTCCAGCTTGATGTTGTGGATACCATAGCCGCCAATGGCGCGCAGAAAACCGCATACGAGCAGGCTTATGACAGCTGGACTGAGCTCAAAAACCGTTTGGCCAAGTTAAAGGCCGAATTCGAGTCCGACAACACCGACCGCGAGTATCTGGAGTTCCAGTTGGAGGGTCTGGACAACGCCCGTCTTAAGGACGGCGAGCAGGAGGAGCTGGAGCAGGAGTCCGACATACTGGACCACGCCGAGGAGATAAAGCAGGAGCTTTTCAACGCACACAACATCTTCTCATCCGATGAGGACGGCTGCATAAGCAAGCTGCGCACCGCCCTGCAGTCACTGCGTTCGGCCCAGAAGAATTTCCCCCAGGCACAGGAGCTGGCGGAGCGTCTGGACAGCTGCCTGATCGAAATAAAGGATATTGCCGAGACAGTGGAGGATGCCCAGGAGAGCGTAAACTTTGATCCGGCACGCCTGGAGCAGGTCAACGCACGTCTGGACCTTATCTACTCCCTGCTCAAAAAGCACAAGAAGGAGAACATAGCACAGCTGCTTGAGCTGGCCGAAAGCATACGTACCCGTCTGGACCGCACCGGTTCCTACGAGTTTGACATTGAACAACTCACCAAACAGACTGAGAGCGCACGCCTGGAGATGGAAAAGAAGGCTACACAGCTGACCGCAACCAGAAAGAAGGCTGCCGACACCATAATCAAGGATATCAAGGAGCTGCTGGTTCCGCTGGGCATACCCAACGTGCAGTTCAGCATTCAGATGCAGCCATCGGCCTCATATGACCGCACCGGACACGATGACCTCAGGTTCATGTTCTCGGCTAACAAATCTGTTCCCATGCAGGAGCTGCAGGCTGTTGCGTCGGGCGGTGAGATAGCGCGCGTGATGCTCTGCATCAAGTCACTCATGGCCGGAGTACGCTCCCTGCCCACCGTTATCTTTGACGAGATAGACACCGGTGTATCGGGCGCCGTAGCCGAGAAGATGGCTCTGCTCATGAAACAGATGTCCCAAGGCGGCCGTCAGGTACTCGCCATTACGCACCTGCCGCAGATAGCAGCGCTGGGACAGACCCACTACAAAGTATTCAAGACCGATGACAATGACGCCACCCATACACGCATCTCGATGCTTCAGGGTAGCGACCGCATACGCGAGATAGCCGGCATGATGAGCGGCTCGACCCTCACCCAGCAGGCTCTGGACAATGCAAAAGCACTTATAGACAACAATGGAAGATGAAATGATATTCGGCATACGTGCCGTCATAGAGGCCGTTCAGGCCGGTAAAGAAATAGACCGACTGCTGATTAAGAAGGATATGCAGGGAGATCTGTCACGTGAGCTATTCGCAGCTATCAAGGGACTGAACATACCCGTACAGCGCGTTCCCGTTGAGAAACTCAACCGCATAACCCGCAAGAACCACCAGGGTGTAATCGCATTCACCACACAGATAACCTACCAGCATGTGGAGGATCTTGTCCCCATGCTTTTCGAGGAGGGCAAGGATCCCTTCTTTGTGCTTCTGGACGGTGTGACCGATGTCCGCAACTTCGGTGCCATAGCCCGTACTGCCGAGTGCGCAGGCGTGGACGCCATCATCATCCCTTCGCGTAACAGTGTAAGCGTCAATGCCGACGCCATCAAGACATCGGCCGGCGCACTCCATACCCTGCCCGTCTGCCGTGAGAACCAGATAAGCCAGACCATAAGGTTTCTTAAAAACAGCGGCATCCGCATTGTAGGCGCCACCGAAAAGGGCGACAAGGACTACACCAAGGGCGATTACCGCGGTCCCGTATGTCTTATCATGGGAGCCGAGGACAAAGGCATTCCTCAGGAGCATCTGGCACTGTGTGACGAATGGGCACGCATTCCTATCCTGGGCAAGATTGAGTCTCTCAATGTCTCGGTCGCAGCAGGAGTGCTTATGTATGAGATAGTTAAGCAGAGACTCTCCTAAACAATCCCTCTTATAACCTAACCCGCTGATTGTCAATATGTCAGCAGCCGGGTAGATTTCTACGACAAATTGTCGCAGAACGGCTCGTGGCCTGCTTGTTGCGCACCATTCCATAGAAATAAAAAACAAGACACTATGGAATACAGTCAGAACAATCAGAACAGGCCGCAGAACCTTGAGCAGTTCGCCATCAACCTGAACGAACGCGCCCGGGGCGGCAAACTCGATCCGGTGATAGGCCGTGACGAGGAGATAAGACGCGTGCTCCAGATTCTGAGCCGCCGAACCAAGAACAATCCTATTCTTATAGGTGAGCCGGGTACCGGTAAGACCGCTATCATAGAGGGACTGGCACAGCGTATCGTACGCGGTGACGTACCCGAGAACCTTAAATCAAAGACCGTCTATTCACTTGATATGGGTGCCCTGGTTGCAGGTGCCAAGTATAAAGGTGAATTCGAGGAGCGTCTTAAAGGCGTCATAAACGAGGTAATACAGTCGGACGGCAGCTTTATACTGTTCATCGACGAGATACATACCCTGGTGGGTGCCGGAGCCGGCGAGGGCGCCATGGATGCCGCAAACATCCTCAAGCCTGCCCTGGCCCGCGGCGACCTGCGTGCCATAGGCGCCACCACCCTTAACGAGTATCAGAAATACTTTGAAAAGGACAAGGCCCTGGAGCGCCGTTTCCAGACCGTCATGGTCGATGAGCCCGACGTTCAGAGCTCCATCTCCATTCTGCGTGGACTTAAGGAGCGCTATGAGAACCACCACAAGGTGCGTATCATGGACGAGGCCGTGATAGCCGCTGTAGAGCTCTCCAACCGTTACATAACCGAGAGGTTCCTCCCCGACAAGGCCATCGACCTTATGGATGAGGCAGCCGCCAAACTGCGTATGGAGCGCAACTCGGTCCCCGAGGAGCTGGATGAGATAACAAGACGTTTAAAGCAGCTGGAGATAGAGCGCGCCGCCATCAAGCGCGAGAACGACACCGTCAAACTCAAGCAGCTCAACGCCGAGATTGATGAACTGCAGCGTCAGGAGAAGGAAATACGCGGCAAATGGGAGTCCGAGAAGGCTCTCGTCTCAAAGATACAGCAGGACAAGCAGAGCATTGAACAGCTCAAGATAGAAGCCGACAATGCCGAGCGTGACGGCAACTACGGCCGCGTAGCCGAGATCCGCTACGGAAAGCTCAAGGAACTTGAGGCCGATATAGCCCGCATCCAGGAGGAGCTGCACGCCAAGCAGGGCGACAGCGCACTTGTCAAGGAGGAGGTTACCGCCGATGACATTGCCGAGGTAGTATCACGCTGGACCGGCATACCCGTAAACCGTATGCTTGAGAGCGAGCGCGAGAAACTGCTCCATCTGGAAGAGGAGTTGCACAAGCGTGTAGTCGGTCAGGAGGAGGCCATAAGCGCAGTGGCAAACGCCGTGCGCCGCAGCCGTGCCGGACTGCAGGATCCCAAGCGTCCTATAGGCAGCTTTATATTCCTGGGTACCACCGGTGTAGGTAAGACCGAGCTTGCCAAGGCTCTTGCCGAGTATCTGTTCAACGACGAGAAGCTCATGACACGTATCGATATGAGTGAGTATCAGGAAAAGTTCTCAGTGACACGTCTTATCGGAGCGCCTCCCGGATACGTAGGTTACGACGAGGGCGGACAGCTGACCGAGGCCGTAAGGCGCAAGCCCTACTCCGTGGTTTTGTTCGATGAAATAGAGAAGGCTCACCCCGATGTGTTCAACATACTGCTGCAGGTTCTGGATGACGGCCGTCTGACCGATAACAAGGGCCGTACGGTAAACTTCAAGAACACCATTATAATAATGACCAGCAACCTGGGCAGCGACTACATTCGCGAGCGTTCGGCTCAGATAGGCTCATCGGACGCAAGCCGTCAGGAGTGGCTGGACGAGACCCGTGCCCACCTGATGGAGATGCTCAAGCAGATTATACGTCCGGAGTTCCTGAACCGTATCGACGAGACGGTGGTGTTTATGCCGCTGCGTGAATCGGAGATCAACAGTATTGTCAAGCTCCAGGCACAGGGCATCTGCCATATGCTGGCCGAGAACGGAATCAGCCTTACTATCGATGAATCCGCAACCGACCTGATTGCAAAGGCAGGCTATGATCCTGAGTTCGGTGCACGTCCTGTGAAACGTGCTCTGCAGAATATGCTGCTCAACAAGCTCTCAACGATGATACTGTCGGGCCAGATTGACCGCAACAAGCCTGTCACTGCCACAGCCAGGGACGGAGAACTGGTATTCTGCTGACAATACCCGTACAAAATCAATAAACCCCTTATGAGTGTGCGATCATAAGGGGTTTATCATTTTCAATTATTGGAAAAGTTTAGGGCTAATAATTAGGTTATAAGTCTGAAGCAAAAGTAACGATTGATATATTCAACACATCATTTATTTCTTTCAAAATCGTTAGCACATGTTCCATTCCAATAGTCCAAACATAAAAAAAACGCTATCAACTAAAAAACAGAATAAAATTGAACAAGATATTTTAATATGAATAACGGTTTTTAAAAGGTATCACGCCAGATACCTCAAAACAAAAATCCGACCCGATGGGCCGTTTTAAAACGCGGACCCGGAGGGCCGCCAAGCGACTGAAAGGAGCGCGTTTGCGTAGCAAACTAAAACCTGTCCGCCAGATACCTCAAAACAAAAATCCGACCCGATGGGCCGGATTTTTGTTTTGAGGTACCTGGCGGACTCGAACCGCCGTACTCGGTTTTGCAGACCGATACCTAGCCGCTCGGTCAAGGTACCAACTGCAACATTTCTGAGTTGCGGGTGCAAAGATAACCAAATTTTCGACACTCCACACCCATAAAACACAAAAAAATCCTATCCGAACAACGATTTATCATTCCACCGCCTTGGACGGTTGCATCTCCCACCCCGTAACAGTTGAGAAATAAGGAATGAGCGCGTATGCTAACTTAATGTGAGCCTTCCAGTTAGGATGCCAGTCGGCGCCCAGCTCGGCATCATTGTCCAGATGAACCGCCTGGAACATACCGTCATAATAGACATTGCGGTATCCGCACTCCTCCACACACTCGCGTACAAAATCAAACAGAAGCTTGTCAACCTTGGTGGATACGCAGATTATGGGATGGTCCTCACCGTAATACTCCTTGATCTCACGGATAAGACGCTTGTAGTTATTCTTGAAGGGATCGCGCATAGGCATTCTCTCCGTCGAGAAGTCATTCTGACCCAGATAGATCATTGTGATATCCGGCTTGACGTCACCCGGAGTCCACTTGGGATTGCGCGCCATGTCAAAGGTGCAGGTGTAACGGTCCGGCATATACCAGCGGGCAGCCTTATCCGAGTCGTCATAGTTGCGGCTTATACCCTGACCGGAGTGCGACACCGTAATGAAATCGGCATCGAAATAGCGGGCCAGCAGTGCACAATAGGTCTTGGAGGTGTTCTGAGTCTCGGGAGTATAGCGGTTGCGCGAAACGCTGTTCTCAATACCGTAGCCACAGGTGTACGAGTCGCCCACAAACTCAATCAGACGTTCCTTGACGGGTGCGGCCTGCAACAGCTCGCCGTCCGATATGAACTCATGTAGCGTGGCCCTGCCCTGCTGCGCCTCGGTACGTTTCTGCAATATCAGGCTGTGGCTCTTGCCCTTCTTGTAACCGTCGGCCTTGGCATCAAAAAGCACCAGCACCGAATCGGCCGACTTAAGGCACACCACCTTGTCGGCATCGGAACTCATCTCACGGTCTATCCACACGTTGAAGTAGTCCTTGCCGGAGTCCGATGCACG
The DNA here is from genome assembly GCA_902774335.1 of uncultured Bacteroidales bacterium. Lineage (GTDB taxonomy): Bacteria > Bacteroidota > Bacteroidia > Bacteroidales > Bacteroidaceae > Colenecus. The sequence goes on from CACYHW010000014.1 coordinate 89,419, forward strand.
CACTGCCAGATAATCGCCCTTGAACGATATCTTGACGCATGTGGAGCTCCAGTCAAAACTCACTTCACCGTCGGAGGCAAGGGTTCGGCCCACATATGTCACGCGCTGATCGGACGCAGGGGTATTCACTTTGGAAAAAACCGGCATTGCAGCCAGCATGATTGCGCAGGTCAAAAAGAGTCTCTTCATAATAGGAATGGTTAGTCCCGCGAATTTATAACATTCGGAACAAACATGGAACAAACGGGCCGGTATTTGAATTAACTTTGCACTCCGTAAGCCAAACAGTTTTCAAATGACAGCAAAAGCGGTAATCCGTTCCATGCGACTCAGGACCCTGCCCCTCTCGACGGCAGGAATAGCGTTGGGTATTATGCTGGCGTGCGCCGGCCACGACGTACCGTGGTACGTGATATTACTCACCGTACTCACCACCATATCACTGCAGATTCTCTCAAATCTGTCCAACGAGCTGGGCGACTGGCTGAGCGGAGTGGACGGCCAGGGACGCCAGGGCCCCAAATACAGCATGGAAAGCGGCGGTATGGACGAGTTCCAGATGCGTTCATGCATCAGGATTACCGTACTGGTATGCTGCATCCTGGGACTGGGCATGATACGGGCATCGTTCAAAACAATATTCTGCATCGAGTCCGAGAGCCTGGTGGTACTGGGAGCAGCCGCCATCTGGGCTGCAATGCACTACACCCTTGGCAAAAACCCCTATGGCTACCGCGGCCTGGGCGATCTGTTCGTATTCATATTCTTCGGACTGGTTCCCGTAACGGGCGGCTATTTTGTCTGCTCTCACACAATAGACTACCGGACTCTAATTGCCGGCACAGCCATCGGCCTTTTCAGCGTGGGAGTGCTTAACGTGAACAACATCCGCGATATGGAGTCCGATGCGGCCAACCGCGTCACAATACCTTTAAAACTGGGTATCAGGCGCGCACGCATATACCACACCCTGCTCATTCTGCTGGGTTGGGTTGCCATGACCGTCTTCACGGTACTGCGCACCCACGGATGGCAGCCGTACATCTACTTTGTAACACTACCCCTGTACATAAAGCATCTGACAGGAGTATGGAAACTTGAGGGACGCCAGCTGGATCCCATGCTTCCCATGCTCGTAATCTCTACTTTTGTCTTCTCACTGCTTGCAGGAACAGGTTTTTTAATTCTGTAACATGCCCAAGAAAGAAGGAATACGCGATTTGTTTGATGACATTGCAGGCCGATACGACCGTTTCAACCATGTGTCATCATTTGGAGCCGACCGTTCATGGCGCCGCAAGGCCGTCCGCGAGATAGTGGATACCAGGAATCCCATACAGGTACTCGACGTAGCCACCGGCACCGCCGATTTTGCCATAGCAGTGAACCGCAAGGCTGCACAGGGATCCCACATCACGGGCATTGACCTTTCCCAGGGCATGCTGGAGGTGGGAAAGACCAAGTGTCAGGGACTGCCCATAGACCTTGAGGTGGGCGATGCCGAGAACCTGCGTTTTGCCGACGGCACGTTTGACCGCGTGTGTGTGGCCTTCGGCGTCCGTAACTTTGAGAACCTGATGAAAGGCCTGCGCGAGATGCAGCGTGTGCTCAAACCGGGCGGCAAGCTCATCATACTGGAGCTCTCCTACCCCAAGAACAGGCTCATCTTCAGCTTCTACAAGTTCTACTCGCTCAAGATACTGCCCCGCATAGGAGCCGGCATGACCGGCAACACGGGAGCGTTCACATATCTGCCCGACTCCATTCTCAAGTTCCCGCTTCCCGACAAGTTCATGCCCATGCTGCGTGAGGCCGGGTTCGGAACGGTGCGCGCACGACAGTTCATGTTCGGTGTCTGCAGGCTTTATATTGCCTGTAAAGACCGGCAATGATACCACATAATCAATCTTTTTATTACCTTAGCAGCCAAATTATTAACCTATGAAAAAATTACTGAAACTGATTCTGATTCCCCTTGCCGTAACACCTATCCTTGTTTCGTGTGAAAAGGAGGATCCCTATGCCATCTCGATGGATGTACTCTCTGTAGGAGTTGATACCATACAGGGATTTGAAGCTGTTGACCTGGGACTCAACGTCCTCTGGGCCAAATGTAACCTTGGAGCCGATTCTCCCGAAAAGCCCGGTTACTACATATCATGGGGAGAAACAGCAACCAAGACTCTATACACCGAAAAGAACTACGCATGGAGCGACGGTACAGGAATATTCTATACCAAGTACTGCAACGATCCCAAATGGGGAGATCATGAGTTCACCGACTCTCTGGTAGTCCTGACACCCCAGGACGATCCCGCCGTGGTAAACATGGGAAACGGCTGGCGTCTGCCCAACTCGAGCGACTACGCCAACCTCAGGACATGGTGCACAGTAAGATACTGCACTCTCAATGGACAGGGAGGATTTCTTATTACCAGTAACAAGAAGGGATATGAGAACCGCAGCATATTCCTGCCCATGGCAGGTTTAATGGACTATGATGAAATTCTCTATTCCGACAGATACGCCTTCTATTGGACAAACGCCCTGAATACATCGGACCCTTCGACGGCCCGTATCATGCAATTCCATCATGAGGAAGGGATTACCGATATGGAGCGCGAAAAGAAACAGGACCGCTACAGAGGACTCAACATCCGTCCGGTCATAAAGAGGCAGTAGGCATCGGCCTAAGGCACATCATATCGGAACGTCGGTTTTTGATGTAAAATAATACTCAAAATATACATATTGTCATCCTATTGGATTATCTTTGCACCCGAAATAAAAAAGTTCAAAAATGGCAATAAGTTTGAAAGAGATAGCCGGAGCCTTCATGGTCCTGTTCGCCATCCTGGATATCACAGGATCCATACCTATCATCATCGACCTTAAGCACAAGACCGGCAATGTCCCTGCCCTTAAGGTTACTCTCATCTCGTGGATTATGCTGGCCATCATCTACTTTGTCGGTGACAGCATTCTTGCACTGTTCGGAGTGAGCGTCGAGTCATTCGCCGTTGCCGGTTCGATAGTGATTCTGGCAATCGGATTCGAGATGATATTCGACATTACCATTTTCAAATATGACTCGGGACCGTCGGACATGACATCGTTCGTACCGCTGGTGTTCCCGCTCATAGTGGGCGCAGGATCGTTCACCACCATGCTCTCCCTCAAGGCTGAGTATTCGGCTGGCAACATCATGATTGCGCTGGCCCTCAACATGCTGGTTATCTTTGTGGTTCTCAGATATATAGATAAGATCGAAAAGATACTTGGACCTGGACTCCTGTATGTGTTCCGCAAGTTCTTCGGCATTATTCTTCTGGCCATCGCAGTCAAACTTTTTACATCCAATCTGGATTATCTTCTGGGATAAGCCGGGCAAACCGGAGCTTTATCATACCTTGTTAATAAATAATAAGCTATGCCGTTAATCCGTTACGCAATTATTGGATAACTTTGCACTACGAAACGGATTACGAATGATAGAAAAGCACCTTGTCCTGAATGAAGCTGACCCCGCGGTATTCTACGGAGTCAACAACACCAATATGCAGTTGATCAAAGCCCTGTTCCCCAAGCTGCGCATAGTAGCCCGGGGTAACGTTATCCGTATCATGGGCGACGATGACGAGACTGCACGTTTGGAGCAGGCCGTACTCAAGCTTGAGAAATACTGCTCCAAGTACAACTCACTCAAGGAGGAGGTGATTGTGGACATAGTCAACGGCGAGGAGCCGGGCGGCGAGAAGAGTTCCGACGTGATACTGTTCGGAGTGACCGGACGCCCCATCATGCCCCGCAGCGTGAACCAGAAGAAACTGGTGACCGATTATGCCGACCACGACATGCTGTTTGCCATCGGCCCCGCCGGATCGGGCAAGACCTACACCGCCATTGCACTTGCCGTACGCGCCCTCAAGAACAAGGAGGTCAAGCGTATCGTGCTGTGCCGTCCTGCCGTTGAGGCCGGCGAGAAGCTGGGATTCCTGCCGGGCGACATGCGTGAAAAGATCGATCCGTTCCTGCAGCCCCTCTATGACGCTCTCCAGGACATGATTCCCACAGCTAAGCTAAAGGAGTACATGGACCTGAACATCATCCAGATAGCCCCGCTGGCATTCATGCGCGGACGCACGCTGAATGATGCCGTCGTTATTCTGGACGAGGCTCAGAACACCACCCCTCAGCAGATCAAGATGTTCCTGACACGTATGGGCTGGAACACCAAGATGATTGTCACAGGCGACCTTACGCAGATTGACCTGCCCCCTACCCAGATATCGGGTCTGGTACAGGCACTGGATATTCTGGACGGTGTGGAGGGCCTTAGCATCATCCGCATGACCAAGAAGGATATTGTCCGCCACAAGCTGGTTACACGCATCGTGGATGCCTATGACCGCTACGAGCAGACACACAAAGACGAAAAAAGAATTTCTAAAAAAAATAACAATGAGCAAAGCGTTGACAAGAACTGACTTTCAGTTCAAAGGACAGAAGAGTGTATATCACGGCAAGGTTCGTGACGTTTATAACATTGACGATGACCTGATGGTCATGGTTGCCACTGACCGTATATCGGCCTTTGACGTTATCCTGCCCAAGGGTATCCCCTTCAAGGGTCAGGTCCTGAACCAGATTGCCGCCAAGTTCCTTGACGCTACCGCCGACATCTGCCCCAACTGGAAGCTTGCCACTCCCGATCCTATGGTTACCGTAGGTCTCAAGTGCGAGGGTTTCCGCGTTGAGATGATTATCCGCGGTTATCTGACCGGCTCAGCATGGCGTGATTACAAGAACGGCTGCCGTAACCTTTGCGGTAACATCCTGCCCGAGGGCATGAAGGAGAACCAGAAGTTCCCGGAGCCTCTGATCACTCCCACCACCAAGGCCGAGGAGGGTCACGATGAGAATATCTCCAAGGAGGAGATCATCAAACAGGGTCTGGTAAGCAAGGAAGATTACGAGGTAATGGAAAAATACACCCGTGCCCTCTTCAAGCGCGGTACCGAGATCGCTGCCCAGAAGGGTCTTATCCTGGTTGACACCAAGTATGAGTTCGGCAAGCGCGACGGCAAAGTATATCTGATTGACGAGATACACACCCCGGACAGCTCACGTTACTTCTATGCCGACGGCTATCAGGAGAAGTTCGAGAAGGGTGAGCCCCAGAAGCAGCTCTCAAAGGAGTTTGTACGCCAGTGGCTCATTGAGCACAACTTTATGAACCAGCCCGGTCAGGTTATGCCCGAAATCACCGATGAGTACGCAGAGAGCGTATCGGAGCGTTACATTGAACTGTACGAGCACATTGTAGGCGAAAAGTTCGTAAAGGAGAGCGGCACAGACCTGGCTGCACGTATTGAGAAGAACGTAACCGACTGGTTGGCTAAGAAATAAAAAACGGCTATGGCATTTTTCAGCTTTCTCTTCATTCTGTTTGTGTTCATGGCAATCGTTAAGAACGTAAACAAGAAACTGAACAACCCCGAAGACACGTCCTTTGACTCAATGGACCGCGCCGACGGCGATGTAAAGGACAATGAGGATGCCGACGGTTTTCCGCCCATCGAACCCTCAGAGCCCTATCAGCGCAGGTATGAGGAGGCTAAAAATCCGGATCCCGTATTTGAGGAGGAGCCCTTTGAAAATGAGTCCTCTTTCCAGGAACCCGCTGCGCAGGAAACGGTTGAACAGGAACCTGTTGAACAGCCGGTCAAACCCAAGCCCGCTCCCGCAGCCCCCAATGCAGACCGTCTGTTCGGTCTCATAGGCAAGCCGCTGGCACACTCCACATCCATGGTACGTTTCAACAACTTGTTCCGTGAGCAGCATATCAATGCTTGTTACCGGAACTTTGAATTGGATGATATAGAGCAGGTGCGTGACCTGGTGGACAACAACCCCAATCTGTGCGGATTCAATGTCACCATACCGTTCAAGCAGGATATCATTCCCTATCTGACCCGACTGGACGAGACCGCCCAGGCTATCGGTGCCGTCAATACGGTAAAGGTGGTACACAAGGAGTCCGGCACTGAACTTATCGGTTACAACACCGACTGGATAGGATTCACAGTCTCCTTCAAGGAACTCCTGGAGGGGCACAGCAAGGCTCTCATTCTGGGTACTGGAGGTGTTTCAAAGGCTGTCAAATACGCATTGGACAAGCTGGGAATCGAAAACAGGTTCGTATCCCGCAACTCAACTTTCGATATCATGGGATACTACGAGCTCTCCCCCTCAGTCATAGACGAGTATGACATCATTGTCAACTGCACTCCTATGGGAATGTGGCCTCAGACCAACCAGTGCCCCGATATCCCCTACACCTTCCTTTCCGAAAGACATGTGCTTCTGGATGTGATTGCCAATCCCGATGAGACTCTGTTCATGAAGAAGGGACGTGAGCACGGAGCTACCGTCAAGGGCGGCAAGGATATGCTTGAACAGCAGGCAGTTGCCGCCTGGGACATTTGGAACAGCATTGAGATTTGAAATAAAACAACATAATATCTGATGGAATCAAACGAAAGATATATGCTTCGCGGCGTATCGGCATCCAAGGAGGATGTGCACAACGCCATAAAGAACATTGACAAGGGACTCTACCCCAAGGCTTTCTGCAAAATCATCCCCGACATACTGGGCGGTGATCCCGAATACTGCAACATCATGCACGCCGACGGTGCAGGTACCAAGTCATCACTGGCCTACGCCTACTGGAAGGAAACGGGCGACCTCTCTGTCTGGAAGGGCATAGCACAGGATGCTCTCATCATGAACATTGATGACCTGCTCTGCGTAGGTGCCGTGGACAACATTCTGGTAAGCTCAACCATCGGCCGTAACAAGAACCTGGTTCCGGGCAGCGTTATAAGCGCTATCATCAACGGTACCGATGAGCTTCTGGCCGAACTTCGCGAGATGGGTGTGGGAGCATACGCCACAGGCGGTGAGACTGCCGATGTAGGCGATCTGGTACGCACCATCATCGTGGACAGCACCGTCACCTGCCGCATGAAACGCAGCGACGTGATAAACAACGCTAACATTCGTCCGGGCGACGTCATAGTAGGTCTTGCCTCTTTCGGCCAGGCCACATACGAGAAGGAGTACAACGGCGGTATGGGCAGCAACGGTCTCACCAGCGCCCGTCACGACGTATTCGGCAAGGATATTGCCAAGAAGTACCCCGAGACCTATGACCATGCTGTTCCCGAGGAGCTGGTTTACTCCGGCGGACTGAACCTTACCGACAAGGTACAGGATTCACCTCTGGATGCAGGCAAGCTGGTCCTCTCGCCCACCCGCACATATGCACCTGTAGTCAAGAAGCTGCTCGACGCCCTGCGCCCGCAGATTCACGGAATGATTCACTGCTCCGGCGGTGCACAGACCAAGATCCTGCACTTTGTGGACGGCGTTCACGTAATCAAGGACAACATGTTCCCCATTCCGCCGCTGTTCCGCACCATTCAGGAGCAGAGCCACACCGAGTGGAAGGAGATGTACAAGGTATTCAACTGCGGTCATCGCTTCGAGGTCTATCTGCCCAAGGAGTATGCCCAGCAGGTAATCGAAATAAGCAAGTCATTCGGCATCGATGCCCGGATCATCGGCCGCATCGAGCCCTCCGACCACACTCACCTTACCATCCATAGCGAGTACGGTACTTTCGAGTACTGAAAAAGGTGACAAAGGGGACGGTTCCGTTTGGCTCACGCGAGCCAAACGGAACCGTCCCCTTTGTCACCTTTTTCACTTCGCCGGAATCGCTGCGAGAACAGCTTTCAGGAAGTCCCAGACTTTCTGGACCGACGGGATATAGCAGCGCTCGTCCGGTGAATGCGGGCTAAGCAGTGTGGGGCCGAACGAAACCATATCCCAGTTGGGATAAGCACCGCTCAGGATACCGCACTCCAGTCCGGCATGAATAGCCATAACCTTAGGCTCCGAGCCGAACATTTTCTTATACTCCTGCTTCATGACATGCAGTATAGGTGATGCTGCATTGGGAGCCCAACCCGAATAACCGCCGGCAAATACAGCCTGGCATCCGGCCAGCTCAGCCACGCTGCGAACGCGCAGAGCCAGCAGAGCCTTGGCACTGTCAACCGAGCTGCGCAACAGGTTGCCGATAAAGAATTCACCCTTGTATATCTTGACCATAGCCATGTTGTTGGATGTCTCCACAAGGCCGGGCATCTGGTCGCTCATACGCTCCACACCGTCCGGGCATGCCAGGATGGCCTGGATGTAGCGTAATGCCGTATTCTCTTCTACGTAGAGGCACTCATCGGGATCGCATGTCTCACCCGGAGCACACTGGTAAGGCTCAAACAGGTAGTTGCAGCCGGGATCGGTTGCTGCATACTCGGCCTTTACCTCGGCGAACACATCGGCCACAACCTTCTTGGCTATATCCAGCTTGGCGGGATCGACGTAAACGGTGGCAAAGCACTCACGCGGGATTGCGTTTCGCAGTGTACCGCCCTCCATGTCAATCAGTTTGACATCGGCCTTGGTAAGCAGTGCGTAAAGCACGCGGGCACCCACCTTGTTGGCATTGGCACGGCACAGGATGATATCCATGCCTGAGTGACCGCCCTGGAATCCCTTTACGGCCAGGCTGTAGCAGAGCCAGTCCTTGGGCTCCGGCTTGCGCTCGTATGTACCCTTGATAGAGGCATCCAGACCGCCGGCGCAACCTACATAGATCTCACCTTCGGTCTCCGAGTCAAGGTTGAGCAGGATCTCACCCTTGAGCACACCCGGTTTGAGAGCCTGAGCGCCGGTCATGCCGGTCTCCTCATCGTAGGTAACGAGCAGTTCCAGCGGACCGTGCTTGATATCGTTTGACTCCAGGACCGACAGGGCCAGAGCTACGCCCAGACCGTTATCGGCACCCAGTGTGGTTCCTTTTGCCCTGAGCCACTCGCCGTCTACCCAGGTCTCGATGGGATCCTTTTCAAAGTCATGCTGGACATCGGCATTCTTCTGCGGAACCATATCCATATGACCCTGCATGATGACACCCTTGAGGTTCTCCATGCCGGGAGTAGCAGGCTTACGCATGATCACGTTACCGGTCTCATCGGCAAAAGCCTCAATATTATGCTGCCTGGCCCAGTCCAGAAGCCATGCACGGATCTTCTCCTCATGCTTGGACGGACGCGGCTGACGTGTTATACCGTAAAAGTTATCCCAAACAATCTTAGGCTGTAAATCCTTGATAGTCATAATCTCTTTATTTTAATTGGTTATACACAAAAAAGCATATCAGCCACAAACGTGACTGATATGCCAAAGTTAATATTAACTGAAATATTATCCAAAAAATATTAGCCCAAGAACTTGCCGCGGTTCTGCAGGCCAAGCAATCCCGACATCAGGAATACCACCGCAGCCACAATCATAAAGATGCGGTTCTTAAGCAGGATAACGCTCCAGATAGCCGCATTGATGTTCTCCGGCTCCTCGTAAGGATTGATTGTCACATCCCATACCTTGTTCTCAACCAGCGGAATGTTGCCCAGAATGATTGCCAATATCACTGTAAGCACAGAGAGTACGGCAGCGGCGTTTCCGTTGCGGATGAGCGTGGAGTAAAGGAATGCCAGGTTACCGAACATCATGACCGGAATCATGAGCTGTGCCGCCATTGAGAACGGAGCCACAGGGTAAAGCAGGATCCTGGCCAGGAAGGCATATACCACCAGTATCAGGTAAACCTCGATGTAAATCATCAGAAGCCTGAACAGCCATACCTTATACATATAGTTAGGTATGCCGAACAGCAGTTCCAGTATACGGTGGTCGGCATCGTTCTGGATACCGAAACACGAAGGATAGAACACCAGCAGGAGTCCGGGAATGACAAGCTGGCTGTACACCATTCCGTGGCTGAGTGAAGTACCCTGTGCGGCGGCAGTATACATGAGGAAGAAAAAGAGCACAAGGCCCACCAGCAGGAACCATATGAACTTGCCGGAGAATATTATCCTCATATTGTAGACGCACAGCTTTGCGTATGATTTAGCTGTCTGAAATACTGACATGATTCAATCGTTTTAAAGATTTTTCAATAGACACAGATATGCATCCTCCAGGTTGGGCTCAGCCTGCTCGGCGCCCGGCCACGGACATGTGGGCGAAATGTAGCGTACCTTAATCATGTTGCCGTCCTGCATATGGTTGGCAATAAGCTTCTCGTCAAGCTCACCCAGACGTGATGCCTCTATGTCAAACAGCCATACCTTATCCTTGGCCAGGTTAACCATCTCGGAGGGCAGACCAAAGTATTTGAGGTTACCCTTCTCGATTACCACAACCTGGTTACATGAACTTGCAATATCCTCAATGATGTGAGTCGAGAATATGACGATACGGTCACGGCTCAGCTCAACGAGCAGGTTACGGAACCTGATACGCTCACGGGGATCAAGACCTGCAGTAGGCTCATCGACCACAAGGATACGCGGCAGGTTGAGCAGGATAAGCGCAATACCTATACGCTGCTTCATACCGCCCGAGAACGATCCTATCTCGGAGTTGCGCTGCTCGTACATATGCACGGCGGTAAGCACATACTCCAGTCGCTCCTTACGCACCTTCTCATCGTGAATACCCTTCAGGATAGCCTGGTAATCCAGGAAGTCCCAGGCGCTCATGGACTCGTACATGCCGAACTCCTGAGGCAGGAAACCGATAAGACTCTGCAGCTCCTCCCTGTACTTGAGGGTATCCATACCGTTGATGAACACGGTACCGTAGCTCTGACGCAGGATACCGGTCACGATACGCATGAACGTAGACTTACCGGCACCGTTAGGTCCAAGCAGACCGAACATACCGCTGTGGATCTCGAACGATACGCCACGCAGTGCCCTGAACGGTTTCTTGCGCTTTCCTATGATAGGAATGCTCTTGACAAAGAGGAACCATGCACGACGCAGGCTGGCAGTCTCACCTTCAAGACGCTCCACATTGATATTGTTCTCATAGAGGTAGTCCGATGTCTTGCGGATAATCAGACCAAGCAGCCAGACGACAGCTATGAATACCATGAATCCGGTGCTCTCGATCCTGGTGCTCAGGAAGATCATGGCGCATACTGGCAGAGCCCAGTAGAGTACCTTTCTGGTAATCAAGACTTTTCTCTCTCCCTTCTTGTTCTTATAAGCCACATACTCCAGCACCGCCTTGATGATATTGTTGATACCGGCAAGCGTTATAATGGTCATAAGCAGAATCCAACCCTGCTTTTCGAAATACCAGCCGGCCAAATAACCGGTGAATCCGAATACGACCACCTGCCACAGCAGACCGATAAAGTCCTTCAAGTGGTGATAGGTACGTGCCAGACCGAGCCTGCGGCGTATATTGAGGCCGCTGCGCCACTGACGCAGGAACAGGCTGTACCAGTCATACACCTTTACAAGGTTACGAACCTCGATAACTATGGGCTCATCGGGCTTGACAATATCCTTGCGGGCAATACGTACGGAGCTCTTTATGAAGTAAGTCACTCCGGGAACCGCAATGGCCAGAACGATAATGTAAATCAGTATCCGGAATATTCCGTGTACGCTCGAGAATATCGCAATCAGGCCCACGCCGAACAGTACGGCGTGCATGATATGTGTATAACGGCCCAGGCCCTTATACCATGCCCTCATGTTCTCAAACGATATGTAGAGCGTAGGAATAAGCAGCAGGGTGAGCACAGCCGAGAAGGTCAGACCGCCGATTACGGTCAGCGCAAACGGAGCGCCTATGGCACCTGCGTACTCATTGTCGCCCATAGCCATCGGGATAAGGGTGACAATGGTGGTGATGGTGGTTATACATATGGGCCTCAAGCGCGAGTATCCGCTGTTCATGATGGACCTCATGCGGTTATAGCCGCGGCGTCGCAGCGTCGAGGAGTAGTCAATAAGTATGATACCGTTGTTCACCACTATACCCAGCAGGATCAGGAATCCGGTAAGGGTATTGGCGTTCATAAGGCTGTTGCCCGACAACAGGAGTGCCAGCAGCGAACCGATGGCGGCCAGAGGTATGGAGAACAGCAATACGATAGGCGTTGTAAGCGACTCAAAGGCCGATGCCAATATCATGAATATGAGTATGATCGACGCCAATATCAGGAACTTGAACTCACTTGTTGAGTCATCGCCGCGCTGCACCTCGAGAGCCAGTCCCGAAGGCAGGTTATAGTTGGCAATCAGGTCATCAATCTGATCATGATAGCCGTCAAGCACATCCTTGGGCAGATCCTCGCTCTGTGAGATGGCGTAAGTAACGTTGACGCGACGGTCACGGTTGACACGCCTTACCTCCGACGGGCCGCGGCTCAGACGGATATTGGCAATCTGCTGGAGCTCATGGGTTCCGCCGTTGGCATCGGTCACGGTGACACGGCGCAGGTCGTCCAGAGTCTTCTCCCAAGCCCTCATCTCCTCCTCTTCCTCAGTGAGGTCCTCCATGATGACAATGTCATACTCATCGGTTCCGACCTTGAAGCTGGCACCGGTGCTGGTGGAGCGGTTCATTGAATTCAGAGCCGATGTGATGGCCTGGTTGGTGATATTGTACGATGCCATTGCCACCGGGTCAAAGGTCAACTGAACCTCACGGCGGCCGCCCGGGTTGTCTACCCTGACATCACGTACAAACTCCAACTGCTCCAGATAGTAACGGAGGTTATTGGAGACAACACGCATGGTCTCGGTATCGGAACCCTTGACAACTATACGCTCGGTGTTGTCGCCCACGCCCAGCACACTCATAAATCGTGTGATTGAGTTCAGGCCCGACGCATTCTGGTTATAGCGGGCATAGCCGGGTGTCACTCGGACATCAATCTCATTCTCAAGAGTCAGCTCATCGCTCAACTGTTCAACCAGCTGGCTGATGGTAGGACCACCCTTCTTGTTGTAACCCTCCTGGAGAGTGACGGTGATTGATGCCTGCTCCTCCTGGATACGGCTTATCACATCCTTCTTGTACTTGAGGCTGTCCAGACGTTTCTCAAGAGTGGCGGTTGCCTCGTCAGTATCGTCAAGAGTACTTCCGGTAGGCATGGTGATGTTCACACTGATTCGGTCGCTGTCTACCTGACGGTTCTGACCCGTATTGCGGGAGAGCGCAAAGATAAATGCAATGACCAGAATTGCTACAGCCGAACCGATGGTGGGACCCGGCTTACGCAGACAGGTCTTGAGCACCGTGGAGTACATCTGAAGCGGACGGTCATGTATGGACATCTTCTGGAAGAAGACGCTGTTGCTGCCGCCTCCGCGCTCCATCATGGCTGCCGTTGCCATAGGTATGAAGGTAACAGCCACCATAAGCGAGAATATCAGCGTAGATATGATTGAGAAGCCGATATTCCTACCCAGGAGTTTGATCATGGGCTCATCGGAGAATACGAACGGGAGGAACACCGTGATGGTGGTAAGCGTCGAAGCGATAAGAGCCTTGCGCACCTCCTTGACACCCTGCAGGGCCGCCAGTCTGGGCGGCATTCCCATAGATGCCAGACGGTATATGTTCTCCAGCACCACTATACTGCTGTCCAACAGCATACCCACGGCCAGTGCCATACCCAGAAGGGTAAGCGTGTTGATGGATATATCGGCAGCGTAGAATATGTTGAAGGCCGATAATATCGAAACCGGGATGGAGAGTGCTATAAAGAACACCAGACTCAGGTTGCGCAGGAAGAACCACAGTACCAAGATGGCCAGCAGTCCGCCCATCAGGCCCAGCTTTACAATCTGAGATATGTTGTTGCTTATCTGGTCAGCCGAGTTGGACTGAACCACAAGCTGCATATCCTGCGCGGCTATCTCACGATTAACCTCGTCAATGCGCTTAAGTGTTCTTTTGGACAGGTCCAACAGGTTCTCACCCGTGCTGTTAACCAGCGAAACGGATATGGCGTCCATACCGTTCACACGGCTTATGGTAGTCTCCTCCTTGTAGTCGAAGAATACCGTAGCCACATTCTTAAGATATATGGGACCCTGTGCAACAACCAGGTTCTCAACCTGCGACACATCGTCGTAGTTGGCGTCAAGCTGCACGTAATACTTTCTGTCAGGCTCGCTGATGAATCCCAGGAATGTACGCTCCTGGTTATACTGGCTGAGTGCCTGGCTTATCTGCGAGTTGGATATATGCAACGCCTCCATGGCCTCCGTATTGGAGCGTATCTCGATGGACTTGACACGTCCGCCGTACACGGTCACCCCGGCTATACCGTCAATGCTCTCCAGACGCGGTACCACATCCTTGTCGACAATGGCTCTCAGGCGGTCTACACCACCCGGTCCGCGTACCTGAAGCGACATGAACTGGTTGCTAATGCCGTTTACGTTAGCCTGCTGGACATTGACATTGACATCGGTGGGGAAATCACCGCGTATGGAACTGATCTTCTCCTGCAGCTTGACTGTGGTCATCTTCAGGTTGGTGCCTCTCTTGAAGTCAACCCTGATGGATCCCTGTCGGCCGGACACGGTCGATTCCATATTCTCTACACCGCCCACAGCACTGATGGCACCCTCAAGGGGTATCACCACCTGCTGCTCCATGTAAGCCGGAGTGAGGTCACTGCGGGAGTTGGCGGTTATATAGAGTTGGGGCAGTTCTGTATTGGGCAGCAGCTCAACAGGCAGCTGCTTGTACGAGAAATAGCCCAGCAGCGTCATGGCCACCAGAAGCATGCATATCGTTACTCTACGGTCAATAAATGACTTCATTACTTTCCAGTGATTCTTATTTTGGCGCTTTCAAATACATAATAAACACACGGTATCACAACGAGACTCAACAGAGTCGAAGTGAGAAGACCGCCTATCACGGCAATGGCCATGGGTGAACTCAGGGATGCCCCGTCGCCTATTCCCAATGCCATAGGCACAAGTGCCAGGATTGTGGTAAGACTGGTCATAAGGATAGGACGGATACGCTGTTGTCCTGCCTCGGCTATGGCGTCGGTAAGGCTCAGGCCAGAATCCTTGAGCTGTCCTATGCGGTCCACCAGGATGATGGAGTTGTTAACCGCGATACCGGCCAGCATCACCATACCTATAATACCCATGATATTCACGGTAATGCCTGTTATCAGGAACATGAGTACCGCACCTACCAGGGCCAGAGGAATGGTAAGCAGGATGGTGAACGGATGCAGGAGTGACTCAAACTGCGAAGCCATCACCATATATACCAGCACGATTGAAAGCACGAGTGCCAGCAGCAGGCTTCCCATGGACTCGGCACGGCGCTCCTCCTCACCTGTTACGGTTATGGAGTAGTTCTGCGGCAGTTCAATACCGGATACAGCCTCTCTTATGCGCTGTGCAGCCTTGTCAAGCGACACAGACTCGTCCAGATCGGCGGTAACGCGTGTCACTCGGTTCTGGTTTAGTCGGTATATCTCCTTGGGGGCGGTGCTCTCGCTTATCTGAGCAAGTTCCACAAGACGGAAATCCTTCTGGCCCGATGTAATCACCATATTATTGAGTTCAGAGAGCGAAATACCGGGAACCTTGATGCTGATATCCCTCATATCACCCTTATACTCCATCTGACCGGCTTCACGACCGGCAAGATGCTGCTGTATCTGGGTTATGATGGTGGAGACGTTGATGTTGTTCATACCGGCCATGGCGCGGTCAACAGTGATGATGATCTCCGGTGCACCGCCGGCCAGCGAGCTCTCCACGTTATAGAGGCCGTCAATGGAATCAACCGCCGTCTTAACCTGACTGGTCAGTGCCGACAGCAGATCCAGGTCCTCACCCTTGATCTCGACTACCAGAGGAGCATCCTCGTTACCCATCATCGAACTCAGGGAGTTCTCATCCTGTGTGAACGAGAGTTCCATACCCTCCACGCCTTCGATGTAGGATGAAAGTACCTCGGTAAGATAATCGGGAGTTACGGCCGATGCCTTGGAGAGCTGTATCTTCATGCTTGCCGTGTTCTCGCCCTCAAAGTCAAGGTTCTGAGACGAAGCTCCGGGGCCCACATGCGTGTAGATTACGCAATCGGGATCATCGGCCAGATTGAAAATCAGGTTCTCAAGGTTCTCAAGTGTGGACGATGTGCGCTCCAGACTGGTACCCTCGCCCATACGTACCTTTACGTTGATGGTATTGGCATCGGTCTTAGGCATGAATTCAGTGCCCACATACGGCAGCAGGAACACTGTAACTCCAACCAGAAGCACCGAGCACAGGATAACTATCCAGCGTTTTTCCACAAGTCTCTTGAGGAAGGAGGCATAGCCCTTGATGTTGACCGAACTGAAGTTCTTAAGAGGAACGGCGTTCTTGCGTCCGAATATCTTGTCATAGAGTGTAGGTATCACAAGGATAGCTACGAACAGTGACGAAAGCAGTGAGAATGTTACGGTCCACGCCTCATCCTTGAAGAGCTCTCCGGTAGCGCCGTGCAGGTATACGATAGGCAGGAACACCACAATGGTGGTCAGGGTTGATGCCGATACCGCACCGGCCACCTCGGATGTACCGGTAATGGAGGCGTCGCGCACCGACAGACCGCGTTCCTGGTTCCTGAATATGCTCTCAATGACCACAATGGCGTTATCCACCAGCATACCCGCACCCAACGCAAGTCCTCCCAGCGTCAGAATGTTTATGGTCAGTCCGCTGAAGAACATCAGGTTGAAGGTGGCGATGATGGAGACAGGAATCGAAACAGCCACGATAAGTGTGGTTCCCATCCTGCGCAGGAATACAAACA
The DNA here is from genome assembly GCA_902774335.1 of uncultured Bacteroidales bacterium. Lineage (GTDB taxonomy): Bacteria > Bacteroidota > Bacteroidia > Bacteroidales > Bacteroidaceae > Colenecus. The sequence goes on from CACYHW010000014.1 coordinate 106,207, forward strand.
GCACGATGATAGCCAGGATGACACCCATGATGGCGCTGTTCTTGACCTCACCTATGGAGCTGTTGATGAAGGTTGCCTGGTCGCTGATTATATTGACCTCGTAACCCGGCAGTGACTTCTGTATCTTGGCCAGGCTGGTCTTGATGCCCTCCACGGCCTTGACTGTATTGTAATCCATCTCCTTGAAGACCGAGATACCGATACTACGCTTGCCGTTTACGCGGACAATGTTCTCTGGCTCGCGGTTCTCAAAGCGTATGGTTGCCACATCACGCAGATAGATAGGTGCCATGCTGGCCGATGCGAACTCGCCCACACGTGCACCCTGCTGTGCAGCCTCAGTGTTCTTATATCCTACAATAATGTTTCCGAATGCAGTCTCATCGGTCAGGGTGTTAGAACCTGTTACCAGATACTGGAAGCCCTGCTCCGATATTCTGCCGCCCGATACTCTCTGGTTGCTCTCCTGGATACGTGACGATATGTTGTCCACGGAGATGTTGAAAGCCTGGAGCTTGTAGGGATCGGCTTCGATGACCAGGTTGGTGAACTCATCACCGGCCAGGGATACATCGGCCACACCCTCAACTCTCATGAGCTCGTTACATACATACGAGTCGGCCACCTTACGGAGTTCGGCCATATCGGTGATATCGGGATTGGAGAATCCCAGAATCATGATAGGCGCTGTGGTGGGATCCTTCTGAGAGATTCTCAGGTCGGTCACACGGCTGTCCTGACTGAAGCTGCTCATAGCCTTCTCCAGGTCAAGGAACGCCTCGTCCATATTCTTGCGCCATGCGTACTCCACCGTAATACGGGCGGTACCCACTTTGACTACCGATGACACCGTGCGGACGTCGCTCTGACGGGCAATCTGAGACTCCATGCTCCTGACGAACTGTTTCTCAATCTCTTCAGGCGGACGCTCACCAGCGTCAATCTCGACAAACAGGCGGGGGCTGTTCATGCTTGGAAGCAGTTCCACGCTCAGCCTGTCATATGATATCTTTCCGAGCAGCAGTATAGCCAGCACCGCCATGGTGACGGTAACCGGTTTCCTGACCGCCCAACTTACCAGTTTTTTCATCCCTCTAAGTTTATCTTTGGATCTTTACCTTTGAACCGTCTCTCAGGGTCTCGAAACCACGTATAATAAGCTGATCGTCCCTATCCAGGCCGCCCAGAACCTCTACGCTGTTCTTCTCTTCAAGACCCAGTCTGATCTGCTTGGCCCTGGCAATACCCTGGTCAACCACGAATACGATACGTCTGTTACGCTCGTTACGTACAATGTTCTTGGGTATGATGATAGTCGAGCTGTGGCTCTCGGTAACGATATCGGCCTTTACGAACATACCCGGTCTGATGAGCAGATCCTTGTTGTTGATCATGAGCTTGCCCTTGAATGTGCGGGTCTCGGCGCTGATGGCCGGTGACAGTTCGGTGATCTCGCCGATGATGGTGTCCTTGGGAAGTGTGTAATGGGTGATGTAAGCCTTCTGACCCACCTTAACCTCATTGATAGCACTCTCCGGAAGGTTAATCTCAAGCAGCATCTGGCTGTAATCCATAATGGTAACGACCGATGTTCCGCTGTTGACCTTGGCCTCCTGTGAGAAGTGAGGCAGATTCACGATCACACCGTCAAAGGGAGCGCGGATATTCATCTTCTCCAGATTCATCTCGGCGTTCTCGTAGTCCAGACGTGAGTTCATGATCTTTACCTCCGAGTTCTTGACCTCGGTCAGAGTGGCACCGCCCTTGTCATAGAGCGACTTGGTCTTGGCCTGCTCCTGCTCTGCCAGCTCCAGGTTAAGACGCTTGGTCTCGATTGAGATGCCGTTCTCGTAGGACTTGTCCTCCATACGGACGATGATGGCACCCTTCTTTACCTTGTCACCCAGCTTGTAAGGCTTACCTGTAGCGGGGTTCTTCTGAAGGTGGTACTTTCCGGCCATCTCGGTGGAGAGTTCCGCCTCGGCACTCGAGATAGCGGTGCTGTTGGTGGTGAATACCCTGCTGATTGAACCGTAGGTTATGTCCGATACAGATACCGGTGTAGGTATTTCATTACGGTTCATTGTGTTCTCTTGACGGCACCCTGCCATGAGCAGTGTAAGTGCAGCCAGTGTAATTGGGCTGATTACTTTTTTCATATATTCTTGTTTTTTGTTTTATTTCTTGTTGTTCTCGTAAGTGATGGGAACCACAGGCTCGTCCTTCTCAAAATCGTAAAGGGTCAGAATCTTGAGGTTCAGGAGCTGAACCTTATAGTTGATGATAGCCTGTGTATATGACATCTTGCTGTTTGACAACTGAGTCTGGAACTGGTTCATCTGCATACCGGTAAGCTCACCGTTACGGTAACGCTCCTCGTTCAGGTCGTAAGTAAGCTGTGCGTTCTTCTGGCTCTGCTCGGCAATGGATATCTGTCCAAGCAGATTGTCAAGGCTGCGACATGTGCTGCGAACGTTCATCTCAATGCTCTTGAGCTCCTCCTCGGCACTCAGCTCGAACATCTTGCGCTCAATCTCGGCTGCCTTGATGCGGGCCTTGCGTGCGCCCCAGTCAAAGATAGGCACACTGAATGAGATAGCCACACGCGGGTTGTTTGTAGGGTTATCGTAGATATTGGGGAAATCGGGATCATCGCCCATGACACCAAGTGAGAGCGATATGTTACCGCTAAAGCTGTCGTTGTCCTTGACCTGTATCATGGACATCTCCTGCTGCTCACGTGATATCTCACGCTGACGGAGTTCCAGTCTTGTGGTGGTGGCACTCTCAAGAGCTTTGGCCTGATCCACAAATACGGGCTCGGCCTCGATATCGCATACCACCATGATATCCTGGTCCAAAGGAATACCGAGTGCCTGCTTGAAATTGTCCTTGGCGTTCTCAAGGCTTACCCTCTGGTTCTCCAGACTTGAACGGGACTGTGCCAGGTTGAGCTCGGCCTGATAATACTCGTCCTTGGTAATCAGGTCAGCCTCCACCTTATCCTTGATGATATTGAAGTTCTTCTCGGCGTTCTCCAGCTCCTTCTCGCTTATCTCCAGGTTCTGCTGCGATGTGAACAGGCTGTAGAACTGGCTGGTGATGTTACGCTCCACGTTAAGCAGCTGCAGGGCGTAACTGATGCGGGCATTCTCGTAGTTCATCTCAATCTGGCGCATATTCATCTTGGTCCTGTTGTAGGTGAATATAGGCTGAGTCAGACTCAGATAGAGACTGTTACTGAATGCGCGGTTGCTGTTGGTGATACCGCCAATGGATGACTCGTTGTTCTGCCATGACAGGTTGTTGTTGAGTGACAGCGTAGCATCGGTCCAGATAATGGGCTGAGATATGCTGAAGGTACCCGATGATGACAGCGAGCGGTTGGTGTACCAGTCCGAATAACGGCTGTCGAACTGACGCGACTGCGAGTAAGTGAGAGGCTGCAGGTTAAGTGAGAACCTTGATTTGAGTGATGCCCTCTGGGCGATAAGGTTCTGCTCATACCTCTCCATACTCATGCGGGAGTTGATAAGGTCCGGATTGTTCTGGGCACTGTATTCAAGCGCCTGCTCCATGGTCATGACAATCTGTGCCTGTGCCCCACTCTCAAAAAGAGGGACGGCTGCAAGCGCCAAGACTGCCGTAAATAATGCTTTTTTCTTCATATCTTTTTTAATTATTATCTCTCTCACGTTTTACCAACCTCACGGCATCGGCCACGACTACGCTCACACCCGATTTGTTGTTGAGCCGGATATTTACCGTATCCGCCTCGAACCTGAACGTACCCAGCATGTTCCACCCCTCGTCGGCGCGGCGCATGTTAAGTGAAACGTTGTCCCACATATCGAACTGTCCTATCTCAAAGTTGTAGTCGGTGGGTGTCCAACGGCCGTTGTTGTTATTGTTGTAGTTGTTGTTCCAGCGACGGTTACGGTTATTGCTGTCGTACATGTTAGGTGATGCGTAGAAGTATACGTCATATACTCCCGCTTCCTCAACAGGTACGTTCCAGCGTGCATACTGAGAGCCGTCACCCGGCGATATGATGTATGCGGAACGTATATAGTCGCCGTAAAGGTTCTGGTCAGTCACCAGCGTCCACTGGCTGTACATACGCCAATCGGAGAATCCCTCATAGATGAACTCGTTCTTCTTTTCACGGGCCTTGTCTATCCATTTGGACAGATAGCCTGTTCTGAGAGGTCTGGACAGTGAGAAGAGCCTGCTGTCCTCGTTGTCGACGATAATCTCACCGGGAAGAGTGTTGTCAACACCTCCGCGGACCGCATAGACGCCCTCGGGGGTAAGCAGGGTTCCCTCGTATGAACTCCAGTTGGAGTTGTTCAGGTTAACCTCATGCGGCAGGTTGGACGAAAGCATGGTGTTCACGTTGATGGAACTGGGGATATTGAACCAGTGGCTCACTACCCTGCAGGTCTGGTGCGCACCCACCTCTATTACCATGCTCTTGGGTTTATCCTCATCACCGGCATTCTCCGTCTCGTAGAATACAAACTCCACGCTTACATAACCGGGATTGTCCGATATGTTCTCGAACGCAATCTCAGCCTGGTAGATGTCGGCGGTATCGGTGGTCACGGTGGTCATCTGGGGTGTTCCTATCTTATAGCAAGCCAGACGGGCCGGTTCGTTCCATGCCTGTATCTTGTTCTGCAGGTCAACACCTGAGTAACTCTGTATCTTATCCAGGACATAGTCGAACGATACGTTGTCAAACTCCCTGATCCTGGTCCAGGCGGCAATGGAGTCAACCATAGCCTCATAACCCATTACGGCCGATATTGGAGCAAAGAAGTCCTTAGTCTTGAGCGCCAGGGCGTTGTCGGCCAGATCCTCCCACTCCTGATCGGACATGATGCGGTCAAAACCGTACTTGCCCATCAGTATGAGCGCCTTCTCGTCCTCGGACAGACCGTTCATACGCCGGATCCACTGGCCTCCTCCGTTGTTCTGGTTACCTCCGGTTACGGACTCCACCATCCTGTTGGCCATGGGCCAGTCCGATGAATAGACGTTATACCTGAAGTTGTAGAACAGAGGACGGTAGTAATATGGATTGTCCACCTGTGTCATTGTGAACTGTCCGTTCCTGTTGTTACCGGAATAGGTTCCGGACTGCATCATAAAGTTGACGGCGCTGGATAAGATGTTCACCAGTATCTCCTTCTCTGACATATCACCTGCCATGCGTCGTGCACGTGCGTTTCCGGAATAAGAGCGCTTCATGTTGTTGAACTGGAACACTCTCATGTCAAAACCTCTCTCGTGCACCAATGCCATCTCCGGCTGGAGCTGCTCGTAGGCCGATGTCCACACACGCTTGTACGATGTGAACTGGGCCGGCACCTCCACTATCTGGAAGCGCTTGAACGGATAGGCCATATCGGCCTGATACTCCATGCTCCTGCGGGTGTCGTGTATGAAATTGGGTATGGTGTCGCGTATGGAGTCAAAAACGGCGAACTGATCGTCCCAATGGCCCAGCTCCCATACGGTATAGACAGTTGAGTCCACTGTCATGGATTTGGGAGTGTAATCACCTATCAGAAGCGATACCGACGGCAGTGAAGACTCCGGTGTAAAGGTAAACTGCGTTGAGTCGGCATTGACCGTGCACTCACCCTGCGATATGGGTTTCAGGCCCGGATTTGGCACCACGTTGACGCGGAAACAGGTAAAGTACGACATCTGCCACTCGGGGCTCTGGTCGCTGTAGGCCACACCGGGACGCGGATACCAGTAGCTCTCGGGGGTGAGCATCGTGAAGTCGCTCTCCTGGAACAGATAACGCTTGCTCACGTTGAGCATGGAGAGCACCTTGCTGTTCTCCACCATTTTCTCGTCCGATATATCCAGGTTGCAGATGCGCTCATCGGCCTTGCCTCCGTACTCCATGGTGAGTTTCAAGGGCTCGTTGGCCGGAAGTTCCTGCGCGAATGTCAGTATAATAAGGTGCATTGAACGCTCACAGTTCACCTGACCGCCTTCAACACTCACGCTTTCCACATTGAATCCGGGATTGAGCGTAAAGACCAGCGTACGGGTGTTCTCCCTGGGACGGACGGTCATGTCGGCCCTCACGTCCAGGCTGTCACCGCTCTGCTTCACTGTCAGCGAGCATGAATCGGCCACCGATCCTCCGGTATGGACGTAACGGTTGTCAAGCTCTATCATATCGGCCCTGAACTTCTCGTCCACCTTATATGTATGTACGTGACGGAATCCGGCCAGCAGACCGGCTGCCAGGAAGAGTCCGGCTGCGATACGCCAGGGCAGCAGACTGTACCTGGAATTGGCAAGACGGTGGAAAAGCGATATGTCGGTAAGGATAAGTCCTATGCCGAGCAACAGATAGCACAGACGGTGGTTTATCAGTCTGGGCAATCCGCTGAAACCGGTCACTACCGACTTGAGCATAGGAATGTTGAATCCTATGTAATCAAACAAATAATAGTAGACATCATCGATGTAGAAGAGCGTCACGCCTATGTATGCCAGCAGGACAACCATGGTGATGGCCTGGTTGTTGAGCACCAGCATAAGTGTGGTGGACAGACCTACTATGAACACCAGAGTGGGAACGCACAGCAGGAGGAAGTACCATATGTAACTCAGGTAATCCAGGTCAAAGCCATACTTTATCAAGCTCATTATCAGCGCTATGGCAGCGACTGCAATATCCAGGATAAAGAATACCTTGAGCGTAGCCCACATCTTACCCAGCAGATACTCGGCATTGCTGAGCGGACGGGTGTAGAATATCTCGGATGTGTCAAGCTGTTTATCACGTTTAAGGTACTCCGATGCCAGGAATACCGATACCACGGCCTGTCCCACATTCATGACCAGCATGAAGATGTAGGGAATTACCGACCTGTTGACCATCTCAGGGCGCTGGAACTGTGACAGTATGTATATGGAGCCCAGGATCACTGCAGCAAACAGTGCCAGGAAGGCAAAGACCTTGAAGAACCAGCCGCGGACAAGCAGTTTTGTCTCATACTTGGAGACAATGCGTATGTTAGTTAATATCCCCATCAATCCTTATCTTTTACCTCCATAAAATAGACATATGCATGCTCCAGGTTTGGCGGATAGCTTACGGCATCGTAACCCGGAAGGCTCTTGGCCACCACCTGTATATCCCACCCCAGTCCGTCGGGGATGGTCGAAATCACTGCGTACTTCTGGTTGATATCGGCATACTGCTCATTGTTCACCTTAAGACGCCATACCTTACCCTCGGTCTCCTTGAGCATATCGGCAGGCGAACCGGTGAACATCACGTGTCCCTGGTTGAGCATGGCCATATCGGCACAAGAACTCGAGATATCGCCCACGATGTGTGTGGACAGGATAATGGTGGTATCCTTGGAACTGGCTTCGCTGAGCAGGTTTCTGAACCTGATACGCTCCTCGGGATCGAGTCCTGTGGTAGGCTCGTCCACCACAAGCACCTTGGGGTTGTGGATGAGAGCCTGAGCAATACCCAGACGTCTCTTCATACCGCCCGAAAGGTTCTGTGCATAACGGTCGCGTACCTCATACAGACCCACCTGCTCAAGCATGGCGTCAACCGCCTTGCTGCGCTGGGATGAGTTTGTCATACCCGTAAGCGCTGCTGCATAATCCAGAAACTCACGTACCTTGTACTTTGCAAAAAAACGGAAATCCTGCGGCAGATAGCCCAAGATGCGGCGCACCTCCTTACGCTGCGTACGTATATCGTAGCCGCATACGTCAATCTCGCCCTCGGAGGGCTCCATCAGGGTTACCAGGATACGCATCAGCGTGGACTTTCCGGCACCGTTCGGTCCCAAAAGGCCGAACATGCCGGAAGGTATCTCCAGATTGATGTCGTTCAGTGCTTTTTTTCCGTTAGGATAATAGTGACTAAGACCTTTAATAGTTATCGACATGTCGCGTCGTGTAAATCAATTCATCATTTGTTATTAAGTGCTGCTGCAATCTCCTGGGCACCGATGGACAGTGTCACATACGAAGGCACAGTGCGTGTGCAGCACTCATTCTCACCCCACAGGAACGGATAGTCATCCTTATGCTCCAGCAGATCGGGCTGCAACAGTACCAGACCGGGAGCGATGCCGCCCGGAATGAAGGTATAGTCGGCACGGTTGTTGCCGTATGCCACCTTCTTGGTGTTGACACCCACTGCCGTCACAAACGATACGTTTGAGTAGGGATGGTTGCCGTAAATGAAGTTCAGACCGGCCAGCACCATCTCGGGATCAATCATATCAGGGAAGTAACGCCATACCATATAGTTATTCTGTGCCCAGCTTATCACACGCTCGCTGCCACCCCAGGTTCCGCCTGCCACAGGCACACCGTAAGGAGTGGATTCGGCCGTACGTTTGGCATCCTCTACGAATATTGGGATAACCTCACGGAGTTGAGCCTTGAAGTCTTGGTCCATGTAAGGAAGCAGTGATAGTGCAGTCGTAATGTTCACACGCGGAGCACGCATTGCGCTGCCACCGCCTGTACGGTTATCCTCAACGCCCTGTGGCGCATTTTTGGCAGCTTCTATCTGACGCATTACACCGGGCAGGAAAATGTCCTTGTACTTGTCATCACCGGTAAGGAGCCACAACTGTATGGCTGCGCCCGAACGGTCGCCGCCCATGCCGCGGCCGCCCCGCTGCTGGTTGGTCTGCTGTTGGGGACGGTTAGCCTGACGTGCCTGGAAATCATCCATATCCTTCCAGAGTTTGAGTGCGTTCTTCTTGCAACGTTCTGCAGTCTCCGGTATGTAGGGAGCAAGTACGCGGGCGGCATGTGCCAATGCGGCGCATACGTTTGCGTTACCCATGGGGTTACCGCCGTTGTTGGTGAATGCAAAACGGTCATCAAGAGTGCCTGAACGGTTTCCGCGAACCTCGTAAGGTTTGAGGCTGGGATCATAGATATAGCCGTCGGTAATTGTCACGGCATCACCAAGATGATGATACTGGTGCATCGTACCCTGAACGATACCGCCGGCAATGAAGCCGATGTTCTCGATCTGGGCGCACAGGTTAAGAGCGCCGTGCTCCACCTGCTGGATCACATCGGGCAGACCGTCCGGACGGTGAATGTCCACGAACTGGGTCTTCTGGTCGATGAATGTCTGGTCGCGCTCCGGACGCAGGATATCCCACATCTCGGCCAGCTGGCTGGTAAGACCTATCACGGTTCCTGACTGTATGTCAAAATCACCGGCATCATACCACGCTCCTACTGCCAGTCCGGGGATATGCTCGTAGGGTTTGTACTTGGTATTGGTGGAGTTACCCATGCGGTAACCGTCCTGCTGCTGGTAGTTGGTGGGAGCCTGAACGGCGTCATCCATATGGGAACGGCCATGCCATACGCGGTATGCCTCGTTAACCATCATGTGGTCCATCTGAACGGGCAGCCACACATCCATGGTGTTGTACCACTTGCCGTCATATACGTTCACGTTGATGGGGAACGGATTTGTCTTGACGTCCTTGTATTCTATAAAGTATGTACCGGGTTCGCGTACATCGCTGAAGTCGCACTGTGCATAGTTGTAGCGGTCGTAGAATACGCCCCACTCCTTGACTGCGGGCTCCAGAACCAGAGTGCTGCTGCCATCGGCGTTAACACGGAATATCTTGGCCTTGGAGGCAACCTTGTCGTTGCGGTCCAGCTCTATGACTGCCACCTTCTTCTGGGCGGGAGTATAACCTATCTGTGAGAATCCCACATTGGGCTCACGGATCCACTCCGCATTGGGAGTTGGATTGACCAGCCATTCCAGAACTTTTCCGGTCTTGCCGGCGGGCAGATATGAACGTACCACGAATGTACCGTTCTGTGACAGGTCGCGTCCGTCAAACAGGTTCAGCTCGGTTTCAGAACTGAAAGCCACACGCAGTGACTCATCCTCGGGAGCCAGAACCAGATTATGTCCCTTTGAAATGGGTTTGGGTACGATGAACTCGTTACGTCCGCGGTCATCGAAAGTGGAGAGACCCCAGAACTGAGGTATCTTTTCCTCATAGGGACGCATCTCGGTGTCACTTGACGGATAGCGGGGGAATATCTCCGACTGGCCGTCCACCAGATATGTCTTTCCGAAATAGGTTGCGGGGAAGAACTCCATGTTCAGACCGGCTTTTCCGACAAGATTCTCAGGAACCGGTTTGTCCAGTTCTACCCACATACGAAATCCGGTACCCTCCTCCTTGACCTTGAGGTCATACTCGAATTCATAGTCCTGATACTTGAAATGGCAGCTTATCACACCGCCCAGGGTATCGATGGTACGTTCGGTAAGCGTGGAGTATATATCCCACTGCTCGGGAGTGTTCATCAGGCGCACGCCACCGCCGGTAGCGATACGGACACCTCGCTGTACAATCTCCACACCGGCTGTTTTCTCGTCACAGAAAACACCCTGATACCTGTTTGAGTAAACAAGAACGTTGACACCTTGGGTTTCGAAATAGCCCCTTTCATTGATTTCAAGCTTGGCCGGCTCCGTTCTGGAGCAGGAAGCGAATGCACATAATGCAGCAATAATTGGTAGTAATCCTTTCATAAGTTTCCATGTTAAGAAGGCTGTTACGCAAAGATAGCGTAAGCTTATATAATAAAAAAGCAGTTAACTATTTTTATAGATGTGTATTTGGATAAAAAAAGCGGGGTTCAGGACCATTATATCCTTTTTTTTCCGAATTTTGGCACTCAGTTTTGCATACTCCGTGTTTGAACTACTTTTAGTCCTTTTTATGAATACAATTACAAGAACTCTTAAACGAGTACGCAGCATTGTGCTGCTTTTTATCGTGATGTTCACGACACCGTCGTTGAAAGCGACCGATTTCATCAAAGATGTAATGGCTATAGGCGGAACCAAGGGATGGACAAATATGCTAAGGGATGTCTATGGACAAGTTGACTGGAAAGTCATTGACTATGACCTGAATAAGGGTGTCGAAGGAGACTATGTTTACCTCCTTTATCAGACTTCATCCAACGAGTCGAATATCAACGACAACTACATCAGAGATTTTTATCTTTACAGGGTTGCATCACAGAACACTCCATATAGTTTTAAGGACGGTTATGGCAGAACGTGGTATCTGGCGATGTTTGACGGAGCGGATCATTTCAGAGGGCAGCTGGGTGACTTTAACAGCGGAACCGGCGAGAGCACAGATCCCATACACCTCTATTACACCCGAGATCCGTTACCTAATGACGACCGTGCCGTTACCAAGATATGGTTCAACGACGACCCATCAGGCGCTGTAGGCAAGAACGGCGGTTCCGAAGCCTATAACCTCAACGAAGGTTGCGGAAAGAAGACCACCAAGATCTATATGCACATACAGAAAGAAAGAGTTAATCCTTCACGCATACCTTCGGTCGTACAAGTTGATAAAATTTCAGGAGGAGACGGACAAATCAACATCAAAGGAGCAGTTTATGACCCCGATGTCCCTTCAGTAACAATAGACCTCAAAGTTTCAATCTATAAAGTCGGAAGTTACTTTTCAGAACCTTACAAGGAAGTCACTATAACCCCCCAATTAACCGACAAATCATTCAACTCAGAGAAGAAGCTCGAGGGGCCACACAATTTTGACACTCATATCCCGTGCATTGAAGAGGGTGACTATAATGTTATCCTTCAGCCGATAGACCACAACGGAGACAACTCGTCGGAATATAAGACCGACGCCCCCGTCCATGTGAAATACAAGCCGGTTCTCATCTTAGATGATTATGAGAGTGAGAAGCAGAACAATTATATTGGCCAAAAAGTTGATGTAATGCTTAAAGGACATTCGTTACTTTGGGACGGCCAGTATCACACCATATGTTTGCCGTTCGATGTGGATGACTTCAAGGATACTCCTTTTGAATTTGCAACTATTGTGACTTTGTATGGTTCAACCTTTGAATATGATTCATTGTCAATTTATCTGGGTCCCAAGCAGACTTCAATCAAAGCCGGAGTTCCATACCTGATAAGCTATACAAAAACGATTTATGACCTTATAATCAGGACCGTAGAAGACTGGAATGCTTTTGCCGCCAGCGTTGCAAACGGAAACACATATGAAGGCAAGACCGTAGTAATGGCGAACGACATAGGTAGGGGATATGAACCTGTCAAAACAATGGTTGGCACAGAGGAGCATCCGTTCCGCGGCACATTCGATGGAAACCACAACGTATTATACGTCAATATTGACGGTTATGAATCCGGAGCGGCGCCATTCCACTGCATCGAGGGTGCGACAATCCGCAGTCTCAATGTACAAGGAGCCGTAAGAGGCGCAGATATGACCGCCGGATTAGTGGGATATGCCCAAGGCGACAACAACCGTATTGAGCAATGTGACGCCTGCCTTTTATTGTATACGATAAAATCCTTTACCGGAGGATTGGTGGGTTGTTGCAAGAAAGGCGCTACCGTTACCATTGAGGACAGCTTTGGAGCATGCGCTGCACTTTTAGGAGTGAATCATTATACTGGATTGATGTGTGGCTATTGCTATGAAGGAGGTACCGTCAACATCAATAACTGTTATGCAGAAGGCTCCATCTTACATTGGGATACTGCCGATAATATAAAAATCGATCTGCTGTATGGAAACGGGAACATCAACATAAACAACACCTACAAACGCTGGGATTACGGAAAATACGGTCAATATATTATTTTTGACAATAACAGGGAACTGATCAAAGCCCTTCTGGGTGATAATTTTACCGTTAACAGTAACGGAGATCCGACTCTTCACATACATTCGATTCATAACCTTAAAAAAGTCTTCGATGTAATGCCTGATCCCGTATTTGAGAATGTCACCATCAAAGAAACAAGTTACACCGATCCCGAAACCTGGGTTATCAGCAATTACACGGCTTTCATAGGCAGTACCATTCCTTTGAATCTGTCAAAAATCTCTTATTACTATGTCGGAGAAGACGGAATCAGCAACCGTGGCATATTGTCCAACTGCCGTGCATTCTTCATACCCAGAAACATTCCGGCCGGCAGTTCCGTAATAGGCTTAAGGATTATTCCCGGCAAATATGAATTATACGATGAGATAGTAAAGGCGCCGGTGCTTCCCGTCAAGGAAGATACAGTACCAGTAAAGGTTGACGGATGGTATACCATTGACGGACGTAAGCTGGAAAGCGCACCCACGACCAAAGGACTGTACATCTACAACGGACGGTCCGTAATGATCAGATAACACCTGAAAACAGGCTTCCGGAATACACATAGCCGGGAGGAGAAAAAAAAAGTTAACGATTTTTTTCTCCTCCCGGCTTGCAGTATCTTTGCAGTTTGATTGGAGATAAAACACAGTTATGAAGAAACGTGTTCTGGTAACATACAACATGTTCCGCACAGGATATGCGGAACTGATCAAAAAATACGATGTCACATTCCCCCCTGAAGGCCGTGAGACATTCACATACGATGAAGTGTATGAGATGCTCCCGGAGTATGACGTACTGCAGTCCATGTTCAATTTCCCGGTTTATTCCCACAGCAACCGAGCTTGGCATTGCCGTAACCAACACCCCTGGCCCTGTAACCGAGCCCACAGCCGACCTGGCTTACGGACTGATGCTGGCCGTAGCACGCCGCATCACTGATGTTGACCGCCGTCTGCGCATTCCGGGTGCACTGGAGTGGACACTGCTGGCTAATCTGGGATATTCACTTGGAGGCAAGACACTGGGCATCCTTGGAATGGGACGCATAGGCCAGGCGCTGGCACGCCGCGCCAAGGCCAGCTGCATGAAGGTTATCTACTACAACCGTCACCGCGTCAGCCCTGAGATTGAGAAGGAGTATGATGCCACATATGTTGATTTCAACGAGTTGCTCAAGACATCGGATTTCATATCGGTCAACGTGCCCTACTCCAAGGAGACTTGGCACATGATTGGCAAGGAGCAGATTGAGCTCATGAAACCCACCGCCATACTGGTAAATACAGCCCGCGGTCCCATTGTCGATGAGCTTGCCCTGGCCGATGCCCTTAAGAACAAGCGTATCTGGGGCGCAGGCCTGGATGTGTTTGAGTTCGGCGATAAGGTAAGCCCCGAGATACTGGCATGCGATAACGCCGTCATTACCCCGCACGTGGGTACACAGACCTACGACGTGCGCAACGAGATGGCAGAGTTCGTGTCACGCAACATCATCAACTACTACGAGGGCGGTCCTGTTGCATTCGTAAACAAGGTTGAGAAAAGAAAATAATGGCTGCGGAGAGTCTGCTACAGAAACTTGATGACCTGGAGGCCCGCTTCCACGAGGTGAGTCTGCTCATAACAGACCCTGCCGTCATAGCCGATATGAAGCGGTTCGTCAAACTGAACCGTGAATACCGCGACCTGGAGCGCATATCCCAGGCCCGCGCCGAATATGTAAGCCTGCTCTCCAACATCAGTCAGGCAAAGGAGCTCCTGGGCGAAAGCGACCCTGAGATGCGCCAGATGGCCCGTGAGGAGCTGGAGAGCGCTACTACACGCCTTGAAACCCTTGAGGAAGAGATCAAGCAGCTGCTCATTCCTGCCGATCCGCAGGATGACAAGGATGTGGTAATGGAGATACGCGGAGGCACAGGCGGCGACGAGGCTGCACTCTTTGCCGGCGACCTGTTCCGCATGTACTGCAAATATTTCGAGACCAAAGGCTGGAAATACGCAGTTTCCTCGTGCACGGAGGGCACAGCAGGCGGTTTCAAGGAGATAATATTCACCGTCAGCGGCGAGAAGGTATACGGCACGCTCAAGTACGAATCGGGCGTACACCGCGTACAGCGCGTTCCCGTAACCGAGACACAGGGCCGCATACATACATCGGCCGCAACAGTAGCCGTACTACCCGAGGCCGATGCCTTTGAGGTTGAGATAAACGAGGGCGAGATCAAGTGGGACACATTCCGCAGCGGCGGCGCCGGCGGTCAGAACGTGAACAAGGTAGAGTCAGGAGTAAGACTCCGTTACAATTGGAAAAATCCCAACACCGGAGTCGTCGAAGAGATACTCATTGAGTGCACCGAAACCCGTGACCAGCCCAAGAACAAGGAGCGTGCGCTTTCACGCCTGCGTACCATGATTTATGACCGCGAGCATCAGAAATACATGGATGACATCGCAGCCCGACGCAAGACCATGGTATCAACCGGTGACAGGTCGGCCAAGATACGAACCTACAATTTCCCGCAGGGACGCATAACCGATCACCGCATCAACTGGACCTCATACAATCTGCCGGCATTCATGGACGGCGACATACAGGAATGCATTGACCAGCTCACCATAGCCGAGAACGCAGAGCGTATGAAAGAAGCTGAAATGTAAAGAAATTTTAAAACGATTCAAGATATGACAAGAGAAGAGTTGTTCCAAAACATAAAGCGCAAGAAGTCGTTTTTGTGTGTAGGTCTTGACACTGACATCAAAAAGATCCCGCAGCATCTGCTGAGCGAAGAGGATCCCATATTCGCCTTCAACAAGGCTATAATAGACGCGACCGCACCTTACTGCATCGCATACAAGCCCAATCTGGCATTCTACGAGAGCAACGGATTGAAGGGCATGCAGGCTCTCTACAAGACAATTGACTACATCCGCGCCAATTATCCCGACCAGTTCATAATTGCCGATGCCAAGCGCGGTGACATAGGAAACACCTCCAAGATGTACGCAGAGAGCTTCTTTGGCGAGATGAACGTGGATTCAGTAACCGTAGCACCGTACATGGGACAGGACAGCGTAACACCGTTCCTGGGCCACGAGGGCCGCTGGGTCATCCTGCTTGCCCTTACCAGCAACAAGGGAGCCGATGATTTCCAGTACATCCAGGACTCAACCGGTACTCCTCTGTATCAGAACGTGCTCAAAAAGTCTCTTGAGTGGGGCGGAAACGCAGACAACATGATGTACGTGGTAGGCGCCACACGCGCCGAGATGCTCACCGACATACGCAAGACCGTTCCTGACAGTTTCCTGCTGGTTCCCGGTATCGGAGCACAGGGTGGATCGCTGGCCGATGTATGCAAATACGGCATGAACAGCAAGTGCGGACTCATTGTAAACAGCAGCCGTGCAATCATTTACGCCGACTCAACCGAGAACTTCGCCCAGGTGGCAGGCCAAAAGGCCAAAGAGGTTCAGCAGGAAATGGCTGCTTATATCAGATAATTTTATATATTTGCACAATTATATAATTATCCAACTATCCAAGCGGAACATGGAATTTACAGCAAAACAGATAGCGGAATTTCTGAACGGCACCGTTGATGGTAACGAGAACGCTGCCGTCCATACTTTCGCCAAGATTGAAGAGGGTGTACCGGGTGCACTCTCTTTTCTTTCGAACGTAAAGTATACCCAACACATATACTCAACCAAATCGAGCATAGTTCTCGTAAACAAGGATTTCAAGCCCGAGCAGCCCGTGAGCGCCACACTGGTGCGCGTAGACAACGCGTACGAGGCCCTGGCCAAGCTCATGTCGCTCTACGCCTCAATGAAACCCGGCCGTTCAGGCATCAGCTCGCTTGCATCGGTTTCGGACAAGGCCACCATCGGCCGGAACGTATACATCGGCCCCTTCTCGGTGATTGAGGACGGCGCCGTGATCGGTGACAACACACAGATCTATCCTCTCGTCACCGTAGGTGAAGGAGCTAAGATAGGTTCAGACTGCATACTCTATCCGCACGTAACCATCTACTACGGATGTAAGGTTGGCAACCGCTGCATCCTGCACGCAGGCAGCGTGGTAGGTGCCGACGGATTCGGATTCGCGCCCACACCCAACGGCTACAACAAGATTCCCCAGATTGGCATAGCCGAGCTGGAGGATGACGTTGAGATAGGCGCCAACACATGCGTAGACCGCTCTACAATGGGCCGCACGGTGGTTCACAAGGGCGTCAAGCTGGATAACTTTGTTCAGGTGGCCCACAACGTCGAGGTGGGTGAACATACGGTTATATCGGCCCAGTCGGGCATAGCCGGATCCAGCAAGGTTGGCGCATGGTGCATGATAGGCGGACAGAGCGGCATCTCAGGCCATCTGAGCATAGGCAACAAGGTCAACTTCGGCGCCAAGACCGGAGCCCTGAGCAATGTGCCCGACGGAGAGTCCATCATGGGCTATCCCGCTATAGGATACCGCAACTTCCTGCGTTCTTCGATCCTTGTAAGACAGTTGCCCGAGATGGACGCAACAATCAGGCAGCTCAAGAAGGAAATCGAGGAGCTGAAAGCAAAACTAGAAAGCAAATAATGCTTTAACACAAATAGCATAACATGTACAAACAGAAGACTTTAAAGAGTAGTTTCTCACTCAGCGGCAAGGGACTTCACACAGGTCTGGACCTGACAGTCACATTCAATCCCGCTCCCGCCGACTACGGATACAAGATACAGAGAACCGACCTTGAAAGCCAGCCCGTAATCGAGGCCTATGCCGAGAATGTGCGTGAGACACAGCGCGGAACAGTCCTTTTCAAGGGAAATGTCAAGGTAAGCACCGTGGAGCACGGTCTGGCAGCCCTCTACGCCGCCGGCATCGACAACTGCCACATCGAGGTAAACGGACCTGAGTTCCCCATCCTGGACGGCAGTGCCATCGAGTATGTTGAGAACATACAGCGCGTGGGAATCAGGGAACTGGATGCCCTCAAGGACTTCTATGTGGTCAAAAACAAGATCGAGGTCAAGGACGAGAACACCGGTTCATCAATCATACTGCTCCCCGACAACGAGTTCAGCGTAAACGTGTTGATATCATACGACTCCAAGATACTCTACAACCAGTACGCATCTCTGGACGATATGAACGACTTCCCCACCGAGATTGCCAAGAGCCGCACTTTCGTCTTTGTACGCGAGATTGAGTCTCTTCTGGATGCAGGTCTCATCAAGGGAGGTGACCTGGACAACGCCATCGTAATTTACGAGCGTGAGATGTCACAGGAGCGTTATGACAAGATCTGCGAGATTATGGGCGTACCTACCATGGATGCCACCAAGCGCGGATACATCATGCACAAGCCCCTTCAGTGGGACAACGAGCCGGCACGTCACAAGCTGCTCGACATCATAGGAGATTTGGCGCTGGTGGGCAAACCCATCAAGGGCCGCATCATTGCAACCCGCCCGGGACACACCATCAACAACAAGTTCGCCCGCATACTGCGCAAGAACATAATCCTGAACGATGTTCAGGCACCCGCATACGACCCCTCTGTTCCGCCGGTAATGAACCTGCAGCAGATCCAGGCCGTAATGCCTCACCGCTTCCCCATGCAGCTGCTCGACAAGGTCATCGCACTGACCGACCTCTATGCCGAGGGCGTAAAGAACGTGACCAACAACGAGTTCTACTTTACCGGACACTTCCCGGAGCATCCCATCATGCCGGGCGTACTCATTATCGAGGCTATGGCTCAGCTGGGAGGCACGCTGGCGCTCCAGTACACCGACAGCCCCAAGGAGTATGAGGCTATGTTCGTCAAGATTGACAACACCCGTTTCCGTCAGGCTGTAGTACCCGGCGACACCCTTCTGATGCGCGTTGTAAGGACCGCACCCATACGTCATAACATATTGTCACTCAAAGGATACGCCTTTGTTGCCGACAAACTGGTAGCAGAGTCTGAATTCATGGTACAAATTGTAAAAAGAGAAAACAAATGATAAGTCCGTTAGCATATGTCGATCCCTCTGCCCAGATTGGCGAGAACGTAGAAATCGGCCCGTTCTGTTTCATTGACAAGAACGTGGTTATTGGCGACAACAACATCATCATGCCCCACGTGAACATCATGTACGGCTCACGTATAGGCAACGGCAACCAGATCCATCCGGGAGCTGTTATCGGCGGCATTCCCCAGGACCTCAAGTTCAGGGGCGAGGATACCACAGCCGAGATTGGCGACAACAACCGCATCCGCGAGAACGTGACCATCAACCGCGGTACCGCCTCCAAGGGCAAGACCGTTGTGGGCAGCAACAACCTCCTGATGGAGAACATGCATGTGGCTCACGACTGCGTCATCGGCAGCAACTGCATTCTTGGCAACAGCACCAAGATTGCCGGCGAGGTTGTGATTGACGACTTTGCCATCCTGAGCGCCTGCGTGCTTGTACACCAGTTCTGCCACATAGGCGGACACGTAATGATACAGGGCGGTTCAGGCTGCAGCAAGGACATCCCACCCTATGTCATCGGAGGCCGTCATCCGGTTATCTATGCCGGTCTGAACATTGTAGGACTGCGCCGCCGCGGTTTCACGAATGAGACCATCGAGGCCATACACAACGCCTACCGCATCATTTATCAGAACGGACTCAACGTGAGCCAGGCCCTGGCTGCAATCAAGGAGGATTCCATCTACAACACCCCCGAGGTTCAGTACATCGTCAAGTTCATCGAGACATCAGAGAGAGGTATTATCAGAGACTGAATAAAACATAACGATATGATTTACAGATTCATTTTCATTTCCGATGAGGTCGATGACTTTTATCGTGAAATCCAGATCAGTTCATCAGCGTCATTCCTGGATTTAAGCAATGCTATACTGAAATCTGTAGGATATCCCGACGACCAGATGACCTCATTCTTCATCTGCGAGGACAACTGGGAAAAGCGTGAGGAGATTACACGCGAGGAGATGAACACCAGCTCCGAGGTGGACAATTTCGTCATGGCCAGCACCCCTCTTGACGAGCTGATTGAGGACGAGAAGCAGCGTCTCATCTACGTGTTCGACCCTTTAACAGAACGCTGCTTTTTCATTGAATTAAAGGAGATTATCACAGGCAAGACACTTAAGGAAGCTGTCTGCACCGCAAGCCAGGGCAATCCTCCAAGACAGACCGTCGACTTTGACGAGATGGCAAAGTCCAACCCCGTTATAGACGTGGATGAAAACTTCTACGGCGACGAGGGATTCGAGTCCGATGAGCTGGACGAGGAGGGATTCGGCATGGAAGGCGGCGAAAGTGGCGGCACTGTAAGCCTGGATTCCATTGACGACCTTTATTGAGTGAAGAGCTTAGTTGTCATATTAGGACCTACCGGCGTGGGGAAGACGGAATTATGCCTGACCCTCGCCGATTTGTTTCATAGCCCCATCATTTCGGCTGACTCAAGGCAGATGTATGCCGACATTCCCATATGTACGGCGGCACCCACCCCGGCCGAGAGGGAACGGGCACAACACTACCTGGTAGGTAACCTTGGACTTGACGACTACTACAGCGCAGCAAAATACGAAGAGGATGTTCTGAGCCTGGCAAACCAGCTATTCGCAGAGCATGACATTTTACTGGTTACAGGGGGCTCAATGATGTATATAGATGCCCTGTGCTATGGTATAGACCAGATTCCCACTATTCCTGACGAGATCCGCAACCCCCTTTTGGAGCGTTATCAGAAGGAGGGGCTGGAAAATCTGGTGCAGGAACTCAAACTGCTGGATCCGGAGTACTATAAACAGGTGGATCGTAAGAATCCCAAGCGTGTCCTGCACGCTCTCGAGGTCTGCTACCTGACCGGACACCCCTACTCCGACCTGCGCAAGGGACAAAAGGCCGAGCGGCCGTTCAACATTGTGCGCATCGGACTTACACGCCCCCGCGAGGAGCTCTACGAGCGTATCAACCGACGCGTGGACAGGATGATCCAGGAGGGTCTGATTGACGAGGCACGCCGCATGTATCCGCACAAAGGGCTCAACTCACTCAATACTGTGGGAATGAAGGAGCTTTTCAGCTGGATGGACGGCGCCCTGACCCCCGAAGGCAAACCGTGGACGCTGGAGTTTGCCATCGAAAAGATAAAGCAGAACTCGCGCATCTACTCACGCAAGCAGATGACGTGGTTCAAGAGGGATACCGATACCGCCTGGTTTAACCCCGATGACATCGGCCCTATAATAGATTATATAAAGCAGAAGACATGCTGATAAGACTGTATGATAAGAACCCCAGCCAGCGTGACATAGACCGCGTACTGGACATTCTGAACGGAGGAGGCGTGATTGTATTCCCTACCGACACCGCCTACGCCCTGGGCTGCCATGCACTCAAGGAGCGCCCCATAGAGCGTATCTGCAAGATCAAAGGCATGAACCCGCAGAAACACCGTTTTTCCATAGTCTGCTACGATCTGAGCGATATAAGCCAATATGTACAGATAGACAACGCCACATTCAAGACAATGAAGCGTAACCTTCCCGGCCCGTTCACATTCGTGCTGCGCGCCGGAAGCCGTCTGCCCAAGATATTCAGCAACCGCAAGGAGGTGGGCATACGCGTGCCCGACAACGACATAACACGTGAAATATGCCGTCAGCTGGGCGCTCCCCTGCTCTCCACTACAGTTCCCTACGACGAGGCCGATGACATAGGCTTCCTGACCGATCCCGAACTTATTGACGAACGTCTGGGCGATGATGTGGACCTGATAATCAACGGCGGCGCCGGTGGTTTCGAGTACTCCACTGTGGTCTACTGCGTGGACGGTGACCAGGAGATAATACGTCAGGGAAAGGGTATTCTGGACGAATGACAAGACTTTAACAACAATAGTATAACATATTCATTATGAAAAAGATATTCCTATTAATAGCTGTTGCTTTAGTAAGCATTGCCGCCTCTGCGCAGCAGACAGAACTAACCTTGAAATCCGTCATGGACGGCACATTCTACTCAAGGGGAATGGGCGAAATCACACCCATGGCCGACGGAGAGCATTTCCTTGTAACCGACGGCACGCAGATAATAAAGATGTCGTTCAGTAAACCAAAAAATACCGAAACCATTCTGGACCTCTCGACGGCCCGCGGCGAGAAGCTGGAGTCATTCGACGGTTTTATACTCTCACCTACCGAGGATATCATACTGCTTCAGACCAATACGAACAAGATTTTCCGCCGTTCATTCACTGCCGACTATTATATATTCACCATCCGCAACAACAAGATTGAACCGCTCACCGCAGGAGGTCCAGTTCAGGTTCCATCGTTCTCGCCCGACGGTCATAACATTGCTTTTATCCGTGATAATAACATATTTATTGTCAAATTGTTATACAATAATGCTGAAGTACAGGTAACCAAGGACGGTGCACCCGGAAAGATACGCAACGGTATCCCAGACTGGGCATACGAGGAGGAGTTCATGCTCACCCGTGCATATGAGTTCAGCGCCGACAGCCGTATGCTGGCATGGATCAAGTTCGACGAGTCCGGTGTAAAGAGCTACGACCTCCCCTTCTTCCTTCAGGCAACCGACAAGGATTCATATTCACAGGACCTGCTTACACACAAGCCTCAGCAGTACCCTACTGCCGGCGGAGTCAATTCCAAGGTATCGGTACAGTCATTCGACATCAAGAGTTCCGTCATTCGTGACATGGACCTCAAGATTGACAGCACCACCTACATTCCGCGCATCAAGTTCGTGGAGAATCAGGATAACAACCTCTTTATATTCACTCTGAACCGCCGTCAGAACAGGATGGAGATATTCTCGGCCAACCCCCGCTCCACCGTCTGCACGCTCATTCTGCGTGAGGAGGACGACCGTTACATCGACGAGTTCACATATACCGAGGCCAAGTTCTACGGCGAGAATTTCATACTCCAGAGCGAGCGCGACGGACACCGTCACCTCTATCTGTATGACCTCAAGGGCAGGCTCCAGCGCCAGATAACCAGCGGCGACTTTGAGGTTCTGGACCTTCACGGATATGATGCCAAGACAGGCACCGTATATTACGAGAGCAACGAATCAGGCATGTATGACTGCGCCGTATGGAAGATTGACGCCAAGGGACGCAAAACCCGCCTCACCCAGGAGCACGGCACCAGCCACGCCACCTTCAGTTCGGACTACAAGTACTTTATAAACTCATGGTCCGATATGTCCCACCCCGCCCGTATAAGCTTCATGAACCAGTCGGGCAAGAGCATCTTTGCATTCCCGGTGGGTGACGTTGAGGTTTCGGCAGCAGCTTGCGGTCTGCTTCGCAAGGAGAACATATCGTTTACCACAGTGGACGGCACTACCCTCTACGGCTGGATTATCAAGCCCGACGGCGCCGATGAGGCACACCCCTGCCCGCTCATCCTGTTCCAGTACAGCGGTCCCGGTTCCAACAGGGTGCTTAACCAGTGGAACACCGGTTTCTATCCCGGAGGTGCCCTGGAGGCTTACATGGCCAAGAACGGATACGCCGTTGCAGTTATCGACGGACGCGGCACAGGACGTCGCGGAGCCGATTTCAAGAAGCAGACCTACAAGCGGCTGGGCGTAATGGAGAGTCAGGATCAGGTCGAGGCAGCCAAGTATCTGGGCTCACTCCCCGAGATCGATGCTGACCGCATCGGTATATGGGGCTGGAGTTACGGCGGTTACAACACCCTGATGTCAATGAGTGAGGGCACTCCCGTATTCAAATGCGGCGTTGCCGTGGCTCCTGTCACCGACTGGCGTTACTACGATGCACCCTACACCGAGCGCTTCATGCAGCAGCCCAAGGAGAACGGCTCAGGTTACATAGAATCATCGGCCATAGAGCGCATAAACAAGCTTCACGGCAGGCTGCTCATAATCCACGGCCTTGACGACGACAACGTGCTCTTCAGCAACACCACCGCCTATATCGAGGCTCTGATAAACGCCGGCATCGACTTTGACATGCAGGTCTACCCCGGCAAGGAGCACAGCATTACCGGCGAAGTTTACCGCACACACCTGATCAACCGCATGATGCGCTTCTTTGACGACAACCTGAAGTAGAATTGAGAATTGAGAATTGAGAATTGAGAATTGAGAATTATAAAAAGCCTTCGGAAAAAATCCGAAGGCTTTTTATTGTCACAACTGTTACGCAAGTTCCTTACGCAGGTTCAGCCTATCAATTCTCAATTCTAAATTCTAAATTCTCAATTACTTATAAATCAGAAAGATACATGGAATCTTCTCAATCGAAGGAAGATGCCCGTTCCACTCCTTGACGGTGCGGGTTTTAATGTATTCGTCTTTGGTAGTCAGGCCGGCGGCTATGCAGAGATGGGTTTGCGGGCGGCAGGCCTTTAGGATATCAGCCATCATCTTTGCGTTGCGGTACGGCGTTTCGATGAAAAGCTGCGTCTGATTCTCGGTATAGGCGCGCTGCTCCAGTTTTTTGAGGGTCTTGATGCGCTCATCGGGTTCGATGGGCAGATAGCCGTTGAATGCAAAGCTCTGGCCGTTGAATCCGGATCCCATTACTGCCAGGATTATGCTTGAGGGACCTACCAGGGGGATTACCTGCAGGCCTTTGCGCTGGGCTATCGCTACAACATCGGCCCCGGGATCGGCCACAGCGGGACAGCCGGCCTCGGATATTACTCCCATGGGACTGCCCTCCTCCAGCGGACGGAGCATGCTTGCAACTTCCTCAGGGTTGGTGTGTTTGTTCAGCGTGTAGAATGTGAGCTGGTCTATGTCTATTGAGCGGTCCACCAGCTTGAGGAAACGGCGGGCGGTGCGGACATCCTCTACTATGAAATGGCGTATGCCCAGTATTATCTCGCGGTTATAGGGCGGCAGAACCTGCTCCACAGGTGTCTCGCCCAGCAGATTGGGAATAAGGTACAAACCTGAAATCATAGTGCGAAGGTAGTGCTTTTTACACTAACTTTGCAGCCATAAGCGCAAGAAAGTGGAAAGCAAGGATTTTACAATCAGGATAGAAAACGGAACGGCCTGCGACCCCAGGTACAGGTTGGACGCCCCCATAAACGTATGCATCCGCGACGGTTGGCAGACCGCCATAGTAGGTCCCAACGGCAGCGGCAAAACCCTTCTTGTAAACACCCTGCTGCGCCAATATCCCCTTCTGGACAACCGCGAGGTGGAGTACGGAAACGGCATTTGCGGGGCCGATATCCGCAATATCACCTTCCGTGACAGCTACGGCAGCGCCGACAGCACCTATTTCTACCAGCAGCGCTGGAATATGACCGAGATGGGCGAATCGGCCATAGTACGCGATGCTTTCCCGGACATAAAGGATCCCGTCTGGAAGGAGCGTCTGTATACCCTGTTTGACATACCGTTTATCTGGGACAAGCAGCTTGTGACACTCTCCAGCGGCGAAATGCGCAAGTACCAGCTGGCCCGTTCGCTGGCCGTTCGCCCCCGCATGGTCATCATCGACAGTCCCTTTATAGGGCTCGATGCACAGACTCGCGATATGCTCTGCCGTCTGCTTGAGAACCTGGTTACGGAGTGGAAGATGCAGATTATACTGGTTGTTTCACGCCGCGAGGATATCCCGCAGTTCATTACCCACGTAATAGAGGTAAATGACCGCCGATGCAGCACCGTAATGCCTGTTCAGGACTATATGGCAGAGCCCGAGGAATCGCTTCCGGAGCATCTTCTGCCGCAGAATATGGTGGAGCTGATGCATAATCTGCCCGAGAACGGAATGGACTCTGATGAGATAGTACGCTGCAACAAGGTTGTGCTGCAATACGAGAGCCGCCGCATCCTCAACGAACTGGACTGGACTGTGCGCAAAGGTGAGCATTGGGCGTTGCTGGGCCCCAACGGAAGCGGCAAATCGGCTCTTCTGAGCATGGTCTATGCAGATAACCCTCAATCCTACGCCTGCGATATTGCTCTGTTTGGCCGTCCGCGCGGTACCGGCGAGAGCATCTGGGAGATAAAGAAGCACATCGGATACGTATCGCCCGAGATGCACCGCTCCTACTGCCGCCGCTACCCCGCCATAGACATAGTGGCATCGGGCCTGCACGACACCATCGGTTTGTATAAAAAAATTACTGCCGATGAACGCGACCGCTGCCGCATCTGGATGAACATATTCCAGATATCGGATCTGGAGGAGCGCGACTTCCTGGAGCTCTCCAGCGGAGAGCAGCGCATGATCCTGCTGGCCCGCGCGTTCGTAAAGAACCCTTCCCTACTCATCCTTGACGAACCCCTTCACGGACTGGACCGCCGTCGCCGCACCCTTGTAATGGAAATAATAAAGGCCTTCTGCGACAACCCGCAAAAGACCCTTATCATAGTTACTCATTACCCGGAGGAACTCCCCTCCACTATCGATCACACCTTGACGTTAGTCCGTCACAGTGCCGATAAAAAATCCTGACATTAATCCAACTGGAAGAGATCGTTCACGCTCTTGCCGAAATAGGCCGATAATTTGAGAGCAAGTTCAGTTGACGGGATGAATTTCTCATTCTCAATGGCGAATATTGTCTGACGGGACACGCCGATAGCGTTAGCCAGATCCTGCTGTGATATCCTCAGAATAGCCCTCTCTACGCGAATATTATTTTTCATCGTTACTCTCCTTTAAGTTGTTTGACAATACCTTCCTGAGCACCAGCGCATACGCCACCGATAATAAAGGAATGAATGAAAGCAGCCCAAACAGCCTCTCCAGCAATTGCATTATAAAGTACAAATGCCCTTCCACCCGATTATTGTGAGATGTAGCATACAAAATAGTCGCAAATATGCTCTGTTTCATGAAGAATGTAGCTATCACATAGACTATCACAAAGTATGCAAGTACACGAACCCTTATGTGACGAATGAATTCATCTTCCTGCTGTTCCTTTGTCAGACAGATAATCATAATGCCGATATACGGGAACAGAGCCATTATTCTGCACACAGTCACATAATTTCTGATATAGTTGTATCTTTCCGGCCCCATAACATCCACATTGGCATGTCCCATTATATACAATACTGTCGGAATCAATATCAATGACACTATTAGAACCCACCAACCGGCTTTCTTATAACGGTACGGAAGAAGAAGCGAATCATATCCTCCTGCCTTTCCTGTACGTACATGAATCTTAAGCAGCACAATATAAATCAGTTCCATGGAATTAACCTCCACAATAATTGCTATTATCCTGAATATAACCCCAAACTGTCTTTGAAATATAGATTTAAACAAGTCCTGTTCACTCTCCTTCATGCCGGTAACACTAATCACATGTCTGGCCAGATCCGGACCTTTTGCATACATTTCAACGATCATCCATCCTATTATAAAGATGAATACCGAAATGGTCAATGCCCGATAACGAGCCGATGCAATGTACTCATCCTCAACTTTTTCTTTTGAAAAGCAGATGAGCAACAGCGATAATCCCAAAAAGAATCTGGCAGACAGCACACACAAAGTAAACCAGTTTTGACCATTATACTGGTCACGCAAACATAACAACACCCCATAAAGAACTGCCGAAATCGCCGCAACTAAAGTTCCAATCACCTGCCACTTATGCGGCAGAAGCGTAAGATGTTTCTTATAATCTCTCATAATCGTATACTGCTATTCTATTGAACTCTCTTTCGTATTCTTCCACATCACAGATTTCAGCACAAGTGCATACACCACCGACACACCCGGAATCCACCTCAACCAGAACAACAGTTGTCCGCTTATGGCAGAATAGTGAATATAATTATAATTATCTTCTATATCAGGCTGTGCAATAACCCTGTACAAATAACTTCCGGCAACGTGTAGATTCTCAAGACATGACAGCAGCGCGTAAGCAATTACAAATACGACCAGCAGACGTACTCTAATATGCCGTATGAACTCATCCTCCTGCTTTTCCCTGGAAAGACAAACCATGAAGACACCTGTATATGCCACAATCGGCAGAATCAGACATACCCACAAGTACAACTTGACCACCCACAGCATCTTTCCATACCAACACAACACATTCACATACTTGTTAATAAGGATCGTTACCGGCACCAACACCAGAGTCACTCCAAGCAACCACCATCCAGTTTTTCTATAACGGTTTGGAAGCAGCAATGACGAATAAACGGTACCCACGCCTACGCGCTTGAGAACCTTTAACAACACTATGTATAACAGTTCCAGGTTAGGAGCATATCTGAAATAGCCACAAATACCGGCTATTTGACTCAAAACAGGGTAATCCCAGAGCACAAAACCGTCACCCTGACCTTTCATCATAGGTACAGTCCAGAGAATGGTATACCTGTGAAAACGCCAGCCTATAATTTCATTTATACCACACGACACTATAAGGATCATCACAGAAATTGTCAATGCCCGATAACGTACCGTTGTTACATACTCATCCTCGGCAGCCTCCCGGGATAAGCAAGCCACCAACAGAAAAGGACAATACAGTATCATTAGCATCTCTTCTATAATCTGGAGCCAATCCTCACCCACATACTGTTTAAGAACTGTATAAAGGATAATCTCGCAGGCAACTATAACTGCGCAAACTACAAGTCCAATCACCTGCCACTTATGCGGCAAAAGAGAAAGATGTTTCTTATAATCTCTCATAATTGTAAAGTTTAACGCAACAAAAGTAAAGTGCGCTTTACAATTATCCAAGCAAAATTTACACTTTAACAAAAATTATGACGCAAAGGGGTCGTTTCCCTTTGCGTCATTTTTTCTCATTATTCAAATTTGATTCGGTCACCGAAACAGTACCTTTTCGGCAGTAGCGGTTGTGGCTGCACAGAACAGCAACAATACCAGCATGTATGCTTTTAATCGTCTCATATATAACCCTTTTTTATACATTACACCGTCCTGGCCTGATAGTTAATCCCTTTCATAACCATATTACTGTAAGACATGTTTGATATTCTTGAATTTGCCCCAGGCAGGACCAATCTTTGCGGCTTTTTTCTGTTTCCAGCCCTTGGGAACAATCAGCACGGCATTCTCATATACAGACTCATCAAATGCATTAACCGGACAGGCAATCGGATTCACGGAACCCAGTTTGACGGAATCCAGTTCACAGTATCTGAATGCAAGTTCTCCTATCGATGTTATACTGCTTGGAATTGTGACCGATGTAACGCTTGTGCAGTTATCCAGAGCTCCATCCGCAATCATAGTAACCGGCCACGTCTTGCGTTCCACTGTGATGCTGGACTCTATGACCAAATCACCAGACGGCAGACTGCCGCTACGTTCCACAACAGCCTGATCGGTTTCCACATCATAACGATATCTCAATTTGTTCTCATTTGATGTCATAGCACGTCCGTCATCATAGAAACTGGGGTACGTAATATGCGTTCCGTCAGGATAATCATAACTACCTATCCACTTGCTCTCAACCTGTTTGAACCCCAGATTCTTGCCAAACTGATGATACAGTCTGTTCCATACCCTATCCGGTATCTCTTCACGCCAAATGACGGCCGTTTTGCCGGGCATTACGGCATATACATTACTTCCTTCGTGGAGATGAACAACTACGATACCATTATCCTCCTGGAACTGCTCCCCTGGAGCCCTGTCTATAACCAATTCAACTGATCCGGACAGTCTTTCCGCCAGTTTATCATCAATGCGTATGGTATCGGCACAACCTCCGCCACAGTAATGGAGCACCACCATATAGCCTATATCATCTTTATGCAGGAACAAACCGTACCAACTCCATTGTTCTGAGAAATTGATAGGTTGCACCGCATATCCGCAAATAAAATCTTTGGGGATGACGGGCTGGCGCAGCACATAATTGTTATCCGCTTTAATGAAATTTCCGCCTGCACCATCAGCCGGGACCATTTTGCCGGATTTGGGGCGTTCCGGCTCCAGTTTGATCTCCATATGAGACTTAATTGGTACTATATCCAACTCCTCATACAGAAAAGTGAACACCGTAAACCTGTGCTCCGGGTTGTCTATTTGCATTGAAAAGCGCCCTAAAGAATCAGCAACTTCAATATTCACAAGATAACCGTCATCACCATATTCCCTTATATTGGCACCGGCTATCGGGCCAAAACGCCCAGTAACAGTTCCGGTAAACACATCGCCGGCCTTCATATCGCTCTGGGACTTTTGAGCACAAACAGGGCTTACAAACAATATCATTACAAGATATGACACAACTGACACCCAGATTCTGATCCTTCTTGTTTTCATAACTTTATTGCGCTTGGTTTACCGCAAAAATAGTTTCCAAATTTTCAAATGTCAAGGATCAGGCGTTGCAATCCCGTTGCAATCTCGTGACGCAAAGGGGTCGTTTAAGAATGCGTCACTCTATAAGTGACGAGTAGGTTTTCTGACGTTTGATGTGGTAGCGCCAGAGCAGACTGAAGTTTACGCGCTCGGGAATGACACAGGTCGATGCCTCCTCCAGGTTCTCGCGGCGGCTGTCTGCAAACTCGGGTTTGAGGCGGCGGAAATCACGGCGGGCACGCAGCACGGCCTTGAAATCACCCCAGTGGAACTTGGCAAGGAACATCAGTGCAGCCAGGCCGTCCAGCCAGAATCGAACGCGCATTACCATACTCAACTCACTCTCCGGCAGGTTCTTGTAGAGCATGAGCAGGTTGTTGCGGAAATTCAGAAATGTCTTGTAAGGATTTGATTTATTGAGCGTTGCACCACCCACGTGATAAACCACGCTCTCTGGTATGCAAACTATTCCGCGGTTACGGCTGCGCATACGCCAGCACAGGTCTATCTCCTCCTGATGCGCAAAGAAACGGTCATCCAGTCCGCCTGCTGCCCAGTAATCGGCACTGCGGACCATCAGGCAGGCTCCGGTCGCCCAGAAAACTGGTGCTATGGTATCGTACTGGCCGTTGTCCTTCTCAATGCAATCAAATACACGTCCACGGCAGAACATATACCCCCAGCGGTCCATGTAACCGCCTGCACCGCCTGCATACTCAAACTCATCCGGGTTATTGAGAGCCCTCAGTTTGGGCTGACAGGCAGCAACCTCGGGATGCACATCCATATAGCTTACCAGCGGCAGCAGCCAATCATCGGTCACCTCCACATCCGAGTTGAGCAGTATGTAGTATTCGGCTTCGACCTGTCGAAGAGCCATATTGTAACCCTTGGCAAAACCCCAGTTCTTTTCCAGGCGGATAAGCGGAACCTGCGGGAACTCACGCTGCATCATCTCCATGGAGTCATCCTTGGAGTCATTATCGGCCACAATCACCTGCACGCCGTCCATGCGTGAGCACCTGAGCAGCGTAGGCATATAGCGCCTTAGCATTCCGCTACCATTCCAGTTCAATATGACTATCGCAATCTTCATACTAATCCAATATTGTGGCGGTTAGGGCATCACCTGAAGCATTCAGTCCGCCCAGACGAACGCGTACCAGACTGTTCTCCTGAACCTGGGCCGAATCCATCTCCACCCTTATATAATTGTCAGTAAACCCGTGCGCAGGCATTCCGCGACGCGGTTTCTCCACAAGAACAGTCGCTTCCCGGCCGATATGCGCCTCATAGAAAGCCCTTGTCTTGCGGTCCGATAACTCCAGCAGACGCTGGCTGCGCTCATGCTTGACCTGAGGCGACACCTTGTACGGAATCCTGAGTGCAGCCGTACCCGGACGCTCCGAATAACTGAACACATGCAGTTGCGTAACATCCAGGCTCTCAATAAAGCGGTAGGCATCCTCAAACAGATCATCGGTCTCACCACGCATACCCACAATCACATCCACGCCGATGAACGCATCGGGCATGACGCTCTTGATACGTGCCACTTTCTGTGCAAAAAGTTCACGCTCATAACGCCGGTGCATAAGCTTAAGCACCTCATTTGATCCGCTCTGCAGCGGAATATGGAAATGCGGCATGAACGCACGTGACTGAGCCACAAAGTCAATCACCTGATCAGTAAGCAGATTGGGCTCAATGGACGATATGCGGTAACGTGCAATGCCCTCCACCTTATCCAGTTCACGTATCAGGTCTATGAAACTGTCACCTGTGCTCTTGCCAAAATCACCAATGTTGACACCGGTAATGACAATCTCGCGGCCACCCTCTGCGGCAGCCTGACGGGCCTGCTCCACAAGACTTCCGATAGACGGGTTGCGGCTGTGTCCGCGTGCATATGCCACGGTACAATAAGTGCAATAGTAGTCACATCCATCCTGAACCTTCAAAAAGAAGCGTGTGCGGTCACCGCGTGAGCATGAAGGAACAAAGTTCTTTATATCATTCGTGCCGACGGTCTTGGATATACCATGGTCACGCTTTTGCAGTCCGTTCAGGTTCTCCAGAATATTGCCCTTCTGATCCTGCCCAAGAACGATATCCACGCCGGGTATATCGGCCACAACTCCGGGCTGAAGCTGTCCGTAGCAGCCGGTCACGACTATGTAGGCATCGGGATTCTCACGCACAATCTTGTGAATGGCCTGGCGGCATTTCTTATCGGCCACCTCGGTCACCGAACAGGTGTTGATTACGCAGATATCGGCCTTCTCGCCACGCACGGCCTTATGGGCACCAGCCTCTATGAGCTGTCGCATTATAGTGGACGTCTCGGAGAAGTTGAGTTTGCATCCCAGAGTATAGAATGAGGCGCTCCGGCCCTCAAGTGTGAATTCTGCGTTTCCCATAACTAATATGATGCGAATTTAGCAAATAAATCATTTGCCGCCGCATATATAAACAATGAAGGATGACCTTATGAGCCATCCTTCATCTATCTTTTGTTTTTGCTAATTACTCAGCAGCCTCAGCAGCAACCTCGAAGGTAACCTCTGCCTTAACCTCCTTGTGAAGGTTGATGGTAGCGGTGTACTCACCAACGCTCTTAACGGTCTCGGCAACGATAGCCTTGCGGTCTACCTCAAAGCCCTTAGCGGCCAGAGCCTCAGCAACCTGAGCTGCACCTACGCCACCAAAGATTGTGCCGTCCTCGTTAACCTTAGCGGTGATAACAACCTTAACACCATTCAGCTTAGCAGCCTGTGCCTCAGCATCAGCCTTGATCTTGGCGAGCTTGTGAGCGCGCTGACGCTCGTTCTCAGCCAGAACCTTCTTTGCTGACTCAGTAGCAATAACTGCCTTTCCCTGGGGAATCAGATAGTTACGACCGTAACCGTCCTTAACCTTTACTATATCGTTCTTGTATCCAAGACCTGCAATATCTTCCTTAAGTATAATCTCCATAGTTATTTCCTTCTTTAAAGATTATTACTTCATCATATCAGTTACGTAAGGCAGAAGAGCCAAGTGACGTGCTCTCTTTACGGCCTGAGCCACGCGACGCTGGAACTTGAGTGAAGTACCGGTGATGCGACGGGGCAGAAGCTTACCCTGCTCGTTAAGGAATCTCTTGAGGAACTCAGGATCCTTATAATCGATATACTTGATACCTGCCTTCTTGAAACGGCAATACTTTTTCTTCTTAACGTCAGTTGTCTGGGGTGCCAGATATCTGATCTCTGATGTCTGCTCTGCCATGATTATGCCTCCTCTGATTTAGACTGTCTAAGACTTCTTCTCTTTGCTGCGTACTCAGCTGCGTACTTGTCCTGCTTGATGGTCAGGAAGCGGATGACGCGCTCGTCACGACGGAAGTTAACTTCCAGCTTCTCTACCACTGCGGGCTCAGCATTGAACTCGATAAACTCATAGAAGCCGGTTGACTTCTTCTCAATGGGATAAGCAAGCTTGCGCATGCCCCAGTTCTCTTCATTGACAATCTCAGCGCCCTCGGCAGTAAGAATGCCCTTGAATTTCTCTACCGCTTCCTTCATCTGAACATCAGATAAAACGGGAGTCAAAACATCATTTCCCAGCAAGAAAATACACCCCCAACACACATATTCATTGGGCCGATGGGTGATTGCTTGCCGTTTTTAATGTTCCTAAACACATCCAGGCCATAAAAATGGATGTATTGTTTCGTTTTTCGGATAAAAACCATTTATTTTGCAGTCAAAGACGAAACAAACAAAACAACATAACAATGAACAGCTTTAAAAGATATTTGGGAGCTCTCCTGGTAATTCTGGGTGCTATTCTGCTTATTTGCAGTTATTTCCTGGGCTGGAACAGCTACAACGGCGTCCAGATAGGTGCCATGGTACTCATGTTGGCAGGTCTCCTGCTCCACATCTTCCTGGGCAAGAAAGACTAACCTACTTCCAGAACAATTAACGGGGTGAATCTCTTTTGATTCGCCCCGTTTTTGTTTATAGCATTGGCTCGTAAGATTTGCTTCCGCTGGAGTATATTTGAATAGTATGCTGCTCCGGGCTACTGCGAGCCTCTCCGGACCCTAAACGTCGAACGCCTCCCTTTTAATCCCCTACGGGGCTTAACGGTATTCTAAGACTTTTCCAAATATTTTTGGACGTTTTT
>CACYHW010000015.1 GCA_902774335.1 uncultured Bacteroidales bacterium
GAATCAAACTGAGGTTAGACGGAAAGAGCCCGGCACAATACCGAGCTCTCCAAATATCAAATCATTAATTAATCCGTCCAACTTTTGGGGTTCACTTCAACTTCGCGAGCCAAACAGAACCGTCCCCTTTGTCACCTCCCCTTTGTCACTTCAGCGCGCGCATCGCGTTCAGGACGGCAAGGACAGTCACGCCTACATCGGCAAAGACCGCCATCCACATGGTGGCCAGGCCGGGGATGGCCAGCAGGAGTACCAGGATTTTGATTCCTATTGCAAACCAGATGTTTTCCTTAGCTATCCGGATTGTGCGGCGGGCAATCTTTACGGCCAGTGCAATCTTGGAGGGTTTGTCATCCATCAGGACTACGTCGGCAGCCTCAATAGCGGCGTCGGAGCCCAGGGCTCCCATTGCTATGCCGATGTCGGCGCGGGTAAGCACGGGGGCGTCGTTGATGCCGTCACCCACGAATGCAAGCGTGCCTTGGGCAAGCAGATCCTCCACACGGTTCACCTTATCGGCCGGAAGCAGTTGGGCATGGTACTCGTCGACACCCACCTTCCCGGCTACGGCAGCGGCTACGGTCTCCTGGTCGCCCGTAAGCATGACAGTGCGCTTTACGCCCAAATCCCTGAGGCTTGCTATTGCGTAGGACGAATCCTCCTTGATGCGGTCCGATATCACTATGTGACCGGCATACACACCGTCTATTGCCACATGGATTATTGTGCCTGTATGATGGCAGGTACGCCAGCCGGCACCCTCTTTTTCCATAAGTTTGCTGTTGCCCACGGCCACGCGCTTTCCGTTTACATTGGCTATTATTCCATGACCTGCGGTCTCCTCGACATCGGATATCACGCAGTCATCCTGCTCATCGGGATAAGCGTTTCGGAGTGCCATTGCTATGGGGTGTGTGGAGTGACGCTCCACATGGGCAGCCAGGTGCAGAAGCTCATTCTCATTGATCTCCTGCGGATGTACGGCGGTTACCTCAAACACGCCCTCAGTGAGTGTACCGGTCTTATCAAAAACTACAGTCTTAACGCCGGACAGCTTGTCCAGAAGGTTGGAACCCTTGATAAGGATACCCTTGCGTGATGCGCCGCCCAGTCCGCCAAAGAATGTCAGGGGGACCGATATAACCAGAGCGCACGGGCAGGATACTACCAGGAACAGCAGTCCGCGGTATATCCACGATGCCCAGTCACCTGTAATCAGACCGGGGATAACGGCCACCAGCACTGCCAGGCCTACTACGATAGGAGTATATACGCGGGCGAACCTGGTAATGAAGCTCTCGCTGCGGCTCTTGCTCTCGGCTGCATTCTCAACAAGGTCCAGTATCTTTGAAACGGTTGACTCCGCGAAAGCCTTGGTGGTCTTTACCCTGAGCAGGCCGTTCAGATTCACGCAGCCCGAAAGGATCTCATCGCCCTTATTGACGCTGCGGGGCATGCTCTCGCCCGTAAGTGCCACGGTATCGAGGCTTGAGGTACCCTCTACAATCACGCCGTCCATGGGCACCTTCTCACCCGGACGGACAACGATTATCTCGCCTACCTTCACCGTATCGGGTGCAACTGCAAGAATCTTTCCGTCACGCTCAACATTGGCCGTATCTGGACGTATATCCATAAGATGAGAGATTGACTTGCGGCTCCTACCCTCGGCAATCTCCTCGAACATCTCGCCTATCTGGAAAAAGAGCATTACGAATACAGCCTCGGCAAACTGCGTCTCGGCTCCGGGAAGGAATCCTATTACCAGTGCGCCGATGGTGGCAATGCTCATAAGGAAATCCTCGCTCAGGGCCTCACCCTCAAGCACTCCTTCGGCAGCCTCCTTAAGCGTATCCCAGCCCACAATCAGATAAGGTACCAGGAAGAGCAGCAGATACTGCCAGTCCTGCCATGCGGTCTTGTGTTCGATGACCGATGCCGCAAAAAGCAGTACGGCCGATGAGATTACCTTTACTATACGGCCTTTACCCTCCTCCTCTTCGTGATGGTGATGGTGCTCATGATGATGTTCGTGTATCATATGCAGTGTTTTTTTGTTTTCCGCTGCAAAGGTACGCACCTGGGGATGCAACCGGGTTGCAAAAAAAGACAGCAGGATTTGCTCCTGCTGTCCTGTATTGTCAAAGCGTCTCCCGCTTGAGGCTCTCGATGTAGCGGTCTATGCGCCGCAGCTCATCCGGAATGCGGATATTCTGCGGACATTCCCTCTCGCAGCGGCGGCAGGCAATGCAGTGATCGGCCTGACGGACTGTCGGGATGGCCTCGTTGTAGGCCAGCAGATATTTGCGGCGGGCACGGGCGTAGTGCTCCTGCTCCTTGCTCTTGACATAGGTACCGGCGGTGATGTTGTCATTGTAGAACTTGAATATGCCGGGTATGTTGATGCCGTAGGGACAGGGCATGCAGTAGTTGCAGGCGGTGCACTTGACCAGCGGATAGTTCTCCATCTGATCGGCCACCTCAAGCAGGAACTTCTTTTCACCCTCGTCCAGAGGCTGGAAATCCAGGAATGACTCCAGGTTGTCCTGCAGGTGCTCCATATAGGTCATACCGCTCAGGGCGCACATCACGCGCGGGAAACTGCCCACATATCGGAAGGCCCAGCTGGCTATTGAGCGCTCGGGCTCACGTTCCTTAAGCTTATCGGCTATCTGTGCGGGTACATCGGACAATGATCCGCCGCGAAGAGGCTCCATAATCACGATGGGAATCTCGCGTTTGTCAAGCTCCTCGTACAGATAATCGGCACGGGTGTTTCGGCCGTTGGGGTGTTCCCAGTCTATGTAGTTCATCTGTATCTGGACAAAATCCCAATGGTACTTGTCGTGCAGCTCCATCATCTGGTCAAATCCGTCCTTATGGCCGTGGAACGAGAATCCCAGTTTGCGTATGTGTCCGGCCTCACGCTCTGCTACCAGGAACTCCATGATTCCGGTTTTCTCAAATCGGTTGCGGAAATCGTTGCCGTCCTGGATGGAGTGAAGCAGATAATAATCTATGTGGTCGGTCTTGAATATCTCGAGTGAGTTCTGATACATGGTCTTGCAACCCTCAAACGTTGAGTTGCCGAAAACAGACAACTTAGTGGCCAGTATCCAACTCTCGCGCGGATGGCGGTTAAGAGCCTCGGCTGTAGCGCGCTCGCTGTCTCCGCCCAGATATACGGGCGATGTGTCAAAGTAGTTAACGCCATGTTCAAGGGCATAGTCCACAAGGCGGTTCACCTCCTCCTGATCTATTACCTGTCGGCCCTGCTCGTTACGTTTCTGCGGCCAGCGCATGCAACCGTAACCCAGCACGCCGATGCCGGGATAGTGCTGCAGCATCTCACCGTGCAGGTCCTTGTTTGAAGTCGAAGCCTTGCCGGCTTTCTTAACTGCATCAGGGGTGCAGGAATCCAGGGCAACAGATGCCGCACCTGCTCCCATATATTTAAGGAAATCTCTTCTGTCCATAGTTTCAGGCATTATGATGAATAGAAAGGCCGTCTACGGTGATGGCGCTGATGGGGCGTGACGGGCACAGGTTCTCGCACGCGCCGCAGCCTATGCAACGGTCCTCGGACACTGTTGGAATCTGGTTTCTTGAACCCGGCCTGCGTACCATGCGGATGGCACCCGACGGGCAGTGATATGAGCAGTTACCGCAGCTGTCCTTACCCTGAGCCGGGAGGCACAGGTCAAGGTTCACATGGGCAACGCCTATTCGGATGGTCTGTTTCTGCTCCACGCTTACCGGCTTGATGGCACCGGCAGGGCAAACCTGGCTGCAGGCTGTGCATTCCGGACGGCAGTAGCCGTTCTCATAGCTCATGTAGGGCTGCATGAAATGCTCCAGGTCCGATGAGGGACGCAGCACACCGTTCTTGCAGGCACTCACACATAGCTGGCATGCGGTGCAGTGGTCATAGAAAGACTTGACGCTTCCGGAGCCGAAAGGCACCAGACGCTCCGAACGCTCGGGATCCTGCTTGGGAGTGACCTCGGCAAAACCTCCGTGCATATGGTCCTGTGCATGTGCGGCTGCTCCGGCGGCGAGCATGGTTCCTGTCACCAGGAATGCGCGTCGGCCCTGATCAACCTTATCAGGCTCTGAATCTTTTGAGGAGCACTTGCAGGAACAGCCTGCAACCTTGAAGTTAACAGCACCCTCCTGACATGTCTCAATGCAGTCAAAGCAGTCCACACAACGGCTGTAGTCAATCTTATGGGCCTTGAAGTCGATGCAGCCCGACTTGCATCCGCGGGCGCACTTGCCGCAGTTGATGCACTTGCTCTCGTCAATGACGGGACGCATCAGCGAGAATCGGCTCAGCAGACTCAGCGTAGTACCTACAGGACAGACCGTGTTGCAGTATTCGCGTCCCCACATCCATGCGCAGGCACATATCACAACCAGTGTGAGCAGGCCTGTTATGAGCAGCGACAGAGTGACCGATCCCGAACATGCGGCAGCAAATGAACGTACCATACGTCCGTATGCGCTGTAAGGGGCAATCAGTGCAATGAGCATCTGTCCGCTCGCTATTATGGAGACGATTGAAAGCACCAACACTCCGTAACGCACCCATTTGTGCTCAGGACGGTACTTGAACTTGAAACTCTTTTTCTTTTTGAACAGTTTCTCACCCTTGCGGCGGATCCAGATCACAAGATCCTGGAAAATGCCCAGCGGGCAGATAACCGAGCAGTAGATTCGGCCCACAAGCAGCGTAAGCACCACTATTGCGGCTATGACACCCACATTAAGGGCAAGCAGTGAAGGCAGGAACTGGAGCTTAGCCATCCATCCCCACCAGTTGTGCCCTATTCCCACGAACAACAGCGTGATTCCTATCAGAAACAACGCAGCTATAACAATCCTTATCTTTTTAAGCATGGTCAATAAGGTTGACTTTAGTGACATGCAAATATAAGGAATTAATAATTAATTTTGCAACACTACTGACTGATTACAATGGCAGAACCCACTATAGAGATAAGGTCACTCACCACAGGATACCGCGGCAAGAACAACGTCACCGTCGTGGCGCGTGATATCAGTGCCCGATTGTTCGGAGGTGAACTGACCTGTCTGCTGGGACCGAACGGAGCCGGCAAATCCACTCTGCTCCGCACCCTGTCTGCCTTCCTGCCCCCCGTAAGCGGCGACATCACCGTCATGGGACGCAACCTGCGAGATTACACCGACAAGGAACTCTCCAAACTCATAGGCGTGGTACTGACCGAAAAAACCGACCTCAGGAACATGAGCGTTGAGGATCTGGTAGGTCTGGGCCGAAGCCCGTACACCGGGTTCTGGGGAACACTTCAGGAACATGACCGCCTTATTGTAGAAAACGCCATCGCAATGGTGGGCATTACCGGACTCCGGGACCGCATGATCCAGACCCTGAGCGACGGCGAGCGCCAGAAGGTGATGATTGCCAAGGCACTTGCACAGGAGACCCCTGTCATATTCCTGGACGAGCCCACCGCATTTCTGGATTACCCCAGCAAGGTGGAGATAATGCAGTTGCTGCACCGTCTGTCGCGTACCACCGGAAAGACCATCTTCATGTCCACCCACGATCTGGACATGGCACTTCAGATAGCCGATACCATCTGGCTCATGGACCGCGAAAAAGGGGTATCCACAGGCACTCCCAGGGAGTTGGCCGATAAGGGCACTCTGGCCCGTTTCTTTGTCCGTAAAGGAATATCCTTTGACAGTGAGAACTGCATGTTCCGCATAGAAAGGAGCGAATAATCACAACAAATGAGTATTGCCGCCTGACCTGAAAAGCATGACTTTTGCAGCGTCAAAACGTGGCATATGAACAAGACAGCTATTACAATCCTGTGCGGCCTGCTTACCATGGGCATGGCATCGGCTCAGGAATCCGGAAGAACAACAGGCCTCACCGTCGGCGGATACGGCGAGGTTGTGATGAGCCGCAATTTCTACAGCGACAACGTATACCGCTACTCCAACCCCACCAAATACAAGGACGATCCCAGTCACGGACGCTTTGACGTACCTCATGCCGTGATTTACCTGGGATATGACTTCGGTCACGGCTGGACCATGCAGACCGAGATCGAGTTTGAGCATACAGGCACCGGCGGTGCAGTGGAGAAAGAGTTCACCGAGGCCGGCGAATGGGAGCAGGAGACCGAGAAAGGCGGCGAGGTGGCACTTGAGCAGTTCTGGCTCCAGAAATCCCTCAAGCCCTGGCTCAACCTGCGCATCGGCCATTTCGTAGTACCCGTAGGAGCACTCAACAACGCTCACGAGCCGCTCAACTTCTTTACCGTTTACCGTCCCGAGGGCGAGAGCACCATTCTGCCCTCCACATGGCACGACACCGGCATCAGTCTGTGGGGCCAGGCCGGACAGTGGACATACGAGATGCAGTTCATATCAGGACTGGATGCATTCATGTTTGACCGTGACAACTTTATCAAATACGGTGCCGCCTCACCCTATGAGTTCAAAGTGGCCAACAACTACGGCTTTGCCGCCAGGATAGACAACCGCTCCATAAGCAACCTGCGACTGAGCGTGAGCGGCTACTACGGCCACAGCATGCACAACTCGTTCCCCAACGACCTGCGTGACACCCGTTTCAAGAACGTCAAGGGCCGCACCTGGATAGGCAGTTTTGACTTCAGCTACAAGGGAGAGAACCTGATTGTGCGCGGCAACGCCGACTACGGTCACGTGGACGATGCCGTAACCATAAGCACCATCAAGCGCAACATGACATCAAACAACGCACCATATAAGAAGACACCTGTAGGAGAGTCGGCCGTGACATACGGAGCCGAGGCCGGATACAACATTCTTGGGCATAGCCAAAGGATTCACGACAAGCTCTACCTGTTTGGCCGGTACGAGTATTACGACTCCTACATGCCGGCATCCGACCAGCAGGACTACACCTTTACCGATGTGAACCGCATAGCCGCAGGCATCAACTGGATGCCCATACCTGAGATTGCCGTCAAGGCCGAATACTCCAACCGTTTCAGAAGCAGCCGTTACAACAACGAGCCGTCGGTATCCATAGGAATAGCATACATGGGATTTTTCAAATAAAACAACTCAATATGAACAAGAAACTGATTTTGGGAATGGCAGCAGTTGCCGTAGCACTTACTGCCTGTGACAATGACAAGGAGGAGAACAGCTCACTCTCATCACTTGAGAATGACATCAAAGGTGCTGTGGAGCAGTATGTCCCCGGTGTAATCTATTCAACCTATAACGATCTGGCCACCGAGTCGGCCCAGCTCTATGACCTCTTGGCCGATGCCTGCCAGAAGGGTGTGGATAACCTTGAGCAGAGTGAGATTGACGCCATCTGCGCCAAGTTCCTGCAGGCCCGCCAGTCATGGGAGGAGTCCGAAGCATTCCTCTTTGGAGCAGCCACCGATTTCGGCATCGACCCGCACATTGACACATGGCCTCTTGACGTGGAGGCTCTGGCAACCGCTCTGAGCAACGCCGAGCAGGTAGACGCTCTCCATGGCGAGGACGGCATAGCATACGCATCGGCCAAACTGGGTGCCGAGCTGCTGGGATTCCACGGCATTGAGTTCATCCTGTTCCGTGACGGTGCCAACCGCAGCGTTCAGGCACTTCGCGGCAACGAGGACAATGAGGCTTTCAGCGGCAAGACAGTGACAGGAGCCCAGGAGCTTGTATATGCTGCCGCAGTAGCCGGTGACCTTCGCGACAACTGCTACCGTCTGAGCGTATCGTGGAACCCCGATGCACCCCAGGTATGGCAGAAGCGCTGCGAGGAACTCGAGGTACCCGTCACCATGACCGGATCGGACAAGACCTACGGCGAGAACATGCTCCAGGCCGCAAAGGCAGGCAGCACATACGCCACATGGCAGGAGACAATGGCCTCCATACTGGTGGCCGGATGCTCCAACATCTGCAATGAGGTTGCCAACGTCAAGATGGGTAACGCCCACGGCGGTGAGGATGTCAACTACATCGAGTCGCCCTACAGCAAGAAATCATTCCAGGACTTCATTGACAACATACTCAGCATCCAGTATTCACTCTACGGCAAGGCCGGCGCAACCGCACCTCAGGCCAAGTCACTCATCAACGTGCTCAAGAGCTACAAGTATGACGGTGCCGATGCGCTCCAGAACAAGCTCAGCGCATCAATCGCAGCACTCAAGGTATGCCAGGACAAGGGTGCCTTTGTCGATATCTATCAGGATGACTCCGTACAGGATGCCATGGATGTGATCAACGATCTGGACGACGAACTCAACAAAGCAGCCGATTGGATTGTCAAACAGTAAGATGATATGAAAATAAAAGGATTAACTACAGCCCTTTTAGGGTTGGCCGTTGCCGTCGCTTCCTGCGACGGCAATAGCAGTTTAAACAAGAGTGTAAGTAACCGTGAGCCCGATGCCAAGTACGTAGGTCAGGCTATAGGCAATTTCAGTGCATCCGAATGGTACCCCGGCGGCCTGCTGGGCACCACCTTGAACGTTACCGCCGGATGCTACGAGGACGAGACCCCTGCCGTCTCAGAGCAGGGACTTACCGCAGCATTCAATCTGGGTGAAGCCGCCTTTGAGCGCAAGTATACTACCGCCACAGCACCCTTCAAGGGACTCGGCCCCGCCTATCTGCGCTCATCATGTCTGGACTGCCATCCCGGCTACGGTCACGGCAAGCGTCAAAGCGAGTACAAGTCCGAGTTCGGCAACGGATACCTGCTGGTAATCTACCACCCCGTTGACGGTCAGAACAGCGATGACGGTCCATATGTGGCCGAAGTGACAGGTATGCCCCAGACCAGGGCCACATACCCCTTCCTGCCCCCTGTTGACGAGAGCAAGATCAACATCATGTGGAAGAATGTGACTGCCATGGAGAGCGGACTGCCCATGACCTTCCCCGACGGCGAGGAGTACAATCTTATCTACCCCGAGGTAACCATCCCCGAGGAGGCTTTCAACACCAGCCCCACCCCCTATCAGACCGGCGCGGTTGCAATACGTCTGGAGTCAACCATCGGAATTATAGGCTCCGGACTGCTGGATGCCATACCTCAGGACAGCATCCGCGATCAGTACCGCAAGGAGGCAGCCCACGCCACCCTCAACCCCGCCTTCTGGGATAAGGATGCCAACGACTTTGCCGCCGGAGCATGGTACGGTTATGACCGTCTGGGACCCGGCCGTTTTGCCGACGGCACACCGGCAGAGGCCGGAACTAAGCTGCTCAAGCGATTCACTTACGCAATGACACGCGCTTCGCTTCAGGACGGAGCGGGAGCCAATGCCATATGGAACATCACCAATGTGAGCCGTAGCGACCGTCCCTACCTGTACACCACCAAGGCATGGGCCAAGGCCATGTCCCAGAATCCCGATGTCATAGCAGCCATCAAGCAGGATCCTTCCTCACCCTACTATGCCGACGGTACCGACCAGGGCATACAGGAGGCTGTCCTGAACCTGCTCGACCCCTCCACCAACCAGTTTGACAACCAGTGGCA
Organism: uncultured Bacteroidales bacterium; assembly: GCA_902774335.1. Lineage (GTDB taxonomy): Bacteria > Bacteroidota > Bacteroidia > Bacteroidales > Bacteroidaceae > Colenecus. The sequence continues at coordinate 9,542 of CACYHW010000015.1, forward strand.
CAACTTCCAGCCCGAGATGAGCGACAACCAGTACTACAACTTCATGGTATGGCACCGCGGACTCTCCATACCGCGTGCACGCAACCTGAACCGCGAGGAGGTTCAGAAGGGAAAGGAGGTGTTCAACCGCATTGGATGCGCCAGTTGTCACCGTGCTTCGTGGACTACCACCGATGACAACTACTGGAAGCCGGAAGTTTATGCCGACAAGGAACTGCCCCAGTACAAGGAACAGACCATCTGGCCCTATACCGACATGATCCAACACCGCCTCTACATGATCAACGGTATCCACGGAAGCTGGTGCCGCACTACCCCGCTCTGGGGCCGCGGCCTTTCACGCTCAAACACCGGAGCCGAGGACCGTCTGCACGACAATCGTGCGCGCAACGTAATCGAGGCCATCATGTGGCACGGTTACAGCCGTGAGAGCGATGCTTACTGGTGCACCGAGAAATTCTACAACCTGTCCAAGGAGGAGCGTGACGCTGTTGTGGAATTCATTAATTCAATCTAATTTTGAAACGTGAAAAAAGAAAAGGTTTTAAAATACATAATAATAGGTAGTACGGCAGCCGTCATTATTATGATGGCCGCCGCTACTGTTATTGAAAAGCTGTACGGCAGTGCCCAGGCTCTCAGCCTGGTTTACCACAGCCCCGTTTTCATTGCCTTATGGGCTGTAGCCGCAATATCGGGAGTGGCACTCATGTTACTCCGCCACACCTTCCGCAAGCCGTTTACCTTCCTGCTCCACATATCGTTGGTTCTGATACTGGCCGGAGCACTGCTCACCATGCTCACGGGCACGAGCGGCATTATGGAACTGCGCCGCGGAGAGACATCGGCCCAGTGGATATCGGATCAGGGTATGCGTCAGAAACTGCCCTTTAAGATCACTCTGATTGATTTCAGCATCGAGTATTACCCGGGCACCAAATCTCCGTCCGACTACATAAGCAAGGTAACACTTTCGGACAGCGGTTCCGGCATTTCCTCGGAGCACACCATCTCGATGAACAACATCCTCAAGTACCGCGGCTACAGGTTCTACCAGTCAAGCTACGACGATGACATGCGCGGCAGCGTGCTGGCAGTTAGTCACGACCCCTGGGGCGTACCGGTAACTTATTCAGGATACCTGCTACTGCTTATTTCAATGGCCGGATTCTTTTTCCAGAAGAACTCCGGATTCCGTGCGGCAATAAAAAGACTTAAAGATCATGGAAACACTCTATAACAGCATATCACGCCCCATGGTGCCCTTCATGGTATCCATTACCGTGGGCATAGTTCTCTTTATTGCCGCAGGCATACTGCTGGCTCGCGGACGCGGTTTTTCCAAGCCTGTACGGATAGCGATGCAGATACTCACCATCCTGCTGTTCGGCTATCTGACACTTGTGTTGGGACTCCAGTGGCACATATCGGGACATGCACCGTTTGCCGGTTCTTACTCGGTGATGATGCTTATGGCCTGGCTGGTTACCATAGCCATGACGGCGCTCAGGCGCAGCCTTCCCATCATACAGCCCATGGGATTCATACTGGCAGGATTCACCATGCTTGTTGCATCGCTCTCGTATACCGAACCCGGTCATCTTGCACCGGTGCTGCGCTCACCCCTGCTGGGCGTACACGTGCTCTGCATGATGGTATCATATACCCTGTTCGGACTATCCGCACTGATAGGAGTGATGGGACTCATTCAGAAAAAGCCGCAGGCACAGTCCATGCTTCGTGACGTAACCCTGACCATACTCTATCCGGCGGTATTCATACTCACCACCGGTACTTTTATCGGAGCTGTATGGGCCAACATTTCGTGGGGCAGTTACTGGACATGGGACCCCAAGGAGACATGGGCGCTCATAACCATGCTGGTCTACTCGGCAGGCCTTCACGGAAGCACCATTTCACGGTTCAACCGCCCCAGGTTCTTCCATGCCTACACCATCCTGGCCTTCATCACCGTGCTCATTACCTACTTCGGCGTGAACCTGCTGCTGGGTGGCATGCACTCCTACTCCTGAGTGTTCAGCCAGCCGCTCCTGACCGATTACTCACTTTTAGGTATCAAGGCGTATACCTAAAACTTGTATTTTTGCAACCGGAATACCAAGTAATAGTGAGTGATGAAAAGTGAATATTCCATTCAGGACAAGATGAGGGACCTGATTGACGACAACAATCTTATCCTTCTGGTATTGAGCAGGTTCGGCATACACTTCGGATTCGGCGACAGCACCATCGGAGAGGTGTGCCGTGACAACCGCGTAGACAGTTCCACCTTCCTGGCCGTGGCCAATCTCATAGCCGGCAGGAACTATTCCGGATACACCGTATCGCTGCCTGCACTGATGGAGTACCTAAAGCGTGCCCACACCTACTTCAGTGATTTCATACTTCCGGGTATCCGCCGCAAACTGATCGAGGCACTGAACTGCAACGACGTGAATGACGTAGCGTTCCTGATACTCAAGTTCTATGACGACTATACGGTAGAGATCCAGAACCACATGAAACACGAGAACGATGTAGTGTTCACCTACGTGGAGAAGTTGCTGCACGGACAGCCTACCGGACGCTTCAACATAGCCAAATACTCGGTTGCGCACGACAACGGCTCACAGAAGCTCAAGGAACTAAAGGACATTGTGATACGTCACTACCGCCAACCCAACAACGACCAGCTCAACTCGGCCCTGTATGATATAATCAACTGCGAGAACGACCTGATTTCGCACAGCGAGATCGAGGAGCGACTGTTCGTACCGGCAGTGATGAAACTCGAAAAGACCATTCTAAACGGCAACGAACCTGTACAAAGCAACGCTCCCGAGTATACCGCCGGCACAATGGCCATCCTGAGCGACCGCGAGAAGGATATAATCAAGTGCGTGGCCCGCGGAATGTCCAACAAGGAGATTGCCGACAAGCTCTACCTGTCCATCCACACAGTGACAACCCACAGGCGCAATATCACGGCCAAACTGCAGATACACTCCCCTGCCGGTCTGACCATCTACGCCATCATGAACAACCTGGTGGATATTGCGGATATCAAGCTCACTTAAAGGTATAATTATACATTATCGGCAGCCCGAAAGAGACGTTTCCGGCCTCATTTCATTTATCGAAATTAATAATGTATTGAATGCGGTGATTGTGGACAATTACCGCTACATTTGCATATTACTAATTACAAACCGGATATTTGAATGATTATACCAAAACAAGTATTGGAGAGAGCCGAGAGACTGAATGCCGAAAAGGTCTCTTTTGTACAGAACAAGGACGGTTTTGAGGTGTTCCGCCTTCTGTTCAAACAGTCCAACATACGTCAGAATAACGGCAGCGAGATAGCCCTGCAGGCCGGTCTGCCCATAGTTGTCCTCTACAAGGACGGCGCATCACTGATTGCCAAATCTACCGAACACGAATACTGGCTGGGTTAATACCGGTCAGCTCAATTCATAGCTTCTGTTCGTGGAGTTGTTCTTCTGTAACAGCTCCACGAATTTTTGTGCCGATGTCTTATGGTACGTGCCCCTCAGGTAGTGGTAGCAGCCATCCATTCGGCCGTCCGGATGAGCAATGGGAACAGCCTCCAGGCCATGTGCATCACGGATTGACTCCTCGGAGAGCATGGTCACGAGCGAGCTGTTTGCCACCAGATCCAGAAGCGAACGCACGCTGTTTATCTCAAGACGGATATCCAGATCCACATCCTCGGTATATAGTATCGATTGCAGCGTATCCCTTACCTGAAGGCCCTTTGAAGGCAGTGCAAGCGGGAAACGTGCCAGGTCTTGCACCGAGACCTCCCCTTTCAGGCCGCTCAGCGTACCCTTGCGTCCTATCAGGCACAGACGGCTCTGGAACAACAGGTGCGACTCTATGCGGTCATCATCCTCGGCCGACTTGTATGTGAGCGCCAGGTCCAGCTCGCGGTCCAGCATCTTCTGGCGCAGTTCTTCCTTTGACGTGATATCGATATTGAGCCGTATGTGAGGGAACTGACGGTGGAACTCCAGCACGGTCTGCTTAAGCAGCAGACTGAACGCATAGGTGCATCCCACACTGAGCGTACCCACATTCAGATTCATGACGTCACGTATGCGGTCCTTACCGGCAGCGGCATCGTCAAGTACCTGAACAGCACAGGGATAGAACTGCTCGCCGTAGTCGCTCAACTCCACGTGACGGGTGTCGCGGGTAAGCAGTTCCACCCCAAGTTCCTCCTCCAGTTTGCGTATCTGCTGGGATATTGTACTCTGAGTTATGAACAGGGTTTTGGAGGCCAGAGAGTAGCTTTTGAGCCTGGCAACCTCCACAAAATACTTCAATTGGCGCAGTTCCATGTTTTGACCGGTTTTTGGGACAGCAAATATAGTCAGATTTATCGATAAAAACGAATAATCATATCGAAACAAACAATAGTGCTTAATATAGTTAGGTATAGAGTATGGTTAACTTTGCGTCCGCAAAAAAAAAAGCTTGTTAAACAGCTCAAATGAATAAAAAAATAGTCATCATCGCCATGGCGCTTCTGGCCGTGGTTTCATGCAAAAAAGCACCCAAATCCCCATTTGCAAGGAAGGTCGCCGATTACGCCGTAGTTAAGATCGAAACACCCGATCTGAGCGGTATCTCCGACAACGGAAAGGAAGTCCTCAATCTTTACAGGTTCATAGCCGATGAGATCGACGCCATCTACTGGAAACAGTACTTCGGCAGCAAGGAGTCTTTGATGAATGTCATATCGGACCCCTATGAGAAGACCTTTGCAGAGATCAATTACGGTCCCTGGGACCGCAGTACCGGTTACTCGTTCGTACACGGATATACCGACCGTCTGCCCGGCGTAGGCTTCTACCCCGCCGACATGACACGTCAGGAGTTCGATGCCTGGGACAACCCCGACAAGAACAGCCCCTACACCCTTATCCGCCGCGCCGCCGACGGCTCTCTTGAGACCGTATGGTATCACGACGCATACAAGGAACACATCGACAAGATTGCCAACTACCTGGCCGCAGCCGCCGACATCACCATCAAGCCCAGCGTAAAGAAATACCTGCTGGCCAAGGCCGATGCCCTGCGCTCGGACAACTACTACGAGAGCGCCATGGCATGGCTGGACATGGACGACAGCAAGATGGACCTGGTGGTAGGCCCCAACGAGGCAGCCGATGACCAGCTCCTGGGTATCAAGCGCTCCTACGAGGCTTTTGTACTGCTTAAGAACGAGGCCCGCACAAACGAGCTCATGCAGTACGTTTCACGCATCAGCGAGTTCCAGCAGGATCTTCCCGGCGACGACGCTTACAAGAGCTTCCAGCCCGGTGCAGGCTCGAACATATTCTCCTGCAATGCCCTCTACTACGCAGGCAAGGCCAACGCCGGCATCAAGGTGATTGCCCTGAACCTGCCGTTCGACAGCGACGTACAGCGTGACCGTGGCACTCGCACCATCCTGCTCGAGAACATCATCAACGCAAAATACAACCACATCATCAACCCCACCGGCCAGGTTCTGCTGGAGTCAGACTACCAGGAGCACCTGTCATCGGACGCCTTCTTCTGGAACATCGTGTTCCGCGAGGTAGCCCACGGACTGGGTGTCAAGGAGACAGTGAACGGCAAGGGTAGTGTTGAGGATGCTCTGGGAAGCGCCGCCCTCACCTTCGAGGAGATCAAGGCCAATGCAGCCGGCGTACTGCTGGTTACCAAACTCCAGAACCACTACGACATCCGCAACCTCTTTACCAGAGAGGACGCCCTGACCACATTCTTTGTTTCACTGGTTCGTTCCGAGCGTTTTGGCGAGGGTTCGGCACTGGGCCGCGCCAACATCATTATCTACAACTACCTGAACGAGGCCGGCGCATTCAAGCGCAAGGAGTCAGGACAGTACGCCATTGACTTTGCCAAGATGCAGGCTGCCCTCTCCGACCTTACAGCTCTGGTTCTCAAGACACAGGCTACCGGTGACAGGGAGTTTGCAGTCGACTTCGAGAACCGCTACTCAAAGCGCAGCGACAACTACAACGCCGACCTTATGAACCTGGGACTGGAAAAGATTCCCGCAGACATACGTTTTAAATGATAAACTGACCTGATAAATATGAGCGACAAGAAATTCAATTTCAAGATGTGCGTGCTCCTGCCGATTGTGCTTGCAGTAACGCTTTTCCTTTGGCTTGTTCCCGTATCATTCTACGGAATCGAAGCCCTCACAGTAGTGCAGCAGCGTGTAATTGCGTTGTTTGTATTCGCCGCACTGATGTGGATGTTTGAGATCATCCCCAACTGGACCACATCCCTGCTGCTGATAGTGCTTACCCTGCTGACAATATCCGACAAGGGCATAGGTTTCCTGTGCGATCCCAAGTTCGGTACTCTGGTCAGCTACAAGAGTCTTATGGCATCATTCGCCGATCCTGTTGTGATGCTGTTCATGGGTGGTTTCGTACTGGCTATTATGGCCGAGAAGTACGGACTTGACGTCACCCTGGCCAGAATCCTCCTCAAGCCCTTCGGCACCAAGCCCAGCATGGTACTGCTCGGTTTCCTGGTTGTGATTGCCATCTTCTCAATGTTCATGTCCAACACCGCTACCGCAGCCATGATGCTTGCCTTCCTGGCTCCTGTGCTTCAGGTTCTGCCCAACGATGACAAGGGCCGCATCGGTCTTTCGCTGGCTATCCCCGTGGCAGCCAACATCGGCGGTATCGGCACACCCATCGGCACACCTCCTAACGCCACTGCAGTACGTTTCCTGGCTGAGTCAGGCTACGAGGTTACATTCTCCGACTGGTCCATGCGTATGATTCCCTTTGTACTCATCATGATTCTGGTTGCATGGCTACTGCTTCAGTTGCTCTTCCCCTTCAAGACCAAGCAACTGGTTCTTGACATTCCCGAGAACAAGCGTCCCGTTGACTGGAAGACCTACGTGGTATGGGCCACATTCATCGGCACCATCCTGCTCTGGGCTACCGAGAGCCTTACCGGTATCAACTCGAACGTTGTGGCACTTATCCCGCTGGGCGTACTCACAATGACAGGCATATTCACCAAGGAGGATATCAAGGAGATCAACTGGACAGTGCTCTGGCTGGTTGCCGGAGGATTCGCACTGGGTACAGCCCTTCAGGGCAGCGGTCTGGCCAAGACACTTATCAGCGCCATTCCGTTCGGATCAATGAGCGTGCTTTCAGTACTTATCATTGCCGGTCTGGTGTGCTACTTCCTCTCCAACTTTATCAGCAACTCGGCTACAGCAGCCCTGCTCATCCCGATCCTGATTGTAGTTGCCGAGGGTATGGCCGATCCTTCAGCCACCAACAACGCATCGTTCCTGTCATTCGGAGGCACACACGCCATGATCTCATTCATTGCAGTCTGCGCTTCGATAGCCATGCTGTTCCCCATCTCAACACCTCCTAACGCCATCGCATCGAGCACCGGCCTGGTCAACACCAAGGATATGGCCAAGGTGGGTATCATTATCGGCGCCATAGGCTTTGCACTTGGATTCTTCTGGCTTACCAAGATATTCCCGTTTGCCACATACATGTAATTAACACAATACCAAATTGATTCTTATGAAAAAGTTTTTTTTGACAGCCGTAGCATGTCTGGCTATCCTGCCCTCCATGGCACAGGACATCCAGTACGGCCGCAAGGTTACAGACAACACAACCGGTCCCAAGATTGGCGGTTACGCAATAGGCAAATACGCCTACTCCGACAAGGACGGAGCTAATGAATTCTCACAGCGTCTGTTCCGTGTCTATGTTGACGGCACCATACAGAAGGATTTCAAGTACCGCGTACAGATCCAGGGCAACAACGCATCTTTCCACATGAAGGATTACTTTGTTGAGTGGACACACTGGAAAGAGTTCTCAGTAAAGTTCGGTCAGTACAAGCGCGCCTTCCTTTTTGAGAACCCCTACAATCCCTGGGATGTAGGTTTCGGTGACTATTCACAGATTACAAAGAAGTTCGCAGGCATGGGCGACTATAACGGCGAGGCCGGCTCAACCGGCGGCCGCGACCAGGGTATCCAGATCCAGGGTGACCTGTTCCCCTCAGCCGACGGATTCCGTTACCTGCACTACCAGTTGCAGCTCATGAACGGCCAGGGCATCAACACCGGTGATGCAAACGCCAACAAGGATATCATCGGCACATTGCAGATTCAGCCCATCAAGGACCTTTACATCGGAGTATTCGGATGGAAGGGTAAATACACCGGCTCCGTAACAAAGGCTGGAGTTGCATATACTCCTACAGTTGAACGCAACCGCTGGGCTCTGGCAGCAAAATATGAGCACAACGGTTGGAGCGCACGTGCCGAGTACGTGAACTCAGAGGGTCACAAGATCAGCGACATTCAGGCTGACGGTACTTTCTCAGGCGCCGGAAAGGCCGATGGCTGGTATGCTGCAGTAGGTGCTCCCGTAAACGACTGGTTCAAGGTTTACTGCAAGTATGACGTTTACCGCGACCAGGCCTCGACCGAGACCATGAACGCCATGTACTCTATTGCGCCTAACTTCCAGATCCACAAGAACCTGATGCTGCAGTTGCAGTACAACTACGTTGACAACCGCCCCACCTCATCACATTGGAATGAGTTCTGGGCCGAGGTCTACTTCAGATTCTGATCCGGATATCATAACACAATAAAAGAGCCGTCGGGTTTTCCTGACGGCTCTTTTTGTCACACAACCTGAACGGTTCTCCCTGTATCCCCCAATACCTGGAGAACCGTTCCTGTTGTGCCAGCTGCTCAATTACGCATTATCCTGGCAGCCCGGACCATGTTTTGGAGAGAAGACTTGGTTTCCTCCCAACCGCGGGTCTTGAGACCGCAGTCGGGGTTAACCCACAACTGTGCCGGGTTAAGCACCTGCGCAGCCTTGCGCAGTAAAGCCACCATCTCGTCGACTGACGGAACACGCGGTGAATGGATGTCATAGACACCCGGTCCTATCTCATTGGGATATCTGAATTCGGCAAATGCGCCGAGCAAGCTCATCTGACTGCGTGCACACTCAATAGTTATGACATCGGCATCCATCAGAGCGATATGACGGATTATGTCGTTGAACTGGCTGTAGCACATGTGAGTATGTATCTGAGTGCTGTCCTTAACGCCTGATGCCGATATGCGGAACGCCTCCACTGCCTTGTCCAGGTATTCGTCACGGTCGGCCTTGCGCAGAGGAAGTCCCTCGCGGATAGCAGGCTCGTCTATCTGAATCACCTTGATACCGGCCTTCTCCAGGTCAACCACTTCGTCGCGAATGGCAAGGGCAATCTGCTTCATTGTCACGGCACGCGGTTGGTCATTGCGTACAAAGCTCCACTGAAGTATGGTTACAGGACCTGTAAGCATACCCTTGACAGGCTTGTCGGTGAGGCTCTGGGCATAGGTAATCCAGTCAACGGTCATGGCCTTGGGACGCGATACGTCACCGTAGATGACCGGCGGCTTTACGCAGCGGCTTCCGTAGCTCTGCACCCAGCCGTTCTGGGTAAAGGCAAAACCGCTCAGCTGCTCGCCAAAGTACTCAACCATATCATTGCGCTCCGACTCGCCGTGTACCAGAACGTCCAGTCCTATCTCCTCCTGAATGCGTATGGTACGCTCTATCTCGCCCTTGAGCAGAGCGGTGTACTCCTCCCTGGTTATCTCTCCCTTCTTGAACTTGCTGCGCCATGAACGCACCTCGGTTGTCTGAGGGAATGAGCCGATGGTAGTGGTGGGGAACAGCGGCAGGTAAAGTTCCCTGTGCTGTGCTGCTATACGCTCACCGAATGGGCTCTTGCGCTTTGCAAAGTCGGGAGTGACTGCAGCCATTCGCTTCTTTACCTCATCATTGTTGGTCAGAGGCGATGTGCGGCGATCCTCAATATCAGCGGTATTGCACTTCAGGGCCTCCTTGGAGCACTCGCTGGGAGCACCTCCTGCCAGGTCGGCCAGGGTAACCACCTCGGCCACCTTCTGACGGGCGAAAGAGAGCCAGCGCTTAACCTGTGCGGGAAGCGACTTCCCGTTATGCTCATTCTCCAGGTCAAAGGGTGAATGGAGCAGCGAGCAGCTTGTGGCCACGATTATACGCTCCTGACCCAGCTTGCTCTTGGCATCCTCAATTATCTCAAGTGACTTTCGGAAATCATTCTTCCAGATATTACGTCCGTCAACCACGCCAAGGCTCAGTGCTGTTCCGGCAGGCAGGACATCAATAACACCGTCAAGCGACTCAGGGGCACGTACCAGGTCGATGTGCAGCACTGCCGGCTTGAGTTCGGCAGCCAGTACGGCGTTATCGGCCAGACCCCCAAAGTAGGTTGTCAGTATGATCTTGAGACCTGTAGCCTTGGCAATGGCTGCATAGGCCTTGCGGTAAGCCTCCTCAACCTGGGGAGTCAGGTCGGTGCAGAGAATGGGTTCGTCAATCTGAACAAACTCGGCACCAAGGCTCTCAAGTTCCTTGAGTATCTCAATATAGGCGGGGAGCAGACGGTCAAGCAGTTCAATACGGTTGAATCCGGCCTCCTTCTCCTTACCGATGAGCAGGTAGGTAACAGGGCCCACAAGCACCGGCTTGGTCTTGATGCCCAGCTCCAGGGCCTCCTTGAACTCCTGTGCGGCCTTGTTATAGGTCAGCTTGAACTCCTGATTCTTTACAAACTCGGGAACTATATAGTGGTAATTGGTATCGAACCATTTGGTCATCTCCATGGCGGTTACGTCAATACCGTTCTTCTGATAACCGTGAGCCATTGCAAAGTAGAGCTCCAGACGGTCATCTCTGAGCGTATTGTAGCGTTCGGGAACAGCGTCTATGCACAGGCTCAGATCAAGAGTCTGGTCATAAAACGAGAAATCGTTGCCGGGAATAAGGTCTATCCCTGCCTCCTTCTGCAGCAGCCAGTTGCTGCGGCGTATCTGTGCGGCAGCCTGAAGCAGTTCATCCTTTGATATCCTGCCGGCCCAGTAAGCCTCTTCGGCCTTCTTGAGCTCACGGTTGGCACCCACACGGGGATATCCTAAAATACTTGTTCTTATGGACATTTCTGTTAAGTCTTTAAAATCCGTTTTCTGTTTCAGTTCTCTTGCAATTGCGGCGCAAAGTTATGGCGCGTTTAGAAATCATAAAAATATTTTGGATAATTCAGGAAAATATGCTTAGATTTGCGGAGGAATAGCAGATATTCCATAATAATATTCTGCAATACAAAGCTTTCAAAAGATGGAAAACGGATACAAACCGGATGAGACCGATATCCGGATACTGCGCGAACTGCAAAAGAACGCCCAACTCACGGTCAAGGAGCTGGCCGCCAAGGTACACCTTTCACCCTCGCCCACGTTCGAGCGCCAGAAGCGCCTGGAGCGTGAGGGATACATAACCCGTTACATGGCCGTGGTCGATGCTCAGAAAGCCGGCAACGGCATCATGGTGCTCTGCAACATACGGCTCAAGCAGCACTCTGAGGAGATGATACAGCAGTTCATAGACGCAGTGCAGGATATCGACGAGATAACCGAATGCTTCAACACCAGCGGCGAGTATGATTTCCTGATAAAGGTCTACGCGCGCGACATGCAGGCCTATCAGCAGTTCATGCAGCACAGGCTGGGTGCCATGAGTTGTCTGGGCAGTCTGCACAGCGTATTCGTCATGACCGAGACCAAGAATACCCACGGAGTACCCCTGATTGCCCCTGACCGATAAATCCTAACGCCATATATTTGTAGGGAATGCAATAATTGTCTACCTTTGCGGCCGAGTAACGGGGTGTGCCCGTTGCAAGTGTGCTTGGAACCACTATAAAAACAAGTAAAAATGACAAACAACAATTCCCTTAACGGGCGGAAGGATGTATCCGCCATCTTCGTCGTATTGGCAGTAGTTTTCTGCGTCTGCCTTATCACATCAAACCTTTTCGTGCCGCGTCTGTGGCGAGTAGGAAACACACAACTCCAGCTTTCGGCTGCAGTTATCATCTTCCCCATATCCTATATCATCAACGACCTGCTGACCGAGGTCTACGGTTTCCGCCGTGCCATGCAGGTTATCTGGATGGGATTTGCACTGAGCGCATTCGTGGCTATAGCCGCCCACATTGTAACCATCCTGCCCGCTCCCCTTTATGACGACAGCCAGGCAGTGGCAAACAGCTTCAACCAGCTGTTCGGACTCATACCCCGTACAACCATAGCTTCACTGATTGCATTCATCCTGGGCTCGCACATAAACGCATGGGTGATGTCAAGCATGAAGATCGCCACCAAGGGCAAGGGATTCGGCTGGCGCGCCATTGCATCGACCATAGCCGGTGAGTTTTCGGACTCCATCATATTCTATCCCCTGGCATTCCTGGGAACAATGCCCATCAAGACCATACTCTCAATCGTGCTCACCCAGGTAACGGTCAAGACAGTATACGAGATAATCATACTGCCTGTAACCAGTGCCATCTCACACCGACTCAAGAAGGCCGAGGGCATTGACACCTTCGACTACGACGTCTCATACAATCCTTTCAAACTGACAGCTTAAACAACCCATATGGAAGAGAACCGCAAGAACGAGGGACTGGCCGCACTGGGCCACAAGACCGAATACCCGTCAGGCTACACCGCCAGCGTGCTGGAGGCTTTCGAGAACCTGCACCCGGAGAACGACTATTGGGTACGTTTCAACTGCCCTGAGTTCACATCACTCTGCCCCATCACCGGTCAGCCTGACTTTGCCGAGATACGCATCAGCTACATCCCCGACAAGAAAATGGTCGAGAGCAAATCACTCAAGCTCTACCTGCACGGTTACCGTAACGTAGGCAGTTTCCACGAGGACTGCGTGAACCGCATAATGAAGGACCTGATAGCCCTTATGGATCCCAAGTACATCGAGGTTACAGGCATATTCGTACCGCGCGGCGGTATCTCAATCTATCCTTACGCCAACTGGGGACGTCCCGGCACCCGTTTCGAGCAGCTGGCCCAGCAGCGTCTGGACACCCATCAGTAAAGCCATGAGCCACTCACCGTTGCAGCCCTATCTGGTTCAGGGTCGCATCGAAGCCGGATGCGATGAAGCCGGGCGCGGATGCCTGGCAGGACCCGTGTACGCCGCAGCGGTAATACTCCCGCCCGATTTCAGCAACCCGCTCCTGAACGATTCCAAACAACTGACCGAGAAGCAGCGATACGACCTGCGTCCCGTCATTGAGAAGGAGGCCATAGCATGGGCTGTAGGCGTGGTGGACAATCACGAGATAGACAAGATCAACATACTCAAGGCGTCGTTCACAGCCATGCACCGCGCCATAAGCCAGCTCGAGGTCACCCCCGAGCATCTGCTTATTGACGGCAACCGTTTCATACCCTATCCGGGAATACCCCACACCACTATCGTAAAGGGCGACGGCAAGATGATGTCCATTGCGGCCGCATCGGTCCTGGCCAAAACCTACCGTGACGACTTTATGAACAAGATAGCGCAGGAGTACCCCCAGTATGACTGGCTGGACAACAAGGGTTACCCCACCGCCAAGCACCGCGAGGCCATACGCCAGTACGGCACCACACCTTACCACCGCATGTCATTCAACCTACTCGGTGACGGTCAGCTCAGTCTGGATCTGTTTTAATTATCAAGCATGAAGATTTCAATCGTACAGAACAACCCCGTAAAGGAGGACTGGAAATCCAATCTAGCCAATCTGGATCAGCTCATAGGCAGCGGATGCGGGGCCGATATATACGTCCTGCCCGAGATGTTCGCCACCGGACAGTTCATTGACCCCACTCCCGTAGTTCAGACCATGGACGGTCCCATTGTTGAGTGGATGCGTGCCAAGGCTGCCGCTCTGGATGCCGCCGTCTGTGGAACACTTCCTGTTTCGGAGAACGGAAAGGTCTACAACCGATTCTGCTTTGCCAGACCAGACGGCACGCTGGATTATTACGACAAGCATCATCTATTTACATACTCAGGCGAGAGCATGCACTTTTCACGCGGCGACAAAAGGGTTGTCATAACCTTCCGTGGCCTCAGAATCATGCTGCTCATATGCTATGACCTGCGTTTCCCCACCTTCAGCCGCAACCGCGACGACTACGACGCAGTGATCTATCCCGCCAACTGGCCCGATAAGCGCATCCTGGCCTGGGACACCCTGCTGCGAGCCCGTGCCATCGAGAACCAGTGTTTTACCATTGGTGTAAACAGGAGCGGCTCCGACGAGTTCGGCGATTACCCCGGACACAGCGCAATCATCGGTCCCTACGGCGATACGGTTGTTGAGACCGATGCACAGCCGCAGATGGTATCCGCCACGCTGGATATGGACCGCCTGAACCGTTTCCGCGCCAAATTCCCCGTACTTCAGGACGCCGACCTATGAATCAGGATAACGACAACGAGCTGTTTCCCATAGTCGACGAGCAGGGAAACGTACTGGGCAAGATACTTCGCGGCCAGGCTCACGACGGCCGCAAGGTGCTTCATCCCGTGGTGCACCTGCACCTGTTCAACTCACGCGGCGAGCTCTATCTGCAGCGCCGCCCCGACTGGAAGCCCATCCAGCCCGGCAAGTGGGACACCGCTGTAGGAGGCCACATATCATACGGTGAGACCGTCAGGGAGGCCTTTGAGCGCGAGGTCATGGAGGAATTGGGAATAAGCGTGCCCGACCCCATCCCTATGGGCAGCTACGTCTTTGAGAGCAAGGTGGAGAAGGAGTTGGTCAACGTATTCCGTACCGTCTATGACGGACCCGTAAACCCCAGTGCCGACGAGCTTGCAGGCGGCCGTTTCTGGACCATGCAAGAAATAAAGGATGCCCTTGGAAAGGACATCCTTACTCCTAATTTTGAATCCGAGTTCAAGAGATTCTTTATTTGAATCTGAATTCTATCAGCACCGGGTTGCCGTTGCTCTGATTATTGATTTCATCCATGATCTGACGAGCCAGGGGTGACATGGGAACACTCTTGTCGACAATGGCTGAACCGTTGTTCACGATGACGGCTACCTGATGGTTGCCGTTGGCTCCGGTGGGATCGATATCAATGTTCAGGCCGGGAATACGCAGATGCCTGTAGACCTTGGTTCCTTTATTGTTGTGAACCCAGTAGAGGTAGCGGCTCAGTGAGCCGAACTCACCCCCTCTGTTGTTATAGGCTGTCCTGAAACTTACGGTACCGTTGTCAACCATGATATTGTAGGTAAGGCTGATTGTGGGCGAGCCTCCAAGCATCGATACCATTCTGAGTGCAGTCTCCATCTCCTCTATATCGGCCTCCTCCTTGGCGAACACATCCAGATACTTCTGGGGAACGAAATCGCGTGCCAGCTGGAACTTGTATACCTCGGTAACCTTCTTGTCATCAAAGGTGACAATCCTGTTCACGTTGCCCGGAAGGCAGGTTGAACGGTTCTTGGGATTGACAAAGAAGAGCTCGGGATAACCCAGATTCTGCCTTTCGAATGAGCTCTCGCGGTAAAGGATCACACCTTTCTTGAGGTTACGCTCGTCCCTGTCCACAAGTATCATTGACTCCTTGGGCATGCGAACCTTGTCGTTCTGATATCTGGGAGCATAGTACTCATCGGTCAGATAGCCAAAGTAGAGCATCTTGTCACCCAGGTTCAGAACGTTCTGGATCATCATGTTAACGTTCTGTCGGCCCTTGTACCTGAAAGTGGTGGCATCGTAAGTGACCAGACTTGAATCGTTCTCAATGTAGATGTTGTTGTTGGCTTTGTCGTAGGAAAAATCCTCAATCATATAATACTCACCCTTTCTCAGACCGTCCACAACACCGGTCAGCCTGTAATTGTCAAAGCGCATGATCTTATCGGAAAAGCCGTTGCGGGCCAGCATCACCTTGCCGCCGTCCCAGCTCTTTATGCCTCCAATGTCGTCAATACGTTCGTTCGCTGTAAGAGGGTGAATCTTGAAATCAAATGCGATCTCAGTCAAATCGCCGATATCTGTAATATCATCGGCCGTTATTACTTCAACTCCTAAATTCTGGGCCGATACTCTGCCGGCCATAACTACTGCCAAAAGGGTCAGTACACAAAAAATCTTTCTCATACTACAAGGATAGCTAATTGGTTATTACTACTATAAATAAAATCGAGAACGGTCAAAGATATGAAAAGAATTTGACATTATAACGAACCCGAGGCACGAAACTCATCCAGCTTCTTGAAACAGTGTCTGTTAATGATCTCCTCAAGCTCACGGTCAAAGTTATGGCGCACCTCAGTTTCCGGGCCGAAAATAAAGCATTCGCCGTTGTCTCGGGTATACGGACGCCACTCCTGCAGACCCTCCACGTTGGGATTTCCGGTGTGTGCAAAGTTGGCCCACGACTGCGCCATACGGTCGGCCAGACGCAGGTCGGACTCCGACGGATTGGGCAGGTCGCGGCCTGCCAGATGGAGAGTGTTGAAGCAGAAATTCAGCTCGGCGCCGTGTGCCGATATCTGCGTGGAGGGCGATTTCCAGGTAAACATATAGTTGTACACCGGCGCTGTCTTGGAGGCCGATGCGGCATCGGCCGTAATTACGGTCTTGGCGCGGAACAGCCAGTCAATGGATGGCAGATCCTGCGGGATATAGTCCGGCCACGCCTTGGCAAGAGCCTGGGCATAGGCATCGGTCTCATCGCCGAATGTACTGCGAACGGCATCCTTGGCCTGGTCCAGAGTCATCACGCGGTTATACTGGCCGCGCTGAAGTTCGTTGAAAGTTGTTCCTATGACAAGGGGAATATCGGCCGATATGGATGCAAAATCAGGCTGGAAAGGCTGCTGAAGCAGTACATCGCCGTCTGGTACGGGACAGAATCCCCACATGATGGGAGTACCCGGAGTACGTACCAGCCCCTTCTCGGAGAGGGCGCGCTGGCCGGCCTGATAGAGCCTGTCATACGGTACATCCTTTATGCGGTCGGGCTCGTTGTGGGGTATGCCCAACTGGTCGAGCACCGCCAGGCCAAGCTCCTCGGTCATGGACTTATTGTTCACGTTCAGTATCGTGCCGCTCATGATGATAGACTTGTGGTACAGACCTTTGGCCGACGGCATGCACATGAGCGTGCCAACCTTACCGCCACCTACGCTTTCACCGAATATGGTCACGTTATTGGGGTCACCTCCAAACCTGGAGATATTGTCACGCACCCACTCGAGCGCCTTCACGGCATCCATCATGCCCACGTTGCCCGAGTACTTGTACTTGGGATCACCCGTAGCCGACAGATCCAGGAAACCTATGATATTGAGACGGTGGTTGATGCTGACCACTACCACATCCTTCTTAGCCAAACCCATTCCCGGGTTCCAGGCCGATGTGCCCGAGTCGAATCCGCCGCCGTGGCACCAAAACATAACCGGCTTCTTGCCCTTGGTATCGGTAGTCCAGACGTTCAGCACGCAGCAATCCTCGGCGCTTCCGCGCTGAACCCTGCCGCTCTGCAGCGACTGAGGTCCCCACTCCGTGCAGTCCATCACGGTATCCCACTTGGCCACCGGAGCCGGCGGCATGCAGCGCTCCGCATGAGCATACGGAATGCCCTTGAACGCCATAGTCCCCTCCTCGTCGAATCCGCGCACACGTCCGTTCGTGGTCCTGATTACGTAGGGATCGTTCTGGCAGCAGGCCAGGATAGGGATTATAGAGAGAAGATAGAGAATCCTTTTCATATTAATAATTAATATCGCTAAAAATCCGAAGGATCCGGCCGGAGGCCGGCAAGCGACCTTAGGAAGCGCGTTTGCATAAGCAAACTAAAATGATGTCGAAAAACAGGAACCGAAGGGAATACATTACTGCAACTTGCGGTAATGTATTCTTTTCGGTTCCTGGTAACCAAGCTGCTTGATCTTGTAGTCCTCGTAGTCGGAGTAAGAGCCCTCATAGAAGACAACCTTGGAGTCACCCTCAAAGCTGAGGATGTGAGTGCAGATACGGTCCAGGAACCAGCGGTCGTGTGATACGACAACTGCGCAACCGGCAAAGTCCTCCAGACCCTCCTCGAGAGCACGCAGGGTGTTCACATCGATATCGTTGGTAGGCTCATCGAGCAGGAGCACATTGCCCTCCTCCTTGAGCGCCATAGCCAGCTGCAGACGGTTACGCTCACCGCCGGACAGCACGCCGCACTTCTTCTCCTGATCGGCTCCGGTAAAGTTGAAACGGCCCAGATAGGCGCGTGCGTTCACGTCGCGTCCGCCCATACGGATTATCTCGTTGCCGCCGCTCACCACCTGATATACGCTCTTTTCAGGGTCTATATCCTTGTGCTGCTGGTCAACATATGCAATCTTGACGGTCTCACCTATCTCGAAAGTACCGGCATCCACCTTTTCGAGACCCATAATCAGGCGGAACAGAGTGGTCTTACCTGCACCGTTGGGACCGATGACACCGACAATGCCGTTTGGCGGAAGAGCAAAGTTCAGGTCATCAAAGAGCAGCTTGTCGCCGAATGCCTTGGCTACGCCCTTTGCCTCGATAACCTTGTTACCCAGACGCGGACCGTTGGGGATGAATATCTCCAGCTTCTCCTCCTTGGCCTTTACATCCTCGTTTATAAGTTTGTCGTAAGAGTTCAGACGGGCCTTACCCTTGGCCTGACGTGCCTTGGGAGCCATGCGTACCCACTCCAGCTCGCGCTCCAGGGTCTTGCGGCGCTTGGAAGCCTGCTTCTCCTCCTGGGCCAGACGCTGTGACTTCTGCTCCAGCCATCCGGAGTAGTTGCCCTTCCATGGAATACCCTCGCCGCGGTCCAGCTCAAGAATCCAGCCGGCCACGTTATCAAGGAAGTATCGGTCGTGAGTTACTGCGATTACAGTACCTGCATACTGGTTCAGGTGTTGCTCCAGCCACTGGATACTCTCGGCATCCAGGTGGTTGGTAGGCTCGTCCAGCAGCAGGATGTCGGGCTGCTGAAGGAGCAGACGGCACAGAGCCACGCGGCGGCGCTCACCACCGGACAGCACGCCGGCCTTCTGATCCTCGGGCGGACAGCGCAGCGCATCCATGGCCTGCTCCAGACGGTTATCGATGTTCCATGCATCGGTCGCATCAATCATATCCTGAAGCTCGGCCTGACGTGCCATCAGCGCATCCATCTTGTCCTGATCCTCATAATATTCCGGGAGCTCAAACTTGTGATTTACCTCATCATACTCCTTCAGGGTATCATAAATCTGCTGAACACCCTCCATCACGATCTCCTTGACCGTCTTGTTGGGATCCAGCTCCGGCTCCTGCGGCAGATAACCCACGCTGTAACCCGGACTGAACACCACCTGTCCCTGGTAGCTCTTCTCAATACCTGCAATTATCTTGAGCAGAGTGGATTTACCGCTACCGTTAAGACCGATGATACCGATCTTGGCACCGTAAAAGAAACTAAGGTATATGTCCTTGAGAACCTGTTTGTTATTCTGGAAGGCCTTGCTCACGCCCACCATGGAGAAAATAATCTTCTTGTCGTCTACTGTTGTCTGTGCCATTTTGTGATTGTTTGTGTGCAAAGATAGTTATATTTGCAGTCACTCCCAATTCAAAACGTTATGAGAAGACGTCTTTACACCATAGTTGAGCAGGGCCGCGACAACGACTGGGTCAGCTACATATACGATTTCATCATCCTTACCGCCATTACCGCCAGCATAATACCTCTTATGTTTGTCGACACCTACCCTGTTTTCGACAAGATAGAAAAGGTAGCCGTGTCGCTCCTGATAGTGGACTATCTGCTGCGCTGGCTTACGGCCGATTACATTGTGGGCAAGGGCAAATGGTCGTTCCTGCTCTACCCCTTCACCGGATGGGCCATCATTGATTTCCTGGCCATACTGCCCGGTCTGAACATACTGGGACAGGGATTCAAGATATTCAGGATATCACGTCTGCTCAGGATTCTCAGGCTCTTCAAGTTTATCCGTTACTCCAAGAACATAAAGATACTGGGCAATGTGATCAAGCGTGAAAAGACCATACTCTTGACCGTACTCGGAATAGCCATATTCTACATATTCATATCGGCCCTGATCATGTTCAACGCCGAGCCGCACATCAACCCCGAAACAGGGCAGGCTACCTTCCAGAACTTCTTTGACGCGCTGTACTGGGCCACGGTAACCCTGACCACCGTGGGCTACGGCGACGTTACCCCCGTGACCGACATAGGCAGGCTCATAAGTATGGTTTCATCCCTGTTCGGTGTGGCAATCATTGCACTCCCCAGCGGTGTCATAACAGCCGCCTACATAGAGGAGTTGCGCGCCCTGAAGAAGGACTGAGTACTCAGATCAGAGTATTTTTCAAAAAAAAGCGACTGCAACATTACAACGGAACAAAATGTTATTTACCTTTGCGGCTGAATATGAAAGCAACCAGCGCATACTTTTATTACTTTTGGTTTACCAGACAGTTTGCCGGGTAATTTGTTGTATGCATACAAATAAGGAATAACAGAGAGCCCGGATCAATGATTCGGGTTCTTTTGTTAATATACGGTTTGAAGAAATAAAAACATAACGATATGATAGCAGTACTTAAAGCAGGAGTCTCAGAGACTCAAAAGAAAAACCTTATCAACTGGATCAAAGGCCAGGGCGTAGGCGTACACATCTCGGAAGGTCAGTTCCAGACAGTAATAGGTCTTATCGGCGATACCAGCCGTATCGATCCCGACCTGCTGAGCGGCCTTGACATCATTGAGAGCGTAACCCGCATCAGCGAGCCCTTCAAGTGTGCCAACCGCCGTTTCCACCCGGCCGATACCGTAGTAGAGATAGGTGAGGGTGAGAACAAGGTCAAGATTGGCGGCGGCAACTTTGCCATGATTGCCGGTCCCTGCTCGGTTGAGTCCGAGGAACAGATAACCGATATAGCCAAGGCCGTCAAGGCATCGGGCGCAACACTGCTTCGCGGCGGCGCATTCAAGCCCCGCACCAGCCCGTATGATTTCCAGGGAATGGGTGCCGACGGTCTGGAACTGCTGCGCAAGGCACGTAAGGCTACCGGCCTGCCAATCGTCACCGAGATCATGAGCGAGCGTCACCTGGAACTTTTTGAGGACGTAGACATGCTTCAGGTAGGCGCACGCAACATGCAGAACTTTGAGCTGCTCAAGGCACTGGGACGTACCCGCAAGCCTATCCTGCTCAAGCGCGGCATAGCCAGCACCATCAAGGAGTGGCTCATGAGCGCCGAGTATATCATGGCCGGAGGTAATGAGAACATCGTACTGTGCGAGCGCGGTATCCGCAGCTATGACACATACACCCGTAACGTGCTTGACCTCTCCGCCATACCGGTAGTAAAGGAGCTGTCTCATCTGCCCATCATAGTAGATCCCAGCCATGCCACCGGCAAGTCACGTCTGGTTCCCTCCATGTCACTCGCTGCAGTGGCTGCCGGCGCCGACGGTCTTATCATCGAGGTACACAACGACCCCATCCACGCTCTCTGCGACGGAGCCCAGTCACTTACTCCGGAGCAGTTTGATGAGGTTGCAAAGAAGGTAATGGCACTCAAGCAGATTATTTAATTGAGAATTGAAAATTGAGAATTAATACTCAGAGAATTCACGATGATTGTAGGAGTAGTTGGACTAGGGTTGATTGGCGGATCGCTGGCCAAGACATATCATGAGGCCGGCTGGACCGTCTACGGTTATGACCTTAACGAGTCGGTAAGCCGTTTTGCCGAGCTGGAGGGTACGCTCACCGCAGTGCTCGACAACAAGAACATAAAGAAATGTGACCTTATCCATATAGCCGTCACTCCCGATGCCGCATGCAACTGGCTCGAGCAGCACGGCTCCGAGATTGCCAAGACCACAATGGTCATTGACGACTGCGGAACCAAGCGCAAGGTGGTGGAGTGCGGCATGCGCGTTGCAGCGCAGTACGGATTCACCTATGCCGGCGGACACCCCATGGCAGGAACTCACCTGTCGGGCTACAAGAACTCCCGTGCCACCATGTTCCTGAACGCATCCATGATCATCGTACCCCCTACACACGATGACATCCTGCTTCTGGACCGTATCAAGAGCCTGCTGGAACCCATGCAGCTCAAGCGCGTGGTGTTTACATCGGCCAATGACCACGACAGCATGATTGCATTCACCTCGCAGCTGCCCCACGTGGTATCCAACGCCTTCATCAAGAGCCCGTCGGCCCAGCAGCACAAGGGCTACAGCGCAGGCAGCTTCCGCGACCTTACACGCGTAGCCTGGTTAAACGAGAATATGTGGACAGAGCTGTTCCTTGAGAACAAGGACAACCTTCTGCGCGAGATACATACCCTGATAAACAACCTCACACAGTACGCCGATGCCATGGAGGCCGATGACGCCACGGCATTGTGCGCACTGTTACGTGACGGACGCATTGCAAAGGAACTTTCAGACAAGTAATTATGACAACCCGAATCACAGTCAAGGCCTCAGGCACATACGACATACTGCTCAGCAAGGGCGGTCTCAGCCGGATAGGCCAGGCCCTCAAGGAGCGTTTCAAGCCCTGCACCATAGCCATCCTGAGCGACGACAAGGTTTTCCCGCTCTACGGCAAGACAGTAACCCAGTCGCTTGAAGCAGCCGGATTCAAGACCGTCTGCCACGTTATTCCCAACGGCGAGCAGAGCAAGACCCTTGACAGCGTGACGGGATTCATCAACTGCATGGTCCAGAGCCAGGTGACCCGCACCGACATGGCGCTGGCACTGGGCGGCGGCGTGATTGGCGACATGGCCGGATTCGCCGCAGCCATCTACCTGCGCGGCATCCCCTACATACAGGTACCCACTACCCTGCTGGCAGCCGTCGACTCATCGGTAGGCGGCAAGACAGCCGTGGACATTAGCGCCGGCAAGAACCTGGTGGGCGCATTCCATCAGCCCGCCCTGGTATACCTTGACACCGACACCCTCTCCACACTCGATCCGTCGGTGCTGCGTGACGGCTTTGCCGAGGTAATCAAATACGGAGTCATCCTGGACCGCAAGCTCTTTGACACCGTAGCAAAACCGGGCACATTCGACCTCACCGAGGTGATAGCCCGCTGCATAGAGATCAAGCGCGATGTCGTTGAGGCCGATGAGTTCGACCGCGGAATGCGCGGACTCCTTAACTACGGCCACACATTCGGTCACGCCATCGAGAAGCTGAGCGGATTCACCATAACCCACGGAAGCGCCGTGGCCCGCGGCATGATCATAGCCGCACAGGTTGCCGCAAAATACGGATTCACAGACTATACCGGACAGATAGCTCAGGTTGTAAAGGATTACGGTTTCGAGACCGGAAGCCCCTACTCCGCACAGGAGCTCTACAACGTAATACTGTCCGACAAGAAACGCAGCGGAGGTGACATAACCCTGGTACTGCCCAAGGAACTTGGCCAGTGCACGCTGGAAAAGATGCCCGCCACACGCGTTCTTGAACTCATGAAAGAGATAGGTTTATGATAGCAACAGTAAAGGGAACGCTCCGGGGTGACGTACAGGTACCGCCTTCAAAATCGGTGGCACACCGCATGCTCATATGCGCAGCCCTGACCGGCACTCCCTGCTCCATAACCTGCCACAGCATCAACAAGGACATGGAGGCAACTGCCAATTGCCTTAATGCCCTGGGTGCAAACATCACATATACGAACGGCAAGTTTAACGTAGAGCCTATATATAACGTTCGCACCGGGTCCGTTCTGGACTGCGGAGAGAGCGGATCCACCCTGCGTTTTATGCTCCCTGTTGCCGCTGCACTGGGTGCTGACGCCGTTTTTACAGGCCACGGCCGTCTGCCTGAGCGCCCCCTTTCACCCCTGTACGAGGAGATGACGGCGCACGGAATCCGCATGTCGGAGAACGGCCGTATGCCCCTGACCTGTCAGGGCACGCTGCCCGCCGGAACATACACCATCGACGGTGGCGTATCGTCACAGTTCATATCGGGACTGCTCATGGCTCTGCCCCTGACGGGCAGCGAGAGCCGCATCATAATAACCGGCAAGATGGAGAGCGCCTCATACATAGGCCTTACCCTGAATGCCCTGGCCGCTTTCGGCATAACCATACAGACCGTCAAGGACGGCTATATCATTCCCGGCGGACAGAAGTTCAAGGCACCCGGCACAACCGTGGATGTCGAGGGCGACTGGTCGGCCGCAGCCTTCTGGCTGGTAGCAGGCGCCGCAGGCCCGGATGCCATACGCTGCAACGGCGTGGATTATCAGGCATCGGCACAGGGTGACCGCCGCGTAGTGGACATACTGCGCCAGATGGGGGCCGATATCGAAACGGGTTCTGGCTATGTCACAGCCCGTCCTTCGGCACTCAAGGCCGCAATTGTGGACTGCGCCGACGTACCCGATCTGGTACCCGTTCTGTCGGTTGCCGCATCACGTGCGCAGGGCGCTACCACATTTGACAACACCCGTCGCCTTCGCATCAAGGAGAGCGACCGCATTCAGTCCGTACTGGATATGCTTCACGCCGCAGGAATAGAGGCCAACGCCACGGAAAACACTCTTTCCGTTACGGGTGGTGCCGGACATGACTGTATCTGCAATCCCGCCGGCGATCACCGCATGGCTATGTCGGCCGCAATACTGGCTGCTGTTCATGACTGCAGCATACGTATTGAGGATGCCGAATGTACCGCCAAGTCCTATCCGGCTTTCTTTGAGCACTATTCGCAACTCGGCGCACAGGTTTCACAGGAATAAAAACTTTACAAACCATATGGAACTTTCAGACTACAGAAAACAGATTGACTCGATTGATGACGACATTTGCCGCCTCTTCCAGAAGAGAATGGAAGTGGTTAACGCCATAGGCGAGTTCAAAAGAGAAAATGAGATACCGGTAAACGCAAGTTCACGCGAGCGTGAGGTTCTGGCACGCATCTCCAAACAGCTGCCCGAGAACCTTGAGGGTTTCGGACGAGTCCTCTACCGCTCCATCTTTGACGTGAGCAAGGCCTACGAGGCTATGTACAAGGAAAAGGATTCACCCCTGTACAAGGCTCTGTCCAACCTTATCAACGCCGATCCCGCACCCTTCCCCAACCGCGCCGTGGTAGCCTGCCAGGGACGTGAGGGCGCATACTCGCAGATTGCCGCCGAAAAGCTGTTCGAGGTACCCGAGATCATGTTCAACAACACCTTTGAGGGTGTTATCCGCATGGTCACCGACGGTCTGTGCGAATACGGCATACTTCCCATTGAGAACTCAACCGCAGGTTCGGTGAACGAGATCTACGACCTGCTCATTAAATACAACGTACACATCGTACGAAGCACACGCGTGCGCGTAGACCATCAGCTGCTGGCTGCCAAGGGTGCCAAGCTCAAGGACATCAAGACCATCTACTCACATCCGCAGGCCATCAACCAGTGCTCACACTACCTGAGCAACCTCAAGGGTGTGGAGATTATCCCGTTCGACAATACCGCCATGGCTGCACAGCGCGTATCAAAGGACGCCACCCGTACATCGGCCTCCATATCTTCAAAGAGCTGTATTGACCTCTATAACATGGAGGTTCTGGCACAGGATATCCAGAACTTTGACAGCAACCACACACGCTTTATCTGCATAGCCAAGGATGCCCGCATCTATCCGGGTGCCAACCGCACAAGTATCATGATGGTGGTCAGCCATAAGCCCGGTACTCTGTTCAGCGTCCTGTCCAAGTTCAACGCCACCGGCGCCAACCTGGTCAAGCTGGAGAGCCGTCCCATCCCCGGACGTGACTTTGAGTTCATGTTCTACTTTGACATCGAGCTCTCCATCTACGACAAGAAGTTCGCATCGCTCATAAGCGAGCTGGACCACTGCGGCGAGCAGTTCAAGTACTTTGGTACATATCAGGAGATTATCTAAATTTGGGGCATGAAAAATATATTGGTAATCAACGGTCCCAACCTCAACATGCTCGGATTGCGTGAGCCTGCCATTTACGGCAGCCGCGATTTCAAGGCTCTGCTGGCGTTCATCCAGGAGAGCGCACAGCAGCTGGGTCTTGAGGTTGAATGCTTCCAGCACAACCACGAGGGCGCCATTGTGGACAAGATCCAGCAGGCATACGGTGTTTTTGACGGCATTGTGATCAACCCCGCAGCCTACACCCACACAAGCGTAGCCATCCTGGATGCACTCAAGGCAGTCTCCATCCCCACCGTGGAGGTCCATATTAGCGACGTGGACTCACGCGAGGATTTCCGTCAGCGCTCATTCGTGTCACTCTATGCCGAAAAGGTTATCAAAGGACACGGATTTGACGGCTACAAGGAGGCTTTGGAGTATCTTGCGGCAAAAAAATAAAAAAAATTGCAGCTTTTGACCAACAATTCCGGACCTACTTCGTCTATAGGTAAAACAACTATTGGAAAAATGAAAAAATATCTGGTAGCGGCACTTGTTGCTTTGGTTGCAATTCCCGCATTTGCACAATCCGAGAGATACTACGAGTATGATGAATACGGCAAGGTAGGCCGCAGCGAAGGCTGGGCACGACGTTTTGCCCACAACTTTTATGACGGCCTTGTAGGAGCCGAGTATTACGAGGTGGTCGAGAACGACGGCACCAAGTCACAGAAAAAATCCGATGACAGCAAGAACAAGAGCAATGTAAGTAAAAGTTACCGTTACTACGGTCCCGGACACACCCCCGATTTCTACTTTGGAGTCAATCTGCTCTGCACCGACCAGCCCCCCACACTTGCACCCGGACTGCCCCAGAAACCCGGCAAGGGATTCGAGTTCGGAATCTCGCTCGGACAGTGGGGTTACCACATGACCAAGAACGTAGGTATCAATACCGCATTCTACCTGACACGCTCACGTTACTGGATTGACGGCCAGCAGTACCTTAACTACGATAACAACGGAAACCTGGTGCTGACCAAAACCCGATATGATAATCACGACGTAAAGCAGGGTTACCTGCGTTACTGGAGTTTCAAAGTGCCTTTCTGCCTTGAGATCAGCTCCTCATCCAGCCGCGGACCGTTCCTGGCCTTCGGACCTGAGTTGGAGTACCGTTTTGCCGATGTATCCAAGGTTGATTTCTACGGAGGCCACTCCGACAAGATCAAGGGCGTGAACGTGAACCCGCTCGGTCTGAATGCCGTAGCCCGAATAGGTATCAACGATTTCGGAATACTGGCACGCTACTCATTCACCAGCCTGTTCCTGAACGACAGCCCTGTTGAGGCCTATCCGTTCATGATCGCAATATCGACATCATTCTAATCCTGTTTGTAAGATAAAATCCATATTGGCATCCTGTCCCGCCGGGCAGGATGTCATTTTTTTTGCCCATCACGCGCGCTAATGCGCGAACATTTTACATCCTTCCACATCTATTTAACATTTATTTATTATTTTTGCAGCGAAAACAAACCTAAAGACCAATTTGATGAAAAAAAGAGG
Organism: uncultured Bacteroidales bacterium; assembly: GCA_902774335.1. GTDB lineage: Bacteria > Bacteroidota > Bacteroidia > Bacteroidales > Bacteroidaceae > Colenecus. The sequence goes on from CACYHW010000015.1 coordinate 37,052, forward strand.
CGCAATGATTATGGCAGCCATTGCATTCGTAATGCTGTCATCGGTTCCCACACAAGTCTATTCACAGAATAAAACAGCTGCTGCCAAGAAACCCGCATGGATTACCAAGGCTCCCACTGTCAAGAATACCTACATAGGCATTGCCAGCGTTTCCAAACGCTCCATGAACCCTGACGGAGTTTCATCGGAGAACAGCGCTCAGCAGGCTTCGTCAATCATCGTGTCGCAACTGTTCTTCAACGACCGGTACAAGGAGAGCGGACGCAGGGAGGCTGAGAAGAAGATACTGCAGTCACTCCATCTGGCAGTCGACGCAAACTCACTGCTTGGCGACCTGATTCTGAGAGGAACCTACAACGCATCGTTCGACGACGTTTTCATTGATAAGGTATTCAACACCCCTCTGCTCAAGTTCCAGGGCGAATGGGAGGACGACGAGGAGTACTGGTGCTACTACAGCATAACCGAGAAGGACTACCAGACACGCATTGCCGCCCTTGAGGACAGCATCTGCGGACAGGCCGAGACCATGTGGAAGCTGGGTATGTCATACCAGCAGGACGGCATGCTCTACACCGCAGCCAAGACCTACTCCGATGCTCTCAACCTGATTCACCCGCTCATCTATACACAGCACCGCATCAAGTACGACTTTGAGAACGTAGACCTGTTCACCAGCATCTACAACAGCTACGTGCACGTGTTTGACAACATCAAGCTCACCTGCTCAGTCAGCGAGATTCCCGCCGTTGCAGGCGAGGCCGTACCCGCCACATTCAAGGTTACCGTCGACCAGAAGGGCACTCCGGTACGCAAGATAGGCGTTGTGATAGACTATCCCGGCACCACCGACGGCTCATTCATTACCGATGAGAACGGCGTTGCCACATTCTCCATCGTAAAGGCCGCCGACGAGCCTCTGCAGGAGATCTCATTCTCAATCGACAAGGAGGGTCTCTATGACCTGCCCGATACATACGCCTTCAAGCAGCTTACCGCAGGAGCCGCCAACATCGGCACCGCACAGACATTTGTCAAGCTGTTTGATCCCACCAACTACATCTACCTGAGCGTGAACCCGTCTGACTCGGCCACCGAGAAGGCGGTCAACGAACTGGTTGCAGCCCGCAAGGATCTGGTGATAGTTGATGACAAGAGCAAGGCCGACCTGATTCTGACAGCCGTTCCCGGCATCAAGCTTGACCAGGAGGCCGATGCCAAGGCCAAGTGGCCCATCAACAAGTTCCTGGGCACACTCAACGTGACCGTCAAGGAGGCATCCAGCGGCAACGAGCTGTTCCAGTACGGAATCAAGGATTTCCAGTACCTGGCACCCACAAGCAGGAACAACGAGCAGGTGCTGCACTCATCGGCCAAGGAGATGTCACGCCAGCTCATGCGCGAGTTCCCCGAAAGTTTCAGGCCCTTCAGCTACGACAAGCGCGGTCTTGTGTGGTCAACCCTTAAATAAGCAGTGGCCATGAAGAGGTTCATATCCATATTGACGATTACATTGCTCTTTGCGTTCAACAGCGCGTCGGCACAGATGACACGAGGACAGCTGCTGCGCAAATACTATCAGATAACCCAGCTGCACAACAGCGGCAAGGACTCCGAGGCCATTGCACTGTGTGAGGAGATCACAGCCATGTACCCCAAGTTGCCCGACACCTACCTGCGTATGGCACAGATATACGACGAGGGCGGCGAGCAGGAGATGGCACTGGTCATGTACCGCACCTACACGAGCCTGGAGATGGACGACAAGAAGGTTGCCGAGGTGAGCGGCCGAATGAAGGAACTCGAGAGCAAGCTGGGAGCCAAGAGCTTTGAGCAGCAGGAGGAGGAACAGTTCCAGCAGCTCATGGCCGAGACCGCAGCCAAGGAGCAGCAGAAAGCCGCTGCGGCACCCGTCCAGCAGCCCGAAGCACCCGCAGCACCGGCCTTTACCACAACCGCCACATCGCTCTTTGACCTGTCGGCGCTGGTAGCATCGGCCAACACCAAGGAGCCCGAGCCCGAACCGGAGCCCGAGCCCGAACCTGCGACAGAGAACAATCCCGATGCGGCACCCGAGCCCGAGAGCGGACAGGAGGTATCGCTGTTTGACATATCGGCCGTACAGTTCAAGCCTGCCCAGCAGGAGACCGCAGCCGTTGTTCAGCCGGAACCCGAACCTGAGATAACGCAGGAGATACAGGACCAGGCACAGGATATTATGAGCCAGGCAACAGCAACAGCCGCCAAGCCCGACTGCGAGACCCCGTTTCTGTTCAGTCCGCACCCCACCCTGGTCGAGGACCTGCACATGAAGCGTGACGCGCAGTACAACGCCAAGGTCACTCCCAAGCGCAGTTTCGCATCCAAGACCGACCTGACAGGCAAATGGGTATCGTCGGTATTCAGCCCCGAGACCGGACGTGACTTCATAATACTCGAGATAGACCAGATGGGCAACACCCTGACAGCCATGCTCAACGAGGAGTCCGGCCTGTTCCTTGACAAGAAGAACGGCATGTTCAAGACATCATGGAACGCAGTCAAGAGCATCTGGTCCAGCGACGGCGCCGACTTTGACGCATCAGAACTCAAGGGAAGCGCATCACGCGGTGACTTCTCGGAGGAGAGCTTTGACTTTACCTTTGCGCTCCGCAAGAAGGACAAGCCCAACGTGGTTACCATAGGACGTGACGTTATGGACGGACTTTCGCTCTTTATACCGTTCGGTGCACTGGCCAGCCGCATAGGCAGCACCCTGCTCAACTACGCAGGCCGCAAGGTCTCCAACGAGAAGTTCCAGACCACCATCAACTTCTCGCTCAAGAGCGTCACCGAGAACGTTCTGGCATGCAGCTACATTGTCAGCGAGAGGCACACCACAGCCGACGGCAGCCGCGACATGGTAATCGAGGAGCGCAGCTTCCACATGTTCCGCGTACCCGACAGCTACAAGCCCTACGCATACACCAGCAACATTCAGGAGAACGCCCTGTACCGCGCCATGTACACCAAGCTGGAGGCCGAGGCGCAGACTGATCCCACCAAGCTCTTCCCCCTGGCATACATGAGTTACTACGGAGCCGGCTTGGGCAAGAAGGCCGATGAGACCGACCGTCTGTCAAAAGCCATAGTACAGATGCAGAAACTGGCCGATGCGGGATGCCTCAGGGCAAGCGCATGGCTCATCCCCGTATACTACAACCTCTCCATAGACGAGAAGCACTACCCCATGCGTATGCAGCGCAAGAAGTTCCGCGAGCTGTCCGACGCACAGATGAGCACCATGCTCATGGCCTACAACCCCTACGTGTACGGCCTGAACGGCGACATCCTGGCCAGCGGAAACTCCGATCCCGAGGAGATAGCCGCCGAGTACGAGAAGGGTGCCTCACAGGGCGACGCCTACTCGCTCTACCGTCTGGGAATGGCATACAAGGAGGGTGTTATCAAGAGCCGCGACCTGGACCAGTCACTCGACTGCTTCCGCAAATCGGCCGATAAGGGTTATGCCGATGCATACTGGCAGATTGCCCTGGCCTACAAGAGCGGACTGGGTGTGCAGGCCGACTACAACCAGTACATACACTGCCTGTTCCAGGCTATCGACGCCGGTTCCATCGAGGCTGTCGACGAGCTGAGCGTGGCATTCTTCTGGGGTATTGGCGTTGACCGCGACATTGAGATGGCGCAGCAGGTAAGACGCAACTATTTCTACCTTAAGAACAACATCTGGCGAGACGTACTCACAATGTACGGATTCCCAAGTATCTGATATGACGATGACAAGGCTCAAATACATATTATGTCTGGCACTGCTGGCATCGGCCCCGCTTCTGAAAGCACAGAACGGGATCGAGATCAGGACGCCTGAGCGTATAGTCAGGATGCTGGATCAGATGCCCATCAAGGAGATCCCGCTGTCAGGGCAGTTCCAGTGCACGGACCTGAGCTCCACCCTGCTCTTCTACACCGAGGCGCAGGACGGCGTGACCGTACAGCTTGGAGCAAGGCTCTTCTCGGACAATGTACGCAAGGCCTACGACCCTGTCATCATCTCCTTTGTGGAGCGTCTGTGGGTAGAGCTGCTGTTACGCAAGACCACAGCATCGCAGTCCAGTCTGCTCAAGGAGTACGGCGTCCGCATAGTATTGGGCGGCTATCCGCTGGGATCTGGCAGCTTTACGAACCTGAGCCAGGCACTCGACGTGATCAACTCCATCAACTCGCTTACCCTGACTACGGGAGGGGCCGAGATCGATATGCTCATGCGCAGCCAGGCCGGAGCCACACTCCACATCTACATCCCCTCCAGCCGTGACCTGCTATTCCCCTTCGACAAGAAGGAGCACGAGGAGCGTTTCATCACGGATCTGACCAGAACCGAACTCAAATATCAGCAGACCGAACCTGAGGAATCTGCCTTTACGACCAACGCCAAGGCCCTTAAGGTAAAGGGCGGCGACTGCTACATGATCGATTCACTGCGCAACGACGTGTTCTATACCTCAGCCGGCACCATCCTCCTGGACCCCGAAAAGTACCCCGAGGAGACCATGCGCAACATGCTCATAGGTGCAGTTCCGGCCAGGCAGGTGCAGAACATCATGCTGGACATCACCCCGCATGCATACAATCGCGACATAAGGAAGTTCACCATATCGCTGGATCATTTTATCGGATACGTGCAGCAGCAGGGATTCCGCTTCTACACCGGCGATCTGGGACGCGACGGAGAGCGCAGCCAGTGCCTTCTGGCCATGTTCCACCCCGTCTACAACTATCTCCACATACTGTCGGTGAGCTTTACTCCCGGACAGCTTAAGCAAGACGGTCAGGTGACCCTCAGGGCCGACCTGTCCACATTCATACCCCAGCATAACATCAAGAATCTCTTTCAGGAAAAATAAGATACAATTATGAGAATACAACATTTCCTATTGACCGCAGCACTTGCATTATTCGCAGTGTCAGCCCACGCACAACTGGACGTAGTACGTTTCAGCATTCAGGACGGCATCTCCGATGCCAATCTCAAGGAGGGTATTGAAAAGAGCGCATCCACCCTTTTATCGGCCCTCAACTCGACCGTTATATCCGGTAAATCAAAGGTCAAGCTCGAAAAGGAGGGCGAGCTTATGTTCACCAAGGACGGACGAAGGTGTCTGGACGAGATGTGGGCATCGAGCGCCATGATGTGCCCCGTTTCGCAGGTTACCGAGAAGGGTATCTCCATGCAGAACGGAACCGTACAGGTACGTAACATCCCCGTTACCCTGCTTGCGGCCGATGACGACAACTGCGAACAGGAGCTGGTGCTCTGCTTCAACCAGCAGGGTCAGATTGACAACATCATGATTGCCCTGGAGGAACACCGTTATCTGGATGTCATCAACGCCCAGATCAGCGTCAAGGACTTCCACCGCCGCCAGGCCATCATAGACTTTGTGGAGAACTTCCGCACAGCCTATAACCGCAAGGACATTGAGTACATCAACAACGTGTTCAGCGACAACGCCCTTATCATTACCGGTAAGGTGGTCAAGATTGACAAGAAAAAACAGGATCTGACTGCCCAGTCACTCAACAACGAGCAGATCCAGTATCAGAAGTCAACCAAGGAGGAGTACATAACCAACCTCAAGAAATGCTTCAAGAACAACAGTTACATCAACCTTATATTCGATGAGATCGAGGTTATGCGTCATCCCAAGCGCGACGACATATTCGGCGTTACCCTGAAGCAGCACTGGAACTCATCCAACTACAGCGACGTAGGCTATCTGTTCCTCATGATCAACTTTGAGGATGAGCTCAACCCCAGCATACAGGTACGCACATGGCAGCCCGACAAGTACAACGGCAAGCCGCTGCCCCGTGACGAGGTATTCTCACTCGATATGTTCAGTATTTAATCCTAAAGAGAGCGCATATGACAAACAAAGCCAAACTGCTGCTGACAGTCGTCCTGGCATGGGCTTTTACCGGAATCCAGGCACAGGACCAGCTCAAGAATCTGGTTATTACCGATATTACCCCCAACCTGTCGGTCTATCCCTGCGGTGACCGTCATGAGGCGCAGGTCATTCTGCGCTGCCAGGAGCCGTTCGATCTGGACCTGTCGTCCAACGTTGACGCCAAGCTGGACCTGAGCATCACCACCGAAGGCCCCGAGAAGGTCTACAGCATAGTCTTCAAGACCCGCGAGGAGGGTACTTCGTTCAAGGGACGTCAGCTGGCCGTGGTATCCGAGGGATTCAGGAAATACTACATCCCGCTCAACCTGAGCGATAAGGAGAAGCTGGAGTTCATGGTCACCGACCCCTACTCCAAGCTGCGCAGTCTCTTTTACATTGCCACCGAGGAGGGTCTCTCCTTTATGTCACTGGGCATGTACGAGGCAGCCATCGACAAGTTCAACGTAGCCAAGCAGTGCCCCGAGTTCCCCGATACCGAGAACCATCTGGACGAGTATATAGTAAAGTGTGACTCGCTTATCAAGTGGACCAGGGAGGGTGCCGCCTACACCGAAAACAAGGACTACTACAATGCCCGCTCCGTCTACCTCAAGATGCTCACCGAGAACCCCTCGAGCACCCTGGTACGTGACCTCTACCTGAATGCGAACGAGAACTTCAACCGCGTAAGCAGACATGACATCGAGGTAGCTCAGACATACTTCGACACCAAGCGTTACGAGGAGGCCCGTGAGCTCTACGAGCATGCCATCGCCCAGAACAACCCCCAGTCTTCGCTGGCCGGCAGCAACCTGGCGTTCATCCAGCTCAAACGCTACAAGCAGGACAACCACACCCGTTCGGTATCATACATCTACAACCCCGACTGCAACATCGGACTCATGTTTGCAGGACTCAAGCCCGATAAGTCCGGAGGCTATTTCTCATTCGGTCTGGACAAGGGTGTCATTGACCTCCTGTCAAAGAACATGGATCCCATAACCACCGAGAATACCGTACCTGACGCACCCATGTACCAGGCTATGGCAAGCGTCGGATGGACATGGCGCCTCTACGCCCGCAACCCCAACCGGTTTGTACCTAAGGCTTGGGTGCTGTTCTCACCGTTCAGCTATGCAGGAGGCGGTTATTACACTAAACTTCCCAACCCCGATTATAATGCCCAGAAGGGTAACGACGAGTTCGTTGAAAAGTACCATTGGATGCACGCTCTGGCTCCCGAAATCGGCCTTACCGTGCGTGTATGGCGCGTAGTGCTCAGCTACCGCTATCAGTACCGTTATGTAATGAACAAGGAGAAGCCTGTTTCGGATGAGCTTGGAAAAGCACGTAACCTGATAGGATTGGGATTCTGCTGGTAACTAAAGACAATGATTGAAATTAAGGAAGTCCTTACCGACAAGGACAAGAAGAGACTGTTCAGGTTCCCTATTGACCTCTACAGAGACTGTGAAATGTATGTGCCCGTACTCATCGGCGATGAGATGGACACCTTCAATCCAAAGAAAAACGGAGCGTACAGCTATGCCGAAAGCAGGCTGTGGCTTGCTCTGCGTGACGGAAAAATTGTAGGCCGCATAGGTGCCATACTTAACCGTGCCGCGAACGAGAAGGATAACGTGAAGCAACTCAGGTTCACACGTTTTGACTTTATCGATGATTACGAGGTTTCCAAGGCGCTCTTTGACACGGTCATAGGCTGGGCGCGCGAGCTTGGCATGAACGAACTGGTGGGTCCGATGGGATTCTCCAACCTGGACAAGCAGGGCATGCTGGTGGACGGCTTTGACCAGCTTGACATGTATATCACCCTCTACAACTACCCCTATTACATAGAGCACATGAAGCGTCTGGGGCTGACAAAAAAATGGGACTGGACCGAGACCAAGGTAATTGTCCCCGATCAGGTTCCGCCCAAGATGGACCAGATTGCCGATATTTCCGAGAAGCGCTACGGCTACTCTATCAAGAAGTTCCGTAACATGAAGGAGGTACGCCCATACGTACGCCGCGCTATGGAGATCATCAACGTGGCCTTTGCCAAACTGCACGGCGTGGTTCCCCTGTCCGATAAGCAGATTGACAACATGGAGCATCTGATAGGTCTGGTCGGCCGCCCCGAGTATTCCCTTATGGTTCAGAACCAGGCGGGCGATCTGGTGGGATTCGGCTTCATCGCCCCGTCCATCAGTCGCGGCATTCGCGCCAGCAAGGGTAAGTTGGGGCTGTTCTCGGCACTTAAGGTGCTTAGCGACCTGAACGATCATCGGCACATAGATTTCTACATGATTGGTGTGCGTCCCGAGGACCAGAAGAAAGGCGTGGAGTGCATCATCCTGCGCGAAGGCATCAAAGCCATCCAGTCACACGGAGGCATAGACTGCCAGACCGGCCCCATGCTTGAGGACAATGCAAATGTTCAGAACATCTGGAAGCACTTTGAACATTATACTCACCGCCGCCGCCGCTGCTGGAGCTACCAGGTGAATTGAGAATTGAGAATTGAAAATTGAGAATTATAAAAAAGGTCCGGAATAACTTCCGAACCTTTTTTAATGTCGCGGGTTTTAACGCAGGTGCTTGAAAATTCTCAATTCTCAATTTTCAATTCTCAATTCCTAAATCGCTGAGATTCTGTAAACAAATTCACAGCTCTTTCCCGCTTCCAGCATGTTGATATAATCGCGGCCGGAGATATCGCCGTCATAGCCCTGGTAGTCGCACCGACCCATCCAGGGCTCAATGCATACAAACGGTGCGTTCTTGCCGGGAGGTGACCACAAGCCCCACACCGGAGCTTCATCGGTCTGTACCGATATATACGGGTTGCAATCCTTGTCGTAGAGTATCACCTGGTCCAACTGATACTCCTCAAGCACCAGCGCATCATTTGCAAAAAGGCCCGGAGTAAGTGGCAGCATAGCGTCGCTGTCCAGTTCCATCATGCCGGCGCTGTCACTGCGATAGCCATCCTCCGTGAGTTGGCCTATGATAAACCGGCTTATGGGTTCCTCTCCCTGTATAAGGCGGAAGTATCCGTGAATGGGATCATCCTTTTTGAAATCGCGGAAATTGAATCCGGGATGCGCACCTATCTGATAGTACATCGGCCCGTCACCGGGGTTCTTGATCCGCCACTCCACAATCAGAGCATTATCCTCCAGGCGGTATGTTGCCTCCAGGCGGAACTTATACGGATAAACCTTGAGTGACTGTTCATCGGACTCAAGACACAGTACAAGGCTCTCTTTGTCGTGACAGAGCACCTTGAACTCGCGGTCGCGGGCAAATCCGTGCTGCGGCAGGCTGTAGGTCTTGTCCCCTACCCTGTACTCTCCTTTCCACACTTTGCCCACTATGGGGAAGAGCATGGGCGCATGTCGGCCCCAATATTCCTTTTGGGCGGTCCAGATGAGTTCCTCACCACTGCCCTGTTTCTTAAGGCTGGTCAGTTCAGCGCCGTGCAGGTCTATATCGGCACATATAAGGTCATTCTCAATAATCATAGGTTCAGTAATTACATATGCGAAGGTAAAGGATTTGTATTATCTTTGCACTATCAGCTAACCAAAAACAATCATAATGAAGAGAATCCTGCTTGTTATTGCGTTATTTACATGCGCATTCACATACGCCCAGCGTATGAACGTTCTTGAGGAGATAAATGCCAATCCCCAGAAATCTTACGGAACTGATTACCCTTACACTTTCGATGCTCCGGCCCTGTCCAAGGCGCCCAAGGGCTACAAACCTTTCTACATCAGCCATTACGCACGTCACGGTTCACGTTATTATTGGAACAACTCGCTCTACCTGGAGTTGGACACCATCTTTACCGAGGCACACGACAAGCACCTGCTCACCCCTGACGGCGAGAAGTTCTACCAGCAGTACAAGGCTCTCTACCCCGAGTTCATGGCCGGCATGGGCGAACTCACCCGCGTGGGTTGGGACCAGCATCAGGCCATTGCCCGCAAGATGTACGAGAGTTTCCCTGAAGTGTTCAAGAAGGGAGGCACCATCCGTGCCATATCCTCCACTACGGGCCGATGCATAATAAGCATGAGCGCATTCTGCCAGGCCATGGTGCAGTGCAACCCCAAGATCGATATCTACGAGCAGGCATCCAGAGCCACCCTTCACGGAGTTAAGCCCGATGCCGATGACAACCCCTACCGCGTCAGGGCTCCGCGTGCAAGTGCACAGCTTGATATGACCAATTTCAACCCCGAGACCCCGCAGGTGGCATCGAACGATGAGATCGTGGCACGTCTGTTTACCAGCACCGAAGGCCTTTCACGCAGTTCCCGCAGAATCTACAGCAACCTTAAGAACCTGTACACCTCACTGCCCAGCATCGGCCATGAGGAACTTCTGGTAGGCCTTTTCAAGCCCGAGGAACTGACCGCCGGCTGGGAGCGCACCAACCTGAACTCATACCGCAACTGGTACAGGGACATCAACGTGATGAAACCCATCGTTCAGGACATTCTGGATCAGGCCAAGCTGGTGATAGACGGCGAATGCAATGACATCGCATCCCTGCGTTTCGGCCATGACACCAACCTTGGCCCGCTCAACATCGTGATGGGTATCAACATGCCCAAGGGCGGCGTGACCGATGCCAGCCAGCTCAAGTACTATTTCCAGGATTTCCAGATTGGCAAGGCCGGAAACCTGCAGTTCATATTCTACAAGAGCAAGAAGAACCCCGAGATTCTGGTCAAGTGCCTCCAGAACGGCTACGAGGTCCAGCTCCCGCTCGACACTGACTGCTATCCTTACTACAAGTGGAGTGATTTTTACGCTTACTACAGCGCCATCTGCGCTGAGTGAGCAATTGGGGTCAGGCCCCAATTGCACGCTTTGCTCAGAGCAGTGAGGTGAGGTCGCTGAGTGAGCGGATTGTGTGGTCGGGAGTGATTTGGGCCGATGCCTCCACGCTGCGGATGTTGAACCAGATGGTATGCAGACCGTAGGCCTGGCCGCCGCTGATGTCGGCATTGAGGGAGTCTCCCACAATTACGGTCTGATCCGGACGGGTGCCGCCCAACTGTGAGAAACAATAGTCAAAATACTCGCGGGACGGTTTGTTGAAGCCGATGTCCAGCGAGCCGAAAATACCGTCCACGTACTGCATGAGCCCGGCCTTGCCCAGACGTGTGGACTGCTGCAGGTTGGATGCGTTGCTCACAACATAGACCTTGTATCGGTCGTGAAGATACTTCATCACCTGATGCGCTCCGGCTACCGGGACCGATGTGTCGCGCAGTCCCGCAATGAAATCAAGCTCGAATGCGGGGCCGTCGGCCTCAATGCCCAGGTCACGGAATATGCCGGCCCAACGGGTGCGGTGCAGTTCATCTACGGTAAGCAGGCCGTCCTCGATGCGTTTCCAGAGTATGATGTTACGGCTCAGGAAGAACTCAAACATGCTGTCCGAGTACTCAATGCCGTTCTTTAGGCAGCACCCGCGCACATTCTCCCTGGCGCACTCCTTGAAATCCAGGAGTGTGTCATCGACATCCATCAGGACGGTGGTTATATCTGCCTTATTGAACATCCTCAAGAAGGAACGCAATCTCGTCACCCTTGCTCAGACGGCCGTTCACCACGCTGACAACGGTAACCGTAGCCTGGATACACAGTTTCATATCGGCCTTGCGGTATATATCCTGCTCAAAAATGAAACGGGCGCCCTCGCGGTGCAGGTTAAGGCATGACAGGAACTCCTCCTGGCCGTGCAGCGGACTCTTGTATTTGATGTTGATTTCTGACACCATTGCATCGATGCCCTTCTCATGCCACTGCTGGAAAGACTGTCCACGGCTCTGCAGCCATTTGTGGCGGGTATATTCCAGATAGTGCTGGTAATTGGCGTTGTTGACTACGCCCTGAAGGTCGCATTCGTAGTCTCGGGTCTCAAGACTGGTTGTAAAAAGATACTCTTTCATAGCACCGCGAAGTTAATGCTTTTTGCTATATTTGCCATACACCGAAAGTTCAATCATATGGTCCAATCAATGATTAGGAAGGCTATTCTGGCCATATCAGCACTGGTGGCAGTTTCCGCTACAGCACAAAACCCTGTCCAGTATCTGTGGGGCGACCAAGGCAACGACACATACATCAACCCTGTTCTGAACGCCGATTATTCCGATCCCGACGTAATCCGCGTAGGTAAGAAATATTACATGGTGGCGTCCGATTTCCATTTCCTGGGAATGCAGATACTGGAGTCCGATGACCTGGTAAACTGGACTGTCCTGACACAGATCTACAGCCGTTTTGACCTGCCCGGATGGGACGATAACCGACACTACTCGGGCGGCTCATGGGCACCCTCCATCCGCTACCACGGCGGCCGGTTCTGGGTCTATTTCTGCACACCCGATGAGGGCCTGTTCATGACATCGGCCAAGAAACCGGAAGGTCCCTGGGAACCCCTATACCAAGTAAAGGACGTACCCAAATGGGAGGACCCCTGTCCTGTATGGGATGACAAGGGCAACGCCTATCTGGGCCGAAGCGCCCACGGAGCCGGACCCATCATACTTCACCGCATGAGTGCCGACGGACGTGAACTCCTGGATGACGGCGACACCATCTACACCGGACCGGTGGCCGAGGGCACCAAATTCCTGCGCAAGGATGGCTGGTATTACCTTATCATACCAGAAGGCGGTGTTGGCCAGGGCTGGCAGACAGTTCTCCGCTCCAAGGACCTGTACGGCCCGTATGAGCGCAAGGTGGTGCTGGAGCAAGGCCCCACAAACATTAACGGCCCGCATCAGGGTGCGCTGGTAGATACCCCCGAGGGCGAATGGTGGTTCTACCATTTCCAGGAGACCAACCCCATGGGCCGCGTGGTACATCTGCAGCCCGTGCGCTGGGAGGACGGCTGGCCGCTTATGGGCGTTGACCTGGACGGCAACGGCATAGGCAATCCGGTAACCTCATGGACAGTCCCCAAGGTCAAGAAATCCAAAGGTCCGCACGTGCCGCAGACATCGGACTCCTTTGAAAGCAGCACCCTGAGCCCGCAGTGGCAATTCTGCCATAACCCGCACAATGACTACTGGAGTCTTACCGAGAATCCGGGACGGCTCACTATCAAGGCACAGCGCTCCACCAGCCTTATGATGGCTCACAACATCATCACCCAGAAGATTATGGGCTGGAAGAGCCTTATATCGGTAACTCTCGATGTAAGCCGTCTGGCCGATGCCCGCGCCGGCCTGACATCGATGGGCCAGTCATTCTACGCCATCGGAGTGACTGAGCGTGACGGCAAGCTCTGCCTGTACCAGGACGGTGGCTACCGCACCACCTATATTGATGACTTTGAGGTGGGCAGCACCATCTGCCTGGCTCTTGAATACGATGCACAGACCAACAAGTTCCGCTTCATGGCCGGAGCCGACCGCAAATCACTGAAGCCGGTAGGCACGGAGTTCAGCCAGCGAAGCGGGTTCTGGAAAGGCACCCGCGTAGGCCTGTTCTGCTACAACACCCATGCCGATGGCGGTATGGCCCTGTTTGATGACTTTGATTATCCGATAAATAACAGATAACAATATGACAGACTTTCTTGAACTATGCAAGGCGCGCTACTCGGTGCGCTCGTTCTCGGACCGCAAGGTGGAGCCTGAGAAACTTGAAAAGATACTGGAGGCAGGCCGCGTGGCACCTACTGCCGTGAACTTTCAGCCGCAGGTGATTTATGTACTGCAGAGTCCCGATGCAGTGGCTAAGATGGCCAGCGTCACTCCGTATATGTTCCATGCTCCGCAGGCTCTGCTGGTATGCTATGACGAGAACATCTGCTGGAAAAACCACAAGCATGAGGAGGACGGACACTCCGCCGGCGAGATGGATGCCACCATCGTGCTCACCCACATGATGCTGCAGGCATGGGAGCTGGGCATAGGCTCCTGCTGGGTATGCAGCTTTGACTTCAAGGCCACCCGCCAGCTGTTCAACCTGCCACCCAACATCAAGCCCGTAGCCCTGATGCCCATCGGTTATGCCGCCCCGGATGGTGTGGCATCGGACCGCCACCCCAAGCGCAAGCCGCTGTCTGAGACCGTTCACTACCTCTAATCCCGCCAAAGTGTCCCACAGTCACCCCCGCCAGAATGCTCTCTGGGGCCGATGAGCGTGGGACACACCCCCTAAAATGATGGTATGTAACACAGTGAACCCCGCTACAAGCTCTGTGGCGGGGTTCGTTGTGGGACACTTTGGCGGGATTATGTCACTTTGGTTTACGGCCGGCGCGGCGCAGGGCATCGGCAATGATCCATTGCAGCTGGCCGTTCACGCTGCGGAACTCGCTGGCGGCCCATTCTTCAAGGGCCGTCATCGTAGCAGAGTCCACTCTCAGCAGAAAGCTTTTTGAATCAGCGTCTTTAGCCATCTGTCAGTCATTTTAGTTATAAAGTGTACCGGCGTTTACCACAGGTGCTGCAGGCTCATCGCCGCAGAGCACTACAAGCAGGTTGCTTACCATTGCAGCCTTACGCTCCTCGTCAAGGTCTACAACACCGTCTTTCTTAAGGTTGTCAAGAGCCATCTTGACCATTGATACTGCACCCTCAACTATCTTCTCGCGGGCGGCGATGATGGCATCAGCCTGCTGGCGGCGAAGCATTACGGCTGCAATCTCGGGAGCGTATGCCAGGTAGTTGATACGGGCCTCGACAGCCTCGATACCGGCTATTGCCAGACGGTCGTTCAGGGTCTGCTTCAGGGCCTCGTTAATCTCATCGGCACCTGAGCGCAGGGTTACATCATCGGCCGGATTGCTGTTCTCATCGTAGTTGTATCGGCCTGCAACCTGACGCAGGGCTGCATCGGACTGAACCGATACAAAGTTCTCAAACGCCCTCATTGTAGAATTAAGAGTCGTTACACCGCCGGCAGTCTGACCGATGGTCTGTGAATCAATCTCAAACAGAGCCTTGTAAACGTCCTTGATCTTCCAAACCATTACCAGGCCGATCATGATGGGGTTGCCGCTCTTGTCGTTAACCTTGATGGCCTCGGCGTTGAGGTTGCGGGCGCGCAGGGAGATCTTTTTCTTGGTGTAGAACGGGTTTACGATCCACCAGAAACCGTTCTCGCGCAGGGTACCTTTATATTTACCAAAGAACACCATCGCGCGGGCTACGTTGGGCTCCAGCTGGACAAGTCCACATGAGATAAGAATAATTGCCAAAAACAGGACAGGAGTGATGATTCCTGAATAAGAGAGCAGATAAATGTTTGTAAGAGCAATACCTGCAATACAAGCAAGAAGCAAAAGCAGTCCTATAAAACCGCTTACCTTAGTTCCATTGAATTCAAATTCCTTTGTTTCCATAATCCTTTATTGTTTTAATGTTGTTTTGATATCATTTTGATATCGCAAATGTAAACGACATTTTTGAACGCGCCAAGCGTTTTGTAAATTTTAACAAACGACGCAAAGGGGTCGTTTAAGAATGCGTCACTTTTGACTACTTTTGCACCCGAAATGGAGAGTTTTCTGCAGATAGACGGACTAAGCAAGTCATTCGGCGACCGCGTGATTTTTGACGGCCTCTCGCTCAACATCAACCAGGGCGAGAAAGTGGGCCTGATAGCTCGCAACGGCCAGGGTAAGAGCACCCTGCTGGACGTGATAGCCGGTAAGGCCGATTACCGCAACGGCACCATCACGTTCCGCCGCGACATCCGCACCGCCTATCTGGTGCAGACCCCCGTATTCCCCAAGGGTGCCAACGTTTTGAATGCCTGTTGCCCGGAGTCCGATGAGGACAAACTCCTCCGTGCCCGCCAGCTGCTCACCAAACTGGGTGTAGCCGATTTTGACAAACCCATCGAGCAGCTCTCCGGAGGTCAGGCCAAGCGTGTGGCATTGGCCCAGGCACTTATGCAGGAGCCCGATTTCCTGATACTTGACGAGCCTACCAACCACCTGGACGTGGAGGTTACGGAGTGGCTTGAGGATTATCTCACCGCCAGCCGTCTGACCCTGTTCATGGTCACTCATGACCGATACCTGCTGGACCGCGTGTGTAACCGCATCATAGAGATTGATGATTTCCGCGCCTACTCATACTCCGGCAATTACAGCTACTATCTGGAAAAGCGTCAGGAGCGACTGGATGCCGAGTCGTCACAGCGTGAGAGCGACCAGAACCTCTACCGCCGCGAGCTGGACTGGATGCGCCGCATGCCCTGCGCACGCGGAGGCAAGGCCCGATACCGCAAGGAGTCATTCCATCAGCTTGAGGAGCGCCTGCAGCACCGGCGTGACGAGCAGAGCGTGGCCCTTGACGTCAAGGCGTCGTACATCGGCAAAAAGATATTTGATATTGAGCACCTGAGCAAGGCGTTCGATGACAAGATAATACTCAAGGATTTCAGCTACATCTTTACCCGCTACGAGAAACTGGGCATTATAGGTGAGAACGGCGTGGGCAAATCCACTTTCCTGAAACTCCTGCTGGGCATAGAGCAGCCCGACAGCGGTGTCATCGGCCGCGGAACAACATTAAAAATAGGATACTACTCGCAGGAGGGACTCAAATTCCCCGAAGATGCCAAGGTGATTGACGTGGTGACTGCCATTGCCGATCACATAGTCCTGGATGACGGACGCCGCATGTCGGCCGGACAGTTCCTGCAGAAATTCCTCTTTACGCCCAAGACGCAGTACAGCTATGTGAGCAAGCTGAGCGGAGGCGAGCGCCGCAGATTATATCTCTGCACCATCCTGATGCAGAGCCCCAACTTTCTGATTCTGGACGAGCCCACCAATGACCTGGACATTATGACTCTGCAGGTGCTCGAGGAGTATATTGCACAGTTCAAGGGATGCGTGATCGTAGTGTCACATGACCGATACTTCATGGACAAGATTGCCGAGCATCTGCTGGTGTTTGAGGGCGACGGCAAGGTCACCAACTTCCCATCGTCGTACAGCGACTATATGGAGTACAAGGTGCTCAAGGAAGATGAGGAGAAAGCCGCCGCAGCCGCCAAGAGCAAACCCGCCGTCCCCGCGCAGCAACCCGCAGCAACCGCCAATCGGCCCGTAAAACTCACATTCAAGGAAAAACGCGAGATGGAGCAGATAGAACAGGAACTCCAGCAACTTGAAGAGGAGAAAGCCCTGCTTGAACAGGAACTGAACAGCGGCACCCTGCCCTACGACCAACTCCAGCAGAAATCCGCCCGCATCGGCCAAATCATAGAGCGCACCGACACCATCACCATGCGCTGGCTCGAACTGAGCGAGAAGTGACGCAAAGGGGTCGTTTCGTTTTGCGTCAAAACGAAACGACCCCTTTGCGTCACTTTGCATCATTTTTCATATATTCGCAGTATGAGAAAGAGCCTTATATTACTGACCATCATGCTGGTATCCTGCACAGGAGCACAGCAGAGCGTGAATAATGATGTGGCCGATGGCCGCAGGTACTGCAATCCGCTGCCTATGGTGATAGGTCCGGGCGGCAACGCATCAGGCGACGTATCGGTGTTCCGAGACGATGACGGCCGATACTACATGTTCTGCACCGGAGGCGGCGCCTGGCACAGCGACAACATGCTGGACTGGGAATTCACACCCGTGCAGCGCGTGCCC
>CACYHW010000016.1 GCA_902774335.1 uncultured Bacteroidales bacterium
CATACGGCGGGGCTCGCCGCCGCTCTCACCGGTAAACGAGGGGTCAAAGGCAATAGTCAGGAATCCGCGCTCGGCCATGTGCTGTGCGTACAGACCGCTAGACTGCTCCTTTACGGCACCGAACGGGCCGGTCACGGCAATCGCTGCCAGCTTGCCCTTGGCATTCTTGGGTGTGTACATATCGGCCGCCAGCTCAATGCCGTAACGGTTGCTGAAAGTAACCTTCTTGTGGTCAACCTTATCACTTTTGGGGAACGTCTTGTCCCACTCCTGTGTCAATTGTAGTGTTGTCATATTATTGTCTGTTTTTGTTTGTCCGTTTCTTGTGCAGCCTGTGAGCATCCAGCCCATCAGTGCTGCTGCTAAAATAATCTTTTTCATACCTTCTTGCCTAATTCAAAAGCCTCGTCAAGTTTTGGGTTGCCCTCAATCTCGCGGGCGTCGTTGACATCGCCGCAGAAAAGCGTTCCGGCCAGACGGCTCTTGGGGAAGCACTCTATCCAGCCCATCAGGCCCCGCTTGGGAGTCTGCTCCTCATTCTCGGCGGCGGTTGTGAGCAGATAGACGTCACGGAACTGATAGTCCTGCGGATACATTGCGTTCATACGGTCAATGAGGGTCTTCATCTGGCCGCTCATCTCATAATAGTAGATAGGGGTGGCCCAGCAGATGACATCGGCCTTGAGAACCTTGGCCATGATGTCGTTCACATCGTCCTTGATCACGCATCGGCCCAACTTCTGGCAGCCCAGGCAACCTTTGCAGAACTGTATGTTCTTGCCTACCAGAGAGATCTTCTCAACATCGTTTCCGGCGGCTCTTGCGCCTTCTGTGAACCTGTCGGCCAGCATGTCACTGTTGGAGCCGCCACGCAGGCTCGTGGAGATTACAATTACCTTTTTCATTCTGTAAGTTTTGATTACCGATGCAAAGGTAACGGACAAGAAAGAGAGTAATTTACCGATTTTTGCCCGATTTCTACCAATTTCGCAGATTATTGCGTATTTTGCACAAATTTTCTACCTTTACGGGCGTTATGAAGAATATCCTGCAGGTATCAGATCCTAATGTTTACGGCCGATACGTGAACGCTCCCGTATTGCATCCGTTGGTAAGTATCGTGCATTACGATGAGGTGTCGCCCATACACTCCAGCCTTAACCGGTACGGTGTTTACGGGCTCTTTATCCAGCGCAGTTTCCCCAAGAACCTTACCTACGGCATGAAGATGTTCGATGCCGCCGACGGCTCAATCATAGCCGTGGAGCCCGGTCAGATAGGCGGCCGTGAGGATGATGGCGAGGAACTCTACCTGAGCGGGTGGGCATTGCTGTTCTCGCCCCAACTCATTCACGGTACGGACCTTGAGCCCAGGATGAAGGATTACCGTTTCTTCTCATATTTTGCCACCGAGACGCTGGTGATGGAGACATCGGAGTGGGGCAGGATAACCCAGTTGCTTACACAATTACGGCACGAGTTGCAGGAGAATGCGGACTCGCCTGCGCTGCGTACGGTGGTGCTGGGATACATACGTCTGGTATTGGAATACTGCAACAGGATATACCAGCGCCAGCTTTCCAAGGAGGACAAGAACTCGTCGGACCTGCTTAAGAGGTTCAACAGCTTGTTACGTGATTACTACTTTCAGCAGCGTCAATTGGATATGGGAGTGCCATCAGTACAGTATTGCGCCGACCAGTTGGCATACTCGGCCCGATACCTGGGCGATGTGGTGCGCAAGGCTACCGGTGGCACGGCCATCGGCTACATACATTCATTCGTGATAGAGCAGGGCAAGAACCTTCTGATGAACGGCCATAACATCAACGAGACCGCCCACCTGTTGGGTTTTGACTATCCCCACCATTTTACACGTCTGTTCAAGAGAATTACCGGCATCACACCCCGCCAATTCACAAAGTGACGCAAAGGGAAACGACCCCTTTGCGTCGTTCAACAAACTATTTGATTGATTCCAGAAGCTGGTCGCAGATGGCTTTCATTCCGCTGATTGAGGGATGACCGTTCTGCTTGTCGATGTCATGCAGTTCGATGAGCTGTACGCCGCAGTGCTTGCAGACCTCACGCATTGACTCGTTGACCTCTTCGCTGAGTTCGGAATTCAGGATGGAGTATAACTCTGCTTTGGGATACTGTTTCTTGAGCATATCCAGAAGGCAGGCCAGGGCAGGGCGGAAGTTTTTGCAGTCGTCCTTGGTCCAGTCAGAATACTGGTACTCACCCATGGGAACCCTTGCCCATGCATCGTTGGTGCCGCCGAAAATGAATATGATATCGGGATTACCCAACCTGTCAACACGTGAAATGAAGTTGTTGCGTGAAGCATCCATACGGCCGTAACCGGTACCGCAGATGGTGGAGCCGCCCCATGAATCATTCTTATCCAGCTCATAACCCTTGGCCTTGATGTACAGGTCCCACCAGGTCTGTGAAACCTCTTTGACATCATTGCGGTCGTTGGGATAGAACGGATTGTAACCCTCCGGGTTTACGCCCTGGAATGTTGAGTATGAATCTCCAAGAATTGAAACTTTCTTGGTCTGAGCCGATGCCGGCATAACGGTAAGTGCAGCAAGCACTACCAATGAGAATAATTTCTTCATAATAAGGTCGTAATTTAAGTTGACGCAAATGTACGGAAAAAAACCGAAAGAGCAACTCTTGCACTTGTTATTCCTGGAAGGAATATCCGTAACCGGCGCGGGTAGTCAGATACTCGGCATAGGGCTCGATCTTTTTGCGGATGCGTGTAATGTTGACATCCACCGTGCGGGCGTTGACAACCACATCATCCGGCCAGATGGCCTGGAGCAGGTCCTCACGCGAGAACACCATGCCGCGGTTCATCATGAACATCTTGAGCAGCTCATATTCGGTCTTGGTGAATGAAACAGGCTGTCCGTCAACCGATACCGTCTTGCTGTCAGTGTCAATGAAAATGCCCTTGAAACGGATGCCGTTGCGGGTAGCGCGCAGACGAGACTCAACCACGTTGATAATATAGTCGCCGTTCTTCTCAAACTCGTTTATCAGGTCGGAGAATACGGTGCCGTTGTCATAACTGTAGACATGCTGGTCAAGGTTATTTATATTCCACTGCTTCAGGCGGTTACGACAGCCGTTGATGCTGTTCTCAAGCTCCTCGGAAGCGGTTATGTCATAGTCCTCACGGCGTCCGGCCAGCAGCTCGTTCATACGTGTCAGGGCCTGGTCCACAAGAGTGTACATCTGCTCAACTCCGGCGTTCTGCTCATCGTTGAACGTAATATTGTTGTCACGCTTGCGGCGCATTATGCGTGCCAGCCCGAAGCAACTGTCGCCGATGGACTCCAACTCGCCGATCTGACGCAGCATGGCGCGAATCTTCTCCTTGGTTTCATCGGACAGGTGAGCATCGGCTACATCGCCCAGATACTTGCCTATCTCCTGTTCCATGCGGTCGCTCACGTCCTCGGTCTTCTCGATGCGCTCAAACAGTTTCTTGAACTCATCCTCGTTGGTAGTGGAGTAGAGGGTCTTTGTCATTTGGAACATATGCTGCATCTTCTCGCCAAAGATCACAATCTCCTTCTGTGCCTGGAGGACCGATATTTCCGGAGTCTTCATGATACCGCCGCGGATAAACTGCAGGCGGAACTCGTCCTCATCATCCGTCTTACGCGTAGCAATGATGTAGCACACAAGCTTTTCCAACTGCGGAATGAATCCGATCAGCAGCGATGTATTTATCACGTTGAATGCCGTATGGAACGTGGCCAGCGCAAAGGTGAGTCTGGCGGGTTCAATATTATCGGCCGTAACATCAATGCCTACAATGCGGCATACCATCCTTACAAACGGGAAGAACAGAATCAGAACCCAGATCACGCCGAACACGTTGAACAGCAGATGCGCCATAGCCGCGCGGCGGGCCTGAGTGTTGGCTGACATGGCCGCAAGGTTCGCAGTCAGAGTGGTACCGATGTTCTCGCCCATAACCAGTGCAATACCCTGGAATATCGAAATGGCACCCGTAGAGCAGAGTACCATGGTGATAGCCATAAGTGCGGCCGATGACTGGGCTATGCATGTCAGGATGGCGCCGATGAGCAGGAACAGCAGGATGGTCCAGTAACTGCCCGAGTCAAACGATGCAAAGAAATCCACCACAGCGGGGTTGCTGGCCAGATCCATGTCGCGGCCTGTCTGGTTAAGCATACTCAGAGCGAACAGCAGGAAACTGATACCGAACAGGAAATCGCCCACATAACGGTGCTTGCCTATCTGAATTAAGATGATACCTATTAAAAAAGCGGGCCAGACCAAGTTCGCAATATTGAACGAGAATCCGGCCGACATGATCCAGGCGCTGAGTGTGGTGCCTATGTTGGCACCCATAATGACCGATATGGCCTGGCTCAGAGTAAGAAGTGCGGCGTTTACGAACGACACCGTCATTACGGTTGTTGCGGCCGAGGACTGAACGGCCACTGTAACAAGTGCTCCTGTTGCCACTCCGGAGAAACGGTTCGTGGTCATTGCGCCCAACAGGTGGCGCAGTTGCGGGCCTGCCATCTTCTGCAACGCCTCGCTCATGACCTTCATACCGTAAATGAGCAGGGCGATAGAGCCCAATAGTTTCAATGCAACTAACATCTTTATTCTTTCGTTTTCAGCACAAATATACAATTATTCCTTTATCTTGAAAAGGACAGAAAACGATTGTAACATAATCTTAATATCACCTGTGCCTCCGGATCAGGGTATTTGTGGTTCATAATCAGTGTGCAAACGTACGCATCTTTTTAGTACTTTTGCACCGCCTTAAACACGAAGCATTTCATGAACCACATTGGCCAGATAATATCACTCGTTGTAGCGGTACTTTGGACTGTCACCGCAATCTATTCCGATAAAGCAAGCCACCGCATAGGCTCCATGTCGGCCAACGTTTTCAGGCTGACACTCTCCACATTCCTGCTGGCGCTGATCCTGTGGGTCACCATAGGCCATCCGTATCCCATTTATGCCGATGCCAAAACGTGGCTCTGGCTGGCTCTGTCGGCGGTTGTGGGGTATGTATTCGGCGACTGGTGCCTGTTCAACTGCTATCTCTCCATCGGGGCCCGATTCGGCCAGCTGTTCATGACTCTTGCGCCTCCTATGGCTGCACTTGCAGGCTGGGCATTGCTGGGCGAGCAGCTCTCCTGGCGCACCGCACTGGCTATGGCCGTGACTCTAAGCGGCATTGCAATCTCCATCCTGAGCCGCGACCGTGAGCACTATTTCAAGTTCACGCTGCCGCTCAAGGGCATCCTTCTGGGAATAGGAGCTGGCACAGGGCAGGGCGTAGGGCTTGTGCTCAGCAAGATAGGCCTGGAGCACTATTCGGCCGCCCTCCCGGCGCAGACCCCTGAACTTATGCAGACCATGCTCCCGTTCGCATCCACCATGATCCGCGCCATATTCGGCAGCATCGGCTTTATCCTGCTCATGTCGCTCAGCAAGGACCTGCCCAAACTCAAAAAGGCTTCGCATGACCGTAAGGCTATGCTTTACATATTGATAATGAGTCTGTTCGGTCCTGTAGTGGGAGTCTCACTCTCGCTCATGGCCGTCCGTTATACCGACGCCGGAATCGCCTCGACACTTATGGCTCTCACGCCCGTGCTCATACTCTTCCCGGCTGCCGTGTTCGACAAACAGCGCATCCGTTTCAAGGAGATTGTCGGCGTGCTTGTGAGCATGACCGGTGTCGCCCTCTTTTTCCTCTTGTAAACCAAGTCGCTTGTCTAATCAGATTTCAAAATCCAGGCAGGAGCGCTGGACGGTGTAGGGGCGTACCTTTGTATCGGCCACAGCTACATGTGCGGGGTGCTTGGCGTAGGCTTTGAGTGCCTCCTCGCTCTCAAGGGTGCTGTCAAGCATTACATCGGCGTTGGATGAATTCAGGCGGCCGTCAATCTGCACCTTAACGTCAATCAGACCCGGAACCTGGCCTACAAGACCCTCCAGACCCTCTTTGATACCAGCCTTTACGGCCTTCTTCTGCTCATCGGACAACTCCGGATTCAGTGTCCAGAGAATGATATGCTTTACCATATATCTTGTTTTTAGTTATTTCATCTCTTTGCGGCGCTGCTCGTAGTATTCGTGGCGCTTGGGATTCTCGGGGAACCAGCCACGCAGAACGCGTTTTTCCTGTGTGATGA
Source organism: uncultured Bacteroidales bacterium (assembly GCA_902774335.1). Taxonomy (GTDB): domain Bacteria; phylum Bacteroidota; class Bacteroidia; order Bacteroidales; family Bacteroidaceae; genus Colenecus. Next base: position 6,216 of record CACYHW010000016.1, read on the forward strand.
CCTCGTGGATGCCCCAGAAGCAGGAAAATGCTGCAGCACCTATAATCGTAGATATGATCAGACTCTCTACAAACATGGACCATACGGAGCAAATCACGCCGGCCAGAGCCAGTAACCACCAGCTCTTCTTGCCCCAGTAATACTCCAGTTTTATGACGACAGGATGGCAGATTCCGATGATCAGGAACACCGCAGCTCCCACAATAATTCCGTTCAGGTTCATATATATTAGGACGTTTGTTTTTCGGGCGCAAAATTAATCGAAATGGAGCCTTTGACAATGACTCAATCCGTATCTTTTTGCTAACTTTGTGACATTATGGCGATTTCTAAGGCGAAACAGGAAGTTTGGCAGTTGCTGCCGGTCAAAAATATAGATAATGCCCGCGATCTGGGCGGTTACAGAGTAAAGGACGGCAGGATTGTCCGCAAGGGCCTGCTTTTAAGATGCGCACACCTGGCCAGCGCCACCAGTGCCGATATCAAGTATCTCGAAAGTCTTTCAATAGCCGTTGTGGCCGATTTCCGCACCGAGAGGGAAAAGATTGACGCCGCCGACAAGGTCATTCCCGGGGCCCGATACGTGGACCTCCCCATGGATGCCAGCGGCACCGAGGCAGCCCGTGCAACCGATAAGGAGAAGCATATCTTTGCCCAGCGCAAACGCTTTGACATGCGCGACATCATCATGAAGGCTTCGTTTGACCCCAAGGCCCAGATCATCGCCGCCAACCTTTATCCCACCATAATCAACGATCCCGAATGCGTGAGCCGGATGGCTGCGTTCCTGCGCTTGGTAATCGAGTCCGAGGGCAAGCCCATCCTCTTTCACTGCACCCAGGGCAAGGATCGCACCGGAATAGCATCGGTCCTGCTGCTTGCCGCACTAGGAGCCGACAGGGACACCATCCTGGCCGATTTCGACATGACCAATCAGATTTATGCCGATGACATCAAGCTGTTCACGCAGCGCGTCCTGGAGGCCGGCGGTCACGAACCCGAGGTTCAGGTGGTGCTCTCGTTCATCGGCGCCAACAAGGCAAACCTGATCAAAACGCTTGATGATATCGACGCCCGTTTCGGCTCCCTGACAAATTACCTCAAGGGACCCATGCGCCTCACCGATCAAGATATCGAAATCCTCCGTCAGCACTATCTGGAGTGATGAAGAGGTGAGTGGATGACAAAGGGGACGGTTCTGTTTGGCTCGACTTCGCGAGCCAAACAGAACCGTCCCCTTTGTCACCGCCAGCTCACCAGCTGCGCTGAGCAACAATCTCAATAATGCGGACCACCGTCATCATAGCCTTCTCCATGCTCTGCACGGGAACCCACTCATAACGACCGTGGAAGTTCATGCCGCCGGCAAAAAGGTTGGGGCAGGGCAGTCCCTTGAACGACAACTGAGCGCCGTCCGTGCCGCCGCGGATAGGAACCTTGACCGGGTTGACACCCGCCAGCTTCATCGCCTCGCAGGCAATATCAACCACGTACGGAACCTTGTCAATCTGCTCCTTCATATTGTAATACTGGTCCGAAACCTCGGCCACAACTGTTCCGGCGCCGTATTTCGCGTTCATCTTATCGGCCACCGACTGTGCAAACGCCTTGCGTGCCTCGAACTTTGAGCGGTCGTGGTCGCGTATGATGAATATGGCCGATGCATGATCAACCTCGCCCGACAGACCTACCAGGTGATAGAAACCCTCGTAACCCTCGGTAGTGCCGGGAGTCTCACAAGCCGGGAACATCTGGATCAATTCTGCAGCAAGCAGCGATGCGTTGATCATCTTACCCTTGGCGTAACCCGGATGAACCTCCAGTCCCTGTATCTTGAACACAGCCTTGGCGGCGTTGAAATTTTCGTACTCCATCTCGCCAACCTCACCGCCGTCCACGGTATAGCCGAACTCGCAGCCAAAACGCTTCACATCAAAGTGAGCGGCGCCCATGCCAATCTCCTCGTCGGGGTTAAAACCTACGCGCACCTTGCCGTGCTTGATCTCGGGGTGCTGCTGCAGATATTCAACGGCAGTGATAATCTCGGCAATGCCCGCCTTGTCATCGGCTCCCAGAAGGGTAGTGCCATCGGTCACAATCAGGTCCTCGCCCTTGTGTGCCAGCAGCTCGGGGAACAGGCTCGGCGAGAGTATTATGTTCTGCTCCTTGTTCAGGATAATGTCGCCGCCGTCATAATTGTTTACAATTCTGGGCTTGACGTCCTTGCCGCTCATGGAGGGGCTGGTGTCCATATGTGAGATGAAACCTATTGTGGGTATCTTCTTGTCGGTATTTGCGGGGAGTGTCGCGTACACGTATCCCATGTCGTCCATAAAGACTTCCTCCAGTCCCATACCCTCCAGCTCGGCCTTGAGCTGGCGCGCCAGATTCATCTGTTTTGCGGTGCTGGGAACGGTTTCCGAGTTCTCATCGGACTGAGTATCAACGGCAGTATAGCCTAAAAATCTCTTGATCAGATCCATATTCTTGCGTTAAAGTTCTATTGATGCAAACTTACATAAAAAAGGAAAAAACGGTACTTTTGCTCTTGCTGAATATTAATCAAAACCACATAAATATGAGAAAAATCTGTTTCCTGACCGCCCTCGTTGCGGTTGCACTCCTTTCCGGTTGCAAAAGTCAGCCCAAGGAACCGTCGGCTCTCGACGTAATCATGACCAGAACCAGTATCCGCAGCTTCACCGGCGATCCCGTGACCCAGGATCAGCTTGAGACCATCCTGAAAGCCGGAATGGCGGCACCATCGGCCATCAACCTCCAGCCCTGGAAGTTTGTGGTTATGACCGATAAGGACAAGATAGCCGGCACTTTCGGCAATAATCCCCGTGGGGCCGATATGTTCACCAAGGCCGGTGCGGTGATCGTAGTTTGCGGCGATACATCCAGCATGTTCTGGTTCGAGGACTGCTCAGCCGCAGCGGAGAATATTCTCCTGGCCGCTCATGCATTGAACCTGGGCGCCGTCTGGACAGCCGGATATCCCGCCCAGGACCGCGTCAAGCCCGTATCCGAGGCTCTCAACCTTCCCGAAAACATAGTTCCCCTCTGCATCATCCCCGTAGGTGTTCCCGCCGAGGATCCCCAGCCCAAAGACAAGTGGAATCCCAGCAACATCCACTACGAGAAGTGGTGATCTGAGAAGATGACAAAGGGGACGGTTCCGTTTGGCTCGATGCCAAACGGAACCGTCCCCTTTGTCACCTCTGTCACCTTTTTGCTATATTTGCAGCATGATTAAGGTGATACTGATAACCGGCGCTAGCAGCGGAATCGGTTATGATTCAGCGAAGATTCTGGCTGGACAGGGGCATAAGGTCTATGGTGCAGCTCGCCGCGTTGAGCTTATGGAGGGACTTCGCGACAAGGGAGTCATACCTATTAAAATGGATGTGACCGATGAGCAGTCAATGGCCGATGCGGTTCAGAAAATTATCAGTGCCGAGGGAAGAATCGATGTGCTCGTAAACAATGCCGGCTACGGGTATCTGGGTGCTATTGAGAACGTTCCGATTGCCGAGGCCAAGCGCCAGCTGGAGGTGAATTTGTTCGGACTGGCCCGCCTCACGCAGCTGGTTCTGCCGTATATGAGAGCTCAGAAATCGGGCAGGATCATCAACACATCGTCGGTTGCAGGTAAGGCAGTCATCCCGTTCGGCGGCTGGTACAATGTGTCCAAATACTCTGTGGAGGCGCTTAGCGACGCTCTGCGCATCGAAGTCAAGCCCTTTGGAATCAAGGTTGTGCTCATCGAACCCGGTGGGATCAAGACTGACTGGGGAATAATTGCTGCCGATAACTTATCGGCCTCATCAAAAGAGACAGCTTACCAGGATGCGGGCTTCAGGATGGCTCGCCTGCTTAGGTTCGGATACACTTCAAGATTTTTGAGCAACCCGAAAAGAGTGGCCAAAGCCATTACTCGCGCCGTCAATTCGCGGTACCCCAAAGTGCGTTACCGTCTGGGCGCAGGCTCGGGTCTGATTGTATTCTTCCACACTGTTCTGCCCGCACGCTGGTGGGACGGAATAATGCGTAAAATCTGCAAAATCAAATAATTATGTTCGACGTAACACTCATAAAGGACGAGACCGCAAACGGCGTCCGCAGAACCACGTTCCTGACTTGCCCCGAGGTCTGCTCGGAAATCATCAGCATCGAGACCCAGGGCGATACAATCCGCTCGGTCCAGTATGTGAAAGGCTGTCACGGCAACACCCAGGGCATCGGCTCACTCTGCGCAGGTATGAAGGTGTCCGATGTAATTACCCGCCTGGAAGGAATTGACTGCCACGGCCGCGGCACCTCCTGTCCCGACCAGCTGGCCCGCGCTCTCAAGCAGCTCTGAGCTGCCGAGGTGACAAAGGGGACGGTTCCGTTTGGCACGCGAAGTCGAGCCAAACGGAACCGTCCCCTTTGTCACTCGTCAAAGTCGAACTCGTCGGGAAGTTCAAAGGGGGCGTCGGAGAGGAAGTCCTCCATATCGCGGCGGTCCTTCTTGGTGGGACGGCCCAGACCGGCGGCGCGCTTGACAAAGCCGCCTATGCGGTTCATCTCCAGCAGATCGTACTGCTCCTTGGGAGTGATGTTCTCCATCATCTCCGGAACCAGCTTGGCGCCGACGCGGTTCTCGATACACTGTAGAACGCGGAAAGAGTAGGTTACAGGCGGCTTGCGCACCTGGACAATGTCGCCCTCGTGCACCGCCTTGGAAGGCTTGACCTGAACGTCGTTCACAACGATTCGGCCCTTCTTGCAGGCATCGGCCGCAATGGTGCGAGTCTTGAAGATGCGCACGGACCAGAGCCACTTGTCAATACGAGCCTCAGCCATAAAGCCAAATCAAAAGGAACTACTTATTATTAAACTTGCACATAGTGTCATTGACACCAGCCAGACAGAAATTGCGGACAGCCTCTACAGCCACCGGAATGCGCTCGTCAAGAATCTTCTGCTCCTCATCATTGAAAGGATCCAGAACGAACTTAATCTGAGCCCCCATAGGAAAATCGTTGCCGATGCCAAAGCGCAAGCGTGAGAACTGCTGCGAGCAAAGCACCTGAATAATGTTACCCAGGCCGTTGTGACCACCGTTGCTGCCGTTGGCCTTGATGCGTATCTTGCCCAGGGGCAGCGCCAGGTCATCGGCCACAACCAGAAGGTTCTCCGGCTCGATCTTTTCCTCCTTCATCCAGTAGCGGACAGCGTTGCCGCTCAGGTTCATGTAGGTAGTAGGCTTAAGGAGCACAAGCTCGCGGTTCTTGATGCGCATGTGCGCCACAAAGCCGTATCGCTTGTCCTCAAAAACAGTATTGGACGCCTTTGCGAGGGCGTCCAATACCATAAATCCTATGTTGTGGCGGGTATTCTGGTATTCATCGCCCGGGTTACCCAACCCCACAATCAGATATTTCATTATTACTCAGCGGCGGGAGCCTCAGCAGCGTGAGCCTCAGCGGCAGGTGCCTCCTCAGTAGCCTCAGCAGCGGCAGCAGCAGAACGTGTAGACATAACTGTGCAGATCACAGCATCCTTGGGGCTTACAAACTCGATACCCTCAACCTTGAGGTCGCCAACCTTGAATGACTTACCGATGGTCAGAGGAGTTACGTCAATTTCAACCTTCTCAGGAATTGCAGTGTAGAGAGCCTTAGCCTTAACGCGGCGGAGGATCTGCTCCAGCTTACCACCAGCCTTAACACCGGCAGCCAGACCGTTCAGCTTAACGGGAACAGCCATAACGATAGGCTTCTTAGGATCAACCTGATAGAAGTCAATGTGAAGGATGTTGTCCTTAACGGGGTGGAACTGGATCTCACGCATAACTGCCAGAACGGTGTTGCCGTCGATGGTCAGGTTTACTGAGAAAATATCGGGTGAATAAACGAGCTTGCGAACCTCCTCGAAAGTTACGCTGAAAGCCTTTGCTACGGGAAGACCCTTAGCGTCGCGCTCTACACCGTACAGGTTGCAGGGGATCAGGTTCTGACTGCGGAGTGCCTTGGCACCCTTCTTACCGAACTCGTTGCGGGCTGTGCCCTTTACGTCAATTGATTTCATTTTTTAAACGTGTTACTCTAAATTGTTATTACTCAATTCACCATCACACAAAACACTACCTTTTACGGCATGCTTTACGTAAAAGCGGCGCAAAGGTAATAAAAAAATTGAGAATTTAGAATTTAGAATTGAAAATTAATACCAAAAACCTGTGTGAACTGACAAATAACGCACCGGATAGTAATTTTCAATTCTCAATTTTCAATTTTCAATTTGTTCAGAATTCGATCTTGAAGTCCTCCTGCGATTCGTTCTGAGAGTCCTCATCAACAGCAGGTGCGTCGGCATCGGCCTTCTCGGCCTCATGTATGAATTTGATTGTCTTAGTGAGCCCGTCAATAAAGTTGCTGAAATCCTCGCGATACAGGAAAATCTTATGCTTCTCAAAACTTACCTGCGCCTCTTCACCCTCACCGCTCACTACCTTTTTGCTTTCAGTGATAGACAGATACATCTCGTCTTTGCGTGTCTTGCGCACATCCATGTAGTAGATGCGCTTGCCTGCCTTGATGGCGTGTGAGAATATTACGTCCTTCTCGATATCGTCGGCAGTCTTCTTCCTAAACTCCTCCATAACGCTTGTTGAACTGAAATTTTCACAAATATGGGAATTTGATTCCGTCCAACCAAGAAATAGAGGGCGCAAAATGGAGTTTGTGAGGAAAAAAGTTGTACTTTTGCGGACCGGATTAACGGTTTGGACACAAATGATCAACAGAGTTCTCATCAGACTGAAAGTAGTTCAGGTAATCTACGCATACTACCAGAACGGCGGGCAGAAGACGGCAATGGCCGATCGTGAGCTCGCTCAGAGCATTGACAGTGCATATTCGCTTTACAAAACCCTTCTGTTCATTCCAGTAGCATGGGCCCGTCAGATCCGCAAGTCGGTGGCCCGTCAGCAGCGCATGAATGCGCCCCACATCTCACGCAAGGAGCAGCTCCTGGCCGGAAACCTGTTCCTGGAGCAGCTGGAATCCAACGTGGAGCTGGCCAGCTACATCCAGAGCAACGACATGGACTGGCTCTTTGAGTCCGATTGGCTCAAGGACACCTGCGCCCGCATCCTGGAGTCCGATGCACTCGAGGAGTATGTACAGTGCGAGAAATTCGACTTTGAATCCGATAAGGAACTGGTGCGCAAACTCTACAAGGAGTTTATCGAGGAGAACGACGCCCTTGACTCCCTGCTCGAGGAGCAGAACATCTACTGGAACGGCGACAAGGAGCTCATCGACTCCTTCGTGCTCAAGACCATCCGCGCCTTCCAGGAGGGAATAGTAGGGGAGCAGCCCCTCAAGAGCGAGTTCAAGGACGAGGACGACCGCAAGTTCGCCACCGACCTTCTGCATTACGGACTCCTTACGGCCGATGAACGCGAGCAGGTGGTAGCCGCCAACTGCCGTCGCTGGGATCCCAGCCGTCTGGCCTTCCTGGACGTCATCATCATTCAGGTTGCAATGGCCGAGATGCTCCATTTCCCGCAGATCCCCATCAAGGTAACCATCAACGAGTATGTGGAGCTGGCCAAGTCGCTCAGCACACCCGCCAGCGGGAGCTTTGTGAACGGTATGCTTGACACCATCGTCAAGGACCTGAAGGCACAGGGTCGCCTGGACAACAAGGATTTATAAACAAAAACAATAACAAGTTATGGCAAACACTCTTTTACTCGACCCCATCCAGATGACATATCAGGAGGTCAGCACACACACAGTGAACTTTATCCAGGACGTAAACCTTGACGCTCCCGCATCATCATCCGAGGGCGCTCAGTCACAGGGCGGTCTCTTCGGCGCCGGCGGCGGTCTTATCTGGATCTTCCTCCTGCTCTTCATGATGATCATCTTTATGCGTCCCCGTCAGGACAAGGAGGGTGAGAAGTTCCGCAACGCACTCCAGAAGGAGCAGGACGTTGTAACCAGCTCAGGTATCTTCGGCAAGATCAAGGATATCGACGAGGTATCAGTAACTCTCGAGATCGCTCAGGGCATGAAGATCAAGGTCGACAAGCGCTACGTCAACCCTGTTCCCACACCTCAGCCCGTTAAGGCCGAGAAGCCCTCACGCCGCAAGAAGGACCCCAGCAAGGACGAGAAAGCTTAATAAGACACAAGCATGCGGGATTCAGGTAAGCCCAATTCCCGATTTGCCCAATCACTCAAGAAAATCGGATATTCCCTTCTGAAACTCTTCAGAGGGGATTTTCCGGTTTTTTTGCTTTTCCTGTTCATCACATTCTTCTTCTGGTGGTCGCAGACCATGAGCCAGGACTACGACAGCGTTCTCAAGGTCCCCGTGCAGATAACCGATATCCCTGACCACATCCGCGTTACAGCATCGCCTGTGGACCATCTGGATGTCACGCTCACCGGTAAGGGTACCGCACTGCGCAAGTCGGGCCGTAGGGGAGGCCGCCACGTGGTTCACGTGAGCAGCAGCCGCTTCAGCATGAGCCAGGGACACGCCGCCTTCTCAACACAGCGTCTGCGCGACTCCATCGCCGATCTGCTGCCCCCGTCGGTCACCATCCGCTCCATTGAGCCCGACTCGCTGGTTTACGGCTACGTGCTCCAGCGCAGCGTCATGCTCCCCGTTGAGTTTGACGGTGTCACCGAGAGTCAGGACCAGTTCTTCCTGGAGCGTATTGAGTTCAGCCCAGACAGCATCAAGGCGCAGATGATGCTCACCGACACAGTCAGTCACCGTATTGTGGCCGATGTCGCCAACCTGACCGTATCGTCCGATACCACCGTTGTCACCGTGCCCGTCAAGCCCGTTGCCGGCGTAATCCTGAGCACTGACAAGGTGCAGATGACCGTCATCTCGCAGCAGTACACCGAGAAGAGCCTCGAGATACCCGTCACGGGCGTCAATTTCCCCGACAACATCACGCTCAAGTCCTTCCCGTCCAAGGCCGTCCTGACCGTTTGGGTCAAGATGTCCGAGTACGACAGGGTCAACGCAGCCGATTTCCAGGTAGTGGTGGACTACAACGACATATCCGGAAGCGACGTCTCCAAGGCCCCGCTGCGCATCTTTACCCAACCCGCCAACGTGCGCAACGTCCGTCTGCAGACCCGCACCGTTGACTTCCTGATGGAGAGACACTACAGCTTATGATAACCATTGGCTTGACAGGTGGAATAGGGTGCGGCAAGAGCTACGTTGCCGACAAAATGAAGCTGCGCGGCATCCCCGTCTACGACTCCGACTACCGCGCCAAGCTCATCACCGCCACCAATCCGGTTGTCAAGATGGAGCTCACCCGTCTGGTCGGCCCCACGCTCTACTGTCCGTGCGGCTGCGGAGTGATGCAAAAGGAGGTCCTGGCACAGTTCATATTCGGCAACCCCGACAATATGGCTAAGGTCAACGCCATAGTCCATCCCCGCGTAAAAGAGGATTTCCACCAGTGGGCCGATGCTCAGAAAGGTAAGGATTTCTGCATATTGGAATCGGCCATACTCTTTGAGTCCGGTTTTGACAGCGAGGTGGATTTCAAGGTTTGTGTCGATGCTCCCGTGGAACTGCGTATACAGCGCTGCATCAAGCGCGATAATACCACCCGTGAGGCGGTGATAGGCCGAATCAACAGCCAGATGGACCAGGCCGAAAAATGCCGCAAGGCAGACTTTGTGATTGTAAATGACGATGCACAGGCTCTCGAGCCGCAGATAAGTGCACTCATAGATAAATGTAAAGATACTTTTAAACAATAAGATTGAATTATGCTGAATGAAATTCTGACTATTTCGGGCAAGCAGGGACTCTATAAGCTCCTCACCCGCGGACGCGGCGCCCTGATCGTTGAGAACATTGACGAGACCAAGAAACGTTTCCCCATCCAGGGCACTGACAAGGTGGTATCACTGGGTGACATCTCAATATTTACCGATGAGCGCGAGATGCCTCTGCGTGAGGTGTTCCAGGCAATCGAGGATAAGCTGGGCAAGAAGGTCATCGAGTTTGACTGGCGCAAGGCTTCAAACCCCGAGCTGCTCAAGTTCTTCGGTGATATCGTACCCGATTTTGACCGCGAGCGCGTATATCCCAGCCACATCAAAAAGATAGCCGGCTGGTACGACCTCCTGGTAAAGTACAACGAAAACGACTTCAGCGAACCCAAGCAGGAAGAGGAAGCAGCTGAAAAGTGATCAGCTGACAGCTGATGACAAAGGGGACGGTTCCGTTTGGCTCGACTGCGCGTGCCAAACGGAACCGTCCCCTTTGTCATCTTTATCACTTTCTCAGGTTCATATAAAATAATATTTTATATGGGGAAAAGTTTGGATTGTAAAATTTTTTAACGTATCTTTGTCCCCGAAACCAAACAAAGGACATCGTTTATGGAAAAAGTAACGGTTTTGACATCGGACAAGCTTTTCAACAGCTTCCTTGATCCCAAGTATATTCCCGCAGGACAGAATAAATACTATTTACGTAATACACAGGTTTGCGCCCCCAAGAACGGCTGGCGTCATCTGACCAGCTTCGAGATCGAGACCCTGGTCAAGAACGACAACACCGCCATGAGCTGGGACAACATCCTGGTCACCGACGAGTTCGACCCCATGATGGTCAAGAACAACAAGTTCTACGGCTTTGTGCGCATCGGACGCGTATCGTCAAACGGCCTGCAGTATCACGACCTGCGCCTGCCCATCGGCATAACCAACAGCTCAATCCACTCATGCGATATAGGCGACGACTGCGCCATCCACAACGTACACTACCTGTCGCATTATATTATAGGTGACCGATGCATGCTGTTCAACATCCAGGAGATGTCCTGCACCGACCACGCCAAGTTCGGCAACGGCATCATCAAGGAGGGCGAGGATGAGGATGTACGTATCTGGCTGGAGCTCATGAACGAGACCGGCTGCCGCAAGGTGCTCCCCTTTGACGGAATGATTGCGGCCGATGCATACATGTGGGCCAAGTTTATCGACGACCGCAAGCTGCAGGACCGCCTTAAGGCCATCACGCAGAGTTCGTTCGACAACCGCCGCGGATTCTACGGAACCATCGGCTACGGCAACGTAATCAAGAACTGCTGGATCATCAAGGACGTCAAGATAGGCAACAGCTGCTACATCAAGGGCGCCAGCAAGCTCAAGAACATAACCATCAACTCATCGGAGATGGATCCCACCCAGATAGGTGAGAACGTGGTTCTGGTAAACGGTATCATAGGTTACGGATGCCGTATCTTCTACTCTGTGATTGCCGTCCGATTCGTCCTGGGCAGCCATTCCAACCTCAAGTACGGAGCACGACTCATGAACTCGTTCATGGGCGACAACTCCACCATCTCATGCTGCGAGGTGCTTCACAACCTGATCTTCCCGGCTCACGAGCAGCATCACAACAACTCGTTCCTGATTGCCAGCGTTGTCAAGGGCCAGTCAAACCTGGCTGCCGGCGCAACCATCGGCTCAAACCATAACTCACGTACCTTTGATGGCGAGATTGAGGCCGGACGCGGATTCTGGCCTGCTCTGTGCGTCAGTGTCAAGCACTCATCCAAGTTCGCCAGCTTCACCATGCTGGCCAAGGGCGCTTATCCCGCCGAGCTCATCAACCCGCTGCCGTTTGCGCTCATCAGCAACGACGAGGTTCACGGCGAGCTCCATATCATGCCTGCCTTCTCATGGATGTACAACATGTTCTCAATGGCACGCAACAACTGGAAGTACGCCACACGCGACAACCGTGTGTTCAAGATACAGAACATCGAGTTCGATGCCTACGCTCCCGATACTATGGAGGAGGCCATCGAGGCCCGCAAGCTGCTGGACAAGTGGACCGCCAAGGCCATGCTCCGCAAAGAGGGCAAGGATCCGGATCAGTTATCGGACGACGAGCTCATCGAGATGGGCCGCAAGCTCCTGAACGGCAACCCCGACAAGATCAAGGACCTGGAGGTTCTGGGCGAGAATATCGAGAAATCAAGCCGCAAGGTGGTCATCCTGCACCCCTACAAGGCATATCACGCATACGGCGACATGCTCACATACTACGCCGTCCGTAACATCGTATCCTATCTTGAGGAGCACGACGACGAGACCTTCCAGAGCATCAGCAAGCGCTTTGACGGCGACCGCGCCCGCGTTTGGTTCAACCTGGGCGGCCAGCTCATGTCCATGGAGGATGTTGATCAGCTCCGTTCCGATATCAAGGACGGCACCCTGAACACCTGGAAGGAGATCCATCACCGCTACAACGAGATTTGGAAAAAGTATCCCATCGACAAGCTGCGTCACGCATATATGTCGCTCAAGCACATGCTGGGCGTCGAGACCCTTACCACCGATGACTGGAACAACGCACTCAACAAGGGCATCGACCTTCAGACCTATGTCTTCAATCAGGTCTACGAGACCCGCAAGAAGGACTACGAGAACAAGTTCCGTCAGGCAACCTTCCTCAACGAGGATGAGATGATTGCCGCATGGGGCAAGCTTGAGGACAACAGCTTCATCAAGCAGCAGCGTACCGAACTTAAGGAATTTACCGAGCGAATCCAGAATATCAGAAAAAGATTATTAACGGAGTAACGAATACAACTATGAGATTGATTATTGAACCGGATTACGGAAAGATGTCAAAATGGGCTGCAAACTATGTAGCCAAGTGTATTAATGATGCTAAACCCACCGCTCAGAAGCCTTTCAAGCTGGGTTGCCCCACCGGTAGCTCACCGTTAGGCATGTACAAGGAGCTCATCGCCCTTAACAAGGCCGGCAAGGTATCATTCCAGAACGTCATTACATTCAATATGGATGAGTACGTGAACCTGCCCGAGGAGCACCCCGAGAGCTACCACTCATTCATGTGGAACAATTTCTTCAGCCATATCGACATTAAGAAGGAGAACGTGCACATCCTTAACGGCAACGCCAAGGACCTCAAGGCTGAGTGCGAGAACTACGAGAAGGCTATCCTTGCTGCCGGCGGCATCGACCTTTTCATGGGTGGCATCGGCCCCGACGGCCATATCGCTTTCAACGAGCCGGGTTCAAGCCTCCAGAGCCGTACACGCGTCAAGACTCTTACCACCGATACTATCATCGCTAACTGCCGTTTCTTTGACAACGACGTCAATAAGGTTCCCAAGACCGCTCTCACTGTGGGCGTAGGCACCGTTATGGACGCCAAGCAGGTCATGATTATGGTTAACGGTCACAACAAGGCCCGCGCTCTCCAGCACGGCGTGGAGGAGGGTGTCTGCCAGATGTGGACTATCAGCGCTCTTCAGCTCCATCCGCATGCTATTATTGTGGCCGATGAGGCTGCTTGCGGCGAGCTCAAGGTTGATACCTACAAGTACTTCAAGGATATCGAGAAAGACAATCTGATATAATTCTATTAAAGTTTTTTGATCCGGAATGGCTGGCTTGTTTTAAAGTCGGCCATTCTACTTTTTATTACCTTTGTGGTATGGAATATCAAATAGCAGACGGTGTAATCGCGTTTAGCACTGAGAGGAATGACGAGCTTCCGTTTTATGTGGTGCAGCCTCATCAGGTTCATGGGTGTGAGATTCGGGAGGTTTTGGATCCTATGACCACTCGCCAGGAGCTGGAGGGGGTGGACGCTCTCATCACAAATGTGCCGGGCGTGGCGATATCGGTACGGACGGCCGATTGCATTCCGGTTCTGCTCTATGATCCTGTGAATCGCGCCGTTGCTGCGGTTCATGACGGCTGGCGAGGTACGGTTCAGCGTCTCAGCCAGAAGGTGGTATCTGAGATGCAGCGCCGTTACGGAACCCGTCCCGGCGATCTCAAGGCGGTCATCGGCCCGGGTATCGGCCCCGAGAGCTTCCAGGTAGGACAGGAGGTGGTTGATGCGTTTGCTCAAGCCGGTTTCCCTATGGACCAGATCTTCAAAGACTGCGGTCCCAAAAATCCCACACCCCAAAACCCAATGAACGGAGGCCTCCACATTGACCTGTGGAAAGCAAATCAATGGCTCCTGGAGGAACTTGGAGTCTCATCAATACAAGTTTCTGGCATCTGCACCTATATCAACAACCACCGATTCTTCTCCGCCCGCCGCGAAGGAACCAAGTGCGGTCGAATAATCAACTGCATCAAGATGATGTGACGAGGGTGACAGAGGTGACAAAGGGGACGGTTCCGTTTGGCACGCACAAAAAGAATCCCATCTGCGCTACAGATAGCTACAGGTGGGATTTCTTAATTTCGCGGTGAGCCAAACGGAACCGTCCCCTTTGTCACCTGATCATCTTCCAGAGGGCGGCAGCTACTGAGGCACCGCACAGGGGAGCGACGATAAAGATCCAAAGCTGGCTAAGAGCGGCGCCACCAGCAAAGATAGCGGGGCCGATAGAGCGAGCGGGATTGACCGATGTGCCCGTGTATCGGATGCAAACCAGATGAACCAGCACCAGAGTCAGACCGATAGCCAGTCCTGCAAAGTTACCGGCACCCTTCTCGGAATCGGTGGTACCCAGAACAACCAGAACGAATACGCAGGTGAATACCAGTTCAGCCACAAAGCCAACGCCGGTAGAGATACCCTGCTGGCAAACATTCTCACCAAGACCGCCGGGGGTGATGGCAAACAGAATGGCAGCGCCGATGATTGCGCCGATAATCTGGAAAACAACGTACCCGATGGCATCCTTACCGCTCATGCGGCCCGACAGCCAAACGCCCAGGGTGATGGCGGGATTGATGTGACAGCCCGAAATGCCGCCGATGGCGTATGCCATAGCAACCACTGCAAGACCGAATGCGAGAGCTGTGCCAACTACACCGGGAACGCCGATGCCGGCAGGTGTGCAACCCAGGCTGACGGCAGCGCCGCAACCCATAAGAACCAGAACCATAGTTCCGATCATCTCAGCTAAGTACTTTTTCATTTTTGTCCTTTATATAAGTTAGTAAATAGGTTTTATCGCGGGAGATGACAAAGGGGACGGTTCCGTTTGGCTCGATGCCAAACGGAACCGTCCCCTTTGTCATCTGTTCACCATCTTTAAGCTAATCCTTTGTCTTTGCAAGTCAACATCCAGCACCTGAACAATCACCTGCTGCTGTAAAGATACAACTTGCGTGGGATCTTTAATGAATTTCCCCGGCGATAGTTGCGAAATGTGGATGAGACCCTTCACGTGCACTCCTATATCTACAAACGCACCGAAATTGGTAATATTGCTTATAATACCCGGAAGTTCCATGCCCGCCTTGACGTCCTCGATAGTATGAACCTCGTTCGAGAACTCAAACCTGCGCAGAGGCCCTCGCGGATCACGTCCCGGCTTCTCCAGCTCCGCCATAATGTCGGTCAGGGTAGGGAGTCCCACCTCGCCGCTCACATATTTGTTTATGTCAATCCTGGCACGCAACTCCGCCGATTTCATCAGATCCTCAACCGAACATCCCAGATCCTTGGCCATTCTCTCCACAATAGGATAGCTCTCAGGATGTACGGCCGAGTTATCCAGAGGCTGCTTGCCGCCCGGAACGCGCAGGAAACCCGCCGACTGCTCGAACGCCTTTGCGCCCATGCGCGGCACCTTCATAAGCTCCTTACGCGACTTGAAAGGCCCGTTCTGAGTCCTGTAATCTACAATATTCTGCGCCAGCTGAGGCCCAAGACCGCTAATGTACGTAAGCAGATGCGTGCTTGCCGTATTCACATTCACACCCACGCGGTTCACACAGCTTATCACCGTCTGGTCCAGCGTGTGCTTGAGCTCCGTCTGGTTCACATCCTTCTGGTACTGTCCCACGCCAATCGACGACGGGTCAATCTTTACCAGTTCAGCCAGCGGATCCATAAGTCGGCGGCCGATGGACACGGCACCGCGCACTGTTACATCATAATCCGGGAACTCGTCGCGCGCGGTCTTTGAGGCCGAATAGATTGACGCTCCGTCCTCGTTCACACTGAAAATCTGAACAGTTTTTGGAAGATGCAGATGCTCCACGAACTCCTTGGTCTCACGGCCTGCGGTTCCGTTGCCGATGGCTATGGCTTCTATCTTGTATTGTTCTACCAATGCCTGGATTTTTGCGGCAGCCTGACGCGCCTCGTTGTGAGGCGGGTGGGGAAATATAGCCTCGTTGTGCAGCAGAGTGCCCTGAGCATCCAGGCAGACCACCTTACAGCCCGTCCTGAAGCCCGGGTCGATGCCCATCACAGCCTTCTGACCCAGCGGTGAAGCCATAAGCAGCTGCTCCAGGTTCCTTGCGAATATCCTGATAGCCTCAGTGTCAGCCGCATCCTTCGACGATGCCGCAAACTCATTCTCGACCGATGGCTGCAGCAACCTGTAGTACGAATCCTCCACAGCCTCATCCACCAGCTGCGACACCTCGGACTTGCCCCGTACGAACTTGTTTGACAGAGCTTCGGCGGTTTTTTCATCATCAATCTCAATGGAGACGCGCAGGAAACCCTCGGCCTCACCGCGACGCATGGCAAGTAACCTGTGGGATGCGCAATGCTTGAGCGGCTCGTTAAAGTCAAACCAGTCGCGGTACTTCTGGGCATCGGCCTCCTTGCTCTTGACCACCTTGCTGTAAATGCGTGCCTCGCGGCGGTACCCGTTGCGCACCATATTGCGTGCGCCCTCGTCCAGCGATACCTGCTCGGCAATGATATCCATCGCGCCCTGCAGCGCATCGTCCACGCTGGCCACACCCTTATCCTTGCTCACATACTTGCCGGCCTCCTTATCCAAGGGAACATACGGATTCTGCTTCATCACAAACTCCGCCAGCGGCGCCAGACCCTTCTCGCGGGCGGCATCGGCACGGGTCTTACGGTGCGGCTTGTACGGTGCATAGATATCCTCCAGCTCCGTTGCGTCCCAGCAGTGCTCAATGCGTCCCTTCAACTCCGGAGTCAGCTTGTCCAGTCCCTCTATTGTGCCTATGATGGTCTCCTTGCGCTTGGCCAGAGTATCCAGACGTTCCAGCGCATTGCTCACCTC
Source organism: uncultured Bacteroidales bacterium (assembly GCA_902774335.1). GTDB lineage: Bacteria > Bacteroidota > Bacteroidia > Bacteroidales > Bacteroidaceae > Colenecus. The sequence goes on from CACYHW010000016.1 coordinate 23,269, forward strand.
GGTCACCTGCACCTCGTCCATACCGCCTGTGGACTCCTTGCGGTATCGGCTTATAAAAGGTATCGTGGCGCCGTTCTCAAGCAGCTTCAGCGTGTTCTCTACCTGATGCTCCCTGAGGCCGGTTTCACGTACTATTATCTTTATATATTCAGAATTCATACAACAAAGAAAAGTAGAATAATTGAGAATTGAGAATTTAGAATTGAGAATTGATACCTCAAACCTGCGTGAAAATTATTACGCAGGTACTAGCCATTTAATTTTCAATTCTCAATTTTCAATTCTCAATTTTATTATATCTTTGCCTTTGGAGCGTCAAACGGCGTTCTGCTGGAGAGATGATACCTTGGAAAACACTCTTCGGGATTTGATAATTAAAACCAGTCATATTATGGCAAAGAAAGAGATTGAGGGTGCGTCAGGCCTTCAGAATGCGGGTTTGAGCGAAAAGCTCAAGGCCTTGCAGGCAGCAACTGACAAGATTGAAAAGAGCTTCGGAAAGGGCTCAATCATGAAGCTTGGTGACGAGAGCATCGAGAACGTCGACGTCATCTCCACCGGTTCTATCGGCCTTAACGCCGCACTTGGCGTAGGCGGTTATCCCCGTGGCCGAATAATCGAGATTTACGGTCCCGAATCATCAGGTAAGACCACACTTGCCATTCACGCCATCGCCGAGGCCCAGAAAGCCGGCGGCATCGCAGCGTTCATCGACGCCGAGCATGCCTTTGACCGTTTCTACGCCTCCAAGCTGGGTGTTGACATCGACAACCTGTGGATCTCGCAGCCCGATAACGGCGAGCAGGCACTCGAGATCGCCGAGCAGCTTATCCGCTCCAGCGCCATTGACATAATTGTCATAGACAGTGTGGCAGCCCTTACTCCCAAGGCCGAGATCGAAGGCGATATGGGCGACAACAAGGTAGGTCTGCAGGCTCGCTTGATGAGCCAGGCGCTGCGTAAGCTCACATCGACCATCAACAAGACCAACACCACCTGCATCTTCATTAACCAGCTGCGTGAAAAGATCGGCGTCATGTTCGGCAACCCCGAGACAACCACCGGCGGTAACGCGCTCAAGTTCTACGCATCGGTTCGCCTGGATATCCGCCGCGTCACCTCACTCAAGGACGGCGACAACGTAGTAGGCAACCAGGTGCGCGTCAAGGTAGTCAAGAACAAGGTAGCGCCTCCTTTCCGCAAGGCCGAGTTCGACATCATGTTCGGCGAGGGCATCAGCAAGTGCGGCGAGATTGTTGACTTGGGAGTGGAGTACGGCGTGCTCAAAAAGAGCGGCTCGTGGTTCAGCTACGGCGACACGCGCATCGCTCAGGGCCGGGACGCAGCCAAGCAGGTAATGCTTGATAATCCTGAGTTGGCCGATGAGCTCGAGCAGAAGATCATGGCCGCCATCCTGGGCAGTCCCCAGAATCCCGAGCCCGAAGATGACTCAGAAATGATGAACGACTGAGTCTTTCACAAAGCTCCACTTAAAGAAAAGCGATCCATCACGGGTCGCTTTTTTTTGCATCCCCTCCGCATCCCCCCACCTTAGGGAAGAAATGTCCCGCACCTGCGTTGCAGTTCCCTAACGTGCAGTGGTAACGCAGGTGCAAGCGTATTTCCTGTGCATGTTAGGGATGAAAATGTTTCTACATGCGTTGCAGTTCCCTAAGGTGCAGTGGTAACGCAGGTGCGGGCGTATTTCCTATGCATGTTAGGGATGAAAATGCTTCTACGTGCGTTGCTGCTCCCTAAGGTGAGGGGGTAACGCACGTGCAAGCGTATTTCCTATGCATGTTAGGGATGAAAATGCTTCTACGTGCGTTGCTGCTCCCTAAGGTGAGGGGGTAACGCAGGTGCAAGCGTATTTCCAGCTCACGTTAGGGAGAAAATGGTACGCACCTGCGTTGCAGTTCCCTAAGGTGAGGGGGGTGATTGCTGGAAGGTGCATTATCTGTGGACGTTAGGGTTGAAAAGAGTTCATCGGACGTATCGGGAATCGGACTAAATACATATATTTGCGAATGGTATACTAATACAGTTGTTTGCAACTAAACCTAAACCATAAAAATAATTACTATGAAAGATCTATTCCATGTTTGCATGACCGCGCACAAAGAGGTCATGACAAGAAATTTTGACGATGCTCGCGATTTTACTAATCTCATGGCATTGGCAGCGTTCAGAAATGACACCAGCATTCTTGCGGACTCCGTGATGTCTAACCACGTCCACTTTATCATTCTGTCCGAGTCGCCCAAGAAATTTACGCTTTCGCTCCGTTATTCTTTGACCAAACATTTCAACTACATCTACGGAAGGACGGGTAGGCTGTTTGATAAGAAGGTGTTTATCAGAAAGTTAGAGGGGACTAAGCATATCCAGATGGCCATAAATTATTGCCTTAGAAATGGTTTGCATCACGGTCAGAGCGAGACCGCTTTTGCTTATCCGTTCAGCACCTGCAATTACATTTTTTCGCGAGCCAGAGGTATCCGGGAGCAGGGCTTGTCATACAATCGGGCCGAAATTCAATCGTTCTTGCCTAAGAATGCCGACTTTCCTGATAATTTTGCGATTGATAATCAGGGAGTTATATCAAGGGGCACATTTCAGGAGATTAGATTGGCCGAGTCTTGGTACGGTACGCCCACCAATTACATATACAATATGAATCGCCGCACCACCGAAGATTGGATAAAGGAACAGGAGAAAGATGATGTTACGGCCGATCCTATCACGCTGAAAATCATAGAGAAAGGCGTGCAGTTTGACTCGGAGTCCGATATGCTCAAGAATGAAATGGGTGGCCGGGCATCGGTGGTGAATATGAATGACCTTGAGGTTTGCTCGGTGGTGGACAACGATATTCTTGGCCGATACAAAACCAAGAGTATCTATCAGTTAAGTGATAAACGCCGATGCCAGATCGCACAGGAACTCATACAGGATTGTCACATCAACGCCACTCAGGCCGCGCGCTGCGTCGCGATTCCCCCATCCATTCTCCCCGAAGAATACCGTCCCAAAAAGATCCGAGTATACTAACCAGCTCCCGCATCCCCCCCTCACGTTAGGGAAGAAATGTCCCGTACCTGCGTTGCAGTTCCCTAAGGTGAGGGGGTAACGCAGGTGCAAGCGTATTTCCTATGCATGTTAGGGATGAAAATGCTTCTACCTGCGTTGCAGCTCCCTAAGGTGAGGGGGTAACGCAGGTGCAAACGTATTTCTATCTCACGTTAGGGATGAAAATGCTTCTACCTGCGTTGCAGTTCCCTAAGGTGAGGGGGTAACGCAGGTGCAAGCGTATTTCTATCTCACGTTAGGGATGAAAATGCATCTACCTGCGTTGTGGCTCCCTAACGTGGAGATGTGGAGGGGTGGTGAGGTGAAGGGAGAAAAAATGAGCGGAAAATTTCTGCCAAATCGTCACATCTGTCATGTCATCGGCCCCACAAACGCTGTGGCACACCATTTGTACATACCCTAGTGTCAAATTTTGAGTTCAAACAAATAAAAAACATACAACTATGGGAAAGATTATTGGAATTGACCTTGGAACCACGAACTCGTGCGTTTCAGTATTTGAGGGTAACGAGCCTGTCGTAATCGCTAACAGCGAGGGCAAGCGCACAACCCCTTCAATCGTGGCTTTCGTTGACGGCGGCGAGCGTAAGATCGGTGATCCGGCTAAGCGTCAGGCTATCACAAACCCGCAGCGTACAGTATTCTCAATCAAGCGTTTCATGGGTGAGAACTGGGATCAGGTGCAGAAGGAGATTGCCCGCGTACCTTACAAGGTAGTCAAGGGCGACAACAACATGCCGCGTGTGGACATTGACGGACGTCTGTACACCGCTCAGGAGATATCGGCCATGATTCTTCAGAAAATGAAGAAGACCGCCGAGGACTATCTGGGCCAGGAGGTAACCGAGGCTGTAATCACAGTTCCGGCATACTTCAGCGACTCACAGCGTCAGGCCACCAAGGAGGCCGGCCAGATTGCAGGTCTTGATGTAAAGCGTATCGTGAACGAGCCTACCGCTGCCGCTTTGGCATACGGTGTTGACAAGGCTAACAAGGATATGAAGATTGCCGTATTCGACCTGGGTGGCGGTACATTCGATATCTCCATCCTGGAGTTCGGCGGCGGCGTATTCGAGGTACTTGCCACCAACGGTGATACCCACCTGGGCGGCGACGACTTCGACCAGGTAATCATCAACTGGCTGGTTGAGGAGTTCAAGAAGGACGAGGGTGAGGACCTGACAAAGGATCCTATGGCACTGCAGCGTCTTAAGGAGGCTGCCGAGAAGGCCAAGATTGAGCTGTCATCATCGACCAGCACCGAGATCAACCTGCCGTACATCATGCCGGTAGCCGGCGTTCCCCGTCACCTTGTAAAGACTCTTACACGTGCCAAGTTCGAGCAGCTGGCCAACGGACTCATCCAGGCTTGCCTGGAGCCCTGCCGCAAGGCAATGTCCGATGCCGGTCTCTCCAACTCCGATATCGACGAGGTAATCCTGGTAGGTGGTTCAAGCCGTATCCCCGCAGTGCAGAAGCTCGTTGAGGACTTCTTCGGTAAGGTGCCCAGCAAGGGCGTTAACCCCGACGAGGTAGTAGCCGTAGGCGCATCAATCCAGGGCGCCATCCTGAACAAGGAGGGCGGCGTAGGTGACATCGTCCTGCTGGATGTAACACCTCTTACAATGGGTATCGAAACCATGGGCGGCGTAATGACAAAACTGATCGACGCCAACACCACAATCCCGTGCAAGAAGAGTGAAATTTTCTCAACAGCGGCCGATAACCAGACAGCCGTAACCATTCACGTGCTGCAGGGCGAGCGTCCCATGGCCGCACAGAACAAATCCATCGGCCAGTTCAACCTGGAGGGCATCGCACCCGCACGTCGTGGCGTACCTCAGATTGAGGTAACCTTCGATATCGACGCCAACGGTATCCTCAAGGTATCGGCCAAGGATAAGGCTACAGGCAAGGAGCAGGCCATCCGTATCGAGGCAAGCTCAGGTCTGAGCAAGGAGGAGATTGAGCGCATGAAGGCCGAGGCCGAGGCAAACGCCGATGCCGATAAGAAAGAGCGCGAGAAAGTTGACAAGCTCAACCAGGCCGACTCAATGATATTCCAGACCGAGCAGCAGCTCCAGGAGCTGGGCGACAAGATCCCTGCCGACAAGAAGGCTCCTATCGAATCAGCCCTGAACGCCCTGAAGGATGCTCACAAGGCTCAGGACCTTGCAGCCATCGACAAGGCAATGGCCGAGCTCAACACCGCCTTCCAGGCAGCCAGCGCCCAGATGTACCAGCAGAGCGGCGCCCAGCAGGCTCAGCCCGGTGCCGATGCAAACAACAGCACCAACAACACCTCAAGCAACAACTCCGACAACGTCCAGGACGCTGACTTCGAGGAGGTGAAGTAAGCTGACAAGAAGCAGAGATGACAAAGGGGACGGTTCTGTTTGGCTCGCGTGAGCCAAACGGAACCGTCCCCTTTGTCATCTCCTCTCCAAAAATTTTGCTTGTAAACTTTCTTTGTAGTAATTTTACACAAGTTATGTAACCTAATTACTGATATGAGAAAGATCTTAACCCTTTGTCTATGCACCGCCGTGTGCCTCCAGACATGGTCCCAAACCAAGTTTTACTGTCTGGAGAACGATGCCGTGCACCGTTTCCTGACCGAGGTAGACTACAGTGACGATGTAAATTACACGTACACCAAAATTACCGACTACTGCGATCCCGTCCCGTACAACTACACCTACCGCAAGGATCAGCCCAACCCCGTGCCGCTCCAGTGGAACAAGAATGTGAGCCTCAAGAACCAGCGCATCGAGGTGAGCGAGGATTCGCTTTTTTCAAACTATCTGACCTACACGGTAGACAAGGAGGCCAACGCATACGATATCTACAACCTCATCCCCGGACGCAGGTACTACTACCGCGTCATGGGAACCAAGTCCGATAACAGCGTAACCATGCTGGACTCCGCCTGCTTCAACACCACCGGAACCCTGCGCATGCTCAAGATCGACGGCATCTTCAACGTACGCGATATGGGCGGCTGGACCGGACTGGGCGGCCACAAGATACGCTACGGAGTGCTCTTCCGCGGTTCACGTATGACCTCCAACGGCTCGGCCCAGGCTATGATCACCAACGCCGGCAAGCAGGCCATGCTTGACGCCGGAATCAAGGCCGATCTGGACCTGCGCACCGCTCAGGAGCGCAACCTGAGTGCATCGCCGCTGGGCTCGACCGTCAGCTACTACTACATCAATGACGCCTATACCAGCCGAATAGCCACCTTTGCCAAATCCGATGCCAGTATACGCGGCATCAAATACATCATAGCCCGCCTCAAGGAGGATAAACCGGTATACTTCCACTGCTCAGTAGGAGCCGACCGTACAGGCTCCATAGCCTTCCTGATAGGCGCCCTGTGCGGCATGAGCGAGGACCAGCTGGCCAAGGAATTCGAGCTCACATCCTTCTCAGCCGACTACGTAATCACCAACGGCAAGGCCGAGGACCTGCGCCGCAGACGCACCTATGACGGCCGTTATGACTCCAGCGAGGAGGACTACAAGTACGCCCTCATGATAGAGCGCGCCAAAGCCCTTACCGGCCAGATCCTGCAGCGCAAGATCTACAACCACCTCAAGAACGGAATAGGCAGCGGCGAGACCATCCCCGAGGAGGACCTTGACTGGCTCATCGAGTACCTGGTGGACTACAAGATAGTCAAGGAGGTCATCACGGACCGCAACCAGAAGCGCAAGGGACTCTCTATGGATCCCGGCAACCAGACCCAGCTCATCCTCTCTTACTTGCCGGCCGATGCCACCGCGCAGGGCTTTGAATACGAGAGCATGGATGAGAACGTAGCCACAGTCGATGCCAACGGCCTTGTAACAGCAGTCGCAGGCGGAACCACCTACGTCCTGGCAACAATCGACGGCCTGAGCGCATCCTACAAGGTCACCGTCTCAGGTCCGGCCGCATCGGCCCCACAGATACCCGCTCAGGCAGGTCATGAGCCCATTTACAACATGGCAGGACAGGAACTCTACGCTCCCGCAGGAATTTTTATCCTCAACGGACGGAAATACATAAACAAATAGTTACCTTTACCGAGTCTAACAAGATTACTTTAACCTTTTAAACTTATAACTTAAATGAAACAGATCAGATTTTCTTCCATGCTTGTGCTGTCACTCCTTGTTGGAGCACTCGCACTCACTTCATGCGGTTCATCAGGTGCAGCTAAGAAGCCCAAAGGCATCATCCTTCAGGAGGGCGATCCCGCTACAGTAACACAGGCCGACGGCGTCACCACCATCGAGTTCCCCGCTACACTCACAGCCGAGCAGCGCGCTTTCTATGACACAGACTTCCTGGGCTACATGCTCAAGTCAAACGGCCCCATCTCGACCGATGGCCGCGAGTGGGACGCATACAATATCTACTACTACCTGCACAACTCAAAGGAGTGGCTGCATCAGGGTATCTACGAGGCTCCTTATGAGATGAAGGTGTCCGATATCAAGACAATCAAGATTGCCGACTACCGTCAGCGTCTGCGTGACTTCAACGAGAAGATGCCTCTGCTCAACAACTCAAAGGAGAAGAAGAACGACAGCGGCTACCAGGACGAGATCCTGTTCGGCAGTAACTACTATCTCTTCATCGAGATTGTAATGCGTGACATGCGTTAATCAAACAAACCACAATAAAAAAGCGTGACTCAACCGAGCCACGCTTTTTTTTTACTGCTTGTCCACAAGCATAAAGGAGAGTTGCCCCGAGGCACACACCTCGTTATCCACGTAGGCCGTAGCATCAACCTGCAGGAACATCCCGCGGCAGCGGCCCATGGTGGAACGCACCACCACCTTATCGCCCGGACGCACGCTCTTTTTAAAGCGCACCTTGTCCATTCCGGCATAGAGCGCCAGTTTCTCCTTGAGTTTCTCCTCAAACAGCAGCACGCTGCCCTGTGCCATAATCTCGCACAGGATCACTCCCGGGACAATGGGATTGCCCGGAAAGTGTCCGCGAGTGTAGTAGGGGTCATCGGGAACCGTATATTCCGACTCCACGCCCTGCTCGGTCCTCATGGAGTGATCCACCAGGAGCATAGGGTCCCTGTGCGGCATCACCTGCATGAGCTGTTCCTTGTTCATCTCCATAGCTTAAGCCTTGAAACGACGCAGAACAACGGCAGCGTTGTGACCGCCAAAACCAAGCGAGCTTGAAAGAGCATACTCAGCCTGAACCTTACGAGCCTTGTTGGGAATATAATCCAGGTCGCACTCAGGATCGGGCTCCTGGTAGCCGATGGTAGGAGGCAGCACGCCGCTCTCAAGAGCTATGGCCGATGCAATCAGCTCCACAGCACCTGTGGCGCCCAGCATATGTCCGTGCATGGACTTGGTTGAGCTTATCATAGCCTTGCGGGCCTCCTCCTCACCAAGAGCAATCTTGATGGCGTTGGTCTCGCAGGCATCGTTCATATGGGTACCTGTGCCATGAGCGTTGATGTACAGCAGACCGTCGTTCTTGAATCCGGCCTCCTTGAGAGCCTGGCTCAGCGATGCGGCAGTCGTTGTGCCGTCGGGACGGGGAGCGGTGTAGTGGTAAGCGTCGCAGGTGTTACCGTAACCGGCCACCTCGGCAATGATATGAGCGCCGCGCTTTACAGCGTGCTCGTACTCCTCCAGCACCAGAATGCCGGCACCCTCGGCCATAACAAAACCTCCGCGACGCTTGTCGAACGGCAGGCAGGCCTGAGCGGGATCCTCGGCAGTTGTCAGAGCCTTCATGTTGGCAAAACCGCCAATAGCCAGCTCATTCACGGCAGCCTCGGTACCGCCGGTGATGATGGCATCGGCCATACCGTACTTGATGGCGCGGAAAGCCTCACCAACGGCGTGTGTCGATGTGGCGCAGGCCGATACTACCGGAAGGCAGGGGCCCTGTGCGTTGAACTTTATTGCAATGTTACCTGCACCCAGGTTTCCAATCATCATGGGGATGAACAGGGGAGATATGCGTCTGGCGCCCTCGTTGGCCATAACCAGAGTCTGGTCAATGAAAGTCTGCATGCCACCTATACCTGAGCCTACATAGCAGCCCAGACGTCCCGGCTCAATGTTCTCGCCGGCCTTCAGGCCGCTCTGCTCCATAGCCTGGATGGCAGCGCATATGCCAAACTGGCTGAAACGGTCGCTGCGGCGAACGCTTCCTGCGTCCATACCCATCTCGGCGGGCTTGAAATCCTTAACCTGGCCGGCTACGTGAACGGTCAGCTCACCAAAGCGGTCCAGACCCTCAATCTTGGAAATACCCAAACGGCCGTTCTCCAGACTGTCCTTGAACTCGCTTATGCTCTTACCGATGGATGTGATAACACCCATACCGGTAATTACAACTCTTTTTTCTGTCATTTGTACTCTTTTTTTAGGCACCGCAAAGGTACCCCTTATTTATTACTTATACATGAATCTTCGGATGCTGCCTTTGGGAGTCTTCACAAAAGGCTCAAATTTGAGTTCAAAACCGTCCACATGAGAGTAGGCGGGAATCTCCTGGTTGAGTTTTGTGATGTTGCCGGCCATAACGGCGTTCAGGGCGTCGTTGTCCATGCCGCTGGCTGCCACCTGGTCCACGTTGGGCACTATCAGCGCCGTCAGATGGCCCTTGCGGTCCACAATGATTGACTCGGCCACGTAGGGCAGGGCGTTCAGAACCACCTCAATCTCCTCGGGGAATATGTTCTGACCGTTGGCAGAGAGCAGCATGTTCTTGCATCGGCCAGCCAGGAATACGGTGTTGTCCTTATCAATGGTTCCCATATCGCCGGTACGGAACCAACCCTCCTTGTCCAGAACTTCGGCAGTTGCCTCGGGGTTCTTGTAGTAACCGGTAAACACGCAGTCACCTTTAATAATAACCTCACCCGGAATATGCTCGGGGTCCGATGAGTCTATGCGGCACTCAATACCCTCGGGTACGATTTCGCCTACGGATTTCATCTTGTACTTGCCCTTCTCGCCGATAGATATGGTGGGGCAGGCCTCGGTCATTCCGTAACCGGTCACAAAGGGGATTTCCAGCTTCTGGGCCATCAGGTCCTCCAGGTCGAATGCCATTGCGGCACCGCCGGTCACCAGCAGCTCGATGTTATCGCCAAAGGCCGACATGAATATGGTGCGCAGGGCCTTGCAGTAGTCCTGGTTGTTGCGGTGATCGGCCAGCTTCTGCTTGCCCGATTTGCTGCTTACAAACTCGCCTATGGTGTTGTCAAGCATCTTGACCAGTATGAGCGGAACGGCAAAGAACACGTTGGGCTTGACTTCGGCCAGTGCGGGTTTGAGGTAGGCGGGGATAGGGGGCATTCCAAGGATGGTCAGATGCATGCCCAGGCACAGGGGCTCTATGGCATCGTACATCATGCCGAATATGTGCGCAAACGGCAGCACGCTCAGGTAGGTCTGACTCTCACGGTAGGGGAAATGGCGCGGAATCAGATAGACGTTGGCGCTGAAATTGCGTACGGTGAGCATCACGCCCTTGGGGTTGCCTGTGGAGCCCGATGTGTAGTTCAGGCCGCACAGCTCATCGGCAGGACGGTCTTCATAGCCCTTAAAGTCCTGGGCGCTGAAGCCGCCTGGGTGAGCATCCTTCATTATGCTTTCACGGTTGTTGTATATCCGGTCAAAACCAGCGCGACTGGCCAGCAACTCTCCGGTGTGGACATCGATGGCACCTTTCAGATTCGGCATCTGCTCAAAATCCATCTTGTCCATCAGGCGGCGCTCGGTGTAGAGCAGCACGCTGTCGGAGTGGTTAACCAGGCTCATTGTATCGGCCGGTGTATATCCGTCAAACAACTGGACTCCTACATAACCGCCGGTCATGATACCCATAAAGGTCTTGATCCAGCCTGCGCAACTCTTGGCGTTCAGGGCAATCTTGGCTCCTTTCTCAATACCTGCTGCTTTCCAGAGCAGATGGTCGGCCTCAATCTGTGCGGCCAGCTGACCGTAGGTAGCGGTTGGGTGTTTGTAATCGGTTAATGCGGAATCATTCCAGTGCTTGCGGACTGTCTGTTCAAATTTCTTGATAAATGTTACGTCGTACATATAAACTGTTGATTTAAGATTTGTGCCTTAGCCGTGCAACACGGCCCCGGGCGGAAATATGACACAAAAATAGCCCCTCGGGCACTCCCGAAGGGCTATAAAAACAGTCTTTGTGGCAAATTGAAGCCTGTTTGTGGCGAATTATTTACTTTACAACCACCTTGCGTCCGTTGATAATGTACAATCCGGGCTCCAGTTCATGGGGCTTTCTGTCAACTCTTACACCCAGTATGGAGTAGATAACATCATCGTCCCGAGCCGGTCCGATGCGCTCCACGCCGGTGACTGGATCAAACCTGTCATCTTCAATATAAGACTCGGTGTTGCAATCCCAGTTTGATGATTGCTCATAACAGGATATGGGATTATTGATATGTGACTGGCTGAATGTGAGCGTCTGGGGATTCCTGCTCACTACAGTATTCTTACCCAAAAGAATCCAATCATGGCACTCTTGGCCTGAAGTCTTGGGGTCCTCACCGGTCATGCTTATAACCGGATCATTCCAGGTTACATCCACAGCATACCACTTGTTGTCATTCATCATCACCTCATTCCACATATGAGGCTCAGCCTGGTCGCCCACATAACTGAATGCGTCACCTGCCGCCAGTATGCAGGGAATGCCCAACTTGTCGCACAGGACCTTGAATGCACGGGAATACCCCTCACATATAGGACCGCTCTCGCCGTTGGTGCCGCGCAATGCGGATATGGGACTAAGTACAACCAGAGGGAAATCACCGGTCTCAAAGGCCGAACTGTAAGCGTTGTTTCGGGTGAGCCAATCGTTCAGATACACTATCTGGTCATAACGGGAAGTGTTGGGTATATTGGACAGAATACTGTCTATCAATCCGTTGTACTCTTCGACTCCGGCACTTACCGCTCCGGGGGATCTGTATTCCTGTATCCTGAAGTCAAAATTATTTGCCTTGAGTAAGAACAGAGAATTGCTGGTGTACTCTAATGAGTCGCGGCCGGGCGCGTGCAGGAATCCATATTTGTAACTGAAATTACCAATGTAATTGGTGGTATTTCCAATCCAGAAAGCCTCCGGCAAATCATAAGAGATGCACATGTCAACGTAGTTAAGGAAGGACTCTGTTTCGGGGATGATATGTTCGTTATAGTCCTTTACCAATGCGTTCATGGCATACTGACCCAAGGCATCGGGATTACCGGCTATATCCTCCGGGACAGTATATTCAATCTTTCTGGTTACTGACAAAACCGGTAGGTATACCGATCCCGATTGATCTGTCACGGTATTGACCGGATCATTATCGGGGTCCGACAGGCAGTTGCTGCCTCCGTCAAGCACCTGTTGGGCCAGAGCCATGTACCGGTCGTAGAATTGGCGCACATTGTCGGGAAGATAGTTGATGCGGTCTATCCAAAGAGTCTTGCCGCCGGTAACGGAAATGCCTCGGCGGGTCATAGTCCTTAATATATCGCTGTCAGACTTTTGGCTTTTGTCACGCATCAGATCCCTTAAATCAAAAGAGTAGGGTTGGGTGGTGAAAGAGCCATGATAGGTCTGGGCAAAAACACAAGACGGAAGCAGCAGCATGACTGCTGCAACCGTCTTGCGTAAAGTTGATATAATCATATCAATGTTTATTTATTCAGTGCATCAGCCGATGCCATATACTTGGCAAGCTCCTCGTCGCTCAGGCGGAAATCGGGCAGATCGCCGGCCAGATACTGGTCGTAAGCCGACATATCTACGAATCCGTGACCTGACAGGTTGAACAGGATAGTCTTCTGCTCGCCGGTCTCCTTGCACTTGAGGGCCTCGCGTACAGTAGCAGCGATAGCGTGGCAGGACTCGGGAGCGGGGATGATACCCTCGGTCTGGGCAAACAGCACGCCAGCCTTGAATGACTCGTTCTGCTCAATGTCAACAGCCTCCATGTAGCCGTCCTTCATAAGCTGTGAAAGCACAACACCTGCACCGTGATAACGCAGACCGCCGGCGTGGATGGTAGCGGGCTTGAATGTGTGACCCAGAGTATACATAGGCAGCAGCGGAGTCATACCTGACTCATCACCAAAGTCATACTCGAACTTACCGCGGGTAAGCTTGGGGCATGAAGCCGGCTCGGCAGCAATGTAACGTGTCTTCTTACCCTCCTTGATGGTGTGACGCATGAACGGCAGAGCCAGACCGCAGAAGTTTGAACCACCGCCAAAGCAGGCGATTACGATATCAGGATACTCACCTGTCATCTCCATCTGCTTCTCAGCCTCAAGGCCTATTACGGTCTGATGCATGCACACGTGGTTCAGAACCGAACCCAGAGCGTACTTGCAGTTAGGAGTGGTAACAGCCAGCTCGATAGCCTCGGAGATAGCGCAACCCAGTGAACCCTGATCGTTGGGGTTGACAGTAAGGATATCCTTACCGGCGCGGGTTGACATAGAGGGTGAGGGAGTGATGGCAGCACCGAATGTCTGCATGATCGAACGGCGGTAAGGCTTCTGGTTGTAGCTGGCCTTAACCATATATACAGCGCAGTCAATGCCGAACTTCTTGGTGGCATATGAGAGAGCGCCGCCCCACTGACCGGCACCTGTCTCGGTGGTCAGGTTGGTGATACCCTGCTTCTTGGCATAGTAAGCCTGTGCCAGAGCCGAGTTCAGCTTGTGTGAACCAGCAGGTGATACGCTCTCGTTCTTGAAGTAGATGTGTGCGGGAGTTCCCAGAGCCTCCTCAAGCTCATAAGCACGTACCAGCGGGGTGCAGCGGTATGAAGCGTACTGCTGACGGATATCCTCAGGTATCTCGATCCACTCATCCTTCTGGTTGAGCTCCTGGTTGGCGCACTCCTCCACAAAGATGGGGTACAGATCCTCGGGCTTGAGCGGCTGGCGTGTGCCGGGATGGAGGAAAGGCAGAGGTTTGTTGGGCATGACGGCCTGGATGTTGAACCAAGCCTTTGGAATTTCACTCTCAGCAAGCAAATACTTTTTCTGTTTCATAGTTGAAAGGTTTAATAGGTTTATTATTAATCAATATTTATTCTTTTCATAAAAGTTTCGGGCCTCGTCGCAGTTGCGGCAAGGCCCGATATATTGTCTAATACATACAGAGCGTCAACCTCCTACGACTTAGTTCAGTTGTAAGGGCTGCCACCACCAATATGTATTGTTTCCAGTCATTGTTTAAACTTAACGGATGCAAATATATGAACTCATTTTAATACATCCATCAAAAAAACGGATTTTTTTCATAACAAATCCCGCACCCCCTCGTCTATAGGTCGTAAACAGCAAACAAAATCTCAAACAATATGAAAACAAGATCATTCTTAGTCTACGCCTTATGCGCGTTACTGCAGTCCTGCAACATGGTCGATGCCCAGGTCATCTGGCTCACCAACCGCAACATGGACTTTACCGACTGTGACAGCGAGGAACGCACCGTACGTTCCTTCAACGCCGTCAGCAACTCTGCTCCCTTTGACCTTGTATTTGTGCAGGCCCCCCAGCAGTCAGTAATCGTGGAGGGCGATAAGGAGTTCTTTGACCGCATCCACACCAACGTAGTGCGCGGCACCCTTGAGGTAACAATGGACCGCGGCCGATACCGCAACGTCCGTCTGCGCGTGCTAGTAACCAGCCCCGACGTCGAGATGCTTGCCATGTACGGCAGCGGCGATCTGTTCTGCAATTCCGATATCGAAACCGACGGCGACCTGATAATCCGCATGTCTGGCAGCGGCGACCTCAATACACAAGCCGTCACCTGCGCCAGCCTCAAAGCCAGCGTAGCCGGCAGCGGCGACCTTAACATCCCCGAAATCAAGTGCAAGGGCAGGGCCGATATCTCAGTAGCCGGCAGCGGCGACTACCGCTCCAACCTTATCGAGGCCGGAAGCCTGAGCGCCTCACTTGCCGGCAGCGGCGATATCCGTGTGAACCAGATAGTTGTTGACGACGAGCTCCAGGCCAGCGTAGCCGGCAGCGGCGATATCCGCATGAACGGCCGTGCAGCCTTTGTGAGCGCCAAGGTTGTAGGCAGCGGCGATATCTCCGGCGATATGAACTACGAGCACATCAGCAAGAGCAAGGCCGGCTCCGGTTCAATCTCATGGTAAACAGCATAACAGCAAATGGTAATACAATTGGGTTTATATAGTTTTAGTAAGGACTCATAATTACTGGAAAAGGACTTTTAATTAGGAAAACAAAAAAGAAAGAATGGCGGTCTCCGTGAGGACACCGCCATTCGGCATTTATATAGGCTTTCGTATTATCTCAGGCCGTTAATGTTCTCGTCCAGCCAGTCATAACGTGCCCAGAATCCCTGGATCATGCGGCTTATCGCGTAGTCAAAGGATCCGCGGTCGTTGTTCTGGGTGTTGCTTGTCTTGTCAAACCACAGGATGCGGTTGAACCTCTCAGACTCACGGATGCTGTCGGCCATCAGCTCAATGTACTGCGGAAGCTCGGCGAACTTGACCTTAAGCACGTTCCAGCGGGCAATCAGAGAATCCCTGAACTCCGGATCCTGGAGCATAGTCTCAAAGTAGTAACGGCCCGAGCCGGTCTTGGCGCCGGTCTTGAGCATAGCCCAGTTCTTGGTCAGATCCACACCGTTTTCATAGCAGGTAGGCATGAATGTGTGGTAGTCAAAGTCCCAAACCGGACCAAAGCAGAACTTACCGCCAGTGTGGGTCTGGTCCATATAGAGATATGTGCTGTGAGGGCCGTTCGAGGGCCATGTGTTGTAAGAGTCATGGTTCATAGTCATCTCCTGGATCAGAGCAAAGTCTATTGCGGTGTTCACGTCAATATAGTCGCGGTACTTCCTTTCATAGAACTGCTGCCTGTCGCTAAGAGACTTCTCCATCTCGTTAATCTTGCCCTGGAGATACTGGAATGCCGGATGTCCGGATGTAATCACGCTTTCGTCCTCCAACTCGTCCGGATCCTTGAACATATAAGGCAGATTGTAATATTGCGAGTAGAATCCGGGATCCTTATTGCCGTCATAGTTGTAATAGGTGTCAATCTCCATAAAGAATCCGCCCTGTGAGGGATCCGTCAGGTTGGGGGCATCAATGTTAATGCGGTCGTCGTCAATCTTGGGAGCCTCGCACAGATAGTAGTTACCGCGGTGCTCGCCGTTGATTACCAACTCTACAAAACGTCCGCTGACGGTGTAGGGCAGGTTGGTCTGACGTGACAGCCAGAAGGC
The DNA here is from genome assembly GCA_902774335.1 of uncultured Bacteroidales bacterium. GTDB lineage: Bacteria > Bacteroidota > Bacteroidia > Bacteroidales > Bacteroidaceae > Colenecus. Next base: position 39,649 of record CACYHW010000016.1, read on the forward strand.
TGCGTCGTTACGCATCAGCGTGTAATCCTTATAGTTGGCAAGCAGAATCCAGCGCTTGTGCTTTTTCATACCCAGTATCTTATGCTTGTGGTTGAGCTTGAGAGCATAAGGCTTCTTGTCGGTCTCGGTCCATGTTCCGTTACCGCGTCCGCGGATGCTCAGAGAGTCATCCTGATACTGAACCCTTCCGTCGGGATATACAATCTCAATGCTGCACTTTTCAAGCCACTGGGTCTTGCTCTTGATAGGCTTGCGGTTGCCGTCCAGATCCTTGGGAGTGGTAATCCTTACAATGGGCAGGTTGGTGTTGTTCATCACCACAGTATAATCCTTGTGCAGGTCATACTTCCAAACCGATATGGTGATAGGCTGGGTCAGGTCCAGAGTATTATATTTAGTGGTACGGGCCTCGATGGCGCTGTCACCCACAGTCAGACGGTCACCGTTATGGCTTATTCTGAGCCTCTGTCCCTTGAAGTTGGTGGTAGCGGGCAGCACGGCCGAGAATGTCTTGGTATTTACGTCATAATACATTCTTGATATATCGTCGTCCGGACCGTAAATGTAGTTGAGCAGTCTTATGCGGTCAATCACCAACGATACCTTCTCGACGGTAAATTTTTCTGACTTCAAGCTGTAGGTGGGAGTTGTAACCGCAACCACACCCTCATCCTTCTTTGTAGAACCGTTTGCAAAGCTCACCTGAATGGTCCAGGTGCTGTCCGGCTGGAACTCGCAAGCTCCGGTCAGGAACTTCTCGCTGCTGGTGCAGGCGGTATCCATAATGGCAATATTCACATCCTGACCGGCGTTAAGCAGCAGGTTCCAGGGCACAGTGCGGAAACGAACCGTAGCCATACCGCCGTCCTCAAAGGCCGATACATCGCCCGATACCCTGTGCAGCTCCTTATATAAAGGCTCTTCGGCAGGAATAATCTTTACAACTAAACGGTCCGAGTACATAACCGTATCAGACTCCGTGTCCTGGAGAGCAAGCCTTATCACATCGCCCGTCTTTTCCGGGTAACGCAGTCCAACGTTGATCATCCAGGTGCTGTCCTTCTGCATCACAGGCTTGGTCATGTTAACGGGGTAGGATGTACCCAGCGTATCCACAAAGAACAGACTCACGCTGTCGCTTCCCACCAGAGTGTACGGACGTGTGCGGATAAGAATCTGAGCCGTTCCGCCCTCGTTTATCACAAACTCATCCTTAAGGTTGATGCGCATGCTCATTCCCAACTCCGGAACAAACAGCACCACATCCTGCGATATGTACTTCTTACCCGGGGCACTCACCGTAACGGTAACAATGTCACCGCTCTTGTAACCCTTGAGCAGGTCCACCTTGAGTGTCCAGAATCCGTCAACCTCCTCGATTGAGGTAATACGTGCATACTTGTAATTCACACCGGCCGTATCCGTCAGAGTCACGTCAATGTCCAGTTCCTCAGTCAGGACCCATGGAACCTGGCTGGTGCTGAATGTTACCGTAACCTTGTCATCCTCGGTTACGCTCAGTGTGTCCTGAGTAGTCTCAAAACTGAATGTCTTGTCTTCCAGGTCAAAGACCGGTTTTTCCTCCTGACAGGAGTAAAACAACGCTGCAGCAAACAGGCATACTGCAAACGTTCTGATTCCCTTGCAAATAGTTTTTCTCATAGCGGCTGCAAATTAACAACTTTTAGTTGGGAAAAAGGATACACAAATTCTTAAAAATACGTTTTAGAATAAATACTGAGGAAAAAATGATGGGAGGAACAGCAAAAGTGTGTATATTTGTGAAATTTTAAAAACAGACCGTACTAAACTGGACTTGACTATCTTCATTCTGACAGCTCTATGAAGAATTTCATTAAGAACGTAACCGAATGGTATTTTACCAGAAAGGCTATACCTTATTGGTGCATTCTGCTTATCGACAGCTTCCTTGTGCTTCTTTCAGGTTACATAGCACTTTTCCTTACACGTAACTCTGCATTTTCTGTTCCCAGGCTCTTTCAGGCTAATACATACGGAATATTGATAAACGTGTTCCTGTACGCCATCTCGTTCAAGGTGTTCCATACATACCACGGGATAGTACGTTACTCCACGTTCCACGATCTGGCCAACATCACATCAGCCACGCTGTCAGCATCAATCGTATGCTACGGCGTCTCCAAGCTGCTGCGTTACCTGGGCGTCACCGCAGTCATGCTGCCCAACTTCTACGGCGAGTTCGTAATCTTTGTAAGCGTGACCATGAGCATGTTCCTGGTGCGTGTGGTAGTCAAGTTCATGTTCGAGCTTTCCCGTACCGATACCCGCACCACCAACGTCTTTATATATGGTGTCCTGGAGGGCGGTATCAGCCTGGCCAAGAGCGTATTCAACCAGGACGTCAAGCGCTACAACCTTAAAGGCTTTGTAAGCCCCAACGGTGACTTTGTAGGCCAGCGTCTGCTTGGCGTACGCGTCTATCCCGAGAACCTTCACCTGGTAGACCTCATGCAGGAGAACGATATCCGCGTCATGATGATCAGCCCGTTGCAGACCGACCATTTCCGCGAGAACCAGGAGCTCCTGAACGCACTGACCGATGCCGGCATCAAGATAATGGTCATGTCGCAGGCCGAGGAGTGGGACGGCAAGTCGCCACTGAGCCACGAGCGCATGCGTGACATCGAGATCGAGGACCTTCTGCCCCGCGATAAGATCGAGGTCGATATGGACGCCATAGGCCAGAACCTGCGCCGCAAGAAGATACTCATAACCGGTGCCGCCGGCTCCATAGGAAGCGAGATGGTGCGTCAGATTGCCAAGTACAACCCCGCCGAGATGGTACTCATAGACCAGGCCGAGACTCCCATGCACGATGTCCGTCTGTTCATGTCCGAGCACTATCCCAAGATCAAGTGCTACACCATTGTAGGCAGCATCACCAACAAAAAGTTTATGGAGACCATCTTCTGCACCCACCGTCCGGATTTTGTGCTCCACGCCGCAGCCTACAAGCACGTACCCATGATGGAGGACAACCCCGCTATGGCCGTGCAGAATAACATAGCCGGAACGCGCGTCATTGCGGACCTGGCCGTCAAGTATATGACCTCCAAGTTCGTGATGATATCCACCGATAAGGCCGTAAATCCCACCAACGTGATGGGTTGCTCCAAGCGTATCTGCGAGATTTACTGCCAGTCGCTCAACCAGGCCATCGTGGACGGTAAGGTAGAGGGAATAACACAGTTTGTGACCACCAGATTCGGTAACGTGCTTGGCTCCAACGGCAGTGTGATACCAATCTTCCGCGAGCAGATCAAGAACGGCGGTCCCATTACCGTGACAGACCCCGAGGTGGTACGTTACTTCATGCTCATACCGGAGGCCTGTAAGCTTGTGCTCGAGGCCGGAACCATGGGCAAGGGTGGCGAGATTTACGTGTTCGATATGGGCAAGCCCGTCAAGATAGTCAATCTGGCCAAGCGCATGATACGTCTGAGCGGTGCCAAGGATGTCAAGATAGTCTTTACAGGACTGCGTGAGGGTGAGAAACTCTACGAGGAGGTGCTTTCATCGGCCGAGAACACTCTGCCCACCAACCATCCCAAGATCATGATTGCCAAGGTGCGCGAGTATGACTACGAGACAGCTGTGGAGAACGAGGAGCGACTGCTCAAGGAGTCGTATACGTTCAATGATATGGAGATTGTTAGGATAATGAAGGAGATTGTTCCGGAGTTTAGGAGTAATAATTCTCAGTACGAAATACTTGATAAGTGATGAAGAGAACGATTGTTATAACTGGAGGTGCTGGGTTTATAGGAAGTCATGTGGTCAGGCTTTTTGTGAACAAGTATCCCGAGTATGAGATAATAAACCTGGATAAGCTTACTTATGCAGGTAACCTGGATAATCTTAAGGATATTGAGGATAAGCCCAACTACAGCTTCGTCAGGATGGATATCTGTGACTTTGAGGGCGTGCTCAACCTGCTGCAGACCCGCCATGTGGACGGCATAATCCATCTGGCTGCCGAGAGCCACGTAGACCGCTCCATCAAGGATCCCTTCACCTTTGCCCAGACCAACGTAATGGGTACCCTAAGCCTGCTGCAGGCCGCCAAGATATACTGGGAGTCACAACCCACACCATACATGATGAAACCGGATGAGGGAACCAATTCTCAATTCTCCGCTCGGCCCGTAGGGACGCTTTCACAAAGCGAAGCGACTGAAAGAATTCCCAATTCTCAATTAATCCCCTGTCGTTTCTACCACATCAGCACCGACGAGGTTTATGGAGCGTTGGAAATGACCAATCCCGAAGGAATAGAGCCTCCCTTTACAACAAAGGCCTCAAGCGGCCAGCACCATCTGGCCTACGGCAGCAAGTTCTTTACCGAGGACCTGAAGTACCAGCCGCACAGTCCGTACAGTGCCAGCAAGGCCTCATCGGACCATTTTGTGCGTGCTTTCCACGATACCTACGGGATGCCTACAATCGTGACCAACTGCTCAAACAACTACGGCCCTTATCAGTTCCCCGAGAAACTGATACCGCTCTTTATAAACAATATCCGTCACCGCAAGCCTCTGCCCGTATACGGCAAGGGCGAGAACGTGCGTGACTGGCTCTACGTGGTGGATCACGCCCGCGCCATAGACCTTATCTTCCATAAGGGCAACATTGCCCAGACCTACAACATCGGAGGATTTAACGAATGGAAGAACATTGATATAATAAAGGTACTTATCAACACCGTGGACCGCCTGCTTGGCCGCCGTGAAGGTGAGGATATGGACCTTATCACATATGTGACCGACCGTGCCGGACACGACCTGCGTTACGCTATCGACAGCACCAAGCTGCAGCGTGAGCTAGGGTGGGAGCCCAGTCTGCAGTTCGAGGAGGGCATCGAAAAGACAGTCAGGTGGTACCTTGACAACCAGCAGTGGGTTGACAACGTAACCAGCGGTGAGTATCAGAAATACTACGAACAAATGTACGCTAACAGATAGATTAACCATTTTTTAAATCAATAGTTATTATGAGATTCATTAATTTTATCACTTGTGTTTGCATCATTTCATTCATTGCATGTAAGGATGATCCGGCCGGTCCCGATCCCGTTAACAGGAATGGTGTGACTAACGGAGAATCCAGTTCATCAGCTTTCACACTTACAGTGGATGCTGCTTTTAACGGCCTGAAATTCAACGATAGAACTTACGGTAAATTTGGCATCATGTACTGTCTTGCCGACGAGAATGCCGAGCAGGAGTTCACCCGTTGGGCTGCTGGCGGAAAGATTTCCTCATCCGACATCAAGATCAGGGAGACCACCGAGCTGCGTTCCGGTGACCGTATCCACATGACACTCGAGGGTCTTGATCCCGAGACCGAGTACATGGTCTGCGCATTCTTTGAGTCCGAGGAGGGCGACAAGCGAATGATTGGTCGCACCGAGAAAATCAAAACCAAGAAATTTGCTCCCGTCATTGTCAATTCAGGAGCCAAGAACCCTATGTTCTTCTCGGCTATGCTCGAGGGCTCACTGTCCGGCGTCGATTCAATCGACACCAAGTTCTGCTCATTCGGTTTTGTGTGTGGTAAGAACGCCAATCCCACCGTCCAGAACGATATCGTATTCAAGAATCCGGGCGAGGCTGTCAAGAACAAGACCTTCAAAACCAAGGCTACATATCTTAGTGTCCTGACAGAGTATCACTACCGTCCCTACCTGTTGGTAAACGGCAAGGATTACTACTACGGTGAAGACAAGACATTCTCTACCCGCGACTACGAGGAGAATGCCGTTGATATGGGTACCGGAGTCATGTTCTCAAAACTGTTCCTTGGTGCCGATACCGACGACGAGTACGGCGACCTGTACCGTTGGGGTGATGTTGAGCCGTGCCGTAGCGGTGTTCCTTATGCTCTGTATGACGCTGGCGGAATCAAGGATATAGGCCTGGATGATATCAGCGGAACAGAGTATGATCCCGTCCGTCACAGACTGGGCGGCGACTGGCGTATGGCTACTGCACATGAGCTTGATTCACTTATCGAGGTCTGCCGCTTTGAGCCCAAAATATTCTTTGAGAATTACAAGAAGAACAAACTCATGTGCATATCGCCCAGAACGGGAAAACAGATTGCATTCCTGCCTGCTCCTTATGGATACTGCTACGGTACTAATGGCAAGAGTATGCGAATGTATGAAACCAGTGGAGGCTTTTATCTGTGGTCATCAACATCATTCGTAGAGCAATCCAGTGGTGTACATCTTATTGCCAACACTGCGATGTATACTATCGATTACATTGAAGAGCAGCTTGATATATTGGTTGATCAGTATCTTAGGGAACATAGCAGTGAGGACGTTATTTATACGGTCGATGTGTATACATGGGTTGCATCGGTTTCAGATATTGTGACTGTAGAGACGGTAAGCCGTACATACCGTTATGTGCATGAGTACAGGCCCAACAACAGTATTTATGATGCTGACTATTATTACAATAACCCCAGTGAGCTGAACCAGGGTATGTGGACAATAGTTCATAGTGGTTCATCTGGAGTCTATGCCCAGCTGATACTTCCCGTACGTGACAAGCATCCCGGCGAGTAATCCGCATAGCATTTGATTTGAGCCGTGGAAATCGGCCCTACAATAACCCGGAAGAGTGTTGATAACTTTTCCGGGTTTCTTATTTTATTTTTATTAACAAAATAAGTTTATATAGAGAAATAATCATTACTTTTGTACTGATGCCGTCAATGCGGCAGCCTTCGTCGTATTCCACGTTCAACCGGCTCTTTACTTGGGGCCGGCGCAGGCGAAGCTATTCATTTTTCAGAAATATTAATTAAAAACCCCGAGAATCCGAATCCACGCAGGTTCTGCGATTTAATTCTCAATTTTCAATTTTCAATTCACTATGAAAGGAATTGTTCTAGCAGGAGGTAGTGGTACAAGACTGTATCCTATCACTAAGGGCGTCAGCAAGCAGATGCTTCCTATTTATGACAAGCCCATGGTTTATTATCCTATCAGCGTTCTTATGCTAGCGGGAATTAGAGAGATCCTAATCATTTCTACACCGTATGATTTGCCCGGTTTCAAGCGCTTGCTTGGAGATGGTTCAGATTATGGTGTTCATTTTGAGTATGCTGAGCAGCCCAGTCCAGACGGATTGGCTCAGGCTTTCATAATTGGCGAGAAGTTCATTGGTAATGATTGCGCCTGCTTGGTGCTTGGTGATAATATATTCTATGGCAATGGTTTTACATCAATGCTCAAGAATGCAGTTCGTGAGGCCGAGGAGAACCAGAAAGCAACAGTATTCGGCTACTGGGTAAGCGATCCCGAGCGTTACGGCGTTGCAGAGTTTGATAAGGATGGCAACTGCCTAAGCATAGAAGAGAAACCCGCACAGCCCAAGAGCAATTATGCAGTTGTAGGTCTCTATTTCTATCCCAACAAGGTTGTGGAGGTAGCCAAGAATATTAAACCTTCTCCTCGTGGAGAACTTGAGATTACCACAGTAAACCAGGAGTTCCTGAACGACGGAGAACTCAAAGCCAGCACCTTTGTGGAGGTAATAGAGAAGCGCACAGGCCTCAAAATAGCCTGCCTTGAGGGAATAGCCTACAGTCGTGGATGGATAACCGAGGAACGTATGCGCGAACTCGCCAAGCCCATGCTCAAGAACCAGTACGGCCAGTACCTGCTCAAAGTAATTGAAGACGAGAAGAATAAAATATAATTCTCAATTAGAATGAATATACTCGTAACAGGAGCCAACGGACAGCTCGGCAACGAGATGCGAATCAAAACGCTAGGCTCATCCAACAAATACATCTTTACCGACGTCATTGACGCTCAGCCGGAGTCAATAGATATGCTCCACAAGCTAGCCGGTCAGAAAGTTGATATTTCGACCGTCAAGCTGGACATAACAGACATCGAGGCCATCCGCAAGATGGTTCGTGAAAACAACGTCAAGGCTATCGTAAACTGTGCTGCATACACCAACGTGGATGCCGCCGAGAGTAACCAGGAACTAGCCGAACTGCTCAATGCCAAAGCACCGCAGAACTTAGCAATAGCAATGAGTGAAGTAGGGGGGCTGCTGGTTCACATCAGTACCGACTACGTATTCGGCAAAGAACCCTATAACACCCCTTGCCGCGAGGACCAGAAGGGAACGCCCACTGGAGTATATGGAATGACTAAGCTTCATGGAGAGCAGAACATCTTAGCCTCCGGTTGCAACTACATCATAATCCGCACCGCCTGGCTTTACAGTGAGTTTGGCAAGAACTTTGTCAAGACAATGCTCAACCTGACCGCAACAAAGCCAGAACTGAAGGTCGTATTTGATCAGGTAGGAACACCGACTTACGCCGGAGATCTGGCAGATGTCATTGTTGGCATTATTGATGGAAATAAGTTTGAGGGCAATACCGGTATATATCATTATAGCAACGAAGGAGTTTGCTCGTGGTTCGACTTTACCAAGATGATAGCCGAGTACAGCCGCCACACTAGCTGCAATATCCAGCCCTGTCACAGCGAAGAGTTCCCTTCACCTGTCAAAAGGCCGTCATTCTCCGTGCTGGACAAAACCAAAATCAAATCAACGTTCGGAATAACAATCCCATATTGGACTGAAACACTGAAACACTGTAACAAGAATCTCACAGACTAAACAATGATAAACGTAATCAAAACAGATATAGAGGGAGTTGTAATCATCGAACCCCGTGTGTTCGGTGATGAGCGTGGATACTTTATGGAAACCTGGTCCCAGAAGGACTTTGATGAGCAGGTCCGTCCCATCAAGTTTGTCCAGGACAACGAGAGCAAGAGTAAGTATGGTGTGCTGCGCGGTTTGCATTTCCAGAAGGGGGAGCATGCCCAGAGCAAGCTGGTTCGTGTTCTTAAGGGACGCGTTCTGGATGTGGCAGTTGATATTCGCAAAGGTTCACCTACGTTTGGAAAGCATGTAAGCGTAGAGCTTACTGGTGAGAACCACCGCCAGTTCTTTATTCCCCGTGGTTTTGCTCACGGTTTCGTAGTATTAAGCGAGGAAGCAATCTTCCAATACAAATGCGACAACCTCTACGCTCCGCAATCCGAGGGCTCCATAATGTGGAACGATTCGGCACTAGCTATAGATTGGCAGATTCCCACCAAGGATATTTTCCTTTCCGAGAAAGACCAGCATCATCCTATGCTGGCTGATTGCCCAGAGGTGTTTGATTACAGCGTTGATTATTATAAATGATCTACAAGTTCGACATACTACTAAAAAAGGCCCTAACCACCGGAGGCATAAAGGTAGTAATCTACAGTAACCTTCTAGAGAATCCCGAGGCATTTGGAAAGGGTGAGGGATTTGGCGATACAGAAGGTGAACACTCTATGGTACTTGAGGGACAGGAGGAAGGGTTCTCAATCAATACACTCTTATAGGAAATACAAACCACAGTTGGTGGGTAGAATAATTGCTAATAAGTATGGCAAGGACTTCTCTTCGCGATTCTGGTCGATAAGTCCGATAAAGCCAACAAAGTGGTGCCATAGAGACAGATGAAGAAAAGACAATCTATCATAGTTGTGACGAGCTCTATTGAGGGCTTCCAATTAAAAAGAAATAATTAATACATAATTATGGATAAAATCACTGTAACCTCACCGTTGCTGCCCAACCTCGATGAGTTTAATGAATTGCTCAAGGAAATATGGGCTAGTAAATGGATTACCAATAATGGTAGTTTTCATAAGCAATTAGAGAAAGCATTAGCAGATTATCTGAAAGTGCCGTATATCAGTTTGTTTACAAATGGAACGCTACCTTTACTGACAGCCTTGCAAGCATTGCGTATTACAGGTGAAGTTATTACAACTCCTTATAGTTTTGTCGCTACTACTCATAGTATATGGTGGAATGGCTGCCGCCCAGTGTTTGTAGACATAGAGGAAGAAACATGTGGTATTGATCCTGACAAGATAGAGGCCGCTATTACGCCAAAGACAACGGCGATTATGCCGGTTCATTGCTATGGCAAGCCTGTAAAAACAAAAGCAATTCAAGAGATAGCTGACAAATATGGATTAAAAGTTATATACGATGCAGCTCATGCTTTTGGTGTTGAAGTGAATGGCGAGAGCATCTTGAATGCTGGTGATTTGAGCACACTGAGTTTTCATGCCACCAAGGTTTATAATACACTCGAAGGTGGCGCACTTGTTATGCACGATGAGCAGACAAAGAAACGCATTGACTACCTGAAGAACTTTGGATTCGCTGGAGAAACAGAAGTTGTTGCTCCTGGTATAAATAGCAAGGTTGACGAGGTGAGAGCTGCTTATGGCCTTCTTAACTTGAAACAAGTAGATACTGCTATTGCCGCACGACAGAAAGTTGCAAATATGTACCGACAAGTTTTACGTAACGTACCTGGAATTCGTTTCTTTGAGGATATGCCAGGAGTGCGCCATAACTACAGTTATTTCCCAGTGTTTATAAAAGCAGATGAATATGGAATGACCCGTGATGAACTATACTTTAAGATGAAAGATGCTAATGTGCTTGGTCGTAGATACTTCTATCCGCTTATCAGCACATTCAGCACTTACCGCGGACTGCCTAGTGCCGCACCTGAAAACTTACCGATGGCAACTCGTCTGGCAAATGAAGTAATATGTCTGCCTATGCATCATGAATTGAGTAATGAAGACATAAATATAATTCTTGAACTGATAGTTAAATAATGTCGAAAAAAAAGATTATGCTCCTGGGTGGCTTGCGCTACCTGAAACCAGTGATTGATGCCGCTCATAAGCAGGGGTACTATGTGATAACAGCAGACTATCTGCCTAACAACATTGCTCACAAGTGGAGTGATGAGTATTGTAATGTCAGTATCATTGACAAGGAGGCTGTGCTGAAAGAGGCTCAAAGACTTCAGATAGATGGTATTATGTCCTTCGCCTGTGACCCTGGAGTGGTGGCAGCTAGCTACGTTCAGAATAAGATGGGACTGCCATCGTTTGGTCCCTTTGAATCTGTGGAGATACTCCAAAACAAGGATAAGTTCCGTGCTTTCTTGGCCAAAAATGGTTTCAATGTTCCACAAGCGAAGGGTTTTGACAGCGTAGAGGCTGCTATGGGGGAGATTTATTGGTATCCTTGGCCTGTTATTGTGAAGCCCACTGATGCAGCTGGCAGCAAGGGTGTTACCAGGGTCGATAAAGTTGAAGACTTGAAACCTGCTTTGGAGTATGCTATGGAGCATAGTATCTCAGGCCACATCATTGTCGAAGAGTTTATTGATAAACAAGGTTGCTCTTCTGATACTGATAGTTTTTCAGAGGATGGTAAATTGAAGTTCGTTAGCTTCTGTGCGCAGCGTTTTGATGCTGAGGCTACTAATCCTTACACACCTGCTGCATATTCCTGGCCTTCAACCTTTACTAAGGAACAAGAAGAATATTTGACCTCTGAGATTCAGAGACTTATTACATTGCTAAATCTAAAGACTGTTGTCTATAATATTGAGGTTCGTGTAGCACCTAATGGTAAGCCTTATATTATGGAGTTGACACCACGTGGAGGTGGAAACCGTTTGTGCGAAATGTTGCGATATGCAACTGGGGTAGATATGATAACAGCTATCACTCGTGCTATGGTGGGTGATCCCATTCTGGAACCCATTGAACAGAAACAATATAATGGTCATTGGGCAGAGATTATTCTCCATGCTGATAAAGACGGAGTGTTTGATCATTTGGAGATTAGTAAGGATTTACCCGCTGAGGTGGTAGAGGAGGACCTTTGGGTAGAAAAAGGTGATAAGGTTGAATCCTTTGAAGGCGCCAACAATGCTATTGGTACTTTGGTACTAAAGTTCCACACGGCAGAAGAACTTGAAAATGCCATTACTAATCAAAAACAGTGGCTAAATGTGATTGTAAAGTAAGATAAAGATTGCTTGAGTTATGAAGGAAAAATTGATTATAGTTGGATTGGGGACAAATGCGAGACATGTATACGAATTTGTAAAGTATTATAAATTGTATGAGGTAGTTGGTTTCGCCGTAAATAATGCTTATAAATCAGCAGATTCGTTTTATGATTTGCCGGTATATACGCTAGAAAACCTCAATGAGGAATATGGCAGAAATGATTTTGTTGTTTTCGTGGCATTGTTATGGAATCATTTAAATCGCGATAGGAAACAACTATATGATTATTGCAAATCAAGAGGATATAAAATGGTAAATCTTATATCTCCTAAATCGATAATAAGGGGTGATATTTTAGGAGATAATTGTTGGATTCATGATTTTGTTATTATACAAAACGATGCGAAACTAGAGTCAAATATAGCAATAATGGCATATTCCTTAATTGGCGCAGATACTAGAGTGTCGTCCCATTGCTTTTTCGGTGCCAGGTCAGTTTTAGGTGGCGGTAGCACTATAGGAGAACAAAGCTTTGTAGGAATAAATGCTACGGTTTTTGATGATACGACAATAGGAAAAAAATGTATTATCGGCGCATGCACTGCAGTAAAAAGGAATATGCCAGATTTCTCTCGTTTTGTGACTAAATCTGAAGATATAATAATAAAACAGTATCCAGAAGAGGAAATAGAAGACAAACTAGTTTTTAGTAAAAATGTAAGATAGATATGAAACCATCACCCATAGGTCACTTTTATGAAGATTTCATAGTAGGCGAAGTTATAAATCATGAATTGTCTAAGACTATTTTTGAAAGCGACAACAATTTATTTAGTCTTTTGACGATAAACAACCATCCTGTTCATACTAACATTGACTATGCTAGTAAAAATCAGCACGGGAAAGTTTTGGTTGTTGGAACTTTAGTTTTCTCGCTAGCAGTAGGCATCACTGTTCCTGATATCAGCGGTAAGGCTATAGCAAATCTTGGTTATGAGGATGTTAAGCACTTGGCACCGACATTTATAAACGATACCATATATGTGCGTTCAACTATTCTTGATAAACGCGAATCCAAGTCAAAGAACGATCGTGGTATCATTTACGTAGAATCTATAGCATACAACCAAAATGGTGTAGATGTCTTGTCATTCAGGCGTCACGTCTTGGTTAAGAAAAGAGAATTTTAAACCCTTATTGATATGATTGATAATTATTTGATGCGCAGTTTGATGTATGTCCCGTCACACAACAACAAACTGCTTGACAGTTCAGCCCGTCGTGATGCGGATGTTCTTCTTCTTGATCTTGAAGATTCAGTTCCTGTATTCGATAAACAACTGGCCAGGGATAACATTAAAGCTTTTGTACAGCGAGACGATTTGAAAGGCAAGTTGATATTCCCCCGTGTGAACGACCGTGAGAGTGGGGAATTGCTGAAAGACCTGACACAACTTACTATTGAAGGAATTGATGGCTTCCTTTATCCAAAATCTACCAAGGGTGAGGATATCTATTTTGTTGGTAAGTTACTTGAGACCATAGAATACGAAAAGCATTTTCCTGTCGGTACTTTCAAATTGATGGCCCTTATTGAGACCGCTGGTGCAATTGTCAACATTAAAGATATTTGCGAGGCCTGTCCCAACCGTATGGTGGCTGTTGTATTTGGTTGCGAAGACTACGTGACCAACATACATGGTAAGCATGATGATGAAGGAAAGAGTATTTTCTATGCCCGCAATGCCATAGTTAATGCCGCACGTTATGCTGGTATCGTACCTATTGATACCGTTCATATCAAGGTCCACGATCTTGAAGACTTGGAGAAAGAAGTCATTCTTGGTAAGAAACTTGGCTTTGAGGGCATGTCTGTTCTTAATCCGAAGGAGTTGCCAATCATACATCAATACTATTCACCTTCTGAAGAGGAAGTTGCTTGGGCTACCGAGATGGTTGAACTTGCAGAAGAAGCTGTGCGTGAGGGTAAGGGTGTTGCAGTGAAAGACAATAAGTTTATTGGCCCCCCTATGGTTAAGATGGCTAAGAATATCCTTGCCAAGCACAACAAGATACAGTGGAAGACTCCGCAGGAGTAAGAAATACGATCTCATTAATTCCTTTCTGCAGACGAAGCCGTAAGTTTTGTATAAATAGAATACTGGATGGTAGACTTGACCGGATTATCGTGGTAAGAAAGAGTAGCGTATAAGAGATTTGTAAATCATTGAATATGGCAGAGAGTTTAAGGAATAAAACAGTAAAAGGCACTTTTTGGAGCGCAGCTGATGCTTTTCTGGGGCAAGGTGTTACGTTTGTTGTAGGGCTTGTATTAGCTCATTTACTTACTCCTGATGAATATGGTTTGATAGGTATTTGTATTATCTTTAATACCGTATTAAATGGAATTGTAGATAGTGGTTTTAGTAATGCTCTAATTCGCAAAAATAACTGCACTAACGAAGACTATAACACTATGTTTTTCACGAATTTGGTGTTTAGCGTAGTTTTATACGTCATATTGTTTCTATGCGCTCCAGTTATATCCTTGTTTTTTGAAAGAGATGAATTGACGCCTCTTATACGGGTCTCTGGTTCTGTGCTTATTTTCAATGCGTTAAGCCTTACTCATACAACGATTCTTACAAAACAAATAGATTTTAGAACAAAAACTAAAGCATCTGTAATAAGTGCTCTTATAAGCGGAGGAATAGGTATATCAATGGCGTATATGGGGGCAGGTGCTTGGTCTCTAGTGGGACAAATGGTAAGCCGCCAGTTGTTATATACAATTTGTTTATGGTTCTTTATCCAATGGTGGCCGAAGTTATGTTTAAGTATTGATTCATTTCGATATATGTGGGGGTTTGGATGGAAACTCCTTCTTAGCGGTCTGCTCAATAATATATGGAATCAATTGTATCAAGTTGTTGTTGGTAAGTTTTATTCTCCAGCTACACTTGGACAGTATACAAGATCTCGAGATTTTGCAAGGATTTTTTCGGAGAATTTTACTACAATAGTCCAGCGTGTTAGTTATCCAGTACTGTCACAAGTCCAAGATGATAAAACAAGAATGGTACAAGCATACAGACGTGTCATAAAAACTACGATGTTTATTACGGCTATATGTATGATATGGTTGGGTGCCATCTCTGAACCATTGATTTATTGCTTCGTAGGCCCACAGTGGTTTGAGGCATCAACATACTTACCTCTTATATGCTTGTCAATGTCTTTATATCCATTGCATGCTATTAATTTGAATATGTTACAAGTACAAAATAGGACTGATATTTTCTTATATCTAGAAATTGTTAAGAAAGTTCTATCAATAGGCCCTCTATGTCTAGGCATATTTATAAGTATAAAGTGGATGCTGGTTGGTTCAATTTTATTAGGTATCATTTCGTTCTTCTTGAATAGTTATTATACTGGGAGAGAATTAAAATATTCTCCATTGATGCAGCTCAAAGATATTGCGCCTAGTTATGCGGTTGCTTTCATCGTTGGTCTCTCTGTTTATTTCCTAAAATACCTACCATTGAGTAACTGGGTGATATTACCTATTCAAGTAATTGTCGGAATGTCTGTGCTTTTTGGAGTGTGTGAGACAGTAAAAATGCCAGAGTATATTGATGTGAAGAGTATAGTAGTGGATTGTTGTCGTAAGTTAATTGCATTATTATGAATATGATAGAAGGGTATAATTGGATGGTTTACATTCAATGTTTGACTTTTAATCATTACGATTATATATGTAAAGCCATAGATGGTTTTACCATTCAGGAAACAAATTTTCCATATGTAGCTGTAGTGATTGATGATTCATCAACAGATGGAGAACAAGGGCTAATACAACAATATCTTTCCGAGCATTTTAAAGAGCCTTTCAGAATAAAGGAAACAGAGTATGCTAACATTATATGTGCAAATCATAAGACAAACCCTAATTGTTCTATAGTTGCTTTCTTGTTAAAGTATAATCATTATAGTATTAAAAAAGATAAATTACATTATCTGGATGAATGGCGTAATAATTCTAAATATATTGCTTTTTGCGAAGGAGATGATTATTGGACAAGTCCCAATAAACTTCAAATGCAAGTTGATTTTCTTGAAGAAAACCCTAATTATTCTGCTACAGCACATCAAAGTAAGTTAATAGGAGATAGAGCCGGCCTATTTTGTGAAAACGTTCCGGATCCTGTTTCCATGAATGATGTTGTTTCAAATTCCAGATTATTCCATACTGCATCCTTAGTCTTTAGGTCAAAAGGTTTTCTTGAATTGCCTCCGCTAAATAAACCATATGTTTCTGGTGATAAACTTGCTGTTTTTAAACTATCTTATTTAGGACCAATTAAGTTCTTTAAAGAAGTAATGTGCGTCTATCGAAAGCATGAGTCTGGAATGTCTAACACTATTAAATATCAAGACTTAATTACAGATATCAATATTGTTGACTATATGAAAGAAATCGATTCTGATTTTCCTGCAAATCGCTGTTTGTCTTTTTTATATGGTACAATATGTTTAACAGCTAAAGATGCGTCTCGTACCCAAGTGTTTAAATGTCTATTATTATCTTTCGTTTTATCTTTTTCATTTTTTCCCAATAATATAATTCAATATGGCCGAAAGCTAATTAACTATATAAAGGCAAGTTATATTAAATAATTATTGATTATAAGAGCGCATAAAAATTTTTCTTTCGAATTCAATTATAATTAGTTGATCTATTAAAAAAGCAAAGAAAGAATTGAGTCGATATGGATAGTAAAATACTCTTGTTTTTTTTCTTATTTATCAATTTATACTTCCCAATATCACCTTATTTAGTATTGGCTGTCGATATCATTCTTTTGTTGTCCTATAGCAAAAAAAAGTTGATTACACCTTCTCTTAGGCCTTTTGTCGTAATACCTGTTATTCTATTTTTTTTGGCTTCTTTGAGTTTCTTATTAGCGGGTGAAGAAGGAGAATCGTTTGTGGTATTTAAATATATCAGGACTTTCATTTCAGGTATTGTTGTTATTCTATTATCTTATAGAATTAAGGTTGAACCAAAATATTTTTTGAGATGTTTAGGAGCCGTTTTAGTATTACACATGATTGCGATAATAGCCCAATCTTTATATCCTCCTCTGAGTATGATGATGGCTCCATATTTTAACTTTGCAAGAGATGAAGATTTTTTATTAAATATGAATGTTCGTAAATTAGGACTTGCTGGAGGGTATGATTTGGCTTCTATGTTGCTAGTTTCATCCGTAGTATTATTTTACCAACAGTTCTTTAAAACGAAAAATTTTTTGTATTTTATATTTGCTGTTATAGCCTTAGCACTTACTTTAACCGTATCACGTTTTGGAATGGTTATTTGTGCCGTTACAGTAGCATATTACGCAGTGATATCATTTACTAAAACTGGGTTTGTACGTTTGTCCGGTATTTTCCTTTCCGTTATTGGTGGCGCTGTAATTGTTTTGTTAATTATTCCCATATTGGCCAGCACCAATGGCCTTCTTTTTGATGTAGGAACGATATCAAATGTTGACATTAGTTATTTTTTGCAGGATTATTCTTCTGCAAGCGGAACATTATATGACCTTACGGATCCGAATAGTGAGCATCTAGGCGCTTTTAAACAATTAGATTTATTCCAGTTCTTCTTTGGCGCAGGTAACTCTTCTGATTCTGATATAGGATATATGCAGTTTCTTTTCCAAATCGGTTTGATTGGTGTTTCTTTACTTTTCTTTTTTTATTTTGAAATAATAAAACGTATAAGGAAAATTAAGACGAACGACGAGAATCTCATCACAATTAAGACATTTCTTATTGTTTATATCATTCTTTTATTCGTTTTCAATTATAAAATACAGATTCTTTATAGTAGGGGATTTCACGAATTAATGATAATATGCTTTGTTTACCTCATTCACTGGAATAGAATGCTATTAAATAAACAGATTAACATTGAACAGAAACATAATGAATATACTGATTGTATGTGTTAATTTTAATTCCTACAAGGAATTGAAAAGTTTTATTAATTCAATTAATGAAGCTACATGTGGAGTTGGCGAGATAACAGTTGATGTTTTTATTGCAGATAACTCAAATGATAAGGAACGTGTTATAGTCACTCCGTATGATAAGGTTAATATCAAACAGTTTAATTATGAAAACTTGGGCTATTTAGGTGGAGCATCAGCAGTGATTAATGATTTACCCAATGTATTGGATTATGACTTTGTAGCTATCTCTAATGTGGATTTGCAAATATCTAAAGATTTCTTCAAGGTATTAAACAATATAGAGCTAAGTAATGATATAGCATGGATTGCGCCCCAGATTTATTCGCATGAAGAAAAACGGGATATAAACCCAAAAGTGATGAATAGATATTCAAAGAAAAAACTGAAGATGCTATATTATATGTACAAGTATCCGGTTTTGTTCTATTTATATTTTTTGACCGCATATAGGCGTAAGAGAATAATTCCTACGCACAATGAAATGGATATTTATGCAGGCCACGGGTCGTTTATGTTGCTAACGCGTAATTTCTTCAAGGAATATAAAAAGATAGAATACCCAATATTCTTGTTTGGTGAAGAGCTTTTCCTGGCTGAATTGATAAGGAATAAAGGGATGAAAGTGAGATATATGCCTTCCTTGCGAATTGAGGATAATGAACATGTGTCGACTTCTAGGATGAAAAAGAAGTTCTATTTCAAGTGTAATACAGAGTCAATTAAATATATTTTGGATACATTTTATGAATAAGATAGAAGAAATAGTTTATCATGCTCTATACAGCCATCCAAAACTGAAGTTGGCAGTTAGAAATTTGTATCAAGGCGTATTTGATTTAATGCCCCGTAAAGCAGATTTCTTTGATGGTGAGCATCAGGTTAAGGAAGGATATTTCTTTGGCTTTCATGACGTGACTCCTTTTTCCTCTGATGAAACGAAAGTCCTGGCATGTAAGCTTGCTTTTGATTTACGTATGCCCAAGGCCGGTGAGGGTATTGGTGTGGGCTATTTTGATTTCACTGACGGGAAATTGGGGGATTTCCATAAAGTGGGTGAAACATACGCATGGAATTATCATAAAGGTTGTAGACTGCAATGGTTGAATAATAAAGAGGTTATTTTCAATAATGCAGTAGATGGGAAAATTGTGTCAACCATAGTTGATGTTGAAATGAACTCTACGAGAAATCTGCCTCATCCAATAGATACAGCCTTCTTTTCAGAAAAGGAACAGGTAGCAACAACCTTTAGTTATGAAAGGCTTCAGGTTTGTATGCCAGGATATGGCTATCCATACTCTGATGAATCATTTATGAATGAGAAGGCTCCTTCACAGACAGGTCTCTTTTTGATGGATTTGAGAACTGGGGATAGGGAGCTGATAGTACCAGTAAATATACTTATGGAGAAGTTTGGTAAGGAGGATGCAGATAAGTATTATCATTATGTGACTCACACGGAATTCTCAAAAGACGGACGCTATATTTCATTCCTATATCGTAGAATGGAAGAGGGTGGTGATATAAATAAGCGTATCACTATGATGGTGGTATACGATAGGAATAATGAAGAACTAATTCTTCTACCCACACAGGTTTCTGGTTCACATTATGTCTGGAACGGAAAAAATCAAATTATTTCATCTTGCATTATTGACGGCAAGAGTTGTCATGCCCTCTACGATATGAATAATGTAGATGATTACAAAATCATAAGGCCAGACGTTCTTAATCAGGATGGTCACCAGACATTTGTTAATGATGATGTGTTCATTACTGATACCTATCCTGATAAATGGAGGCAATCACAGCTTTACATAGTTGATATAAAAACCAATGATGTAAAGAAACTGTTGAGCATTAACTCTCCAAAGAAGTTCCAAAGTAAGACTGTTTATAATTATATAGATTGTGATTTACACCCTAGAGTATCGCCTTCCGGAAAATATGTATGTTGTGATACAGTCTTGACGGGGAAAAGAGGCCTCCTTATTATGAATCTATAATTGATAATTATGTCATTAAAACTAATGTATATCACCAACAAACCAGCAGTTGCAGAGATTGCAGAGCAGGCTGGTGTTGACTGGATTTTCCTTGATATGGAATTCATTGGCAAGGATGTCAGACAGGGTGGATTGGATACCGTCCAGAACCACCATACGGTGAAAGATGTAGAGAATATAAAAGCGGCTGTGAAAAAAGCGAAGGTGTTGGTACGCGTGAACCCCATACACGAGGCGTTGCCTGACTATCCATCCTCCAAAGATGAGATAGATGCAACAATCAAAGCTGGGGCTGACATCGTGATGCTGCCGTTTTTCAAGACAGTAGAGGAGGTAAAGCAGTTCATCAGTTATGTGGATGGACGTGCCCAAACGCTCCTTCTTATGGAGACAGTAGAGGCCGCTAACCTTGTAGATGAAATACTTGAAGTTCCGGGAATAGATATGATTCATCTTGGGCTCAATGATATGCACCTTGAACTGGGCATGAAGTTCATGTTCGAATTGCTGGCCAACGGAACTGTGGAGAAACTTGGAAACAAGATTAAAGCCAAAGGCATTCCATTTGGCTTTGGCGGTATTGCCACTCTTGATGGTGGCGCGCTTCCTGGTTCCATGGTGTTGAAGGAGCACGTGCGCCTTGGTTCCAGTATGGTGATAGTAAGCCGCAGTTTTTGCAATACGGATATTGTTACAGACCTAAATGAGGTGAAACATATCTTTGATAAGGGTATATCAGGACTCCGGGCTTTGGAGAAAGAGGCTTCACAGGCTGGTGCAACCTATCTGGAAGAGAACCGTAAGGCTGTTGTTTCTGCAGTGAATAAGATTGCTGGTACGAATTATAGTATATTATAGATTATGGATAAAAAGATTTTAGAACAACTACGTGCTGAATACGGTGAGGCTTTCTACCTGCTGGATAGTGCCCAGTTTCGTAAGAACTTTGCTGAACTGAAAACCGCTTTCAACAACATATATCCCAACTGGAATATTGCCTATTCTTACAAGACCAACTATACTCCCAAGCTTTGTAAAATTGTCAACGAACTTGGCGGTTATGCAGAGGTGGTGAGTGAGATGGAGCTAGAGATTGCCAAAAGGGTAGGCTGCAAGATGGATCGTGTTATCTGGAACGGCCCTATCAAGAATGTTCCCATCATGGAGCAGTTCCTGTTGGATGGCGGTACCATCAACATTGATAGCATTGAGGAACTGGAACAGGTGAAGGATATTCACAACCGCCATGCAGACAAATTAATCCATGTGGGTATCCGTTGCAACTATGATGTGAATGACGGGGTGGTTTCCCGTTTTGGCTTTGACATTGATGGGACAGAATTTATGGAGGCAGTGAAGTTTGCCACAACTACCAAGAATGTGAAGTTTATCAATTTCCAGTGCCATTTTGCCAAGCGCCAGATTGCCTACTGGCCGGCACGTGCCAAAGGTATGGTGGATTTGATTGACCGCCTAGGAATCATCCCTGAACGCATTGATATAGGTGGAGGCCTGTTTGGAAAGATGGCAGATTCACTCCGTGCTCAGTTCTCTTGCGAGATTCCTGACTATGAAGCTTACGCCAAGGCTGCTGCACAGGTGTTTGCAGACTACTTTGCAGACAAGGATGTAAAGCCTGAACTTCTGATTGAACCAGGAAGTGCCGTGGTAGGTGACTGCATGAAGTTTATTGGTACCGTTAAGACCATCAAGAATGTTCGTGGTAAATGGATTGCTACGGTACTTGGCAGTCAGAAGAACATCAGTATGACCGGCATCAATCCTCCAATGGACGTGATTGCTATGGGTGGTGAGCAGAAAGAATACAAGGATCTTGATTTTGTTGGTTTTACCTGCATTGAGGGAGACGTGCTTTATCATAACTATACTGGCAAGCTGGCTCATCAGGATGCCATTGTGATTAGCAACTGTGGTAGCTATTCACTGGTGATGAAACCGCCGTTCATTCTTCCTAACTTCCCTGTGCTGGACATTAGCGAAGGCAAGACGGAGGTGATTAAACGTGCTGAGAACTTTGATGACTTGTTCCATACTTTCAATTTTTAAGCATGTATAAGCTGAATCTATTTATCAAGCGTTGCTTTGATTTTGTGAGCTGCTTGATAGCTGTTATATTGCTCACTCCCGTTTGGATTATTGTGGCAATTGCCATCAAGCTGGATAGCAAGGGGCCGGTGTTTTTTAAACAGGGACGCAGAACCAAAGACGGAAGGATTTTCCAGATGTTGAAGTTCCGTTCTATGGTGGTGAATGCAGAGAATCTGGGTACGGGTTTGTTCTCGTACGACAATGATCCTCGTGTGACCAAAGTGGGTGCTTTTCTTCGTAAGACTAGTATTGATGAATTCCCACAGTTCTTCAATGTGCTGAAGGGTGACATCTCTGTAGTTGGCCCACGTCCTTGTGTGACCTACGAACTGGGTGACTTTGACACGCTGAACAAAAAATATAAGAAACGTTTCCAAGTGAAGGGCGGTATTACAGGACTTGCACAATGTAAAGGACGTAATGAGAACTCCTGGGATGAGAAGGTGACATTGGATAATGAGTATGTTGACTTGTTCAAGAAAGAAGGCATTTGGATTGACATCAAGATACTTTGGTGGTCAGTGCTCAAAGTGTTCCAGAGTGCGAATATCAATGAAGACCAGCGTGAAGGTATGAGTGCAGAGGAATCTGCAGCTTTGGATGATGAAGAAGTGAAAAGAATCGCGCATCTTCCAGACGAAGAATAGTTGAAAGTTGAAAATTGACAGTTGAAAGTTAAAACAATTATAGATATGGCAAAGACTGATGTTGCAAACAGACTGATCTGGTTCAAAGGTCAGATTATGAACGTTAATAACGCAATGGTGAATGTACTTTCACCTACGTCTCAATTTGGACTGAATGTATTTGAGGGTATTCCTTGTTATTGGAATGACGAGCAGAAGCAGCTCTATGCGTTCCGCTTGAGCGACCATTATGACCGTCTTATCCGTTCTGCCAAACTGATACAGTTGGATAGCAAGTTCACAAAGGAGGACTTTAAGAATGCCTTGGTAGATACCGTTAAGGCAAATGAATATGATGAGAACCTGAGCGTGCGCCAGACATTGTTTGTAGATGGTTTTGGAAGCTGGGGAAGCGAAGGTCCGGTTGAAATGTTTGTTGCTCCTATTCCCCGTGGCCGTACCGCTGCAGAGTACAATAAGAAGGGCTTGAACTGTTGCATTACCTCCTGGAGAAGAATCAGTGATGAGAACCTTTCTCCGAGAATTAAGTGTGGTGCCAACTATATCAATAGCCGTGTAGGCCAGCGTGAAGCGTTGCGCAATGGTTATGACACCTGCATCTTCCTGAACGAAGTGGGCAAGGTGGCAGAAGGCCCCGGCAGCTGCTTCTTTATGATTAGAGGCAATCAGCTGATTACTCCTCGTCTGACGGACAGCGTTCTGGAGAGTATTACTCGTGATACGGTTATCAAGTTAGCCGTGGAAGAATTAGGTATGGAGTTCGTGGAGCGTACCATTGACCGTACTGAGGTGTATATGGCAGATGAAGCTTTCCTTTGCGGTTCTGCTATGGAGGTGACACCTATTTATACCGTGGATAAGTATGCTATTGGTACGGGTGAGCAAGGACCTAAGACAAAGGCTATTCACCTGAAGTATCTGGAAGCCGCACAAGGAAAACTGGAGAAGTATCAGGATTGGTTGACTCCTATTTACGAGAAGTAATATGCCGTTATACGACAACGAAAAAGTATCCGTCATCACTCCCGTTTATAATGTAGGGAAGGTGATAGGAAAGACTATAGAGTCTATGCTTGCCCAGGGGTATGATGATTTGGAAATTGTACTCGTGGATGACTGCTCTAAAGACAATTCTGCAGAAGTGATAGCAGAATATACTGCCAAGTATCCAAACATAGTCTATCACCGGCAGGAGAAAAACGGTGGTGCAGCAGTAGCCAGGAACACAGCATTGAAACTGGCAAAAGGAAGGTATGTGGCTTTCCTTGACTCAGATGACATGTGGTGTGAGGGTAAGATCAAGCGTCAGTTGGCTTTTATGAAAGAGAAGGATGCTGCCATCTGTTGTACAGCTATGGATTGTATTGACGAGGAGGATAAACCTCTTAATTCTGTCCGTGGTGTGAGGGAGAAGATATCCTATAAGTTTCTGCTAAAGAACACTATGATTTCTACCTCTACTGTTATGATTGACAGGAACAAGACTGGTGACTTCCAGATGCCTCTGCGTAGAGGCGGGCAGGACTATGCCACTTGGCTGATGCTGATGAGAAACGGAACCATTTGTTATGGATTGAATGAGGTGCTGAGCCATTACAGAGTGATGAGCAAGTCGCTAAGTTCTAACAAATGGAAGAGCGTAAAGCAGGTCTGGGAGATTCAGACGCAAGACGAACACATCAATAAAGTTTCAGCGGCATTCAATGTATGCTGTTTCATTGTGAATGCGTTTATAAAACATTTCCTGCATTGAACGTGAGAGTGAATGACTAACAACAATCAACAGGCTTTTTTTGCGCTGGTCAGAGCTGGACTATGGGAAAAGGAGGTCCGGCTCTTGCTGTATGGAGAGGTTAACTATGCTGAGGTTATGCGGCTGGCGCAGGAACAGGCTGTGATAGGGTTGGTTGCGGCAGGACTTGAGCATGTTACTGATGTGAAGGTGCCTCAGGTATGGGCATTGCAGTTTGCTGGCCAGGCAATACAACTAGAGCAGCGAAATAAGGCAATGAATCAGTTTATTGCTGATTTGATTGCTAAGATGAGAGAGGCTGATATCTATACCTTACTGGTAAAAGGTCAGGGAATAGCACAATGCTATGAGCGGCCTCAATGGAGAGCATCAGGGGATGTGGACTTGTTGTTAAGTGTTGAGAACTTTGAAAAAGCAAAGAGTCTTCTTTTGCCTTTGTCAAGCGGAAACAAACCAGAATGTAATTATTCCAAGGAGTTAGGATATTACATTGATTCATGGTCTGTAGAATTACATGGTACTCAAAGAACTGGATTATCTTCACGTGTTGATACTGAGATTGATACAGTTCAAAGAGATTTGTTCTATGTAGGTAAAGTGAGGTCTTGGAATAACGGAGGTACGACAGTTTTCTTGCCCGCTGCAGATGAAGATGTATTTATAATCTTTACCCACTTCATTAAGCACTTTTATAAAGAAGGTGGTGTGACTGTAAGGCAGTTGTGCGATTGGTGCAGATTGTTATGGACCTATAAGGATTCTATAGATTCCAAATTGCTGGAGCGACGGATTAAGCGAGCTGGGTTAAAAAGCGAATGGAAAGCGTTTGCAGCTTTTGCTGTTGATTATCTGGGGATACCTGTTGAGGCTATACCTCTTTACTCTAAGGCTGAAAAATGGAGTAGAAAAGCAGAAAAGATTGTGGACTTTATTCTTAAAGGAGGGGAATGGCGCAAAGTGCATGATACCATCACCGTGGGAAAGATTTTTCCTATGAGTACATTAAGGTTCATACCCGGAATAATACTCAACGTTAACTGGTTGAAAATTAAAGAGAGGCTATTTAAGGCATGAGCTACGAAATAGTAAACCGCTTACAAGAATTTCTTGATAATGAGGCTCGTTCCTGTTCAATGGACTTTGGGTGTGTGACACCTCAGTACGTTTATCGTATGTGGGGTGGAACTGTTGCGCTTGAAGATATTGATGCTGGATTAAAGGAGATTAAAAATGGTTGTAGATAAGAAAATACTGGATGAGTTGACGGCCAAGGCCAAGGAGAATCCGAGGTTGCGTTGTAATCTGGATATGCGCAATTCTGCTAACGACCAGTCACAACGGATGTTGAATGCTTTGGAGCCGGGGACGGTGATGCCTATACACAGGCATAAGGGTTCTTCTGAAACGTGCATCTGCATCCGTGGGCATTTTGAGGAGTATTTCTATGATGAGAATGGCAACCTCACTGATACCATAGATATGGTGCCGGGAGGTGTAGTACTGAATATAGAAAAAGGTCAGTGGCATAGCTTGAAGTGCTTGGAGAGTGGGACGGTGTTGTTCGAGGCGAAGGATGGGGCGTATCATCCACTGGAAGAGGATGAAGTATGGAACGGGTAAAAGAGATTCTGAAAGGTATATGGGCTTTTTGCTCTTTTGTGTTTGTGCCGCAATGGGGGAGGAAGACGGTTCATGGATAATGGTTTATGATTAAATAATATGGCAGACCTGCACAACGTATTTATCAGTCATTACGGCGAGGACGAGAAACAACTGGATTCCCTCAAGCAAAATCTTAAGAATCATGGTTGCGATGCCCGCAACAGCTCTGTGGAGAAGAAAGACTATGACAACAAGCGTCATTCTGATGCCGTCATTGCCCGCTACCTCCGCATCTGCATACGTTGGGCTAAGACCTTCATAGTGATGATTGGTGAGCACACTCACGAACGCAAGTGGGTGAACTATGAAATCCGGCAGGCCATCAAGCAGGGTAAGACCATTATTGGTGTCTATGAAAAAGGCTGTAAAGACAATGTTGAACTGCCTGGTGCATTCAAAGAATATGGAGGCTCCCTGCTTGGCTGGAACTCTACCGACAAACTGATAGATGTCATTAACGGTAAAATAACGGTCAACGAGAAGCCTGACGGGCTGCCCGTTACCGGACATACATCTTATCCTATGATTCATATTAAATGTAACCGCAAATGAACTGCTTCAGATATAAGATAGAGCATGATTATGGTTTCGCACCGAATCCATTTCATGGCACATTGTCGTTAGCTACTTGCAAGGGACCTATTCGCCAGAACAAGAACCTAAAGGTAGGCGATTGGATTGTAGGTTTTGGTAGTAAGTCGATGGATAATGAAGGTTATCTTATTTATGCCATGAAAGTAGAGAGGATTATTACTTTTGATGAATACTGGGAGTCAGAAGAGTTTCAGTGTAAAAAGCCCGTCATTAATGGCACACTGGTTCAGATGTATGGCGATAACGTATATCATACCGATAAATCTGCGCAACCAGTTAGGAAATTTATACAAGAACGCTGCGCGCACAGTAATAAAGATTGGACAGTAAATCTTGGGCATTATGCGCAGGATACCCGTACAGACAGGGTTCTTCTTTCAAAGACATTCTATTATTTTGGCGATCATTGTGTTAGCTTGCCAAAACAATATTCATGTATAGGTTTGAGTAAGAGAGACAAGCGAGGAAATATGGCTTATCGCGATTTGCAAGGGCAGGATGCCAAAATCCAAGCCTTTGCAGATTGGCTTGCTGCTAATTACGAAACAGGTATCCATGGCGACCCTTGCAATTGGAAGGAATTCAAACGTGACAAGTACGAAGTGTATGAGGACGAAGAAGATAAGTAGCGTTGTCCCCAATGATGCTACGTTGAAATATTACTTCTACTTCATCCAGGAGCGCATGAACATCTTCTGGAGACGGTGTGAGGATAGCAGCCATCTGACTGATGACCCAATCCTGAAGGAGTATAAATTTACCAACGTCTATCGTGCGTGCGATCGTGTGAGCCAGTACTTGATACGGAATGTCATCTATAAAGACTTAGATAAATACTTCAACGTGGAGAAGTTGAGTAAGGCACTTACAATGCGCCAGCAGAACTATCCTATCTTCTCCAATGCCTATATGATGACCGGCAGTTATTCCGGTTATCACGACATTAACACCAAGCATCAGGTTTGGCTCCAGATGATAAAGGACGAGTTTATCAAAGGTCAGGGACTGAAAAAAGTACTGAATGCCAAATCTATGGCCGAGGTGTATAACCAACTGAGAGACTATCCGCTGATTGGCGACTTTCTGGCCTACCAATATACTGTTGATTTCAACTACTCACCTTATCTGAACTTTGACGAGGATAGCTTTGTCAAAGCCGGAGTGGGGGCCGTAAGGGGCATTAAGAAGTGTTTCTCATCCTACGGCAATGATTACGAGGATGCCATCTATTATATCCACGACCATTTTGAGGAGTTGCAGGAGCGTTATGGCTATACCGAGTTCCGCCCGCTGCCTGGACGCAAGCCCAAGTTGATTGACCTGCAGAATTGCTTCTGCGAGACCGATAAATATCTGCGAGCCAAGATGCCCGAACTGAAAGTGGGAAATGTTCGGATTAAACAGCACTATAAGCCTTCAATGGAAGGCATTGACTATTATTTCCCTGAGAAGTGGGGCGTTGAGGAGCATATCCAGCGCGAACCCCTTCAACAGACACTATTTGCACTATGAGTCTGAACGAAATCACCATTGAGGTAACCCAGCAGTGCCCCAACCGTTGCATCTATTGTTCCTCTCTCTCCGATATGGAGAAAACTGAGTGTCTGGATTATGCAGCGATCATCCGAGTGGTTGATGATGCCATAACATTGGGCGCAAAGACTGTAAGCTTGTCTGGTGGTGAGCCGTTCCTTAGAGAGGATATAGCGGAGATAGTTGATTACATTCAGTATAAAGGTTTGAAACTCAGACTCTATTCCAGTGGTATCTATAGTGATGGCGGCATTCATACATCCATTCCGACCAAGTTGTTAGAGGCTGTAAAAGACAAAATAAATGCACTTATCTTCAACTACGAGGCCGTTGATGCAGAACTATACGCTACCATTATGGGAACTGAGGCCGCTAACTTGGCACTGTTGGATGAAACCATCCACCGTGCGATAGCACTGGGAATCCCTGTTGAGGCCCACTTGGTGCCGATGCAATGTAACTTCCGTCAGATACCCGATGTGTTGAGCAAACTCTATTCGATGGGCGTATCCAATGTTAGTTTCCTGCGCCTTGTACCTCAAGGACGTGTCCTGGAAAACAAAGAGCTGGTGGAAATGAGTGTAGAGGAACAGGAAGAGTTGAAAAAGATAATGGCAAAGTGTCAAGAAACCTATCAGGGCAAAATTCGGCTTGGCCTGCCATTTTCTGCTAAACGCGCCGCTTGCGGCACAGGCAGCATTAAGCTGACCGTGCGTTACGAT
>CACYHW010000017.1 GCA_902774335.1 uncultured Bacteroidales bacterium
TATGGAAAAGAATATAAGCTTCAAACTGAAAATATGGCGCCAGAGAGGTCCTAAGGAGAAGGGCCAGTTCAAGGTGTATGAAATGAAGGATATCCCCACCGATACCTCATTCCTTGAGATGCTTGACATTCTGAACGAGCAGCTCATCAATGCCGGTGAGGAACCCGTTGTATTTGACCACGACTGCCGCGAGGGTATCTGCGGTATGTGCTCACTCTACATTAACGGACATCCGCACGGACCTGCCACAGGTGCTACCACCTGCCAGCTCTACATGCGCCGTTTCAAGGATGGTGACACCATCACCGTTGAGCCGTGGCGTTCAGCCGGTTTCCCGGTAATCCGTGACCTTATGGTTGACCGTCGTGCTTACGACAAGATCATGCAGGCCGGTGGTTACGTATCAATCAACACCGGTGGTGTACCCGATGCAAACGCAATTCCTATCTCTAAGGAGAAGGCCGACCTTGCCATGGACGCTGCAGCATGCATCGGTTGCGGTGCTTGCGTAGCTGCCTGCAAGAACGGTTCTGCAATGCTGTTTGTAAGTGCCAAGGTAAGCCAGCTTGCTCTGCTCCCGCAGGGTCAGGTTGAGGCTGCCCGCCGCGCCAAGGCTATGCTCTCCAAGATGGATGAGCTTGGTTTCGGTAACTGCACCAACACCCGCGCCTGCGAGGCCGAGTGCCCCAAGTGCATCAGCATAAGCAACATCGCCCGCCTGAACCGCGAGTTCATCGCTGCCAAGCTGAGCGACTGACACTATCGTTAAGCACAATAAAAAAGGCAGGTCATCAATTCGGTGACCTGCCTTTGTTCTATACATTCTTGTATTACTTGTTTTTCATCTTTTTGATAAGGAAGATGATAGCCGTAATACAGAGAACTGTAATTGCTAAACTCTGAATGATTCCCAGAAAGGCGGCGAATCCTGCAACGCCTGCGAACGGAGAGATTGACATAAGCTTGAATTTTAATTATTAGTAAAAGGCTAGTGATAATATCTGTTAGTATTCGTCCTCGTTAAAAAAGAAGTCTTCCTTACTGGGGTAATCGGGCCAGATGTCTTCTATGCTTTCATAGATATCGCCCTCATCCTCTATCTCCTGGAGGTTCTCAATTACCTCGAGCGGGGCTCCTGAACGGACGGCGTAATCAATCAACTCATCCTTGGTTGCGGGCCAGGGTGCATCTTCAAGTTTTGATGCCAGTTCCAATGTCCAATACATAGTAAAAATATGCAAAAGTTCTACCATTTTTTTTCAGGGACACCTGCAAAAAAGTTTATGCGGCGTGCCAGAACGAACAGATAATCGGACAGACGGTTGATGAACTTAAGTAACTCGCAAGGTGCTTTTGCACAGTCGGGAAGGGCCAGTATTATGCGCTCTGCACGGCGGCAAACGGTGCGTGCCACGTGTGCGTAAGAGGCTGCCTGGGTACCGCCCGGAAGTATGAATGTGCGCTGCTGGGGAAGACCCTCTCCAAGGGCGTCGATCATCTGCTCAATACGCTCCACGTCGGCGGTGCTGATGCGGCAGCTTTCGGGTAGTTCAAAGCTTGATGTGTCGGTTGCCAGACAGCCGCCCGTGTTGAACAGTTTCTGCTGAATCCAACAGATGTTCTCGGCGCTTTCGGCCTTACCGTCCATTACGGAGAGCATAAGGCCGATAAATGAGTTGAGCTCGTCGATGGTGCCGTATGCCTCAAGACGCGGATCGGTCTTGCTCACACGCTTGCCGCCCACCAGACTGGTGGTGCCGTCATCGCCGGTACGTGTGTAAATCTTGCTCATAAGACGTAGTGTTGTTTGTTCATCTTCTTGTCAAAAAACATGATGCCCAGTTTTTTGAGTTGGAATGTAACTCCCACCCTTTCGTCCTTAATGGCCTGTTTCCACCACTCCTGTTTCTGCTTCTTACCCATATCCTCCAGCACGACTACAGTGTTTGGGCCGGCGTTACTGATAATTATCTCCATGGCCTCCTTCCAGAAGGCGGTGTGGGCTACATGGATGAACTGCGGCGTCTCTCCGCTCTCCATTATATCCGTCAGGGTTTCAAGGACATCGGCTGCAATATACTCAATATTCTTTATTTTCCTGAGGTTGCGGCGCACCTCTTTTTCGGCGGGATGAGGAGCATCGACGGTGACCACCTTTGATTTCGAGGAGACCGATGCCAGATAACCGGTGCTTACGCCGGCTCCGGTTCCAACCTCGAGTATATAGGCGGGGTTGAATCGGTTGACCAGACGGAACAGCAGTTCGTCGCGGCTCTGGGGATACTGCGGCAGATACTGAGGGGCCTTCTCCCAGAATATGTAGAGGTCCTCGTATGCGTAGTAGGGATGTTTCTCGTTGATAACGTTCTCGATGAGATCGTATGCCCACGGAGAGTGAACTCCGAATCCCTTACCTGTGAGCCAGCGGTTGTCTGTGAGCTTCATATCTTTTATTTGAGCAGTGCCTTGATTGTGGTTCCTACGCCCAGATTGATGTCAAGCTGTACGGGTTTGTGCCTGGAATCGTTGGTTACGTAGGCTTTTATTGTTTCACGTTCCTTTCCCTCCTTGTAGTCGCGTACCGATATGACCATGCAGTCATAGGTGCGGCCGTCATCGGCCTTGACCCTCTTGTTGCCGGTATATACCAGATACTGGGTGACCACCATATCACCGTTTACCATGGGGATGGTCTTGGTAAGTCCGGGTTCGGCATCGGAGGTATCTATTGTCCTGGCGTAGTTGAGCATGCTCAGGATATCGTAAATACGGCTGTCCCTCCACTCCGTGGAATGTGCTATCCTCTGGCCGGTGGTGGTGTTGACCTTGGTCATACCTACGATGAAATGGCCGTTATCCATCGAGTACAGGGCTGTCTCCTCAACATGTGTGTCACCCTCGTTCACTGCTTTCCTGAAAAAGAGGCTGCGACCGTCGGGAGTGTTGTACGACTGTACGGTATCGCGCATCCTGAATATCCTGTCGGCCCTTGAATCGGTGCTCATCTCCATGGCTGTACGTATGGCGTCACGCCCCTCGTATATCACATTCAGGTCATAAAGACGCGCCGATCCGGCTTGTATGTTTATGAATCCGAAATTGAGATAGAGGTTGAAACGTATGTCCTCGGCCTTGATGGGTGAAAATGTGATTAGGAGAAGTGCGAGGATTGAAAGTCTTGGGAAATGTGTCCTGATCATGATTCCAAGTTCATCTGTGCTCGAAGCGGGACTCGAACCCGCACAGCCGATAAAGGCCAAGGGATTTTAAGTCCCTCGTGTCTACCATTCCACCATTCGAGCGTTGATAGCGCTGCAAAAGTACGTGGTTTTGGGGGATTAGCCAAAAATTAGGGAAAAAAACAGGATGGCATTTTAACAAGTCATAAAAAACATTACATTTGTGGGTCACTTTTAAACTAATGTGTAAAGAGGACGCTTTCCGCAGGAGACTTCAATTAACTCAAACCAATACAAACAACATTATGAAGAAACTTTTGTTTTTTGCCGGTATAATGGCTCTTATGGCCAGTTGTCAGTGCAATACAGAGAAGTTGAGCCCCGTTCTTAGCATTGAGGGCGGACAGGTTCAGGGTGTAAGCGTAGACCGCGTAAAGGATGTATTTGTATTCCGCGGTATTCCTTATGCAGCAGCTCCTATTCGTGAGAACCGTTGGAAGGCTCCGCAGCCTGTTACTCCTTGGGAGGGCGTTAAGCTTTGCAACCGTTTTGAGCACCCCAGCTATCAGCACATCCAGTTCAGAGGTGGCTACTACACAGAGTGGGGTTACGGCGATGAGGCTCCCTTCAGCGAGGATTGCCTCTATCTGAATGTATGGACCAAGAAGCCCGGCGATGTTAACGCCAAGCTGCCTGTAGCTCTTTGGATTCATGGCGGCGGTTACCGCGAGGGTTGGGGTTCAGAGCCTGAGTTCGACGCACAGGAGTGGGCCGGCAAGGACGTTGTCCTGGTTTCAATCAACTATCGTCTCGGTGTATTCGGCTTCCTGACACACCCCGAGCTTTCTGCTGAGAGCGAGAACGGTGTATCCGGTAACTACGGTATTCTGGATCAGATTGAGTCACTCAAGTGGATAAAGAAGAACATCGCTGAGTTTGGCGGTGATCCCGACAACGTAATGATATTCGGTCAGTCAGCAGGTGGCGGCAGTGTACGTACACTCTGCGAGTCTCCTCTGGCACGCGGCCTCTTCAACAAGGCTATCATCATGAGCGCCGGCGGTCTGACTGTTCCTAACGCAAATGCAGGCGGCATGCGCGGCGGTATGGGCGGCATGCGCGGCGGCATGGGTATGATGGGCGGATTCCCCGGCTTTGGCGGTGGTAACAACAACGCTCCCAAGCTGGCTGCCTACAAGGCTCCCCAGGCTCCCGAGGGCCTGAACGCTCTGCAGCGTGCTGAGTTCAACACCAAGGTTATCATGGACTGGGCCGGTTACAATACCCTCCAGAAGATGCGTAACGCTGATACCGAGGCTATCCATTCAGTTGCTACCATCTACACCAACGCTACCGGAAACCAGGGCAGCATCACAGGTATGCCTATCGTTGACGGTTACGTATCAAAGGAGAGCTTCGACGAGGCTGCCCTTGACGGAACCCTGGCCGACGTTCCCTACATGATCGGTTATACCCTTAACGATATGGGCAACATGGGAGCAGGCATCGCCGCTTTCTGCCAGAACCGTGAGGAGGTTGGCAACAAGGCATGGGCTTATGAGTTTGCCCGTCCTCTGCCCGGTGACAATCCTGAGGTAACTCAGAGACTTCGTGGTGCATTCCACTCATCAGACCTCTGGTTCGTATTCAAGTCACTGCAGCACTGCTGGAGACCTTGGACCAAGGGTGACTGGGATCTGTCAGAGAAGATGCTTACCGCATGGACCAACTTCTGCAAGTACGGTGATCCTAACGGTCCCGACGGCGGCGAGTGGAAGCCCTGCACCAAGGATGAGCCCAACTTCATGATCTTCAAGCTGGATGAGAATGACGTTGAGAACTCTGAGATAGGTCAGCCTATCACCAAGCTTCCTTGGGAATAATTCCCCGATGAAAACAATAAAAATGCCGACCTGCAAGGGCCGGCATTTTTGTTTCATGACCTAATCTGTTCAGTTGGAAACGGTAAGCATCCCGTTGCTGAACAATGTGGGATAACGGTAAAGGGTTTTGCCTGATCCGCTTACCGGAAAACCTCCGGAGTTGAGGCTCCATTGCGCGTTGCATTTGGAGCAGGTTGCCGTTCCGTGAATGTCAAAGGTAAGTGTTACGTCCACCTGGTCGCACTCCGGACATCCCAGGTCAAAGGCCCAGAGTGACTGCTGGTCATCACCGAACAGAGGTCTGCCCAATATGAGTCCGCCCAGTCCCAGGCTATACTGCCTGGTCTGTGACTCCGACAACGTCTGGTTGTACTTTTTGCCGTTGGAATCAGTAATTATCAGATTACCGGTTTTGAGGCTCTGTGTTACCGACAGGAACTGTCCGGGAGTGGAGAGAATGTTGTAGGGCGAAACGTTGGTGTCGCAGCTGAACAGTACGTGGTACTTACGGGAAAAGGTGCTGTAGCTGTTCTTCTGGCAACCTGCGGTGGCAAGTATGGCTAAAAGAAGAACAGCAGCCCTTTTCATCGCGGTATAAAACTGTTACTTTGAGGTCAGCTTTGTTATAGCTGCGTCGATTGCCGCAAACGGGAAGTCGCCGGTGAGTTTGTCCATTCGGGCAACTATGCGGTCATTGCACAGGTTGCCTATGCTGCCCTCGTGAGTGTGATGGATGTTGTGGTCGGCCTTGAAAGTGCCGTTCTCGATATCGGCACCCACCTTGCGGTAGGCCTCACGGAAGGGCATACCCTCGCGGGCCAGACGGTTAACCTCCTCAACGCTGAATATTGCATCGTACTTGGGATCAGACAGGATATCCTCGCGAACCTTGATGTGGTCGAGCATGTAGGCTGTCATGGTTATGACCTCCTCCATCTGCTCAAATGCGGGCAGGAACACCTCCTTGACCAGCTGCATGTCGCGGAAATAGCCGCTGGGCAAGTTGTTGGTCATGAGTGTTATCTCTTGGGGCAGTGCCTGCAGACGGTTGCAGCGGGCGCGTGTCAGCTCAAATACGTCGGGGTTCTTCTTGTGCGGCATGATGCTCGAACCTGTGGTGCAGTCGTCGGGCAGTTTGATGAACCCGAAGTTCTGGCTGTTGTACATGCAGGCGTCGAATGCCAGACGGCTGATGGTGGCAGCGACCGATGCCAGGGCATAGGCTACGTTGCGCTCCAGCTTGCCGCGTGTCATCTGGGCGTATACCACATTGTAGTTCATGGACTCGAATCCAAGCAGGTCGGTGGTCATCTGGCGGTTGAGCGGGAATGACGAACCGTAGCCGGCAGCCGATCCCAGCGGATTGCGGTTGGCCTGGTCAAAGGCGGCGCGCAACAACAGCATATCGTCGGTCAGAGCCTCGGCATAGGCGCCGAACCAGAGTCCGAATGATGACGGCATGGCTATCTGCAGATGGGTATAACCGGGGAGCAGCACATCCTTGTAGCGGTTGCTCTGCTTGATGAGAATGTCAAACAGACTCTTGACGGCATCCACTATGCCGCGCAGACGGTCACGGGTAAACAGTTTGAGGTCTACCAGAACCTGGTCGTTGCGTGAACGGCCGCTGTGAATCTTCTTGCCCATGTCGC
The DNA here is from genome assembly GCA_902774335.1 of uncultured Bacteroidales bacterium. Taxonomy (GTDB): domain Bacteria; phylum Bacteroidota; class Bacteroidia; order Bacteroidales; family Bacteroidaceae; genus Colenecus. The sequence goes on from CACYHW010000017.1 coordinate 6,715, forward strand.
CCAACTGGCGGGTGAGCATGAGTTCCACCTGTGAGTGTACATCCTCCACTCCGTCCTCAATCACGAACTCTCCGCGCTCTATCTGAGGGAGCAGATCCTTGAGTCCGGCCGAAAGAGCCGTGAGTTCATCCTTTTCCAAAAGACCGATGGATTGGAGCATTGTGATATGTGCCAGTGATCCCTGCACGTCATATTTGGCAAGCATCAGGTCCATTTCGCGGTCACGACCTACGGTGTACTTCTGAATGAGTTCGTTAACGGGTTTTCCCTTGTCCCAGATTGGTTTCATAATTGTAGGGTTTAATAGGGTATGGCAGCCAGCATGTCGGCCATTTTGTCTACTGCTTGTGTCAAGGGTTTTTCAACCATCTTGGCCATGAACATGTTCAGGTCGGCATCGACTGTGAGTTTTATCTTGCAACTGTTCTGGTCGATGGAAACTATCTGTATCCACATGTAAAGCTTGATGGGTGACTCGGTGGATTCCAGTTTCACACACTTGAAGGGTTCACGTGAAACGATGGCTATCTCCACCTTTCCTATGGGCTGGGCCACGGTGCTCACCCTGTCGGGAGTGCACTCCAGATTCTCCAGGTTGATGCCCTTTTTCTGATCCTCAGGGATGCGGTCTATCAGGGTCTTGATGTTGCTCAGGTCAGAGACCTTTGCATAGACCAGCTCCTGTGAATAGGGGATCTGCTTTACGCTGCTTTGTATCCTTTTCATCGGTTATTTGCCCCACTCGGAGGGGTTGTTGCGCCACTCGTTGAGTGTCTGTAAACTGTCAACTTTGATATAGCCCGATGTAACGGCGGTTTCCAGCATTGCAGGGTAGTCGGTCAGGGTGGCCAGCTTTACTCCAGCCTTGGCGAAAGCCTCCTCGGCTACGGGGAATCCGTAGGTGAAGGATGCAACCATTCCTACAACCTGGCAACCTGCATTGCGGATGGCTTCAACAGCCTTGAGACTGCTCAGTCCGGTAGATACCAGATCCTCAACAACCATTACGCGGCTGCCGGGCTCCAGATATCCCTCAATAAGGTTGGCCAGACCGTGATCCTTGGGTGCCGAACGTACATATACGAACGGTTTGCCCATGCGGTCAGCTACAAGAGCGCCCTGAGCGATTGCTCCGGTGGCGACACCTGCTATAACGTCGAATTCGGGGAAATCACGTGAAATGACACTGCAAAGCGAATCTCTGACCAATGTTCTTACCTCGGGGAATGAAAGTGCCTTGCGGTTGTCGCAGTAGAACGGCGAGCGCCATCCTGATGCCCATGTGAACGGAGCGTCCGGCTGAACCTTTACAGCCTCGATGCGCAGCAATTCACGGGCTACCTGAGTCTTTATGTTGTCCATAATGTGATTTATGTTTAAGGTTTTCTAAGCCGCGAAGTTACGAAATAAAGCCCGATATGCCTAAACTTTAATATAAAACAACATTAATACACGCGCCCCTAAGGATTTTGTTGTTAAATTTGCGCGGTTCAAATAATAATAAAAAAGCACAACCTGATGAGAGGTCGTTTTATTTTCTTGTTGCCGGCAGTTCTTTTGCTGAACGTTTCCTGTTTTGATGATGAGGAGAAAACCACATCTCCGCAGGCGGCGATAACCTCATTTTCCTTAGGCTACTACAATGTGAAGGTCTACGATATCAACACCGACAGAAAGGACACCATTGTGTACCGTCGTGAAGGCGGCGCCATGTTTCCCTTTACCATAGACCAGGTTCACAACAGGATATACAATACCGACTCCCTTTCGTACGGTTCAAAGATAGACTCGGTGACGGTAAGCGTCTCCAGCATAGGAACCGTTGCATACAGTTATGCCGACAATCCCGACTCGGCTGTCATTTGGGAGTCCACGGACTACATAGACTTTACTCGTGACCTTGTGTTCTACGTGGTATCCACCGACGGAACGTTCCTGCGTGCTTATGATGTTGACGTCAACATGCACAAGGTATTCCCCGACTCCCTGATATGGTCCGGTCCCGACAGTCTGAACTTCCCCGCCCTTGCGGGCATCAGCTCGGTTGTCAGGTCCGATACCGTGTTCTGCTTCGGAACCGATACCACCGGTGTCCAGGCAGTCTCATTCAGGAAGATTGATGAGGGCGGATGGAACGGATCCAACGCCATGACAGGTCTGCCTGCCGGTTGGAACAGCCGCGTGACACTCTTTTCGGGCAAATTCTATACCGTATGTGACGGTACACTCTACAGTTCGGCCGACGGACTGGGCTGGAGTTCTGTAAGGACAGGTGTCAAGGGCCTGCTCTCTCAGGGAACGGAATCCGGAACCCTGTGGGCAGTGAGCCGGGACAGCGATATAATCAGCACAACCGATGCTGCACAGTGGAAGTCGGCAGGAAAGGTTCCTGCAGGTTTCCCGGATTCATTGGGCGTGATATTCAGCTATCCTCTGGTTACCAACAAATCCATCACCAGATCGGTTCTGATAGGTTTTTCCAACGACACCGTGAACGCATCGGTATGGAACAAGCTCTCCACAGACACTGTATGGACCAGGATCAATACTCCTGCCGCAGCAGGAATATCGCTTCCCGCCATCCCCAATATCCAGGTGATAAGATATGACGGTGCACTGTTTGCCACAGGAACAGGTGAAGGATCTTTCCGCCAGTCAAACGACAACGGTGTGACCTGGTACTACTGCGACAGCTACGCATATGACTACTCATCGTGGAACCGTTACATGCAGCTGCCTGAGGAGGTGAGCGGATACGGACAGGAGTTTGCCTGCGTAACCGACAGCAAGGGATTCGTCTGGATAATGACTGACGACGGCCGCGCTTGGCGCGGAGCCATAAACCGACTGATAAGAAAGTGACAATGAGACTCAAGCACCTCTTCATAGCTGCCATGCTCCTGTGCTGCACCTTTGCCAAGGCGCAGGATGACGGCTATTTCATGGAGCTGGGTGTGGGCGGCGGCGCCGGTTTCTACCTGGGTGACGCCAATACGGGTTTCTATGACAATACCAACGGAGTCTTTTCCGTGATTGCCAGGTACAACGTGAACCCCAGGTTCGCGCTCAAGGCCAATCTGGCTGCAGCCGGAATATCCGGAAGCACCGTGAACGCCTACGGAGCCCTGCCTGGCGATGAACTCTCGTTCAGCCGTACGGTGTATGATCTGGGCGTACAGATGGAGTGGGGGTTCTGCGGATACGGAATTGCCGGCTGGGACGGCACCAAAAGAGTGGCTCCCTACGGATTGTTGGGAATAGGAATGACATACGCCCCCAAACCTGCCAGGAATGATTTCGCAGCGAACTTTCCCGTGGGATTGGGTGTCAGATACAAGCTTTCCGAGAGGGTGAACATAGGATTGGAGTGGAGCATGCGTTTTTCCACATCGGACCGTCTGGATGTGACTTCCAATACAGGAACATCCATGGAGAATCCGTTCCTGATAAAGGGAAAAGGCATAAAGAACAAGGACAGCTATAGTTTTACCATGTTGTACGTCACGTTTGACGTGTTCAAACGTCCCTGCAACTGTAACGATGAAATAATAAAGTGACATGACATACAAGGAGCAACTGGACATGAACCGTATCCCGCAGCACGTGGCCATTATAATGGATGGCAACGGCCGATGGGCGGAACAGCGGGGCAAGCAGCGTACCGAGGGCCATATCAAGGGCGTCGAGGTAGTGCGTAAGATTATGGAAAATGCCGTTGAATTGGGTATAAAGTATCTTACTCTCTACACATTCTCAACCGAGAACTGGAACCGTCCTGAGCAGGAGGTGAGCGCTCTGATGGGTTTGCTGTTCAAGAACATCGAGGAGGAGGTCTTCATCAAGAACCAGGTCCGCTTCCGCGTTATCGGTGACATTGAGAGACTTCCCGCCGAGATACAGGCCAAGCTCAACAAGTGCATGGAGCACACCAGGGACTTTGAGCGTTCCTGCATGGTGCTGGCCTTGAGTTACTCGTCACGCTGGGAGATAACCCGTGCCGCCAGGATCCTTGCGGACAAGGCTGCCAAGGGTCTGATTTCGGCCGATGCCATCGACGAAAAGATGCTCTCCGGCGTCATGACCACAAACTTCATGCCCGATCCCGACCTGCTCATCCGCACTGGAGGTGAGATAAGACTCAGCAATTACCTCTTGTGGCAGTCGGCATACACCGAACTCTATTTCTGTGATACTTTCTGGCCCGATTTCAATATGGAGGAATTGTGCAAGGCCATCTATGAATACCAGCAGCGTGAACGCCGTTTCGGCAAGACAGGTGCTCAGATCGCTCAAGAGAACAAGTAAAGAATGAAGATGAAGTTCAAACCAGAATACATTTTGGCACTTTTGCTCATGGCGCCTACCGTCAAGGTTCAGGCGCAGACAGATGTTGCCGAACAGGAGAACCCGGTTATCCTTTACTCCGGTACATCCAAACGATACGAGATTGCCGATATCATTGTGACAGGCATCGAGGAGAACAACCATAAGACACTGCTCAAGCTGTCGGGACTGAGTGTAGGCCAGCGCGTGGGCATTCCCGGTCCGGACATTACCCAGGCCATGAAGCGTCTGTGGAACACAGGTCTGTTTGCAAACGTCAAGATCAAGGCCCTCAAGACACAGGGCGACAAGATATGGCTGGAGATGTACATAGAGCAGAACCCCAAGATCAAGGAGGTTGTGTTCCATGGTGTGCGCAAGGGTGAGGCATCGGAACTGGAGGACAAGATAGGTCTGTTCCCCGGAAGCCAGATAAGCCAGAATATTCTGGACCGTTCGGAGAAACTTATCCGCAAGTACTTTGACGAGAAGGGTTTCAAGGATGCCGATGTCCGTGTACAGCAGCGCTCCGAGGCCGATGAGGACGGACTGGCATACGTGGATGTCTACATCGACAAGAAGGATAAGGTCAAGGTACGCACCATCCATCTGGAGGGCAATGAGGCACTGTCGGACAAGGCCATCAAGAAGATCATGAAGAAGACCAACGAGAAGGGTAAGCTGCGTGAGTTCTTCCGTACCAAGAAGTTTGTCAACGAGGAGTATCTTGCCGATAAGGACAAGATTTACGAGAGATACGGCGAACTGGGCTACCGTGACGCATATATCGTATTCGACAGCATATCGTCCAATCCCGAGGACAACACGGTGGATGTATGGCTCAAGTTTGACGAGGGTGGTAAATACTATCTGCGCAATGTGAACTGGGTGGGTAACACCGTCTACAACAGCGAGCAGCTGTCGGCCATGCTGGATATGAAGCGCGGTGACGTGTACAACCAGAAGAAACTGCAGGAGCGCACCAAGGAGGACGAGGACGCCATAGGTAAGATGTACTACAACAACGGTTACGTGATGCTTCAGCTGAATCCGGTGGAGGCTAATGTGGTAGGCGACTCCATTGACCTTGAGATACGTATAGCCGAGGGTCCGCAGGCATCCATCAACCGCGTGATGATTCACGGTAATGACCGTGTATACGAGAACGTGGTCAGACGTGAACTCTATACCCGTCCCGGTGACATATTCTCGTACGACGCCCTGGAGCGTTCATACCGTTCTATCGCCCAGATGGGACATTTCGAGCCTACCACCATCAATCCCGACATCAAGCCTGACCAGGTGAACGGAACAGTGGATATTGACTGGCAGCTGGAGTCAAAGGGTAACGACCAGGTTGAGGTTTCGTTCGGTTGGGGTCAGACCGGTGTGATAGGACGTGCCGCTCTCAAGTTCACCAACTTCAGCATGCGCAACCTGTTTACCAAGAGCGACAATCACCGTTTCCTGCTTCCGCAGGGTGACGGCCAGACATTCTCCATCAGCGCACAGACCAACGGACAGTTCTACCAGTCCTACAGCATATCGTTCCTGGAGCCCTGGCTTGGCGGCAACCGCCCCAACTCGCTCTCGCTGGGCCTGTTCTATTCCAAGCAGACAGACATAAGCAGCAACTACTATAACTCCGCCTACTACCAGAACATGTACAACTACATGTACGGTTACGGAAACTACTACGGAAACTACGGAGGCGGATATTACAACAACTACGAGTCATATTACGATCCCGACAAATACATCACCATGATCGGTGCCAGCGTAGGTGTGGGCCGTCGTCTGCATTGGCCTGACGATTACTTCACCATCTACTCTGAGCTCTCCTACACCCGTTACAAGATGAAGCAGTGGAGCTACTTCCTGATCAACAACGGAACGTGCAACAACATCAACCTGGGCTTTACGCTGGGCAGGAACACCACCAACCATCCGTTCTTCCCGAGCACCGGTTCGGAGTTTGCGGCATCGGTCTATTTCACACCTCCCTATTCACTCTGGGACGGTGTCGACTACGAGCACCTGGCTGCCGACAGGACATCGGCCACATATCAGGACGAGCTGCGTCAGAAGCACAAATGGATAGAGTATAACAAGTGGAAATTCCGTTCCCGCACATATACTTCATTAACAAACGGAGTCAAGAAACGTCTGGTACTTATGACACGCTTTGACTTCGGATTATTGGGACACTACAACAAATACAAGAAGTCGCCCTTTGAAACATTCTTCATGGGTGGTGACGGCATGAGCGGCGGATCCTACACCTATGCTACCGAGATTATCGGCCTGCGCGGTTATGAGAACGGTTCGCTCACCCCGTACTCGGACGGTTACGCCTACACCAGGATGGGTGCCGAACTCCGTTACCCGCTGCTTATGGAGAACTCCACCATGATCTATGCCCTGGCATTCGTGGAGGGAGGTAACGCATGGGACAGCGTGGGCAAGTTCAACCCGTTTGACCTCAAGCGCTCGGCCGGTGCCGGTGTGAGAATCATACTTCCCATGGTGGGTCTGATGGGTATTGACTGGGCTTACGGATTCGATCCCATTATGGGTTCAAGGCAGTATAGCGGCAGTCAGATACACTTCATCCTGGGCCAGGAATTTTAACCTGACAGACGGAACGGTTATAATATAGATAGAACAACAGAGAAAACATACGCTTATGAAAAAGACATTATCAATAGCAGCAATGATGCTGTTTTTCTGCATCACCGCAGGTGCGCAGAAATTTGCTCTGGTAGACATGGAGTATATCCTCAACAGGATTCCGGCATACGAGCGTGCAAACGAGCAGCTCAATCAGTTCTCAAAACGTTGGCAGGCCGAGGTGGAGGCTCTGAACCTGGAGGCCCAGACCCTTTACAAGAACTACCAGAACGAGGCTCTTTTCCTCTCCGAGGAGCAGAAGGCCAAGAAAGAGGAGGAGATAGTTGCCAAGGAGAAGCAGGCCAGCGACCTGAAGCGTCAGTACTTTGGACCCGACGGCGAACTCTACAAGAAGCAGGAGAGCCTGATGTCTCCCATCCAGGACGAGATTTACGAGGCTATCAAGCAGATCAGCGAGGCAGACGGTTACCAGGTGGTCGTAGACCGCTCATCGGCCTCCAGTATGATTTATGCCTCACCTAAGATCGATATCAGCAATGAGGTTCTCAAGAAGCTGGGATATTCAAACTAATTGTTTATCTTTGCTCGCCTTATAATTATTCAGAACAAATAAGAACAACAATATGAAGAAGACTATTATCGTAGCACTTATGGCGCTTCTGCCCCTGGGTGCATTCGCACAGAAGTTCGGACACATCAACTCATCAGACATCATTCCTCTGATGACAGAATACAAGACAGCACAGACTGAGCTGCAGACTCTTCAGAAGCAGTACGAGGAGGAACTGGAGTACATGAACACCGAGTATTCCAAGAAGATTGAGGATTATGAGAAGAACCGTGAGACCCTTCCTGACAACATCCGTTCACGTCGTGAGCAGGAGATCATGGAGAGCCAGCAGAAGATGCAGCAGTACTATCAGGACTGTCAGGACAACCTTGCTCAGAAATCATCAGAGCTTATGAACGACATCAACACCAAGCTTCTCAAGGCCATCCAGGCTGTAGGTGAGGAGGGTGCTTATGTATGCGTATTCGATATCTCAGGCGGCGCCGTTCCTTTTGTAAGCTCAACTCTTACGACCGATGTTACCGAGGCCGTAAAGGGCAAGCTGGGAATTAAGTAATAGACTTTGAATATACATATAAGGGGAACCGGCTTCAGCCCGATTCCCCTTATTGGTTAGAAATACAATGCTGAACCTTAATATGCCTAAACTGAAAACTTTACTTACCGTTCTTCTTCTGGGTTTTTCCGTCATGCTTTACGGTCAGGACGGAAAGTTCGGATATATCGATTTCAACGGAACATTGAGGCTTATGCCCGAATATCATGAGGCCGAGATCAACCTTCAGAAAACGCAGTCCGATTACCGCGAGGAGATAGAGCGTTCCAAGCGCGAGTTCGAGAGACAGTACATTGAGTTCATGCTCGAGCAGGACCAGCTGTCACCCTCGATTGTCGCCAAACGCCAGAGAGAACTGCAGCTGCTCATGGACAACAACGCACAGTTCCGCGACAAGGTGCAGTCCGAACTTGAAGCCAAACGCGAGGAACTGCTTGTTCCGCTAAAGAGAAAACTTATGGAGGCCATCGCCTCGGCTTGCTCGGAACAGGCGCTGGATTACGTTGTGGATACAGGAAAGGGTTCTTACCTCTATATCAATCCCGAAAAGGGAGTGGACATCTCGGGCACCGTATACAAACTTGTGGGCATTGAGGACGGAGCCGAAAGAATAGTTGAGGGCGGACAACCCGTTTTAAACGTCGTTCAGGAAGTAAAACCGATAGAGCAATGAGTAAAACCGTATTATCACAGAAGCCTGGTCCCATTGGTGTCTTTGATTCAGGTTACGGTGGTCTGACCATCCTTAAGCAGATCCGTGACCTTATGCCCGAATATGATTTCATCTATCTGGGCGACAATGCCAGGACACCTTACGGAACAAGGTCTTTTCAGGTGGTATACGAATTTACACTGCAGTGTGTGACCAAGCTCTTTGAGATGGGTTGCCCGCTTGTGATACTGGCCTGCAACACCGCATCGGCCAAAGCCCTGAGAACCATACAACAGATTGACCTTCCGCGTCTTGACGCCACTCGCAGGGTTCTGGGAATTATCCGCCCGACTGTCGAATCCATCGGTGAATTGACCAAATCCCGTCATGTGGGCCTGCTTGCTACTCCCGGAACTGTCAAGTCACTCTCGTACCCTCTCGAGATAAACAAACTCTTCCCCGACATCACCGTCACAGGCGAGGCCTGTCCCATATGGGTTCCCCTGGTGGAGAGCGGTGAATCACAGTCTGCCGGAGCCGACTATTTTGTAGAGCGTCATATAAAGAACCTGCTTGCCAAGGACAGCAAGATAGACACCATTATCCTGGGTTGCACCCATTATCCGCTGCTGTTGGACAAGATACGCAAATATGTGCCTCAGGGCATAAAGATCATCTCCCAGGGTGAGTATGTGGCCACATCCCTTAAGGACTACATGAAGCGTCATCCGGAGATGGATGCACGCTGCACCAATGGAAGCAGCTGCAGGTATTACACCACGGAGTCCGTGGATACCTTTCTTCCCAACGCATCGATATTCCTGAACGAGGCTGTCGATGCCGACTCAGTTACTCTCTGATTTCTTGATGAAACGGCGGGCTATCGGCCCGATGGGACGTACCGAAAGGAAACTGACAACCAGAACGGTTACCAGTACCAGCAGTATGTCGCCCTTGTGTATGCCTACAGGATAGGCGTCGACTATGAAATTGCCGGCCGTACCCAGCGAAATGAATCCGAACTTCTGCTGCAGCATCACTGCGATGACGCCTAAGATGAGTCCCGATATGGCTCCTATGAGTGATATGAGCACTCCGTTCACCACAAAGATTTTCTCAATTGTCTTTTGGGGCGCGCCCATGCTTGAAAGCAGCACCGTATCCTGCTGTTTCTCCACAATGAGCATTATCAGTGAGCCTATTATGTTGAAGCAGGCTATGAGCAGAATGAATGTCAGGAACAGGTATGATATGAACTTTTCAAGTTTGAATACCTTGAACACGTCCTGCTGCTGCTCGATCCGGTCCAAAACCTTGAATTCATCGCCCAATACGGACTGCAGTTCATGCTTGGCTTTGCGCAGTGAGGTGCCATCGCTGAGTCTTATCTCCAGGGCCGATGCCTCTCCCTCGCGGTCGGTCAAAGTCTGTGCCAGCTGGAGCGATACAATCAGGTAGTTGTCGTCATATTTCTCCTGTTCCACAAGGAAAGCCACGCCCGGCGAGTATACCCTGGCCTGATTGAATGCCGTAACCGGGTTGTTGATGTTTACCCTGCCGTCCTTCTTGGGGACCGATATGCGGAATGGATCGAGCGGTTTCATGCCGCAGTTGAGCCTGTTAACCAACCCAATACCCGGTATTCCGTAGTGGGTCAGACCGTCCTCGAGCATGAATATTCCGTTTCCCTTAAGCAGATTCTCTATACCCGCCAGATCATGGAAGCTGTCCTCCACACCCTTGATCATGGCAATCTGCTGCTTGCTCTTGTAGTTTATAAGAGCCTGCTCCTCCAGTGTGAAAGAGCATATGTCTATGAAGTCAAGCGTTGCGGCCTTTTGGATGCGTGCGTCATCAATGCCAAAGAACTTCTTGTCTGCCGACACCACCTTGAGTTCGGGATCAAAGTCCTTGAACAGTGACTCCACCAGGTCATGGAAACCGTTGAATACCGACAGGGTACATATGAGCGCGAACGATGCAAGCATGATTCCCGCGGCCGATATGGCCGAGATCACGTTGATCACGTTATGGCTCTTCTTGGCAAAGAGATAACGGCGCGCTATGTAAAAGGGAAAGTTCACTTCTTGAGCAGTTCGTCAATATGTGCCATGTAGTCTATGGTCTTGTCCAGGAAGAAACGCAGTTCCGGAATGATGCGGAGCTGGTGTCTTACCCTCTGTCCCAGGTCAAAGCGGATATCCTTGACGTTGGCGTTGATGTTCTTGACAGTCTCCTCGCCCTTTTCGGAAGGGAAGACGCTCAGATAGACGCTGGCAATGCTCAGGTCACTGCTTATCTTGACCTCGCTCACGGTGATCATGAGTCCTTTTGTCAGTTTGGTCTGAATCAGAAACAGCTCACTCAGTTCCTTCTGAATGAGTCGTGATATCTTCTGTTGTCTAGTACTGTTCATATCTCAATTCTCAATTCTCAATTCTCAATTCTCAATTTTCAATTTTCAATTAATCTTTCGTATTATCGTCAGTCCGTCCCGAATCGGCACCATAGCCACCTCAACCCCCGTATCGGCCGCCACCATATCATTGAACCGCTTGACCGCCGCCGTCTGCGGATCCCTGTCATAGCTGCTGTCAATCACATGTCCGTCCCAGAGAGTGTTGTCGGCTATCATGTAGCCGCCTGGCCTGAGCCACTCCTTGAGGGAGGTGTAGTACTGCGGATACTGAGTCTTTTCGCCGTCCAGGAATATCAGGTCATAGGTGAGCCCGAGCTGCGGAACTATCTTGAGTGCATCACCTATGTGCAGCCTTATCCTGTCGCGCAAAGGTGAGCGTTCAAAGCCCTCCTTTATGAAATCTTCCAATTCATCGTCAATTTCGACGGTATGGATAACCCCCTCTTCCGGCAGTCCCTCGGCCATGCACAAAGTGGCGTATCCGGTAAATGTGCCCACCTCCAGAACAGTGCGCGGACGTATCATGGTAACGAGCATCCTGAGCAGACGGCCCTGTATATGTCCCGATGCCATACGCGGGTTGAGCAGGCGCAGATTTGTCTGCCTGTAGATGCTTTCGAGCAGTTCTCCCTGGGGCCCGATGTGCGCCGAGATGTACTCTTCAAGCTTCTCTTCGCCGGTATATCCGATACATTGTCCGGAAGTTGACATATTATTTGTACCTTTGATGTGAAAGAAACACTTGTGCAAAGTTAATCGGTTTTTCTGACAATATGAAAACTGAAGGTAATCATAGGGATAACCGGGGTCACGCGGAGATGCTCAAGCGCTACCGGCAGTACCTTCTGCTGGAAAAGTCCCTCTCTCCCAACACGCTGGAGGCCTATATGGACGATGCCTCCAAACTGTTGGGCTATCTGGACGACTGCGGTTTGGACCTGACAAAAGTTACGCTTGATGACCTGCACGGCTTTGCCGCCGCCATGGGCGACCTTGGAATAGCCCCGCGTTCCCAGGCACGTATAATATCAGGCATTAAATCCCTGTTCAAATTCCTCTCTTTGGACGGTTACCGCGAGGATGACCCCAGCGAGTTGCTCGAGGCACCCAAGATAGGACGTCATCTGCCCGACGTGCTTACCGTGGACGAGATAGACAGCATCATAAAGCAGATAAACCTCTCCTTACCGGAGGGTCACCGCAACCGTGCCATGATAGAGACCATGTACAGTTGCGGACTGCGCGTATCGGAACTGTGCTCCCTCAGGATGGAGGACCTGTTCCTGAACGAGGGCTTTATCCGTGTTACGGGAAAGGGAAGCAAGCAGCGCCTTGTTCCCATATCGGAAAGGGCGGTGCATGAGATAGACAACTGGCTCAAGGACCGCTGTCATGTGGATATCAGACCCGGTGCCGAGCCGTACCTGTTCCTGAGCATACGCCGCGGCCGTCCCATCTCCAGAATAATGGTGTTCGATATTGTCAAGGACCTTACCGCAAAGGCGGGAATTTCCAAAACGGTGAGTCCACATACGTTCCGTCACTCGTTCGCCACGCATCTTCTTGAGGGAGGAGCCAACCTGAGGGCTATTCAGTGTATGCTGGGTCACGAGAAGATATCCACCACCGAGATATACACGCATATTGACCGCAGCCGCCTCAGAGAGGAGATTGTGTCGCATCATCCAAGAAATCTGTAGGATTTTTTTGCATTTTATGCCCATTTTTCACAAAAAAGGACTTTTGCCGCAAAAAAAGTGCCCTGTAATCGTTGTAGCTCACATTCTTTTTTGTAGTTTTGCGCGTGTATGCACTTTAGGCAAAAACGTTTAACCATCAATTAATAAAAAAAACTATGTCAAAATCATTTCGTTTTGTGCTTTTCTGCGCAGGTATTATGATGTTTGCCAGCTGCAAGAACTTCCAGGCTAAGGAAGAGTATTTCACTGTGAACCCTAATCCTCTGGAGGCAGAAGGCGGTCAGGTTACTTACACTGTAACCGGAACATTCCCCAAGAAGACATTCATCAAGAAGGTTGTATGTGTTGCTACTCCCGAGCTCCGTTGGGAAGGTGGTTCTGTAAAGGGTGAGCCTGTAACTCTCCAGGGTGAGAAGATCCAGGCCAACAACCAGGTCATCGCATGGAAGGAGGGTGGTTCATTCACCTACAACGGTTCTTTCAAGTATCAGCCTGAGATGGCTAAGTCAGAGCTCTGGGTTACCTTCGAGGCAACCAAGAAGGGCAAGCCCATCGAAGTTGAGCCCGTTCACATTGCTGACGGTGTTCTGGCAACTGCTGAGCTCTACTCAGAGACTGCTAAGGGAGCCAACACAGCCGGTTCAAAGGACGCTTTCCAGCGCATCATCGACAAGAATCAGGAGGCTAATATCATGTTCGTTATCCAGCAGGCTAACGTACGTTCTTCAGAGACCAACAGCGACGCTGTCAAGGCTTTGAAGGAGTCTCTCAAGAACTTTGCCGCTGACACTAAGAACTACGCTATCAACAACGTAACAGTTTCTGCTTACGCTTCACCTGATGGTGGTGTCAAGCTGAACGACAAGCTGGCTTCACAGCGTGAGAGCAACGCCGTTAAGTATGTAAAGAACGAGGTTAAGAAGGCTAAGGCCGATGCAGCCATCGAGTCTGAGTACACCGCTCAGGACTGGAAGGGCTTCGAGAGCCTGGTTTCTCAGTCAAGCCTGCAGGACAAGGATCTTATCCTCCGCGTCCTTTCAATGTATGATGATCCCGAGAAGCGTGAGGCCGAGATCAAGAACCTCTCAGCTGTTTACAAGGATCTTGCTTCAGACATTCTCCCGCTTCTGCGTAAGGCTCGCCTGACTCTGAACTATCAGGTTATCGGCCGTTCAGATGAGGAGATCCAGGAGGCTTACAAGACTGACGCTTCTGTTCTGAGCGTTGAGGAGCTGCTTTACGCTGCTACCCTGACACAGGACAAGGCTGCCAAGAAGGATATCTACACAACCGCTTCAAAGAACTATCCTAACGACTACCGTGCATTCAACAACCTCGGTGAGATAGCTTACAAGGATGGTGACCTGGCAACTGCTGAGGCTAACTTCAAGAAGGCTCTCGCTATCAATGCTGACGCTCCTGAGGTTAACACCAACATGGGTCTCCTCTGCCTCGCACAGAGCAAGCCCGCTGACGCTCAGACCTACTTCGCTAAGGGTGGCCAGAGCTCAGAGAACAACGAGGCTCTCGGTAACATGTACATCGCACAGGGTCAGTACGAGCGTGCTCTGTCTGCTCTCAAGGGCAGCAACACCAACGGTGAGGCTCTCGCTATGATCATGACTAAGGATTATGCCGGTGCTCAGAAGGTTCTTGCCAATGTTAAGAACGCCGATGGCAACACCGCTTATCTGGCTGCTGTAGCTGCTGCCCGCACAAACGACGCTGCTGCTGTTGCTCAGAACCTTAAGAAGGCTGTAAGTCTGGATTCTTCACTCAAGGCCAAGGCTCAGAACGACCGCGAGTTCGCTCAGTTCCAGGAGGCAGTTGAAGCTCTCTGATTACAAGAAGCAGAAATAAAATCAATTTCGCGTGAACATGCCGGAAGATGAACTGACGGCGCTGCTCACTCTAAACAGAATAGAAGGACTGGGATGCACAGGAGCTAAATACCTGTACGAACAGTTAGGCAGCGCGCAGGAAATCTTCAGAAGACGCGATCATCTAAAAGATCTCATACCCGGAATCGACACGCATACTATAGATGCGTTGTGCGCTTCCGGGTATGATTCTTTTATCCGTGAAGAGCTTGAATTCATTGAAAAACACGGTATCAGATGTATCACTCTCTCTGATCCAGATTATCCTGCTAGAATGCGTGACTGCTCCGATGCGCCACTCGTTCTGTTTTCACTGGGTAACGTCAATTACAATGCCACCAGGACGGTGGGTATTGTAGGTACTCGTAAGGCGACCGATTACGGTCGCAGGATGTGCCGCTCTTTTGTAAAGGAGTTGCACCAGTTATGCCCCGATGTCACCGTGGTAAGCGGACTTGCCTACGGAATAGACATTGAATCTCACAAGGCCTCCCTTGAGGAGGGAATTCCCACATTAGCAGTATTGGCCCACGGACTGGATATGATCTATCCGCACTCTCACCGTCCCATAGCAAAACAGATGCTGGGTGACGGCGGACTTGTTACGGAGTTTCAGACCAGAACGGCTCCGTTAGCCTGGAACTTTGTCCGGCGTAACCGTATCATAGCGGGTTTGTCGGATGCCGTAGTGGTGGTGGAGTCGGCGGCCAAGAGCGGATCGCTCATAACGGCCGAGATTGCCGGAAGCTACAACAGGGAGTGTTTTGCATTCCCCGGCAGCGTTGGCGACCCCTATTCGGTAGGGTGCAACGAACTGATAAGGGACAACCGTGCCAGCCTGATAACATCGGCCTTTGACTTTGTCACAGCCATGAACTGGAACGATCGTGACCGTAAGAGGGATGCCATACAAAAAGAACTGTTTCCGGATCTGTCAAAAGAGGAGGAAACAGTCTATAAGAGGATCAAGCTCAAGGCGCAGGGAGTGCATATCAGCACGCTTATGACGGAACTCAACATCCCGTTTCCGCACCTGTCGACCCTTCTGTTCAGTCTGGAGATGAAGGGTCTGATAAAACAGACTCCGGGTTCGCTGTGCAAGCCCTGTTAGGGTTATACCTTACGCAGCGAATCCTTGAACTGTGACGGGGTCATGCCGGTCTCCTGCTTGAAGACCGTGCTGAAGTACTGGCTCTCCGAGAATCCGGTCTCCTCGGCTATTGTGCCTACGGACTTGTTGGTCTTGGTGAGCATCTCCTTGGCCACGTCTATTCTGATACGGCGTATGTACTTGTTGGTGGATGCGCCTACCAGGTTGTTCATCTTGTTGAACAGTGTGGTACGCGATACGTTCATGTGATCCACTATCATATCCACGCCCAGCATGGTGTTGCTCAGGTTCTCGCGTATAAAGCGGTTGAGCTTGAGTACGAACTGCTCGTCGGCGGCACTGAAGGTCTGGTCCTCGGATATGGCGGTAAAGAACGATGTGGCGTACTGGCGTTTGATCTCGAACCTGTTCTTGAGCTGGCTCCTTATTATCTTATACAGAAGCTTGGAGTCAAACGGCTTGGGCAGGAACGAGTCGGCACCCATCTTGTATCCCATATCCTGGTTCTTGGGATCACTCCTGGAGGTAAGAAGGATGACGGGGATACTACTGAGTTCCAGATCGGTCTTGATGGTCTTACAGAGTTCGAAACCGTTCATGCGGGGCATCATGATGTCACTGACAACTACGTTAGGCATGCGCTGCCTTATCAGGTCAAGGGCCTCCTTACCGTCATGCGCGGTATAGATGGTCTTGAACAGGGATGCATACTCATCCTTGATGAACTGCAGGATGTCATCCTGGTCATCGACAATGAGCAGGGTCATGCTCTTGGTGTCAAAGTTCACCTCCTCGGTCTGTGCGGGCTCCTCGATAGTGCCGAAATCGGTATTCTCGGTGATTACCGGTATCTGGGGCTTGACGGTCTGTACTGCCAATGACTTTTCGCCCAGGTTGTCCGGGAGTTCAATGGTAAAGGTGGAACCCGGTCCGCTGTTCTTCTCGGCCTTGATGGTTCCGTCCAGGAGCTCAATCATTAGCTTGGCATAGGAGAGTCCCAGTCCGTAGCCCGGAGTGTTCTCTCTCTCCCTGTAATAGCGTTTGAACAACTCCTCGGGCTTGCAGGTGAATCCTCGGCCCTCGTCATGGAATTTGATCCATACCTTACCGCGTTCACGGCCTGTGGAGACGGTAATGGTACCGGTGTCGCTGTATTTGATGGCGTTGGTCATGATGTTGTTCACGGCCACCTCGACCATCTTGGGATCCATGTCAACCTGTCCCAGCTGCTCGAACGGGACAAACTGGGTCTTGAGTCCCTTGGCATAGCAGTCTATCTTGAAGTCTTCGACAATCTTGCCGAGCCACTCGTTCAGGTCCACTTTTTCTATCACGATATCGCTCTTGCTGATGTCGTTGGTTCCCTTGTCAAGGATCATGTTTACCATCTCAGTCATCTTCTGAACCTGGTTGAAGATGCGCTCCAGACGGTCATAGTCTATGCCTTTGACAGCCTTCTCCTCAAGCATGTCCTTGACGGGATTGTATATTAGCGAAAGCGGCGTTCTGAGCTCGTGTGCCAGGTTGGACAGAAGGGATATCTTTTCGTCCTTATGCTTGTTCTCCTGGGCGTTCATGGCACGGTCCATGTCAATCTGCTTGAGGCTGATACTAACCTTGGATATCGTAACGCTGATAGAGGCTATCAGGGCTATTATAAGCAGATATGCCGGAAGTGTCATAATGAAGGGGCGTGCCACATTGAAGGAGATTATCTCCTGAGGCTCACTCCATCCCTGTATGGTGTGCTGGCTTACCTTGAGGGTAAACTGTCCGTGTGTGGACTTGGGAATGGAGAATACCGAACTGCTTGTAACGGTCTCCGAAACGGGATAGGGACGTCCCTTCTTGAGCAGGGTGTACTTGAGCGCTATGGGACGTGTGGGATCGAACTGGTTGACGGCAACGTGGACATCCAGCAGGGAGAACCTGTTGGGAATGTTGAGAGCCTTGCCTCTGTTACCTTTGGCCGATGACTCATGTATCACTCCATCCAGAACAATCTTGGTAAGTGCTATAGGATAGGGGTCACTGTTGTACTTTATGTTCACATCCTCGGGGTTGATGATCATCAGACCGGATGTGTGGGGGAAGTAAATGAGACCCTCGTCCGACAGAAGGTTGAAACCTGCCAGGAAGTTGAGCATTGTTCCGCAGTCTCTTCCGTAATATGAGTAGGGCTCTTTGAGTTCCTTGTTGTTGGTATCATACATGAGCATCATGGTCTTGTCGGTGGTTATCCACAGACGGTCATGCTTATCAATGCTCATGGACATGAATACACCGTTATCCTTGCTGTCAATGACATGGGATATCTTGTTTACTCTGGGATCATAGCATATGAGTTCGTCGGGTGAACAGGCCCAGATGACACCGCGTGAGTCCTCCTCCACGCAGGCTATGGTGTTGTTGCTGTTTTCCTGGCTCTGAAGGATGAGTCTGGCCAGCAGTGTTCTGTAGTCAATCTCGTAGATGCAGCCGTTGCAGGCAACAGTTGCATGTGAGGGGCGCATCTTGACATCCTCTACAAGTCCTCTGTTCTCCTCACCGTTCATCTGCAGCTGTATCTCGCGAACCTCGCCTATCCTCTGCCTGTATATGAGGTGACGGCCGTTGCAGTTGAACAGCATTATGTCACCGTCGGGAGTGGTCAGAAGCTTAAGGTTTGAGAGTCTGGAGGATGATACGGTTATTCCTGCATCCGAGAGGAAGGTTGCGGGTCTTATGGTTCCGTATCTCCTGTTGAACAGGAACATTCCGCTGGTGCGGTCGGCAATAAGCAGATTGTTGTTGTCAAAGTTGCAGATAGCTGAAATCCTCATTCCCTGGGTAGAGGCAATGGGGATTATCTTTTCGCTCTTTTCGTCATAGCGGCACAGTCCGAAACCGGCAGTTCCGAACCATATGGTTCCGTCAGTGTCCTGATATCCTGAAATGGGGATATATATTTTATTGGCATTCTTCAGGCTTCCTCCGTAGTCCAAGGTATGGAAGAAGGAGCGTTTGAGCGTTATGATTCCCTTATGCAGCGTTCCCAGCAGTACAAGGTTCTCTTTCCTGTCCACAAGCGCACAGGTTACGTGCAGGGGAGATATGATGCCGAAGGGCTGGTCCTCATAGTTTCCGCTCTTACGGTTAAGGACAAAGACCGATTCCGACGAGCAGATTAGCAGGTTGCCGTCGGGCATCTCGTCGATGATGTTGATATTGTTTTCGGGCAGGTTTGAATTGGATTTGTCAAAGTGTCCTATCCTGTCAAAGCCGGACTTTACGTAATAGCCGGTTATACCCTTGTCGGTATAGGCGACCCACAGAATATCCTTGGAGTCTATGAAAGCGGACCTTGCGTACACGTTGCTGCCCAGCATATCCATGTGGGTGAGTTCACCGGTGGTCAGGTTGAGAGTATAGAATCCTCTGTCATCCTCCACAAGCAGAAGCTGGTCGGGGTGCTCGGATATCTCAAGAATCTTTGTAAAGTGGAACCTGCGCTCTGTGGGGAACTGGGCTATTATGGACGTGGTGCAGTTGGTAAGGTCGTACATCATGATAGCGCTCAGCGGCACGTTGTAGAAATAGGCTGAGTCACCCCTGACCATAATGTATTCGGTCCTGATAGCCTTTCCGTCGTATGTGACCAGGCAGGTGGAATCATTGTCCGGATCAAAGTCTATGATATGGTTGGCAGTCGCAATGAGGGCGCGACGGGAACAGCCGATGGAGACCACGTCACCCGTTACTATGTTCTTGCCGTCAACGGTAAAGTACTGGTACTGGCGTATAGCTCCGTTCGATACCAGATTCGCTCCGTTGATAGTTCCTACCCAGAGGCGGCCGTAAACATCCCTGGAAAAGGTCCTGACGGCGTTGCAGCTCAGACCTTTGTCCGTTCCAACCTCTACCTGCTGGATATAACTGGCTTTTGCGGTACAGAATACTGCAGCTAAAGCGAGTGTGGTGATTATCCTTTTCATCTCCTTTTTATTGGTGTAGTTCGCTAATGTAGTACAATTGAGTCGAATAAGCAAATCGGTGTCTTGTTTCTACTCTTTACGTATGGAGTCGACAGTCTTGCCGGTCTCGTGCTTGAAAGCCCTGTTCATGGACTGCAGATCCGCAAATCCGGTCTCCCTGGCAATGGTTTCCAACTCGTCCTCGGTATTTGTGAGCCTGTCCTTGATCATGCTTATCCTTATTCTGAGCAGATAACCTGCCATATCCGTTCCCAGGAGCTGGTGCATCTTGCGGATAAGGGTGGGACGTGCTATTCCCAGTTTCTCGCATATGGTGATGTCGGTGAACTCGGGATCCGGGATATTGGTGTCTATCAGATCGTTGAGAGAGCGGATGAACTGCTCGTCGGTCATGCTGAAGGTCTGGTCGGGGTTCATCCTGCTAAAGAATCCGTAGTTGTACTGACGCTTTATCTCGAACCTTCCGCCAAGCTGCCTGCGAATCATGGCTTCCACCTTCCTGAAGTCATAGGGCTTGCTTATGTAGGCATCGGCTCCCATCTTGTAGCCTATGTTTCTGTTGCGCTCGTCGGTGCGTGAGGTGAGCAGTATAACGGGGATATGGCTTATCTCGAGTGAGCTCTTTATGGTACGGCAAAGCTCGAATCCGTCCATCTTGGGCATGTCGGGCTCGGTTATTACCAGATCCACGGTGTCACGCTTTATCTGGTTCAGGGCATCCACTCCGTTCTGTGCGGTGAGTACCTTCTGGAACATATCCTGGAACTGCTCCTTGAATGACTGCAGGCCCTCCTTGTCGTCGCTTACATAGATGATGGTCATGTTCTGGGTATCGAAATCCTGTGCCATACCTTCCTGTGTATGCGTTCCGTGGGCGTGGCCGGATTTGCCGGTCTTGACCTCATCGGCCCCTGACTCCTGCTCCGATACCGGATCTCCGTTCTTGCCGATTTCGAGCGGGAACTCCATATAGAAGGTGGAGCCTACTCCGTCCTCGTTGTTGAAGGCCGACATGTTTCCTCCAATCAGGCTGAGCTGCAGGCGGGCGTAGGGGAGGCCCAGTCCGTATCCCGGGATGCTGTTGTCGGTATTCTCGCGGTAATAACGCTTGAAGAGTTCCTCCGGGTCGCATGAGAATCCGCGTCCCTGGTCACGTACGGAAACACGTATCATGTTTTCGGTCTTCTGGGTTATTACAGTTATAGTGGTGCCGCTCTTGCTGTACTTGATGGCGTTGTTGACCATGTTGGAGAGACCGGTTTCTATGATTCTCTTGTCCAGCGATACGGTACCGATGGTATTGTCCATGATGAATTTCAGGCTGAATCCCTTGCCGTAGCAGTCGATACGGTAGTCTTCCAGAAGGAAGTTTATCCATTCGTTCAGTTCAACCTTCTCAATCAGGATATCGGCCTTGTTGACATCGGCACGGCTGCTGTCCAGGATCATGTTGACCATGACGGTCATCTTGTTTACCTGGTTGAAGATACGTTCCATGCGCTCGTAGTCTATACCGTCAACCGATTTCTCCTGAAGGAAGTCCTTGACGGGGTTATAGATGAGCGAGAGCGGTGTGCGCAACTCGTGGGCTATGTTGGACAGGAACGCAATCTTGTCCTCGCGGTTCTTGATATCCTGTGCCGCCAGGGCCTTCTCCATCCTGTTCTTCTCCATCTTGCTGGACAGACGGGCTATCGAATAGCCGAATCCGAGTATGAAGATGAGAGCGAGTACCACTCCGGGAATTGTGCCGAAGAATACCTTGGGGATGGTAAAACTGATGAGAGTCTGCGGCTCACTCAGTCCCTTTCTATAGGCCTGTCTGATGGCAAGCGAGTATGTTCCGCTATCCAGTTTGGGGATTGTGATGGTGGTGTTCGTGGTGTTGATGGACATCACATGCATGTTATCCCTGTAGACATCGTAGATGAGCAGATGCGGATAAGTGGGGTTGAAGGAGTTTGCCGAGAACTCAAGGGTCAGTTCCCTGTATTTGGTGGGGAGTTTGAAGGGTTTCTCGAGTGAGGCGGCTATCTCGCTTACGGGAATATCGCCTTTCTCGGTCTTGGCCTTGATGCAGGTTACCGTAATAGGGGGCGTGTCAGTCAGTAGTGAGCCGTTGGTGTTTATGGCCACCAGACCGTTGGCGTTGGGGAACAGTACTATTCCGGTCTGAGTGCATATGGCAAACTGGTTAAGTGAACGTGAACTGGGCACACCGTCCTCGACGGAATACAGGAGCAGTTCCTTGTTGGAAGGATCATACAGATGGATATATTCGTCGGTGGTGTTGAACCATATGCGGTCCCTGCGGTCGATGGCCACATTCATGAAACGTCCGTTTCCCCATGTCCTGATGACAAGCTCGTCCCTGTTGGAGCGGGGGTCGTAAAGGTGGAGTCCCTCCGGTTCGGTAAAGAAAAGCTCACCCTGTGAGTTTGCTGCCAGCGATGTGATCTTGTGAATCACCTTCTCGCGGTTATGGTAGATGCAGTGAGCCTGTGTCGTGTGATAATCTATTTCAAGAATCTCGCCCCTGCAGGTAGCGTAGATGGCGTAGCGCGATATGCACAGGTTCTCGATTGATTTGACGATCTGTCCGTCCGAGGAGTGGAGTTCAAACTCTTCGATCCTGTTCTGCTCCTTACGGTATACGTAGTGATGCGCATTGACGTTGAACAGGAATATGTCACCGGTGGGGGCCGATGCCAGGAAAACGTTTCCGGCCTTGGCGTTAGAGACAGTTCCCAGCACAGGATGACTTGAGAGCGAGGTGAGGGCTCCGTTACGGCGGTTGAAAAGCAGCAGTCCTGCGGTTTCGTCCGACATAAGGATGCTGTTGTCGTCAAAACGGCACATGGAGTTAATGGCATATTGCCTTGTGCCCGGGAAGACTTTCTTTTGGTTGGTTATGGGGTCAATCCTGCATATTCCGTTGTCCTGTGTTCCAAGGATGACTGTTCCGCCGGGTTCCTCGAAGGCCGAAATGTAGTTCTCGTAGTTTATTATGCCGTCCTCCTGCTCGTGCATATAGAAGAGCTGGTCTATGAAAGTCCTGCGCATGGATATGAGACCGAATCCTGCAGTGGCGTAGAGAGTCTCTATCTCCTGTGAATTGACAAGCGTGCAGGTAATGTTCTTGAGGTTGGGTATGAAGTTTATTTCCGGTTTGACATGATCACGGTCAATGATGCAGACACCGATGTCGGAGTGGCATGTCAGAAGGTTTCCGTTGGGCAGCGGGGTCATGTATGTGACGTTGTCCGAATAAATGTCGCAGTTGTGTGTGTTATACTGGGCGACAACCTCGTAACTGCTGCTTATATGGTAGCCCTTGATTCCTTTTGAGGGGTATGAAACCCATATTACGTTGCTCGGGTCAATAATGGTAGCCTTTGCAATTATGGGGAAATCGGTTCCGGGAACTCTCTTCAGGGAGCCGTCGTTCCTGTCATAACGGAATACTCCGAGGGCATCGTCGGCCAGATAGATTACGTTTCCATCGGACTCAGACCGGAGAATCTTTACGAACGAATAATCCTCATTTCCCTTGAAGGTGGTCACTCTGGAGCACTCCATGCTCTGCATGTCATATGAGTAGAGGCTGCGTGTCTCCTTGTCGTAGAATGTGGCCACATCGCCTTCCAGCAGGAACTCCTGGGTGTTGAGTATTGCGTCGCCGTACCTGAGTGTGGTTGCAATGTCATTGCTGCGGTCGTAATGGAGGATTCGGTCATCACTGGCAATGAGGGCGCTGTTTGTGCAGACTATGCTGCTCACGTTGCCCAGTATTACAAGTCCGCCCTCGGTAGCCAGTTCCTTGATGTTGGTGACGGTTCCGTTGGAGATAAGCGATATGCCCACATCGGTACCCACCCAGAGACGGCCCTGACGGTCTTTTGCAAGGACATTGAGAGTCTGGCTGTCCAGTCCGTTACCAATGGTTTTCTGGCTGATTGTTATTCCGTTGGCAGCCCAGCAAAGAGCGGTGTATAGGAGTGCAAGCAGTGATATGAAGAATCTTCTCATTGTTTTACAACTGTAGCGTTCTTTAGGTACTACAAAACTAATAATTGGCTGAATTATATCCGATTATTTAGGCAAGAAAAAAAGGGCGTGCGGATATTTTTCCGCACGCCCCGTTATGAAAATGTGATAGGAATCAGAGATTGGGGTTGTATTTCTTCCACTCGCTTACTGCGGGGAGAACGCCCAGTGAGATAACCTCGTCACGCATAGCCTGCAGGTGCTTGTAGCTGGCCTCGATGTCAGCCATCTCGGTAGCGGTACCCTTGACGTCGGTGTAGTGAACACCGGTAGCGTCGATGGTTGAAGGCATAGCCATCATCACGTTCTGGAACTGTGAGTTGTTTACATAGCAACCGGCGGGCCACTCGAACTTCTCACCGCCCATAGCAGCGCCGATCATCTCGATTGAAACGAATGAGGGGCTCTGGAATGATGAACGTCCGCGGAGCTCGATGATCTTGGCACCACCCTTGATAACATCCTGCTTCATCTGTGCCCACTGCTCGTCGGTAAGAGCGGGTGTGCCGATGATGTCGGTCAGAGGCTTACCGTCAACCTTGGCGGTTGATGCGAACACAGCCATCTGCTCACCGTGACCGCCGTATGTGCGGGCTGTGGTAACCTTGTCCTGAGCAACACCGAAGTGCTTGGCAAGAGCGCTCTGCAGACGTGTTGAGTCAAGAGCAGCCAGAGTGGTGATCTGTGAAGGTTTGAGACCTGAGTAAACCAGAGTTACCAGACCGGTGATATCGGCCGGGTTGAAGATAATGACGCAATGCTTGAGGTCGGGGCAGTAGGTCTTGATGTCCTTACCCAGCTGCTCAGCGATCTTGGCGTTGCCTACCAGCAGATCCTCACGGGTCATGCCTGCCTTACGGGGTGCGCCACCTGATGAAACCATATACTTGGCATCCTTGAAAGCAACCTCTACCTTATCGGTGAAGGTGATGTTCACACCGGGGAATGCGCAGTGGCGGAGCTCCTCCACAACACCCTCCAAACCGGGCAGATAAACGTCATAGAGACAGATGTTTGATGAAAGACCCATCATTATGGCAGTCTGTGCCATGTTTGATCCGATCATACCGGCTGCGCCAGAGATGACCAACTTCTCATTTGTCAGAAACTTCATAGCTCTAAATGTATTTTGTATACGTGTTATTGTCTTGGACCGCAAAAGTAATCAATTAGTCTGATGATTGGTATTTTAATTCAAAAAACTTACACTAAATTAGCACTCAGGATTAACAATTACAGTAATGGCTATCATAAAATCAGTTAGGGGTTTTACACCCCAGATAGGTGAAGATTGTTTCCTGGCCGAAAACGCCGCCGTAATAGGCGATGTGGTGATAGGTCAGGGATGCAGCATATGGTTCGGAACAGTGCTTCGCGGTGATGTCAACTCCATCCGTATAGGCAACGGAACAAACATCCAGGACGGATCGGTGATTCACACCCTCTATCAGCGCTCCACCACTACCATCGGCGACAATGTCTCGGTAGGACATAACGTGACCATTCACGGTGCGGAGATCAGGGATAATGCGCTCATAGGAATGGGCTCGGTGGTGCTTGACCATGCGGTTGTGGGCGAGGGTGCCATTGTGGCTGCGGGCTCGGTGGTGCTCAGCAAGACGGTCATACCTCCCCATACTCTTTGGGGCGGGGTTCCTGCCAAGTATATCAAGGATGTTGATCCGGCTCAGGCTGAGGAGATGAATCAACGCATAGCACGGGACTATCATATGTATGCCAGCTGGTACAAGGAGGAATAATCCATGCGGCGGGGACTCGCTTCGCTCGGTTGTTTTTGACTTTCTTGGCCTTAAGGCCTTGAAAGTCTCGGGATGGAATCTTATCTGCGTATTAGGAACAACCTTTTTTTAGTTTCCTTCTGGAAACACGCTCCGTTTCACTCCGCTTGCCGGCCTTCCAGGCCGGGTAAAACAATACCCTAACAACGCTTTGCTGTTAGGGTTTTGTTTTACTTGGTGCAACTGGAAAGCTTTTTATAATTAATTCTCAATTGTCAATTGTCAATTTTAATCAAGTCCTATCTCACCTAGGATTCTATCCGAGGTGCCGCTGCTGCTGCGCACATAGTCTCCTGCGGCGCGGCCGGCTTTCTTGAGGGCGGTGGGATTACTGATGAACTTGTCTATCAGTACACGCAGGGTGTATGCATCGGTCACTTCGAAACCTCCTTTGAGACGCTTCAGGTCCTGAGCCTCGCGGAAACGCTGGTTGTTGGGACCGAAGAGTACGGGAATGTCGAATACGGCAGCCTCCAGAACGTTGTGTATTCCCACTCCGAATCCGCCGCCGATGTAGGCAATGTGTCCGTAGCGGTAGATGGATGAGAGCATTCCGAAGCAGTCTATGATAAGGGTGTCATAACCGCTGATGTTGTCGATGGTAGCCTTTGAAAGGCGTATGAAATCCCTTCCTTCGAGGCGTGACTCTATCTCAGCCAGATGCTCCTCGTGAATCTCGTGAGGTGCAATGATGAGCTTCCAGTCGCGTTTGGGAAGGAAGTAGGGGATGAACAGTTCCTCGTCGGCGGGCCATGAACTGCCTGCGATGAAGGTGGGATTGCCGTTCACGAACTTCTCGATTATGGGGAACTGCTGTGAAGCGGCTGCAACCTCAATCACACGGTCGGCGCGTGTATCGCCCACTATGGAGACATTGGTAATTCCTATGCTGTGAAGCAGGTCCTTGGAGTGACGGTCCTGAACGAACAGATGCTTGAAATAGCCCAGTGCCTTGGCGTATCCCTTGCCGTACCACTTGAAGAAGAGCTGGTTGTCACGGAAAATGGACGATACGCTGAAAATCTCAATTCCGCGCCTGTGCAGTCCGCGCAGGAAGTTGGGCCAGAACTCATACTTGATAAAGAAAGCCTTCTCTATGCTGATGGTGTTCAGGAACCTGTTTACGTTGATGGGAGTGTCAAACGGTATGTAGCAGACAATATCGGCACCCTTGTAATCCTTGCGGACCTCATATCCCGAGGGTGAGAAGAATGTGAGCAGTATCCTGCACTCGGGGTGTTTGTTATGGATCCTCTCAATAAGCGGACGTCCCTGCTCGAACTCGCCCAGTGACGATGCATGGAACCAGAGGTATTTTGAGTTGGGATCGACCTGCTGTCTGATTGTATCAAGTATCCTGTTGTGGCCTTTGATAAGAAGCCTTGCCTTTTTGTTGAAAAGGGAGAATATGGCTACCAGGCCAGCGTACAGGTATATGCCGATAGTGTAGATTATCATCTCTTATGAGTTTGAGGAGAGTTCCGATACGGCCTTGCGGGCACGTCTGAGAGTCTCTTCACGTCCAATAAAATCAGTTATACAGAATATCTGCGGTCCCATTGCTGCTCCCACCAGTGTCACGCGCAGGGCGTTCATGACCTTGCCGGTGGCGTAACCCTTGGATGCTATCCACTCCATTACCTTGGGTTCCAGAGTCTCGCCGTTCCAGTCGGGCTGGCTCTCCAGGAAGTCGCAGAGCTCGGCAGTGGTCTTGGGAGCCTCGTCCTTCCACCACTTCTTGAGTGACTTCTCGTCGAACCCGGTGGGTGCCTGGAACAGGTACTTGCAGTTGTCCCAAAGCTCGCCTACAAAGTTGACGCGGTTCTTTACAAGACCTACGGCTGTCTCCACACGCTCTATGGGAGCCTTTATTCCGTGACTCTCCAGGATGGGGTTGAACAGCTGGGCGATCTCGCGGTCGCTCTTGAGCATTATGTATTCGTGGTTGAACCACACAAGTTTCTGGTAGTTGAAACGGGCACCTGCCTTGCTGCACTTCTCCAGGTTGAACAGGTCAATCATCTCGTCCATGGTCATGAGCTCGCGGTCATCACCGGGATTCCAGCCCAGCAGAGCCAGGAAGTTGATGACAGCCTCGGGCAGGTAATCCTTCTCGCGGTAGCCTGACGATATCTCGCCGCTCTTGGGATCGTGCCACTCCAGCGGGAATACGGGGAATCCCAGACGGTCACCGTCGCGCTTGCTCAGTTTGCCGTTACCCTCGGGCTTGAGCAGCAGGGGCAGGTGAGCAAACTGCGGCATTGTATCCTCCCAACCGAAGGCACGGTAGAGAAGAACGTGAAGAGGAGCAGATGGAAGCCACTCTTCGCCACGTATTACATGGGTCACTTCCATCAGATGGTCGTCAACAATGTTGGCCAGGTGATATGTGGGAAGCTGGTCGGCCGATTTATACAGTACCTTGTCGTCCAGAACGGATGAGTTGATTGTCACCTTGCCGCGGATAAGGTCATTGACCTCCACCTCCTGATCAGGCTCGATGAGGAAACGTACCACATACTGGTTGCCTGCGTCAATGAGGGCCTTGACCTGGTCGGCCGGCATTGTGAGCGAGTTGCGCATCTGGCCGCGGGTGGCGGCATCGTACTGGAAATTGGGAATCTCATTGCGCTTGGCCTCCAGCTCGGCGGGGGTATCGAACGCAATGTATGCCTTTCCGGCCTGGAGCAGCTGGTCTACATACTTCTTGTAGATTTCCCTGCGCTCCGACTGGCGGTAGGGGCCGTAGTTTCCGCCGAATGATACGCCCTCGTCAAACTTGATTCCGAGCCAGCGGAAAGCCTCGAGTATATATTCCTCGGCACCCGGCACAAAGCGGTTGCTGTCGGTATCCTCAATTCTGAAAATAAGGTCGCCCCCGTTTTTGCGGGCGAACAGGTAGTTGTAAAGTGCCGTGCGCACGCCTCCGATATGCAGAGGACCCGTGGGACTAGGTGCAAAACGCACTCTGACGCGACGGCTGCCTGTATTGTCTGTCATCTCTTTTGTTTTAGCGCTGCAAAAGTAATCATTTTCTCATGAAAAAGCCTTATTTTTACATGCCAACCAAAGAGCATAATCTTAATGAATGATAAAAGGCGTCTCATAAAGAGCAACAGGAATCTGCTCATCTTCCTTTCAGTGCTTTCGGTGCTGCTTACTGTCTATTCGATGCCGGCCAGTCATAAGGAAAAGTATTCATACACAGTGGGTAAGCCATGGACCTACAATGTGCTTATCGCTCCGTTCAGCTTCTCGGTGGAGAAGAGTGACCGCGTGTGGCAGGCCGAGGCTGACAGCGTCAGGGCATCGTTCGCTCCCTACTTCAGCCGCAACGCAGCGGTGGGTGAGAACGCCCTTGCACAGTTTGACAAATTCTATGCCGACAGCCTGAGCAAAGTGGTATGGGAGGACTCCTACCGCGCTCTGCGCCGCCGTCTGGAAAAGGTGTACCGTGACGGTATAATATCGGCCGCCGACGAGGAGATCCTGTCGGGCAAGGAGCTGTTCCGTACATACGAGGGCAACACATCGGTCTTTGTCCAGACCGCCAGCATACGAAACGT
This sequence comes from uncultured Bacteroidales bacterium, assembly GCA_902774335.1. Classification (GTDB taxonomy): domain Bacteria; phylum Bacteroidota; class Bacteroidia; order Bacteroidales; family Bacteroidaceae; genus Colenecus. The sequence continues at coordinate 35,944 of CACYHW010000017.1, forward strand.
GCGCGACGCATACCGTTACGTGACCGATGCCGAGGTCTACGTTTACGACCGATACATGCTGCTGGAGCATAACCTGGAGGACTTCATCCAGCCCAACCTCCAGTATGACGCCACCCTTTCGGAGGCCGATCTTGCCGCCCAGCTCAACGAGATATCACATTTCCGCGGAATGGTGGTGGCCGACCAGAAGATCATAGACCAGGGTGAGATAGTGGACGAGGAGAAGAGCCTTATCATCAAGTCCTATCTGGATATCGTGAACGAGAAGTCACAGTCCAAGCAGTTCCAGTTGCTTACCTGGACGGGACGCTCGGTCTTTGTGGTACTCAGTTTCCTGGTACTCTTTGTCTACCTGTGCCTGTACCGCATGGATGATATCGAGAGCCGTTCCATACTCTATTTCCTGTTCGGCTCCATAACGCTGTTCACGGTAGGCGTGGGCTTTTACTGCCAGTACTCCAACTGGAGCATTCTGCTGTTCCCCTGTTCCATGCTGGCAATAATGCTGCGCATATTCCTGGATTCGCGTACTGCCTTTACCGGTTACATGGTATTCATACTCTGCACGTCGCTCATAGTTAGCATGCCTTATGAGTATGTGCTGCTGCAGCTCATGGCCGGTCTGACAGGTATCTACACCCTTAAGGAACTGTCGCAGCGCTCGCAGATACTGCGTACATGCCTGCTCATCTTTGTTTCGTACAGCCTCGTGTGGATTGCGCTCCAGATGACTCAGTTGGAGGATATCCGTGCCATAGACCCGTGGATGTTCCTGTTCTTTGCACTCAACTGCGTGGTGATACTGCTTGTATACCCGTTGCTGTTCGTGATAGAGAAACTCTTTGGATTTACATCGAACGTGACGCTCATTGAGCTCTCCAACATAAACAACCCGCTGCTTCGTGAACTGGCCGAGAAGGCTCCCGGTACCTTCCAGCACTCCATGCAGGTCTCCACGCTGGCCGCCGAGGCAGCCACCCGCATCAAGGCCAACCCGGCGCTGGTGCGTACCGCCGCCCTCTATCATGACATAGGCAAGATGGAGAGCGCACCCTTCTTTACCGAGAACCAGGGCGGTGTCAACCCGCATGACAAACTCACTCCGCAGGAGAGTGCCCACATCATTATCGGTCATGTTGAGAAGGGTCTGGAACTGGCCGACAAGTACGGTCTGCCGCAGTCCATACGCGGATTCATAGCATCGCACCACGGAAAGGGCGTGGCCCGTTACTTTTACATCAAATATGCACAGGCTCATCCGGGTCAGGAACCTGACGAGAAGGATTTCAGCTATCCCGGCCCCAACCCCTACTCCAAGGAGACCGCCATCCTTATGATGGCCGATGCCGTCGAAGCCGCCTCGCGCAGCCTCAAGGAGCATACCGAGGAGAGCATAGGCGAGCTTGTGGACAAGATAATAGACACACAGGTTGAGGAGGGCTATTTCAAGGACTGCCCCATAAACTCACTTGAGATAAAACGTGTAAAGGAGACCTTCAAGGAGAAGCTGCGCACCATGTACCACACGCGCATCAGCTATCCCGAGTTCACTGGGGGTCTGCATCGTAAGACAGAGTGACTCCGCTCAGGGAGTTCTGCGAGGCCGTCTTAGTCACGGCCTCGTTTATTTTTGCCCGTATGGTCTTTACGGTCATCTGCAGCGAGGCCTTGATGATGATGCGGCGTATGTGCAGGTACTGTACCCTTGATACCGGAGGTGCGTCCGGACCAAGCACGTTCTCCTGTCCGAACATCTGTGCCAGATTGAGGGCCAGGGCCGATGAGGCACGCTCTATGGCCTGCATATCGGTCCCCTTGGCGGTGACGGAGAGCAGCCTGGTGTAGGGGGGATAACGGAAGGCCTGACGCTCTTCCATCTGGATATTGAAGAATCCGTTGTAGTCGTTGCGGCGTACCATATCCAGTACGGGTGCCTCCGGCTGGCGTGTCTGTATGATAACCTTGCCCTCTATATCCTTGCGGCCCGCACGTCCGGCAACCTGGGCCATGAGCTGGTAGGCGCGCTCGGTTGACCTGAAGTCGGGATAGCTCATTATTGAGTCGGCCTGCAGTATTCCCACCACGCTTACTCCTCCAAAGTCCAGTCCCTTTGAGACCATCTGCGTTCCTATCAGGATATCGGTACGACCCTCCTGGAAATCGTTTATTATGGATTCGTAGCCGTCCTTGGCGGTGTCCAGGTCAAGTCTGGCCACACGTGCTCCGGGAAACTCCTGTGCCACCTCCTCTTCTACGCGTTCGGTGCCGAATCCGCGTCCTCTGAGCGCTTTGCTTCCGCACGAGGGGCAGGCCAGAGGCACTCTGTAGCGGCGGCCGCAGTAGTGACATGAGGCCGTGTCGGAGCTTTTGTGGAAGGTAAGGCTCACGTCGCAGCAGTCACACTTCTGTACCCAGCCGCAGTCGGGGCATTCCACTGTTCCGGAATAGCCGCGGCGGTTATGGAACAGGATAGCCTGCCTGCCGTTTGCAAGAGCCTCCCTGATTGATTCGGTGAGCTGGGGCGAGAATAGCCCCTTCATATATTTGCGGCGTCTGAGATCGGCCGTATCAACTATCTCTATGGTAGGCAGTTTCATGCCGCGGAACCTCTCCGTGAGCGTTACCAGACCGTATTTGCCGCTCAAGGCGTTGGAGTAGCTCTCCAGCGACGGGGTGGCGCTGCCCAGAACTGTCTTGGCTCCGCTTATGGCAGCCAGCATGATGGCGGTGTTGCGTCCCTGATAGCGGGGAGCCGGATCCTCCTGCTTGAAGCTGGGTTCATGTTCCTCGTCCACAATAACCAGCCCAAGATTGCGCAGCGGCAGCATCACGGCCGACCTTGCACCCAGTATCAGCTTGTAGGGGTTGGGACCGGTCAGACGGTTCCATACCTCGACCCTTATGTTGTCCGAGCAGCGTGAGTGGTAGACGGTCATATCGTCACCGAACACTCTCTGCAGGCGGTGCATGATCTGCGTGGTGAGCGCTATCTCAGGCAGCAGATATAGAACCTGCTTGCCCTGTGCCATGTACTCCCTGATAAGGTTTATGTAGATTTCGGTCTTACCGCTGGATGTCACTCCGTGCAGCAGGCAGACGTTCTTGCTGCGCAGGGACTCCTTTATGCCTTTCAGGGCTTGCTGCTGGGCGCTGCTCAGTTCGGGAGGCTCCTGTGTCCTGCCGCTGAACTGCGGCAGACGTCCTGTCTCCAGCTCGTATGTCTCTATGAACCCGTTATCCAGCAGGGAACGTATGGCCGCCCATGTCTTTCCGCCGTCGGCCAGCGCCTTCCTTGTTACGGGAGCAGGAGCCTCAGGGTTGCTGTCGTATCCCGAGAGGTCCAGATATCTCTGCAGGATCTCCTTCTGCTTTACGGCAGTCTTGCCCAGCAGGCTTGACAGGTCTATGGGCGTCTGAACGGGCAATTTTGGTCCCGGTTTGACGAATACCTCCACCCGGGGCTTGTACGGCTTGTCATTCGCACTGCTGTCGGGACGCAAGCCGGAGGGTAGGGTGGCCTTCATGACGTCGCCCGGCGAGCACATGCAGTAATCGGCCATCCACTCCATGAGTTTGAGCTGAGGGGGCAGAACCGACGGACCGTCCTGATCCAGAACGCCCATAATCTCCTTTACGGTGTGCGCATCGGGCCTTACTCCGTGTGTCCTGACGGTTATGCCGGTGAGCCTGCGTCCCTTGCCAAAGGGCACATAGACCCTTGACCCCTCCTTTACGCTGTTCTGAAGGGGTTCCGGTATAAGGTAGGTGAACAGTTGGTTCAGCGGTACCGGCAGAATGACATCGGCATACCTGTCCATTGCATTGACAAAGATAAACTAAACCGCGCAAAAAAAGACCGGCTCTTTATGGGAACCGGTCCTTTATATGAGATTGCTCTGTTATCAGAATGTCCAGGTGAGCTGGAACTGCAGTGTGCTGGCCTTGATGTCAACAGGCTCGTGATCGATTGCTGTTCCTACAGTAGGATTCTCGGTGAACTTGTAGGCACCCTCCTTTGAAACGGGGATGTTGTAGTTTACACCTGCCTGGATGTGGTTGATCAGCTTGACGCCTGCACCTACGTTGATACTCCAGGTGCTCTTTTCAAGAGCGAACTCCTTAACGTCATTGCCATCCTTGTACTCTCTGTCCAGATCACCGATCTTGAAGTCGAGCTGAGGACCGGCTGCAAAATATACGGCAGCAAAGTTACCCAGACCCAGTGAATACTTGAGTGATACGGGGATAGCCAGTGACTGGTTCTTCATTGTCTCCTCGTCAGAGATCTCAAGACCCTTCTGTGAGTAAAGGAGTGCGGCGTCAACACCTATTCCGATGATAGGAATCTGGAGTTCTGCCATAGGACCGATAAAGAAACCTGTGTAGCTGTCCTTATCGGTAGCAGACTCACCGTTTACTGCTGTAATGTCGTTGTTTACAAGGTTGAGACCGCCACGGATACCCCAGCTGAACTGAGCCGATGCGGGGATGAATGAAAGCAGTGCGAGACTGCAGATAACTAATGCTTTTTTCATATCCTTAATTAGTTGTTGGTTGTATTCCTGGCCACAAAGTTAACACATTTTAAATAGAACAGTCAGGTCTGTCCCAATATTTTGACAAACCTGACTGATTTGGTATGGCTGAATCCTGTCCGGAATCAGCGGTGAACCGATATACGCTCGCCGCTTGAGGCCGACTGACGGGGTGCGCGGGGTGCCTTCTCCCTAGGCTGACGGGGCTGTTTGGGCTCCTTGGCTGCCTTTTTGGGTGCCTGGCTCTCACTGGAGGCGGCAGGCTGGGGCTCGCTCTCGCTCCACATTCCGTTCTGGAAGTCGATAAGCTGTTTCTCTATGCGTGCGCGTTCAGCCTGGAGAGCCGAATCGGTCTCACAGTATTCCGACAGAGGCACGTTCCTGAGATTGGAGGTCTTGTAGATGTCACCGTCATACTGACGCATCACGAAATAGTCGTCAAGCGACATGTTTGTGGTGTTGTTGTAGCTGCTGGTCATGACCTGAGTCTGTCCCAGATAGGGGCTTATCTCGTCATAGTTGAGCCAGAACATGGGGTATGCGGTGGGCTTCTCGCCGAAATCGCTCTGCATCAGCACGGGGCATACTGCGGTAACCTTGGTCTTGTAGTTTGAAAGCTGGTCCAGATAGTTGCTCTCCTTGATGTAGTACTTTCCGGGGCTGGGAATGTCGGTGGGCTCTATCTTGTACTTGCCTTTCTCGTCCTTGGTGTAGTAGATGTAGAACTTGTCGAGCATGTTCTCTATATCCAGCTCATTGTCCGGAGTAAAGAGCTCGTTACCGTCCAGACGGTACTCGTAGGCCTTGATCTTACCGTCCAGGATAAGGTTCAGAACAAGTGTAAAGAAATTCACACGGTCACCGAGCGGCTGTTCGGGATAGTAGAGTGCGGCATTCTTCTCCTTCTTGAGGTCCAGTTCACGGTATATGTCACGCTTCCATGTAACCTCGGTGGGCATGGCGGTCTGTGCTGTATATTGTGAACGGGCACGCTCGGTAAGTGTTACTGCAGTAGGGCTCTTCTCGGCCTCCTTCTGGGCGGCCTGCTCCTGAAGCCTGCGTGTGGGCTGTGCATTCAAGCTCACCGCTGCAGCCAATATCATTAATGACAGAACAATCTTTTTCATATCGTCATTCTTTAATTTTCAATTCTCAATTCTCAATTATGTCACTTCGTTCCATGATTTTTGTCGTGACTCGGGATAGAAAACGAGTTTTCTCTCCTCTCGCTACTCCAAAAATTTTCAATTAATTGAGTATCACCTCAAGTGAAGTAGTCAACTGTCTCTCAATTCCATCCGGACCCACAGCCTTGACGCGCTGGATATAGAATCGGCGGCCGCGTCCCAACTGCTGGAAGGTCTTCTTCTGACGCTCCGAGAAATTCGGTCCGTCCGAGAGTTCGGGAACGGCGTTACCGTTGTTGTCAAAGAAAGTGGTCTCAAAGCTCAGCACACGGAATCCTATGTTCAGCAGACCGTTGTCGATGGCGGCTACGATACCGTCGGCCGACAGCAGGTTCTTCTTGAGGATGGGTGTACCGCCTCCACGGTAGCGCTGTGTGTTGCCGTTCTCATCCTTATACTCTATGAAAGGAGCCGGATCGGGCAGCTGACGGACGTGGAACTCATACTCGCCCATGCTCTGCTGGCGTCCCTCCTGGTTGGCTGTAACAGCAATGATTACATCCTGGTTGGGAGTGGTGGGCTTGCACACGAATGCGTTGCCGCTGCGTGTCAGTGTTCCGCCGCCGTTCTTGAGTCGGGCCGATATCATATTGCTGGGTACGCCGGGCACTGATATGCTCACGGGGTTGTCGATACCTGCATAGAGCACATTCATCATTGTGGCCGATACGGTTGCCAGCGGTGATACAACTGAGTAGTTCTGAGTAAAATCACGGCGGATGACACCGTTGCCTGAATTCAGTTCCATGTAACCTGAAAGGGTGTAGTCACCGGTTCTGGAGGCGGGTACCTCGTACCAGCCGTCCTCGGAGTCAATCTTCTTGCCGTCAATGTAGATGGCGGGGCGTGCGGTGGAGTCAACGGCAGCCATGATGATGCGTGCCTTGAAACTGTTACCCTGAACCACGTTCTGTGAAGTAGGTATCACATATGCGTTGATGGCGTTTACACGAAGGTCACCAACGTCGATGTTGTTTACAAGTGTGTGCAGAACCTCTCCCTCGGCATAGCGTACGTCGTTCTGCAGCTTGGTAAGCATGGTGACGGCGGCAGCCACAGGCATGTTCTCGTAGTTATACTCCTGCCAGTTCTTGCCCAGTGCACCAGCCTTGAGCGGTACATCGGTGCTGAAGTTGGCCTTGATAATGTCTCTCTGGGTGGAGTCGGTCACCATCTCCAGTATCCTGTCGCGATAGTTGTTGATGGCATCGTACAGTTTCCGTCCGTTGCCGCGGGTGGGGTGGAGCATTACCTGTGTGGCTGCCTCCAGATCCTCGCGGTTATGGATGTTGTCCACATCGGCATCCTTGCCGTCGGCCTCGATGGCTATCAGCTTCTTGAGTTCCTCGGCAAAGTCAAAGAGCGAGTCGGATATCTGCTTTACGTAGAGAGCCTTGCCGTACCATTCACCCACCTTCTCGTGGTTCATGGCATCGGCGGCGGCAAACTCGCGGTAAGCCTTCTCGTTCTGGAGTGTGGCGTTGGTAGTACTCTTGCTGAGACTCTCCTCCACTATGCTGAAACCGTTGAGCACGTCCGATGACACGTTCATGGCAAGCATCGCCAGAAGGACGATGTACATGAGGTTGATCATCTTCTGACGCGCCGATGGCGGTCTCTGTGTTGTCTTTCTCTTCATACCTTTTTACTTGGCTCCCATCTGGGAATTCACCTTCATTGCCTCTACCATGCGTGCATAGACGCGGTTCAGTTCCTCAATCTGAGCTACCATCTGACGGGTCTGCTCGTTCACCTTCTCGATGTTCTCCATCTGGGTGCTTGCCGACTTGAGGTGCATCTCATAGAAGGTGTTGATGCTTATAAGGTTGCGTGAAAGCTGCTCTATCTCCTCGGAGCTCTGTTCCATCTTCTCTGAATGGCGGCACATCTGCTCCATCTTGAGTGTAAGGTCATGTACACGTGCAATATAGTCCTGTGTAATGTTCTCCACGCCGGTTACGTTCAGGTTGCTGCCCTGAGCGTCGTCCGATGCAGCCACGGGTGCGGGAGCGGCCTGCTGAACAGGCTGTGCGGGAGCGGCGGTTGCATTGCCGTTGATGATGATGTTGCCGCGCAGGCGTGGAGCGTCATCCTCCTCTTCCTCCTGACCGGGAATGTAGGGTCTCTCGAATCCGGAGATGAAGAACACCAGCACCTCGGTACCCATACCGATGAACAGCATCAGGTTGGCACCCTTGATGTGGGTCAGTTTGAACAGTGCGCCCAGAATTACCACGGCGGCACCCCAGCTGTAGAGGTAGTTAAGCAGGATTCTTCCCTTGGGTGAATCCAGATAGTCCTGTATCTTGGTCAGAAGACCTTTCTTCTCAATATTTTCCATATCTGATCTTTTTTCTTATCTGTTTATCTGCGGCCCTTTGCACTGCCGGCGGTACCTACCTGTGTACGCACGCAACGGAATCCTATGTATGAGCGCTGCTCGTTCTGATACTCGTATGTGCGCCATGAAGACTCAATGAACTTTTCGGGATCCTTCCATGAACCGCCGCGAACGGCCTTCTTCTTCATGTAGTAGGGATCCTCCACTGCGGCATTGTAGTAAAGCTCCGGATTCATGTCGTTCATCTGGAGAATGCCGGCCTCGGTATATGTGGTGGATGTCCATTCGGCTACGTTTCCGGCCATATCGTACAGTCCGTTCGAGTTGGGCTTGTAAGATCCAACCCTGGTGGTTATCAGGCTTCCGTCCTTGGTGTAGTTACCGCGTTCGGGCTTGAAGTTGGCGTAGAAGCAGCCGTCGTCGTCCTTGGAGCCTGTTGTCTTCCAGGGATAGCGGTTGTTCTCGCGTCCGCGGGCTGCAAACTCCCACTCTGCCTCGGTGGGCAGGCGGTAGCGCTGGATATACTTGGCCTGTGCGCCCAGTCCTGCCAGCAGGAACTCGGTACGCCATGCGCAGAATGCGTTGGCCTGCTCCCAGCTTACACCTACCACGGGATAATCGTCATAGTTGGGATGGTTGAAGTAGAGACGCATGTAGGTCTCGTTGTTTGCGTTGGGGAAATCGTTCACCCAGCATGTTGTGTCGGGGAACACGTTGACAATATAGGTGTTCACAAAGTCGAACAGGCTTGTGAGCTCCCTGTTTATGGTCTTGCGTACTATGTTGCCGTTATCGTCTATGTAGGCGGTATCCTTGGAGATGGTAACCTTCTCGTCATGAATCTCCTGGTCGGTGTTCCTGGTCCTGTCGCTGGGATCAAGCTGGTTCTTGCGCAGGGCGGCCTGTGTATAGTCGAAGAGCTCATAACGATAGTTGAGCTGCTTGATGTCAAGCATCTTCTCGCCGGTTATGGGGTGACGGTAGTAGAGGCTCTCAATGGCTCTTGCCTGGTCCTCGTTGGGCTTCTTCCATGGAATAGGCTTGCTCCAGTTCAGATGCGGGGTCACGGGCTCACCGTATTTGTCCTCGGTGATCATGTATGACTCGTCGCCGCCGTAGGCCGGATCGGCCAGACGCATGCGGATGATGGAGTCGCGTACCCACTCAATGAACTGACGGTACTTGGCGTTGGAGACCTCCTTCTCGTCCATCCAGAAAGATTCCACCGAAATCTCCTTGGTGGGAGCGTTGGAGCCCCAAAGGCTGTCGTTACCCTCTTCACCTATCTTGAGAGAACCTCTTTTTACCAGAACCATTCCGTACGGTACCGGCTCGCGCAGTGCTGCCTTGGAAGAACCGGTTACCTCGCCTCCGTTGGCGCCGGCATAACCGCTGCTGGTGCATGACTGCATCAGCGCCATAATGGCTGCGAAGCCGGTTACAACAATGTTTTTGAGTTTCATCGTATATCTGTTATAAATACCTTACACTTTTATGTACATTCTTTCCCTTCTTGAAGAAGTCCACATCGGTCTGCCAGCTCACCATCAGGTCATGACTGCCGTTCAGGGCACCCACACCTCCGGTGTAGAACTCGTATGCATATCCTATGAGAACATCTCTGAGCCTGCCTCCCACCATTGCGGTGACCGATATACCCGGACTGTATGTAACTCCCAGATACATAAGGGTCTCGTCAAACCGGTAGGTGCCCCTGACGGAAAGGTCAACCCTGTAGAAGTCCAGGTCGCTCTCCACGAGAAAGCACGGCTGTACCGATAATAACGGATTTCTGAGTGCTATATTGCATCCGCCGTTCAAATATAACGTGGGCATGATGTCCATATAGGCGGTTTTGCCCTGCGTCTTGCCGAATTCAACGTGGGGGCAGTTAAGGTGTTGGGCCGATGCTCCCAGGTACCAGTCACCCCTTACGTAGAGCACTCCTGCACCCAGGTCACCTACGGTGCCGCGCTCCTGGCCGGTGGGGAAGGCAGGGTCGTTCTGCTGCTCGGTCCTGAGCTTGCCTCCGTTGAACTCCTGGGACATGACACCTCCCTGCACGCCAATGTTCATCCATCCCTTGCCCATACCTATTTTATAAGCATAGTTAAAGAGAAGGCGGCGGTTGGTGAACAGACCTATGGTCTCATTGAACAGGCCCGCACCTACGGCGTTGCGCTGTTTTCCGAACGGAAGGGGGAGGTTTGCTCCGATGAACATGGAGACGGGAGCGTGGGTGTAACCGGCCATCTGCATGGCGAGCGATCCCGTCACATTGAGTTTTGTGTTCCGGTTCATGGCGGCAGGGTTATAAAAGTTCTCCACCTCACTGAAATGGGTGAAGTGGGCATCGGTCTGGGCTTTTACCTGGGGTAACAGCGCCAGACACAGCAGCATGGTAACCGAAACGAAACGTTTCATTGTGTTCATCAACTCAATAACGGCAAAAAAAGCTCATTATTTTTGTGCTTGTTGAAAAAATGTCTAATTTTGCGCCGCTTATTCCCGAAGAAAAAGTAGAACTATATAAAAATAAAGAACTTAAAATGATTATTGTTCCCGTTAAGGAGGGTGAGAACATAGAGCGCGCCCTCAAGAAATTCAAGAGAAAGTATGAAAAGACCGGCCGTCAGCAGTTTGACAAGCCCTCAGAGCTCAAGCGTCTCAAGATGGAGCACGCTGTATACGTACAGAAACTGCAGCAGGCCGAGGAGTAAAAAAACTCCCCAAGGCTTGTTTTTTGTTTTTTTCTTTTATATATTCGTCACTGAATCCGTTCAGCGACGAATTTTGTTATGTATATAGACCAGTTCGCGGATTATCTCAGGTTGGAGCGTAATTATTCGCTCAGGACCGTAGCCAGTTACCAAAGGGACCTCGTCCTTTTCCAGGGATTCCTGAAGGAGACTGACCCCGATCTGGATCTGCTTACTGCCGACAGGGATGTGGTGCGTCTCTGGGTTGTGGAAATGATGGACAAGGGTGAGAAATCCACCACCGTCAACCGCAAGCTGAGCACCCTGCGTTCCTTTTACAGGTTCCTCCGCATAAAAGGGATTACGGACAAGTCTCCCGTTCAGGGCGTCAAGGGCCCCAAGAACAAGAAACCGCTGCCGCAGTTTGTCAAGGAGGCCGATATGGACAGGCTTCTTGACGACGTGGATATTAATCTGGGTGACGGCTTTGTGGGAGTCCGTAACAGGACCGTGATAGCCACCTTCTATGAGACGGGAATGCGTATGGCGGAGCTGATAGGACTCGATGACAGGGACATTGACTTCGGCTCGCGTACCATCAAGGTTACCGGTAAACGTGACAAGCAGCGTTTCATTCCTTTCGGGGATGATCTGGAACGCCGTCTTAAGGAGTACCTTGAGGCCAGGACAGCTGAGTTTGGCGAGACTCACGGGGCTTTCTTCCTGAGCCCGAAGGGCGGGCGGATACCGCGTCATCAGGTCTATCTTCTGGTCAAGGATGCTCTTGGCAGGGTATCGGACGTATCAAAGAAAAGCCCTCACGTGCTGCGTCACACCTTTGCCACCTCAATGCTCAACCACGAGGCCGAGCTTGGAGCCGTCAAGGAGCTCCTGGGACACAACAGTCTGCAGACCACCGAGATCTATGTACATACCACCTTCCAGGAACTGAAGGAAATATATAAACAGGCTCATCCCAGAGCCTAAAAAGAAAAGAGACTATGGAAACTAAGATTAAGGCTTTGCATTTTACTGCAACAGAACAGCTTCAGGCGTTCATCGAAAAGAAGTGTGCCAAACTGGAAAGAGTACACGAGTTTATTCAGAAGGTAGAAGTTACCCTTAAAGTAGTTAAGCCGGAGACAGCCTTGAACAAGGAGGCCAGCATTAGCGTAACCATTCCTAACGGAGAGTTTTTTGCCGACAAAACATGTGACACTTTTGAGGAGGCAGTGGACGGTTGCCTTGACGCAATCACCAAACAACTCAAGAAAAACAAGGAAAAACTGCGTGAGAAGTAAAAAACACGCCGAATTTTTTGTTTGGAAGAAAATTTGAAATATCTTTGCACCCGCTCTTCGCTTAAGCCGGAGGGCGGGTTCTTTGAAACCATGCCGCTATGGCTCAATGGTAGAGCAACGCACTTGTAATGCGTAGGTTGTTGGTTCGATTCCGACTAGCGGCTCAAAATGCACTTTGAAAACTGCACTTGGGTGAATTCCAGAGTGGCCAAATGGGGCAGACTGTAAATCTGCTGTCTCTCGACTTCGGTGGTTCGAATCCATCTTCACCCACTAACAGGCCTTAGGCGATGCCGGCATAGCCGGTGCCTGTAGTTCTTGTTGAAACCACCTTATTATATAAGACAGGTCAATAAGATCAGTCGTGACAAACAAAGTTGCGGGAATAGCTCAGTTGATAGAGCATTAGCCTTCCAAGCTGAGGGTCGCGGGTTTGAGTCCCGTTTCCCGCTCAAGATTTGTCGCTGTTATAGCTCAGCTGGTAGAGCGCATCCTTGGTAAGGATGAGGTCCCCGGTTCAAATCCGGGTAACAGCTCTGTTTTAATAGAGGATAGGAGGAGACCGCCCTGGCGGGAGCCTTTTTGTAGTTGACATCAAGTTTATAATCAATAAAATAGCTTTAAACTATGGCAAAAGAGACATTTGTGCGCACGAAACCGCACGTAAACATTGGTACTATCGGTCACGTTGACCATGGTAAGACAACTCTGACTGCAGCTATCACCAAGGTACTTGCTGAGAAGGTATCAGGTAACGCTGACAAGGTTAAGTCATTCGATCAGATCGATAACGCCCCTGAGGAGAAGGAGCGTGGTATAACCATCAACACTGCTCACGTTGAGTATGAGACAGAGAAGCGTCACTACGCTCACGTTGACTGCCCGGGTCACGCCGACTATGTAAAGAACATGGTTACCGGTGCTGCTCAGATGGACGGTGCTATCGTAGTAGTTGCTGCAACTGACGGTCCTATGCCTCAGACTCGTGAGCACATCCTGCTCGCCCGTCAGGTGAACGTTCCCCGTCTGGTTGTATTCCTGAACAAGTGCGATTCTCCCGATGTTGACGCTGAGATGATCGACCTCGTTGAGATGGAGATGAGCTTCTCGACGCTTACGAGTTCGACGGTGACAACACTCCTATCATCCGCGGTTCTGCTCTCGGTGCCCTGAACGGTGTACCTGAGTGGGAGGACAAGGTTATGGAGCTGATGAATGCTGTTGATGAGTGGATTCCTCTGCCTCCGCGTGCTGTTGATCAGCCGTTCCTGATGCCTGTTGAGGACGTATTCTCAATCACTGGTCGTGGTACAGTTGCTACCGGTCGTATCGAGACTGGTGTTGTTAAGGTAGGTGACAAGGTTGAGATCCTTGGTCTCGGTGAGGAGAAGGAGACAACCGTTACCGGTGTTGAGATGTTCCGTAAGCTCCTTGAGCAGGGTGAGGCTGGTGATAACGTTGGTCTGCTGCTCCGTGGTATTGAGAAGACTGAGATCAAGCGCGGTATGGTTCTCTGCCATCCGGGTCAGATCAAGCCTCACACCACTTTCAAGGCTTCTATCTACGTTCTTACTCAGAAGGAGGGTGGTCGTCACACCTCATTCCGTAACAAGTATCGTCCTCAGTTCTACATCCGTACAATGGACTGCACCGGTGAGATCACTCTCCCCGAG
>CACYHW010000018.1 GCA_902774335.1 uncultured Bacteroidales bacterium
GGTTCCCACAGCTCTGCCTAACGTAAATCCTGCAATCCTTGATCCTCGCGACACTTACGCTAACGCTTCAGAGTGGGAGGAGAAGGCTAAGGATCTGGCTGGCCGCTTCATCAAGAACTTCAAGAAGTATGAGGGTAACGAGGCTGGTAAGGCTCTCGTCGCTGCCGGACCGAAGTTGTAAGACGAAGGTCCGACAGCAACGAGCATCTCTGCTCGTTGCTGCCGGTCCCAAGCTCTAATATTTAGCTTAGACATATTTAGAGATACTCTTTCCGGCGCATAACTGGAAAGAGTATCTTTGCTTTAAAGCTTTTACTACCAAATATCATTACAGAAAGAAACTATGAAGAAGATCTTTTTCACACTTGCAATCTGCCTTGTTGCAGTTGTTGCCTCAGCACAGCCTATGGGCGGTCGTCCCATGGGTGGCCGTCCCCCTATGGGCGCTCCCATGGGCGGCATGCAGAAACCTTTCTATGAACAGGAATCCGATTCTATAGCCAACGCCCGTATCCAGGACGTTGCCGGCCGTCTTGACCTGACCGAGAAGCAGTTTGACAAGGTTACCAAGCTCTATGCACAGGAGTTCGAGGAGCTTTGCCGTAACCTGCAGATGTCAGTCAGAGAGTTCCAGATGATGCAGAACGGAGGCTTCCGCGGACGTGGCATGATGGGTGCCGAAGCTCAGGCCGATGTCAAGTTCGACACCGAAACTGCACGCAAGACTTACAACCAGATTATCGAAAAGTACGACAAGCGTTACAAGAAGGCTCTTGAGGATGCCCAGTACGAGGTCTGGAAGAGCTTATCGGCCACAACACTTGACAACAAATTCAGCAGCATACTCCAGCATGTTCAGGAGAACACGCAAAGTATGTTTTGATTAATTTTTGGAGCAGTGAGAGTAGAGTCAAGCTCGCTTGAACTCTACCGAGTCGCGACAAAAATCATGAAACGAAGTTTCATAATTGAAAATTGAGAATTGATGAAAATTGCATTAATTGGTTATGGCAAGATGGGCCACGAGATAGAGAAGATTGCTCTGTCACGCGGTCACCAGGTTGTCAGCAAGATAGACATCGACAACCCGCAGGACTTTGACAGTCCCGAGTTCAAGAGCGCAGATGTAGCGATAGAGTTCACCGCACCCACCCAGGCATACGGAAACATCATGAAGTGTTTCAAGAACGGCGTGAAGGTGGTAAGCGGCAGTACCGGATGGATGGCAGACCACTGCCAGGAGATGAAGGATCTCTGCAAGGATGGCTCCAACACTCTGTTCTGGTCAAGCAACTTCAGCATCGGAGTAGCTCTGTTTGCCAAGGTAAACAGCTATCTTGCCAAACTCATGAACAGCTACCCCATGTATGAGGTCAGCATGTCCGAGACCCACCACATCCATAAGCTGGACGCACCCAGCGGCACAGCCATCACACTGGCCGAGGGAATTATCAGCGAACTTGACCGCAAGGAGGGCTGGAGCAAGGGAATTCTGCTGAATCCGGATGGAACAGTGACCGGTTCGAGCGAATGCAACCCCAAGGACGTTCGCATAGACTCTATTCGTGAGGGTGAGATAGCCGGTATACATGAGATAACCTACGATTCAAGTGCCGATTTCATCAAAATCATCCATTATGCCAAGGACCGCAGCGGTCTGGCACTCGGAGCGGTACTTGCAGCCGAATACACCATTAATCACAAGGGATTCCTCAAGATGGATGACCTTATGAACGCAATGTAAACGGACAGACATGAATAAACTCGGGGAGGTAAGCCGCAAACAGTGGATCAAGTGCACAGTATACCTTGTACTATACATACTGTTTCTGATTTGGGTTAGAAGCTGGATAGGAATCCTGCTCATCCCGTTCATATTTGATGCATGTGTAACACGTATCATCAAATGGAAATGGTGGAAGAGCCTGGAGAACAAGAGCCTCTACCAGATAATGGATTGGATTGACGCCATAGTATTTGCACTGGTAGCAGTATACTTTGTAAACATCTACCTTTTCCAGAACTATGCAATCCCCTCCTCCTCACTCGAAAAATCACTGCTCATTGGTGACCGACTCTATGTGAGCAAGGTGGCCTACGGACCTCGCAAGCCCATGACTCCGCTCACCATGCCCCTTACCCAGAACACATTCCCGGGCGGTGGCAAGAGTTACTTTGACAAACCTCAGTGGCCCTACGAGCGCATCAAGGGACTGGGCAGCATCAAGCAGAACGAGATTGTGGTGTTCAACTATCCGTCGGGCGACACCATTGTCACCAACCCCAGGATAATAGACTACTACACCCAGGTTTACGTTGACGGCAGGGAACTCTACAACAACGTTCACCGCAAGGCTGTTAACCCGGATACACTGACTGTTCTCCAGCAGCGCCGGCTCTTTGACGAGTACTACACACTGGGCCGCAGTTTCATACTTCAGAACAAAAAGGTTTACGGCGACATAATGACCAGGCCGGTTGACCGCAGGGAGAACTACGTAAAACGCTGCGTAGGACTTCCAGGCCAGACCCTGGAGATCAAGGACGGCATCATCTACATTGACGGAGTGGCCAACAAACAGCCCGATGCCGTACAGTACAACTACAATGTCAGACTGCTCAAACCCATACCCGACTCCATGAGAGAGGAGATGGATCTGAGCACCGACGGACTGGATCCCAAGTTCAACCGCAAGGGTGTTGTTGAGATTCCCCTTACCGAAAAGGCCAAGCAGATACTTGCAAGCCATAAGGAGATAGCCGATACCATTGTAAGGAGCACGTTCAGCCAGGCCGAATCGGCCCTGATACTCTTCCCGCACAACATGAACACACACTGGACCGTCGATGACTACGGTCCCGTATGGATTCCTGCCAAGGGAGAAACTGTACAGATTACCATTGAGAACCTGCCTATCTACGAGCGCATAATCAAGGTTTATGAGGGCAATGACCTCAAAGTTGAAAAGGACGGTACCATACTGATAAACGGACAGAAGGCAAGCAGCTACACCTTCAGGATGGACTACTACTGGATGATGGGCGACAACCGTCACAACAGTGCCGATTCACGCTACTGGGGATTCGTTCCCGAGGATCACATAGTGGGCCGACCCGTATTTATCTGGCTCTCCCTGGACAACGACAAGAAGTGGGGACAGATAGGCAAGATACGCTGGAACCGCATACTGCGTCCGGTCAAGAAATACAATTGATGGATACCATCCTGCTTACATCGGCATATCTGCCACCAATCAGCTTCTTCACCGCCATCAACAGAGGCGGTGATGTTCTTGTTGAGCAGTATGACAACTATTGCAAGCAGACCTACCGCAACCGTTGCGTTATAGCTACAGCTGGCGGAAAACAGACTCTTACCATACCGGTGGCCAAATCCGACAGCCCCAAGCAGCTTATGAAGGACGTACGCATCAGCGACCACGGTGAATGGCGCCGCCAGCACTGGAACGCACTTGAATCGGCCTACATGAACAGCCCCTTCTTTATGTACTATCAGGATGATTTCCGCCCCTTCTACGAGAAAAAGTATGAGTTCCTGATAGACTTCAACACGGAACTTACCAGGCGCATTATGGAACTGGCAGGCGTCAGGAAGGAAATAAAACTCACGGAATCATACATGCGCGGTACCGACGGTATCACCGATCAGCGTGCTCTTGCCGAGCCCGGTGTACAGGAGCCCCTCAACGCCAAGCCCTACTGGCAGGTTTTCAAACAGAAGTACGGGTTTCAGGCCAACCTGAGTGCAGTTGACCTGCTCTTCAACATGGGACCCGAGTTCCCTCTCTACCTTTAAAGGTAAGCCTTTACTTTGGCAAATACGGCATCAGGATCGATACCGGTCATGCAGCGGTAATCCTTATACATGCACTCCTTCTTGCCATAAATGGAGCAAGGACGGCACGGAAGGTCAAGCTGAATGCAATCCTCCGGTTTCTGGCCGAATCCCATGAACCCGGCAGCTGGATGTGTTGCACCCCAGACCGATACCACCGGAGTACCTGTGAGTGAAGCCAGATGCATATTCGACGAGTCCATGGCCAGCATTACATCCATGTGACTCATAAGGATAAGTTCGCCCTGCATTCCCAAGCGTGTGTCGATAAGCTCAACGGAGCGGTATTTCTGAGCCCACTCCTCAACCTGAACCACCTCCCTGCCGTATGCGAACACGAACTGACGGCATACGCCGGCGGAGTCCAGCTGAGCCACCACATCCTCCATCAGATAGAGGGGATATATCTTTCCCTTATGGGCGGCAAAAGGAGCTATTCCTATCCACGGGCAATCCTTGGCACCTATATAATCAATCTTGGACAGGTCACCCTTGCCGGTACCGAATATGGATTTGAAATTGATCGGGAAGTCAAAGCCCAATCCCTTGAGCACATTAATGTAACGCTCAAACGATGTCAGACGCGGAGTAAGGTCCTTGTTACGGAACCTTGTCAGACGCTTGCGCGACCGGCGGTCCTTGTCTATGCGGCATACTCTCTTGAAGCTGAGACGGAAAAAGAACGACAGAGCCGTGGTACGAAGCACGCCGTGCAGATCGGCCACAGCGTCAAAACGCATCTTGCGGAGCTTGCGGAACAGCTTGAACATGGCTCCGAACCCGTGGTAATCCTTTTTGAGGTCAACACCCATAAAGCTGACGTTTGAGGGCAGATGCTCAAAGAACGGAGCGAACTTCACGTTGGAGAGCATGGTGAACCTGACATCAGGGTAAGCCGTAGCCAGCGAATGGATAACGGGAACGGTCATAGCCACGTCTCCTATGGCGGAGAAGCGGATAAGAAGTACGTTCTTGTATTTGGGAGTCTTATTTGGATCCATTCTGTCCGTAAAGAACAGGGTTGAGAGTAGGATCGTTGTACATCTTCATCTGCTTGTACACCTTCATGAACTTGCGTCCGGCGGCCATGTCGTCAAGCAGCATGTCGATGGCTAAAGAGAGGTCCTTCCTCTGCTCCAGCAGGACGTTCAGCTTCTCGCGGCAACGCTGCTGCTGATCGGCGGGAGTGTCGGTACGCTCAGCCTCGATCTTCATGTGGAAGATCTTGAGCGCAAGGATGGAAAGACGGTCTACAGCCCATGCGGGGCTCTCGGTATTGATTGTTGCGTCAGGCAGAGTCTTTACTGCACTGAACTTATCCAGGAAATAGCTGTCAATAAGCTCAACCAGGTCCGTACGGTCCTGATTGGAGCGGTCAATGCGGCGCTTGATGGCCAGAGCCTGCACAGGATCAATCTCGGGGTCACGGATAATATCCTCCAGATGCCACTGAACGGTATCGATCCAATTCTTGAGATAGAGATAGAACTCTATGCTCTTCTCCTTATAGGGGTTGCAAATGGGAGTATCTACGTTATCTTTCTTATGATAATCCGCGATGGCACGCTCAAAAACCTCAAAACTTTCCTGGCTGAATGACATGATAACAATGTGATCTTTTAAAGACGCTGCAAAATTAGCGGTATTTTTCTGAATTGCCAACCATTAGACCCCAAAACAGTATTACACACATTTGGGGCATTTGTGCATGCCGTCTTCTATTTGTTTTTTCATTGTTTGTCACCGTTGGTGAAAATGGGTTTCTTTGCATCCAAAATCATTTTTTTAATTTTAAATTAGTACAATTATGGCAGATTCACAGATTGCAGAGAGAGTTCAGGCTATCATCGTTGACAAACTTGGTGTAGAGGCATCAGAGGTTACTCCTGAGGCAAGCTTCGCAGCTGATCTGGGTGCAGATTCACTGGATACCGTTGAGCTCATCATGGAGTTCGAGAAGGAGTTCGGTATTTCAATTCCCGATGATCAGGCCGAGAAGATCACAACCGTAGGTGAGGCTATTGAGCTCATCAGCCAGGCAGCTACAAAGTAATTCCGCAATCTTCTCCAACATAAGATGGATCTTAAAAGAGTTGTCGTAACCGGACTCGGTACCGTCAATCCTCTTGGTAATTCTATCCCCGAATTCTGGGATAATGCCATCAAGGGTGTAAGCGGTGCCGGCCCCATTACCAATTTTGACACCAACGCCATTGAGACCAAGGTCAAATTCGGATGTCAGGTCAAGAACTTTGACATAAACGAATTCATGGACCGCAAGGAGGCACGCAAACTTGACAAATACAGTCATTTTGCCATTGCATCGGCAGTCCAGGCCATCAATGACTCAGGCCTTAACCTGGAACAGGAGGATCTTAACCGCATAGGTGTGATCCTTGGTTTCGGTATAGGCGGTGTCGATTCCTTTGAAGAGGGTATAGATACCATCCATGAACAGAAGAAACTTGGTCAGGAACTCAAGGTAACCCCGTTCTTTGTACCCCGTATTCTGGGTTCAATCGCAGCAGGTCTGATATCAATCATGTACAAGCTCAAAGGACCCAACTACGCAACATCATCGGCCTGCGCCTCAAGTACCCACGCCATCATCGATGCCGTGAACATGATACGTCTGGGCAAGGCCAGTGTTATTGTCACCGGCGGTGCCGAGGCAGCACTCGGAGACTGCGGTGTAACAGGATTCGGAGTAATGCACGCCCTTTCAACCCGCAACGATTCACCTGAAACAGCTTCACGCCCCATGAGCGCAAGCCGCGACGGATTCGTACTTGGCGAGGGCGGCGGTATTCTGATACTGGAGGAGTACAGTCATGCTGTAGCCCGCGGCGCCAAGATCTACGCCGAGGTTGCCGGATGGGGAGCCACAGCCGATGCATACCACATGACAGCACCCGATCCCGAGGGTAACGGCGCTATCCGTGTAATGCAGGAGGCTATCGAGGACGCAGGAATGAGCCCCGAGGATATTGACTACGTCAACATGCACGGCACATCCACACCCCTTGGAGACATTGCTGAATGCAAGGCCATCAAGGCTGTCTTCGGAGAGCATGTCTATGACATGAACCTGAGTTCTACCAAATCCATGACAGGTCATCTGCTGGGCGGCGCAGGAGTGATTGAAGCAATCGCCACCGTGCTTGCCGTCAAGAATGACATCGTCCCGCCCACAATCAACCATGAGGAGGGTGACGAGGATGAGCAGATTGACTATCGCATGAACTTTACCTTTAATAAAGCGCAGAAGAGAGAGGTTCGTGCCGGACTTTCCAATACCTTTGGATTTGGCGGACACAACTCATGCGTTATCTTCAAAAAGTTCAAGGATTGAAAAATCGCTCAAGCGAAATAACCCGTACACTTTACAATGCGGCATTGGCCTTGGTGGCCTTTGCCGCATTGTCGGGTTGTGCGGCTATAGGCAATCCTGACGGCGGTCCATATGACGAAACACCGCCCAGAATTACCGGCAGCCACCCCAAAAACGGTGCCACAGGCGTCAACAGCCGCAAGGTCACCATCGACTTCAACGAGTTCATCAAGCTTGAGAACGCAAGCGAGAAGGTGGTCATATCACCTCCTCAGGTAGAACAGCCGGAAATCAAGGTAACCGGCAAGAGAATCCAGGTGGAATTCTTTGATTCACTCAAGGAGAACACCACCTACTCCATTGATTTTGCCGACGGAATAGTGGACAACAACGAGGGCAACCCCTTGGGAGACTACTGCTTCCGTTTCAGCACTGGTCAGAACATAGACTCACTCGAGGTATCGGGCTATGTCCTGAACGCCCAGAACCTGGAACCCATCAAGGGCATTACCGTAGGTCTGCACAGCGACCTTTCGGACACCGCTTTCACCACCAAACCTTTTGAGAGGGTGTCACGTACCGACGGAAGCGGTCATTTTACCGTTCGCGGCATAGCCCCCGGAACATACCGGATATACGCCGTGATGGATATGGACCAGACATACAGCTACTCACAGCGCAACGAGATGATTGCGTGGCTGGATACTCTGATAGTTCCCACATCCGAGCTCAGATACAGGGAAGACACCCTGTTCAACGACCTGGGTCAGGTGGACACCACATTCTTGGTCTCCTTTACCCAATACCTTCCCAACGACATTACGCTGCTGGCTTTCACACCCAAGCCGGTATTACAGTATATGACGGGATACGAGCGCAGCTCACACGAGAAGTTCACCCTGCGTTTTGCCCTCCCGCTCGACTCCATGCCCCAGATCAAGGGCCTCAATTTTGATCAGGAAGACGCCTACATCGTTCAGCACACCGAGCATTATGACACGCTCACCTTCTGGATGAAGGACACCACAGTCTACTATAACGATACACTCTCTATCAGCGTCACATACCTGGCTTCCGATACCGCAGGAGTGCTGGTTCCCACCACCGATACACTCAACCTTGTGCCCAAAAGAAGCCACGAAAAGATACTCAAGGATGCCGCACGCAGGGCCGAGGAGGAGAAGAAAGAGCTTGACCGTCAGTTACGCCGTCTGGAACGTGCCGGCGACTCATTAGGTATCGCCAAGCTACTTACACCCAAAACCCAGTTCCTGTCGGGCTCCAAACTGACATCGGGCACAACCCTGAGTCCATGGGACGACATAAGGCTATCCTTTACCGAACCCGTGACATTCCTGTCCGATACGGCCATACACATAGTCCAAAAGGTCGATACGCTATGGATTCCCATTCCATATGAGATTGAACAGGACTCCATAGACATTCTCAAGTACTACATTTACGCCGAGTGGCGACCCGAGCAGACATACAAGATCAAGGTTGACTCGGCCAGCATACAGGGCCTCTACGGACTGCACAACAACACCATGGAGTCCACCCTCAAGTTCAAGGCGCTCAACCAGTACAGCACCCTGACCGTCAATGTGGCCAACCCCAGACCCGGTTACACCGTCCGTCTGCACAACAAGAGCGGCTCCGTACTCAGGACACAGGAACTTGAAAAGGGAAGCGCCGATTTCTTCTATCTGCAGCCCTCAACATATTATGTATCAATGTTCCACGATGCCAACCTGAACGGCAAGTGGGATACCGGAGAGTATGAGGAGAAACGTCAGCCCGAAAGCGTATGGTACATAAAGAGAGGATGGACTCTCAAGCAGGACTGGACACACGAGACCGAGCCCTGGGACGTCCATGAACTCCCGCTCAAGGACCAGAAGCCCGATGACCTGATAAAGGAAAAGAGCAAGAAGAAAACCGTAGACATCCACAAGAAGAATGTGGAGCGCATGGAAAAGAAGATCAACCAGGCTGAGTCCGAAAAGAAGAAAAAGGAGCGTAAGCGTGCTGAACGCAAGGAACGCCGCCAAAAGAATAAGGAGAAGTACCGCGCCATAAGGGCCAATGCCAAGGCTAAAGCCAAGGCAAAGGAGGAACCTGTACAGGAGACTGTACAGGAAGAATCAGAGTCCGGCGTTGATACTCCACACCTTGAGGAAGTTAGCTCCCCAAACGAGTGACAGGTCACTATCGCTCAGACCCTCGGCCATAAGGCGCTCGGTCAGTGAAATAAACCAGGAGGCATCCTCCAGACCGGGCAGTCCGCCTCCACCGTCAAAATCAGAACCTATTCCTACGTGGTCCACGCCCATAACGTCAATCATATGCATGATATGACGTACTGCATCCTCCACAGTAGCATTACCATCCTTCTTAAGGAAACCGCTGTACAGACATACCTGTGCCACTCCGCCGCTACAGGCCAGAGCACGCATCTGATCATCGGTCAGGTTACGGGTATGGTCACACAGTGCACGGCTGGATGAGTGTGAGCATATGATAGGCTTGCTGCTGCACTCCAAGGCATCCCAGAAACTCTTTTCGGATGCATGTGACAGGTCAACCATCATGCATGTTTTGTTCATTCGCTCCACAACGCGCTTTCCGAACTCGGACAGTCCGTTATGCTCGTTGTTGCCACGGTGCGAGTCGCATATATCGTTATCACCGTTGTGGCAAAGGGTCATATATGCCACGCCGCGGCTGCGGAACCTGTCCACATTGTCTATATCCAAGCCCACTGCATATCCGTTCTCAATACCCTTGACAATGGATTTTATACCCTTGGACTTGTTCTGCCACAGTTCATTAGGGGTAGTGGCAATGGCGGCATAACCCTTGCACTCGCCTATGCGGTCATCTATCAGTGTAAGCAGACGGTCAGCCTTCTGTACGGCAGCCTTGAGTGACTCTTCATCACGTTCTTCCTGTTTCAGGTAAGCAACCATGAAACTGGTATCCAGACGTCCTGCGGTCATCTTGTGCAAGTCAACCAGCAATTCCGGCGTTTTCTTGTAAAAATGAGCGCCTTCATCAAACAGCATGGGACTGTCACAGTGACTGTCCAGTATTATAGTCTTGGAATGCAGTTCCTTTGCACGACGGAATAATGAAGCCTGTCCGATGAGCCAGTTGAATATGGGCATCATGGAACGGTCATTCTCCAGCAGGAAGCATTCCGGATGCCACTGTACGCCCAGAATGGGTCGGAATGAGACCGATTCCATAGCCTCAATAATGCCGTCGGGACCCCATGCGGTAACACGGAATCCGGCAGGAGCCTCCTTTACGGCCTGATGGTGAAAGGAGTTCACGGCAAGAGTATCCTTTTGGAACAATCCGTACAAAACGGAGTCTTTTTCCAGACTGACCTGATGTGAGGGAAGCCCGCGGGCTATGGTCTGGGAGTGCTCAATGCACGGTCTGTCATGCTGACTCCTGATATCCTGGTAAAGTTTACCGCCCAGAGCCGCCGCCAAGGTCTGGATTCCGCGGCAAATACCCAGTACAGGTATCTGACGGGCCACTGCAAGGTGAACCAGAAGCAATTCCTGGGCGTCGCGACGGGGGTTAACGGAGACACAATCCAATGGCTCTTCGCGCAGATAATCCGGATCTATATCGGCACCTCCCGACAGGACAATGCCGTCCAGAGTGTCAAGCAGCGATACAAGCGACTTCTCATTGTCATAAGGAGGAATTACAACAGGCGTTCCGCCAGCTTCCAGAACGGACATGTAATAGCCCTGGGCCAGAGTACAGTCGCCATCCCTGAAATTACCGCTTATACCTATTACCGGTGCGTGAAAACCCAACACATCGGTACCTGACTCCATCTGCCGGATCAGGTTATCAAGCTCATCAGCCTTGGACATGACTACTCAATAATTGGAATCTCTTTCTTGATGCTCTCGTCGAGCGATATCAGAGTCTCGGTGGCTGTCACACCCTTGATCTCCTGTATATGACCGTTGATAAGCTCCATCAGGTGTGAGTTGTCACGGGCAAACAGTTTGATCATCATAGTGTAACGGCCGGTTGTAAAGTGGCTCTCAACCACCTCCGGGATCTGATCCAGTTCAGCCACCACCTCGCGGTACATGGAACCCTTCTCCAAGGTAAGACCCACGTAGGTGCAGGTGTTGTAACCGATGCTGCGGGGATTCACATGATAACCGGAACCTGTAATCACGCCCTCATCGAACATACGCTGTACGCGCTGATGTATGGCTGCACGTGAAACACCGCACTGGAGTGCCACGTCACGGAAAGGTATACGGGCATTCTGGGATATGATACTCAGGATTTTTCTGTCAAGAGAGTCCATCCTCTCTGTTGACGGAGTTGGCTTCTTTACATTCATATTGTAATCAGAAAATGATAATCGGTTATTATTTTTGACCAAAAATAGACAAAATAATATTTCATTGTCACTTTTTTGCTTACAAAATGACAAAAACAAAAGAGGGAACGGTTTTCCGTCCCCTCTTTAAGGCTTTATAGTCTGAATTTACTTGATGCTTACAAGCTCAACCTCGAAGATAAGAGCTGAGTAAGGCTTGATTGAACCCTGACCCTGTGAGCCGTATGCAAGCTCCTGGGGGATGTAGAATCTGTACTTGTCACCAACGCTCATCAGCTGAACACCCTCGGTCCAACCGGGAATAACCTGGCCCAGGTTGAGTGAGATGGGATCCTCGGACTCGTCAAATACTGTACCGTCAATCAGCTCACCGCGATAACGTACCTCAACGTTGCTGGAAGCAGTGGGCTTGGGACCACCGTTGCCAAGCTTTACAACCTCGTAAAGCAGACCGCTGGCGGTCTTAACTACGTTGTCCTCCTTGGCCTTAGCCTCAATGAAAGCCTCACCCTCAGCACGGGCAGCCTCGAACTGCTGCTCGCTCAGAGCGGTATAGAGACGGTTAGAGGTCTCATCGGCCTCCTCGAATGACATGATATCCCAGTTGTCAAGCATTCCGTCATAGAAACCCTTAACGTAGTTATCCTTGTTGAAACCATCCTCGTTTCCGAACAGAGCGTTGCTCAGACCCTTGAAGGCCTGTGTCATCTCCTGGCTACCAATCTCAAAGCCAAGGGCATAAGCCAGCTTAACATTGTCTTCAGGATTGTTTGCAGACTCCATGAAACCCTTCATGAAAGCCTTGAGTGCAGCCTGATCCTCAGAAATCTCAACGGGGAGCTGATCCTTGTATACACGTACTGCACGGCCCATACCGATTGAGTATGAGATAGTGTCCTTTACATCATTCATAGCAACCTTGCCAACTGTACCTGCGCCACCGCATGAAGCAAGAGCTGCAACGGCCATACCGGCCATCAGAACATTCAGTTTTTTCATTTTCTTTTATTTGTTAAGTATCTGTTTTCAAGAAATTTTGTGCGAAGATAATGTATTTTTCCGATGATTGTTTCATCTCCCTTTCAATCCTTGCTTTTTTGCCTATATAATCCTATCAATTAAAAAAACACTATATTTGCCATAACTAGCACTAATTCCAACGTTTATGAAACATTTTTTGTTATTGTCGGTCCTTTTACTCTTATCGGCTTGTATAATGGAGGAAGAATATGCCTTTATCGATTTTTATAATGATTCAATGGATACAATAGCATATTTAAGGGAACAAAGAGTCTTTAACCCAGATATCCCCAATATGTTTGACTCGTTGCCAAATGATAATAAGGATGTCAAAATGGTTTACCCAAACTGTTATTATCATGACGATATTATTTTACCATTATCATATATTAAAAATTTTCCTGACAGGAAAATGATAATATACATACTGAATTATGATACGCTAAGAAAATATGAATGGAATGTAATAAGAGATAGTTCATATTTTATTAGACGTTATAAATTCAGTTTAGATGATTTGATGAAGATGGATTGTACATTGAGATTCCCATAGAATCTATGATTATGACATTGAAAAACTGAGACCCGGAATTTACACAGAAACAAACTTTTGCAATCAGGACTTTCCCCATACCGAAAAATGCAGTAATTTTGAGACTCTAAATACTATAGGTATGGAAATCTACTGCAAGAATAACGGTAAAACTGAAAGTTTCAACCCGGGAGTCACGTTTACAGAGATATTCTCTGCTATGGATATCAGCCTTAGGAGCTGTCCAATGTGCGTATACGCCAACGGCATAGTCAAGGATATGGAGGCTAAGGTTTATGAGGACTGTGATGTAGAGTTTCTGGACGCAACCACAAGCACAGGTGCACGTTCATGTCTGCTGGGACTTGTGTTTGTTCTCTACAAAGCAGTATCCGAACTTTACCCCGGAGGCAGAATCAGAGTTTCAAATGCAATTTCAAAAGGCTTCTACTGTCCTGTTGAGATAGGCCGTGAACTGACCGACGAGGATGTCACCTTAATTAGTGAACGTATGGGCAGTATCATAGGCCGATGCATTCCTTTTGTAAAACATACCGCCCATACCGCACAGGTGGCCGATATCATGGAGAAATCCGGCCGCAAGGATAATGCCCGCCTGCTCAGAAGCATAGGCACCATATACAGCAGTTACTACACTCTTGAGGAACTGCCCGACTGGTTCTTTGGTGTTCTGCCGCCCCATACCGGATGTCTTAAGGTTTTTGGGCTTGAGCCTATGTCGGGAGGCGTTCTGGTTCGTCTGCCGGACAAGAACAACCCTGACCAGCTGGAGCCTTTGATCCGCCAGGACAAGATGTTCGGAATATTCAAGGAGCACCATGACTGGATGCGTATTTTGGGATTCTCTACGTTGGGTAAGCTCAACGGAGCCGTTTCCAATGGCCAGACAAATATGATAATCAACGTAGCCGAAGCGCTTCAGTCACAGAAGATAGTCCATATAGCTGACCAGATTGTGGCACGCCGCAACGAGGGTAAAGGACTCAAGCTGATTATGGTATCGGGCCCGTCGTCATCGGGCAAGACCACATTCAGCAAGCGCCTGATGGTGCAGCTCATGGCACAGGGACTCACACCTAAGGTTCTGTCGCTTGATGACTATTTCCTGGACCGTGACCACACTCCGCTGGATGAGAACGGAGAGCATGACTTTGAGTCTCTCTACGCAATAGACCTGCCCTTCTTTAACCAGCAGCTCAAGGACCTGCTGGACGGTAAGTCCATACGTCCGCCGCGTTTCAATTTCAAGAAAGGCGGAATACGTGAGTTCACCGACCCCGAGATGACGCTGGGTGACAATGACATGCTGCTTATAGAGGGTATACATGCTCTCAACCCCGACCTTATGCCTGACATCCCGGCCGAGAGGAGTTTCCTGATATACGTATCGGCCCTGACCAGCATACGCATTGACCAGCACAACTACATACCCACTACCGACAACCGTCTGCTGCGCCGCATCATCCGCGACCACAAGTACCGCAGCTACTCAGCCGTGGATACGCTGAGCCGCTGGCCGTCGGTACGTGCAGGCGAGGAGAAGTGGATATTCCCCTTCCAGGAGAATGCTGATGCCATGTTCAACTCGGCAATGATATTTGAGATTGCAGTTATCAAAGACATGGTGGCTCCGTTACTGGACGAGGTTCCCGAGGACAGCCCTCAGTATGCCAAGGCATGCCAGCTCAAGGATTTCCTCAAGCTGTTCAAGACTATCCCCAGCCAGAACCTGCCTCCCACATCACTGGTACGCGAGTTCATAGGAGGCAGCAGTTTCCACTATTGATACAATTGCAATGCCCGGTTTAAGTAACATACAGACCCAACTCCAGACCCAGACACAGGTCCAGACACTGTCGCCTCAGCAGGTGCTTGAGGCCCGCCTGCTTGCGCT
The DNA here is from genome assembly GCA_902774335.1 of uncultured Bacteroidales bacterium. Taxonomy (GTDB): domain Bacteria; phylum Bacteroidota; class Bacteroidia; order Bacteroidales; family Bacteroidaceae; genus Colenecus. The sequence continues at coordinate 15,039 of CACYHW010000018.1, forward strand.
CAACACTCTGGAACTGGAGGAGCATGTACGCACCGAACTGGGCGACAACCCCACCCTTGAGGCCGGTCCGCAGGAGGCACCCGAGCAGGACAGTGATGATAACGCTGCCGATGATGCCGACCAGTACGAGAACGAGTCTTACCAGGAGGATAACAACCGTGATGACTGGAACGATGACGATGATGACTGGTATGACCGTCAGGGCAGCTCACAGGGCGCTGTAGCCGATATTCCATTGGCCGACACACGCTCTTTCTACGATATACTGTACGAGCAGTTGCGCGAGCAGGACCTGACGCCCCGTCAGATGAAGATTGCCCTCTACATCATAGGCTCAATCGACAACGACGGCCTATTGGACAAGGACCTTCAGGCCATATCGGACGATCTGGCCTTCTATCACGATACCGACGCATCGACCGACGAGATAGAACAGGTGCTTAAGGTAATCCAGGAGTTTGATCCGGCCGGAATAGGCGCACGCAGCCTCCAGGAGTGCCTGCTCATACAGATTCGACGCAAGGAGGATACCCCTGACAGGGAACTGCAGGAGCGCATTATCTCCACCATGTTCGACGAGTTCACCCACAAGCGCTGGGACAAGATTGCAGCCCGTCTGGAGCTGAGCCGCGAGCAGACCGACGCCGTGATTGCCGAGCTTGTCAAGCTGAACCCCCGTCCGGGCAGTTCATTAGGCGAGACAGTAGGTCACAGCCGTCAGCACATAGTCCCCGACTTCCTGCTGGACAGCTATGATGACGAGATACATTTTACACTGAACAACAGCAACATACCGCAGCTGCACGTAAGCCGTGAGTATTCTCAGATGCTGGAGAACCAGATAAAGGGTGGCTCCAGCAGCCAGCGTGACGCCGCAATCTACATAAAGAGCAAACTGGACAAGGCACGCGGGTTCATACAGGCGCTCAAACAGCGTGAGCAGACCATGACCCGTACCATGCAGGCTATTGTTGACCTGCAGCGTCCCTTCTTCCTGGAGGGCGACGAGACCCTGCTCAAGCCCATGATACTCAAGGATGTGGCCGAACGTACCGGATATGACATATCCACCATATCCAGGGTTACCAGCGGCAAGTATGTACAGACAGGATTCGGAACCTTCCCGCTCAAGGCCTTCTTTACCGACGGCGTTAAGAACGACAGCGGACAGGAGGTATCGGTCAAGGAGATTCACCGCATACTGCGTGAGGCTACCGATGCCGAGGATCATGACAATCCGCTTACCGATGAGCAGTTGTCCGATTTGCTGGCTGAACGCGGGTATAAGGTGGCCCGCCGCACGGTGGCTAAGTACCGGGAGCAGATTGGGATTCCGGTAGCACGAATGAGGAAAAATTGAGAATTGAGAATTGAGAATTGAGAATTGAAAATTGAAAATTGAATAAGATATGAAACCAGTAGTAAGTATCATTATGGGCAGCACGTCCGATCTGCCCGTTATGGAGAAGGCAGCTGCCTTTCTGGACAGCATCCAGGTTCCGTTTGAGATGAACGCACTCTCAGCTCACCGCACACCCGCTGCAGTTGAGGAGTTTGCCAAGGGTGCACAGGCCCGTGGCATCAAGGTTATCATTGCAGCAGCCGGTATGGCAGCAGCCCTGCCCGGCGTGATTGCAGCCAACACCAACGTTCCCGTGATAGGTGTGCCCATCAAGGGTATGCTGGATGGTCTGGACGCCATGCTCTCCATCATACAGATGCCCCCCGGAATACCCGTAGCAACCGTAGGTGTGAACGGAGCCCAGAACGCAGCCATACTGGCAGCACAGATACTGGCGGTAGCCGATAAGGAGTTGGCAGCACGTCTGGCCGCCCACAAGGAGGGACTCAAGGATAAGATCGAGAAGGCCAACGCCGAACTCAGCCAGGTAAAATATCAATTCAAGACCAACTGATGAGCCTTTACAGCCGCAGGAAAACGGTACCGGTACGTGTGGGCAACACCGTGATTGGCGGAACCAACCCCATACGCCTGCAGTCTATGACCACGGCATCCACCATGGATACCCAGGGCTGCATAGAGCAGGCCATCCGCATCATTGATGCCGGAGGCGAACTGGTGCGTATGACCACACAGGGCACACGCGAGGCGGAGAACATGCGCCTTATCCGCGAGGGCCTGACCGCCCGCGGCTACGACACCCCGCTGGTGGCCGATGTACACTTCAATCCTGCCGTGGCTGATGTGGCCGCACGCATTGTGGAGAAGGTGCGCATCAACCCCGGCAACTATGTGGATCCCGCACGCACATTCAAGCATCTGGAGTACACCGATCAGGAGTATGCACAGGAGATTCAGCGTATACGCGACCGGTTTATCCCGTTCCTCAGCATTTGCCGCGAGCATAGCACCGCCATCCGCATAGGCGTCAACCACGGTTCTCTGTCAGACCGCATCATGAGCCGCTACGGCAACACTCCCGCCGGTATGGTGGAGAGCTGCATGGAGTTCCTGCGTATATGCGTGGAGCAGGACTTTATGAACGTGGTAATATCCATCAAGGCCAGCAACACAGTGGTCATGATTGAGACCGTGCGCCTACTGGTCAAGGAGATGGAGCGCGAGGGCATGGCATTCCCCATTCATCTGGGAGTGACCGAGGCCGGTGAGGGTGAGGACGGACGCATCAAGAGTGCCATAGGCATAGGAGCACTGCTGGCCGAGGGTATAGGCGACACCATTCGCGTATCACTGTCCGAGGCTCCCGAACGTGAGATTCCCGTGGCCCGCAAGCTGGCGGATTACGCTGAACGCAGCGCACAGGTTCGCGCATCGGCCAAGATAGAGAATGGAGTACTCAGACTGTCATACGATGACACCCTGCTGGAGGATTTCCAGCTGCACGCCGCAATGGATGCAGGTGCACTGCTCATTGACGGCAAGGCCCGTGACCTTGAACTGAGCAATCCCAACATGAGTGCCACCCAAATCAAATCCACAGAGGATGCAATCCTGCAGGGCGCACGCATCAGGTTCACCAAGCCGGAGTACATTTCATGTCCGGGCTGCGGACGGACACTTTACAATCTTGAAGAGACAATAGCACGCATCAAAGCCGCCACAGGGCACCTTAAAGGTGTCAAGATAGCCATCATGGGGTGCATAGTGAACGGCCCGGGCGAGATGGCCGACGCCGATTTCGGCTATGTAGGCGCAGGCCGCGGCAAGATAAGCCTCTATCGCGGCAAGGAGTGCATCGAGAAGAATATCCCCGAGGAGAATGCCGTTGACAGGCTCCTCCAGTTTATTGAAGAAACAATGAAAAAATAATATGGAAAACAAACTGACAATCTACAACACCCTGACCAGGAAAAAAGAGCTGTTTGAAGCTTTGAACCCGCCACACGTAGGAATGTACGTGTGCGGTCCCACAGTATACGGTGATCCGCATCTGGGTCATGCCCGTCCGGCCATCACATTCGATATCCTGTTCCGTTACCTGCAGCACCTGGGTTACAAGGTGCGCTACGTACGTAACATTACCGATGTAGGCCATCTGGAGCATGATGCCGATGAGGGTGAGGATAAGATTGCAAAGAAAGCCCGTCTGGAGCAGCTGGAGCCCATGGAGGTGGTTCAGTACTACACCCTGCGCTATCACAAGGCAATGGAGATGCTCAACGTGCTGCCCCCCAGCATCGAGCCGCACGCATCGGGCCATATAATTGAGCAGATAGAACTTGTAAAGCAGATTCTGGACAACGGATACGCATACGAGAGCCAGGGCAGCATCTACTTTGACGTAAACAAATACAACAAGGATCATCACTACGGCATACTGTCAGGCCGTAACCTGGATGACGTGCTCAACACCACACGTGAGCTGGACGGCCAGGAGGAGAAACACAACCCCGCCGACTTTGCCCTGTGGAAGAAAGCCCAGCCCGAGCACATAATGCGCTGGCCTTCACCCTGGAGCAACGGATTCCCCGGCTGGCACTGCGAGTGCACCGCCATGGGCCGCAAGTACCTGGGTGAGCGCTTTGACATACACGGAGGCGGCATGGACTTGATCTTCCCGCACCACGAATGCGAGATTGCACAGGCCGTAGCAAGCCAGGGTCATGACATTGTACATTACTGGATGCACAACAACATGATCACCATCAACGGCCAGAAAATGGGCAAGTCTCTGGGCAATTTCATCACCCTGAACGAGTTCTTTACCGGTCAGAACCCCAATTTGAAGCAGGCCTACAGCCCAATGACCATCCGTTTCTTCATACTGATGGCCCACTACCGCGGCACAGTTGATTTCAGCAACGACGCCCTGCAGGCTGCCGAGAAGGCTATGAGCCGTCTTATGGAGGCCTACAACGCCATCGGCCGCATACAGCCCGCTGCCGAGAGCAGTGTGAGCGTAAGCGAGTTCAAGACCAAGTGCTACGAGGCCATGGACGATGACCTGAACACACCTATCGTGATAAGCCATCTGTTCGATGCCGCCAAGGTAATCAACCAGGCAGTGGACGGTAACGCCAAGCTCTCCGCAGCCGATGTGGCCGAGCTCAAGTCCCTGTTCGACACATTCCTGTTCGAAATCCTTGGAATCAAGGCCGAAGAGGGCGGCGGCAGCGGTCGCGAGGAGGCATTCGGCAAAGTTGTCGACATGCTTCTGGAGCAGCGTGCCATTGCCAAGGCCAACAAGGACTGGGCTACAAGCGACAAGATACGTAATGAGCTTACCGCACTGGGATTCGAGATCAAGGATACCAAGGACGGTGCAACCTGGAAACTTAACAGATAATGAAAAGACTCCTATACAGCGTTCTGCTCACGGCCATGGTTATATCATGCGGTGGCCGCAAGGCTCCCGTTACTGCCAAGCAGGCTGACGCCCCGGCAGTTGAGTTCAACGCTGACAGCGCTTTCAGCTTTGTCAAGGAACAGACCGATTTCGGTCCGCGCGTACCCAACACCCAGGCTCACGATGACTGCGGAATATGGCTTGCCGCCCGCCTGTCATCGTTTGGTGCCGACAAGGTCTTTGTACAGAACTTCAACACCAAGACCTTTGACAACACCACCCTCAAGTGCATGAACATAGTGGGCAGTTTCAACCTGGAATGCCCCACCCGTGTTATACTCTGCTCTCACTGGGACAGCCGCCCGTGGGCCGATAACGATTCGGACCCCTCAAAGCACAAGACTCCCGTGGATGCCGCCAACGACGGTGCAAGCGGTGTGGCAGTAATCCTGGAGATTGCACGCCAGTTGCAGAAACAGGCTCCGCAGATAGGTGTGGACTGCATATTCTTCGATGCCGAGGACTGGGGACCGGGTGATGACTTCCAGGGTGAGCACCTTGAGACCTACTGGGGACTGGGCACACAGCACTGGGCCAAGAACCCGCACACCCCTGGCTACAAGGCACGCTACGCCGTGCTGCTTGACATGGTGGGCGGAAAACGCGCCACCTTCTACCGCGAAAAGTATTCGCTGTACTTTGGAAAGCAGTATGTGGACAGGGTATGGGAAACTGCCGCCGGACTGGGTTACAAGTCACTCTTCCGTCAGGAAGACGGCCTGTATGTCACCGATGACCACTATTTCATAAACAGGATAGCACGCATTCCCGCCATCGACATCGTGCCCTACATACCTTCATGCGCCGCCAGCTCGTTCGGCCCCACATGGCATACCACGCATGACAACATTGACAACATAGACAAGAGTGTACTGGAGGCTGTCGGAAAGACACTCCTTACAGTAATATACAACGAGAAACCATGACAATAGAACAACTTCAGGACCAGGTTATCGAGGAGTTCAGCGCCTTTGACGACTGGATGGACAAATACCAGATGATTATAGACCTTGGCAACGGACAGCCGGCTCTCGACCCCGCCTACAAGACCGAGGACAACCTGATTGAGGGTTGCCAGAGCCGTGTATGGCTGCATGCCGAGATGCGCGACGGTCTGGTACATTTCGAGGCAGACAGTGACGCCATCATCACAAAGGGACTCATAGCCCTGCTCATCAGGGTGCTCTCGGACCACACCCCGCAGGAGATACTGCAGAGTGACGTGCATTTTATCGATGCCATCGGCCTGACACAGCATCTGTCGCCCACACGCAGCAACGGACTCCTGTCCATGCTCAAGCAGATCAAGACTTACGCATTGGCATATTCACAGAAATGAAAAAGATACTTCCCCTACTGGCAGCAGCGGTTATGCTCATAGGCTGTGCCCACACCACCAACGGCTACAGGATAAGCGACGGCAAGGTTTCATGGAAGAACTCCGTAATTGAATTCAGCACCGACATGGATTCAAGGGTACAGGACGGATTCTCAACCGCCTTCCAGGCTGTTGTGACCGGACAGGACGGAAAGAGCATTGCCATGCCGGCCGATACCGCAGCCCTGGGTTACGGTGCATCATGCCCCATGGGCACCACCGGATTCTACAAACCGGAAAAGGGTGTTATCCTGGCCGAGCCTCTGTACCAGACCGAGGACAAGCTTATCCTGCATCTGCAGTATGACAAATGGAGCATCCTTGACGCGCCGGTTAAGCTGGACAAGCAGATAACCATACTGCGTGACTGCCCCATCATGACCGTGATAGACTACTACAGCGGCAAGTTCGAGTTGATAAACATAGCAGCCGGCATGACAAAGGTTCCGGGAGGGGTTGTAACCAGGATAGAGAACGGCTATTCGGTAAAATATCCCAACGGAATGACATCGGTCATAGTAATGCCCGAACTCCAGGAACAGACCGACAGCGACGTATACGGTTCGGTGCTGCTCAAGAAAGCCGTCTCGAGCGACGAACCCCTGAAATACTACGTGGGAATAAGTGACAAAGGGCTTGATTATCTACTTGATGAACTCGCCAAAATAATATAAATTTGCAACTGATTAAAAAACAACACATAAAATGAACAGTAAATACTGGAACGAGGAGATTGAGACAATGCCCCGCAAAAAGCTGGAGCAGCTTCAGGTGGAACGTCTCAAGAAAACCGTTGAAATAGCTATGGGAAGTGAGTTCTACGCTCCCAAATTCAAAGAGCTGGGCATCACTCCCGACAGCATCAAGTCCGTTGAGGACATCAAGCGCTTTCCTTTTACTACCAAGAACGACCTTCGTGCTACCTATCCTTTCGGAATCAAGTCCATTCCACTCGAAAAAGTTGTACGTCTGCACTCATCAAGCGGAACCACCGGTAATCCTACGGTAATTCTCCATTCACAGAGAGACCTTGACCAGTGGGCCGATGCCATGGCACGCTCCATGTACTGCATCGGACTCCGCAGCACTGACATCATACAGAACACTTCAGGTTACGGCATGTTCACCGGCGGTCTGGGCATTCAGTATGCCGCAGAGCGTCTGGGCGCACTCACCGTTCCTGCCGGCGCCGGCAACAGCAAGCGTCACGTAAAGTTCATCACCGACTTCGGTACAACAGCCCTGCACTGCATACCCAGCTACGCCACACGTCTGGCAGCTGCCTTTGAGGAGGAGGGCATCGATCCCCGCAACACCACCGTACATACCCTCATCATCGGCGCCGAGCCCCACTCAGAGGCACAGCGCAAGCGCATTGAGGAGATCTGGGGTGCCAAGGCATACAACAACTTCGGCATGAGCGAGATGTGCGGCCCCGGCGTTGCCATCGAGTGCCAGGAGCAGAACGGTATGCATATCTGGGAGGACAACTACATAGTTGAGATCCTTGATCCCGAGACTCTGGAGCCCGTTCCGGAGGGCGAGCTGGGCGAGCTGGTTCTGACCACACTCAACCGTGAGGCCATGCCGCTGTTCCGCTACCGCACACGCGACCTTACCCGCATCCTGCCGGGTGAGTGCCCCTGCGGCCGTACACACGTACGTCTGGCCCGTTTCCAGGGACGCAGCGACGACATGATGATTGTCAAGGGCGTAAACATCTATCCTATCCAGATAGAGAAGATACTCATGCAGTTCCCCGAGCTGGCAAGCGACTACCTGATCACCATCGAGACCGTAGGCGACAACGACGAGATGACCATCGAGGCCGAGCTTGCACAGGCTACCGATGATTTTGCCATGCTGCAGAACCTGACCAAGGAGATTACCCGCCGTCTTAAGGACGAGATACTGCTCACTCCCAAGGTGAAGCTTGTAGGCAAGGGCGTGATCCCGCAGTCAGACGGCAAGGCCAAGAGAGTAAACGATTTGCGTCACAACCATTAATAAAAGGACCATATGAAGACTATAAAGCAGATTTCCATATTCCTTGAGAACCAGCGCGGCAAGCTGAGCGACATCCTGAACGCCCTCAAGAAACAGAATATCGAGATTCAGGCTGCATCCGTGGCCGATACCACCGAGTACGGCATCCTACGCCTTATCACTTCCGATCAGAAGAAGGCAGCCAAGCTGCTCGCCGACCAGGGTCACCTGGTTAACCTGAACGAGGTTCTTGCCATTCAGGTTGAGCCCGACACCGCGGCCTTTGCCGATGCTGTCGACGCCCTGACATCGGGCGGCTGTTCCATAAGTTACCTCTACACTTTCCACAAGGACGGGAAACTGGTATTGATAATACGTCCGGCCAGTCTGGAGATAGCGGAACGCGTTGCCACCGAAAAAGGTCTTACGCTTATACAGGGTTGGGAATGAGAAATCATTCCCTTTTTTATAATTATGAGTTTATTATTACTTAATTGCTGAATAACCATGTTTTTAAAGATTCTCATTCTGATTCTTTTCTTCGCCGTGATGATTGGCGTAGGAGTTTATTGCCGTAAAACAGCCAATAACGTACAGGGATTTGTCCTGGGTGACCGCAAAGTAGGTTCATGGCTTACCGCTTTTGCTTTCGGCACATCATATTTTTCGGCCGTAATATTCGTTGGATATGCCGGTCAGTTCGGTTGGAAATACGGTCTGTCCGCCACCTGGATAGGACTGGGCAACGCTCTTATCGGTTCTCTGCTCGCATGGAGAATCCTGGGACGCCGCACACGCCTTATGACCCAGTATCTCAAGAGTGCCACCATGCCCGATTTCTTTGGACAGCGTTTCAACTCCGAGGCTCTCAAGGTTGCCGCATCGGTGATTGTATTCATATTCCTTATCCCCTATACCGCATCACTCTACAACGGTCTGTCACGCCTGTTCGGACTCTCGTTCGGCATTGACTACAGTTGGTGCGTTCTGGGTATGGCTGTCCTGACCGGTATCTATGTTCTGGTAGGCGGTTATATGGCTACCGCAATCAATGACTTCATTCAGGGTATGATCATGCTGATAGGTATCGTTGCCGTTATCATCTCCGTACTGAACGGAAACGGCGGTTTCATGGCAGCAATCGAGAAGATGTCACAGATTCCCAGCGAGGCCGCTCCCGGACTTAACGGTGCATTTGTATCGTTCTTCGGCCCGCAGCCTGTATGGTTGCTTGGCGTTGTACTGCTTACATCACTTGGCACATGGGGTCTGCCCCAGATGGTAGGAAAGTTCTACGCCATCCGTGACGAGGCTGCCATCCGCAAGGGAACATTCATCTCAACCTTCTTTGCCATCATCGTGGCCGGCGGTTGCTACTTCCTGGGCGGTTTCGGACGTCTGTACGGAACTGTTATTGACTATGCTCCCAACGGAACACCTATATATGACAGTATTGTTCCCTCAATGCTGCAGACTCTGCCTGATTTGATGATCGGTGTGGTTATCATCCTGGTGCTCTCGGCATCAATGTCTACACTCTCATCACTGGTTCTCACATCGGGTTCAACACTTACACTTGATATCATCAAGCCTGCTCTGGCCAAGGGCGGCAAGAACATGAGCGAGAAGTCACAGCTTCTGTCAATCCGACTGCTGGTTGTATTCTTTATCGCCATATCATCCGTACTGGCTATCATCCAGGCCAAGAGCTCAGTTACATTCATCGCTCAGCTCATGGGTATATCCTGGGGTGCTCTGGCCGGTGCCTTCCTGGCTCCGTTCCTCTATGGACTCTACTGGAAAAGAACTACCAAGGCATCTGTCTGGGCAAGTTTCATTGTGGGCGTGGCTATCATGTGCGGCTGCATGTACGGAACTTTCACCAAAACCACATTCATCAGCCCCTTCTTCAGCTCACCCATCAACGCCGGTGTGCTCTCAATGGTAGCCGGTCTGGTTATCGTGCCTATTGTGAGCCTGTTTACATCGGTCCAGGAGAAGGAGAACGTTGACAAGATGTTCGGCTGCTACGAGCGTAAGGTTACCGTTCATGCATCGACCTCACTGATGGAAGAGAATAAGAATTGAGAATTGAGAATTGAAAATTGAGAATTGAGAATTAATACATTCGCACTTGCGTATCAAATTCTCAATTCTAAACTCTCAATTCTCAATTATAACTAATTTTGCACTTCAGTTTTGAATACTATAAGATGAAGAAACTTTTACTTGGCGACGAAGCCATAGCACAGGGTGCCATCGATGCCGGATTAAGCGGTGTTTACGCCTATCCCGGCACACCCTCTACCGAAATAACAGAGTATATCCAGGGTTACTGCAAAAAGAACCCTGACCAGAAGATACACAATCGCTGGTGCACCAACGAGAAGACAGCCATGGAGGCTGCTCTGGGTATGTCTTTTGCAGGCAAGCGTGCGCTGGTTTGTATGAAACACGTGGGTATGAACGTGGCAGCCGACCCGTTCGTAAACTCATCCATCACAGGTGTAAACGGCGGTCTGATTGTCCTTGTGGCCGATGACCCCTCGATGCACTCTTCACAGGATGAGCAGGACACCCGCTATTACGGCAAGTTTGCCCTGATACCGGTTATTGAGCCCTCATCACAGCAGGAGGCATATGATATGATGTCATACGCCTATGACCTGTCCGAGAGCCTCAAACTGCCTGTCCTGATGCGTACCGTTACACGTCTGGCCCACTCACGTGCCGTTGTATCACTCAAGGAAAGACGCAACCAGAACGACCTGAACCCCGTAAGCGGAGTGCGTGACTGGGTATTGCTGCCCGCCATTGCAAAGCGCCGCTACGCTTCACTGCTGGAGCGTCAGCCCGAGATCATGCGCCTGTCGGTAGAGTCACCCTTCAACAGCTTCAAGGCACAGGCCAAGCGTTTCAAGATGGGTGCCATTGCATGCGGTAACGCCTACAACTACCTCTCAGAGTGCTACCCCGAGGGTATCCCCTTCCCCGTGCTTAAGATATCACAGTACCCCATACCTACCGAGACCATCCGTACCATGGCCGAGCAGTGCGACTCAATCATGGTTATCGAGGACGGTCAGCCCTTTGTTGAGGAGCAGGTGGCCGGTATACTTCCCTCTGACTGCAAGATCATAGGTCGTCTGACCGGAGAGTTGCCCCGTCAGGGAGAGCTTAACCCCGATATCGTAAAGGCCGCTCTGGGTCTGGCTCCGCTGCCGCATCCCGAGGTTGCCAAGAACGTTGTGGCACGTCCTCCCGCCCTCTGCCAGGGTTGCGGTCACCGCAGCGTATACGAGGCAATCAACATTGTGCTCAAGGATTACAAGGACTCTAAGGTATTCGGTGACATAGGTTGCTACACCCTGGGTGCCCTGCCTCCCTTCCAGGCTCTGGACAGCACCGTCGATATGGGTGCCAGCATCACCATGGCCAAGGGTGCCGCCGATGCAGGCGTGTTCCCGGCAGTTGCCATCATCGGTGACAGCACATTCACCCACTCCGGTATGACAGGTCTGCTGGATGCAGTAAATGAGAACTCTCCCATCACAGTTATCATATCCGATAATCTGACCACCGGTATGACCGGCGGACAGGACAGCGCCGGAACAAACAAGTTCGAGGCTATCTGCCGCGGCATAGGCGTTGATCCCGACCATCTGAAGGTTGTGGTTCCCCTGCCCCAGAACATGGAGGAGATTACACGCACCCTGCGTGAGGAGATTGAGTACCGCGGTCTTTCGGTTATCATACCGCGCCGTGAATGTATCCAGACACTTGCCCGCAAGGCAAAAGCAAAAGCAGCACAGAAATGAAGACAGATATAATTCTTGCAGGCGTAGGAGGACAAGGTATCCTCTCTATCGCAACAGTAATAGGTCAGGCCGCCCTTGAGGAGGATCTCTACATCAAGCAGGCCGAGGTTCACGGAATGAGCCAGCGCGGCGGTGACGTGCAGTCCAACCTGCGCATATCGGACCAGCCCATTGCCAGTGACCTTATCTCACTGGGTCAGGCCGATATCATCATCGCCATGGAGCCCATGGAGGCACTTCGTTACAAGCAGTACCTGAGCAAGGAAGGTTGGGTAATCACATCATCCAACCCCTTTGTAAACATTGGCAATTACCCCGATCAGAACGCCATTATTGATGAGCTCAAGGAGCTTGGCAACGTGATCCTGATTGACACCGATGAACTGGGTAAGGAGAACAAGATGCCCAAGGCAGTGAACATGATACTGCTGGGTGCCGCATCAAAGGCTCTCAAGAGCATAAGCTTTGACAAACTGTGCCAGAGCGTGCGTACCATATTCGGTGCCAAAGGTGATGCAATAGTAGAAATGAACATAAAGGCCCTTGAGATTGGCCGTAACTGTGAATAAAAAACACTGATGAATACGCTGATTCCTGCAAACGTCATTGACGATTATCTTGAGAAAATAGAGGTACGTGACCTTAACAAGGCCTCCATCCGTCAGGTGCTGGCATGTGAGCTGAATGCCGAGAAAGTAACCGGTAAGGAGTTCATCCATTTTGAGATGGGTGTTCCCGGCATACCTCCATCGGCCGTGGGTGTAAAAGCCCAGAAAGAGGCACTTGACCGCGGTGTGGCTTCCAAGTATCCCAACATTGAGGGTATCCCAGAACTCAAGGAGCAGGCTGCACGATTTGTCAAGGCATTCATCAACACTGACATACTGCCCGGTCACTGCACTCCCACATGCGGAGCTATGCAGGGCACGTTTGCAGCTTTCCTTCTGTGCTCACAGGTTGATCCTAAGAAGGATACCATCCTTTATATAGATCCCGGATTCCCCGTACAGAAGATGCAGGCTCAGGTAATGGGTGTAAAGACCGCCCAGTTTGACGTGGCCGATTTCCGCGCCGAGAAACTGGGACCCAAGCTGGAAAGCTACCTCAGTCAGGGTAACATCTGCTGCATAGTCTACAGCAACCCCAACAACCCCAGCTGGATGTGTCTTACCGAGAGTGAGATAAAAACCATCGGTGAATTGGCCACAAAGTATGACACCATCATACTTGAGGACCTGGCCTACATGACCATGGATTTCCGCCGCGAGGGTCTGGGCATCCCGTTCAAGGAGCCTTATCAGGTAAGCGTATCGCATTACACAGACAACTACATCATGATGCTCAGCGGCAGTAAGATATTCAGCTATGCAGGTGAGCGCATCGCCGTTGCATGCATATCGGACAAACTCTACGAGCGTCACTTTGAGACTCTGCAAAAGCGTTACAACATATCACGTTTTGGTGCCGTTTACGCATATGATATGCTTTACGCAATGTCATCGGGCGTAACCCACTCCGTTCAGTGCGCCATGGCCGCAATGCTCAAGGCCGCATGTGACGGTGAGTATCAGTTCCGTGAGGATATCCGCGAGTATGCACGCCGCACAGAGAAGATCAAGGCTGCCCTGCTGCGCAACGGATTCAACATCACTTATGACAAGGATCTGGAGGAGCCCGTAAGCAACGGATTCTTCTTTACATTCGGCTACAACCTGCCCGACGGTACACCCATGGAGGGTGGCCAGCTGCTGCATGAGCTGCTCTATTTCGGCATAAGCGGAATCGTGCTCTCATCAACCGGCAGTACCCGCCAAGGTATCCGCGGCTGCGCATCAAACATCCGCGACGACCAGTTCCCCATCCTTGAGGAACGTCTGCGTCTCTTCAACGAGGCTCACAAGTAAGTAATTAGGCTGAAAAAACAGCGGATAAGACGTATTTTGAGTATCTTGCCGTTCTGAAACCGGATAAGCTGAAAGTAGGATGAGAACTGAGCAGGAACTGGCACGCTTGTGTACTGCAGGCGATAGGGAAGCGCAAGGCGAACTCTACGCTCAGTATGCTTCGCGTCTATATGCTCTCTGCTACCGATACGTGGCAGACCGTGAAGAGGCCCAGGACCTGATGCATGATGCCATGATAAAGGCCATGGACAGTTTCCGGTCTTTCAGTTATAACGGAGACGGTTCGCTGTACGCATGGCTTCGCCGCCTTACGGTCAACGTTGTGATTGACCGCCTGCGCCAGATGAGCAAACTGCGTCTTGTACCGCTGGATCAGACTATCGAAACGGGCAATACTGATACCGATGACGATGCGGCCGATAACATACCGGCACAGGTTCTGATGGATATGGTGGCAGCCCTGCCATCGGTCAGGCGTACTGTATTCAACATGTACTGCATTGACGGATTCAGCCATAAGGATATAGCCGATGCCATCGGCATAACGGAGAAAGGGTCGGCATCCATTCTGGCCAAGGCTCGCGCCCAGCTTAAGAGCCAGGTTAATGATTATCTTAAAAGGACAGGAAGATGAAAGATTTTGACGATATATTCAAGCAGCGCCTGGAAGGCTATGAGATGAAATTGCCTGCATCGGACCGTGATGATTTCCTTAACCGGAAAGCTACACGCGAACGTTACGCCCGCCGTCGCCGCAATTTCCTGAGCCTGGCAGTAGGAATACCCGCCGCCCTTGCCATCATCTGTGCAATACTCTTCTGTATTTATCTCCTGTCAAAAGCCAGCTAGTCGCGGCGGAAGAGGTCGCGGGTGTAGACCTTGTCCTGGACATCGTCCAGGCACGAGTCGTAGCGGTTGGCTATTATTGAGTTGCAGCGGCGCTTGAACTCGTCCAGGTTGTTCACCACCTCACTACCAAAGAATGTATCTCCGTCCTTGAGCGTGGGTTCGTAGATAATGACTTTTGCTCCCTTTGCCTTGACGCGCTTCATAACGCCCTGAATTGAGCTCTGACGGAAGTTGTCGGAGTTGGATTTCATTGTAAGACGGTAAACGCCCACGGTAATATCCTTTTCCGATGCCTCGTTCCATGCGCTGTTAGCGGTGTAATAGCCGGCTTTTTCAAGCACACGGTCGGCAATGAAATCCTTACGGGTGCGGTTGCTGTCCACAATAGCCTGGATAAGGTTCTCAGGAACATCATTATAATTGGCCAGGAGCTGTTTTGTATCCTTAGGCAGGCAGTAGCCGCCGTATCCGAACGACGGGTTGTTGTAGTGGCTTCCGATACGCGGATCCAGGCCCACGCCGTCAATGATGGCGCGTGTATCCAGTCCCTTCATCTCGGCGTATGTGTCAAGCTCGTTGAAGAAGCTTACACGCAGTGCCAGATAGGTGTTGGCGAACAGCTTTACGGCCTCGGCCTCGGTGGTTCCCATATAGAGAGTATCGATGTTCTCCTTGATGGCTCCCTCCTGCAGAAGCTTTGCAAAGGTATGTGCTGCCTCCTCCAGACGCGGAACCTTTTTATCGAATCCAACGATGATTCTGGAGGGATAGAGGTTATCGTAAAGAGCCTTGCTCTCACGCAGGAACTCCGGCGCGAAGATGATGTTGGGGACAACCACCTTCATTGTGCCGTCTGCCAGACGCTCGCGGTATGAGAACTTTTCACGTACGCTCTCGGTATAGCCTACCGGGATGGTTGACTTGATTACCATGATGGCGTCGGGGTTGACCTTGAGAACCAGGTCTATCACCTCCTCCACGTGGCTGGTGTCAAAGAAGTTCTTCTTGCTGTCGTAGTTGGTGGGGGCGGCTATCACTACAAAGTCGGCATCGGAATATGCCTTTTCACCGTCCAATGTAGCCGTAAGGTCTAATTTCTTCTCGGCCAGATACTGCTCAATATAGTCATCCTGGATGGGTGATTTCTTATTGTTGATCAAGTCTACCTTTTCCTTTACAACGTCAACGGCTGTAACATGATTCTTCTGAGCCAGCAATGTGGCTAAGGATAGTCCTACATAACCTGTTCCTGCAACTGCAATCTTCATAATCCTTATTATCGTTTAGTTTTCTATCATCTCAATATAGGAGAGCGGGAGCTCTATCCTGGCCGATCCCAGCACTCCCAGTCCCACTGCCACGCATTTCTTGCTCGATACCTCCACAAGCTCGCACTCCCTATCCATGAGTGGTCCGAATTTAACACGGACACGGTCGCCGGGCGAGAACTTTCCGGGATCAATGGTGACCGGACGGTCCTCATACTCCACCATCAGACGGAATGTCTCCAGGTCATTGTCACGTATCACAGCCGGCTGCTTGAGGTTATGGTCCATCATAAAACCGGTAATGCTGCGCACGCGCTCCAGGATGGGCACCCTCTCGGAGTTCTTGCAGTGAATGAATATGTATCTGGGCAGGAGCAGCACCTGGACAGTCTTGATCCTGTCGCTCCACTTGCGTTTTACGGTCTGCTGAGGAAGGAAATACTCTACTCCCATCTGCTTTAAAAGGTCAGCGCTTTTCCACTCATGGCAATACTTGACCCTGCCGATGAACCATTGCGGCTTGGTGTAGAAGTCCGGTATATCTGTCCCGACGGGAAATAGAGGCATATAATAGGTCTTTTTCCGGGCCTGCAGTTATTCACAGACCCGCATTAACGCAAAGATAATGATTTATGACAAAAAGATTTTATCTTTGTCAACAAAAGAAAACAGAACAAATGAGATACAAATTTTTAGCATTACTACTGATGGCAGCAACTATTAACTCCTGCGGGGCCGGTTCCTCGCAGAACGCGAAAGCACAGGATGAGACTAAGGTTCTTATCAAGACAAACTTAGGTGATATAACTATCAAACTCTACAATGAGACACCCCAGCACAGGGACAATTTCATAAAGCTGGTACAGGAGCACTACTACGACAGCGTCCTGTTCCACCGCGTAATACGCGACTTCATGGTTCAGGCCGGTGATCCCGACTCCAAGAACGCCGAGAAGTACGCACAGCTGGGTACCGGAGGTCCCGGTTATACCATCCCCGCAGAGTTTGTATACCCCCAGTACTTCCATAAGCGCGGTGCGTTGAGTGCGGCACGTCAGGGCGATCAGGTCAATCCCGAACGTAACTCTTCGGGCTCACAGTTCTATATCGTTACCGGTAAGAAGTACTCCAAGTTCCAGCTTCAGGATCTGGAAGAGCAACTTGACAAGCAGCAGGGACAGACAATCTTCAATCTGCTGTGCGGCCAGAACATCGATAAAATCAGAGAGATTCAGGCTTCCGGCGACCAGGACAGCCTGATGCGTCTGCAGGACGAACTTGTAGCCAAGACCGAGCAGATGCTCAAGGAACAGGGGCCGTTCAAGTTCACAAAGGAGCAGGTTGAGGCATATACCAGCCAGGGCGGAACACCGTTCCTGGACAACCAGTACACCGTATTCGGTGAGGTTATTGACGGAATGAAGGTAGTTGAGAAGATAGAATCGGCAGGAACCGATACCTATGACCGTCCGCGAAAGGATATCAGCATTATCACGATGGAAATTATCAAATAATTACTGACTTACAATGAAAAGGATTACACTGACTATGTGCATGATGCTGTTGGTTCTGACGGCATCGGCCAAGAAGGCACCCAAGTACGTTTTCTATTTCATAGGCGACGGTATGGGAGTCAACCAGGTCATGGCTACCCAGTTCTATCTGTCCGATGTGGACGGTAATCTGGGATACAGCCCTCTCTGCTTTACAAGCTTCCCCTATTCGGGACTGGTAATAACCAATTCGGCCAACTCGTATGTTACCGACAGTGCAGCTGCCGGAACAGCCCTGGCATCGGGCAAGAAGACCAACAACAATGTGCTGGGAATGCTCCCCGACAAGGAGACTCCCTGCCAGTCCATAGCCGAAATGGCCCATGAAAAGGGCCGCAGGGTTGCCATCGGAACCACCGTATGCATTGACCATGCCACTCCCGGCGTCTTCTATGCACACCAGGCCAGCCGTGACAACTATCACCAGATTGGCATAGAGCTCAGCCAGTCAGGCTTTGAGTTCTTTGGAGGTGCCGACTTCCACACCCCGTTCGACAAGGATATCCCCGACGAGGGCAACTATGTCCAGGCCGAGAATGCCGGTTATACCATTGCACGCGGCTATGCCGACTATAACGCCAAGGCCAAGAGCGCAGGCAAGATGCTTCTGCTTGAGCAGAATCCCAAGAGCGACCATTATCTCTCATTTGCCATTGACCGCAATGAGAACGAGATGACACTGTCACAGATAACCGAGGCTGCCATCGACTTTATGATGAAAGAGCCCAAGAAGGGATTCTTCATGATGATGGAGGGCGGAAAGATTGACCAGGCCTGCCACGGCAACGACGCCGCCACCTTCATTCAGGAGACCATAGACTTTGACAACGCCATCAAGATTGCATACGATTTCTATCTCAAGCACAAAAAAGAGACTCTGATTGTGGTTACAGCCGATCATGAGACAGGAGCCGTTGGACTGAGCAACGGTGCTTACCGCATGAATCCCAAGGTCCTGCAGTATCAGGATATGAGCGAGGGTGAGTTCTCTGCCTACCTAGAGCAGAAGGGACGCGAGATTGGCGACATCCTTACCTGGGAAGAGGTTGAGGAGGAGCTCAAGAAACACTACGGATTCTGGGATAAGATAAGGCTCTCCAACAAACAGACCGACAAACTGCGTACCACATACGTAGAGACATTCGGAATGGGTCCGGGCGAGCTCAAGGAAGAGGAGTACTACAAGGTTGACAAGATGTCCGATGAAGCCACCCGTATCATATCCGAGGTAGCACAGATCAGCTGGGGCACAGGAACCCACTCAGGAGGCTATGTTCCGGTATTTGCCATCGGTGTAGGCGCTGAGTTCTTTACAGGTCAGATGGACAACACAGAGATTCCCATGAAGATCAAGCAGGTGGCCAAATACTGATTACCTGAAATCCAGATAAGGGATAATACGTTCAAGGTCCCGGGCAGTGAACTCCTCCATGAGTGAGAGCTGCTCGGGACCTTTCAGTCTGCCTCTCTCGCTGCGGAACTCCACGATAGCCCTGGCCTGATAGAAGTTCAAGTAGGGATGACGCCTGAGCTCAGCTACCGAAGCCTTATTTACCATGATCCGCCTTGTAGGAACGGTATCGCCAATTATAAACCATTCCATCAGTGAATCCGGCAGTCCTTCAAGTTCGGTAAGCTGTGATGTCCCGGTAAATCCTCCCAACTGCTCCCTGTAACGCAGTATGCGTGAGGCATAGACCGGACCTATTCCGGGCAGGGTCACAAGCAGCGCGCTGTCGGCACCGTTAAGGTCCACGGGACTGTCGGGACGCACCTTTGCAAGGTAACGGTTGATCTTGAGCGTATCACGGTGCAGGGTATCGGGCTCCTTACGTTCGTATTTGGGAGTGTATCCGGCGGTGGAACGGGGTTTTTCCGTCTTGCGGTATTCCCTGTATTCCCTGCGCACGGTGTCCCTGGTATATGTACGGGTATAGTTTTTTTGTACCGCCCTGACGGTATCGGCATCGGCCTCCGGTTCATCCTGCGGCTCGTTGCAGTCCGTGGGCACACGCAGGGCACATGTAATCGCGATTATGACCAGCAGGACTATAGCCACTATCCTGTCGGTACGGTTGAAATAGAAATAATCCTTTGACATGTTCTGGTATTATATTTATTTTTGTGTCATGATACGATTCATCAAGAAATACCCCCTATCACTGCTCATAATAGCGGCAATCCTGTTCCTTTCGCTTTTCAATCCTCCCAAGACCCAGCTGGACAACGTGAGCTTTATTGACAAGATAGCCCACGTCTGCATGTACGGAGGCCTGGAACTGGTTATATGGTTTGAATATCTGCGCCGTCACACCAGTCTGGACCGGACCAGGATAATATGTTTAGGCGTTGCTGCCCCGATAGCCCTTGGAGGAGCCATGGAGATAGTGCAGGCCCTTTTGACAGTAAACCGGAGCGGAGAGTGGATGGATCTTGTGGCCGACGCCGCAGGCGTGCTGGCCGGTGCCGCTGTCGGCTTTTACATCCTCAAGCCCCTGCTTCAAAAATAGTAGCGGTTACTTGCTTTCCCAGGTCTTGTAGGGATTGGTTGCCAGGTAGGCATTGTAGTAGCGGTGGTCACCTGTCACCTCCTTGCCTATGAAATCAGGCTTGACAAACGACTCACTCTCGGAGCCCAGCTCCACCTCGGCCATTACCAGACCCTCGTTTTCACCGTGGAATTCGTCTACCTCGAACACGTGCGGGCCGCTGTGAACCAGATAACGGCGCTTCTCGATTGCTCCGCACTGGTGGAGTTCAAAGAGTTCACGGGCATCCTCAACGGGAATCAGATGATTCCACTCGTAACGGCTCATGCCCTTACTGTCCGACGGTCCCTTGATGGTAAGGATGGCCTCCTTGTCGGTAATGCGTACACGCACCGAGCGACCGTTCTCGTGGGCAATGTAACCCTGGAGAATGTCATAGTGGCTGAAAGCCTGTGTGCGGTAGGATGTTCCTTTTACAAGAAACTTGCGTTCAATTTCGATTGACATAGTATTAGTGATTATCGGTTTTAAGACTATTACATTTTCTGTTCCTGCGACTCGGCGAAAGACATCAGGTATGATTTGATGAATCCGTCAATGTGGCCGTCCATGACACCGTTCACATCGGATGTCTGGAAGCCGGTACGGTGATCCTTTACACGGCGGTCGTCAAACACATACGAGCGTATCTGTGAGCCCCACTCAATCTTTTTCTTGCCGGCCTCAATCTTTTCCTGCTCGGCCATGCGGTGCTGCAGTTCCTTGTCATACAGGATGGAACGCAGGTGCTGCAGGGCACGCTCCTTGTTCTTGGGCTGGTCACGGGTCTCGGTGTTCTCAATCAGGATCTCCTCCTCGGCACCGGTATACGGATCCTTGAACTGGTAGCGCAGACGTACTCCCGATTCAACCTTGTTCACGTTCTGACCGCCGGCACCACCGCTTCGGAATGTATCCCAGCTCATGAGAGCGGGGTTGATGTCCACCTCGATGGAGTCGTCGATAAGGGGAGTCACAAAGACGCTGGCAAATGATGTCATACGCTTACCCTGTGCGTTGTAGGGCGAAACGCGAACCAGACGGTGAACGCCGTTCTCTCCCTTGAGATAACCGTATGCAAACGGTCCCTCTATCTCCATGGTCACCTGCTTGATTCCGGCCTCATCGCCCTCCTGCAGGTTGGCTACCGTTACCTTGTATTTGTTGTCCTCGCCCCAGCGCATGTACATACGCATGAGCATCTGAGCCCAGTCCTGACTCTCGGTACCGCCGGCACCTGAGTTGATCTTGAGCACGCAATCCATCTGATCGGCCTCCTCGCGAAGCATGTTCTTGAGCTCGAGTGACTCAACTGCCTCCATTGCCTTGGCGTAGTTCTCGTCAACCTCCTGCTCTGTCACCAGCTCCTCCTTGTAGAAATCCATGGCCAGCTGCAGCTCATCGGCCAGAGCCTTGACCTGCTTGTAGCCGTCAATCCAACTCTGAAGGTCCTTGACCTTTTTCATCTGGGCCTCGGCCTTCTTGGGGTCATCCCAGAATCCGGGGGCCTGGGTGCGCAACTGCTCCTCCTCTACCTGGATGAGTTTGGCATCTATGTTCAGATAGCGCTTCAGGGCATCTGTGCGGTCAAGTACATCTTTAAGTTGTTCTGCTGTAATCATGTGGATTTGTTTTGGCTGACAAAATTACTCAATTTTTTTCAATTATCAGCGGCGCAGCCAATCCGAAGGATTCAGACGTGTGCTCTCCTTATGAAGCTGGAAATGGAGGATGGGAGTTCCCTCCTCGGATATCTGTACATTTCCCACTATATCGCCGGTCTTAACCTTGTCTCCCTTCTTGAGGCGTGTCTCGCTAAGGTTGCAGTAGACCGATATGTACGAACCGTGTCTGATAAGCACTCCAATCTGGCCCTTGCCCTGCTGGAAGATGGACGACACCGTACCGTCAAAGACAGCCTTGGCCTGAGCACCCTCCTGACCCTGTATGTCTATTCCCAGGTTGTTCTGCTTGACATCCTTCATTCCGGCCACATTCTGAACGCCGTACTCACCCACCACAAGGTACTGACCGGTGATAGGTATAGGCAGTCTGCCCTTGTTGCTCTCAAAGTTTCCGGACAGCTTGATATCCTCCTGCGGCTGCTCCTTGCCCTTGTTCTTGGCCTGTTCCTCCTTGATGGCCAACTGTATCTGGCGGTCAATCTCCTTGGACAGGGCATCCATCTTCTTTTGCTGTGCGGTTATCTCCTTCTTGAGCGATGTGCGCTTGTTCTTGAGCTGGTTGACCAGGCTCTGCTGCTGTTTTTCCTCCTTGCGGGCCTCCTCCTCGTTCTTCTGCTGGACCTTCTGGAGTTCCACCTTCTCCTGCCTTACAAGCTCTATCTGAGCTTTACGGTCCTCAAGGGTATCCTTCTTGAGGCTGATTTCATCGGCCATTTCACGGAGTTGACCGGAATACTCGCTAACGTAGCGGGCACGGCGGCTCATCTCACGGAACGACTCGGTTGCCAGGATGAATGTGAGCGGATTGAAGCTGGCATTCTGATGCTGGTAGAAACGGCAGGCGTCGGCATAACGCTCTCGGCACTGCTCATGCTCCTTTTCCAGCTGCTTTATCTCCTTTTCAAGACGTGACGACTCACGGTCCAGCTCACGGATCTCACTGCGGGTCTTGTCCAGTATCTTGGTACGCTCCTTGAGTTTGGCGGTTATGATGTTCAGGTTGCTTACCTGACTCTTGATGTCGGACTCGGTGGTTGTAAGTATCTTCTCCTGACGCGCCAGCTGTTCCTGCATCTCGGCACGTTCACGGCGCATCTTTTCAATGACAGAGTTTGTCTGCCCCTGCGCAAGCACGGGAGCCAAACCCAACAACATCATCACTACAACTTTTTTCATAGATCCAGATTATCCAACAGTTCTTCAAGGCTCACCTGTTTCATGCGACGCGTAACCTGTGTACGGTCGGCCCAGTTCTTCTTTTCGGTCTGGACCAATGACATCCTGATTGTGGCGCCCACTTCCGATGTGGCCGAATTTATGGTGATTTGTAAATCCAACGGATAGTACCAGTTTTTGGAGACCTCAGTGAAATCGCCGTAACTGATTGTAAAGCCGAATCCGTCGGATTTCTTGCTTACAGCATTAAGCCTGTCCTTTCCGTTGGTAAGGAAGGAGTAGCCGTACTCGGTATCCGCAATCCTGACATTACCCTTTTCATCGGGAAGAAGTACGTCAAGACGGGCCGCTGCGTCATCCACGGTCCTTGTCCCCGGACAGAACACCCTGTTCCAGAAGAAGGCCTCCACCACCTCAAAGTCCAGACCCAGCTCGTTACGGAGCGGGATATCGGCGTAGTGGCATACGGAGTAGAGATTATGGAAGCGGTCCATTACGACCACCATATCAGGAAGGAACTCTATGCGCGCCACCTCGACAAGTCCCAGCATGCTTGCACTTAACTGTATGCTGCGGCCGCGGCGCATACGCAGCTGTCCGCTAACCCTGGTTCCCTCCAGATTGAGCGAAAGGGATGCGGTAAGCTCACTTACCGGGGGAACGGTCATAAGTTCGTGTACAAGACGCATGTTCTCCTCCTGCTGCACCTTCTGCTTGCGTGCAACGGACGAGCTGCGGCAACCGCTCAAAAGCAGGGCTGCCACCATGATCGTCAATATGAATCTGATAGTTTTCATTCCACGTATCTCTCTTCACGTATCTTGCGGTCAAGCGTGGCCGATGTGCTGTTCATCCTCTTGGCCTTGTGCCAGTTCTCGACGGCTTTCTCCTTTTCACCGCAAATATAGAGCACGTCACCGTAGTGCTCATATATCTCGGGGTTGTCGGCGTTCAGGTAACGCAGGGCCTTCTCCATATATTGGAGAGCCTCTTTGTAGCGCTTCATCTTGAACAGTATCCACGCATATGTATCCAGGTAGGTAGCGTTGAGCGGCTCGGCCTCAAGGGTCTTGGCGCTCATGCTCAGAGCCCTCTCCAGGTTACGTCCCTCCACCGACAGGTAGTAGGCGTAGTTGTTGAGCACGTTTATGTTGTCCGGATCATATATCAGCGTGGAGTCGTAATCGGCATACATCAGTTGTGTCTGGCCGAGCGTATGATGGAAATCGCCCCTCAGGTTGTAGAGCGAGGCCTTGTCGGCAGGGCTCTTTACGTTTTCCAATCCCTTGGAGAGTATATTGAGGGCGTCGTCGTTCTGACCCATCCAGAAGTAGGCTATTGACTTCTGCTTATAGGGCTCGGCAAGCTCCGGCTCATGTTTGGATACCACATCGCAGAAGTTCATCACCAGATCCAGCAGTGAACGGCATCTTATCCTGTCCAGTTGGTTCTCGGCATGCTCAATCATATTGCGTGTGGTGTTCATGAGCAGCTCTATTATCTGTCCGGGATTATCGGCCTCATAGTAGGCGGAATCCAGCTCGTTCATCTGCAGATAGCAGACAAAACGCTGGAACTTGAGCTCATCGGCCACGTCCTCCAGCTGGCCGTATCTGGTGAGCACGCGCAGCTCCTTCTCATAATCGCCCGTGTCATCGTACAATTCGGCAAGCTGTATAAGCAGGTCCGAACGTCCGGGGAAACGTTTTACCATATCCTCGTACTGGGCGATGGCCTCCGGGGCGCGGTTCTGGCGCAGGTAGTTCATTGCAAGCAGTCGGCGGTACCAGTAGTTGTCGGGATCCAGACGGACCGCTCTCTGCAGGAGTGCCTCGGCCTTGCCGCTGTACTTTTCCAGCAAGGCCCTGTCGCGCATGGACATGTAGTACTGGGCCAGGCTGTAACAGGTGGCGGCCGATGCCGTATCATACTCCATGGCATGTTCCATAAGATCCAAAGCTGCATCGTAACGCTCCTGGTTGTACATCCTGACGCCCTCCATGAAGAAATGGTCATGGGCATAACCGTCCAGCATCTCCTTGGAGACCGGATCGGACGATGCACGACGAAGAGTGCCGCACGAGGCAAGCACTGTCAGCGCTAAAGCCGCTATCAATACCGGAACTGCTCTTTTCATGGGTTAAGAAAGTGTCAGACTCCGCTGTGTCCGAATCCTCCGGCACCGCGTTCCGTCTCGTCAAGTGTCTCCACCGGGATCCACTCGGCCTGCTCGTGACGGGCAATGACCATCTGGGCGATACGCTCGCCGTCATTGACGGTAAAATCCTCCTGTGAAAGGTTTATCAGAATCACACCTATCTCACCGCGGTAATCGGCATCGATGGTGCCGGGAGTGTTCAGTACCGTGATTCCCTTCTTGATGGCCAGACCGCTGCGGGGACGTACCTGAGCCTCGAATCCGGCGGGAAGGGACATGAAAAGGCCAGTGGGAATAAGGCGGCGCTCCATAGGTTTCATTACTATGGGCTCGTCAAGATTGGCCCTGAGATCCAGTCCTGCAGACTGCACTGTAGCATACTCTGGAAGCGAGTGATGCGAACGATTGATTATCTTTACCTTCATACTGACAAAAATAACAAATATACCGCCAACTAAAGCCGGAAATAGTAGAAAAACCACTATTTTTGAGACAAAACAAACTGACAGATGGATTGGGAAAGACTAATTTCGGCTAAGCGACTGGGCATGGAGGATTTTGAAAGCGTTCACAAGGATGACCGCTCGGCGTTCCTCAGGGATTATGACCGTCTCATATTCTCGGCTCCGTTCCGCAGACTACAGAACAAGACGCAGGTATTCCCCCTGCCGGGAAGCGTTTTTGTACACAACCGTCTTACCCACAGTCTGGAGGTATCGTGCGTGGGCCGCTCACTGGGCAACAACGTTTCGCGCGGGATAATACGCGAGCATCCCGAACTGGCACATACCAACCTTACCGAGATAGGCAACATTGTATCGGCCGCCTGCCTGGCACACGATATGGGCAACCCGCCCTTCGGCCATTCAGGCGAGAAAGCCATATCGGCCTATTTCACCGAAGGAAAGGGTCAGATACTCAAGGAACAGTTTGCAAATGCACCCGGTCAGTGGACCGACATCATAAACTTTGAGGGTAACGCCAACGCCTTCCGCCTGCTGGCCCACCAGTTCATCGGTCGCCGCAAGGGAGGCTTTGCCATGACCTATTCCACGCTTGCATCCATAGTAAAATACCCCTATTCATCGATACTTGCACAGGGTAAGCACAAGTTCGGATTCTTTGAGAGCGAGGCTCCCATTTTTGCCAGAATTGCCGATGAATTGGGCATAATCCGATTCTCCCAACCCGGCGATCCGCTCCGTTATGCACGATATCCGCTGGTATGGCTGGTCGAGGCTGCCGACGATATCTGCTACCTGCTGATGGACCTTGAGGATGCCCACAAACTCAAGCTCTTCTCCACGGAGAACACCATCAACCTGATGATGGATTTCCTGGAGCCCGACCAGAGGGACCATGCACGTTCCGTAATAGGAATGCTCACCGATGTCAACGAGCAGGTTTCATACCTTCGCTCAAAGCTGGTGGGAGTTCTTGTCGAGGAGTGCACACAGGTGTTCCTGGACAACGAGAAAGCTATACTGGACGGAACATTCAGCGGCTCGCTCATCAAACACATCAGCCCCACTCCGCGTGAGGCATACAGCCACTGCGCCGAACTCTCCATACAAAAGATATACCGCTCACGCGACGTACTGGAGGTGGAACTGGCCGGTTTCAGGATCATAAGCACACTGCTTGACCTCATGGTGGAGGCTGTGCTCAATCCGGAGCGCGAGTACTCCAAGCTGCTCATTGACCGCGTATCCAGCCAATATGACATCAATGCCAAGGATATTTACAACCGCATCCTGGCTGTTCTGGACTACATTAGCGGCATGACCGATGTCTACGCTCTTGACATCTACCGCAAAATCAACGGCAACAGCCTTCCGGCCGTATAAAAAACAGAACGGGGTGACGCTCAAGGCGCCACCCCGTTCTTACTATCAAGTATAATCAATTTTCTCTTGTGGGGATATCCATGTCAAGGAAATTGTTGCGGGAAGCCTGAAGGCGCTCGTACTCCTCCTTGTCACCCACGATAATCTTCTCGAACTCACGCAGACCGGTACCGGCAGGAATCAGGTGACCGCAGATAACGTTCTCCTTCATACCCAGCAGGCTGTCGCTCTTACCGTTGTCCTGGAATGATGCAGCAGACATGAAGCTCTGAGTAGCCAGAGCGGCGCGTGTGATACCCTGCAGGATCTGAGTTGAGGTAGCAGGACGTGCCTCCTGAGCCTGAACCAGCTTGAGGTCCTTACGCTTGAGCTGTGAATTCTCGTCACGGAGCTTGCGTGCGGTTACCATCTGACCGGCAAAGAGGTTCTCCGAGTCACCCGCATCGGTAACAACGTACTTGCCCCAGATGCGGTCGTTCTCCTCCATGAACTCCAGCTTGTCTACAACCTGCTGTGCCAGGAAGCGGGTATCGCCCGGCTCGTCGATCTCGACCTTACGCATCATCTGACGTACGATGATCTCAAAGTGCTTATCGTTGATCTTTACACCCTGCAGACGATATACATCCTGCACCTCGTTCACGATATACTCCTGAACGGCTGTGGGACCCTTGATGGCAAGGATATCGCTCGGTGTGATAGCACCGTCTGACAGCGGTGTTCCGGCGCGTACGTAGTCGCCCTCCTGTACCAGAATCTGCTTGGACAGGGCAACCAGATACTTACGCTCGTCGTCGGTACGTGATACGACTGATATCTCACGGTTACCACGCTTGATCTTACCCATGTGAACGGTACCGTCAATCTCAGATACCACTGCGGGGTTAGACGGGTTACGTGCCTCGAAGAGCTCGGTAACACGGGGCAGACCACCGGTGATATCACCAGCCTTACCCTGTACGCGAGGAATCTTAACCAGAATGTCACCGGCAGCGAGTTCCTGACCATCCTTGATAACCACGTGACCGCCTACAGGCAGGTTGTAAGAACGGAGCACCTCGCCCTTGGGTCCGATGATATCGGCCGAAGGAATCTTGGTTCTGTCCTTGGTTTCGATGATGATGATCTCCTCAAGACCGGTAGCCTCGTCAGACTCGATCTTATATGTTACGTTAGGTATAACGTCAGTCAGCTTAACCTTACCGGTCACCTCGGTGATGATAAGAGCGTTGAACGGATCCCATGTGGCAATCAGGTCACCCTTCTTGACGATTGAACCGTTCTTGACATACAGCTTAGAACCGTAAGGCAGGTTGTGGTTGGAGAGTGCGATGCCGGTGTTCTCATCAATGAACTTGGCCTCACCCAGACGACCTACAACAATCTGAACCTTAGAACCATCCTCAGCCTGAGCATCTACTGTACGCAGCTCCTCGAACTCGATGCGGCAGTCGTACTTGGCTACCAGACGAGAGTTGGCTGCGATGTTCGATGCAGTACCACCGGCGTGGAATGTACGAAGTGTCAGCTGTGTACCAGGCTCACCGATTGACTGGGCGGCGATAACACCTACAGCCTCACCCTTCTCTACCAGACGGCCTGTAGCCAGGTTACGTCCGTAGCACTTGGCGCAAACACCACGCTTGCTCTCGCAGGTGAGCACTGAACGGATCTCAACGCTCTCAATAGGTGACTCGTCAATCTTCTTGGCGATCTCCTCGGTAATCATCTCACCGTCGGCAACCAGAAGCTCACCGGTAGTGGGATGTATAACGTCATGAACCGATACACGGCCCAGGATACGTTCGTAAAGTGAAGCAACAACCTCCTCGTTCTCCTTAAGGGCGGTGCAAACCAGACCACGCAGTGTACCGCAGTCCTCCTCGGTGATGATCACATCGTGTGATACGTCAACAAGACGACGTGTCAGATAACCGGCATCGGCTGTCTTAAGAGCGGTATCGGCAAGACCCTTACGGGCACCGTGTGTGGAGATGAAGTACTCCAGCACTGACAGACCCTCCTTAAAGTTCGAAAGAATCGGGTTCTCAATGATCTGTGCACCCTCGGCACCGGCTTTCTGAGGCTTGGCCATCAGACCACGCATACCGGAGAGCTGACGGATCTGCTCCTTAGAACCACGGGCACCTGAATCAAGCATCATGTAAACTGAGTTGAAGCCCTGATCGTCCGATGAAATGGTCTTCATCAGAACCTTTGACAGGTCCTCGTTGACGTGTGTCCAAACATCGATAACCTTGTTGTAACGCTCGTTATCGGTGATAAGACCCATGTTATACTCGGCCATGATACCCTCGACCTCCTCATTACCCTTGGCAACAAGCTCCTGCTTCTCCTTCGGGATGATGATATCGTTGAGGTTGAATGACAGACCGCCCTGGAAGGCCATCTTATAACCCAGGTTCTTGATTCCATCCAGGAATTCGCAGGCGCGGGCCACACCGACCTTCTTGATAACCTCCGATATGAGGTCGCGCAGAGTCTTCTTGGATATGATATAGTTCACAAAGCCTACCTCATCAGGAACAATCTCGTTCACGATGACGCGGCCTACTGAAGTCTCAACCAGATGAGTTACAGGTGTACCCTGCTCGTCAACGTCATTTACCATAACCTTGACAACAGCGTGTATGTCAACCTTACCCTCATTGTAAGCGATCAGAGCCTCCTCGGGTCCGTAGAATGTCAGACCCTCACCCTTAACCTTCTCTATATAGTTGCCGTCGGCATCCTTTACAGAGCGACGCAGCTTGGTGATGTAGTACAGACCAAGTACCATATCCTGAGCGGGCACTGTGATAGGTGCACCGTTGGCAGGGTTCAGGATGTTGTGAGACTGGAGCATGAGCATCTGAGCCTCAAGAACGGCCTCGTTTGAGAGGGGAAGGTGTACAGCCATCTGGTCACCGTCGAAGTCGGCGTTGAAGGCGGTACATGCCAGCGGGTGCAGCTGAATGGCTTTACCCTCGATCATCTTGGGCTGGAATGCCTGGATACCCAGACGGTGAAGTGTAGGAGCACGGTTCAGCAGAACGGGGTGACCCTTCATTACATATTCCAGAATATCCCATACTATAGGATCCTTACGGTCAACAATCTTCTTTGCAGACTTGACGGTCTTAACGATACCGCGCTCAATCAGCTTACGGATGATGAACGGCTTGTAGAGCTCGGCGGCCATCAGCTTAGGAATACCGCACTCACCCATCTTAAGTTCAGGACCTACAACGATAACTGAACGTGCTGAGTAGTCAACACGCTTACCGAGCAAGTTCTGACGGAAACGACCCTGCTTACCCTTGAGTGAGTCAGAGAGAGACTTAAGAGGACGGTTGGCCTCGCTCTTGACGGCGCTGGCCTTGCGGCTGTTGTCAAACAGGCTGTCAACGGCCTCCTGCAGCATACGCTTCTCGTTACGGAGAATTACCTCAGGAGCCTTGATCTCTATAAGTCTCTTCAGACGGTTGTTACGGATGATAACGCGGCGATAGAGCTCGTTCAGATCAGATGTGGCAAAGCGGCCGCCATCCAGGGGAACCAGAGGACGGAGCTCAGGAGGAGTAACCGGAACAACCTTGAGGATCATCCACTCGGGACGGTTAACCTCACGTGATGAACGGAATGACTCCACAATCTGAAGGCGCTTCAGAGCCTCGGTCTTACGCTGCATTGTAGCCTTCTCATCGTTGGCTCTCTCACGGAGCTGGTATGAGAGCTTATCCAGATCCAGCTTGCACAGCAGGTCATAGATAGCCTCGGCACCCATCTTGGCAACGAACTTCTCGGGATCGCTGTCGTCAAGCATCTGGTTCTCCTTGGGGAGTTTGTCGATGATATCCAGATACTCGTCCTCGGTCAGGAGGATGGGCTCATCGGGCTTACGGGTCTCCTTGAGAGGATCATCCCATGCACCCTTATTGATAACGATATAACGCTCGTAGTAAATGATTGCGTCAAGCTGCTTGGTAGGAATACCCAGCAGATAGCCGATCTTGTTGGGCAGTGAGCGGAAGTACCAGATGTGTGCTACGGGTACAACCAGCTGGATGTGACCCATACGCTCACGACGTACCTTCTTCTCGGTAACCTCAACACCGCAACGCTCGCACACGATGCCTTTGTAACGGATTCTCTTGTACTTTCCGCAATGGCACTCGTAATCCTTTACAGGACCGAAGATGCGCTCGCAGAACAGACCGTCGCGCTCGGGCTTGTATGTGCGGTAGTTGATGGTCTCGGGCTTGAGAACCTCACCGCTTGAGTTTGTCAGAATCTCCTCCGGCGATGCCAGACTGATGGTTATCTTGGAGAAATTGTTCTTGATCTTTGTATCTTTTTTGAAAGGCATAGCTTCTTACTTTTTTAATGGTGATTACTCAAGATTGATGCTAAGACCCAGACCGCGCAGCTCGTGCAGGAGCACGTTGAGCGATTCGGGGATGCCGGGTGTCGGCATCGGATCACCTTTCACGATAGCCTCATATGCCTTGGAACGGCCGGTAACGTCATCAGACTTGATGGTCAGAATCTCCTGCAGCACATGGCTTGCACCGAATGCCTCAAGAGCCCAAACCTCCATCTCACCGAAACGCTGACCACCGAACTGGGCCTTACCGCCAAGCGGCTGCTGAGTGATGAGTGAGTACGGACCGATTGAACGGGCGTGCATCTTATCCTCGACCATGTGACCGAGTTTAAGCATGTAGGTAACACCCACGGTAGCGCACTGGTCGAAGGGTTCGCCTGTGCCGCCGTCATAAAGCTGAGTCTTACCGTAGCGGGGCAGACCGGCCTTATCGGTCCATTCATTCAGGTCATCGATGGTAGCACCATCAAAGATAGGAGTAGCGAACTTGACGCCAAGTTCACGTCCTGCATGACCCAGAACAGTCTCAAAAATCTGACCGATGTTCATACGTGAAGGCACACCCAGCGGGTTCAGAACGATATCGACGGGAGTACCATCGGCCAGGAACGGCATATCCTCCTGTTTAACCACGCGTGAAACGATACCCTTGTTACCGTGACGACCGGCCATCTTATCACCTACACCGATCTTACGCTTCTTGGCAACGTAAACCTTAGCCATCTGGATGATACCTGAAGGCAGCTCGTCACCGATGGTAAGAGCGAACTTCTTGCGCTTGTTCTCGGCATCGTACTCCTTGTACTTACGCAGGTAGTTGACAATCAGCTTGGAGATAAGCTGGTTTGTATGTTCGTCGGCAGTCCAGTTGTCGGACTGTACTGATGAGTAATCAACAGACTCAAGAATCTGCTTGCTGAAACGCTGACCCTTGGCGATCACCTCGGTTCCCAGCAGGTCGAATACGCCCTGTGAGTTCTTGTTGGTGGTCAGAGTAACCAGCTTCTTGACCAGGATACCCTTAAGTTCGTTCACCTTGTCCTCGAACTCAACGTCGATCATGGGCAGGCGGGCCTTGTCGGCCTGACGTGAACTGCGGGTCTTGATGGCACGTGCAAACAGTTTCTTGTCTATAACAACACCCTTAAGTGAGGGAGAAGCTTTGAGTGAAGCATCCTTGACATCACCGGCCTTGTCGCCGAAGATGGCACGGAGCAGCTTCTCTTCAGGTGAAGGATCGGACTCACCCTTAGGAGTGATCTTACCGATCAGGATATCACCCGGCTGGATGTAAGCACCGATACGAACGATACCGTTCTCATCCAGGTCCTTTGTAGCGTCATCGCTCACGTTAGGTATATCATTGGTGAGTTCCTCCATGCCGCGCTTTGTCTCGCGAACCTCAAGGATGAACTCCTCAACGTGTACAGATGTAAGTATATCCTCGCGTACTACGCGCTCGTTGAGCACGATAGCATCCTCGTAGTTGTAACCCTTCCAAGGCATGTAGGCAACCAGCAGGTTCTTACCCAGGGCAAGCTCACCGTTCTGGGTTGAATAACCCTCGGTAAGGATGTCGCCGGCCTTTACACGCTGACCAACCTCGCAGATAGGACGCAGGTCGATGGTCATGTTCTGGTTGGTACGACGGAACTTGGGAAGCTTGTACTCCTTCTCGGCGGGCTCGAAGCTTACAAACTCCTCGTCCTCGGTGCGATCGTAGAGAATGCGGATATAAGCGGCGTCAACATATGTAACGACACCGTCACCCTCGGCAGTGATCTGGGTACGTGAGTCCTCAGCCAGCTGCTTCTCGATACCGGTACCTACGATAGGAGCCTCGGTACGCATCAGAGGTACGGCCTGGCGCATCATGTTAGATCCCATCAGGGCACGGTTAGCATCATCGTGCTCCAGGAACGGAATCAGAGCGGCAGCGATTGAAGCAATCTGCTGGGGCGATACGTCCATAAGCTCAACCTCTTCGGGCGGAACAACAGGGAAATCAGCGTCACGGCGTGCCTTAACGCGGGTACGGATAAACTTACCGTTCTCGTCGTAAGGAGCGTTACCCTGACCGATGATTACACCCTCCTCCTCCTCGGCGGTGAGGTACTGAACCTCATCGTTGTTGAGGTTTACATGACAGTCCTTAACCTTGCGGTACGGAGTCTCGATGAATCCCAGGTCATTGATCTTTGCGTAGATACAGAGAGATGAGATAAGACCGATGTTAGGTCCTTCAGGTGTCTCGATAGGACAGAGACGACCGTAGTGTGTATAGTGTACGTCACGAACCTCGAATCCGGCGCGCTCACGTGACAGACCGCCAGGTCCAAGGGCGGACATACGGCGCTTGTGAGTGATTTCGGCCAGAGGATTGGTCTGGTCCATGAACTGTGACAGTGCGTTTGTACCGAAGAACGAGTTTATCACAGCCGAAACGGTCTTGGCGTTGATCAGGTCGGTGGGAGTGAACACCTCATTATCACGTACGTTCATGCGCTCGCGTATGGTACGTGCCATACGGGCCAGACCGATGGCGAACTGATTTGACAGCTGCTCACCGACTGTACGTACACGACGGTTTGAGAGGTGATCGATATCATCGACCACAGCGTGTGAGTTAACAAGTTCAATAAGGTACTTGATGATCTCTATGATATCCTCCTTGGTCAGCACACCGATGCTCATGTCGGTGGTAAGACCCAGCTTCTTGTTTACACGGTAACGTCCAACCTCTCCCAGATCATAGCGCTTCTCTGAGAAGAACAGGTTGTTGATGACCTCACGTGCGCTTGAGTCATCAGCAGGATCGGCGTTGCGCAGCTGACGGTAGATGTAGAGGACAGCCTCCTTCTCCGAGTTGCAGGGATCCTTCTGAAGTGTATTGAATATGATCGAGTAGTCTGACTGACCCTCTGTCTCCTTGTGGAGGAGGATTGTCTCCAGACCTGACTCGAGAATATCGTTGATGTTTTCCTCGTTCAGCTCGGCCTCGCGGTCTACAACAACCTCGTGACGGTCGATTGATACAACCTCACCGGTATCTGAATCCACAAAGTCCTCGATGCGGGTTCTCAGAACACGTGCGGCAAGCTTACGTCCGATGCATTTCTTGAGATTGGTCTTGTTGACCTTAACCTCTTCGGCCAGGTCAAAGATGTCCACGATGTCCTTATCGGTCTCAAATCCGATAGCGCGGAGAAGTGTTGTTACAGGGAGCTTCTTCTTACGGTCGATGTAAGCGTACATGACATTGTTGATGTCAGTTGCGAACTCGATCCAAGAGCCCTTGAAGGGGATGATACGGGCCGAATAGAGCTGTGTTCCGTTAGAGTGGACGCTCTGTCCGAAGAACACGCCGGGTGAACGGTGCAGCTGTGATACCACTACACGCTCGGCTCCGTTGATAACGAAAGTACCCTGTGCTGTCATGTACGGAATCGGGCCAAGGAATACATCCTGTATCACTGTGTCGAAATCCTCATGATCGGGATCGGTGCAATACAGCTTGAGTTTGGCCTTCAAAGGTACGCTATAGGTCAGACCATGCTCCAGACACTCCTCAATGGTGTAGCGGGGCGGGTCAATGTAATAGTCCAGAAACTCCAGGACAAAGTTGTTCCTGGTGTCTGCTATGGGGAAGTTCTCTGAGAAAACTTTATAGAGTCCTTCGTTCTTGCGCTTTTCAGGTGGTGTGTCCAACTGAAGGAAATCCTTGAATGATTTGAGCTGAACCTCAAGGAAATCAGGACACGGCATCGGGTTCCTTACGGAAGCGAAATTAATTCTCTGATTATCAGTGTTTGAAGACATATAGAGGAGGTTAATAGGGAACTTGATTATTTAACGCACAAAAAGGTTAAGTACCCTAGACAGCCCCATTTGGACTGTCATCGGGGTTACTTAACCGTTTTTTCCTGCAGTGAGGCAGGTCTCCAAAGAAGTTACTTAAGCTCTACTTCTGCGCCAGCCTCTTCCAGAGTCTTCTTCATTGACTCGGCTTCGTTCTTGGCAAGACCTTCCTTAACTACGCTAGGAGCAGCGTCAACAAGATCCTTAGCCTCCTTCAGACCAAGACCGCAAGCCTCCTTAACTGCCTTAACGACAGCAAGCTTGTTTGCGCCAAAGGCCTTCAGTACTACGTCGAATGAAGACTTCTCCTCTGCAGCCTCAGCGCCAGCAGCGGCAGGACCAGCAGCGGCTACAGCTACAGCTGCGGCAGCGGGTTCAATTCCATATTCATCCTTGAGGATGGTTGCGAGTTCGTTGACCTCCTTAACGGTAAGGTTAACCAGTTCTTCTGCTAATGCTTTCAAATCAGCCATTGTTGTATAATTTTAATAGGTTTGTTACTTTGTTTTGAATAATTAGTTCTCTCTTTCTCCAAGAGTCTTGAGGACTCCGTGGATGGTGCTTGCACCAGACTGCAGAGCAGAAACAACGTTCTTGGCCGGTGACTGCAGGAGTGCAATAACGTCGGCGATGAGTTCCTTCTTGCTCTTGATGTTGACCAGTGCCTCCAGCTGGTTGGCTCCGATGTAGAAGCTTTCCTCTGCGTAAGCAGCCTTGAGGCCCGGGATACCGGATTTCTTGTCAGTAACGTCCTTCAGCAGCTTGGCGGGTGAATTGGCTGTGTTAGCCAGCATCAGGGCTGTAGTACCCTTGAGTGAGTCGTACAGCGGTGAGTAGTCTACGTCCAGCTGATCCAGTGCCTTCTGAAGGAGAGTATTCTTGACAACGACCATCTTAACCTCACTCTTGAAGCACTTTCTGCGGAGGTCGCTTGTAGCGGTCGAATCGAGACCGGTTACGTCAACCAGGTAGAAAGCTGAGTAGCTCTGGATAGTCTGCTTGAGTGACTCGATAACAAGTGCTTTATCTTCTTTCTTCATGATCTTCAGGATTTATTCGTCAAATGACTTAGTATCAATCTTGATACCCTTACTCATAGTACTTGAAAGATAGAGGCTCTTGATATAAGTACCCTTAGCAGCAGAAGGTTTCAGTTTGATGATAGTATCAATGAACTCTTTTGCGTTCTCTCTGATAGCATCGGCAGAGAAAGATACCTTGCCGATTGAAGTGTGGACGATACCGCTCTTGTCAACCTTGAAGTCAATCTTACCCTGCTTGACTTCCTTGACAGCCTTAGCTACGTCCATTGTTACAGTACCGCTCTTGGGGTTAGGCATGAGTCCACGGGGACCCAGTACGCGACCAAGAGGACCAAGCTTACCCATCAGGGCAGGCTGAGTGATGATGACGTCAATGTCAGTCCAACCACCCTTGATCTTCTCGATATACTCCTCGAAACCTACATAGTCAGCACCAGCCTCCTTTGCAGCTGCCTCCTGATCGGGAGTGCAGAGTGCAAGAACTCTGGTAACCTTACCTGTACCGTTAGGAAGAGATACGACGCCACGGACCATCTGATTGGCCTTACGGGGATCAACACCAAGACGAACATCAATATCAATTGATGCATCGAACTTTGTGGTGGTGATATCCTTGACCAGCTGAGATGCCTCCTTGAGGGAATATGCCTTGCCGGCTTCTATCTTAGAAGCGACACTCTTTTGGTTTTTAGTCAGTTTACCCATTTCTTAAAACTTTTTTAAGTGAGAGCCAGGATTTAGTCCTTGACTGTGATACCCATGCTTCTTGCGGTACCGGCTACCATTGAGATAGCTGATTCCAGAGTGAAACAGTTCAGGTCGGGCATCTTGTCCTGTGCAATCGCTTCTACCTGAGCCTTGGTTACTGAAGCTACCTTCTTACGGTTAGGTTCGGGTGAACCGCCCTTAGCACGTGAAGCCTCAAGCAACTGGATGGCTACAGGAGGAGTCTTTATGACGAAGTCGAATGATTTGTCACTGTAGTAAGTGATGATCACCGGCAGGGTCTTACCTGATTTGTCCTGGGTTCTGGCGTTGAACTGCTTGCAAAACTCCATTATGTTCAAGCCCTTTGAACCGAGAGCCGGTCCTACGGGAGGTGATGGGTTT
>CACYHW010000019.1 GCA_902774335.1 uncultured Bacteroidales bacterium
ATTAAGCTGACCGTGCGTTACGATGGATACGTATTTCCCTGCGAAGCCTTTAAGGATGGGATGATGGAGATAAATAAAGGTGTCATGCCTGAAAATGTAAAAGAAAAGAGGCTGAAAAACATATACGAAGAATCAGGATACCTCAAAGTCATACGTGAAGGACTACAGGCTTATTCTGTATGCGAAGGCAATGAATACTGTTATGGCCAGTTTATAAGAACAAAAGAATGAAGTTATCTGACTACTGTACCATAGATAGTGACGGCACGGCGTGGATAGATATCGACTCCGGCTGGAAATTCCCATGCACGCTTCACGGGATGGATGCAGAATACGCCCAAATATTCATTCGCAGACTATCGAAGAAACGCCGTCTGAATGATGAGGACGAACTTTTGGAAGCAGAAGTGATAGTGCCTGATATGGCTCGTCAGAAACAGATAGTAGGAGCTGTAAAGACTGCATTTGAGATTCAAATGACAATGGCCCAATTAGGTGGCGAGTATGATGAAATGCGTCAACTGACAGGGGATGATTTTTATGGAGTAGCCCAGAAATATGTTTCTACCAAGTTTGGGGAACTGAATGACTACTACTTTATGTTGGTTGATCAACAGATGGGAGTATGAAGGAGACTATGACACTAGAAGGAGTAGCCAAGTGGGTGAAGGATAATAAAAAGCCCATCATAGTGCTATATGCCTTTAATGCTACGGGTAAGACAAGACTATCCGTGGCATTTAAAGAACAGATGCGTGATAAGGCCACTCATTTGCAGACGGGCATATACTATAACGCCTTTAGTGAGGACCTGTTTGTGTGGGACAATGATATGCCCCACTCAGAGAAAGATATGAAACTGAGGGTGGTGAAGAGCAGCCTGAACAGATTGCATAGCGACTTGAACGAGGAGAAAATAAGGACGCTGTTGTTTCCATACCACGTGAGTTATGACTTCCGCTTTATCTGGATAGGTGATGACCCACAAAATGGTATAGACTCCATACGATTCTTCAGAGCTGAAGACCCGGAGAAGAGTATCAAAATTTCAAGGGGGGAAGAAAGGCTGTTTGTTTGGAACTTCTTTCTGGCCTTGTTTATGGAGGCAGATGGCAACTTGGGAAAGCATCAGTATTTCTTCATTGATGATCCTATTGGGAGCTTGGACGATAATAACATGTTTATTACGGCAGAAAGGCTTGTTGAACTTATGGTGCAGAACTACAAGAACTCTAAGATTATAGTAACAACACACCATATGGGATTCTTCACAACTCTACAGGCGTTGATGAAGAATCCGGATGCTGGCGTTCTGCAATATACAGAAGAGGTAACTAAGGACGGGCGCAACGTGCAGGCTAAAGAACCTAAGTATGACATAAAATTTCTGGAAAGGGCTGGTGAGCAGTATGTGATTACTGGAAACGGTAAAGGCACGCTACAATATCATCTTTTACTATTGCAGGAACTGGATGCCGTGGAGGAGGATGAGGTGCAACCACTGCATTTTGTAGAACTGAGGCAGATTCTGGAATTGATATCATCATTCCAGGGAAGAGGAGGCTTTGGCAGGGCATTGGAAAGTGCTGGTGTGGCAGAGTATAATGGCATGAATGTGGCAGACCGTGTGAATGCGTTGTCACATCAGCGAGTATATGAACGTTCCGTTCCAGTTGTACATCCCAATGACAGGGCTATGTTGAAAGCAGTCGTGAACGCACTTAAGAATACATTTAAATTCAGTCTGGAAAAATGATTAACCTAACAAATATAGGAAAGCAGCTAACCGGCTTTATACGAGAGAATAGCCCGCTAACGGTTGAGGAGATGTGCCCCATTACGTTGGCAATTCTGTGCTATAGGTTTACTACGTATGACATAACAGAAGCAACGGCAGGTGAGCGGGATGATTGGGAGCAGTTGCTGATGAAAATGGACAGCGGTAATGTAGAACCCAAAGCCTGGCTTCAAACAGTTTTACTCAATTCTGCGGATTTATACCGGGACAGGGTGGAAATGTTTGACCTGTATGACAGAGTGACGCAGGTGATGTACAGACTGCCAAAGGGTGATTTCTGTACACACTATGTAATGCTGATAGGGGAATGCTCGAAAGACTATTGCAGTACAGTTTTGAGAAGTGTGCTGTTTAACTATATCCTAAGAACTCACGGCAGCAGGCTTTTGGAACTGGTGCCCTATGAAGTGAGGCGTCTGATGAGCCAGATTGTTCAGCGAACTATCAGAGGAAGAGAGGATTTGAGGCTTTATGACCCGTTTTGTGGAGTTGGGTCGCTGGCATTGTCGGTGATGAAGCATAACAAGGGGGCAATCAGAGACGCGGTACTGAAAGATGTAGCCACACTGCAAACGGATATGGCAAGGCTGAACTTGATAGTAAACGGCTTAGATGGTTTTGAGCTGCGGAATGAGGACTTTTTGAATGACGAGTGGGTCCTTAGGGAGCGATACGATGTGATAGCCAGCATGCCAGCATGGAGCCTGAGAAGAAGAATTGAACCGATAAAGCTAGGTGAACTCCCATCAAGATATCCAGAATTTGGGGAGTTGCCATACGATTATGCTGTCATTATACGTGCATTGGAATCGTTGAAAGAGAATGGCATGATGGTGCTGGCAATGCCAATTGGAGTACTAAGTCAGACTGGAATAGGCGAGGATGTCAGGCTGCGTATTATAGCTCATCGGGACTTAAGAGCCGTGATAGAAATGCCGGTAAATCTGCTTTACTCAACCAGTGTGGCTTTTGCATTGTTGGTGTTCCAACACAACGAGAGGCGTGAGGACGTGATGATGATCAATGCCAAGAGTTTGTTTGAGAAACAAGGGAGGTTGAATCGGATGTCATTGGTGAATGTTGGCCAGATTGTGAGGTGTTATGCTACTGGGCGTGAAGAGGTAGGATTGGCTAGAAGAGTGTCATATGGTGAAATAGCCAATCATTTGTATAATCTGTTGCCCAGCCAGTATGTTAACGACCGGAGGTTAGAGCAAAGGGCATTGGAAGAGAAAGTTCAGAAGATAAACGAATTGACGGAAAAGATGAAAGAGCTGACCAGAGAGCATAATGCTTATCTTAGGCAGTTGGGGTTGCCGGAGTTGGAGGTGTAATTAGAGATATATCTTATTAAGAAACAATGACATACCAGACCGTAGCTTTAGGAGAGCCATTCTTTGAAAAGGAACTGGTTGAGGCGTGTAAGCTATACCCTGAGATTACGTTTAAGAGTGAAGAAGATGTAGTAGATAAGAATTATCCTGTTCTATATCTATATTATGGAAAGACGCCAGGTTCATCCACTTATCGAGGGGATTTGGACTTAGCAGCATTGGCACGCCAAAAGAAAATTTTGCCAATTGCGCCCAGTGCTCCGGTATTTAATCAGAATATCCCCAAAAGCATAAGAAATCTGAATGGTTTCTTTTTAAACGACGAAAGAGCTGTTTATGCTTTGAAGAATTATATACTTGCGTTCTTTGGCCTTGTGAATACTAACCGAAAGGTATTCATATCTTATCGTAGAGTGGATAGTGAAGAATTGGCCCACCAATTATTTGACGCACTAACTAAACTAAAATATCACCCTTTTTTAGACTCTTATAGTATACAGCCTGGAGTGGACTTTCAGGAGTACCTGCGTCACGAATTGAATGACACGGAACTGATAGTGGTGCTGAATACAGAGCATTTTGATGAGAGTGAGTATACCAAAGAAGAAGTGAACATAGCCAATGAGTTGCGCATCCCGATATTGGAGGTGAAATTCGATCCATGTGTGAAAATGGATATTTTTGCCTTGTCACAGGTGATTGACACCCACGAAACAATAAGTGATAATAAACACTTTGAAGATAAAATTGTAAATAATATCACACTGGCTATTGAGCAAATGAGAGCCCAGAGCTATTTGTTTAAGAGGAAGGATATTATCACAAGTTTGAATAAACAGTTTAGTACGTCTGGAATGGTGTTCCAAGAAGCAGGCGGGTTTTTAAGGAGTGATGTTACTCGCGAGATATATTGTCCGCTGACACATATTCCACAAAGCACAGATCTCTTTCGGACAGAAGAGTTCTTTGAGAGTATTCCATTGTTTAAGACCTACACCAAGAAGGTGGTATATAATGGATCATATTGCCGTGATGACATTAAACGGCACTTGAAATGGCTTGATCAGTACCTGCCTGTAAAGTCGTTTAGTATTAACGATTAATATTTCTTTGAAAATGATATTTCTTTCAGCAAGTGTTCCTCAGCGAGATAGAGAGTTTTTTGGAACAGAAAATGTCTATGCCATAAAGGAGGCAGTTATTTCTTTTGTAAGAGTTTGTGCGGAGAAAAGGCTGCCATTCTTTTTTGGCGGACATCCGGCAATTACACCTTTGGTGTGGAATGTGGCCAAAAACTATTATGGAGATAAAGAGCCGGCGATAAAGATTTATCAGTCGCTGTTCTTTGGCAACCGTATTCCAGACGAAGTGAAGCATTTCAAGGATGTTCACATGACGGATGCGGTAGATGG
The DNA here is from genome assembly GCA_902774335.1 of uncultured Bacteroidales bacterium. Taxonomy (GTDB): domain Bacteria; phylum Bacteroidota; class Bacteroidia; order Bacteroidales; family Bacteroidaceae; genus Colenecus. Next base: position 4,545 of record CACYHW010000019.1, read on the forward strand.
AGATGTTCGTAAAAGCGTAGACCTTATGCGGCGAGTGATGTTTAGAGAGAACTCGACCGACTGTGCGGTGTTTATTGGGGGAATGGGTGGAGTTGTAGATGAAGCCCGTATGATAAGAGATATGTACCCGGATGCAAGATTTCTTCCGTTTTATAGTACCGGTGGAGCGGCAAAGGCAATATACGAGGAATTCCAGATTGAAGATGAGCGTTTGAAAGAGAATTACGCTTTTTATGAGTTGTTTCAAGAACTATTATAGCAGATTTAACGAGCGTTGGAACCGAAAGAACTGTTGACCAAGAGGCGTATCGAGAAACTGGCCAGTGAATATAATTACGGCCAGCTGGAGAGCGTTGAGCCTGCTGATGGGAAATACGATGTGTTCGTATCTCATTCCAGCCGTGATGTGGAATTTATCCGAAAGGTTCTTTTGTTTCTGAAATCCAGCAAGGGTGGTATCAACGGTTATGTAGACTGGCAAGACCCGGACATGGAGCACGAAACTGATGCGCGGACAGCAGCGGGATTAAAGGACAAAATCAAAAACTCGAAGAAGGTGATTTATGTAGTTACGACTGAATCGCTTAAGTCTGCCTGGTGCAGTTGGGAGATTGGCTATGCAGACTGCAACAAAGGTGTTGACGACGTAGCAATCCTAGCCATCAAGCCTAACAACGGACGCTGGAAGAACCACGAATATCTGCAGCAGTATCCTTGGATTTATTATGATACGGCGGAGCATTTGTTTATGGTCGTAAAACCTGGTGGGGATAGAGTTAAGTTGTATGATTGGCTGAAGACTATTAAATAGATGGCGCAAGATAATTGTTTGAGTGTATAAACAATACAAATATGTCTAGAAACGTTTTTGTCTCTTATAAATACGCAGATGAGGATGTACAACACCTAAATGGGCATTATCCTACGAGGGCGAGGCACTATGTTGATGAAATTGAGAAGTTGTTGGCGGCGGATGATCATATATTTTTTGGAGAGCATGACGGGGAAGACCTTTCTGATTGGAGAGAAGATCAGATATGGGATGAGCTAAAGGATAGAATATTTCCCACTACCTGTACCATCGTTCTTATCTCACCCAATATGAAGAATCCCCATCAATATGATAAATCACAATGGATCCCTTGGGAGATCAGCTATTCAATTAGAGAGACGGTCCGAAATGATAGGAAAAGCCATAGAAATGCTATTCTAGCAGTGGTTTTACCTGATAAAAACGGTAGTTACGAATATGCATTAAGAGCGAATAATTGTTGCTTGTCTGGATGCACAACGTATTATAGGGATTGGATGTTCACAATTATCAAAGAAAATATGTTTAACCGAAAAAATCCCAATACTAGCGATTGTTTAAAGGCTACAACGGTTTGGTATGGTGAGTACAGCTATATACCCATGGTGCGCTGGGAGTATTTCGTAAATCATGTTTCGGAATTGATCGAGAGGGCGGAACGTATAAAAGAGGATTATGAGATGAATGACTCATATGAACTTCATCTTGGGGTGAATAAGTAGGTCCTGTATCGTGAATGACACTAGATGGACGCTGGCTAACTAAAAACAATGAATAATGGCCTTCATGACGGTGCCATCAGTGATAGTTCTGTTTTGGCGGCGTTTGTACATCAGCCATTGTTATAATTGGGGCGGTATCGGGCATCGGCCGTGAACAGATGTCTGCGTTTAAGGATGTATCGGTCGAGGTTCATTACAGGCCTATTTATCTGAGGAACTGGTTTGTTGACAATAAGCTGGCGTGGTACATTAGTAGCATTGATGAGCTGAGTATAGCGCTAATAAGATACAGAGTGTAGCGCTCAATAGGATACCGGAGGTGAGTTATGATGACACAAGATGATAGATGGTTGGCTAACTGGACGGCGGTGATGGAGTTCATTACTGCTAACCGTAGGAATCCATCTAAGCACCGGATTGAGGAGCATTTGATGCTGAATTGGGTGAAACATAACCGGAAACTGTTAAAGGCTGGTAAAATGGCTCCGGAACGGGTGGAGATGATGGGGAAATTGGTAGATTTGTGGGAGGAGAGGAAGAGAGTGAATCAATATGTGTAGAAGGCTGAGGGCTGATTTCTCCACGAATAATAGTATAAAACTGAAATTAATAACTACAACGAAATGATAAGGATATTGCAGATATCGGACATACACTGGACAAATCGAAAAAACTGGGATGCAGATTTTCCGGGTATGAAAGCACGTTTTCTGGTAGATTTAAAGGACTACCACAAGGCCAAAGGGAGCATTGACTATGTGTTTGTATGTGGGGACGTGGCATTCAAGGGCGCTAAGGATGAGTATGACGAGGCTAAAGAATACATAGAGAAGATATGCAAAATCGTTGGCTGTAAAGATGAACAAGTATTTGTGGTACCAGGAAACCACGACCTGAACAGAAAGGCTGCAGGAGCGAACATCAGGGAGATGATGGATGCCGCACTTTCATGTGAAGGGAGGAACAAAGACTTCTTCGATGAATCAATTCTGAAAACGACTAACTTGAAGGAATCAGCATATCGCGCTTTTGAACACTATTACGAGTTTTCAACTCGCTATTTATGTCAGGAGGCCGTAATGGGAAAGTGCCTGCAAAGCAATGGAGAAGAGGCAATCACTGATGATGACAAACTCTACTATCATGAGCGGCTGGCAAAAAATGAGGGCACTTTCAATATTAGCGTCAGAGGCGTGAACACCGCTCTTAACTGTGATGAGTGGGACTATAATGATGAGAAAAAAGAAGGACACATGCAATTTCTTCCTCGAAGGGCATACGTTATGGACGAGGTAAAGAAACAGGAGATACGTATCATTTTAGGACACCACCCACTGGAATTCCTGACTAACAAAGAAGAGATAGAACAGTATCTGAACAACCACTACCATATACAGTTCTTCGGTCATGTGCACGAGCAGAAGGTGCATGAAAAGAACAGGCTTGAAGGAAACTTCGTGAGGGTTTATTCGGGTGCATTTGACCCTCCAAAGGATAAGAAGGCTTCAGAAAGGTATAAACCCATCTATAACCTTGTAGAGATAGAACAAAAAGACGAGGGACATATCCAAGTAAGGGGAGAATCACAGATATGGGAAATAAACCGTTTCGTAAAATACGATGAAGGATGTTTTGAAAAGGTGATTGAAATAGAGCAAGATAAAAACAAATGGGAAGAGGATGCTATGACAGTAAAAAAACCTATAGACGCAAGGAGCATAAAATTCAAGTATATGCGACTTGATAACCGAACCTACTACTTTGACAAGATTTCGGGGGTGCATTTTAAACCCAAAACCGGACGGTCGGAGACGGATAACTGTTTAGATTTTCTTGCTGAGGTAGAAAAAATGGGTAAATTAGCAGAGTTAAAAGACAAGATGTAGAGTATGGGTAATTTACTAAAAGAACTATTAAGCGAGGTGGTCGTGACTCCTTACGATCCTAAGATAATAGAACGCTTGACAGAGATATGTAATGATATTGCTGAAGCAACCGCCGTTGATGATATTGAAGGCTATATCGAATCGTTTGTATACAACAAGCCCGATATGAATTTCAAACATTGTGTTGAAGATTATTATGCGGAAAAGTATCCGGAAGAAGAGGTGATAGACTTACCTCCAATATTTGCAATTGTGCTGGCTCAGTTTATAGCTATTGTATGTATCACACAATATATGGAAGGTAGAGACCAGGCAACGGCATCATTGATATTAATGAACCATTTGCTCTTTAGAAAAGGGTCGCTGACAAGGCTGATTTTGCCCAACCACATCAAAGATATGCTTTCAAAGATAGATGTCTATATTGCCAATCAAGACAATATTGTGGTGGATAGGGAGTGCGGAAAAATGAAGGAGTTGTTATCGGATCCTGACTATCTGGACACTCATTATCAAGATGCAGACATAAAGGCAGAAGTGAGAAAGATGGCCAAGGCCTCATATCTTTATCAGCAACAACTCATCGTTGGTAAATACAAAGGAGTATCAGATAAGAAGCCATACGAGAAAACGTACAACTTTTTGTTTGAACTACTTAAGCATACCCCTTGGAAGTTCACCAATAATGATGTTGTAGCTCTGTTGAGACAAGTAATGACAGAAGAGGAACAAAAGAAAACGGCGACGATTGAAAGTATTGTGAAAGAACTTGTAGAAGCAGATGCTGAACTCCCATATGATACATTGGAAAAGTCGTCACTTCTACTAAACTATGTCCAGTCTGGTGAAAAAGAAGTTCCACAGGAATTAAAGAATCGCAGACTGACAGTGATGGAATTTGGAATCTACATATATTACGAATTATTGTTGGAATACATTATTATCGAATATTATGGCAGCGGAGATGAATGAAGAAAAAAAGGATCTGACCGACTATAGTTTTATCCAAGGAGGCAACGAAAACGTTGATAACGGCTATACTCCCAAGATACCTGACACAGGACAGTTTTATTGCGATGCCATGAATGATGCTAATATCAACATGGTGTTGAACAACGTCAAACCAGAACTGATTGTACTGATAGGCTTTTCAGACTATGGAAAGTCAACGTTTGTTGGGTCCCTATATTATTACCTGTTAACGAAAGGAGAGGTGGAGGGCTATAAAATGTATGATTCGGACACCTTTTCCGGCTTTGAGAGGCGTTTTTACTTACGAAGTGTGAAAAACGATGAGGAGATTAAGTCGAAGACACTGAGAACAGAAGAGGAGGATGAATATCTGTTGACATTGAACCTCTTTAACCCTGCGTTAAGAGAAAAGAAACAAATCATCATTTCAGACCGTGCCGGAGAAACGTATGGAAAGTATGTTGACATCAAAGAGCGAATCAAGAAAGATGAGTCTATATCCCGTGCGCAACGAGTTCTCATATTTCTGGATACCACTAAGTTGACTGAAAAATGGGACATTGAAGAAGGAAAGTTCAGACAGCTTTTTGGAGGGCTGAAAGAGTGTGGAAAGTTGCCCAAAGATGCAACATACGCTCTTTTGTTCAACAAGATAGACCTAGTAGAAAAAGATAATCAGAAAAAGAACGATTTTGTGGCGTTCAAGCAGATGATTGTTGACTTTTTCTGCTCTCAGATTGAGTTATCACCAGAAAATTTTGACTGCAGGGAAATAGATTCGAAGCACATTCACAATAACGAACGATTTGAAAAGCTTGTGAAAGACCTTATCAAGAAGGATGAAGATTCAAAAAATGAGGAACAGCGTTTGAAGAAAGTACTTGACTGGGTTGGAGAAAAAATGAAATAATGACTATGGAGAAGAAGTGTTTCATAGCAGGCGTGCCAGATGCTGGTAAAACGACCTATATAGCCGCGCTTTGGGATATAATAAAGCGAGGCGGTAATAATTTAGAGCTTCAGTTTACGACATCACCCGAGAACTCCAGCTATCTGAACGAGATATGGGAGTATTGGGTGAGTATGAATAAGATTGAGCGGTCGAAAACACCTGTCCCCGATGATATCAAAATTAATGTAAAAAGGAAATCGGACGGTGAAGAACTAGAGTTGGACATACCAGATTTTATGGGGGAACAGTTCCAAAAAATCATTGATCACACCCTGCCGGAGAACATCAAACAATGGATAGAGCAATCGGACAGAATGGTCTATCTTATTAACAAACTGGATGATGTGAGTAAAGACGATTTGGAAGAAGACGATCCAGAGGAGGTAGACATTGACAGGACTGAAGAAAGACAGAAGGCTCCGCGACTGGCCCCTGAAAAGATGCTGGAAGCCTCGCAAAATATGATGGTGCTGAAATATATCGCTTCGCATTCTAAAATGCAGAAGATTGCGATAGGACTTTCTGCATGGGATTTGAAAATGACGGAAAACCTAACCCCTGAAGAGTTTCTTCAACAACGTTCGCCCGTATTGTATAACTTCATTAAGTGGCACTTTAATGATGTTGTTTTCTTTGGTGTTAGTGCCCAAGGATTCGACTATAAAGATAAAAGTGAGAAAGAGGCTGAAATGAAAGACAAGGCTCGCAAGAGCTGCCGTGCCTTTATAGCTTTTGACAAAGAGAAAGAGCTATCGCCTGATTTGACGAAACCGTTTAATTACCTGATATCATAGAAATGCAAATAGATCAATTATTGCATGGCTATAACAATGGCCATCACTTGATAGCCGGATCGGTATCGTTACCACTACACGATGCCGATATGATGTCATATCTTAGTGACTGGTCGGGTTATGTGAACCCTATTGATAAAGATACAAGCTATATAACGGCTTATCCTCTGGAGGAATCACAGAGTTATGTCATTGCGAAGAGCTGGTATGCAGACGAGATGAGTCGTCCCGGTTGCGTATGGACCCATTCGTTGGTTATTAAACAGGATTCATTGGGACAATACACTAACTTCTACGAACTTCTAAAACTGTTCAGAAGACCAGAAAGAGTAGACGAGGATTTTATAGCATACACAAAGCCCATCATCCTGAAAGAAGAAAAAATGCAAGGACGCAGAGAACCATTGAATGGTATAGACCCTACTCGTTTCATGTTCTTATGTGCCTTCTTGCTGGATATGCAAAAACCGGCTGTATATGCTGTGGAAAAACCATCGGAAGACTATATTGAGCTTTGTATGAGGCTAATACAGAATATTCCGTATGGTTTCTTGAAAGGAATGGCCATTTGCTCGGGAAGTGCTTCTGCCAGAAAGTTTGGAAATGGATTCTACAACTTGCAATTTGTGGCAGGAAAAGGCGAGACGTTGATGGAACCATACCCCGACAATGTAAATAAGCCAACAGCCGATGTGGGATTTCAGTTCTGGATGGATTCTGTGCTTGATGGAAGAAACGATGTGTCCCAGATGCTACATCTGTTCTCTGATGACATTGGGCGCGATTCAACGAAATTTCTTGCGACAGTCAACTTGCTCAAACTCCTTGATGAAAAGATTTCTGGACGAGGTGAAGATGTTGGAATAGGCTTAATACTTAATCATCTTGAAGGTGGCTTTAAAGACAAAGATAGCGGGGCAACAGTAAAGAAGGCCTTTCTAAGTGAACCCGTTTCAAAACTGTTTTGTGATGAAAGACGTTTTATTGTAGAGTTGTCGAAGACTTCCAAATTTGGGTCTTTTGATTATCAGGTATTTGACTTTAGTAGTAGAGTTGAAGATTATAGAAAGAAGCAAAGGATAGAAGATTATGTGTCGCTGCTGGTTGAACTAAGCAAGGCCGACTATCTAAATGATGAAGGAAAAGCATTACTTTCGAATGCTCTAGATGGGCTGACTAAGGAAGAAATAGTAGCTTTGCTCAACCATGATTGGGCTTTGTTTAAATCAATTGTTACTCTGAACAATCAGATTCTTGCGGAAGATTTCTGGCTGGAATTGATGCCTACACAGTTCATTGCGTTGTTTTTTATATTCCAACGAAATGTTCCTGAGAAGTTTGACGCATGGGAAAAACTGTATAAGAAACTGCTAACAATAGACACGTTCGTTGCTGACTACATCCTTTCTGAGTTTGTGGCACATGTAGATGAATATGTGGCTATCGCATTGGACCAATGGAATCAGCCGAACAGAGTTCCTATTAACAAGATTATTCTTAAGCACTGTTTGATGCAGCGCTCAAGAGTGATTGCTTGGATGGGAAAGCAGGGCATGGTAAATGATTCTATTAGGGCTGCCATTAAGAAACATATAGAACCAGATGATTCTGTTGTGGTGAGTATGGGTAGCATCGCGTGGAAAGCATTCGTCGAAGGAGAGTTGAGCGGAAAGTGCGAGGCCAATGAACTTGTGTATGTGTACGTGTTGGCGTTCAATTGGCGAGATTTCAATTCTTTAGGGTATCTCAAGAGGGTGTTGCCGTTTATTTACGAAGCATTATCTCTGGAAACTCTAAGTTATTCATCATGGCAACGAATTGAAAAGTTTACTGGTGCAGTGCCATTCTGGAGGTCGTGGGATAACTGCCGTAAGGTCCTTTTAGGAGTAAGGGATTATTGTAAGAGCATGAACTTGCGGGATGCTGATATCGAGAACTTCACTACGAATAAGAAACTGAATGGAGAGTTGATGGAGTTGTGGAGGAAGAGGTGAATCATGTTATTTGATTTTGTAATTAGATGTGATTCGGAACAATGGATAATGGGTAAATGGGCTGCTAGGAGCCCGTGGCGTTTTATATGATGCTGGGAGATTTTTAAATAGTAAATTCGATAGTACTATTTTCAAAATAAGGTGATGTTAATATGTATGTCATCATATTGTAATAATTGAAAATATGAGAAAAATTCTCAATTTATCCTTGAATTGCAATATTTATTACTACTTTTGCGCCCAAAGTTCTATAAATTCTCAAAAAACAATCATGAACGCACTTCTTAGATTTACAATCGAAAACTTTCGATCTATCGCAGAACGAAAGAGCATAGAAATTAAGCCTGATTCAATTAAAGATGAGCCTCGAAGTAATGTCGTTTCTACTAATGAGGTTCCCTTTTTGCGATCTGTTGCGATTTATGGCGCTAATTCAAGCGGAAAGAGTAATTTGATAAATGCTATAGGATGCATGTCTAGGCTTATTGTGGATTCGGTAAAGGTTAATGATGAAGAAGAACTTCCTTATTTCCCATTTAGCCTTAATCTCGTAAATGATAAAAAGCCAACATTATATGAAGTTGATGCTATCATATCAGATGTAAGATACCGATATAGTTTTTCTAACACCGATAAGCGTATTATTCATGAACAACTTATTCGAATTGAAAAATCCGGTACGGAGAAACCCCTTTTTATTCGAAATGTAGATGGGATTGGTGTCAATGAAAAACTATTCCCTGAAGGGAAAGATATGGAAGACAAAACAAATGATAACAGGTTGTTTCTTTCGCTGGTTGGTCAATTAGGAGGCAAAATTTCCAATACCATCATAAAATTTTTCAATAATGATCTCAATGTATTATCGGGCTTAGAAACAGACGGTTATTCGACATATACAAGGTATTTGCTGAATAAGAATCTTCCTGGTTGTGAAGACATGAAAAAATTCTTCTCCGATATGCAACTTGGGTTCTCTGGCCTTTCAACAAAAGTTCGTGACTTTAATATCAATGAACTACCGGATAATCTACCAAAGGAATTGAAAGAAAGTCTTGCAAAAGAGTTATCAGGAAAAAAGTTAGTAGATGTTTTCTCTACACATAAAGTATTTAATGAAGAAGGACAGCCGATAGAATCAAAGAGTTTTGATTTTACTGAGATGGAATCTGCTGGAACTCAGAAACTATTTGACATGGCAGGGCCGATATTTGATACCATACTTAGAGGTTCTATACTCGTAATAGATGAACTTGATGCAAAGATGCATCCTCTTATTTCAAGAGAGATCGTTAAATTATTCAATGATCCATTGCGAAATCAATTGGGGGCACAACTTATATTTACCACACATGATACAAATCTATTATCTAGCAATTTACTGCGCCGTGATCAGATTTGGTTTACTGAAAAAGATCAGTTAGAGCGTACTGATGTGTACAGTATGCGTCATATAGTTCTTCCCGATGGTAAGAAACCTCGAGGTGATGGTAATATGGAGCGTAACTACATAAAAGGACGATATGGAGCAATTCCCTATATTAGAACCTCAATAGACTGAATGTATATGGCTAAAAAACTCAATATTTCTGACCTAGAACCATACTCTTTACTAACTCCTGTTGATAATAAGGATGCTCATTATGTCCATTGTAGAGTATTAATTGTCTGTGAAGGAGAAAAGACTGAGCCGAACTACTTTCGTTCTTTTAGTATGATGAAGAACTCAAGTGGATTGGTTTTTGAGGTGAACTGTGATGGTGGAGGAATTAACACCATTCAGGTCGTTGATAAAGCGATTGAACTACGTGATAAAGCTGAAAAACAAGGAAACCCGTATGATAGTGTTTGGGCTGTGTTTGATAGGGATAGTTTTAAACCATCAGCTTTTGATAGCGCTATTTTAAAAGCGGAAGCTCATCATATTGGATGTGCGTGGAGTAATGAAGCGTTTGAGCTTTGGTATGTGTACCACTTTGATGCACGTTGTACAGAGTTGCCACGTTCTGAGTATAAGCGCATTATTACTAAACGCGTAAAAACTTTCGGCTATAAAAATGGTGCCAAGCCATACATGTACAAGAAGAATGACGAGAGAATGCGCTATCTTTTGTTAGAGATATGTAAATGCAGTGAGAAAGAGGCTATTAGGAGAGCAAGTGAACAGAGGAAAAAATATAATGATAAAAGGTTCCATACTCATAATCCTTGTACAACGGTTGATAAACTGGTGAGTCTTCTTATCGGAGAAGATAAAAAGTTCAATAAGGAAATAGAAAAAAGTCTATCAAAAAAATAAGGGTGCTACATTTGAAGGTATTGCTACCGTTTGTCAATTATCTCTAGTGACATTCTTTTAATTATACAATTGGGGCTTGTTCCCAATTGTATAATTTTTCATTAGTACGGCCAAATAGAACTACAACAAATCGGCGATGTTCACAATCTGTTTGTTGAGTTCAAGGAGTTCGTCTAGGTACTCGCTATAGGTGGCGCGGTTGTCCATCTGTTTTAGGAGGGCGGCGTGGGCTCGGGCGAAGGATTGGAGCATGGTTATGCAGTTGCGACGGAGGGTTTCGGCTTGGTCGATTTTGAGGCGGCTTTCTACGTAGATTCGGTCGTAGGTGGGCTGGGGCGAGGTTCCGGTTAGAGAGGCGGCGTTTAGGTAGGCCCTATAGTTGTTCTCTAAGCCGGTTCGCTCGTTTTCTATGAGTCCCTTGAAATCTTCCGATTTAAGCTCTGCCACAAGGGATTTTACGCAGGCGTCTACTATTGTATCTCCGTGTTCTAAGATTTTCTTTACTACGTGGCGTTGGCGGCGTTTGACGTATTGTTCGGCCAGGTATCCGGTAGTTTTTCCTATTTGTTTGGCTATTCCGGGGTCGTAGAGGGTTCCCCAGTCGAGTTTGTTGTAGGCTATAGCTAGGGAGTCCATGTTTCGGCCTATTCCGCGTAGCTCGGTTCCGTTTTGCTTCCATCTAGTCTCACTGGTGACAGATTTCAAAGCCCTGATATAGCTTTCCAGGATAGTGATGCATACATCAGACTTCTCAGCCAAACGATTCTGCTGAGCTACCGCATCGGCCAAACCATTTAGTTCCTGAATATGCGTCTCGGTTCCTTGCAGAGAGGCCGCATACATCAGCCCGCGTTCCAATCGTACCTCATCCAGCAGTCGCAGAACGCTTCCCGGACCCGTCATGGAGGAATCGGACACCACAGCCAGATCATTAACCCGCTTTAGCTGTGCCTTAGTCATGGAAGCACAACCGGACATGTAAACAAGGACAAACAGCATAGTGCACCACATGGCAATAGCCTTAAGCACTTTGACACACTGCTTTATCACAGTCTCGGTAACATCCAGGGATTTGGGGATATTGTTGATTTTGGTCACTAGGGCGCGAATGTTTTTGGCTTGCAGGTTGACGCTGCCGGCGCTTGCGGTGAAGCGCTCTACCAGACCGGTTTCAACGTTTACTATGGCGGCGCGTTCGGCTTCGCGGAGGGTTACGCACGCCTGTTCCATTATCACTCTGTCCTGGCGGGACATTTCGGGGGCCATTCTGGCCGAATCGGCTTTGGAGAGTGCACTAGCTATCTCTTCCAAGCGCAAACAAGTTGTATTTTTCATAAAGTTTTAAATATGGTGTTTTCCAATATTGGCAGTGCCGTGATATTTTCATATCGATGCAAATATAATACAAAAGGGAACAGGGCCAAATTGTATTCCCCAAAAACTAAAAACTCTTTCATGTTGGCTATACTTTAGGTGCAAAAGGGGACAGTCTTTTAGTCGCTATGCTTTGGTGCCCCAATTGTACTGTTCAAATAATCAACTATCGCGCCCTGAGTGTGTTAAAAGCCACTTTTTGCCCGAAAATAAAAGCCGAAATATTTGGTGGTTTGCTGGATTTATCAGTACTTTGTGATAGGAATAAGCAATAGTCCTGTGCCGCACCTCGCAATCTAGTCGTTTTTGTGATTGCTATCCTTTTTATCCATGACGCGCGGCCGTAGTGCTTTGATACAATTAATAAGTTTTCAGGAGGAACTCCTCGGCCGCTCCGGCATGAGTCGCCGACTTGCAAATTGGCAAGCATGAGTTGAAGAAGGTAATTTGTACCGTCCCTCTTTCTATGCCAGATAGGTGATTTCTACGTGGAAATTACCCTTTTGTTTAACGCCCTATATCTAACCCTAAAAAATTAATGCCTTCAACAGCAAGAATTTAATTATTGCGGTCCAGTGGACCATGCCCAAACCAACGATTCGGTTATTGAATCGCGGTGCCTCCTCACGCAGGCAATGCCTTAATGAATTAAGTTTATTATTGAAATTTTTGTTTAACTAAACGACAACCTATCACTATGAGAATTTGTTTTGTTATCAAAGAGTTCGCAAAGGAGACCTATCTGTCTTTTTCAGAAGGTGGCCCAGTATTCAAGGTCTTTGCCAAGGGTACCTACCTTTACTGGTTCCCAACTAAGGAGGAAGCGGAAAGCTTCGCGGTAGCCAATCTTTCCGATTTATGCTACGAGATCATCCCTGTTTACCACATCTCCAGCAGCGGTCGTATTCAGGTATGACTCCCAAGAAAAATACAATACCAGAAAACATACATAATTGATACTTAAACGATGATGTCGTTAGTATAATCTCGCAAATAATAGAGATGGTAGTTCCAAGCCAAAGGAGAGGACCTTTGGCTTTTTTATTTTACGACAGATTATTTATATTTGCAAAAACCATCAAAACTTATGAGATATGTTTGAACTGATTACATTGCCATTCGGGCCCAAGGATCTGGAGCCCGTGATAAGCGAGAGGACTATTGGTTTCCATCATGGGAAGCATTTGCAGGCTTATGTGGATAATCTTAATAAGTTGCTGCCCGGGAGCGGGCTTTCTGAGGATTTGTCGCTGGAGGAGATTGTGTGCAAATCCAGCGGCGGCATATTCAACAATGCCGGTCAGATACTGAATCACAACATGTACTTTACGCAGTTCTGCAAGGGCGGTAAGGCCTTATCGGACGGCGCTCTCAAGGCTCAGATTGTAAAGCAGTGGGGCAGTGTAGAGGCTTTCCAGACAGAGTTTGTAGCCAAGGGCGTTAGCCTGTTCGGAAGTGGATGGGTATGGCTGTCAGCCAAGAAAGACGGTGAACTTGTAATAACCCAGGAGCCCGGCGCATCAAATCCTGTAACACAGGGCCTCAAGCCCATTCTCACCTTCGATGTCTGGGAGCACGCCTACTACCTTGATTATCAGAACCGCCGTGCTGCCCAACTTGAAGCTCTCTGGCAGATTCTGGATTGGAGTGTAATTGAAAAACGATACAAATGATACAATTGGGGTCAGGCCCCAATTGCACGATTGTGCAAATGGGGCCTGACCCCAATTGCTACTTGAGAAGTTATGCTGAAAGTTGGAGATAAGATGCCTCAGTTTGAGGTGGTTGATCAGGATGGTCAAGTGGTTCGGTCATCGGACTTTATCGGGAATGGCCGCAAGACGATTGTGTATTTTTACCCCAAGGACAACACGTCGGGCTGCACGGCCGAGGCGTGCTCGTTCCGCGATAATTACGCTGCGCTGACGGCTGCGGGGTACAATGTGGTGGGCGTGAGCAAGGACAGCGCCAAGTCGCACACTGGTTTCAGGGCCAAGTATGAGCTGCCGTTCCGGTTGTTGGCCGATACCTCTACGGAGATGCTGCAGGCGTTTGGCGCGTGGGGCGAGAAGAAGATGTACGGCAAGACGGTGCTGGGCACTCTGCGCCGCACGTTCATCTTTTCTGAGGATGGGGTTTTGGAGCGCATCATCGAGAAGGTCGATACTAAGAATGCGGCAGAACAGGTGCTAAAATGATACAATTGGGGTCAGGCCCCAATTGTACTATTTTGTGGAGATGAAGGATTATCCGGACAGAATGACGGTGGAGGAGGCTAGGGATTTTCAGACCAATGTGCTGAGCATCGTTAGCCAGATCCCCCGCGGGAAGGTGACCACGTACGGCAATGTGGCGGCCTTGGCGGGGTGGCCCAGTCATTCCCGAATGGTGGGTCGGACGCTCCGATATACGCCAGGAGCGGAATTGCTACCTTGTCATCGGGTGGTAAATATTGTTGGCCGCACAGCGCCTGGATGGAGCCAGCATCGGCCCTTGCTGGAAGCCGAAGGTGTTTCATTCAAACCCAACGGTCACGTGGATATGCAGCGCCATCTCTGGCGCCCTGAAAAAAATAGTACAATTGGGGCCTGACCCCTTTTGTATCATTTTTCTATATTTGCAGTATGATTCCGTTTTTGAGTTTAAAGGAGGTTACCGGGCTGCACGCGGCTGAGATTCAGGAGGCCGTTAAGCGTGTGGTTGAGAGCGGGTGGTATCTTCAGGGCGCTGAGAATGAGCGCTTTGAGGGGGATTATGCTTCCTTTATTGGGTCTAAGTACTGCGTGGGCTGTGCTAATGGGCTGGATGCTTTGATTTGGATTTTCCGGGCTTATATTGAGCTGGGCGTGATGCAGGCTGGCGATGAGGTGATTGTTCCGGCTAATACTTATATTGCTACCATTCTGGCTATTACTGAGAATGGGTTGAAACCGGTGCTGGTTGAGCCTTCAATTGAGACTCTGGAGATTGATCCGGAACGCATTGAGGCTGCAATTACTTCACGTACTCGTGCGATTTGTATTGTTCATCTTTATGGACGGAACTCGTATTCAGATAGAATAGGAGAGATTTGTTCTAAGCATAATCTTAAGTTGATTGAGGATAACGCTCAGGCGCATGGATGTAAGTGTGCTGACGGGCGTAGAACGGGCTCTATTGGCGATGCTGCCGGTCATAGTTTCTATCCTGGCAAGAACCTGGGTGCGCTGGGCGATGGCGGTGCTGCAACAACTAATGATCCTGAGTTGGCTAAGGCCGTTAGGGCGCTCGCTAATTATGGTTCATCAGCCAAATACGTCTTCAAATATACCGGTCGCAACAGCCGCTTAGATGAGATCCAGGCCGCAGTTCTGGATGTAAAGCTCAAACATCTTGAAACAGATAATGCGCATCGTCAGCAGGTTGCAAAGATGTATTATGAGGGAATCAATAATCCGCTGATTACATTGCCTAAACGCTTGCCTGATGCTCAGGACGTCTATCATCTGTTCCCTGTTTTGTGTACCAAGCGAGATGAACTCCAAGCCTACCTGAAAGAGAATGGGGTAGAGACCATAATTCATTATCCCATCCCCCCGCACAAGCAAGAGTGCTACGCTAAAGCTGACTGGAATTCCGGTCTAAAACTGCCCATCACCGAGCAAATTGCAGCTCAAGAACTCAGCCTACCCATCGGCCCCACAATCAAGCCTGAGGATGTAGCCTATATCATTGATGTAATCAACAGATTCTAGAAAATGATACAATTGGGGCCTGACCCCAATTGTACTATTTGCTAACTTTGCAGCATGTATTGGATTGAGATTATTGGTACGTTCGCTTTTGCGATAAGCGGTATCAGGCTTGCTGCTGCGAAACAGTTTGACCTGTTCGGCCTGTTCATCGTAGGCTTTGTTACAGCTGTTGGCGGCGGAACAATCAGGGATGTAATGCTGGGCGTGAGGCCGTTCTGGTTTGATGATCTGATGTCGCTTCTAATCGTTGCAGGTGCATTGGTACTGTACTATTTCTTCCACAAATTGGTTGACCGGATTGCCGGTACAATTTTCCTCTTTGATACTATCGGACTTGCTATTTTTACTCTTTTGGGTATGATCAAGGCCCTTGATATGGGTTGCTCGGCGGTAATCGCAATAGTGATTGGCGCTATGACCGGTGCTGGCGGTGGCGTTATACGCGATATCTTCATCAACGAGGAGCCGCTCATTTTCCGCAAAGAAATCTACGCACTTGCCTGCGTTGCAGGTGGATTGGTATATCTGTTGCTGGAATATTTCAATTTCAGTCCGGCCGTGTATCGGACCGGATGCGTAGCTGGAGTAATAATAATCCGCCTCTTAGCCACCAAATATCACTGGCAACTTCCCAAGGTCAAGATGGAAAAATGATACAATTGGGGCCTGACCCCAATTGTTCCATTTTAGAAGAGCTGGCGGTAGGCGTCGGCTTTTTTGTTTATTGGTAGCGGGTAGGCGCGCGACGTTGAAGGCATTCGCCAGAAGTTGATTGGGCGATTGCCTATTTTTATTTCTATGTGGCTCCCGATGGGTGGAATGGGGCAGTTGAAGGTGCTGCTGATGACCTCGGTGGCCTTCTGGCCTGTTGTGACCAGAGTGGTGCAATTCGGGATTTGTTGCAATAGTGAAGGGATATCGGTCGGTGTTACAACTTCTAAGAATGCGTCGGAGGCGTTGTCTTTCAGTCTGCGGATTTGGGTTGCGGTGTCATAGAACGCTAGGCCGTTTTGGGTGCAGAATTTGCGAATATCGGCCTCGTTGAAGCGTTTTTCTGTGATGTTGCAGAAGTGGTCTTTGTCGTTGAAATGAATCAGGCCGATGATTCGCCAGAAGTCGTTGATCCAGTTGGGGTAATAGAACGGCATGCTCCAACGATGCAGCTGGGGCGGGAAACTGCCCAGAAAAAGGATCCTGGTGTTCTTGGGCAGAAACGGTTCAAACGGGTGCTGCTCTATATTCATTGGTTACAAAATTAGCAAAATGATACAAAAGGGGCCTGACCCCAATTGTATCATTTGAAAGAAATTTGAATAAAACTACGGCTAATTCAGAAAAAAGCCGTATTTTTGTTGCGATATAAAGAATTGCCTAATGGATAAGGAACTGATAATTAATGGTGTGATGAGTACGCATGAAATCCGCGAATCACAGAGTTACTACGGCATAAGGAAGGCTGTGGAGGATGGAAGTGTGGTGCGTCTGAAAAACGGCGTGTATGCATCGGCTGAGGCGTTAGCGGATACTATGATTGATATCGAAAGAGTAGTACCGCGCGGTGTGCTTTGTCTTTATTCGGCCTGGTCACATTATGGATTGACGACGCAGATTCCAGGGGCGTTCTATGTGGCTGTAGAGAAGCATCGTAAGGTCGTTGTGCCGGAGTTTCCTCCAATACAACTATGCTATTGGGAGCAGAAGTACTACGATTTGGGTGTTGAGGAGGCTAAAGTGCAGGGTCAGATAGTTAAGATCTACGGATTGGAGAAATCAGTGTGCGATGCGGTTAAGTTTCGCAACAAGATTGGCCTGGACGTGGCTGCTGAAGTTCTAAAAAACTATCTTGCCAGGAAGGACCGTAACATTGCCCTCTTGACTGCTTACGCGAACCAGATGCGCGTGGCAACGACTTTGAAGGGGTATCTGGAGATCGGACTTTGAATAACAACAATTAATGGAGAAAAAGAATTTCGGTGTATCGAACAAGGCTAGATTGCTGAACATCACTCGGCAGACGGCGGGGCAGACTTATATGCAGGTGTTGTTGCGTTTTATACAAGAGCGGTTTCTGTATAGGTTGTCGCTGAGCGAGTATCGGAATCATTTCTATCTGAAAGGAGGTGTGCTACTGTATGCTCACGAGCAATTCAATGCCCGTCCGACGATGGATATGGACTTTATGGGTGATAGGATTAACCGTGATAAAGAGAATATCAAACGGGCGTTCCAGACCATCTGTCGTGTTGATTGTCCTGAGGATGGCGTTAAGTTTGACAGTGGGGATGATGAGATTATTTTGGAGGATATAACATTGGAAAGAGAGTACAATGGTATCAGAATTCTCATTACTGCTCATCTGGATTCGATAGTGCAACAAGTGTCAATGGATGTGGGATTTGGCGATATCATTATTCCCAAACCTGTGGACTTGGATTATCCGTTGTTGCTGGAGGATTTACCAGAGGTGAAGGTTAAGGCATACTCACTGGAAACGGTGGTGGCAGAGAAATTTCAGACAATGATAGACCGTGCGGAGAGCAACAGTCGTATGAAGGACTTCTTTGACGTATACACGATTCTGAAGAGTGGTAATGTTGACATGGTGGTGTTGAGAGATGCTGTGAGAGAGGTGTTCGCTAATAGAGGGACTGTGTATATGGAGGTACATCCATTGTTTGAGCCCGCGTTTGTGGAATCGGAACAGCGTCAGGCTATGTGGCGGGCTTTTCTGCGTAAGATAAAATATCCTGAGACACCAAAGTTTGGTGAGGTGATGGGAGAGATCCTACCGGTGCTGCGGCCTTTGTGGGAGATGATGAAATAGTTTTATTGGCCTTTGATAAATCTATATATGAATTACTTTACAAGGATCAAATCCGTTTGCCAGGTGTTCATTAAAGCATACGTAACCAAGTTGGTTGGTAACGATTTTTGTATTGCCGATGACAGTGTCGATGTTGGTGTGGGAGTGGCCGTAAATCCAGGCGTCAATGCGGCTATCGGCAATGTAATCGCCTAATTCTGTGGCGAATGCACCATTTAATACTGATTCTTTATGCTGGGCAGATACCACCGACATAGTGGGCAGATGATGGGTTACCACAACGATATGTTTTGCCGTACTCTGCTCAACAGCCTGTTTAAGGAAACTGAGACATTTTTCGTGTTCAAGGTTATAATCATCGGGCGTAAACCGATGGCCGTTGTATAGAATCTGGCGGAAATCATTCATTCCTCTTAGCACATTGCCTCGAATTCATTGGCTTTTATGAATCGGGAATTTTCAGTAAACTCCATATGGAGGTCACTCATGTGTTGGATCTTCATTTTATTGTTTTTTGCAAAATTCTTCTTAGAAAGAATTGCTTCCAAATCTTTGCAAGGTTTGCAGAGATTTGGAGGGTTAAATGGGGTGGGAGTACCTTTGCTGCGTTGTTTAACAATGGTAGTATGAAAAATAATCAGCAGTGGATTAATGAATCGGGAACTTTTTTCCCTGTGAGCGGAGATACCCGTTTGCTTGAGTCGCCGGGTGATGGTGTTTTTGTGGTGGTCCAGACCAGTACTGCCATGATGAAGAGGATAGGTCTTAAAAGAATTGGAGATCAATTTGTTTTTGATTTCAAAATATATGAGTTGGGCCTAGAGCCGATAATAGGACTTGTTAAAAAGACTTGGTTTTCTGATGCTTTTATTGAAGGAAACAAGAATCTGGGAATAATATTCAATGGTATAAAAGGTACGGGTAAGACAATATCGGCCAAACTCTTATGCAATGCTATCGGTCTGCCGGTGGTGATTGTTCAGAATAACTGTGATGGCCTGCTGCCATTCCTGCAGTCGCTGAATTTTGAATGCGTGGTGTTTATTGATGAGGCCGAAAAGACCTTTAAGAAGGGCGAGGACGATGATATCCTGCTCAGGCTTATTGATGGAGTGTATAATGCTTGCCGCCGATTGTATATTCTGACTACCAATCAGTTGACGCTGAATGATAATCTGCTGGGTCGCCCCGGAAGGATTCGTTATCGGTTTGAATTCTCGAACCTTCTGCCCGAGGCTATAGAGGAGTATCTGAAGGATAATCTGAGGTCTGATTTGATGGATCAGAAGGAGAAGATTCTGCAACAGATTGACCTGTTGGAGATATCGACCATTGATATCCTGAAAGCGTTGGTGGATGAGGTAAATATTCATGGTCAGTTGCCTGAGACCCCATGTCTGAATATTCCGGTTGCCAAATTTGCGTATGAGATTCTTAAGTTCCATTATTTGGACAATATTGAGGATAAGACGCAGGTGTTGAACTTTATTCGCACTAAAATGGGCGAGAACGGATATGTCTCTTTAAATGAGTGGATTAATAAATGGAAATCAAAGGATGGTAATAAAGATGCGGTTGATCTCCTGACGGATGAATTTGATTATGTTTCAATACATACGATGACATCAACATCATCATCTCTATGGCGTGAAACCACCACATCAATGGGTTCAATTGTAAGTGAACCGGATGCCGACGGCTTCTTTATTATGCGTTCACGATATGATGACTCGGATATGCTCTGTTTGCTTCTTAAGAGGAAAGAATCGCCATCTTTGTACAGGGGAATGCTTGTGTGATGGGGTAAAATAGTACAATTGGGGTCAGACCCCAATTGTACCTAAAGATTCGTTTTGCCCAGTAGGGTGAAGTATAAATCTACCACATTACTCATTGTCTTGATATACAATTTGAGTTCTGAGAGAGTAAGGGGTTTTCGTTTTTGGCTGAAAAGGCTGTATTCCTGGAATTGGTCAACAAAAGTTTTGTAGTCAATTTTTGATATTTGGTACAACAACAGGACTTGGGCGTAAATGGAATAGTTGAGGTTTGCGAAGGCTTTGAATGTATAATACTTTCTTGCCTTATAGACTTTCTTACAGAATTTTTCTGCCACTTTGGGATAGAAGCAATCGCCTTCAAGCAACTCTAGAAGATGTTTGTATTCCTTATATTTTTCAATTGCTTCATTGCAGTAATCATCCACAGTTTCCATCAATTCTGATGGGGTTGTAGGGTGTGAAGGGACCAATTCGGTGAGGAAAGATGCTAGTATTTCGGCATGCTCGTATGTATCCTGAAATCCGCTTGCGGCCAATGATTGCAAATCGGACATCATGTGGTATGGACCGTAAACCAGCGTTAATTTACAGGCTATCATGGTTTTTAGTGATCTGAAGAGCCATCTGTCATGTGTGGCATTTTTCAGAATCAGGTGTTTCATTGTTTCCTCGGTGAAATATGATAGTTTCTTTTCCATTTCATTTGATTTTGGGGCCGATGCGATATCGGCCGTCGTGGTGGCGTATAATTATGAAACTTTTTGCTTTTCGGGCACCTATGGTGGTGATGAACTTGTGCTTGATTCGGGATATGTTGGAGTAGAAAACTATTTTTGATTTGCCACAGAGGTTTTCTACAGTACTGAGCATCAGTTTTTTGTCGTCAAAGACCGATTCGTGGGCATACAGGCGGTAGAGTTCTTGCCAATGCAGCGCGAGAGCATCGGCCCTGATGCCCTCTGGGTGGTTAATAAAGAGTTGATATAGTGTTCGTTCCATTGGATTTAGGTACACTATGTTGTTGTCGGCGGGTAGATGGAATTGGCCTGGATGGGGGCCTGGGATGATTTGATTTTTATTGCTCATATGGACTATCTTTTATTGTGGCAAAGGTGTTGTCGGAAATCGGCATTAAAAAGTGATTACAAGCTTGTAATTGTTTGGTATTTCAAATTGTTTATTTATGAAATAGTGGCGTTTGGGCTTGGCGGGTGAAGTATTTTTCGTACCTTTATGGTATGATGATACGTGGAAACATAGAGGTTCAGTTGATGTGGCAGTTGCTTTTTCCTGGAGTTCCCTGGAAGCTGAGTGAACCACAGGTTGATTATGGCGATTTGCTTGATGGGATGGAGGCTGCCGAGCTGATGGCGCTTATGACTAAGGTTCAGGAGCGGCTTAAGCATCTTGGATGTGGCTTGGAATCGCTGGGTGAGCCTGTTGAATTGTTTATAGACAAGAATTATAGTATTAGAATGGGAGGACCTGATGGGCCGATACTTCAGTTGAGACCGTTGGTTAAGACACTGTTTGTCTTGTTTTTAAGGCATCCGGAGGGTATTCTGCTGAAGCAACGTGATAGTTTTAGGACAGAGCTGGAGGAGATTTATTCTACGATTAATCCTAATACTTTTAAAGAGGATGTTAAGGCCAGGGTGGCGCGCCTGGTTGACCTTGAAGACAATTCTTTTAGCGAGAAGGCATCGGTCTTGAATGCCCGACTGGAGGAGTTGCTTCCGGAGGGGATTGCGGGCGATTATCAGATTCAAGGGCGCAATGGATGCCCGCGTAAGATCCGGCTTAATCCGCTGCTGGTTCATTGGTGTTGATGCATAAATGATACAAAAGGGGTCAGGCCCCAATTGTATCATTTTTTTTTCTATCTTTGCGATATAATCAATTTTTGCTTTTACCATGGCACGAAAAATGAGATCAGCCAGTGATTCTGGCGTTTACCATGTTATTCTGCGCGGGGTGAACCGGCAGGACATTTTCGAGAATGAGAAGGATTTTCTCAAGTTTTTAACTCTGATGGAGCGTTTGGTTTTCCCGGTGGATGAGACCGGGCAACGGATTCCGCCTTTGCTGGTCATTTACGCTTATTGCCTGATGCCTAATCATGTGCACCTGCTTGTTAGGGAACAGAAGTGTGGGGTATCGACCGCAATTAAATGGTTGTCAGGTACTTATGCTGGCTACTTCAATATCAAGTACGAACATGTGGGCCATGTGTTCCAAGGCCGTTTCAGAAGCGAGGTGGTAAATGATTGGGAGTATTTTTTGACTCTTATGCAGTACATTCATCAGAATCCGGTTGCCGGAGGGCTGGTGAAAAAGGTGGGTGATTATCGGTGGAGCAGTTGGCGTGAGTATGATTCTAAGATGGTTTGTGATGTTCCGATGTGCTCGAAGAATTCGGTTTTTACAAAGATTTCGTTCGATGCGCTTGAGGAGTTGGTCAATACACCGCTGGCTAAAACGCAGAGAGTCCTGGATTTTGATAGTGATACAGGTCGGCGCGTGACAGATGAACGGGTGCGTGAGTATATAAAGGCGGAGTTTGGAATCACGGAAGTCTCTACTATTCAACATTTTGCGAAGGCCGAACGTAACGAGATAATTAAAAGTTTACTGAGGTTTTGCAGGAATGTGGCGCAGATATCACGCGTGACCGGTGTCAGCCGAGGAGTTATCCACAGGCTCGATAAATAGTACAATTGGGGCCTGACCCCATTTGTATCATTTTTGATATTTTGTATCTTTGCGTTTAGTATGGAAGGGGCAAAATTGTATCCGATGCTGTTTGAGCCTAACCTGCATGAAATAGTGTGGGGCGGCGACAGGTTGTGCCGATGGAAGGGGCTGCCGGATCAGGAGCATATCGGCGAGAGCTGGGAGGTTAGCGCTGTGGAGAGCTCTCCTTGCGTGGTTGCAAATGGGACTTATGCGGGCAAGCTGCTGCCGGATGTGGTCTCGGTTGATCCTGAGGGCATTTTGGGCAAGGCTGTGGCCAAGCATTACGGGAATAAGATGCCGCTTCTGGTCAAGTTCATCGATGCGCAGAAGGACCTCTCCATCCAGGTTCATCCGGATGATGCGATGGCCCAGTGCGAGCACGGCAAGATGGGTAAGACCGAGATGTGGTACATCCTGGACGCGGAACCGGGCGCTTGCATCTATTCAGGATTCAAGAAATCACTTACGGCCGATGAGTACAAGCGGATGGTTCAGAATGGAACTATTGTGGAGGCTTTGGCGCGTCATGAGGCTCATGCGGGCGATGTGTTTTACATTCCGGCCGGCCGAGTGCATGCCATTTGCGGCGGAATAATGCTGGCTGAGATTCAGCAGTCAAGTGACGTAACTTACAGAATATATGATTATAACCGCCTCGGACTGGACGGAAAACCTCGTCAGTTGCATACGGAGTTGGCGGCTCAGGCGCTGAATTATCGGGTTGAGAGCAGGTATCGGACCGCATATTCAGTCAAGGCGAATCATGCTAACAGGGTGGTGGAGACGGCGTTCTTCAGTGCCCGCGTTACGGACATCGGCCAACGTTTTCACAGGGACCTCAAAAAGTATGACAGTTTCATCATAACTATGTGTCTTAAAGGAGATTGCAGAATCAAGATCCGTGAGACTGGCGATGGAATTGTGCTTCGTGAGGGTTGCAGTTGCCTGATTCCTGCGGCGATTGCAAACTATGATATTGAGCCGATTGGTACTTCTACGCGCGTTCTGGATGCGTTCATCGACAACCAGAAGCGCGGAATTATACGTCGTTGGTTCTGGCAAACTTTTAGAAAAACAGAAAAATAGTGCAATTGGGGCCTGACCCCAATTGTATCATTTTGCAAAAATGATGATATGGCGAATCATGTAGTAATTATGGCGGGAGGTATTGGGAGCCGTTTTTGGCCTCTTAGTACTCCGGAGTTTCCTAAGCAGTTTATTGATATTTTAGGTTGCGGCAGGTCGCTGATTCAGTTGACTGTGGACCGATTCAAGGGCATCTGCCCTGAGAGCAACTTTTGGGTTGTTACCAATCAGGCGTACGTGGATATCGTAAAAGAGCAGATTCCCGGTATTCCATCGGCCCATATCTTGGCTGAGCCGGCTGCACGCAACACTGCGCCCTGCATAGCTTGGGCATGCTGGAGCATCAAACAGGTGGATCCATCGGCCAATGTTGTGGTTACCCCCAGCGATGCTGTAGTGATGAACCCTGAGGAGTTCAGGCGCATAATCAGCAGTGCTTTGGAATTTACTGCCACGCATGACAATATCGTTACCATCGGCATCAAACCAAACAGGCCTGAGACTGGCTACGGTTATGTGAAAACTGAGCAAAACGTGCAATTGGGGCCTGACCCCAATTGTATCATTTTGGTGGAAGCTTTCAAAGAGAAACCGGATTTGGAGACGGCTAAGAGGTATTTGGCCGATGGAAACTACCTGTGGAATGCGGGTATTTTTGTTTGGAATGTCAAGACTATCACAGATTCGATAAGGGCTTATAAGCCTATTTTGGCGGAACAAATGGATAAAATGATGCAATTGGGGCCTGACCCCAATTGCACGGTGGAGGCTATTTTCCCGCAGTGTGAGAAGATTTCTATTGACTATGCTGTTATGGAGCCGGCGGCTGCGGATGGTAAGGTGTTTACTTGTCCGGCTGATTTTGGATGGAGTGATCTGGGCAACTGGCAGTCGCTGCATGAAAAACTGCAGAAAGATGAACAGAACAATGCAGCTGTGGGTAATGTACGCTTCTATGAATCAAGCAATTGCGTGGTTCATACGGAGGACCTTAAGAAGGTTGTGCTGCAGGGACTGGACGGATTTATTGTGTCTGAAAAGGGCGGTCAGCTTCTGGTCTGCAAGCGCTCTGAGGAGCAGCGAATCAAAGAGTTTGGAGCAAAATGATACAATTGGGGCCTGACCCCAATTGCACGTTTGTTTTATTATATTATTTTTGCAGAAAATTTTTAAAGACATTATATGAAGAAAATTCTAGCCTTTGTTGCTGTTCTGCTGCCTGTTATGGTGTTTGCACAGTCAGCTTCGATGATGGCAATGGCTCAGGCCGAGTTGCAGAAGAGAGGACTTAATGAGACTGAGGTTCGCGCCCGTCTGCTCGCAAACGGAATAGATGTAGATAACATTTCGCCCACCGAGTACGCTTCTTATCAGGACCGAGTAGTAAGCATTCTGAACCAGATGCAGGCCGAAAAGGCATCGGCAGCAGCAGAGTCAGCACCGGCAGCATCAATGGCCAGCGAGGTTGCTACAACTGCTCAGGACGCTCCCGTAACCACAACCGGTGAGGCAGCCGCTGAGGCGGCTCTTGAGGTGGCACTGGACGAAAATAACGTATCCGATACCGAGGGTAATGACATTTACGGTCACTCACTCTTTACCGGCCAGGGACTGGACGTGTTCCGCACCACCGACGGTGCTCAGGCTCCCGATACATACGTGCTGGGCGAGGGTGATGAGGTGCACATTTCAATCTTCGGCTCGTCACAGACCGAGATTCACCAGCGCATTTCAGCCGACGGTTCCATACAGCCGGCCGGTTCGGGCAAGATATTCCTCAAGGGTATGACAATTGCTCAGGCCCGCCAGGCCATACGTTCCAAGCTGGCCAGCCACTACTCTTTCCGCGAGGATCAGATTGCTGTAACCATAACAACTGCACGTACCATTCAGGTAGGCATCTATGGTGAGGTAGGAGTGCAGGGCGGTTTTACCCTGAGTGCTCTGAACTCGGTGTTCAACGCAGTTGCAGCTGCAGGCGGTCCCCGCGCCATGGGTTCCGTACGTAATATCCAGTTGAGCCGCGGCGGCAAAAATACTCGCTTGGACCTCTACACATATATGACCAAGCCAGATCCTAAAGTTCAGTATGACCTGCAGAACGGTGATGTGCTCTATATCCCGGTTGCACAGAATATTGTTCGCATAAGCGGTGCGGTTAACCGTCCCATGCGTTACGAGATGATTCAGGGCGAGGGTCTGAAGGAACTGATCCAGTATGCCGGCGGCCTGGTTTACAACGCTTACATGGACTTTGTTCAGGTGGAGCGTTACGAGAACGGCGAGCGTAAGTTCCTGGAGTTCAACCTGGCCGATGTAATGAGCGGCAAGCAGAAGGTTGACCTGCATAACGGTGATGCCGTCAGGATACACCAGTCAAATGTACCCATGGAGAATTACGTTGCCATTAACGGCGATGTCTACTACGGCGGCAACTACGACCTGGAGGGCAACAGCAGCCTGCAGGGATTGATTGAAAAGGCTAAGCCCAGATATACAGCCAAGACAGACTTTGTGTTTGTAGAGCGTACCAGGCCCGATGAGACCGTGGAGATTCTGACTGTTCCGTTCCCCGGAGTTGACGGAAACGGCGACTTTGAGCTCCAGGCTCGTGATGTTGTAAGGGTTCTTGAACAGTCGGCTTACCGCGATGTTGAGACAATCGCTGTTAACGGTCAGGTACGTTCACCATTCTCACGTCAGTTTGGACTGAACGACCGCATGACAGTAAAGCAGGCTATCGAATATGCCGGCGGCCTTAAGGAAAGCGTATTCCCTGTGGCTTATATCTACCGCAAGGACCTGACCAACCCCGCCAAGATGCAGTATCTGCAGATATCGCTTCAGGATGACGGCGAGATGGAGTTGCAGCCCGGTGACCGCCTGAACATTTATGACAACACAACCTATACCAATGTGGGCGAAATCCGCGTGAGCGGCGCTGTGAAGAACCCCTTCGGCACAACCTTCGATGAGTCTCTGACCTTGCACGACATGCTTGTAATGGCAGGCGGATTCGAGGTTGGAGCAGCATTTGATCGCGTCGAGGTGTTCCGCCTGGATATATCGGCCAAGGATGAGGTCAAACTGGAGCAGATAACCCTTGAGGTTGACCAGGATTACAATCTGGTTGGCCAGGAGTTCCAGTTGCAGCCGTTTGACCATATCGTTGTGCGCAGAACTCCCAACTTTACCATGGGTCGTACGGTCGAGATTAACGGCCGCGTAAAGTACCCCGGATCATATGTGCTGGAGGATAACAAGACCCAACTCTGGGAGATAATCCAGATGGCCGGCGGTCTTCTGGATGATGCCGATCCGTACGCACGCCTGTTCCGTACCTACAACAACCGCGGTAACATAGGCCTTGACCTTCGTGAAGTGAAGAGCAACAAGGGCAGCCTCAAGTCCGATCCTATTCTGATGGACGGTGATGTGATCAATATCGTTCGCTTGGAGAACACCGTGACTATCCGCGAGACAGGTACCCGCATGGCACAGTATGTTCCGGATGAGTATGCATCGACCCAGAAACTGATAGTTTATCAGGGTAAGCACAGCGCTGCTTGGTACGTTCGCCATTACGCCGGCGGTTTCCAGAAATTGGCCGATAAGAACAGCGTGACCGTGACATTCCCCAACAACCAGTCGGAATCCACCAAGAGGTTCTTCCTGGGTATACGTAACTATCCCGATGTTGAGCCGGGCGGTGTGATTACCATGCGTATTGACGAAGAAAAGCGTGAGCGCATTGAGAAGCCCAAGGAGAAGATTGACTGGGGTAATGAACTCAGGACATCGCTGAGCACTCTGACATCGGTAATATCACTCATTATTCTTGTTGACAGACTTAAGTAATATGCAGGAAGATATGAACAACGCTCCTCTGATGGACGATGAGGAGGGCATAGACATAATGGCGCTGGTAAAGCAGCTGTGGGACGGCCGCAAGACGATAATAATCTGGACCTGCTCGTTCATTGTACTGGGCCTGATTGCGGCGCTCACCATGAAGCGTACCTATACGGTAAGCACTGTCATGGTGCCTCAGGTAGGTTCCAAGTCCAATTCTTCGCTTAGCAGCCTGGCTTCGTTGGCCGGCATTGATTTGGGTACATCATCGAGTGGGGCGGAACTGTCGCCGCTTATCTACCCGCAGATAGTCAGCAGCGTTCCTTTCCGCAAGGAGCTGATGTACACTCCGGTGCATTATGAGAAGGTGGATTCGGCTGTCAGCATGTTCTTCTATGCCACCGAGATTTCCAAACCTACCGTATTTGCCACTGTCAAGAAGTACACCATCGGACTTCCTTTTGTGATACTGAACGCACTCAGGAAAGAGAAACCCGATATTGTGTTGCCCGGCGACGGAAGCGGGGCCGATGCTCCCAAGCCGCTGGTTCTTACCAAGAAGGAGGTTAAGATACTGAAGGTGATAAGCGAGAGCGTATCGCTGGCTGTGGACAAGAAGGAGGGTTATATTACCCTGAATGTTGTAGGTTCTGAGCCTATTCAGACCGCCGAACTGGCAATGAAGGCTCAGCAGTTGCTGCAGGATGAGATAACCCGTTTCCGTATTGAGAAGTCCCAGAGCGAGCTGGAGTACATCCAGGCCCGTTATGACGAGATTAAGCGTGAGGCGGAGTCATATCAGGAGCAGTTGGCAAAGATTACCGATAAGACCAAGGATCTGACAACTACACGTGACCGCATTGAGCAGGACCGTATACAGTCCAAGTACAGCATTGCAAACTCCATCTACACTGAGCTTTCCAAGCAGTTGGAGCAGGCTAAGCTGCAGGTTAAGCGCGATACTCCCGTGCTCACGGTCATCCAGCCGGTTACGGTTCCCGACAAACCGTCAAACAGTCGCGCCAAAACTCTGATTGTCTGGACGTTCTTTGGCGGCATCCTGGGCTGCGGAATTGTTCTTGGGCGAAACTACTGGCCGAAGCTCAAAGAACAGTTTAAGAGTTAATTGAGAATTGAAAATTGAAAATTGAGAATTGAATGTAACGCACCTGCGTTGTTATAAAGAAAAGGCCTCGAACAACTTCGAAGCCTTTTTTCTTTCACGCAGGTTCTGCGTATTAATTCTCAATTTTCAATTCTCAATTCTCAATTTTGAACTATAGCATGTTTTCCTTGCTAAGAGGAGACCACGGTCCATCCTGAGCCATAAATATAATACTCAAGTCGGACACCTCGAATGTGTGCCACTGTCCCTTGGGGATGTTCACGCCAAAGACGCCGGTGTCGCCGCCCATGTGGATGCGCTGCATCTCCACGCCCTTGTTGTTATAGAATACGGTATCCATCTTGCCACGCATAAGCATAACGGTCTCGCTGGACAGGTTGTGCTTGTGGATGGTGGTCTTGGTGCCGGGGAGCATTACGTTGAGCATGCGCTGACTCTGGTCATCCTCACTGTTGCGAAGGTCATAGTTCATGCGCAGACGGGGTGACTCCTGAGCCAGAGCCTGAACCTTATCCAGAAGTGAGTCGTCCAGGACAACCTGGCGCTCCAGGAACTTGCGGTCGATGCCCTTGAACACGCGGAACATCTCCTTGCGAACGTCTTCGATATCGCCGCACTCGCCGTCAACCTCGTGGTACTTGCCTGCGTTCTTGTAGTAGGTGATCAGGGGCTCGGTCTGCTTGTGGTAGGTGTTGATGCGGTTGTTGATGGTTTCAAGGCTGGCATCATCGGCACGACCCTCAATCTCGGCGCGGTGCTGGATGCGCTGCTTTATTGTCTCATCCTTGATCATGATGGAGATCACGGCATTCACCTTCTCGCCGCGACGGGCAAGCATCTCGTCCAGATCGGCTGCCTGGCCAAGAGTGCGGGGGAATCCGTCCAGGAGGAATCCTGCAACGTCCTTGTTGTTGTTGAAGGTGCTCTCAATCATGCCCTCGACTACGCTGTCGGGTACCAGATTGCCGGCGTCGATCAGGGCCTTGGCCTGCTTGCCAAGCTCGGTGCCCGCGGCTATCTCGGCACGCAGCATCTCGCCGGTGCTTATGTGCTTAAGGTTGTACTTATCGGATATGGCGCCGGCCTGTGTGCCTTTGCCTGCCCCGGGAGGGCCAAAAAGGATGTAATATTTCATAATTTATTGGTTGTTGTTTCTTTTAACGAGGCCCAAAGTTACTTTATTAGTATTATTTATGCATAAGGTGATGTTATAAAAATCCATAAAAACAAAGTGGGTCCGGATTGTTGGGAATTTGACTGGAAAACCTTAATTTTGGAATAAGTTTGTGAAACATAAAACGTTGTGTTATGAGATTATCTGTTCCCGGGGCGCTGCTGCTGTTTTTTGCTGCTGCAGGACTTATTCATGGATGTGACAGAGGTGAGGTTCTGATCGATGACCAGACTATGGTTATCTCGTCCGATACCACCGTGCGCGTTATGAACGCCGTGCTGGACTCGTCGAGTATAGCCATCAACACTACCGATACCTGGCGTGCCTTTGTGGCCAAGGGCGGCGGAAGCTGGTGCCTGCTCAACAAGACCCGGGGTGAGTCCGGACATGATACGCTCAAGCTCATGGTAACGGAGAATCCCACGGACTCGGCGCGTCGCACATCGGTCATACTGGAATCGGGCACCCGCAGGATTGTGTTCAAGATTGTGCAGAACGCGGGCGAGGCGTGGTTTGTGAATGATTATTGGCACCGGACGGCTTTGCAGCGGGCCGGATATCGCGGTAATGTTCAGAGCGTTACCGCCACCAACTCCAAGCGCCCCAACAAGACATATATCTACAACTTTGACCGCGCAGGCAACCTTTTGAGCCGCGAGGTGCATGATGTGGACTATAACCGCTTTGACACCACTCATGTATACACTTACGATGCCCAGAACCACATGACAAGCTGCGTGGTAACTACCGGTAGCGACAGCACCCTCATAGATACGGTTCGCAGTTACGTGCTGGAATACAACAATCCCGGCAAGCTGGTGGCATACTCGGCCAACAGATGGGACGATCCGCACCCACTGGAGGAGGGCCTGGAAGGCGCTGTGTTGCCGGATCTGAGCCTTGTAACCCGTGACTGGAGCGACGAGACATACCGCTATCACGAGGTGCGCGAGTACTCTTTTGACGAAATGACCGGAACGCTGGTGATAGACCGCACTCTGTCCACCTATACGCTGGATACCGGCCAACTTGACAACGAGACCAACCGGACGGATAGGATAGAGTACCGCAAAGGTCGTCCATACAACAGCCGATACGTGGTTCAGACCACATACTACAACAACGGAATGATTCACACCCTGAGCTATCCCGACGGCACATACGAGTACGCCCTTGAGAACCACCACAGGATGGTGCCTACGCGCTATCAGTATACAGGCTCGCAGGAGCATGCCATAGACAGTTGCGTATACCGCTATAACTATAACCGCGACATAGAGGAGCGTCTGGTCTACTACAGCGGCTATCAGGGCGCCACAATAGAGACTTACGGTCCCTACAGATACGACAACAGCCACCACAACTGGGAGGAGATGATAGAGTACATCCCCAAGGCCGGCCAAACCGATTCCCACCCACACAGACTTACAAGAGCATTCACATATTATTAAATCACAGTAAAGAATTATGACCACAGGTAACGTACGTCCGGCCGATATGGAGCGAATCACGACTCCCGCACTGGCCAAGAAATTCATCGACGAGCAGATAAAAGAGCTCAGGGCTCAAATAGGCGACAAGAAAGTCCTTTTGGCACTCTCCGGAGGAGTAGACTCATCGGTAGTAGCCGCCCTCCTGATCAAAGCTGTAGGCAAACAGCTGGTATCAGTCCATGTAAACCACGGCCTCCTGCGCAAAGGCGAGCCCGAGCAGGTAGTCAGGGTGTTCCGTGACGAGCTGAACGCCAACCTGGTCTACGTTGACGCCACCGACCGCTTCCTCAACAAACTAGCCGGAGTTGCCGACCCCGAACAAAAACGCAAAATAATAGGCGCCGAGTTCATACGCGTATTCGAGGAGGAGGCCCGCAAGCAGGAGGGAATCAGTTTCCTTGCCCAGGGTACCATTTACCCCGACATTGTTGAGTCCGGACCCGTAAAATCCCACCACAACGTAGGAGGCCTGCCCGAAGACCTGCAGTTTGAATTGGTTGAGCCTATCAAGTTATTGTTCAAAGATGAGGTGCGTGTAGTAGGAAAGGAACTCGGTCTGCCCGACAACATGGTCTTCCGCCAGCCCTTCCCAGGCCCAGGCTTAGGCGTTAGATGCACAGGTGCAATAACAAGGGATCGTCTTGAAGCCCTCCGCGAGAGTGATGCCATTCTGAGGGAAGAATTTGCTGCTAACGGCCTCGAAGGAAAGGTTTGGCAGTACTTCACCATAGTCCCCGATTACAAATCCACCGGAGTAAAGGACAACAAGCGCTCATGGGATTGGCCCGTAATCATCCGCGCCGTCAACACCCGCGACGCCATGACTGCCACCATCGAGGAAATTCCGTATTCTCTCCTCCACCACATTACTCAACGTATTATTACAGAGGTTCCAGGAGTAAACCGCGTCCTCTACGATCTGACACCGAAACCAACCGGCACAATCGAGTGGGAGTAAAAAAACAATAATCTCGGGCTTTCAGTCCGAGATTATTGTTTAGAAAATATAGGGTATTGGCAGGCAAAACCGTTGCCACCCTCGGCACGTTAGAGGGAGGGGCCCGCAGCACAAGAAGAAGCCCTGGGATGTAGGAGTTTACTCATACAAGAAGAAGCCCTGGGATGTAGGAGTTTACTCATACATTTCAGGGATTCTTATTGGGATGTGGGAGGGATAGGCCCGAAGGGCCGTAGTTTTGACGTCAATACCCTATATTTTCCCCAAACTCCCACGAGCCTCAATTATATAGAGAGACCAAACGTTTTCTTTATAGGACTCATAACAAACATAGACTGAATAGACCCCACTGTGTCGGTCGAACCAAGAACATCCATCAAGAACGCTTTGTAACTACGCATATCAGGGCAATACACCTTTAATAAGTAATCAAACTCACCCGAGATATTGTAACATTCTGCCACCTCTTTCATATTGCGCGCAGCTTCTTCGAAACGATGAGCCGCATCGCCCGTCATCATGCGGAGGCGTACGCAGCAGAACACCACGAAGCCAAGGTTGAGTTTCTCCGGGTCGAGAACCGCAATATACTTCTTTATATATCCCTCGCGCTCCAGACGTTTCTGACGCTCAAACACCGGGGTGGTGGACAGATGCACTTTAGCCGCGAGTTCCTTGGTTGTGAGGCGCGAATTATCCTGCAGACAGCTAAGGATTTTGATGTCCGTGGCATCCAATTCACCAGCCTTAGGCTCAATAAAAGTAAGATTATTCTCCTGTTCCATAATATTGAATTGTTTTTATGTTTGTTTTTTCTATTGATTTGCGCAAAGGTAGGAAGTTTTTCCTTTATAATGTAATGTGTTTGGTGGAATTTTCTATCGGCCGTAACTTTGCATCGCAATCGAGAAACAAATTGAGAATTTAGAATTGATAATTTAAAAAACATACAACTATGGCAAACAACAAATTACATCTTGAGACTCTCGCACTCCACGTAGGCCAGGAACAGGCCGATCCCGCATCAGATGCACGCGCAGTACCTATCTATCAGACCACATCTTATGTGTTCCGCAACTCCCAGCACGCTGCTGACCGTTTTGGTCTGCGTGATGCCGGTAACATCTACGGCCGTCTGACCAACTCAACACAGGATGTACTGGAGAAACGTATAGCAGCCCTTGAGGGTGGCGTGGCCGGTCTGGCCGTTGCATCGGGTGCAGCCGCAGTAACATACGCCCTGCAGAACATTGCTCAGGCTGGTGACCATATCGTGGCAGCCGACAACCTGTACGGCGGTTCATTCAACCTGATAACACACACACTTTCAACCCAGGGCATAAGCAATACCATCGTTAAGGTGAATGACCTGGAGGCTCTTGAGGCAGCCATCCGCCCCAACACCAAGGCAATCTATGCCGAGACATTCGGTAACCCCAACAGCGATGTTACCAACCTGGAGGCTGTAGCCGAGATTGCTCACAAGCACGGCATAGTATTCATCGTGGATAACACATTCGCTCCCATACTTATCCGTCCGCTGGAGCACGGAGCAGACATCGTGGTTCATTCAGCAACCAAGTTCATCGGCGGTCACGGTTCATCTCTGGGTGGCGTTATCGTTGACGGCGGTACATTCAACTGGAAGGCCAACCCCGATAAGTATCCCACACTTGCTAAGCCCGATCCCTCTTATCACGGTGCAGTATTTGCCGATGTAGCCGGTGCAGCCGCATTCGTAACCCGTATCCGTGCCGTCATCCTGCGTGACACCGGTGCTGCAATCAGCCCCTTCAACGCATGGATCCTGCTGCAGGGTGTCGAGTCACTTCCTCTGCGCATTGAGCGTCACGTGGAGAACGCACTCAAGGTAGTTGATTACCTGGCTAAGAACCCCAAGGTTGCCAAGGTTAACCATCCTTCACTGCCTGGTCATCCGGATCATGAACTGTATCAGAAGTATTTTCCCAACGGTGGCGGATCCATCTTTACATTTGAGGTGAACGGAACACAGGAGGACACCTGGAAGTTCATCGACTCTCTGCAGATTTTCTCGCTGCTGGCCAATGTGGCCGATGTAAAGAGCCTTGTGATACATCCTTACACCACCACACACTCTCAGATGACCTCCAAGGAGCTGGCCGAGCAGCACATAACTCCCACAACGGTACGTCTTTCAATCGGTGTTGAGCATGTTGACGACATTATTGCTGATCTTGATCAGGCTTTTGCCAAAATATGATAATAACCAGAGTTTGTTTTAAGTAACTTTGCTGTGTATTCACTGCCTCACGCGAGGTGGTGAATATCGGCTTTCAATAAATAGAGTAGAATATGCCTCTTAAACTGCCCGATAAGCTGCCTGCAATTGAGATTCTCAAGGGGGAGAATATTTTCGTGATGGATACTTCCAGGGCTCAGCACCAGGATATCCGCCCGTTGCGCATTGTTATCCTTAACCTGATGCCTATCAAGATTACCACCGAGACGGATCTTATCAGACTGCTTTCCAATACTCCTCTTCAGATTGAGCTTAAGCTGATGAAGCTGCGCAGTCATACCTCCAAGAACACTCCTGTGGAGCATATGAAGGTGTTCTATGAGTCGTTCGAGAGCCTGCGTGACCAGAAGTTTGACGGCTTTATCATTACCGGCGCTCCGCTGGAGCAGATGGAGTTTAATGAGGTGGAGTACTGGGATGAGCTTACGGAGATTATGGATTGGGCGCGCACTCACGTGACTTCCACGCTCTACATCTGCTGGGCTGCCCTTGCTGCGCTCAACCACTACTACGGCGTGCCCAAGCATGCGCTTGACGCCAAGATGTTCGGCATATTCAAGCACAAGACCATCAATGAGCCGTTGCCCATCTTCCGCGGCTTTGATGATGAGTTCTACGCGCCCCACAGCCGCCACTCCGAAGTGCGTAAATCCGACATCCTGAAGCATCCTGAGCTCAAGATCCTCTCGGAGTCCGATGAGGCCGGCGTATTCATGGTATCAGCCCGCAACGGCCGTGAAATCTTCATCACAGGCCATCTGGAGTACTCTCCGGATACACTAGACAAAGAGTACCGCCGTGATCTGGAGAAGGGGCTGCCCATAGAAATGCCTAAGCATTACTACCGCAACGATGATCCCGCTCAGGGCCCGTTAGACCGCTGGCGCGCCCATGCAAACCTGTTCTATGCGAACTGGTTGAATTATTACGTTTATCAGGAAACTCCTTATAATCTTCAGGATATCAGCTAAGGCCCTAGGAGGAACTTGAAAATTTTTTAGGGTATTGGCAGGCAAAACCGTTGCCACCCTCGGCACGTTAGAGGGAGGGGCCCGCAGCACAAGAAGAAGCCCTGGGATGTAGGAGTTTACTCACATAGGGCCGTAGTTTTGACGTCAATACCCTAAAAAATTCAAGTTCCTACCTTTGACTAATCTGGATCCATGACAACTATTACTAACTAGTAAGTATTGTATTTGCTTCGCTTTGGTTGTAATTTTGCGGGCAAAATTACGAGAGTATGACACTTAAGGAACTTAAGATTGGTAAGAGCGCTGTTATTACAGCAGTTGGTGGTGAGGGTGCTTTGAGGCAGCATTTCCTGGATATGGGTTTGCTGCCCGGTGTTGAGGTTAAGTTGCTTAAGTTTGCTCCTATGGGGGATCCTATGGAGTTGCTGGTGCGCGGTTATACTCTTTCTTTGAGACTGGAGGAAGCTGCTCAGATCACCGTTAAGGCGGGTGAGGGGCAGGAAATGTGCAATTGGGGTCAGGCCCCAATTGCACAAGATGACTTTGGCTACAATCTGACTTTGCATGAGCATAACTCGCATCCGGGTTTGGGTGAGGCAGGCAAGTACCATGATCCTACTCATGAGAATGCGTTGCCTAAGGGTACCACGTTGAGGTTTGCGCTGGCCGGTCAGCAGAACTGCGGCAAGACTACCTTGTTTAATCAACTTACGGGTTCCAATCAGCACGTGGGTAATTTCCCGGGCGTGACGGTGGACCGAAAGGACGGACAGATAAAGGGTTACCCGAATACGCTTGTCACTGACCTGCCAGGTATTTATTCGCTGTCGCCCTACACTCAGGAGGAGACGGTTTCGCGCCAGTTTATCATTGAGCAGAAGCCTAACTGCATCATAAATATAGTCGATGCCACCAACATCGAGCGTAACTTGTATCTGACGGTTCAGCTCATGGAACTGGGCGTGCCTATGGTGCTGGCTCTCAATATGATGGACGAACTGACGGGTAACGGAGGTTCGGTCCGAGTCAACGAGATGGAGCGTATACTGGGCATTCCGGTGGTGCCGATATCGGCCTCAAAGGGCGAGGGTATCAAGGAGTTGGTGGAGCATGCAATCCATGTGGCTGAGTATCAGGAGGTTCCCGCCAGGACCGATTTCTGCACAAAGGATGATCACGGCGGCGCTGTTCACCGTTGCCTGCACAGCATAATGCATCTGGTTGAGGATCACACCGAGCGCGCGGGCATTCCGGCCCGATTCGCAGCCGGCAAATTGGCTGAGGGTGATACTCAAGTGCTTGAGGCATTGCAACTTACCCAGAACGAGAAGGAGACCATGGAACATATAATTCTGCAGATGGAGGAGGAGCGTGGCATGGACCGCGCGGCCGCCATTGCCGATATGCGTTTCTCATTCATAGAGCGCCTGTGTTCACAGACGGTGGTAAAGCCGCAGAAGAGCCGTGAGTATGTCAGGAGCCGCAAGATTGACCGCGTCCTGACGGGACGATGGACCGCAATCCCCATATTCCTGGTTGTGATGTGCCTGGTTATCTGGCTCTCAATCGATGTGCTGGGCGCACCGCTGCAGGACTGGCTGGATCAGGGAATCCAGTGGCTGGCAGGCATTTGCGTGGCCGGCCTTGAAAGGGCCGATGTCAGCCCGGCAATAGTTTCGCTTGTTGAGGACGGTATTTTTGGCGGTGTTGGCAGCGTGCTCAGCTTTGTACCTATTATTATAATCCTGTTCTTCTTCCTTAGTCTTATTGAGGACAGCGGTTATATGGCTCGTATAGCATTTGTGACCGATAAGCTGCTGCGTAAGCTGGGTCTTTCCGGGCGTTCTATCGTGCCTCTGCTCATAGGTTTTGGCTGCTCGGTTCCGGCTGTGATGGCTACCAGGACGTTGCCATCGGCCCGTGACCGTAAACTGACCATACTGCTTACTCCGTTCATGAGCTGCAGCGCCAAGATTCCTATTTACGGATTCTTTACCAATGCTTTCTTCCCTGGTAAGGGCGGTCTGATTCTGGCCGGTCTGTACTTGCTTTCCATACTTGTTGGTATTCTTGTTGCGCTCATTACCAAGCTGTTCCGCAAGAATTACGTGGCTGCGCCGTTTGTGATGGAGCTGCCCAATTACCGCATGCCGGGATTCAAGAACGTGAGCCATCTGCTCTGGGACAAGACCAAGGACTTTGTTCAGCGTGCGTTCACGGTGATCTTTGTGGCCACTATCGTGATCTGGCTGCTGCAGACGTTTGATTTCCGCTTCAACATGGTTGAGGAGGGCGAAGGCTCTATGATGGCCTGGGTTGCAGGCGTGCTGGAGCCGCTGTTCCGCCCGCTTGGCCTGGGTGACTGGCGAATCGTTACATCGTTTGTGAGCGGATTCCTGGCTAAGGAGAGCGTGGTTGCCACGATGGAGGTGCTTGGCGTGACCGAGTCGCTGACTGTTGTTACCGCTGTTCCGATGCTGATATTCAGCCTGTTGTACACGCCCTGCGTTGCCGCAATCAGCAGCATCCGCCGCGAACTCGGTGACAAGTGGGCAATCTACGTAGTTATATTCCAGTGCGCCATCGCCTGGGTAGTATCCTGGCTTGGCTACTTAATTGCATCGGCCGTACTATGAACGCACCTACAATTATTGCAATCATCGTCATTACCGCCCTTGTAGTTTGGGCTGTAATATCATCCATCCGTAAAAGAAAGGACGGCTCAGCTTGCTGCGGCTGCTCTATGAAGGATTCCTGTAATAAAAACACTTCTAGGTGCTAATTAGAACAATTTTAGGGTATTGGCAGGCAAAACCGTTGCCACCCTCGGCACGTTAGAGGGAGGGGCCCGCAGCACAAGAAGAAGCCCTGGGATGTAGGAGTTTACTCAACGTCAATACCCTAAAATTGTTCGGGGTTTCAAAAAGAGCCAAACGGAACCGTCCCCTTTGTCATCAGAGCCAAACGGAACCGTCCCCTTTGTCATCTCGCCATGAACTCTTCCACATCATCCGGATGGTAGGGGATGATGTCGGCACCCAGGACTCGGCAGCCGGTGGGGGTAATCAGGATGTCGTCCTCGATGCGGATTCCGCCAAAGTCGCGGTAGGTTTCTATTTTGTCGTAGTTTAGGAAGTCGGTGTGCATGTGCTCGGCCTTCCATTTGTCGATGAGGGCGGGGATGAAGTAGATTCCGGGCTCGTCCGTCATGACGAAGCCGGGCTGGAGACGGCGGCCGCAGCGCAGGCAATTGGTGCCGAATTGCGTTGAGGGGCGGACTTCATCGTCAAAACCTACGTAGATCTGGCCAAGGCCTTCCATATCGTGTACGTCCATTCCCATCATGTGGCCCAGACCGTGCTGCAGGAACATTGCGTGCGCTCCGGCGGCTACGGCGTCATCGGTATTGCCTTTCATCAGACCCAGGTCCTTGAGGCGGTCGGTCATGAGGCGGCAAACGTCCAGATGCATGTCCATCCATTTCATATCGGGGCGGGCTTTCTCAATCACCAGGTCGTGACAGGCCTCGACGATTGAGTAGATGTCCCGTTGCATGGAAGTGAACTTGCCGCTGATGGGCATGGTGCGGGTGTTGTCGCTGCAGTAGTTGTTGACGGTCTCGGCTCCGGCATCGACCAATAATAATCGTCCGGGCTCAAGAGGTTTGAGCGAGGGGTCGCCGTGGAAAATCTCGCCGTGCATGGAGACTATGCTGCTGAACGATACTTTGGCACCGTAACTCATTGCTATTCCCTCCATTATGCCGCCGATGGACTTCTCGGCCACGCCGGGTTTGCAGTGTTTCATTGCGGCTGTATGCATCTGGTAGCCGATGGACATGGCGCGCTCAATCTCCTCAATCTCGGCGTCCGATTTGACGGAGCGCATGCTCACCACCGCCTTTATCAACTGGACCGATGCGGCATCGCGGGTTTTCAGAGGATGAATGCCCAGCATATCGGACAACAGGATCATATGATCGTGACGGTAGGGAGGCAGGAAGTGTACCTTTCGACCCAGCTTGAGGGCATCGGCCACAAGTTCCTGCAGCTTGGAGAAGGGGGCGCTGTTACGGACGCCGCACTCTGCTGCCAGATCGGCCACCGAGGGAACGAATCCGGTCCATATTATGTCCTCGATATCGATGTCGTCGCCCAAGAGCCACTCCTGACCGCTGTCGGCATCGATTACGCCGGCAAGTGAGTCGCGGTCCTGACCAAAATAGTACAGGAACGAGCTGTCCTGACGGAAAGTGTAACCGTTGGCAGGATAGTTGCAGGGGGCGTTATTGTTGCCCAACAGGATAATCAGACCCGAACCCACCTTGTCGCGAAGCACAGAGCGGCGCAAGGAGTATGTTTTTTGATCGAACAGCATAGTTTTTACGTTTTGTTTCCCGTAAAGGTACTCGAAATCTTTTTAACTTTGGGAAGTTTTTGGAATCTTAAGTATAGACAAACGCAAAACAAGAGAGTCATGAAACGGATAATATCACTCTTTACGATACTGTTCCTGACAAGCGGTATGGTGTTTGCCGACGAAGTTTGGCGCAACGAGACACTAAGATATACAATGTACCTGGGCCCCATCAAGGCAGGTGAGGCCAGTCTGGCAACCAAGAACGTGGTCCGTGACGGGCAGAGCCTGGTTCAGATGGACCTGATAGCACGCACCACCAACACGGTGGAGAAGATTTTCAGCCTGAACGATACGCTCACGACCATAGTCAACCCCAAGAACGCAGCGCCGGTATACTTCCAGAAGCACTGCTTTGAGGAGGACGACATTGTCAAGGAAAAGGTAAGTTTTAGCACCACAGGCAGTCAGTGCACAGCCGTAATGCGCAAGGATTACAAGGACGGACGCGTCAAGGAGCGCACCCAGACCGTAGCCACACAGGTCTACGATATGGTAAGCGTAGTGGGATTTGCCCGCTCAATAGACGCCACAAACCTGTACAAAGGCAAGCGTTTTGATTTCAAGTTGGCCGATGCATGCGACATCATTGACGAGGTGCTCATTTATCAGGGCAAGGAGACCGTAAAGATTCAGGGCAAGAAGTACAACTGCATGGTATTCAAGCTGGTGGAACCCTACGTGGAGAAGGGTAAGAAGAAGGAGCGCGAGATACTGAATATCTACGTGAACAACGACGCCAAACGCACCATCGTTCAGATGGATATAAAGTTCAAGGTGGGATCGGCCAAAGTCAAACTGAATTAATGGGTTGAGCTATTTAACCTGACCGATTAAACCTTATATAACAAGAAAGAATCAAAGTATAAACCTTAAACTATAATGCAAATGAGAAAACTTATGATGGCCGCCATGATGTTTGCGGCAGTTAGCATGTCAGTAAGTGCGGCTAAGAAGGATAAGACAGAGCCGGCAGAGCCTGTTCTGGGAATCAAATCGGGTGTTATAACAATGGCCAACAATATGGGCCAGTTCCAGGGCATGGGCGGCTTCGGCGGTGGTATGGGCGGCGGCCAGTTTGGCGGCGGCCAGCGTCCCCAGGGTGCTCCTCAGGGCGGTCAGCGCGGTCAGGGAGGCCAGCGTGGTGAGCGTCAGATGAACTTTGACCCCAGCACAATGGTTACCAAGATATATTTTGACGATTACGGCAAGAAGTACGTGACAGTTACCAGCCGCGGTGAGGCAGGAACCACACGTTCACTGATGATAAACGACGAGAACTATACCATCAACGATGCCGAGAAGAGCGCAACCAAGATGCCGTCATTCGGCGGTCGTCGTGGTGGCCAGGGCGGCGGTCAGCGTGGAGGCGGCCGCGGAATGGGCATGGGTATGGGAATGGGCATGGGTGCTCAGACCACTCCTATGTTTGACTGGGAGAACCTGGATGCCAAGACCATCAAGAAGAATAAGATCAAGGAGCTGGGCGAGGAGGAAGTTGCAGGCGTAATGTGCAAGAAGTACTCTGTAACTCAGAGCAACCAGGGTTACTCAACCGAGATGACTCTGTGGATATACAAGAACCTCACTATGAAGAGCGAGTCCGTTACCGATTTTGGTACAATGGGCCAGACTGTTGAGAAACTGGAGGAGACCGATGTTGACCAGAGTCTGTTTGAGCTTCCTGCCGACTATAAGGTTGAGGAGATGCAGATGAACTTTGGCGGCGGTGCCGGCATGGGCGGCTTCGGCGGCGGCATGGGCGGCGGTGACTTTGGTGGCGGCTTTGGCGGCGGTGCCGGTGGATTCGGCGGTGGCGGCTTTGGCGGCGGCTTCTGATTGAATTGAGAATTGAAAATTGAAAATTATAAAAAGCCTTCGGAATTTCTCCGGAGGCTTTTTAATGTCGCGGGTTTTACGCAGGTACAGCGTATCAATTTTCAATTCTCAATTCTCAATTCTCAATTTTATTTTACCTTTGTAACCTAACCAAATCAATTTTACATGAAACGAATCACTTTGTCCCTATTGTTGGCAACAGCATCTGTCTCTGTTGCTTTTTCACAACCTTACAAGAACCCCAATCTGCCCGCACAGGAGCGTGCTGCGGACCTTGTGAGCCGCCTCACACTTGAGCAGAAGGCCGCTCTGATGCAGAACGGTTCGCCCGCAATCCCGGAATTCGGAATCAAGGCATACGATTGGTGGAACGAAGCTCTTCACGGAGTGGGTCGCGCCGGCCTGGCTACGGTATTCCCGCAGGCCATAGGTATGGCTGCATCATTTGACGATGCGCTGCTGCTGGACGTATTCACAGCCGTGAGCGACGAGGCACGCGCCAAATCGGCCGAATTCGGTGAGAACGGCGGTCTGCGTCGTTATCAGGGCCTCACGTTCTGGACTCCCAACGTCAACATATTCCGTGATCCCCGCTGGGGCCGCGGTCAGGAGACTTACGGCGAGGATCCGTATCTGACATCACGCATGGGCGTATCGGTGGTAAACGGACTTCAGGGTCCCGCCGATTCCAAATATGACAAGCTGCACGCCTGCGCCAAGCATTTTGCGGTACACAGCGGTCCGGAGTGGAACCGTCACGTGTTCAACGCCGAGAATATTGATGCACGCGACCTG
The DNA here is from genome assembly GCA_902774335.1 of uncultured Bacteroidales bacterium. GTDB lineage: Bacteria > Bacteroidota > Bacteroidia > Bacteroidales > Bacteroidaceae > Colenecus. Next base: position 47,415 of record CACYHW010000019.1, read on the forward strand.
CGCGAGACCTATCTGCCCGCTTTCAAGGCACTGGTCCAGAAGGCCGATGTAAAGGAGGTGATGTGCGCCTACAACCGCTACGAGGATGAGCCTTGCTGCGGCAGCAACCGCCTGCTCCAGCAGATACTGCGCGACGAGTGGGGATACAAGGGCATTGTGGTATCGGACTGCTGGGCTATCAATGACTTCTTTACCGAGGGTCATCACAATACCGAGCCGGACGCCAAGCACGCCACATCGAAGGCTGTGCTGACAGGTACCGACCTGGAGTGCGGAAGTTCATATGCAAACCTGCCTCAGGCTGTCAAGGACGGTCTGATCAAGGAATCAGATATAGATCTGTCACTGACACGTCTGCTCACAGCACGTTTTGAACTGGGTGAGATGGACGATCCCTCACTGGTGGAGTGGAACAAGATTCCGGCCAGCGTGGTGGACAGCAAGGAGCACAGGGCTCTGGCGCTCAAGATGGCGCAGGAGAGCATGGTGCTGCTCAAGAACAACGGCCTGCTGCCCCTTAAGGAGGGTATGAAGGTGGTTGTGATGGGTCCCAACGCCAACGACTCGGTGATGCAGTGGGGTAACTACAACGGTACTCCGTCACATACTATCACTCTGCTGGATGCCATCCAGAATATGGGTGTGGAGGTTGAGTATATGCGCGGTTGCGACTACGCATCAAATTCACTGGCTCTGATAAGCCTGTTCAGCCAGACCAGCGCAAGCGGTCAGCAGGGCTTTGACGCTCAGTACTGGAACAACGCACGCGCCCAGGGTGAGCCCGACGTACTGCGTCACAACTCAACTCCGCTGCGTTTCTCGACCGGTGGTGCTACTGTATTCGCTCCCAACGTAAACCTGGAGAACTTTGCAGCCAGGTATACATCCACCTTCCATGCCGATAAGGACGGCCAGGTGGCTTTCTACATGCAGAATCAGGGTCAGGCTTCGATAAGCGTTGACGGACGCCGTGTGGCTATGGGACGTAACGGCACCGAGGCCCGTAAGGTTTACACTCTGGAGGCTAAGGCAGGTCAGGATTATGAGATTGTAATCAACTACAGCTGCCGCAGCGGTGAGGCTTCGCTCTCGTTCGACCTTGGTTACGAGGAGGAGGTGAGCGTGGACAAGACAGTTGCTGCTACTGCAAATGCCGACGTGGTGATATTTGCCGGCGGTATATCACCTTCGCTGGAGGGCGAGGAGATGCCTGTAAGCGTGGACGGTTTCCGCGGCGGTGACCGCACCAAGATTGAACTTCCGGCTGCTCAGGCCGAGCTGGTCAAGGCTCTCAAGGCTGCCGGACGCAAGGTGGTGTTTGTAAACTTCTCCGGCTCTGCAATGGGTCTGGCCGAGGTTGAGCCTGCCTGCGACGCTATCCTGCAGGCCTGGTATCCGGGCGAGGAGGGCGGTAACGCTATCGCATCGGTCCTGTACGGTACTTACAATCCCGGCGGCCGTCTGCCCGTTACTTTCTACAAGTCGACAAGCCAGCTGCCTGACTTTGAGGATTACTCAATGAAGGGCCGCACATACCGTTATATGACTGAGCAGCCGCTCTATCCGTTCGGTTACGGTCTGAGCTACAGCAAGTTCACCTACAAGGGCATCAAAATTAAGAAGTCAGGTGAGAACTACGTGGTTTCGCTCAAGGTAAAGAACAACGGCAAGATGGCCGGTGATGAGGTGGTTCAGGTTTATCTGCGCCGTCCGGGTGATACCGAGGGCCCGAGTCACGCTCTGCGTGCCTTCAAGCGCGTGAATATCGGCGCCGGCAAGACACAAAAAGTTGAGATCGAACTCACCCCGGAACAGTTCGAGTGGTTCGATCCAAACCTTAATGTCATGCACGCCATGAAGGGTGAGTATGAGGTGCTGGTGGGAGGCAACTCGGATTTGAAGACACTGAAAGGAAAGAAGATACAGTTCTAAGTGAATTGAGAATTGAGAATTTTGAATTGAGAATTGAATGTAACGCACCTGCGTTGTAATATGAAAAAAGGCTCCGAGTTTTTCGAAGCCTTTTTTTACGCAGGTTCTGCGTATTAATTCTCAATTCTCCGCTCGGCCCGAAGGGACGCTTTCACAAAGCGAAGCGACTGAAAGAATTCTCAATTTTCAATTATTTCCAGTTGTCTGAGTAAAGCTTCCGGTTCAGGGTCGTGACCACGGAACTCTCTATAAAGTTTCGCCGCCTCAACACTTCCGCCCTGCTCAAGCAGATGACGGAACTTTGCTGCGGTCTGCTTATCGAAAATTCCCTTCTCCTCGAAGAGGCTGAATCCGTCGGCGGCAAGGACTTCGGCCCATTTGTAACTGTAATAACCGGCTGCGTAGCCGCCGCTGAATATGTGGCTGAATGAGGTCGATATTATGCACTCGGGTACTGTGGGCAGTACATCGGTCGATAACAGGGCGTTCTTTTCAAACTTGATGATATCGCCCTGGATGGGCTTAGTCTGGGTGTGGTAGTTCATATCCAGGATTCCGAACTGCAGCTGGCGCATGTGATAGTAGGCGCTCAGGTAGTTCTTGGAGGCCTTGATCTTGGCGATGAGCGAGTCGGGCAGGGCGTCGCCGGTCTGATAGTGCTTGGCGAAGAACTGCAGGTACTCCTTCTCGTAGCCCCAGTTCTCCATTATCTGGCTGGGCAGCTCCACAAAATCGTGGTCTACGTTGGTGCAGGTCATGGACGGGTAGCGTCCCTTGGCCAGCATTCCGTGCAGTGAGTGTCCGAACTCGTGCAGCATGGTGGTGAACTCATCATGTGTAATGAGGCTGGGGGTATCGGCCGTGGGTTTGGTGAAGTTGGTTACCAGGCTGATGAAGGGACGCTCCTCGACTCCGTTCTCTATCTTGAGGCCGCGGAACTCGGTCATCCAGGCACCGCTGCGCTTGGTTGCACGCGGGAAGAAGTCGGCGTAGAAGAGGGCCAGGAATGAGCCGTCGGCGTCACGGACCTCATATACCTTTACGTCGGGGTGATAAACCGGCACGTTTGCGGGCTGGAAGGTGATTCCGTACAGGCGGTTTGCCAGGCTGAATATGGCGTCTATGCAGTCCTCAAGGCGGAAATAGGGCTTGAGTTCCTCATCTGTCAGGTTGTACTTGGCAACGCGCTGTTTCTCAGCGTAGTAACTGAAATCCCAGGGGCGGATCTGATCTCCGTCAAAACCTATTGACTTAGCGTATTTATTCAATTCGGCAACCTCCTCCTTGGCCTTGGGCAGGGCGGGGGCGCGCAGTTTCTCTATGAAATCCCAGACTGCTGCGCCATTCCCCACCATACGCAGTTCAGTCTTGTAGTCGGCGTAGTCCTTGTAACCCAGCAGAGCAGCCTCCTGGTAGCGCAGATCAACTATCTGGCGGATGGTCTCGGTGTTGTCCCACTCATCGCCGTAGGCGCGGCGGTTGTAGGCGCGGTAGATCTTTTCACGCAGGTCGCGGCGGTCACTGAATTTCATGAATCCTCCGTAACTGGGTGCGGAGAGATCAAACAGCCAGCCTTCAACACCCTTGTCCTTGGCTGCCTGTGCGGCCATATCGCGGATATATCCGGGCAGTCCGGCTAGGTCGGCCTCATCGGTCAGTACCATCTGGAAGTTGTTGGTTGATGAGAGCTGGTTCTTCTGGAACTGCAGGGTCAGGAGTGAGAGTTTCTCATTTATCTCGCTGTATTTCTTCTTGTCCTCGGGGCTCAGGTTGGCTCCGCTGCGCTCAAATGACTTGTAGGTGTCCTCAAGCAACTTCATCTGATCAGGCTCCAGATCAAGGCTATTGCGCTGATTATAAACGGTTTTGATGCGCTCAAACAGCTTATCGTTCAGGCTGATGTACATGGAGTACTCGGTCTCCATGGGTGATACCTTCTCGGCTATCTCCTGGAGCTCGTCGGTGGCATCGGCCTCCAATATATTATAGAAGATCATTTCTACGCGGTTGGCAGCGCTGCCGGCATACTCAAGGGCCTCGATGGTGTTCTGGAAGGTGGGTGCATCGGGGTTGGCCACAATGGCGTCGATCTCCTGTTTGCCCTGACGGAAGGCTTCCTCAAAGGCCGGGAGATAGTGGCCGGGCTTGATTTTGTCGAACTGCGGAGCACCGTACGGAAGGGGTGACTCGCTTAGAAGTGGGTTGTTGTGCATAGTGCAAGCTGTTAATAGTGTAACACCTAGGATACACGGGATAAAACGGATATTCATATTTTGGTCCTTTAATGTGCGCGAAGTTACAAAATAAATGTACCTTTACGGAAATAAACCTGTTATATTAACTACCTCATGAGACTGGGAATTACCTTATTTGCATTACTGACATCGGCTTACGCCCTGGGGCAGGGCGCCGATAACCGCGCCACCTATGTTGTGGACGGAGCGGTGGAAAAGGAGCAGTACCGCTCCCATGTGCCCCTTGAGAGCCTGGGACAGGGGGCTAACGTTGTTTATGCACTTAACGGCGTGAAACTTAATCTTACAAAAGTACGACTCAATAAGACATCCGGAACCGTTAATGACCCTACACACAGAGAGACGGGCCTGAACGCTGCGATCCTGGTGGAGGGTGGCAGCAAGGTGACTATGGAGCAGTGTCAGGTAAACTCTCACACGGCTATGGCCGACGGCCTGACTGCCAAGGGGCAGGATACCCGTGTTGACGTGACTGAGGGTGAGTGGCAGAGTACACGAAACGGATCGGTGGTGATGAATGCGGTGGACGGTGCGGTTATCAAGGCACAGCATCCCAAGGCTTCATCGTACTCCAACCAGAGTCCGATTTTCTATACCGGTGTGGACGGCACCCTTGAGGTGACCGCTGCAGTGGGTGAGAGTTCCGGTCAGGCATCGCCTCTGTTCTATTCGTCGGGAACGCTCCTGGCTCAGGAATGCCGCATGGAATCCGCAAAATGGAGCATTGGCAATGTGGACGGCGGCAATCTGACGCTTATCAAGAATGTGTTGGGTTCCGGAGGTTTCAGTGGATTCCTGGTTTACGGAAACAAGTACAGCCAGGGGCAGGGCATGCTGCAGCTTATCAAGAATCAGATAAGTGTGGTTGAGGGACCGCTCTTTTACGTTACAAACACCACTTCGGAGATATCGGTCATAGGCAACAAGATTTCAAAAAAGAGCAGCGATCTGATGATTGTATGTGCCGATGACTGGGGCGAGCAGGGCTCCAACGGCGGTCATATCACTCTGTCGGTGCAGAAACAGGCGCTGAGCGGTATGATTACGGTGGACAGCATCAGTTCGGCCGATATCAGACTCCTTAAAGGCGGCAGCATCAACGGCCGTATGAACCCGGAGGAGAACCGTTGCGCCAGGATTCACGTATCAATGGGCGAGGGTTCCAAATGGACCTCACGCGGCGACTCTTACATTACTTCGATAGAGTTCAGCGCACCCCTCAAGAAAGGATTGAAACAACTAAAAGGCAAACATACAATATACTATGATCCTTCGGACCCGGCAAACGCCTATCTGGAGGGTAAGGAGTATAAGACCGGAGGCGGCTGGCTGCGTCCGTTAAAATGATAGGTTATGAAAAGGATTCTCACTGTGGTTCTGGCACTTGTGCTGGCGGTTTCCGTCTATGCGGAGGATGTGGAGATTCAGTTTGAACAGCTTCCCGAGAAGGCTCAGAAGGCTGTCCTGAAGGCTTTTCCCGACACCAGGATTAAAAAGGTGGAGATGGAGCGCAGGGCAAGCCTGATGCAGTACGAGGTTAAGCTGGCGGGCGGAATCAAGATGCAGTTCTCCAAGGAGGGAAACTTTACGGAGTGCGAGTGTACCAATGGAAGCGTTCCGCCGGTGCTTATCCCGGAAAAGATAAGGACCTACGTGGGCAAGGAGTTTCCCGGACGTGAGATAAGGCGCATAGAGCATGACAACAAGTTGTTCGAGGTTACGCTGGACAACAAATACGAGCTTAGCTTTAACAGCGCCTACAGACTGATAGACATTGATATAGTGGAGGAAGAGGAATAATGGCTGAAGAGCGACGTACAGTAAAAAGGATTATCGGCGGAGTATCATTCCTTATGGTGCTCCTGCTGTGGAGTTCGTGCGTAAGGACCGACAGGCTGGACGATTATCCATCGCGTACGCTGCTGGTATATATGGCTGCCAACAACAATTTGGATTCCGAGGCTGCTACCGACATCCTGGAGATGAGCATTGCGCTCTCCAGGGGCAGGACAGTGGAGAACTGCAACCTTATACTGTTTGTTCAGCGCGCAAACGGACGGTCGTACCTGCTTCATGTGAACGGCCACATGGATTTTGACACCTTAGCCACTTACACGGACCTGAACAGTTGTGACCCATCGGTCCTGACTCAGATGATTGACTATGTTCAGGATGAGTGGAAGGCCGAATCGTACGGTCTGATTCTGTGGTCGCACGGATCAGGCTGGGCGCCTACAAGCCAGATGGCCAACCTGGGTCTGGCATCGTCCAGCCAAAAGGCTCCTATGCGCAACGGAAATATGAGCCAGAGCGCATTATGGATGTCGCCGGAACCGCTCACCAAGGCTTTCGGCTTTTACAAGAAAACCAACTCGGAAACATTCAACTGCATTGACCTGGACCAGCTGGCGAGCGCCATTCCGGACAATGTGTTCGAGTATATTATGTTTGACGCCTGTTACATGGCTAGCGTGGAGGTGATGTACGCCCTGCGCTACAAGGCCAGATACATTATTGCGTCCAGCATTGAGATTATGGCCAGCGGATATCCGTACGACAAGGTTACGCGTGATTTCCTGCGCGGCAACATTATCAAGTGCTGTAACGACTTTTACGATAACTACAACAACCGCAGCGGCTCTTTGAGGACGGCCGGAATCGGGATTATACATACCGATCAGCTGGACAGCCTGGCACACTGTTTCAAGAAGATTGTGGCGGGTTCGCTGGACACCATTCCTAACATGGATGTGAGCAAAATTCAGCGTCTGGATAGACTGAACAAGCATTTTATATATGATCTTGGCGATTTTGTCAAGCATTTGGGGGTAAAGGATGCCTGGTATAATGAGTTCATGCTGCAGCTTGACCGATGCGTTCCCGTGAAGATGAACACCCCGTATGCGCTGTTTGACGGAACGCCCAACAACAGTGATCACGGATTCGAGATTAATGCGTACTGCGGATTGAGCGTATACATTCCTTTGAGTTCGTTCGAGAGTATGGGACTGAATGCTGAGTACCGGAAGACTGACTGGAGTCTTGATACCGGTTACCGTTAGATAGGTCTTTCAGACTTTAACAAATGCCTTTAACTTACACTAAGTCAATTTACAACCATATGAAGAAATCATTGCTTTTAATGCCCGCGGTGCTGATTCTGGCCGCATGTGCAAAGACGACCGACAGCACTCTTGTCCTTAACGACAAGGAGTATTTCGAGACTCAGGGCGTGAATATCCTTGTGTTCAGTAACACGTTCTCGGGCGGATTCAACGATGAGAAGAACTCCGGTATCGAGATTATCCATCACGGCGTCCGCACCGTTCAGGGTGGCGCTGTAAGACTATCCAAGACCCCCGAACAGTGGGATCTGGTTCCTGCATCACCGTCACGTACTGTGGATACCGTAAACAACTCAATCGAGGTTGAGATGCGCTACAACGACTATGACTTTGACTCACGCGTGGTTGTGACCGCCAAGGGCAGCGCCGTTGAGATTGCGGTATTCCTGGATGAGCCTTTACCTGAGTTCCTGGAGGGTAAGGCCGGATTCAACCTGGAGTTCCTGCCTTCACAGTACTGGAACAAGACCTACATCATGGATGGCCGTCCGGGCCGATTCCCGCGTTATGCCGCAAGCCTGACTCAGGCCGTATCCAACGACGAGAAACCCCGTCAGTTCAAGGGATTCCGCACATACGATGACCGCGGAACGGGTGAGTTCGTGGATCCGCTGCCTCTGGAGCAGGGCCGTTCTATCCTGATTGCGCCCGATGCACCCGAGCGTATGATCAAGATAACCTCGCTGGATGCCGATCTGGAACTGTATGACGGCCGTATCATTGCTCAGAACGGCTGGTACGTGCTGCGCAGCGAACTGCCGGCAGGCAAGACCGGACAGGTGGTTACATGGGTTGTGGAGCCTCATGCTATCCCGGGATGGAAGAGAGAGCCTAACATTGGATTCTCACAGGTGGGTTATGTGCCCTCACAGCCCAAGGTAGCCGTTATCGAGCTGGACAAGCTGGAGAAGCCGCTGCCTACCGCATCGGTCTACAGGATTGCCGACGACGGTTCCGAGCAGCTTGCTTATCGCGGCAAGACGGATGTGTGGGGCGAGTATTACAAGTACAACTACGTGAAGTTTGACTTCAGCGAGCTGACAGAGCCCGGTATCTACTACATCAAGTACGGTAAGTACAAGACCGGTAACTTTATCATTGACAAGTCGGTATATAACTGGATTACCGACGCTACCAGCGACGTCTGGATTCCTATCCACATGAACCATATGACGGTGAACGAGGCCTACAGGATCTGGCATGGTGAGCCGTTCAAGGAGGGTTATCTGCAGGCTCCTCAGAGCGATCATTTTGACCTGCACTCACAGGGCGCCAACACCAACACCAAATACAAGCCCTACGAGCTTATTCCGGGCCTGAACGTCGGCGGATACTTTGATGCGGGTGACTTTGATATTGAGACCGGCTCGAATATCAGTGTGGTTCAGAATATGGTGGCTGCATGGGAGCTGTTCCATCCTACACGTGACGAGACGTTCGTGAGCGAGGAGCAGCGTTATGTGGATCTGCATCGTCCGGACGGCAAACCTGACCTGCTGCAGTACATTGAGCACGGCGTGCTGAACCTTCTGGCTCAGGCCGAGAACATAGGGTTTATGTCACAGACTCTCTCCAACTCGGTTCTGGACAACTATCATCATCTGGGCGATGCTGCCGCAATCACTGACGGTCTGCATTATGATCCCAGCCTGCCCAAGTATGTGAAATCGGCCGACGGCAAGCGCAGCGGTACTCCCGATGATATGTGGGCATTCACCAACCGTAACGCCAACACGGATTTCAATGCCGCTACCATGTTTGCGGCTGCCAGCCGTGCTCTGCAGGATTACAACGACAAGCTGGCTGCCAAGTGTCTGGCACAGTCCAAGCGTCTGATGTCGGAGGCTCAGAATATGATGAACCGTCGCGGCGGCGCTATGGGCGGACAGAACCGTAACCGTAATGCGGGTAACATGTCGACCAACCTGCAGCTTTACATCTCTACTGGCCAGCAGTCCTATCTGGATCAGTTTGTTCAGCAGATTTGGCCGGCTCTGGAGCGTAACGCCAGCAACAGCATACGTATCGCTTTGGATGCCATTCCTTACATGGACGATGAGTACAAGGAGAAGCTGCGTCCCTACGTCCTCAAGTATAAGGAGTATCTGGATGAGTTCGACAAGAACAATCCCTACGGTGTGCCGATAGGCGAGGGTAACTGGGCTGGCAGCGGCGCTGTGGTAAACTTTGGTACCACCGCCTGCTTTGCCAATCTGTACTTCCCGGATATCATCGACAAGAGTTATGCCTACAAGGCTGCTGCGTTCATGTTCGGATGCCATCCTTACCATAACTACTCGCTGGTGGCTGCAGTAGGCGCCGCTCGGCCCAAACAGGTATTCTACGGCAACAACCGCGCCGATTTCTCGTTCATTCCCGGTAACGTGGCTCCCGGACTGCTGTTCCGCAAGCCCGACCACTTTGAGAACTACGATGATTGGCCATTCCTGTGGGGACAGAACGAGGGTACCATTGCCGGTAACACAGGTTATCTGATATTCGGCGAGGCATTCAAGAATATGGCCTCAGGGAAGTGATTATTCAAGGCTTTTGGCTAATTTTGGCGCCGGTTTAGAAACAGTCCTCCGATATTATGGTAAAGGTTGAAAAACTGACGCACAAGTATACAGTCAAGAGTTTTGAATGTGACCGTAAGGATACGCTCCGTCTGCTCACGCTCCTGAATATGTTTCAGGATCTGGCCGATGACAGCGCCAACAGCATAGGTATAGGTTACGATTACCTCCGTACGGTGGGTAAGGCATGGGTTCTGATTGCCATGAATGTGGAGATTGACCGCATGCCTCACCTGCAGGAGGAGATTACGGTGGTGAGCTGGCCCAGTGACGAGCTTCCTCTCTATACCGAGCGTGAGTTTGAGGTTTGGAGTGCTGACGGACAGCGTATAATCCGTGCATGCAGCCAGTGGATAATCATTGATTTCGCTTCACGCCGTCCGGTGCCTGTTCGCCGCAATCTTCCCGAGTATGAGCCTGTTCGTGAAAAGGTGATAGGCGAGGGACGTTTTGCCAAACTGCCGGCCGTAGAGCGAGAGGACTACACCGAGCGTTTCCTGGTGCGCTACGATGATATCGACCGCAACGATCACGTGAACAACGCAATCTACTCACTCTGGGCCAGCGAGAGCCTGGAGCCTGAATACCGCATTAACCATGAGCCGGCCCGCCTGGATATCAACTTCAAGAAGGAGGGTCTGTTCGGTGAGAAAATAAGTGTCTCCACCCAAATGGACGGAGACACTTCACTTCATAGCATTACGGCTGCTGATGATGGCCGCGAATTAGCTCGCATCCGCTTCAGCTGGAGGTGAGCGAGAGATGACAAAGGGGACGGTTCCGTTTGGCACGCATTGATGTGACCCCAAAAAATTGGACACCAACAAAGGGGTAGGAAATGTCAAAGCATCATTCGTTTGAGGAGAAGCTAAAATACATGAAGCTTCTCGATG
>CACYHW010000020.1 GCA_902774335.1 uncultured Bacteroidales bacterium
TCGTAGTTTATCATAATTTCTTGTTTATGTCGGTTGAAATAAGTCTGTACAGGTTGGCCAGCTCCGGATACTCATGGAGCAGCTCCAGATGATCCTCAATCACCATGCGGTCGCCGCGAACGGCCGGTCCCGTCTGAGCCTCAAGCGGGCTCATGCTCTCCACCTTGCGGGCAGTCTCGCGCACCAGCGGCAGCATCACACCGAAAGACACACCCTCACTGGCCAGCAGCTGCTCCGCAATCGCGTACATGTGGTTGCTGAAGTTGCAGGTAAACACCGCTGCCACATGCAGTTTCTTGCGGCCCCGGGAGCTCAGCTCCGTGATTTTGGCCGATAAGTCCCATGCCAGCTTCTTTATGTTTTCCAGCTCTGCGGGGTTACACCCTTCTACAAAAACCGGAACATCACTCCACTCAATCCGCGCCCCCTTGGAGAAGGTCTGCATTGCGTACAGCACACCGTAACGCTGTGCCCCAGCCTCCTTCCAGATATACATAGGCACGCTTCCGGCGGTATGAAGGAACAGGGCGTTCTCCCTACCCTTCACTATCGCGGGAGCCAGCTCAATCAGAGCATCATCGCTGAGCATAGTCAGATAGACATCGGCCCCGGGCAGCGACTCCAAAGTGTCAAAAGCAGGCGCGCCCACAACCTGTGCAAGCTGCTCCGCGTTTGCCAGAGTCCTGCTGTAGACCCCGGTCACGGTGTGTCCCGCTTCCCTGAGGCGGGGACCCATGCACGAGGCCACGCGGCCCGATCCTATCAGCGCTATCCTCATTAGAACTTACCCTGATGAACTTTGGTCCACTCAATCTTATCGTCCTCGTAAGGCTTGCGCTCCATATCCTTGTAGCCCACGCCTATGATGCACTCCGGCTCGTACTGCTCCGGTATACCCAGCAGCTCCATCAGCGTCTGCTTGGTGCTCTTGCCGTCAGCATCGGCCCTGCCACGCATATGGCACCAGCAACTGCCCAGACCCAGATCCTCGGCCTGCAACTGCATGTTGATAGCCGCAATGGAGCAGTCCTCAACCCAGCAGTCCGTCTTGGAGGGATCGCCCAGCACCACCACAGCAAACACCGCCTCGGCCAGGAAACCCGAGCCCATGGCGCGGCACTTGGAGAGTTTCTCCAGCATTGCCGGATCCTCAACAGTCACAAACTCCCATCCGCGGTTGTTCTTTGCGGTAGGCGAAATCAGGGCTGCACGCAGAATCGTTTTCTTCTGCTCCTCAGTAAGCTTCTGAGTGGTAAACTTGCGCATGCTGCGGCGCGTAGCTATCAAATCACTGAATCTTTCCATCTTATTTAAATATAACTATCTGCAAAGATAATCTCTGCCGCCGTTATTATCAAAAAAAAATTGCTACCTTGCACCCCGTTCGGAGCCGCCAGGTTTGGGACATTATAAAAAGGATCAACCAATTAGCTTTACAATATGAGATTCAAATCCAACTTAGGCCTGATAGGTCTGGCCATTGCCACTATCCTGACCATCTCAACCCAGAATTCATGTACCGAAGAGATGCTCCAAGAGCTGGAAAAGCAGCAGGAGCAGCAGCCGCAGTCCGGTGACTCCATTGTCACTCCTCCGGCCAAGGACAGCGTGCTTACTATTGCTTCTTATCTGGAAGGCAATCCGGAGTACAGCGATTTTACTTACATACTTAAGCGTACTGCTTTGTGGGATACACTGTCAACAGACAGTTTTTATACCTGCTTTGCCCTTACAAACGAGGCAGTCCAGGAGTGTCTTGAGGAGATGCGGCATACATCATCCTTACAAAACAGACCGCTCTTTAACAGTCTGGAGACCCTTACCGACTCCATCTGTACAATCGTTGCCAAGCGTCATCTGGTAAGGGGCATCATCCGTTTTGACACTCTCCAGATGGGCGAGGGCGACTTGTTACGCAACAACCTGATGGATGAACCGTTGAGCCGATATACAATCTTTGTCGATTTTATGGAGTTGGGCCAGGATTTATACCAGGAGGTCAAGTATTACTACATAGGTCATTCCAGAATCATCATTGTGGATATGCCCGTAACCAACGGAATAGTGCAGGTTATAGATCACTCCTTCATCAACTACACACCTGATCCCTCCAGTCAATTCCTTCCCACTTTGCTGTGGGATAACAACAGCAGTGTTCCCGACTATCTCAAGGCCAGAATCTTTTACGATGCCCTTGTAAGGACCCGTCTTCTCGACACTTTGCAACAGTATATAGATCCCGAGTACTATGTGGACGAGGATAAGACGATATCCTACGCTCTCTTGCAATCAGGTCCAAAATACGTCTTCGAAACGCCATTCGAAAACTTCTTCAACGCATACCCCGAACGGCGTCTGTTCATGTATACCCTCTTTGTTGTAACCGACTCCATACTGGCCAATCAGTACGGCATCTACTCCGTTGATGATCTGGAACGTTATGCGAATAACGTCTACCCCGAAGGCGCCGGTTTGGACAACACCTCACCGGAGAGTTCGTTGTACAAACTCATGTCCTACCATATCCTGCCTGTGTGGTTGCATTACGATCAACTTAACACCAGACAATACGAGATACTCGATAACCGCACAATGCGGAATGAGATGGATGTGGAGGATTTCTATGAGACCATGCAACCCCACTCCTTAATGCGAATCAGCACTCCGCTTGATCCAAGTGTTGAGCGCAGAGGCATATACATCAACCGCAAGGGAACCGTATCGGCAAATAACCTTACCCACTCCGGAGTAAGGATTTGGGGATACGATGATATTGGGTCGTATAACACCATTGCCATTAATGGCGTTTACCATTATGTAGACAAACTCTTGTTGTTTGACCGTGATACCAAACGTGCCCTCTTAACTCGAATCAGAGTGATGGCCACCACCCTTTCGCCCGATTTCATCAACAGCGGTGCACGCGGACGTTTGGTTTTTATGAACATCCGGACGTTTGATCACTCCAACTTTGCATACTCATTCCTTCCCGGTTATTGCAAGAACTTTGAGTGGAGCAGCAACACAAAAATTGCCGTAACTCCCCGCGCCCGATACTACAACTTCCTTTACGGTGACCAGGTTATATTCAAGGACTACGACGTAACATTCCGTCTGCCGCCGGTACCCATGAGCGCTACCTACGAGATACGTCTGTGGAACAATTCCGATTCTCAATACGGCACTACGGATCAAACCGTCCAATACTATCTACGTCAGGGTGATGGCCAGTTCATGGAATGCGGTGCTCCCATTGACCTGTCATTAAGCGCCAATGATCCCAGCATAGGTTTCATCTCCGACAAGCAAATAAGGCAACAGAACCAGTATGCCAGCGAACAGCAAATCCAGGCTCTTATCCAAGATAATGACGATCTTATGCATTCCAACGGCTACATGAAGTCGCCCGATATCTATCAGACCAACAACGACATCAACAACAATTTACGTGATGATCCCCGACAATACCGAGTAATAGTATACAGAGGCTATTTGCAGGAAGGTCAGGACTATTACCTTAGGATGAAATCATCGGGAAACAACACTTACTTCTCGTTCAATTTCATAGAGCTAGTCCCCAAGGACATCTACCAAGGAGACGAACCCGAAGACCGCCACTGACACAATAGCATTGTGTCATTTTATACGCCGCGAATATACGTTCGCGGCGTTTTTTACGTTTATTCCATTGAATGGCATTAAGGACACAACACAGACAAACAGGACGCAGGTTTGCGCTCCTGCTTTTGGTTGCACTGGCAGTGGGTACTGTCAGTGCTCGTCGTGTCTATATACACGGGCGCGTGTACGACGAGGGCGGGCAGCCCGTTGAGCTGGCCACCATCAACGAGGAGCACACGCTGCACTCCGCCATGACCAACCTCAAGGGCGAGTACTCCTTTACCGTCAACTCGCGGTCCGATACGCTGGACCTGGTGTTCCGCATGATAGGTCATGAGACGCGCCGCCGCACGCTCATCGGACCCGCCGATACCGTCCGGCTGGATGTTATGCTGCCCACCGTGAACTATGCGCTGGAGAACGTGGACATCAACGCCACGCGGCGCCAGACAAACGGCATGCAGACCATCAACGCTGAGGGTTTGCGCTTTACGGCCGATGCCAACGGAGGCTCCGTGGAGTCCATCATCGCCACACAGGCCGGCGTGAGCACTCATAACGAGCTGAGCAGCCAGTATAACGTGCGCGGCGGCAACTTTGACGAGAACAGCGTCTACGTGAACGGCACCGAGATACTGCGTCCGCTGCTGGTGCGTGCCGGACAGCAGGAGGGTCTGAGTTTCATCAACCCCGATATGGTGGAGGGCATCAGTTTCTCCACCGGCGGTTTCAGCGTGGCTTACGGCGACAAGATGTCGTCCGTGCTGGACATCACCTACCGCCGTCCGCAGCGTCTGGAGTACGTCCTGCAGGCCAGCCTGCTGGGAGCCAGCGCCTATGTGGGAGCCGGCAACGACAAGATAAGCTTTGCAGGCAGTGTCCGATACAAGACCACCAGCTACCTGCTGGGCACGCTGGACACCAAGGGCGAGTACGACCCCTCCTTTACCGATTATCAGACCTACCTGTGCTGGACACCCAACAGCACCTGGGAGGTGGGAGTCATAGGCAACGCCGCCATCAACAACTACAACTTCACCCCGCGCGACCGCAACACATCGTTCGGCACGTCGCAGGACCCCAAGCACTTCAAGGTGTACTACGAGGGCTGGGAGAGCGACCGCTTCAACACGCTCTTCGGGGCGCTGGACGTCAAGCGCAAGGGTGAGAACTCCATCTACCGCTTCAACCTGTCGGCCTTTGGCAGCCATGAGTCCGAGTCGTTCGACATTCTGAGCCAGTATTGGCTGGACCAGAGCTCATCGGAGAGCAGCCTTGCTGTGGGATCGTTCATGCAGCACGCCCGCAACCGCCTGAACTCCACCGTCTACACCGCATCGCTCAAGGGCACGCACGATACCGAGCATCTGGGAACCATCGGCTGGGGCCTTGAGTACCGCCACGAGAGCGTGACGGACCATATGCGTGAGTGGGAGATGCGTGATTCGGCCGGCTATACCCTGCCCTACAGCCAGACCGGGCCTATGGAGATGATCTACTCTCTAAAGTCAGACCACGGGATTTCGAACAACAAGGCATCGGCCTTTTTACAGGATACTTACCGCTTCAACACCGGCGTGGGACTCTTTACGCTCAATGCCGGCGTACGTGCTTCATGGTGGAGCTGGAACCGCGAGCTTATTATGAGCCCGCGCCTGATGCTGGGATTCACGCCCGCCTTCAACGAGGCCTTCACCTTCAGGCTCTCCACCGGCGTCTACTACCAGACTCCCTTCTACAAGGAGCTCAAGGACACCGTGAGCGCGGGCGGCATCTATCAGGTCAACCTGAACCGCGACATCCGCTCACAGCGCTCGCTCCAGGTGGTTCTGGGAGCCGATTATGACTTCCTTGTCTACAACCGCCCGTTCAAGTTCACTACGGAGGTTTACTATAAGAAACTAGACCGTCTCATTCCCTACAACGTTGATAACGTGAGGATTGTATACTACGGTCAGAACTGCGCCTACGGATACGCCGCCGGCATTGACATGAAGCTTTACGGCGAGTTTGTGCCGGGCACCGCATCGTGGCTCACCTTCTCGCTCATGCGTACTCGTGAGAACATTGGCGGCAAGTGGCTGCCCCGCCCCACTGACCAGATGTACAACCTGTCGCTCTACTTTACGGACTACTTCCCCCGCCGCGACAGCTGGAAGATGTCGCTGCGCTGCTCGCTTGCCGACGGACTGCCCTTCGGCCCCACACATAGCGGACGCGAAAAACAGACCTTCCGCGCTCCGGCTTACAAGCGCGTGGACATAGGTCTTGCCTACAAGGTGTTTGACTTTGGCAAGCATCCGCATGTTTATGGCAGGACGGGCATCTGCAAGGATGTTTGGCTGGGCGTGGATTGTTTGAACCTGCTGGGCATCAATAACGTCAACTCCTACTACTGGATCACTGATATTCAGGGGACCCAGTTTGCGGTTCCCAACTACCTTACCGGGCGGCAGTTGAATGTCAAGCTGGTGGTGAGCAGGTGACAAGAGGTGACAGAGGGTGACAAAGGGGACGGTTCCGTTTGGCTCGACTTCGCGAGCCAAATGGAACCGTCCCCTTTGTCACCTCTTTGTCACCCTCTGTCACCACTCACCTCACAGCGAGATGCTGTAGAGAGTAATGCTGTAGGGATCGATATCCAGAGTACTCTTGCTCTTGAGCTTGACGGTCTCCTTGACGGGAGCAATGGGCTGAGCGTCAAAGTTGTTCTCGTCGTTGGGATCGCCCTTGATCACAGTCTTCTCAATCTTCTTGAAACTGCCAAAACGTGAAAGGTCGATGGTTGCCTGAGCAGCGTTCTCGCCGGCGTTGCAGACCTTCAGATAGAGCTTGCGGGCCTGGGTGTCCAGAACGACTGACTGACCAAGCAGGTTATCATCGGCACGGTCAAACTTGACGCAGTCGCCATAGAAGTAGTCACCGCTGGACTGGCCGAACATCTGCTGAACGTAGTAGCTGCAGGTCAGGAACGGACGCTCGTTGTCAAAGTAGATCAGGTCCGGATTCCAGTTGTTGGTGTTCTTGCGGGCAAAGAGCGGTGCGTACGATGTCATAACAACGACGTCGGCATTACGCTCCACATGCAGCAGGTACAGACCCTCGGCCAGAGCGTCGATCAGCTTTTTGTCTTTTGATGCATACTCGCCCAGGTATACCTTGGTCTGGCGGTCACGCGGGTAGCTGTCGTACTGACGGCTGGTCAGGAAGTAGTTGCGCTGCTCGTAGTAGTGCTCGTCCAGGATGTCCACACCCAGCTCGGTTGCAAACTTCCAGCCCTCCTCGTAGTCGCCGTTGCCGGGATGCGAACCGGGGCCTGCAGTACCTACAATGATGATATCGGGATACTTGGCGCGTACCTGGTCATATATGAACTTAAAGCGCTCCTCGAACTCGGGGCTGATCTTCTCCTCGTTACCCAGGCCCAGATATTTAAGGCCGAAGGGCTCGGGGTGACCTGCATCGGCACGAACCTTACCCCACTTGGAGTCGGCGGGACCGTTGGCCCACTCAATCAGATCCAGTGCCTCATCGGCCCACTCCTGCATATCCTCCATGGGAACGGCGTCCTGAGCCTGTCCGCGCATGTTCCAACCGCCGTTGGTACCCTGGCAGCTCACGCCGCAAGGCAGGATAGGCAGCGGCTCCATGCCTGCATCCTCGCAGAACTGGAAGTACTCAAAGTAACCCATCTCCATGCTCTGGTGGTAACCCCAGGTGTTCTTGATGCCGCGACGTGTCTCCTTGGGACCCACTGTTGTCTTCCAGCGGTAGGTATCCCAGAAACCGTCACCGCCACCGTGAACCACGCATCCGCCCGGAAAGCGCATGAACTTGGGGTTCAGGTCAACCAGCGCCTGAGCCAGGTCCTTGCGCAGGCCGTGACCCTTGTAGGTATCCTGCGGGTAGAGTGACACCATATCGATATCCATCACACCAGTGGTAAGTGAGAGCAGCTGCAGCGATGCGTTGGGGCAGTCCTGTGCTGCGGTCAGAGTATACTCGTATTTTTTCCAGTCGGAGCCCGATACGGTAAAGGTGGTATCGGCAATGACTGTTGCCTGAGCGCGGAATCCGCGGCCCGGAACCATGAGCACGGCGCGAACCTCCTTGTCCTTGCCGTCGGGGTTTCTCAGGAATACGGAGAAGTCGTACTTATCGCCGGCCTTCAGGAGAATGCCGTCGTAGCCGTCGTTCTGGATGCCCACGCCGGTCCAGCCGTTGTAGTCGTAGTACATGCCCACGCGCTCAATGTTCAGGCGCATGTAGTTGGGGTTGTTGGGATGGATGGGATCCTGCTGACGGGGCTCGATGTAACCAAGCGAGTGACCCGGACGTACCGTGCGCCATGCTGTGCCGGCGCCCCATCCGTCGCGCTCCGAGGGGCTGAACTCGAACGATCCGTTCTGGATCAACTCGGCGCACAGACCGCCATCGGCCGACATGCTTATATCCTCAAAGAAGATACCTATAAGTTCGTTACTGATTTTTGTGCCGCCGGCCGGAGCCTTGACGGGCTTAGCTGCACTTGCACCCAGCGTTGCTGCCGCCAGGAGTGCCAGAGAGATAAGTTTTCTGTTCATTTTTGGATTAGTATGTTAGTTGGATGCGCAAATGTAACACAAAAATTTTATCCGGCAACCTGCCCCTCGTGCAGCTCCATCTCACGAACGTATATGCAGCCCCCAACTTAAAGTATGCTCCTGGATTCCGCATACAAGACACCGTTGGAATATTGCAAAACTATGTTTAACTTTGACTTTGAAAAAGTTGCACTTTAAATTAGAATTCACGTCAGAAAAAGGACTACCCATGCTAAAATATGAAACATTAAAAAAGGACGAAATCAAGGAGGCATCCCAACTGGCCGCCAGAGCATATTTTGATTATATCTACATAACCATCTTTTTCCCTGGTGTTAAGGAGCGGCAAAGGGGTTTGGCCCGATTCCTGGCAATAAACAGGAAGGGAAACTTTAAGGGCTCGCATATGTTGACCGCACGCCTGGACGGCCGGATGGTGGCTGAGGCGGCACTTGAGCCACCAGGTTACAAGCAGCCATCGGTACTCAAATTCATACTAAGCGGTTATCTGAAGATGTATTTCCTTACCAACTGGAAGCATCTGCATTCTTTCATAGCCAAGGATCAGGAGGCCGGCACCCCTTGTCATGATTATCAGAAGAACAATCCCCATGTATGGTACCTGAGTATGATTGAGGTGGATCCGCTGTTTCACAATCAAGGCATCGGCACTGAGTTCCTGTCGTATCTGGAGGATTATGTTCGCCGGCACGGGGGTAAGACTATGGTGCTGTTCACCAACAACCGGGAGAACCTGAGTTTCTACACAAAACGCGGCTACCAGGTGTTCAATGAGTTTGAGATTACCCATAACGGTCAAACCATGGGCAACTGGAGTCTTAAGAAATTGCTGTGAGATTAAAAAGGATGACAAAGGGGACGGTTCCGTTTGGCTCACGCGAGCCAAACGGAACCGTCCCCTTTGTCATCTTTTGTTATCTCGCAACTTTTTCGTATCTTTGGAAAACAAGTCACTTAATAGTCCTTTATTTATGCAATACAACAGGAATGAACAGGGCTTTCCGGGTATGGAGAGCCAAGAGAGGGAGCAGTCAATACGTCGCGAGAGGATTCTCATCAGGGTTGGAGTCACGTTTGGCGCATTGTTCTTCCTGGCGGTCCTGAGCTTTATTGGCTGGGTTGCCTACCATGTTATCACCCGCAGCTGACCTGCTGTAATACCCCACCCCACATAAAAAAAACAGACTGACAAGCGTCAGTCTGCAAGTTGTATTCTCACTCCCGCAATGGTCCAGAGCCCGGGCTGAGGCACACATCCGTAGTCGTAGTACTGCCTGTCAGTCAGGTTGTTACCTTCCAGATAGAGACTGCAGCGGGAGCCCTTCCACTCCAGGCGGGCGTCCAACACGCCGTAGGGCTCGTAGTCACGCACCTGTCCGTCAAAATCGGTAAAGGTGCCGGTGCGCTCCTGCCATCGGCCGTTAAGAGCAAGCTCCAGATTGAGGGGCAGGTTAAGGTGCAGGCCGCATACGGCTTTGTGCTTTAGATACTCCAGCGTGGTGCGGCTCTGGATATTGGGCGCATCGACCTTTTCCTGACTGATGTAGTTGTAGGCCAGATCGACGGACTTGAGCAGGTGATGTCCGGGCAGCAGGGTCTCCAGGCTCACGTTGGCGGTCAGCTGCGCGCCCCAGGACTTGATCTGCGTAAAATTGACGGACTGCCAATGACGGTCGCTCTCGGCCTCGGTGAGGTCCATAATCCAGTCTATCATATTGCTGCAGTGGTTGTAATATAAGGAGGCCGATGCCTGAACGCCGCGGAAATTTGCATACTTGAGGCCCAGATCGACGGCACGGAGCTCCTCGGGCTTGAGGTGCTTATCGGCATTGTATCCGCCCACGCTGTAGTAGAGCTCGGTCACCGAGGGCAAACGGAGCGAGGTGTTGTAGGTTGCGTACACCTTGAGGGCGCTGCTGAGTCTGAGGCTCAGGTCCAGGCCGGGGTAGAATCGCATCTCATTGCCGTTCCACGAGTTGCGGACGCCCACCACGCCGGCGCTGGCCGAGAAGGCGCCCAGGCTGATGTTGTGCTCCAGGATCAGGCTCACGTTGGTGCGGTTCAGGCCCAGAGTGTAGTCGCGGCTGGTACCTTTTATATGTATGGGGGTGGACAGCGGCTCGCCCAGGTTGCCGCTCACCAGGTCATCGTTCTTGAATTCGGCGCCAAGCGCGGTGCGGCCCAGCTTCCAATCCAGCCAGCCGTTCAGGGCCACACCCACCACGTTGGAGCGGTGGTAGTTGAAGGGGACCGATGCCTCACTGCCGCGAATAAGCTCAAAGCGGTCCTGGCTGTGGTTCCACCAGGCGCTGGGACGCAGGTGAAGGTTGCCCTTCGCCCACTCTGCCTGAAGTGCGGTAAAGGTCTTGGCGGTATGCTCAAACTGGTTGTCGAATTTTGCGGAGTAGAAGGTGTTGCTGCCCCAGTCCTTGAGACTGGCACCGGCGTGCCAGCTTACCTGCAGGTCTTGTGTGGCGAACGCTCCTTTGTAAAAGATTTTCTTTGCGTTAAAGTCCGAGTTGAGTTCTCCCGTCTTGCTGCGGCTGTAGCCGTCGGAGCGGCGATAATCAACGGAGAGCATGTTGTTCCAGCTGCCCTTGACGGCGCTGGCGCTGGCTCCTGCGGCGGCGTATCCCCAGCTGCCTGCTTCCACGTGTGCGCGGGCGTTGCTGCGGGCATCGGTGCGGGTCACAATATTGATTGCGCCCATCAGGGACGATGATCCGTAGGCGCGGGCGGCGGGGCCCTCAAGTACCTCGATATGGTCTATGTCGCTCATGTCCACAGGGAAGTCGAACGAGTTGTGGCCGGTCTGCGGGTCACATATGTTGATGCCGTCAAGCAGTATGGCTACCTGCTCAAAATTGCCTCCGCGCACGCCCACATCGGTCTGTGCGCCTATTGGGCCACGCTGGCGTACGTCCACGCCGGCTGCATATTTAAGGATGTCGTTGACGGACTGCACGGGGAGCGCGCTTATCTGCTCGCGGGTCATGATTCCGATAATACGCGACGCCTGTGGCAGTGGGGTGCGTATGCGCGATGCCGTGACCTGTATCTCATCGGTCAACAGACTGATGGAGTCCGATGCGGGAAAAACGGCTACTGAGCCGCCCTCAAGGGGCTGGCTGGCTTTGAGTTGGGTGCACGGCGCGCTTAAGGCGGCACATGCAAGCAGTGTAATAATTCGATGGTTTACAGTGTTCATATGGTTATTGTTTAGGCCGCGAAGATAATGATTTTTTGAAACGATACGCAGTTCGCGGGCATCGGCCCACTTAAAGTTTGCGAAAGATTAATCTACTTTTAAAAACATATTCTAAAACAATTGATTAATTTTGAGGCTCCAAAAACGAACAAGGAACAATTATTAATCACAACACTACAATTAAATGAAGAAGATTTTAACAGTTGCTCTCATTGCTTCCACTATCGCAATGGGCGCATGTGGCCAGAAGGACCCGGGTCTGAAGGACGCTTACAAGAATTATTTCAAGATCGGCGTTGCCGTTACTCCGCGTAACGTAACCGATTCACTTCAGAAGGCAGTTATCCTTAAGGAGTTCAACAGCATCACAGCCGAGAACTGCATGAAGCCGGGTGAGATTCATCCCCAGCCGGGTGTTTGGAACTTCGCTCAGGCCGATGCCATCGCAAACTTCTGCCGCGAGAACGGTATCAAGATGCGTGGTCACTGCCTGGTATGGCACAGCCAGTTCGCCAACTGGATGTTCAACAAGTATGACGAGAACGGCAATCAGGTTGTAGAGCGCGACGAGAACGGCGATACAATCTGGGTTGAGCAGCCCGCTCGCGGCGGATTCGGCGGCTTTGGCGGCTTTGGTGGCTTTGGCGGTTTTGGTGGCCAGCGTCCCCAGGGTGCTCCTCAGGGTGGTCAACGTGCTCAGGGCCAGCGTCCCGGTCAGGGTCAGCGTGGTCAGGCTCAGGCTGCTCCTCAGATGACCAAGGTTCCCAAGTATGCCAAGGCTACAAAGGAGGAGTTCTACGATTCACTCCGCGCTCACATTCAGGTAGTTGTTAACCGCTATAAGGATGTTGTTTACTGCTGGGACGTTGTTAACGAGGCTATGAGCGATGCTAACAACCCCGATGCTCCCTACGAGCAGTCATTCCGTCAGTCAACCGCTTATCAGCTCTGCGGTGACGAGTTCATCCTCAAGGCATTCCAGTTCGCTCATGAGGCTGATCCCAACGCTACCCTGTTCTACAATGACTACAGCGCTTGGACTCCTGCCAAGAGAACTTATATCTACAACATGGTTAAGAAGCTTCAGGCTGAGGGTGCTCCTATCACCGGTATCGGTATGCAGGGTCACTACAACATCTATGACAACCCCACCATCGAGGACTTCGAGAAGGCTATCCAGATGTATCTTGAGCTTGTTGACGACATCCAGATCACTGAGTTCGACGTTCGTATCAACCACGAGGCCGGCGGTCAGCTCCAGTTCAGCCGCGGCGAGGGTCAGGTTCTCACCGACTCAATCGCTGAGCTGCAGATGAAGAAGTACGACGAGCTCTTCAAGGTTATCCGCAAGTACAAGAAGAACTTCTCATGCGTAACCTTCTGGAACCTTGGCGACCGTGATTCATGGCTGGGTGCCAACAACTTCCCGCTGCTGTTCGACGGTGAGTACCAGCGCAAGCCCGTTTACTATACCGTTCGCGACTTCAAGAAGAACAAGTAAATCATTACTTATTCAAATAAAAGGCCGGACAACCTGCGTTGCCCGGTCTTTTATTTTACAATACGCTTTCCCGCGGGCTACCCCCCCGACCTTAGGGAGCCACAACGCAGGTGCAGCCATTTCTCTCCCCAAGGTGAGCGGAAAATACGCTATATCGCGGGCGGACCCTGCACCTTAGGGAGCTACAACGCAGGTGCGGGACATTTCTTCCCTAAGGTTGGGGTGTGGGTGTTTTGTCGTAGTGAGCGATGAATATGACGGGATTTCCGTGGCCCTTAACCTTGCGGTAGAAATCCTCAAGCTCCGGGCTGAATTTATGATCGTAATCATCACTTTCGATATACTCGTTTTCACGTGTGATCTCGTCTACATCAACGCATGCTATCATGTCATTTCCGTATAATGAACATTCACAATAATCGGGTAACATCCGTTTCCGGCTTTTGCGGTTCACGACATAAACTTTTGATGTCGATTTCTCAAATACGCAGTTGTATTCAAAATAAGAGATATACAGATAGTCCTTCATATCACGGAAATCGGAAGGTTTCGAAAGCTTTTTAATGTTGTCCGGATTGGGACGGAAAGCCAGATTCGCTACACACTCGGTGCCGTTTTCCGTAAGGCGGTAAATATGGTTGTCAAGTAAGCGTACAAGGTATGTGGTATCGGCAAGGGGATTGAAATAACCCTCGTTGACAAGGCTGTTGACCCCGTAAGTTTCGATCAATTCTGATACTTGACCGTAATCTTTGTCCGTCATCTCTATGGGATATCTTAACGGACCGTTCTGAGGAACGTAGTAATAGTAGAGGACTGGAAAGGCTCTGATTCCGTTTTCAACAAGCAATGTACCGTCAGACAGGCATTTTGCTATATGACCAAAGATGTTCCGGTCTGTGATCGGGGCTGTTTGGGATTGTCCCAGATACTCTCCCTGATAGTTAAACTTCTTGATCGTTACCGGTCCCTCATCGTTCTCCTGAGTTGCAATCAGGACTTCATTCCTGTTTCGGTCGATGGTCCATATCTCCAGATACAAGTATTCGTTACGTGCTCTGCCTTTGCGACTTATGTCATTCAGATAGTGACCATCGCTGTCAAAAACCTTGATTTGTCCTTCGTTATTAAAGCAACTTATAAAATAGAGTCCGTCATCATACAACACTTTACTGACGTCTCCGGAGATAAGTGCATCGGTCTCCTTGTCATCGAGTGCGATATAATCCCAGCCGCTCAGAAAATTCTCATCGAAACTGCCGTCAAGCTCAATCACGTCATCCTGAGTGATCTGCAGACTGTTGTCGGGAACTGTTCTGTTGCAGGAACATAAAGCTGCGGCAGCCCCAACGATGGCAAACAAAAGGACTCTTTTCATATTAATCGGTTTAATTAGGTAGTTCAGCGCAAATGTAGTGTTTTTATTGTGTCAGCCAAACGAGCTTGTTGAAAGTTGATTCCACGCGGGACTCCACATCATCGGACAGGGCCGGGAAGAAATCCAGATCGGTTCTTGATTCCACCTCATCGACTGTGACGGCATAGGTTGAGAGCGGCTTGTGACCGGCTTTGTTCTCCATTATGAAGCCGATGGACTCGTATCCGTTGGGGGTCAGGATAAGCATCACTTTGTAAAAAGCATCGGGTACGACAACTTTATTTTGGCCGATGCTACCGTACTTGTTGTCGGTTATTATCGGACCGCAGGTTACGTAGATGTTGCCGTATTTGTTTGCGAATTCGCGGACCATCTCCTCGAGTGCTTTCCAGTCGCCGCTGTTCAGGTTGTGGTTCTGGGGGCAGATGTTGGTGAAGTAGAAACTCTCGCGCATCATCTGCTCAGTCAGTTTCATATCGGCCGCCGGCGCCATGTGACCGCGGTCCCAGCCGGAGTTGCGGTAGTCGTTGTCATCGGCCTGTCTGCCATCGAAATTGGGGTCGGTGCGGAAATGGTTTGAACGCGGATTGGTGCCCGATACCTCCTCATCGGTCAACTCATAGGCTACCCACTCGGGAATGCGGTAATTCTCATTCAGAACCACCTCATAGCCCTCATAAATCAGATGCTTTTTGTATGACGCCTCGGAATAAGCCGGAATCTCCAGCTTGTCAATACTCTGAGTGCTTGTATGCAACGGGGTCTTGCACCACCACAGAATCAGGCAGACCCCAATAAAAACCAATAGTTTGAACAGTCCTTTCTTCATACCGCAAAGGTAAAGAAAAATGACCATACCTGCGTTACAGCTCCCTAAGGTCAGGGGGCAACGCAGGTACGTGCGTATTTACCGCTCACCTTAGGGAGAAAAATGGTCCTACCTGCGCTACCGTTCCCTAAGGTCACGGGGTAACGCAGGTGCGAGCGTATTTCCCGCTCACCTTAGGGAGGAAAATGGTTCCACATGCGTTACAGCTCCCTAAGGTCAGGGGGTAGCCCGCGAGAAAGCGCATTCTTCGCTCACCTTAGGGAAGGAAATGGTCCTACGTGCGCTACGGTTCCCTAAGGTGTGGGGATAGCCGTCCATATTGTGCGTTTTTTAAGATTGTTTTCCTTTTTTCTATAAGGTTATTTGCCTAACTTTGTAAATCTTTAAAAGACGCACATCAAACAAGTACTAACTATAATGACAAGAGAATTATGAAACCTACACACATTGAACATCTGGGCATAGCAGTCACCTCACTGGAGGAGACAATGCCGTTCTTTGAGTTTCTGACCGGTAGCAAGTGCTACAACATCGAGGAAGTTGCAGACCAGAAGGTTAAGACAGCTTTCTTCAAGGTAGGAGAAGTCAAGATTGAGCTTCTGGAGCCCACTTGCCCCGAGTCCACCATCGCCAAGTTCATCGAGAAGAACGGCGGCAAGGGCGGAATACATCACGTGGCATTCAATGTGGAGAATGTGGCCGATGCCCTCAAGGAGGCCGAGGCCGCAGGTATTAGACTGATTGACGTTGAGCCCCGCAAGGGTGCCGAGAACCTGATGATCGGTTTCCTGCATCCCAAGAACACTTGCGGTGTGCTGACTGAGCTTTGTGAACAACCAAAATAAATATATATACTAGAGAAAAATGGATAACAGCAAACTTCAGAAGCTGGTTGACAAGCGCGCCCAGGCAATGGCCGGAGGCGGCGAGGCCGCTATTGAGAAGCATCATGCAAAAGGTAGCTTCACTGCCCGCGAGCGTATTAACATGCTTCTTGACGAGGGATCATTTGAGGAGGTCGATATGTTCCTGACCCACCGTTGCACTGACTTCGGTATGGAAAAGAAGGTATTCCTGGGTGACGGCGTAGCCGTTGGTTCAGGTACCATCGACGGACGACTCGTATTTGTATTCGCACAGGACGCCACAGTGATTGGCGGTTCACTGTCAGAGACCATGTCACAGAAAATATGCAAGGTAATGGATCTTGCCATGAAGATGGGTGCTCCCGTAATCGGTATGAACGATTCAGGCGGCGCACGTATTCAGGAGGGTGCATGCGCGCTGGCCGGCTACGGCGAGATTTTTGAGCGCAACATCCTGGCATCGGGCGTAATACCCCAGATCTCAATCATATTCGGCCCCTGCGCCGGCGGTGCTGTGTACAGCCCTGCACTGACTGACTTCATCATGATGACCGAGCAGAACTCATATATGTTCATCACCGGACCTAAGGTTGTTAAGAGCGTTACCGGCGAGGACGTTACTGTTGAGCAGCTGGGCGGTGCACGCGTTCACGCCACCAAGTCAGGTGTGACACACTTTGTTGCCGCTACCGAGGAGGAGGCTGTTCAGGAGGTTCGCCGTCTGATAAGCTTCATCCCGCAGAACAACATGGAAGAGGCTCCCGTAAAGGAGACCAAGGACGATCCCGCACGTCTGGAGGAGGCCCTGAACTCTATGGTGCCCGATGATCCCAACAAACCTTATGATATGAAGAACATCATCTACTCTATCGTGGATGACGGTGACTTCATGGAGGTTCAGAAGGATTTCGCAAAGAACGTGATTTGCGGTTTTGCACGTTTCAACGGCCGCTCGACAGGTATCATCGCCAATCAGCCCAACTGGCTGGCAGGTGTGCTTGACTGCGACGCTTCACGTAAGGCTGCCCGCTTTGTACGTTTCTGCGACGCTTTCAACATCCAGATCCTCACTCTGGTTGATGTTCCCGGATTCCTGTGCGGCACAGGTCAGGAGTATGCCGGTATCATTGATCACGGCGCTAAGCTGATGTTCGCTTACGGTGAGGCTACCGTTCCTAAGGTAACCGTTACAGTACGTAAGTCTTACGGCGGTTCACACATCGTAATGAGCTGCAAGCAGCTGCGCGGCGACTTCAACTACGCTTGGCCTAACGCCGAGATAGCAGTTATGGGTGCCAGCGGTGCCGTAGGCGTACTGGAGGCTAAGGCTCTCAAGGCTATCGAGGATCCCGAGGAGAAGAAGAAATTCATTGCCGAGAAGGAGGCAGCCTACAAGGACAAGTTCGCTTCGCCCTACCAGGCAGCCAACCGCGGTTATATTGACGATGTAATTGAGCCCAGGTTCACTCGTGCACGCGTGATCCGCGCATTCGAGATGCTGCAGACCAAGCGTCTGACCAACCCGCTCAAGAAGCACAGCAACATTCCACTCTAAAAACCGGATTATATGATTTTAGCAGTAAACTGGTCACATGTGTGGATGGTGACAGGACTGGGTTTCATGATGGTCATCACTCTGCTGGTGGTGCTGATCTTCATCCTGAAGCTGCTGGGTGCAGCTATCAGCGGTGCAGTGAAGGCTCCCAAGGCAAGTGCGCCCAAGGCCTCAGCTCCCGCCGCCACAGTGGCTGCCGCACCGGCTTCAAACGGGGCCGATGATGATCTGGCAGCCATAGCAATGGCACTGCATCTGTACTTCAACGGAGTACATGACGTGGAGCCTACCGAGATTCATATCAAGAGAGTAGAGCGTTCAGGTTGGAACTCCAAGCTCTACGGAATGAACAACTTGCATCGTTAATTACAACACACAATGAAAGAATTCAAATTCACAATAGACGGCAAGCAGTACAACGCTGCTGTCAATGAACTTGAGGATAACTTTGCCGAGGTAACCATCAACGGCAAGACCTACAAGGTAGAGTTAGAGAAGGAGGAGGCCCCTACTGCAGCTGCAGTACGCCGCCCCGCCGCTGCCGCATCGGCCGCAGCTGTTCCCGCCGGCGTGATGACCGTAAAGTCACCGCTGCCCGGATCAATCGTAAAGGTTCTGGTAAAGGCCGGTCAGGCTGTAAAGAAGGGCGATGTGCTCCTGACTATGGAGTCCATGAAGATGGAGAACAACGTTACCGCCGAGGCCGACGGTACCGTGAAGGCTATCTACGTAGAGCCCGGCAAGACCGTGATGCAGGACGACAAGCTGCTTGACCTGGAGACCGCAGCCGCTGCTGCCGCTCCCGCTGCCGAGCCCGCTCCCGCCGCTGCACCCGCACCTAAGGCCGCTCCCGCCCCCAAGGCTGCTGCTCCTAAGGCTGCCGCCGCTCCCGCCGACGGTTACAAGGTTACAAGCCCCCTGCCCGGCTCCATAATCAAGGTTATGGTTTCCGAGGGTCAGGATGTAAAGAAGGGCGACACTCTGCTCACCCTTGAGAGTATGAAGATGGAGAACGCCGTTATGGCCGACCGCGACGGTAAGGTTGCAAAGATTGCCGTAACCGCAGGTCAGACCGTGATGCAGGACGATCTGCTCGTGGTTCTGGGATAACAATCGTTTCTAAACTGAAAAGTACAAGAAAATGGGCGATATTCTGGAATTCTTTGAACAGATGGGCTTCATGAACATAACCTGGCAGCAGGGTCTGATGCTTTTGATCAGTTTCTTCCTGCTCTACCTGGCTATCAAGAAGCAATACGAGCCGCTCCTGCTGCTCCCCATCGCATTCGGTATGCTGCTTACAAACCTGCCCGGTGCCGGTATGTACCACTCCGAGCTGTGGTCAGCATTCCTTGACGCTAACAGCCCCGCCTATCACAGCTATGGTACTATCATGCGTGAGGGTGGTCTGCTGGACATTCTTTATATAGGTGTAAAAGCCGGCGTATATCCCTGCCTTATCTTTATGGGTGTGGGTGCTATGACCGACTTCGGACCTCTGATTGCAAACCCCAAGAGCTTGCTCCTGGGTGCTGCCGCTCAGCTGGGTATCTTCCTGACATTCCTTGCTGCCAACGCCATGGGCTTCACTGAGGCCGAGGCCGGCTCAATAGGTATCATAGGTGGTGCCGATGGTCCTACATCGATCTTCCTGACATCAAAGCTGGCTCCCCAGCTGCTTGGTCCTATCGCTATCGCCGCCTACTCATATATGGCTCTCGTTCCGGTTATCCAGCCGCCTATCATGCGTGCCCTGACAACCAAGAAGGAGCGTGCCATCAAGATGAGTCAGCTGCGTCCGGTAAGCAAGACCGAGAAGATTATCTTCCCGATTGCAATCACCACCATCGTGGCTCTTATCCTGCCCGATGCAGCTCCTCTTATCGGTTGCCTCATGCTGGGTAACCTGGCTAAGGAGTGCGGTGTTGTGGACCGTCTGAGCAAGACCATGCAGAACGAGCTGATGAACATTGTGGTTATATTCCTGGGTCTCACCGTTGGCGCAACCGCTACCGCTGAGTCTTTCCTGAACATACGTACTATCATGATCATGTCAATGGGTATCGTTGCCTTTGGCTGCGGTACTGCAGGCGGTATCCTGCTGGCTAAGCTCATGAATGTGTTCTCAAAGGAGAAGATCAACCCGCTCATTGGCTCTGCCGGCGTATCGGCCGTTCCTATGGCTGCACGCGTATCTCAGCAGGTTGGCCAGGAGGAGAACCCCAGCAACTTCCTGCTCATGCATGCTATGGGCCCGAACGTTGCAGGCGTTATCGGCTCCGCAGTAGCAGCTGGAATTCTCCTCACAATGCTCGGATAATTCCAATTGAAAATTGAGAATTGAAAATTGAAAATGATAAAAAGGGTTCGGAAAAATTTCCGAACCCTTTTTAATGTCGCGGGCTTTACGCAGGTTCTGCGTATTAATTCTCAATTCTCAATTCTCAATTTTCAATTTAAGGAATTACCACCGTAGGTTTGAAAGTCTTAGCCTCCTCCGGAGTAACCTGAGCATAGGCGATAATAATAACCGTATCACCAATAGATACCAAACGGGCAGCAGCGCCATTAAGGCAGATGCACTTGGAGCCGCGCTCGCCGCGGATAACATAAGTCACCAGGCGGGCACCGTTGGTGACATCGACCACATGAACCTGCTCGCCGTCAATGATGCCAGCTGCATCCATCCAGTTGCCGTCAATAGTTATGCTGCCAATGTAATTTATATTGGCATCGGTCACCTTAACGCGGTGAAGTTTGGATTTGAGTACAGTCAGTAACATTACTCCTTGTATTTTATGTTGTCAATAAGGCGCACCTTGCCGCAGTGAACGGTAACGCAGCCTACTATGTAGTCCGATGCGTCCCAGTTGTCTACGGGCTGAAGTGTGCGGCCGTCAACGATCTCGTAGTACTCCACCTCGAGTCCCTGATGTGAGTTGATGGTGTCAATCACATACTGGCGGGTTGATGTAAGAGTATGATGACGTGCAAAATAGCGGCTCTCAAAGAGAGTTCGTGATATGTTGGCGGCAAGCTTGCGCTCGGCCTTAGTCAGGAGCATATTGCGTGAGCTCAGAGCCATTCCGTCCTCCTCACGTACTATGGGGCAGCCTACGATCTCTAGCTTGAGACCAAGCTGACGAACCATCTCGCGGATGATGGCCAGCTGCTGAAAGTCCTTCTCGCCAAAATAGGCGCGGTCGGGCTCGACGGCGTAGAAAAGTTTGCTTACAATCTGAGCCACTCCGTTAAAGTGTCCGGGGCGGTTGGGGCCCTCCATCACCTTATCCAAAGGTGTGAAATCGAACGTGCGGGTATCGGGCTCGGGGTACATCTCCTCCACGCTGGGGGCAAAGACATACTGTGCGCCAACCTTCTCCAGAAGCTGGCAATCGGCCTCCATGGTACGGGGGTAATTGTTAAGGTCGTTCTTGTCGTTGAACTGTGTGGGATTTACAAAATCGCTCACTACAGTGACATCATTCTCGGCCACCGAACGGCGAACCAGTGATGCGTGGCCCTCATGCAGGGCACCCATGGTGGGCACCAGACCTATGGACTTGCCGGCCTCACGGCAAGATTTGAGGGCTTCTTTTAATTCCTTTACTGTGGTTATTACCGTAATCATAATACAGTTGAAAAAGTCCGCAAAATAAGTCAATATTTGTGGGATATCAAAAGTTTAGGCCGATCTGCTTGCCAAATTCAGCATTTTTTTTTATATCTTCGCATAATGTTTTGAAACTACACTCTATGAGCGAAAAGAAAATCCTTATCATTGCTGATCAGATTTCACCCTTCGTGGGACAGTCTACAATGGCGGATTACTGCAGGCAGCTGCCTCAGAGCATCCAGGAACTTGGCAACGATATCCGTACCTTCATGCCCAAGTGGGGCAACATCAACGAACGTCGCAACCAGCTGCATGAGGTTATACGTCTGTCGGGAATGAACCTGATCATTGATGATACCGATCATCCGCTTATAATCAAGGTTGCTTCACTGCAGTCTGCACGCATCCAGGTTTACTTTATAGACAACGAGGACTTTTTCCAGAACCGTCTACAGGTGACCGATAAGGAGGGCGTGGAGTACGAGGACAACGACGAGCGCACCATCTTCTTTGCACGCGGCGTGCTGGAGACAGTCAAGAAGCTGCGCTGGAACCCCGATATCATCCACTGTCACGGATGGCTGTCGGCCCTGATTCCGCTCTACGTCAAGACTGCATACAAGGAGGAGCCCGCCTTCCGCGACTCAAAGGTGATCTACTCGCTCTACGACCAGGCTTTCAAGAACAACTTCCACGACAAATACCCCGAAATCATACCTACCAAGGATATGACTCCCGGCGACATAGGCACTTTCCAGACGCCTATCGACTATAATGCTGTCATGAAGAAGGCTATCGAGTTCTCGGACGGCGTTATCTGCAACTCAGCATCGGTGGATGCATGCCTGCCCGCTTATGCAAAGGAACTGGGCAAACCGGTTCTGGAGGGCGACGCCACCACTATGGGTGCCGATGTCATAAATGACTTCTACAACAAATTCTGACTTTAATACGATATGAATCTCAAGACGACAGTTTGCAGTTTTCTTGCAGTTCTGTTTCTGATATCATGCGACAGTGACACTTCCGGACTGGGAGGTTCGCTCACCCCCGAGGGTGACGCAATCACGGTTACATCGGACTCCTGCTTTGCTACTTCACGCACCATCTTGTGCCCCGACTCCATTGAGATTTCGGGTACGGGCTCTATACTGGGTCATTTTACGGAGAACGGCAGCGGCACAACCATACATGCCGAATACATTACCCAGCTCAGCTGCATGGAGGGTTTCACCATCCCGGATTCCGTGTACGGCATCGGCGAGCATCAGTTCCCGCAGCAGGTGATTGACCAGATTGGCGATCAGAAGCCTTTCTACGCCAACCTGCGTCTGTACTACACCAGTTTCTTTGGCGACTCGTCCAACACTATGACCATCGATGTGTTCCCGCTGGACAAGATGGTGGACGTAAAGCGCAGATACTATCAGGACACCGACCTCTCTGAATTTTATGATGCCGATGCCCAGCCGATGGCAAGCATTACCGTATCGGCCTGGAACCTTCAGAACGCCGACTCGCTTCGCGACAAGAGCACTTACTACCCCAACATAGTGATCCCCCTGCCCGACTCGCTGGCACGATTCATCCTGGAGTCTTACTACGATCCCGCCAGGAAGCACTACTTTGACGGCTCCAAGGCGTTCATGGAGAATGTGCTGAAGGGTTTCTACGTGCGCTGCACTCACGGCGACGGCACTATGTTCTACATTGACCGCTCGGTGCTGCAGGTAAACCTCAAGACTGTGGCGTACGATGAGGACGAGGAGCCCTATCTGGAGTCTCTGATGGCCGAATTCCCCGGTAACTCGGAGGTGCTGCAGATCAACACCATAAAGTGGGACGGACTGGATACCCAGATGGCCGATAACGGCTGCACCTGGATCAGGAGCCCCTACGGTCTTCTGACCGAGATTGAGCTGCCTATTGACAGCATGCGCGACGAGGTGCGTGTGCTCAACTCGGCACAGCTGCTGCTTTCATCGGCCGTAACGGATTCATACAGGTTCAAGCCCTCGCAGCCCAGCTACCTGCTGCTTATACGCAAGGACAAGTTGCGCTCGTTCTTTAGGAGAAACAGCCTGCCGGACGCCGTTGAGTCGTTCGTGAGCGGTTACTCTACCAAGTTCGGTACTTACACCTACTCAAATATTGCGTCGCTTGTGGAGACTATCTACTCCGAGCGCGCCGACTGGAAGAAACAGAACGGCGGCGACAACGACGCTTTCCAGGCTGCCAACCCCAACTGGAACAAGGTGGTTCTGGTTCCGGTCAGCCCGGTTATGGATACACGCCGCACTATCATCAGCTATAACCTGGATCTTAGGATGCATCAGGTTAAGCTTATTGGTGGCAGCACTCCCATCAAGATCAAGACCATAAGAACAAAGTTCTAGTAAATTGAGAATTGAAAATTGAGAATTGAGAATTAAAAAAAGCGTTCGGTTTTTCCGAACGCTTTTTTATGTCGCGGGCTTACGCAGGTTCTGCGACTCAATTCTCAATTCTCAATTTTCAATTCTCAATTCTCAATTCTTCTTCTTCTCTCCCGCCGCCGATTTCAAGCGAGCCACCTGCTTCTCCAAAGCCTGGATCTTCTTGTCCTGGTTACTGATGGTGGTCTGGAAGGCATTGAGTTCCTCGGTGTCGATATCCAGAGGCATAGCCCAGTTGACTCTCTGAAGGAAGTCACCCAGCACGTTCATGTAGTTGGTAAACGCATCGTACGGCGACTCGTAGATTCCGCGGTCCATGGAGACAGCATTGTTCTTGGTGGTCATAAAGCGGAAGTTGTTGCTGGCCTGCAGGTAGTCCCAGTCCTGACGCAGATGCTTGTCGTTGCTCAGGATCACGCGCTCACCTATTGAGTAGAGCTTGTTGAAGGCCTCACGCTGCATCACGTTACCCAGCCAGCAGCTGATGTCACGCTCCTCGTCGTTCCACGACATAGGATAAGGTACATCGATGGCCGATACGGACTTGTGGGTCTTGATAACCTCGCTGGGGGTCTGGAAGCCAATGCCGCGTGCCTTTGCTGCGGCGGGAAGGCTGCTCAGGAACTCCAGTATGTTGGAGCTCAGGGGCTGATAGATACCCAGTGCGCAAAGTTCCATAAAGATATTGAAGACGCCGTCCTCCTCGGGGCTCTGTGCAATCCAGTCGATGTACTTATCGGCCATAAGGGGATATGCCTCCCACGATGAGTTGGAGAAACGGAGGCTGATGTCATCGGACAGCTTGTAGTCACGCATCAGGACCTTGAGGTTGGGGTTGACGGAGCAGTGATAGAGGTAGTGCGGGCTCTTCCAGCCAAGGATGTGCTTGGCACCCTCGGTGAGTACTCCCTTGAATCCCATATCGGCCACAAGTCCGCCTATCTCGTCGTCGTAGATGAGGCTGGAGTTGCGGAAGATCTTGGGCTTTTGGCCGAACAGCTGGTTGATCTTGTCAACCTGGCGCTTGACCTCCTCACGGAAGGATTGCTCGCCGTTGGGGGCAAGCGAAGCCAGGCCGTGGGAATAAGGCTCGGCTATGAATTCGCAGCATCCGGTCTGAGCCAGCTCCTGAAGCAGGTCGATAACGGTGGGCGCGTAACGCTCCAACTGCTCCAGACCTACTCCTGAGAGCGATAATGCTACCTTGAAGGCACCCTCGCTCTTGCGGGCCATATCGATAAGTGTCTTAAGGGCAGGGATATACGAATTCTCTGCAATATTTGTTATGCTGGTGTCATTCGCATAGTCGTCATAGTAGTAGTGATCTGTGCCGATATCAAAGAAACGGTACCTCTTGAGATGGATTATCTGATGAATCTCAAAATACAGACAGATTGTTTTCATATCTTGTTCTTTTTATTCTTCAACATTACTTTATGCCCAGCAGCTTCTTGTAGCGCGCCAGGATGCGCTCGCCTACCTTATCCCATGTGATGGCATCGACCTCCTTCTTGCCCTCAACCTTGAGGTACTCATACAGGGCCGGGTAGTTGCAGATGGAGTAGATGGCATCGGCCATAGCGTGGATGTCCCAGTAGTCAACCTTGATGCACTTGTCCAGGATCTCGGCGCAGCCGGACTGCTTGGAGATGATGGTGGGAACCTCGCACTGCATGGCTTCCAGGGGCGATATGCCGAAAGGCTCTGATACCGAAGGCATTATGTAGACATCGCTGGACTTAAGGCATTCGTATACCTGTCGGCCCTTCATGAATCCCGGAAAATGGAACCGGTCGGCGATGCCGCGCTCGGCTGCCAGAGTGATCATGGCGTTCATCATGTCACCGCTTCCGGCCATACAGAAACGGATGTCGCGGGTGCGCTTGAGCACCAGTGCGGCGGCCTCGACAAAGTACTCGGGTCCCTTCTGCATGGTGATTCGGCCCAGGAAGGTTACCACCTTCTCGTGCGGTTTCTTTTGGGGCTGAATGGCCTGTATCTCGGCGGGCAGCGGCTCCACGGCGTTGTGCATGGTGGATACCTTGCGGGGATCCTGATGGTACTTGTTGATTACGGTCTGACGGGTGAGTTCGCTTACGCACATAATGTGGTCGGCGTAGTCCATTCCGTTCTTCTCGATAGCGTAGACGGTGGGGTTCACGTTGCCGCGGCTGCGGTCAAAATCGGTAGCGTGTACGTGAATGACCAGAGGCTTGCCGCTTACCTGCTTGGCGTGGATGCCGGCGGGATAAGTGAGCCAGTCGTGTGAGTGTATGATGTCGAACTGCTCGGTGCGGGCTACTACGCCGGCTACTATCGAGTAGTTGTTGATCTCCTCGTGCAGGTTGTCGGGATAGCGTCCGGAGAACTCTATGCAACCCAGATCGTTGGTATAGAGATTGCTGAAATCGGAGTAGATGTGGTCACGGAAACGGTAGTAGTCCTGTGAGTCCATCCAGGGATAGCGCTCCTTGAGCACATTGCTGTCGGGATCACGCCATACTACGGGAACGGTGTTCATTCCCACAATCTTCATGAAGCTCTGATCCTCATCGCCCCACGGCTTAGGCAGGCAGAACGTGATATCCACATTCCCCTGGTTGGCCAGTCCTCTTGTCAATCCGAAGCTGGCTGTTCCCAATCCGCCCAGTATGTGAGGCGGGAACTCCCAGCCGAACATCAATACTCTCATAGTATCTCTTTATTCAAATTCGTTTATCATCTTGATAGTTCTCAGTATCTCCGCCACATTCATAGCGAACGATACGGCACCACGGCCCTTGAACGGCGGGTTACCGTCAAAAAGCTCGGGCAGCGAACCCACGCAGTGTGACGTCATCTCGTCCTCGTAGCCTATCATCTGGCGCTCCACGAACGACAGACCGCTCATCTTGAACACCTTAAGGTAGGCCTCAAAGTAGAATCCGGCCAGCCATGGCCAGGCTGTTCCCTGATGGTAGGCGTAGTCACGCTCGCGCTGCGGTCCCACATAGTTGGGATTGTAGCCCATGCTCTTGGGGCTGAGCGAACGCAAGCCCTTGGGGGTGAGCAGTTCCTTGGTCACTATATCAACCACCGATTTCTGCTGCCTGATGTCCAGCGGCGAGTAGTCCATCGCCACTGCGAATATTTGGTTGGGACGTACACTCCAGTCAGGGGCATCCTTATCCACAAAGTCATACAGGTAACCGTACTGGTTCAGGAATGTCTTGACGAACGACTTGCCGGTGTTGGCGGCCAGGTTCTCCAGACGCTTGGAGTAATCGGGCTTACCGAACTCGCGGGTGAGATCGGCCACAAACATAAGGGCGTTGTACCACAGGGCGTTAACCTCCACAACATATCCTGTACGCGGTATAACGGGCACTCCGTTGGCGGTGGAGTTCATCCATGTGGCTGCTTTCTCCTTGCCGTTGATGTGTACCAGTCCGTTGCTGTGCAGGAAGAAGTTGTAGTGGCGGTTGTGACGCAGGAAATCCATCATCTCGGTCAGGATCTTGCCGTACTTGTTCCACGCCTGCTCGCGCGATGTTGCCTTGGCGTACTGCTGGATGGCCCAGACGGCCCACAGCATGACATCGGGCTGCTCTATCTCATATATCTGCAGCTTGCCGGGCACACCTTTGATGAAATCGCGGATGGCCTCCTGGGCTGTATACATGACGCTCTCGAACTCGTTTATCTCCTTGATGGCCAATGTAAGACCGGGCAGAGACACAAAGAGGTCGCGGGCGCGGCACTTGAACCATGGATAACCGGCCAGTATGTAGTGGTGTCCGTCCACCTTGTTATGGAACTGATGGGCGGCGTTCTTGAGGCAGTGATAGAAGTTGTCACGCGGAGTGCGCTCATTGGCCTCGACAGTGAAGGTGCGCTTGAGTCCCTTGGTCTTTACTTCCGATAAGCCCGCCGAGAAGACTACGCTCTCACCTTTCTTAATAGGCATCTCAAAGTATCCGGGTACGTAAAGATCCTCGTTGAAGTCGTATCCGCGCTCAAGTTCCTTGGAGTACTCGAACTTGCGGTACCAGTCGGGACGGAACACGAACTCGCCCTTTTTGCTGAACTGCATAAAGAGCTCGGGGTAGCCGGGATACATGGATGTGGCGATACCGTTCTCAACCTCACGGTACTCACGGCTGGCGTTGCTGTTCTCGTGTGTAAACTGGCGCACGCTGCGGAAAGCCAGGAAGGGCTGGAAGCGCAGTGTGGTCTCGGAATGGCAGTCCAGGAGTGTGTATCGTATAAGTATGCGGTTTTCGTTATGCTCAAAGAGTTTTTCTTTCTTGAGCAGCACGCCGCCCACGCGGTATATTGTGGTAGGAACCTTGTCGCAGTTGAATTCGCGTATATACTTGTGACCCTTGGGACTGAAGTTGTAACCCCAGTACTGGTGCAGGCCCAGATTGAATTCGGCACCGTGCTGAATAACCGTTTCATCAAGCGAGGATATCAGGACATGATTCTCGTTATCCAGTTCAGGAAGCGGAACAACCAGCAATCCATGGTATTTGCGGGTGTTGCAGTCCACTATCGTTGTGCAATGATAAGCGCCTGAACGGTTTGTGCGCAGAATCTCCCTGGGAAGTGTCTCTTCCAGATTGGTCATGAAAGTCTTGTCAAAACGCAGATAGCTCATGTGCTTTTTGTATAAATACTTATTTGTTATCCGATTTTTCTGCAAATAAATGCAAAATGTACGTCCTTTATAAAAAATAGATTACACAAATATAGACACAAAAAGTATTAATTGATAACTTTGCGCGACAAAAAAACAGATTGCACAGAAAATAGACAAAATATGAACAGGATTGTATCCAAGCAACAGTTTTCAGAGAACGTTTTCAAGTTTGAGGTAGAGGCTCCGCTCATTGCAAAGTCACGCAGGGCCGGTCACTTCGTAATCATCCGCATCGGAGAGAAGGGCGAGCGTATTCCGCTTACCATTGCCGACTCTGATGTCAAGCGCGGCACCATCACACTGGTAGTACAGCGCATCGGTCTTTCAACAAACCGTCTCTGCAAGCTGGAGGTTGGCGATATGATCACCGACGTGGTTGGTCCTCTGGGCCAGGCTACCCACATCGAGAAGTTCGGAACAGTGCTCTGCGCCGGCGGCGGTGTAGGAACAGCTCCCATGCTCCCCATCATCAAGGCTCTCAA
The DNA here is from genome assembly GCA_902774335.1 of uncultured Bacteroidales bacterium. Lineage (GTDB taxonomy): Bacteria > Bacteroidota > Bacteroidia > Bacteroidales > Bacteroidaceae > Colenecus. Next base: position 28,777 of record CACYHW010000020.1, read on the forward strand.
GGAGGCCGGCAACCGCGTGATCGCCGTTCTGGCCGGACGTACCAAGGAGCTCATCATCCTGGAGGATGAGGTTAACAAGTATGCCGATGAGACCATCATCATGACCGATGACGGTTCATACGGTAACAAGGGTGTGGTAACCGTCGGTATGGAGCAGGTTATCCAGAGAGAGAAGGTTGACAAGTGCTTTGCCATCGGCCCCGCCATCATGATGAAGTTCTGCTGCCTCCTCACTCAGAAGTACAATATCTCGACCGATGTATCGCTCAACACCATCATGGTGGACGGTACCGGCATGTGCGGTGCCTGCCGTGTTAGCGTAGGCGGCAAGACCAAGTTCGTATGCGTGGACGGTCCTGAGTTTGACGGCCACGAGGTTGACTGGGACGGCATGATGAAGCGTATGGGTGCCTTCAAGGAGACCGAGCGCGAGGAGATGAAAAAACTTGAGGAGTCAGTTGCAGCTGCAGCTCCCGCCGCCGATAAGGCTGAGTGCTGCTGCGGTGGAAGCAAGGCTAAGGTTGAGGTTGAGCCCATCGAGGTTCTGACCGACCGCAACGCCCAGTGGAGAGCCGATCTGCGCGCTACCATGAAACCTAAGGACCGCACCGCTATCGAGCGCTGCGTAATGAACGAGCTGGCACCTGACTACCGTCGTCACAGCCGCAAGGAGGAGGTTAACCAGGGTCTGACCGAGGAGCAGGCTCTGCTGGAGGCTAAGCGCTGCCTTGACTGCGCCAACCCCTCTTGCATGGAGGGCTGCCCCGTAAACATTGAGATTCCTTCATTCATCAAGAATATTGAGCGCGGAAACTACCTGGCTGCTGCCAAGGTGCTCAAGAAGACCAGCGCCCTGCCCGCCGTCTGCGGCCGCGTTTGCCCGCAGGAGAAGCAGTGCGAGAGCAAGTGCATACACCTCAAGATGGGCAAGAAGCCGGTTGCCATCGGTTATCTGGAGCGTTTCGCTGCCGATTACGAGCGCGAGAGCGGCAACATCTCAGTACCTGAGGTTGCAGCACCCAACGGCAAGAAGATCGCAGTCATCGGCTCAGGTCCTTCAGGACTCTCATTCGCAGGTGATATGGCTAAGCTTGGTTACGATGTAACCGTATTCGAGGCTCTGCACGAGATTGGCGGTGTGCTCAAGTATGGTATTCCTGAGTTCCGTCTGCCCAACAAGATTGTTGACGTTGAGATCGAGAACCTGCAGAAGATGGGTGTCAAGTTCGTTAAGGACTGCATCGTAGGTAAGACCATCAAGGTCAGCGAGCTCGAGGCCGAGGGTTACAAGGGCATATTCGTTGGCTCCGGTGCCGGTCTGCCCAACTTCATGAATATTGAGGGTGAGAACCTTATCAACATAATGTCATCAAACGAGTACCTGACACGCGTCAACCTGATGGATGCCGCAAGCCAGGAGTCCGATACCCCCGTAACCTTCGGTAAGAAGATGATGATTGTGGGCGGCGGCAACACCGCTATGGACTCTGTCCGCACTGCACTTCGTCTGGGTGCTGAGCGCGCCATGATCGTTTACCGCCGCTCAGAGGAGGAGATGCCTGCCCGTCTGGAGGAGGTTAAGCACGCTAAGGAGGAGGGTGTTGAGTTCATGACCCTGCACAACCCCATCCGCTACATAGGCGATGAGAACGGCCGCGTAAAGCAGGCTGTACTTGAGAAGATGGAGCTTGGTGAGCCCGATGCCAGCGGTCGTCGCAGCCCGGTTCCCACAGGTGAGACCATCACAGTTGATGTAGATATGGTAATCGTTGCAGTTGGTGTATCACCCAACCCCATCGTACCCAAGTCAATCGAGGGTCTGGAGCTGGGCCGCAAGAACACCATCGCCGTAAACGACAACATGCAGTCATCAATACCCACAATCTTTGCCGGTGGTGACATCGTCCGCGGAGGTGCAACCGTAATCCTTGCCATGGGTGACGGCCGCCGCGCTGCCGCCAGCATGCATGCCTCACTTTCTAAATAAGCAAAGGATTCCAGCTAGGAGCAAAAAATAAGGCGTCCCAACGGGGCGCCATATTTTTTGACCGGCCTGGAAGGCCGGCAAGCGACCAAAGGGAGCGCGTTTCCAGAAGGAAACTAAAAAAAGGTTGTCCCTAATACGCAGATATGTTTCCATCCTGACGCTTAAGGCCATAGGCCGTAAAGCGAAATCATTCGAGCCCAGCGAAGCAGCGAGAGCCCGCCGGACGGCTTATTTCAAAAACGCGAAAAATACCGCAATCACCAGGAAAACGAACGATACCAGGTGGTTCCAGTGCAGCGATTGTGTCTTGAAGCAAAAAGCCAGGATAAGTGAGAATACAATCAGCGATACGCACTCCTGGATGACCTTGAGCTGTACCAGGTTGAACGGTCCGCCGTTGATATCGGACCCCAGGCGGTTGGCGGGAACCATGAAGCAGTACTCAAACAGAGCCAGACCCCACGATGCCAGTATAATAAGGATAAGAGGCCAGTCAGTGCTTATCTTCATCTCCTGAAGCTTAAGGTTTCCGTACCATGCGAAAGTCATGAAAATGTTGGATACAACCAGAAGTAAAACGGTCCCGATTCCTCTCATCTTAATCCGTATTTTATAATTACGGGCGCAAAAGTAGCAAATAATTGTATACCTTTGTCTATATGAAACACATCAAAATCACCATATTACTGCTTCTGGCATGTCTCGGCATATCGGCTCAGACACTGCAGCAGGGCCGCAACTATTTCCTTCAGGGAGACTACGTTAAGGCCAAGCCCATCATGCTCAAATACCTCAAGCAAAAGCCCGATGACGCCAGCCGCAACTACTGGTACGGAATATGCTGCATGGAGACGGGTGAGCGCGACAAGGCTGTCCCATATCTGGAGAAAGCCGCATCAAAGAAGATTTACAAGGCCTACCGTGCGCTGGGCGAATACTACCTGGACAAGGAGGATTATCAGCCCGCAATAACCAACCTGGAGGCATTCGTCAAGGGAATATCGGCCGATAAGGAACTACACGACGCAGCGCTTGAGGACAGCCTGACACAGGCCATTGACAGTCTGAGAGTGATGTTCCGAATGCTGCGCAACACCAGCCGCGTGTGCATTATTGACAGCTTTGTGGTAAGCAAGGACCAGCTGTTTGAGAGCTACGTGCTGGGCGAGTCCACCGGATCGTTCTACCCCGCCGGCCAGTTCTTCGATGATGACAGCCAGGGCGAGGTGTTCCTGCCCGAGATGGAGCAGAGCATACTCTACAGCCGCCCCACCCCCGACGGACGCTTCCGTCTGTTCAGCAAGTTCAAGAGCTTTGACCGCTGGGCCGATGAGACCGCCATACAGGGTCTGGACACCGACGGCGACCTGCGCTACCCCTTCCTGCTCAACGACGGTGTGACAATCTACTACGCCGCCACCGGCAGTGAGTCATTGGGAGGTCTGGATATATTCGTGTCCAGATACAACAGCGCCACCGGACGTTATCTCAAGCCCGAGAACATAGGAATGCCGTTCAACTCGGAGGCCAACGACTACCTCTACGTGGTGGACGAGGCCAACAACCTGGGCTGGTTCGCCACCGACCGCCGTCAGCCCAAGGATACGGTATGCATCTACGTGTTCATCCCCACCGAGGGACGTCAAAAGTACAACTACGAGGGAGGCGACACACTGGCCATCCATCAGGTCGCACGCATCATGTCAATAGCACAGACACAATCGGACCTGAACGCGGTACGCTCAGCACGCCAGCGCCTGACGCTGCTGCGCTATGAGCTCACCGAGAAGGCACAGAAGGGTTCGTTCACATACATCATAGACGACGTGACCACCTATCACGAGCTGGGCGACTTCAGGAGTTCTGACGCCGCCAACCTATTCCAGCGCTGGACCGACCTGAAGCATCAGTACGAAACCGATCTGGCCAAGCTGGAGAAACAGCGCGACGACTACGCGAACGCATCGCGTCAGGAGAAGGAGCGCATGAGCCAGCAGCTGCTGGAGTTCGAGGACCGCGTCCTCAAGGCCGAGCAGCAGATTACCAAGATGGAGAACGATATCCGCACAACCGAGATTAACTACCTAAACCGATAAGCCCTATGAGTACCTATTTTGCCCCATCAGAACTTATCATCAATGATGACGGTTCATGCTTTCATCTGCATCTCAAACCCGAACAGCTGGCCGACAAGGTTATTCTTGTGGGTGATCCCGGCCGCGTGGACACCATTGCCAAACTGTTTGACAGCATTGAATGCACCGTCAGCAACCGCGAGTTCCGCACCGCAACAGGTCTTTACAAAGGCAAACGCATCACCGTGCAGTCCACCGGTATCGGCTGTGACAACATAGACATAGTCATCAACGAGTTGGACACCTTGGCCAACATAGACTACGCCACCCGCACCGAGAAACCCGTGCACCGCACACTTGATATAGTACGCATAGGTACCTGCGGAGGCCTTCAACCCTACACCCCGCTGGGCACATACCTCTGCTCGGTCAAGAGCATCGGCTTTGACGGACTGCTTAACTTCTATGCCGGCCGCGACAGCGTCTGCGACCTTGCTTTTGAGCGCGCCTTCATAGCCCACATGGAGTGGTCCACCAAAAAAGGCGCACCATACGTAGCCAACGCCAATCCCGACCTTTTAAAGCGTATTATGGCCGATGACGACAGGATGGTACCCGGCGTAACCATAGCCTGCAACGGATTCTACGGACCGCAGGGACGCGTGCTGCGCGCACCGCTGGCCGATCCCAACCAGAACGCCAAGGTTGAGAGTTTTGAGTACAAGGGCATGCGTATAACCAACTTTGAGATGGAGAGCTCGGCCGTAGCCGGACTGTCCGCACTGTTGGGACACCGCGCCATGACAGTCTGCATGGTAATAGCCAACCGCTACGCCAAAGAGATGAACACAGACTACAAGCCCCTGATGAAGGAACTGATAATCCGTATCCTTGACCGCATCTAAGTGACAGTAAACGACGATACAATCTGTGCTGTGGCAACCCGCGCCGGAGGAGCGCTGGGTGTGGTCCGCGTATCGGGCCCCGATGCCATACGCCTTACCGACAGCATATTCCGCTCCGCTTCAAGACATCCGCTTGCCAGCGCCGCGCCCTACTCTCTCTGTTACGGACAAATAGTAGACGGCACGGGTTCTGTGATTGATGATGTGCTGGTAAGCGTGTTCCGCGCACCGCACTCCTTTACCGGACAGGACAGCACCGAGATATCATGTCACGGATCACAGTACATACTCCAGAAAGTCTGCCAGTTGCTCATGGGTGCAGGATGCCGTCAGGCAGAGCCGGGCGAATACACCCAGCGTGCCTTCCTTAACGGCAAGATGGACCTGAGCCAGGCCGAGGCTGTGGCCGATCTAATAGCATCCACATCGGCCGCATCACACCGTCTGGCCATGAACCAGATGAAGGGCGGATTCAGCCGCGAGCTGCGCTCCCTGCGTGACCAGCTGCTGCAATTCACATCACTCATAGAGCTGGAACTTGATTTCAGTGAAGAGGATGTGGAGTTTGCCGACCGCTCACAGCTGGAACAGCTGGCAGAGCAGATAGAAAATGTCATAACCCGCCTAGCCGACTCATTCAGCACAGGCGATGCAATACGCAACGGAGTTCCCGTAGCAATAATAGGCCAGACCAACACCGGTAAGAGCACCCTTCTGAACCAGCTGCTGCATGATGACCGTGCGCTGGTAAGCGATATCCAGGGTACCACCCGCGACAGCATCGAGGACACCACCACCATAGGCGGCGTGCTGTTCCGCTTTATAGATACCGCCGGAATCCGTCAGACTACCGATACGGTTGAGTCCATGGGAATTGAACGCTCCTACCGCAAGGCCCGTGAGGCCAGCATCATTCTCTGGATGACCGATGAGGCCCACCCCGCAGATGCTGAAACAGAGAATAAGATTTTGGAGTTATCGGCCGGCAAGCATCTTATCCGCGTCCACAACAAATGTGATGATGCATCAGCTCTGCCCCAGCCCACAGATACGGACGTTTGGATATCGGCCAAATACGGATACGGACTTGAGCAGTTGAATGACCTTTTGGTCAAGGCCGCCGCTATCCCGGAAATCAGTGAGCAGGATGTGATTGTAACCAACATGCGTCATTACGAATCCTTAATCAAGGCACAGGAGTGCATACGCCGCGTCCGCCAGGGCCTAAAGGACCGCATATCAGGCGATTTCCTGAGTCAGGACATCCGCCAGTGCATCCACCACCGCTCCACCATCACCGGCGATATCACCACCGATGACATCTTAGGCAACATCTTCAGCCACTTCTGCATCGGAAAGTAGATTCTGCGTGGGAAAGTGAACCCACTGCAAAGATAATTATA
>CACYHW010000021.1 GCA_902774335.1 uncultured Bacteroidales bacterium
AAAAACGTCCAAAAATATTTGGAAAAGTCTTAGAATACCGTTAAGCCCCGTAGGGGATTAAAAGGGAGGCGTTCGACGTTTAGGGTCCGGAGAGGCTCGGAGTAGCCCGGAGCTGTTGTCTCCCTAATACCATAGTCCTGCGGAAGCAAATCTACGCGCTAAAACTTATTATAAGTGAGCCAGCGGTAGAAGGATTCGCGCCAGGTTCCGCTGGTGTTGCCTGTGTCGTCGGGACCGAAGGGACCGGTGCCGTCATCGTAGAGATGCATCTCGGCGTTGGCTCCGGCTCGTTTCCAATCCAGATATAGCGACATCAGGCCGGCTGCTACGTTGTGGTGGTCACCGCGGGTGGCGATGAAGAGCTTGGGAGCGTTCTGAGGTACTTCCACGTCAATCAGGGAGGGACCGTAGATGGTCGCCATGAAGGCGGGACGGTGCTGTGCATCGGCCCGAACGGTTGCACCTATACCGACGCCACCACCGGCCGAGAAGCCCAGGTAACCAATCTTTGAAGGATCGATATGCCATTCGGAGGCATGCTCACGAACAATCTCCATAGCCCTGAGAGCGTCATTTATAGCATTGTCAATATTCTTGACACCGCTCTCCGAAGTATCCGGATTGGCATTTGACTTAGTAATCTTGGAGAACTCCGTAACCGAAGCGCTGAGAGCCTGTCCGCCGCCACCACCCATGCGGGGAGCACCACCACCCATAACGCGGGTGCGGTACTTGAGTCCGATAGCCGCAATACCCCGCTCATTGAGCCACTGAGCCATATTGATGACATCGGATCCCCAGGAGTGAGACATCAGACCGCCGCCGGAACAGAGGATGACCGCCGTGCCGGTAGCCTTGGATGCATCGGGAAGGTATACCGTGATGGAGGGAGTGACCACACCCGAAATGCTCTGTATGCTGCCGTCAGCGGCACGGTTAACACGCTCGTTGTCCTGAACACCCTCGCTGCCGGGTGCCACACCCTCATATAGGCGGATCTCCTGCTGGGCAAATGCGCCTACTGAGAGGGCAAGCGCCAGAATGGTTATTGCTTTTTTCATTTTTGATGCTTTTAATTGATTCAAAGGTATAATCTTTTGTTTATATTTGAGCCACAAGAATAAAATGGACTAACACGATAAGACTTATGAGCAATTATGATTGGAAGTTTTCCACGATAGGTGGAAAGAACCGCGTAAACATTAAGAGCGGAGAGGATATTAAGCATCTGGGTGAACTGGACCAGAAACTGTGGACAGTTCTCAGCTCGCCCGTGGTAGGTCTTGAGTTCGACGCCAAGACGCTCAAGATGCTGGATAGCAACAACGACGGCCGCATCCATGTTCACGAGGTGGTTAAGGCTGCCGAGTGGATCACCTCCGTAATCAAGGATCCTGACATGCTGCTCAAGAAAGAGGATACCCTGCCGCTCTCAGCTTTCAATACCGATAACCCCGACGGCGCAAGGCTCCATGCTTCGGCCAAACAGATACTCAAGAACCTTGGACTCAAGAAGGACAGCATTTCGGTGGCCGATGCCGATGACAGCGTAGCCATTTTTGCCAAGACCGGTCTGAACGGCGACGGAATCATTACAGTTCAGTCAACCAAGGATGAGGAACTGCAGAAGACCATCGAGGCTTGCGTGGCTTCAGTAGGCGGAAAGGCAGACCGCAGCGGACTCATGGGTGCCGATGCAGATTTGCTGGAGGCATTCTATGCTGCGCTTGCCAATTACTCGGCATGGCAGAAAAAGGCCGCCGATGACAAGTCGATCTTTGCTTTCGGCGACAATACAGCTGCCGTTTACGATATAGTCAATCAGATCAAGGCCAAGGTTGCCGATTACTTCATGCGTTGCAAACTGGCTGTATTCCATGCAGGCAGTGTGAATGCTCTTGACGTATCGGTAACACGTATCGAGACCATCAGTGACAAGGATCTGTCAGCATGTGCCGATGAGATTTCAACATATCCGCTGGCCCGCATATCGGCCAATAACACCCTTCCTATTGACGAGCGTATCAACCCGGTTTGGCAGGCTACTGTCGGCAAACTGAGAGCGCTGGCTCTGGACAAGGAGTTTGAGGGTGCTTCCGAGATTACCGAGGAGCAGTGGAATGCGTTCGTAGCAAAGCTGGCTCCGTATCAGGCATGGCTGGGTGAGAAGGCCGGCGCCGAGGTTGAGGCTCTGGGTTTGGATCAGGTGAATTCAATACTCAAGGCAGACCGCAAGGCTGAACTGCTCAAGCTTATCGACGAGGACAAGGCTCTGGAATCAGAGTCACTCTCCATCGACGAGGTGGCCAAGCTGCTGCACCTGTACCGTGACTTCTACACTTTCCTGTGCAACTTTGTTTCGTTCCGCGACTTCTACGATCCCGAGGGCAAGGCCATCTTCCAGGCCGGTGAGCTCTATATCGATGAGCGCTGCTGCGAGCTCTGTATCAAGGTTCCCGATATGGGACCGCACGCTTCGGCAACCTCACTGAGCGGAATGTTCATCCTCTACTGCAACTGCGTAGACAAGATAACCGGTAACACCATGATCATTGCAGCCGTTATGACCGACGGCGATGTGGCCGATCTGCGCGAGGGTAAGCACGGCCTCTTCTATGACCGCAAGGGAGTGGAGTGGGATGCCACCGTATTCAAGATCATCGAGAATCCTATCAGCATACGTCAGGCATTCTGGGCTCCTTACCGCAAGATTGGACGCTACATCGAGACCACAATCGAGAAGCGTGCCGCCGAGAAGGACAGCAAGGTTATGGCCGATATGACCGCCAAGGTTGACAATGCCGGTAAGGACGGCGCTGCAGGAGCAGAGAAGAAGAAACCGTTTGATATCGCTGCATTTGCCGGTATCTTTGCTGCCATCGGCTTGGCTGTGAGCGGCTTGGCATCGGCCCTGTCAAAGATGTCGGAATCAGTGGCTGACTGGGCTTGGTGGAAGTGGTTCATACTTGTCATTGTCATAATGCTTGTAATCTCCGGCCCGTCCATGATCCTGGCATGGCTCAAGATCCGCAAGCGTAACCTGTCTCCTCTGCTCAATGCCAACGGATGGGCAATCAACGCATCGGTCAAGGTTAACATGACATTCGGTGCCACCCTTACAGAGGTTGGCCGAAGCCCGCTTAAGGCAGAGCCCGATCCGTTTGCCGACAAGACTCCCTGGTGGAAGAAACTTATTTACTGGCTCATTGGTCTTGGCCTGGTATTCTGGATCTGCTACTCACAGAACTGGATATACAAGTGGACTGATGAAAACCCCAAGTGGCACCACGAGAAGACTGTCAAGACTGTGACACCGCCACTTGAAGTAACAGAATAAGGTATAGGAGAATCCTTCCCCACAATAAAATAAGAGGTCCCGATTTGGGACCTCTTGTTTTGTTGCGGAGGAAGGATTCGAACCCCCGACCTTTAGGTTATGAGCCTAACGAGCTACCTCTGCTCCACTCCGCGATTTCTGTTTTGCGAGTGCAAAGATAGCGCTTTTGTGCAATGCAAGCAAATCTTTTGTGGTTATTCTTTTATAGTTTCACAATTTTAGTACTTTTGTAACCCTATTTGAGATTATGGAGAACCCAAAAACAAGAATTCAGTTCATTGAGGCCGCCAAGACCCTTTTTGTAAAGAACGGATACGACGAGACCACGATGATAGACATAGCCCAGGAGGCTGGTCTGAGCCGACGTACTTTGTACGCCTATTTTGAAAGCAAGGTGGAGGTGTTTCAGGCTGTGATCAACAACGAGGTTGAGAAGGTGCTGGCACAGCTCTCGGAGATCGCCAACCAGAACATGCCGGCTCAGCAGAAGATTGTGGAGTTCATATTCGGCTACTTCCGTTTCATCAAGGAGGTGGTAGACCGCAACGGAACTTTGAAATCGGGATTCTTCCGTAACAGTTGGGGCCTTGAGCATTTCCGCAAGGGCTTTGACTTCAAGCAGAAGCAGATGCTTCAGAACATCATTACCGACGGTAAGGCATCGGGCGCATTCAATGTGGTGAGCGTCAAGCGTACGGCCGAGATCATGCACAACTGCATGCGCGGCTTCGAGGCTCCTTACATCCGCGGCAAACTTTGGCAGGGAAATACCAGAGAGGAGATACGCTTCGAGGCGCGTCGTCTTATATATGGCGCCTTGGGCTACAATCCGGATTCTAATAACAATAATAAGTAAACAAAATGGGAAAACTTTCAGGAAAGACGGTGCTCATTACCGGAGCAACCCGTGGAATAGGTCTGGCTATGGCTCAGCTGTTTGCAGCCGAGGGCGCAGATCTGGCATTCGTATATATAAACAGCGTTGAGAAGGCACAGGCCATGGAGAAGGAGCTTGCTGCCAACGGCATAAAGGCCAAAGGTTACCGTGTGGACGTGGCCAGCTATGAGGGCGCAGCACAGATGGTCGAAGAGGTCGTAAAAGAGTTCGGTCACATTGACATCCTGGTGAACAACGCCGGTATTACACGTGACGGTCTGATGATGCGCATGAACGAGCAGCAGTGGAACGAGGTAATCGACACCAACCTGAAATCGGCCTTCAACTTTATCAAGGCATGCACACCCCAGATGATGCGTCAGCGCAGCGGTAACATACTGTGCGTATCGTCGGTGGTAGGTCTGCACGGAAACGCAGGTCAGACCAACTATTCGGCATCAAAGGCAGGTCTGATAGGTCTGACCAAGTCGGTTGCCAAGGAGATGGCTTCACGCGGCATCCGTGCCAACGTGATCGCTCCCGGATTCGTACTTACCGAGATGACCACCGGCAAGATTCCCGAGGATAAGCTGGCCGAGTGGTGCAAGTCAATTCCCCTGCAGCGCGGAGCTCAGGTCGAGGAGATTGCCAAGGCAGCCCTGTTCCTGGTGTCCGATGACAGTTCGTACGTGACAGGTCAGGTGCTTCAGGTTGACGGCGGAATGAGCATGTAATTGAGAATTGAGAATTGAGAATTGAGAATTGAGAATTGAGAATTGAGATGATTCCTTTATACGAGGATAATCATATTATTATTGTCTCTAAGCAGGCTGGAGAGATTGTGCAGGGCGATAAGACCGGCGACGTTCCGTTGTCGGACATTGTCGCCCTGTATCTTAAAGAGAAATACTCCAAGCCCGGCAATGTGTTCGTTGGTGTGCCTCACCGCCTGGACCGTCCTGTAAGCGGGGTGGTGGTGCTGGCCAAAACGAGCAAGGCGCTGGCACGCCTCAATGAGATGTTCCGGGTAGGCGGCGTGGACAAGCGTTATCTGGCTATCGTAAAGAACCGTCCCAAAGAGCCGGCCGGACAGCTGGTAAACTGGCTGGTGCGCAACGAGAAGCAGAACCGCTCCTTTGCCTATGACCGTGAGGTTCCCGGCAGCAAGCAGGCCATCCTGAACTACAGGCTCGTGGCCAGTTCGGTCAACTATCATCTGCTGGAGGTGGAGCTCATGACCGGACGTCACCACCAGATACGCTGCCAGCTCTCCAAGATGGGATGCCCCATCAAGGGTGACCTCAAATACGGAGCCGAGCGCTCCAATCCTGACGGCAGCATATCGCTGCATGCCTATCGCGTCAGCTTTGAGCATCCGGTGTCACACCAGATGATAGACGTAAAGGCTCCTCTGCCCGATGACTCGCTCTGGCAGAGTTTCAAACAGCAGGTTGATAATCTGTAATCTTATTGCTGGGGTTCGGCCTGATCCTCCAGAACGTAGGCCTTGATGATCTTTACATCGGGGTTGGGACGTCCGTTCTTTCCGGAAGCGGGTAGGGCGCATATCTTCTCGACCACCTCAATACCCTCCGATATCTCACCGAATACGGTATAAAGGCCGTCCAGACTGGGTGCACCGCCTGTGGTGGTGTACTCGTTGATCTGCTCCTTGGAGTATGCGAATGCCGTGCGCTTGGCCATGATGGCATCGGCCTCATCGTTAAGCTGGCTGTTGAGTTTGCTTATCTTCTTTTTCTCGCCGTACTTCTGCCATGTAAGGATGTCCTTGGAGTGTGGCTGTGTTATTGAGTCCTTGACGGCCTGACGGTAACGCTTGTTGATGGTCTTTTCCTGAGCGGTCAGGGTCGATGTGTTGGCCTTCTTGCCTGTTATGATGTAGAACTGCTGGCTGGTGGAGTAGCGGAACTGGACGGTGCTGGCCTGTCCCACGGCGCCGCGCTTGTGGTAGAATTTCCAGGGGTTGACCTCGGATGCTATGGTGTCGTCCTTTTCGTCAATGCCTATCTCCTGTCCGGGCTTGGCGTTTTTGGAGTTTACGTCGCCGCACTGAATCTTGTAGCCTTTCTGTACGCCGAAGAACAGCTGTCCGTCATAGACGCCTTTGCGTGCCATACGTACCATATTGTGGCGGTGGAGCGGGGTCTCACGGTAAAGTTTAATGGTAAAATTGCCCTGTGTGGTCTCAAAGCGCACGTACTGGTCGGCATCCAGGATAATGGTGTCGGCGTCAATTTCCTGTGTGGTGCTGCCGGCTGAATTGTTGTTGCAGTTTGTGGCAAAGAGCATTGCCAGGACAAGCGGAATACCTATTAAATATTTTTTCATTTCCTAATCGGTTTGGTTGGTGCGAATATAGATATTTTTCATGGGAAAAATAATGTAACTTTGCGGTCTATTAAAGTAAGTGGTATTAAAATACAGATAATATGAAACCAGCACTTGTTGTTCTGGCAGCCGGAATGGGCAGCCGTTATGGCGGACTCAAGCAGCTTGACGCTCTTGGCCCCAGTGGTGAGACTATTATGGACTACTCCGTTTTTGACGCTATCCGCGCCGGTTTCGGAAAGGTCGTGTTCATTATCCGCAAGGATTTTGAGGATGATTTCCGTCGTCTGGTTCTCAAAAAGTATGAGGGCCATGTCCAGACCGAGGTAGTGTTCCAGAGCATCAACGACCTCCCCGAGGGCTTCAGCTGCCCGGAGGACCGTACCAAGCCTTGGGGTACCAACCACGCAGTGCTCATGGCAAAGGATGTCATCAACGAGCCTTTCTGTGTGATCAATGCCGATGACTTTTACGGCCGTGACTGCTTTGCAGTGATGGGCAAGTTCCTGAGCAACCTCCCCCAGGGCTCCAAGAACGTCTACTCAATGGTAGGTTTCCGCGTAGCCAACACCCTTAGCGAGAACGGTAAGGTATCACGCGGTGTATGCGAGGTGAACGCACAGCGTCACCTGACCACCGTTGTGGAGCGCACCGAGATTATCCGTCGCGAGAACGGCGTATGCTACAAGGACGGTGAGGATTGGGTTCGCATCGGGGACAACACTCCCGTATCAATGAACGTATGGGGATTCACCCCTGACTATATGAAGTACTCCCAGGACTTCTTCAAGGGCTGGCTCAAGGCCAACATCAACACTCCCAAGTCAGAGTACTTTATCCCGCTCATGGTGAATGAGCTTATCAATAACGGCACTGCAACCGTCGAGGTTCTGGATACCACCTCCAAGTGGTTCGGCGTAACATATGCCGAGGACCGTCAGGGTGTAGTGGACAAGATTGCAGAACTTGTAAAGGAGGGTGTTTATCCCGCCAAGCTGTTTGCATAAGACAAAGTGTTTTCGGTCGAGAATCTTAAGGTAGAGTTCGGGGCGCGCCCGCTGTTTCATGATGTCAGCTACGTGGTAGGTGACAAGGACCGTATTGCCCTGGTGGGTAAGAACGGTGCCGGCAAGTCCACCATGCTCAAGATCATTGCCGGACTGCAGCAGCCTACATCGGGCACAGTGTCTATACCCAAGGAGATGACCATCGGTTATCTGCCTCAGGTAATGAAGCTGGCCGATACCCGCACCGTGAGACAGGAGGCCGAGACCGCATTCGAAGATATCCATAAACTCAAGGCCGAGGTAGAGCGCCTGAACAATCAGCTGGTGGAGCGTACCGACTATGAGAGCGAGGATTACCACGCACTGATAGACAGGTTCACCCGTGAGAGCGAGCGCTACCAGATGATGGGAGGCGGCAACTATCAGGCGGAGCTGGAGCAGGCCCTTACCGGTCTGGGATTCCGCCGTGACGATTTTGACCGCCCCACAAGCGAGTTCAGCGGCGGCTGGCGTATGCGCATCGAGCTGGCCAAGCTGTTGTTGCGTCACCCTGACGTGCTGCTGCTTGACGAGCCTACCAACCACCTTGACATTGAGAGCATACAGTGGCTCGAGGAGTTCCTGGCCAAGCGCTGCAACGCGGTGATACTGGTCAGCCACGACCGCGCCTTCATCAACAACGTCACCACCCGTACCATAGAGATATCGTGCGGTGTGATATATGACTACCGTGTCAAGTACAACGAGTTCGTTGAACTGCGCAAGGAGCGCCGTGAGCAGCAGCTTCGCGCCTATGAGAACCAGCAGAAGGAGATAGCCGATGCCAAGGAGTTCATAGAGCGTTTCCGCTACAAACCCACTAAGGCAGTACAGGTACAGAGCCGCATCAAGATGCTGGAGAAGATAGTTCCCATCGAGGTGGACGAGGTGGACAACAAGACCATGCGTCTTAAGTTCCCGCCCGCCGTACGCAGCGGCAACTATCCCGTCATCTGCGAGGGCGTGGCCAAGAGTTACGGCGACCATCAGGTTTTCAGCGGCGTTGACTTTACCATCAAGCGCGGCGAGAAGGTGGCGTTCGTTGGACGTAACGGTGAGGGTAAGTCCACACTGGTCAAGTGCATCATGGGTGAGATACCGTTTGACGGCACCCTTACCATCGGCCATAATATCCAGATTGGTTATTATGCGCAGAACCAGGCACAGCTGCTTGACGAGGAGGTGACCGTTCACGATACCATCGACAATGTGGCAACAGGACCTATACGCACCCGTATCAACGACATCCTGGGAGCCTTCATGTTCGGAGGCGAGGCCGGTCAGAAAAAGGTCAAGGTGCTGTCGGGAGGCGAGCGCAGCCGTCTGGCTATGATACGCCTGCTGCTTACACCCGTCAACCTTCTTATCCTGGACGAGCCTACCAACCATCTGGATATGTCATCCAAGGATGTGCTCAAGGAGGCCATACAGGCGTTCGACGGAACGGTGATCGTGGTAAGCCATGACCGTGAGTTCCTGGACGGACTGGTAAGCAAGGTATATGAGTTTGCCGATGGTCACGTGCGTGAGCATCTGGGCGGAATCTACGACTTCCTCCAGAAGAAGAACCTGGACAGCCTGGCCGACATAGGCCGCATGAAGGGCGCACCTGCCGTTCAGCAGCAGGACAAGGCATCGGCCGGAAAGGAGGACTATGAGGCCAAGAAGGAGCAGGAGCGCCGCAAGCGCAAGGCTCAGAAGAAGGTCGAGGACTGCGAGAAGGAGGTGGAGCGTATCTCCAAGGAGATAAAGGATATCGAAGATTGGCTGGCTACTCCGGGCGGAGCACAGAATCCCGCCATGTTCGAGGCTTACGGCAAGCTCAAGAACGACCTTGCTGCAGCCGAGGCCCGTTGGGAGGAGGCCATGATTGAATCAGATAGTATTTAAGGACATATTTTAGAGTTATGAAAAAGATAACATTAATCACATTTGCATTTGTAGGAATGGCTATGATGTCATGTAACAATTCCAAGCAGGGTATAGGTATCAAAATGGAGAATCTTGATACCAGCGCAGTACCCGGCGATGATTTTTTCCAGTTTGCTGACGGCGGTTGGAACGCAGCTCATCCGCTCACAGACGAGTATGCCCGTTTCGGCAGCTTCGATCAGCTGGCCGAGGATAACCGTGAGCAGCTCAAGAACCTTATCGACGGAATAGTGGCTGCCGATAACGAACCCGGCTCAAACGCCCAGAAGATAGCCGATCTCTATAAGCTGGTGCTTGACACCGCACGCCGCGACAACGAGGGTCTGGCTCCGCTCAAGCCCTGGCTGGATAAGATTGAGGCTCTGAATGACCGCAAGGATATATTCCCGCTCATGGTTGAGCTGGATCTGAACGGCCTGGTGAGCAACTATTTCGGAGTAGGTATCGGCGCCGACATGATGGACAGCCAGTCTAACCTGGTCAGTGTAGGTCAGGGCGGTCTGTCACTCGGTGAGAAGGAGTATTATCTGGATACCGATCCTGCCACCACCGCTATTCGTGATGCTTTCAAGAATCACATAGTACGTATGTTCACCCTGTGCGGTTTTGACGAGAAGACAGCCCAGAAGAAGATGGAGGATGTCATGCTCATTGAGACCCGCATAGCACAGAAGTCTTACAGCGCAGTTGAGCAGCGTGATCCCGCCGCCAACTACCACAAGATGTCATTCGATCAGCTCAAGAAGGATTTCAAGGGTATCGACTGGCAGCTTATGTTCGACAAGATAGGAATAGGCGACTGCGACTTTGTTGACGTAGGTCAGCCCGAGCCTATCCACGAGGTTGAGGCTATTCTGGCCCAGGTTCCCGTGGAGGCTCACAAGTCATATATGGAGTGGCAGCTCATTGACAACGCCGCTTCGAGACTTACCACCGAGCTTGACAAGGCCAACTTTGATTTCTACGGCAAGGTAATGAGCGGCCGTCAGGAGCAGCAGCCCTGGTGGAAGCGCGCCACATCGACCGTAAGCAGCGTGCTGGGCGAGGCCATCGGCCAGCTTTATGCCGAAAAGTATTTCCCCGCAGCATCCAAGGAGCGCATGATCACACTGGTCAAGAACCTGCAGATTGCACTTGGCGAGCGTATCGACGCACAGGACTGGATGAGCGACAGCACCAAGGCACGCGCTCACGAGAAGCTGGATGCCTTCTATGTAAAGATAGGTTATCCCGACAAGTGGAAGGATTACTCAAAGCTCACAATCGATCCCTCAAAGAGTTTGTTTGAGAACAATATCTCAATAAGCCGTTTCTTCATTCAGGATATGGTTGAACGCAAGTACAAGAAGCCTGTTGACAACACCGAGTGGTTCATGACTCCCCAGACCGTCAACGCATACTACAATCCTACCACCAACGAGATCTGCTTCCCCGCAGGTATCCTTCAGTATCCGTTCTTTGACATGAGTGCCGATGACGCATTCAACTACGGTGCCATCGGTGTGGTTATCGGCCACGAGATGACTCACGGATTCGACGACCAGGGCCGTCAGTTCGACAAGGACGGAAACTTTAACGACTGGTGGGCCGAGGGTGATGCCGACAAGTTCAAGGAGCATGTACAGGTTATTGTCAACCACTTTGACAACATCAAGGTTCTGCCCGACCTGAACGGTAACGGTTCACTCACACTGGGTGAGAATATCGCTGACCACGGTGGTCTGATGGTTGCTTATCAGGCATTCAAGAACGCCACCAAGGATGCTCCTCTGGAGACCGTGAACGGTTACACTCCCGAGCAGCGTTTCTTTATGGCTTATGCAGGTGTATGGGCCGGCAACATTCGTGACGAGGAGATCCGTAACCGTACCAAGAGCGATCCCCATGCACTGGGCCGCTGGCGTGTAAACGGTACCCTGCCTCATATCGATGCCTGGTACGAAGCCTTTGGCGTAACTCCGGATAACGCACTCTACCTGGCTCCCGAGAAGAGAGCCCGTATCTGGTAATGCGTGTGGATACATCGGCAGGAATAAGGAAGGACTATCTTGACCCGAACGTAAGTCCGGGTCAGGACTTCTACCGTTTCAGTTGCGGAGGCTGGCTGGACGCCAATCCGCTCCCCGCCGATTTTTCAAGTTACGGAACATACGATGAACTGGCCGAGCTCAACCGCCGCCAGCTCAAGGATCTTATAGACGGCATCACCGCCAGGGATAACGCCCCCGGCAGTGATGCCGCCCGTATTGCAAACCTCTATAACCTGGTCATGGATACTGAACGACGTGACAGGGAGGGCATGGAACCTGCCAAGCCCTATTTTGAGCGTATCAGGGCTGTCTCAAGCAGGGAAGAACTGCTTGACCTGATGGTTGAGCTGGATTCCTACGGCGTGACAGGCTATTTTGACGTTGGTATCGGTCCGGACCTCAAGGACAGCAGGAACAATATCGTGGGACTGAGCCAGGGCGGACTCACGCTTGGTGACAAGGAGTATTACGTAGACCGCGACCGTCAGACCCAGAACATACGCAAGGCTTTCAAGAAGCATGTAGTACGGATGCTTATGATTGCCGGCTACGGCAGGTGGGAGGCGCGACAGCGTATGCGCACCATCTGGCGCATAGAGAAACGTCTGGCACGTGCCTCACGCAACAACGTACAGCTGCGTGATCCGGCATCCAACTACCACAAGTGGTCGATCGATGAGCTCTATGTACAGCTGCCGGGCCTGGACTGGAGGAGCTTTTTCAGCAAACTTGGCCTGAACGGAGTGGAATGGGTCGATGTAGGTCAGCCGGAGGCAGTCATGGAGGCTATCCGAGTACTCAATGAGGAGCCGCTGGAGGATCAGAAGATCCTTATGGAATGGCAGATGCTCGATTCCAACGGAAACAGGTTGGGCAAGGCATCCGATGACGCCGACTTTGATTTTTACGGACGTACGCTGAGCGGTCAGAAGGAGCCCAAACCCATGTGGAAGAGGGCAACATCGGCCGTAAACGGAACACTGGGTGACGCGCTTGGCCGTCTATATGTGGAGAAATACTTTCCTGCCGGAGCCAAGGAACGCATGATAGGGATGTTTCACAACCTCAAGAGTGCACTTGCCCGCCGAATATCGGCACAGGACTGGCTGAGCCAGGAGAGCCGCGGCCTTGCTCTTGAAAAACTGGAGGCCTTCAAGTTCAAGATAGGCTATCCCGATAAGTGGCGTGACTACTCCAGGATGGAGATAGATCCCGCAAAATCACTCTTTGAGAACAGCGCTTCCATAAGCCGCTTTTTCTGGAACGATATGGTGGAGCGCAAGTTCAAGAAACCGGTGGACCCCACCGAATGGTATATGAACCCCCAGGAGATCAATGCCTATTATGACATCTCCATAAATGAGATATGTTTCCCGGCAGGTATACTACAGTATCCGTTCTTTGACATGGAGGCCGATGATGCCTTCAACTACGGGGCCATAGGCACAATCATGGGACATGAGATGACCCACGGATTTGATGACGAGGGACGTCAGTTTGACAAGGAGGGTAATATGTGCGGATGGTGGAGTGCGTCCGATACGCGCCGTTTCAACCGCCGTGTCAAGGTGCTGGTGGATTGGTTCAGCAGCATCGAGGTGCTGCCGGGCATCAAGGCCAACGGCAAACTCACGCTTGGCGAGAATATAGCCGATCATGGAGGCCTGACCGTAGCTCTGGATGCCTTCCGTGAGGCCTGCAAGGATCAGAAACCGGAAAACAAGCTGGGCTTTACGCCTCTGCAGCGTTTCTTCATAGCATACGCCTGCACATGGGCCGAGAACTGCACCGACGAGACCGTGCTGCAGCAGACCAAGAGTGACGAGCACTCCCTTTCCCGTCTGCGCGTGAACGGAGCTCTGCCGCATATTGACGAATGGTACCAGGCATTTGGTATAACCGAACAGGATTCTATGTATATTGCACCCAATAAGAGAGTGCGCATCTGGTAATATGAAAGAGGGTAGGACCATAGAACTGCTGTCGCCGGCCAAGAACCTGGAGTGCGGCATTGAGGCAATCCGGCACGGTGCCGATGCCGTATATGTGGGCGCCGGTCGTTTCGGCGCACGTCAGGCTGCAGGCAACAGTGTGGATGATATCGCACGTCTGGCAGAGTTCGCCCATTTCTACGGAGCCAAGGTCTATGTGACCGTCAACACCATACTCAAGGACTCCGAGTTGGCCGATGCCGAAAAGCTTATCTGGCAGCTCTATGAGGCCGGAGCCGATGCCCTGCTGGTGCAGGATATGGCCGTGCTCCGCATGAAACTGCCGCCCATTGCCCTGCACGCCAGTACGCAGTGCAATGTCCGCTCGGCCGATAAGGTGCGTTTCCTGGCCGACTGCGGATTCACCCGCGTGGTGCTGGCTCGCGAGCTATCGCTCGACGAGATACGCAGCATACATAAAGCCTGCCCCGATGTTGAACTGGAGTGCTTTGTGCACGGAGCCCTGTGCGTAAGCTACAGCGGTCAGTGCTACGCATCACAGTACTGCTTTGGCCGCAGCGCCAACCGGGGTGAGTGCGCTCAGTTCTGCCGCCTCAAGTTCGACCTTCTGGATGCCGATGACAATGTTGTCATCAAGGGTAAGCACCTTCTCTCTCTGCGAGACATGAACCGCATGGATTATCTTGAGGAACTGGCTGATGCCGGTGTCTGCTCGTTCAAGATTGAGGGCCGTCTCAAGGAGACATCATACGTAAAGAATGTGACAGCCGCCTACAGTCAGGCTATCGATAAGATGACGGAGCGCCGTAGCGAGTATTACCGGGCCTCATCGGGCCATTGTGAATACCTGTTCACCCCCGATGTCTGCAAGAGTTTCAACCGCGGGTTCACTGACTATTTCCTGCACGGTCGTCGGGCCGATATCTGGTCGCCGAACACTCCCAAGTCCAAGGGTGAGCTGATGGGTCAGGTACGTATTGCCGGACGCGGATTCATTACCATAACTGGCCACAAATCCTTCCATAACGGTGACGGCCTGTGCTATATAGGACAGGACGGCGATTTGAAAGGGTATCGTGTAAACCGGGTGGAGAACGGCCGCATTTTCCTCTATCTGGAGAGCGGTGACATGCCTTCAATCCCTGCAGGCACCGAGGTGTACCGAAACTTTGACCAGGAGTTTGAAAAGATACTCTCCAAGGAGAGCGCCCGCAGGAGAATAGGTGTGGACATCATGTTTGAGGAGACCGCCACCGGCTACCGCGTAACCATGACCGATGAAGACGGCAACGTGGCATCAGTCGCACAGGAGTGGAAGAAAGAGAATGCCCGCACTCCGCAGCAGGGCAATATCCGTACGCAGCTGACCAAACTGGGAGGTACCCGTTTTGAGGCCCGGACGGTTGATATAAAGCTTGACGGTGAAAGGTTCATTCCGTCATCACTGCTCTCTGACATGCGCCGTCAGGTGACTGAGCAGCTGGAGGCTGTCCGTATGGATTCATACGTGCGTCCGGCAAAGGGATTGGCATCGGACGTAAAGGTGGAGTATCCGGTCCGTGAACTTACCTATCTGGGTAACGTGATGAACGCTGAGGCCCGTACTTTCTATAGCGACCATGGCGTGCAGCGTGTTGATGACGCTTTTGAGAAGACCGCTCCTGACAGTGCCGCAGTGATGTTCTGCCGCCACTGCATAAAGAACTCCATGGGACTCTGCGCCAAGAACCGCAAGACTGACAAGCAGCTGCGTGAACCGCTCTTCCTGGTCTCTCAGGACGGCCGCCGTTTCCGCCTGCGTTTTGACTGCGCTCACTGTCAGATGGAAATATTATACTAACCAACATATTTAAATGAGAAAGATTATATCTGTTTTGCTGGTCCTGGTATGCATGACGGGCCATGCTGAGAGTATCAAGGTTGCGGTATCGATGGACAACGCCATCCAAACCAACGGCGGACGTTGGGAGGGGTGGGGCACCAGCCTTTGCTGGTGGGCCAACCGCATCGGGTATAACGAAACTCTTACCGCCAAGAGCGCAGACCTGTTCTTTGACGCTCATAAAGGCCTGGGCCTGAACATTATGCGCTACAACGTTGGTGGCGGCGATGACCCTACGCACCACCACATAACCCGCACTGACAGCGATGTGCCCGGCTGGATGTATATTGATGAGAACGGAGACCGCAAATATGACTATACGGCCGATGCCCGCCAACTCAACGTGGTAAAGGCAGCCATGAAAGCTGCCGGGCAGGATGCCTATCTGGAGATATTCAGCAACTCGCCTCCATACTTCATGACCAACAGCGGCTGCTCCACCGGTAACTTCAAGGCCGAGGAGAACAACATCAAGGAGAGTGAGTATGACGATTTTGCCGAGTATATGGCTCATGTGGCCAACTACATGACGCGTGAGATGAAACTCAAGGTCCGCAGCGTATCGCCCATGAACGAGCCCAACACCAACTACTGGCCCGCCATGAATTACAAGCAGGAGGGCTGCCACATCGATGCAGGTGAGGCACAGTCCAAACTGCTGGTACTGACCAAGGAGGCACTTGGCCGCTACGGTCTCAACGACATTATCCTGACCACCAGTGATGAAACCAATCCCGGCAAGCAGATTGAGGAGATAAAGACCTTGACTCCCGCCGCCCGTGCCGCCATAAACCGCATAAGCGTTCATACTTATGGCACCAACAGCATCCGCGAGATGGGACAGCTGGCCAAGGACGAGAATATAAACCTCTGGATGAGTGAGGTGGACGGCAACGGAACCGCCGGTCAGAACGCCGGTGAGATGGCTGCCGGACTGTGGCTTGCCGAGAAGATAATCAACGACATCGAGGCCCTGGAACCATCGGCCTGGGTGCTCTGGCAGGTGATAGATACCCACATAAGCAAGGACGGCTACAAAGGACGCCGCGACGGAGGTCCCTTGCGTACAGCCGGAGGTTACTGGGGTACCGCCTGCGCCAACCACGACACCGGTGAGATTCTGCTAACTCAGAAGTACTATGCATTTGGTCAGTTCAGCCGCTACATCCGTCCCGGTTCCCAACTGATACTCTGCCCCACAGACCGCCGCTCCGGAGTGAAAGCCCTTGCCGCCAAAAACAAGAAGCAACTGACCATAGTCTGCACCAACACTACCGCCCAGGACAAGGAAATCAGTCTTGACCTGTCAGACTTCAAGGTAAAGGGCAACGTAAAGCAGATCCGCACCAGCGGCCAGTTTGCCGACGGCGAACACTGGGCCGAAACAGACCTTGGTAAGATCAAGGAAAAAAAGTTGGAAACCGTTCTGGCTCCCAACTCTGTCACGACTTTTGTTATAAGCCTTTAGCTTTCGCCTCGTTCCATAAGGCATCCATCTCCTCAAGACTCATATCCTTGAGTTGACGGTTCTGGCTGATTGCTGCCTCCTCAACGTAGTTGAAGCGGCGTATGAACTTTTTGTTGGTGCGCTCCAGAGCGTCATCGGGATGTATCTTGTACAAGCGGGCTACGTTGATGATTGAGAACAGTAGGTCACCAAGTTCGCTCTCAGCTTTCTCCTTGTCGTGGGCCGATATCTCCTGCTTGAGTTCGGCATACTCCTCCTTGACTTTGTCAAGTGCGCCCTCAGGGGTGTCCCAGTCAAAACCCACATGAGCTGCCTTCTCCTGGATGCGGAAAGCCTTGATGGTCGATGGCAGTGCATCGGGCACACCGGCCAGCACACGCTTGTTGCCGCCTTTTTCCTTGAGTTTGAGCTGCTCCCAGTTCTGAAGCACCTGCTCCTGACCGTCCACATTGGTGGTGCCGTATATGTGCGGATGGCGGTAGATCAACTTGTCACACAGTTTGTCACAAACATCCTTGATATCGTAATCGCCTGTCTCGCTGCCAATCTTGGCATAGAACACCACATGCAGCAGGACATCGCCCAACTCCTTGCAGATATCGGCCTTGCTGTCTTTCATTATGGCATCGCAAAGCTCATAAACCTCCTCAATGGTATTCTGGCGGAGTGAGTCATTTGTCTGTACACTGTCCCAGGGACACTTCTCCCTGAGTTCATCCATTATGTCAAGCAGGCGTCCAAAGGCCTGCATCTTTTCCTCGCGTGTATGCATATTATTATATTTTAGCGCAAAATTACACATTAAATCAGTACCTTTGCACCCAATTTAGAAACAGAGGTATTCTTTATGGAATTAGCAAGCAAATACAACCCTGCCGATGTGGAGGGTAAGTGGTACAAGTATTGGGAGGATGGCAAGTTTTTTCACTCTGAGCCGGATGGCCGTGAGCCTTACACTATAGTCATTCCGCCACCAAACGTGACAGGTGTGCTGCATATGGGTCATATGCTTAACAACACTATCCAGGATATCCTGGTGCGCCGTGCCCGCATGATGGGCAAGAACGCCCTGTGGGTACCCGGAACCGACCACGCATCAATCGCTACCGAGGCCAAGGTTGTGGGCAAGCTTGCCGCACAGGGAATCAAGAAGACCGACCTTACCCGTGAGGAGTTTCTCAAGCACGCATGGGAGTGGAAGGAGGAGCACGGAGGCATAATCCTCAAGCAGTTGCGCCGTCTTGGTTGCAGCTGTGACTGGGACCGCACTGCATTCACAATGGATGACCTGCGCTCTGAGAGCGTTATCAAGGTTTTTGTGGACCTCTACAACAAGGGCCTGATATACCGTGGCGTACGTATGGTAAACTGGGATCCCAAGGCTCAGACCGCTCTGAGTGATGAGGAGGTGGTTTACAAGGAGGAGCACAGCAAGCTGTACTACCTGAAGTACTACGTGGCCGATGCAGCCGAGAACCCTGTAAAGACCACCGGCGCAGAGGGTGAGGTTGTACACAAGGATGCCAAGGGCTACTACGCAGTGGTTGCCACCACACGTCCCGAGACCATCATGGGTGATACCGCAATGTGCATCAACCCCGCCGATCCCAAGAACGGCTGGTTGAAGGGTCACAAGGTAATAGTTCCCCTGGTAAACCGCGTAATACCTGTAATCGAGGATGATTATGTTGACATTGAGTTCGGTACCGGTTGCCTGAAGGTTACCCCCGCTCATGATGTCAATGACTATATGCTGGGTGAGAAGTACAACCTGGAGACCATCGACATATTCAATGACAACGGTACACTGAGCGAGAAGGCCGGCCTTTATGTAGGTATGGACCGCTTTGCTGTCAAGAAGCAGATTGCCGTTGATCTGGACGGCGCAGGCCTGCTGGAGAAGATGGAGGACTACACCAACAAGGTTGGCTACAGCGAGCGTAACCCGGACACCGTAATCGAGCCCAAGCTCTCAATGCAGTGGTTCCTCAAGATGCAGCACTTTGCCGATATGGCTCTGCCTCCTGTAATGAATGATGAGCTCAAGTTCTATCCGCCCAAGTACAAGAACACATACCGCAACTGGCTGGAGAACATCAAGGACTGGTGCATAAGCCGTCAGCTCTGGTGGGGTCACAGAATTCCCGCTTACTTCATGCCCAAGGGCGGCTTTGTAGTTGCCGAGACAATTGAAAAGGCTGTAGGACTGGCTCGTGCCAAGAGTGGGGACGCTTCTCTTACCGCTGCCGACCTTCGTCAGGACGAGGATGTGCTGGATACATGGTTCAGTTCATGGCTCTGGCCTATCAGCCTCTTTGACGGCATCAACAATCCGGATAACAAGGAGATCAACTACTACTATCCCACAAACGATCTGGTAACCGGTCCGGATATCATATTCTTCTGGGTAGCACGTATGATCATGTCAGGTTATGAGTACCGCAAGGATATGCCCTTCAAGAACGTATACTTTACCGGTATTGTACGTGACAAGCTGGGCCGCAAGATGAGTAAGTCACTGGGCAACTCACCTGATCCCATAGGCCTTATCGAGAAGTACGGCGCCGACGGCGTACGTATGGGACTTATGCTATCTGCTCCTGCCGGTAACGACATACCGTTTGACGAGGCTATCTGCGAGCAGGGCCGTAACTTCAACAACAAGATCTGGAATGCGTTCCGTCTCACGCAGACCTGGACCGTAGCCGATATAGAGCAGCCCGAGAGTTCAAAGCTGGCTGTTGACTGGTTCCGCAGCAAGCTCAGCAGCACCGCTGCCGAGATGGATGACCTGATGTCAAAGTACCGCATCAGCGAGGCTTTGATGGCAGTTTACAAGCTCTTCTGGGATGAGTTCGCAAGCTGGTACCTGGAGATCATCAAGCCCGTTTACGGACAGCCCATCGATTCCAAGACATACAACGCAACACTGGAGCTCTTTGAGGAGCTGCTCATGCTGCTGCACCCCTTCATGCCCTTCATTACCGAGGAGCTCTGGCAGGCAGTACGCGAGCGCAAGGCAGGTGAGAGCATCATGAACCAGAGCATCGTTGACCTGGTCAAGGGTAAGGCCGATGAGGCTCTGCTTGCTCAGTTCGAGGATGCCAAGCAGGTTGTTACCGAGGTGCGCTCAGTACGCAAGGCCAAGAACATCGGCCCCCGCGAGCCGCTCACCGTCGAGGCTGTGGGCGCCAATCCGCTGGCTTCACTCAGCAGTGTCATCCTTAAGATGGCCGGACTGGAGGAGATCGTGGTAGTGGAAGCCAAGAGCGAGGGTACAGCCGCCTTCATGGTAGGAACCCAGGAGTATGCTGTACGTCTGGGCGGTCTGATTGACGTTGAGGCCGAGGTAAAGAAGATGGAGGCCGAACTGGAGCACCTGGAGGGATTCCTGAAGGGTGTCAACGCCAAGCTTTCAAATGAGAACTTTGTGGCACACGCACCTGCCGCCGTTGTTGAGAACGAGAGAAAGAAGCAGGCCGACGCCACTCAGAAGATAGCAACATTAAAGGAGAGCATCGCAGCTCTTAGGAAATAATGGAAGAGACAAAGAAATCCAATACAGGGCTTGTAATAGCCATTATAGCAGCCGTGCTGCTGGCAGCAGCCGCTGTATATCTGTTCTTTGACAGCCGTGGCAAGGGTCGTGAGATTGAGGAGATGACCCAGCTCTTTGAGATTGAGAAGGAGGAGATGGAGAATGAGTACTCCGGATATGCCGTGCAGTATGACGAGATGAAGGTCCATCTTTCAAACGACTCACTCATCCGTCAGCTTGACAAGGAGAAACAGCGCACCCAGCAGCTGCTGGAGGAGCTGCGCCAGACCAAGGCTACCAATGCCGCCAGGATTACCGAGCTCAAGAAGGAGCTGGCAACCGTACGTGAGGTGATGCGTTCATACGTAAGGCAGATAGACTCTTTGGATCAGGTGAACAAGCAGCTGGCCAGGGAGAACACCCGCGTGCGTCAGCAGTACCAGGAGCAGACCAAGGTTGTGGAGCAACTCACCGTGGACAAGCAGATCGCCGAGGAGAAGGTGGCTCTTGCATCACAGCTTGATGCCGCAGCTATCACCGTGACTCCCCGCAACAAGCGCGGCAAGGAGGAGAAGAAGATCAAGAACGTGACACAGTTCATGGTCAACTTCACCATTGTCAAGAACATCACCGTAAAAACCGGCGAGAAGACCGTATACCTGCGCATCACCAAACCCGACGGTGAGGCCCTGGGTAAGGATGCCGGCAACACATTCCAGTATGAGAACGTCAATCTGGAATACTCCGCAAAGAAGTACATAGAATACACCGGCGAGCAGCAGGAGGTAACCATGTACTGGGACGTGGAGGAATATCTGAGCGCCGGAACCTACACCGCCTATCTCTTTGTGGATGGCGTGATGATAGGAGAGCAGAGCGTAACACTTAACTGACACCCTGAATAATTGATGAGTTCATTCCAGGAACTTGGAGTGTCGGGTCCGATACTCAAGGCGATCGAAGAGCTTGGATTCGAGCACCCCATGCCGGTCCAGGAAGCAGTAATCCCTTACCTGCTTGAGGAGGGCAGCGGCGATGTGGTGGCGCTGGCACAGACCGGCACCGGCAAGACAGCCGCATACGGCATCCCGGCCATACAGACCACCAGCGTGGAGAGCAACGAGGCACAGTTCCTTATACTGAGCCCCACACGCGAGCTCTGCGTGCAGATAGCCAGCGATCTGGCCGACTTCTCGCATTACATCGAGGGATTGCACGTGATACCCATGTACGGTGGCTCATCCATCGAGAACCAGATCCGTAACTTCAAGCGCGGCGCACATATCATAGTTGCCACCCCCGGCCGACTGATAGACCTGATGGAGCGTGGTGTGGTTAGTCTGGACACCATCCGTACCGTGATTCTTGACGAGGCCGACGAGATGCTCAACATGGGCTTCAGCGAGGCACTCGAAAAGATACTCTCATCGGTCCCCGTAGAGCGTAAGATGCTTATGTTCTCGGCAACCATGAGCAAGGAGATCCAGACCATATCGAAGAAATACCTCAACAATGCCCGCGAGATTGTCATCGGCACCCGCAATGAGGGAGCCGAGAACGTGAACCATGTCTACTACATGGTGCACGCCAAGGACAAATATCTGGCTCTGAAACGTATTGTCGACTACTATCCCTCAATATACGCAATCATATTCTGCCGTACCCGTCTGGAGACGCAGGAGATTGCCGACAAGCTGATGCAGGACGGCTATAATGCCGATGCCCTTCACGGCGACCTGTCACAGGCCCAGCGTGACCTGACCATGAACAAGTTCCGCAAGCATCAGCTCCAGCTCCTGGTGGCCACCGATGTGGCTGCACGCGGACTGGATGTGGACAACCTGACCCATGTGATCAACTTCGGCCTGCCCGATGACATAGAGAACTACACCCACCGCAGCGGCCGTACCGGACGTGCCGGAAAGACCGGAACATCCATATCGATCGTGAACCTGCGCGAGAAGGGCAAGATACGTTTCATCGAGAAGGCCATAGGCAAACAGTTCGTACAGGGCGAGATGCCTACCGGCACGCAGATATGCGAGAAACAGCTCTACAAGGTGATTGATGACCTGGAGCGTATCCAGGTGGACGAGGAGCAGATAGAGCGCTTCCTTCCCGATATATTCCGCCGTCTGGACTGGATGGACAAGAACGATATCATCAAGCGTATCGTTACCCGTGAGTTCGGCAGGTTTGTCCGCTACTACAAGGATGCTCCCGAACTGGAGGAGGTGACTCGCAAGGATGCCGACGAGGAGAGCCGTAAGAAGAAAGACCGCCGCCGTGCGCAGAAGGGCTATACACGCTTCTTTATCAACATAGGAAAGAAGGACCACGTACAGCCCGTCCATATTATCGAGATGCTCAACCGCAATGTGGCCGGCCGCGTGGATGTGGGCCGTATTGACCTGATGCAGAGCTTCTCGTTCTTTGAGTGCCCCCAGGAGTATACCGAGGAGATACTCACCGGAATGGACGGAGTGAACTACAAGGGCCGTCAGGTTCATGTCGAGGTGGCCGAAGCCCGCTCGGAGGAGGGAGGTGAGAACAAGCCTGAACGCAAGCAGGATAGAAAGCCCGAACGTAAGACCGAGCGAAAGCCTGAGCGTAATACAGAACGCAAGCCTGAGCGCAAACCCGAACGCAAGCCGGAAAGGGCTCCCGAAAAGAGGTCAAAGAGAACTCAGGAGGACGAGGAGTTCTGGCGCGAATTTGAAAACGGCGACTGGCGTCAGTTCTTCCGCAGCCAGGAGGGTGACCGCCGTCGCGGTGAAGGCCGTAACGAGCGCAAGGCACCCAAGCGCAAGGCTAAGTCATCGGACCGCAAGGAGAAACCGGTAAAGGGCCGTAAGGCTGCACGTACCGTGACCAAGCCCAAGAGGTCCCGCAGATAACGGAACATTATTACACTGTAACAAAATACTTTCGCCCTCAAAGTGTCAAATAATTGGACACTTTTGGGGCGAAAGTCATTTTTTTGCCCTTTTCGTTTCTGACAGAGTCATATAGAGATTATATTTGGATTTCAAATCAATACAACTCCTTTTTCCAATGATTGAAGTCTTGAATTTGCAAAAGGTATTCCGTTCATCCGTGGTCGAGACATGGGCTCTGAACGACGTATCCTTTCAGGTTGCCGATGGCGAGTTCGTAGCCATCATGGGGCCTTCGGGTTGCGGCAAGTCAACCCTCCTTAATATCCTGGGTCTGCTGGATAATCCTACCGGAGGCAGTTACAAGCTGCAGGGCATGGAGATGTCAGGACTTGACGAGAACAGCAGGACAAACATCCGAAAGGGTCTTATAGGCTTTGTATTCCAGAGCTTCAATCTTATTGATGAGCTGAACGTACGTGAAAACATCGAACTTCCGCTGCTCTATATGGGCATGTCGGCCGCCGAACGTCACCGTCGCGTAGGGGAGGTTATGGATCGCATGAACATATCACACCGCGAAAAGCACTTTCCGGGTCAGTTGAGCGGAGGTCAGCAGCAGCGCGTGGCCATAGCCCGTGCTGTTATAGCCGAACCCAGACTGATCCTGGCCGATGAGCCCACCGGTAATCTGGACTCGGTCAACGGACAGGATGTGATGAACCTGCTCAGTGAACTCAACCAGCACGGAACAACGGTGGTCATGGTGACTCACAACCGACATGACGCATCGTACGCCAACCGAATAATCAATCTTTTTGACGGAAGCATAGTGGAGGAACTGCCATTGTAACCTTATTGATATACTAATTGTTTGCAACGTTATGACAGAAGCCAAGGTTCTTGTTATTGATGATAATACAGCCGTTCTGGGAACGCTCAAGATAGTGCTCCGGAACGCGTTCAGTACGGTAACGGCAGTGAGTAACCCCAAGCTTATACCGGCTTTGGTGGCACCGGGCGATGTGGACGCCGTGCTGCTGGATATGAACTTCGGGTCCGACAGACTGGACGGCCAGGACGGCCTTTTCTGGCTGGACCGCATTATGAACCGCAGCGGGCTGGACAATCCTCCGGCTGTGGTCATGATAACCGCATTCGGCGATATCGATCTGGCGGTGACCAGCCTTAAGAACGGTGCGATGGACTTTATCCAGAAGCCGTGGGACAACAATGACCTTATCCGGAAACTGACCGAGGCCATAAACAAGAGGAATAACCATGTGCGCGATGCCGGTCAGGCCAATCCCGAACCCTACAGGGACTACGCCGTTCAGGAGGAACAGGGCGTGTCCGAGCCCAGTTCGCTGGAGGAGATCGAGAAACTGACCATCCAGCGCGTCATAGAATCCTGCGGACGCAATCTCACCATTGCTGCCGAGAGGCTTGGCATCAGCCGTCAGACACTCTATAACAAGATGAAACACTATGGCTTCGTATATTAAGCACTATACATTCCAGCTGGTGTTGTCGGTGATCATGATTATGACCTTTCCTGCAGTGGGGGTGTGGCTACTGACACAGGGCGACAGTTACTTACCGGCCCGAACGGGGATACTGACAGCTCTGATTGCCATGGCGCTGACTGTGGCGGGTATAGTCTGGCTGGTCAGGGTAATCCGTTATCCCATACGTCAGACCGAGATGATGGCCCGCGCCATCAGAAACAACGACCTGATGATGCATATCCCCCAGACCAGGGACCCCATGCTCAGGCAGGTATCGGCCGATATGAACGGCATCCTTCTCTCATACCGCAAGGATCAGAATGACCTGGAGACGCGTAAGAACTATTATGATCGCATACTGCGAGTAATGACTCACGAGCTGCGCAATACGGTCACTCCCATAGTGTCGCTGACCGATTTGATGGTGCAGAACCCCGATGCACAGTCCGAGGAGGAGCGGCGTGAGGCCATCAGCATCATCAACGGGCAGGCTCACAACGTCTGCAGCTTCCTGGAGTCATACAGGCAACTAACAGTGCTTGCCCAGCCCAGCATGACGCTGGTGCCGGCATCAGGCATATTCAGTGATATAAAGACACTGTTCAAGGTTGAGCCGGGTGCGGAACGCGTGCGTTTTGAGATAGCCGGCAATGTGGTTGTGCGTGCGGACTCCAGCCTTATTCATCTGGCGCTGATAAACATTATCCGCAACGCTATCCAGGCAACCGATGGCGTGCCTGACGGTAAGATTACCGTGCTTGCATCGGCTCCCGGCGGAAAGCCCCGCATAACGGTCACAAACAACGGTCCCGAGATACCGGAGAACCGTATAGACGAGATATTCCTTCCGTTCTATTCCACACGTAAGAATGGGAGCGGCAGCGGCATAGGGCTTGCGTTGGCCCGTCAGATAATGCAGCTTCATGACGGCACGCTTACGTGCTCGTCGCACTATCCCTATACCACCTTCACTCTTCAGTTCAGTTAGGCTCAGAACTTGAGGTTCACGCCGGCCATGAATGCAATGCCGGGCATGGGATAACCGTCGTTGATCTGGTAGTCAGTATTAAGAAGGTTGTCTCCGTTAACCCACAGCTGTACCATATCGGTAGCCTGGTAGGAGACACGTGCGTTCCAGAGCAGGAAGTCCTCCTTGATATCCGGGTTGGCCAGAACGGTTGCGGGTCTGGGCTGTTTTACAGTAGTATAGAGAGAGTTGACATACTGAAGTCCTGTGCTTGCGTGCCAGCGTCCCTGGGTGAATGAACCTCCCAGATATGCCTTGTGTGTGGGTGCGCCTATAACGGGTGTCTCCATCTTAAGGTAACTGTAGTTTCCGTTTACCGTAAAGGCTTTGGATATCATGTATGCGGCCTGGACCTCGGCACCGGTGTTCTTGAGTTCGCCGGTGTTCATGTTCTTGGGGCCGGGTTTTACAGCCTGTATGGTATTCTCTACATCCATATGGAAAAGGTTGATTCCGTAATGGAGCCTGCCGTCAAGCAGGGTCTGTGAGAATGCTATTTCGTAGTTCCAGAGTGATTCGGGCTTCAGGTCGGCGTTCTGGGGCGGGAACAGGAAATTGTCCTTGAGGGTGGGGTAGCGGAATCCTTTGGCGGCCGACAGCTTGACCTCGGCGTTTGCCGGCAGATGGAATGCGGCACCGAACTGCGGAACAAGCTCGGTTCCTATTCTGAAGTGACGGTCTGCACGTATACCTGCATTCAGGGTAATCCATGATCCTACCTCCTGACGCATCTCCACGTAACCGGCCAGCTCGCTCTCACGCTTGTCCACCTGCAACGACTTGGGGCGTCCCTCGATGGAGTCATATTCCACAATTCCTCCGTATCTGTAGTAATCAACACCCACGGTTATACGGTTGCCTTCAAATAGGTTCAGGCTCTGCCATACCGAAGCACCGGTCATGTCATCATATGATGTAAAACGGAATAGTCTAGGATCTCTTTTACTGGGATCGGGGTCATTGGGGCCATATCCGTCATTGATCCAATGGTCACCCCAACTGTAGAACAGGCTGACACCTCCTGATGTGCGGTCGTACCGGTTCTCGACAAAGAGTGATGTGGTTCCGCGAGTGATGTCCTGATCAGAGTCATAATAGGGATTATCAATAGTGCCAGGCTGTGATGCCTTGAAACGGGTGATATCTATATTGGCCGATGCGTTCCAGTTCTTGGAGATATCATAGTCCAGTTTGGCATAACCTCCAAACTGCTCAAAACCCATTCTATCGCGGTGTCCGTCGGTACGGTTGTACGATCCGTCAGCCACGGCGCTCATCTTGCCCTGACGGGTGTTGACCGAGAACTCGGTCTCGGCGGTGTTGAACGATCCGTATCCGGCATGGATATATGCGTGTGTGCCGTCCTGAGGCTTCTTGGTGACTATGTTGATTACTCCTGACATAGCGTAAGATCCGTAGAGCATTGATGCGGGGCCGCGCAGAACCTCAACCCTCTCGGTCATGAGTGACTGGTAGGCGTCGGCAACGGGGTGTCCGAATATACCGGCATAGTTGGGATGACCGTCTATCAGGACAAGAGTACGTACGGCAGTACCCGATCCTGTCATACCGCGCATGGAGATTATACCTGCTGCACCATCGGAAACGCCGTAGCCGGCATATCCGCGCTGGGTGATAAAGAGTCCGGGAACCTGTTCGGCAAGCAGGGGCAGAAGTGATGTCCTGTTGCTCTCCTCAATGGCGTCGCGGTCAACCACGTTGACGGTCTGGGACAGATGTCTGACATCGGTTGCGGTGCGCGTTCCGGTTATTACAACTTCCTGAATGTTTCCTGTCTTAAGGGTGTCGTTTGACTCTGCGGCATTCGCAATGTTGAAGATGAGTGCCGATGCAAGCAATAAGGTTATTCGGTTCATAATTGATTTGTTTCGGGCAAAGGTAAAAAAATAGTGTGATTTGCGAGATGAGCTCTGGTATTTTTGAACCCGAAACAGCCTCAGATGTGCTGCTGCAAGGCTGTTGAAAACTTCTGCCGGATAAGCCGCTTTAAGTTATCAACAGGCTGTACCAAATAGTTGTTTTTAGCATATCTTTGTCTGCATCCTTCGCCTAAAAGGACAGACTGATAACATTTATTCTTTATGGAGACATATATAGTGAAACGTGATGGCAAACACGAGGTGTTTACCATTGACAAGATTAAGGCCGCTATCGCCAAATCATTCCTGGCTTCGGGAGCGTTCGCTACCGAGGAGGTTATGACCGGCATACTGAGCCATCTGACTATTCAGAGCGGTATCAGTGTGGAGGAGATCCAGAACCAGGTTGAGGTGGCTCTCATGGCCGAGGGCTATTACCAGGTTGCCAAAACGTACATGCTGTACCGCAACCGTCATGCTGAGGACCGCGAAACTAAGTCCAAGCTGGAATTTCTCATGGGCTATTGCCAGGCTGCCAATGCCGCTGAGGGCAGTAAGTTTGATGCCAACGCAAACGTGGAGAACAAGAACATCGCAACTCTGATCGGTGAGTTGCCTAAAAAGGGCTTTATCCGTCTTAACCGTCGTCTTCTTTGCGACCGCATCCGTTCGATGTTCGGCAAGGAGGTGGCCGATAAGTACATCAGCCTGCTTCACCAGCACTTCATCTACAAGAATGACGAGACTAACCTGGCTAACTACTGCGCCAGCATCACCATGTATCCGTGGCTTCTGGGCGGAACCAGATCCATCGGCGGTAATGCTACACAGCCTACCAACCTCAAGTCATTCTGCGGTGGCTTCATCAACATGGTGTTCATGGTTTCATCCATGCTGTCAGGTGCATGCGCCACACCGGAGTTCCTCATGTACATGAACTACTTCATCGAGAAGGAGTACGGAGAGGATTACTACAAGCGTGCCGATGAGGTTGTTGACATGAGCCTCAAGAAGCGCACCATCGACAAGATCATCACCGACTGCTTCCAGCAGGTGGTTTACAGTATCAACCAGCCTACCGGTGCACGTAACTTCCAGTCAGTGTTCTGGAACATCAGCTACTATGACCGCTACTACTTTGAGTCACTCTTTGGAGAGTTCCGTTTCCCGGACGGCGAGAAGCCTCACTGGGAGTCTCTCTCATGGCTCCAGAAGCGTTTCATGAAGTGGTTCAACCAGGAGCGTCTGCGCTGCGTTCTCACATTCCCTGTTGAGACCATGGCCCTGCTCACCGAGAACGGTGATGTCAAGGATAAGGAGTACGGTGACTTTACAGCCGAGATGTACGCCGAGGGTCACTCATTCTTTACTTACGTAAGTGACAACGCCGACTCTCTGTCAAGCTGCTGCCGTCTGCGTAACGAGATTACCGACAACGGATTCTCTTACACACTGGGTGCAGGTGGCGTGAGCACCGGTTCAAAGAGCGTGCTTACCATCAACCTGAACCGCTGCGTACAGTATGCACAGCGCATGGGTATCCCTTACCAGAACTACATCGAGGATGTTGTTGACCTGATGCACAAGGTTCAGCTGGCTTACAACGAGAACCTGAAGGAACTTCAGAGCAAGGGTATGCTTCCGCTGTTTGACTCAGGTTACATCAACATCGGCCGTCAGTATCTGACCATCGGTGTTAACGGTCTGGTTGAGAGTGCCGAGTTCCTTGGTATCGAGATCAGCGACAACCCGCGCTACACCGAGTATGTTCAGTGCGTGCTGGGTATCGTAGAGAAGCTCAACAAGAAGTACCGCACCAAGGGTGTCATGTTCAACTGCGAAATGATTCCTGCCGAGAACGTAGGTGTAAAGAACGCCAAGTGGGATAAGGAGGACGGTTATGTTGTTCCCCGTGACTGCTACAACAGCTACTTCTACAAGGTTGAGGATACCACTCTGAACGTAATCGACCGCTTCCGTCTGCATGGTGTCAAGTATATCGAGCACCTGACCGGCGGTTCGGCTCTGCACTGCAATCTTGAGGAGCACCTGTCAAAGGCTCAGTACCGTCAGTTGCTCAAGGTGGCTGCACAGGAGGGTTGCAACTACTTCACGTTCAACATTCCTAACACCATCTGCAACGAATGCGGAACCATCGACAAGCGTTATCTGAAGGAGTGCCCGCACTGCCATTCAACCAATGTGGATTATCTGACCCGCATTATCGGTTACATGAAGCGCGTGAGCAACTTCTCAGCCGCCCGTCAGGTGGAGGCCAGCAAGCGTTATTACGCAACACTGTAAGTGAAGATTGCATCTTACGACATAGTGTTCCAGGATGTACCGGGAGAGGTTACGCTATCGCTTAACCTCTCCCAGTGTCCTAATTGTTGCCCTGGTTGCCACAGCCCGCAGCTGCAGGAGGATATAGGCTATACGCTTGATGAGGAGCTGCTGGACGGACTGCTGGAGCGTTACGGACGTGATGTTACCTGTGTATGCTTTATGGGAGGTGACCGCGAGCCGGACAAGGTTATGCAGCTGGCCGACCATGTGCATGCAGCCGGACTCAAGACCGCCTGGTATTCGGGCCGTCAGGACCTTCCGGACTGCTTCAGGATGGAGTCCCTGGACTATGTGAAGGTAGGGCCTTACATTGAAAGCAAGGGGCCGCTGCCCAGTCCCGACACCAACCAACGGATGTACAGGATTGAGAACGGGCAGATGATTGATATCACGGCAAGTTTCAGAAAAAAAGGAGTGGGCAGATAGCTCACTCCTTTTTGGGTAATTGATTCGTGACGTCTTATTGTTTATTCTGTTCCTGCTGGTTGAACTGAGGTCTCATGGGCCTTTGCGGTCTCTGCGGCTGAGCGGGTTGCTGCTGGAACTGATGACCTCGTGTCTGCTGGATATCTTTCAGTATCTGGCTGTTGAACTGCTCCTCGGCATTCTGTACCTTGAGTATCTTTGATGCGGGCAGTATCTCCTTGAACTTCTGGAGGTACTCCTTTTCCAGTGCAGCTATCTTGATGTTGGCCTCGGCCTTGGCATCAATGGCCTTGAGGCACTGTTCCTGCGACATCTCGGAACCGCCCTCCTCACGCATGATACGTCTGAT
This sequence comes from uncultured Bacteroidales bacterium, assembly GCA_902774335.1. Classification (GTDB taxonomy): domain Bacteria; phylum Bacteroidota; class Bacteroidia; order Bacteroidales; family Bacteroidaceae; genus Colenecus. The sequence continues at coordinate 30,824 of CACYHW010000021.1, forward strand.
CTCCCTGTTGAGCTCGCGCTTTTTCTGCTGCAGCTCGTTGTAGACGGGGAAGAATGCCTCGGCCTCCTGCTCGGTCAGCTGGGCATTCCTGATAAAGAACTCTCTCTGCTGCTGGAAGTACTCGGCGGGCGAGAACTGCTCGTTGCGGACGGGACCCTGCTGCTGGTTGCGGTTAGGCTGCCAGCCCTGTCTGGGCTGACGGTTATTACCCTGGTTGGGGTTCTGGGCTGCAACTGACACTGCGGCCAGCATGCAGACAATAAGCATTGTGCAAATCCTTTTCATAATAATCAAAATGCGTCAACAAGGGTGTAATACAATGTCCAGTCATCTATCATGGCTGTCTCAAGGAATGAGTCTATATACTCATCGGAATAGATTGTGGTCTCCTGAGCCTCCGAGATCTCCGTCATGTTGTTTGAGGAGGTGATGCCTACGGCGGCCTTGATGCAGAAGAATATGCCGGCAAAAGCGGCTGCTGCGTACAGGTAAGTCCTGATGCGCATCCAAGGAGTTACAATGATTCTGGTGGAATAGAGTGACTCCTGCTCGGGCAGCGCGGCCATGATGTCCTGCGTAAGGTTCTCAAAGTAACCTTCCGGAACGGTGAACGGGCGGCGGGGCTCGAGTTCGTCAATTCTGATGTCTTTTTTCTTTTCCATCCGTTGTTTTGACTGATTGTCAGTAAAATGGTTTAATCTATATTGTTGAAATACTCTTCTATTTTCTTTACGGCTATATGGAATGAGGCCTTGAGGGCTCCTACGCTTGTATTCAGGAGTTCCGATATCTCCTCGTATTTCATCTCGTTGAAATACTTCATGTTGAATACCATACGCTGTTTGTCGGGCAGGGTGGCGATGGCCTCCTGAAGCTGGCGCTCTGTCAGGTCGCCGTCAAAGTAGGGATCGCTCTCCAGACGCTGGGCTACGCTCAGTTCGTCGTCATCGGCCGAATCAATGGAGACGGTGTTCTTCTGTTTGTTCAGGAAGGTGAGCGTCTCGTTGATGGCTATGCGGTAGAGCCATGTGGATAATCTGGAGTAACCCATGAATGAGTCCAGGTTGACCCAAGCCTTGATGAATGTGTTCTGGAGTATGTCGTTGGCGTCGTCATGCGACAGCACCATGTGACGTATCTGCCAGTACAGCTGCTCGCTGAAGTTGCGGACAATGGCCTCGAATGCACGGCGGCGCGAGATGTCATCCTCATGGAGCATCTCCAGAATACGCTTTTCGTCGTAGGCCATCATTGCCATGTCTCAGATAGATATAGTAAGGTTTTCTTTGGCCAGGACCGTGTTGTCGAAGGTCTGCCTGGCCTCATCAAGCAATATTGATTCGTCGGGATAGCGGGCCGAGAAATGACCTAACACCAGCTTGCCGGCACCGGCTTCCAGAGCCGTGCGGGCTGCATCGGTGGCTGTGCTGTGGAAATGTTTCTTGGCACGGTCTGCGTCCTGGCCTGCATATGTGCAGTCATGGTAGATAAGGTCGGCCCCCTTGATGACGGGAATCATTGAGGGGTTATATGTGGTGTCGCAGCAGTATGCATAGCTGCGGCCTGCATCGGCCGGAATGGTGAGACGCTCGTGAGGTATCACGGTGCCGTCCTTTGTGGTAAAGTCGCCGCCCTCCTTGATGCGGTTGTAATCCCACTGGGGTACGCCGTAGAAATCGGCTGCCGCGCGGTCCAGATGATCGGCCGTGGGCTTTTCGCGGAACAGGAATCCGGCGCACGGCACACGGTGCCTGAGCGGGAATGTGGTTACGGTAAGCGAACGGTCGTCGTAGATAACTGCTGTCTGTGCAGGGTCGAATCCCTGGAACTCAACCTGGAACTCCAGATCACGGCAGTAGAAATCCATCTCCTGGCTGAGCATGGGGCCCAACTCCTTGGGCGCGTGTATATAAAGAGGTGCGGTGCGTCCCAGCAGTCCGAACGATGAGATCATACCCAGCAGTCCGAAACAGTGGTCACCGTGAAGATGCGAGATAAAGATATGGTTGATACGGGCAAATGCCACGCGCGAACGTCGCAGCTGGATCTGGGTGCCCTCACCGCAATCCACCATGAACAGCTTGCCGCGGATCTCGACAACCTGCGATGATGTGTAATGTTTGGGGCTGGGGGTGGCGGAGCCGCATCCCAGTATGGTGATCTCGAACTTTTCCATATCAGTGGCAGCAAAAGTACAAAAAAAGGACCGCACACGCGTGCGGTCCTTCTATTAAAGTATGATAATCCGTAGATTACTTACCTCCGTTCTCGAGCTGCTCCTTGAGTGCTGCAAGTGCGTCGATGTCGCCAAGAGTGGTAGCGGCAGCCTGGTTCTGGATAACCGGCTCCTCCTTCTCCTTCTTGGTGCTGGCCTTGCGTGCAGCCTTCTTCTCAGCCTTTGCCTCAGCCTTAGCGATATCCTCGAATATGCGGCTGTGTGAAAGGATGATTCTCTTGGAATCCTTGTTGAACTCGATAACCTTGAACTGGAGAGTCTCACCCTGCTGAGCCTGTGAGCCGTCCTCCTTTACAAGGTGCTTGGGAGTAGCGAAGCCCTCAACGCCCTCGGCGAGAGAGATAACTGCGCCCTTGTCCATCATCTCGGTGATCTTACCCTCGTGGATTGAATCAACGGTGTAGATTGACTCGTAAGCGTCCCAAGGATTCTCCTCGAGCTGCTTGTGACCGAGGCTGAGACGACGGTTGTCCTTGTCTATCTCAAGAACTACAACATCGATAGGAGCACCGATGGTGGTGAACTCTGAAGGATGCTTAACCTTCTTGGTCCAGCTAAGGTCGCTGATGTGGATCAGACCGTCAACACCCTCCTCAATCTCAACAAAGATACCGAAGTTGGTGAAGTTGCGTACGGTAGCGGTGTGCTTTGAACCAACGGGATACTTCTCCTCGATGTTCTCCCACGGATCCTGCTTGAGCTGCTTGATACCGAGAGACATCTTGCGCTCTGCACGGTCAAGTGTCAGGATAACTGCCTCAACCTCGTCACCAACCTTGATGAAGTCCTGAGCTGAACGCAGGTGCTGGCTCCATGACATCTCTGATACGTGGATCAGACCCTCTACGCCCGGAGCAATCTCGATGAAT
>CACYHW010000022.1 GCA_902774335.1 uncultured Bacteroidales bacterium
CTTTGCGCCCGCTAAACGAGTTTTCACATTATTTTTAAGAAAATGTATTTAGACAAAGAGAAAAAACAAGAGATCTTTGGACAATACGGAAAGTCCAACACGGATACTGGCTCACCCGAAGCTCAGATAGCCTTGTTCTCATACCGTATTTCCCATTTGACGGAACATCTTAAGGAGAACCGTAAGGATTATAGCACTGAAAGGGCACTGACCCAGCTGGTAGGTAAGCGTCGTAGACTGCTCAACTACCTCAAGGAGAGAGACATCGAGCGCTACCGCGCTATCGTTAAGGCTCTCGGTCTGCGTAAGTAAGGCTAGAAATGAAAAAAGAAGGGTTGACCAAATGGGCAACCCTTCTTTTTTTATGTAGAATTGAAAATTGAAAATTGAAAATTGAGAATAAAAAACGCTTTGCGTTTTTATGTCGCGGGCTATACGCAGGTTCGAACGTATTAATTTTCAATTCTCAATTTTCAATTCTCAATTATCAGTATCTTTGCGCTTTGAATATTCAATTCTACTCATTTGACTATGGATTTATATACAAACCTGCCGTACAAGGTGGCAGATATCAAGCTGGCTGATTTCGGCCGTAAGGAGATTGAGATGGCCGAGAAGGAGATGCCGGGTCTGATGGCTCTCCGTGACAAGTACCGTGATTCAAAACCGCTCAAGGGTGCCCGCATCATGGGCTCTCTGCACATGACAATCCAGACAGCAGTCCTTATTGAGACACTTCACGAGCTTGGCGCCCAGATACGCTGGTGCTCATGCAACATATATTCAACCCAGGATCATGCCGCCGCAGCCATTGCCGCCGCAGGCAGCGCCGCCGTGTTTGCATGGAAGGGTGAGACCGCACAGGAGTACTGGTGGTGCACACTTCAGGCCATGAACTTCCCTGAGGGAGGTCCCAACATGATAGTCGACGACGGCGGTGACGCCACACTCATGATACATCTGGGAGTAAAGGGCGAGAAGGATCCCAAGGCTCTGGAGTACAATGCCGAGTCGGCCGATGAGCGTGAGCTTCTGAACGCGCTCAAGGAGGTTGCCAAGGTTAAGGGCAACTCATACTGGCAGAATATTGCCAAGAACATCAAGGGTGTAAGCGAGGAGACCACCACCGGTGTACACCGCCTGTACCGCATGCAGCAGAACGGCGAGCTCCTGTTCCCCGCCTTCAACGTGAATGACTCCGTAACAAAGAGCAAGTTCGACAATCTGTACGGCTGCCGTGAGTCGCTGGCCGACGGTATCAAGCGCGCTACCGACGTGATGATTGCCGGTAAGGTATGCGTGGTATGCGGTTACGGTGAGGTAGGTAAGGGCTGTGCCCAGAGCATGCGCTCATACGGAGCCCGCGTGCTGATTACCGAGATTGACCCCATCTGCGCCCTGCAGGCTGCAATGGAGGGATACGAGGTTGTAACAATGGAGGAGGCAGCTCCCCTTGGAAATATCTTTGTGACCACAACAGGCAACATAGATGTCATAACCACCGAGCATATGAAAGCCATGCCCGATCAGGCTATCGTCTGCAATATCGGCCACTTTGACAGCGAGATTCAGGTGGACAAACTCAAGAAGATACCGGGCATCAAGTGCCAGAACGTAAAACCTCAGGTAGACCGTTATTTCTTTGAGGACGGACACAGCATAATCCTTTTGGCCGATGGCCGACTGGTAAACCTGGGTTGCGCAACCGGTCACCCCAGCTTTGTAATGAGCAACAGCTTCACCAACCAGACTCTGGCTCAGATCGAGCTTTTTGGCAAGCAGTATCCGGTTGACGTGTACCGCCTGCCCAAGCATCTTGACGAGGAGGTGGCCCGCCTGCACCTGGAGCGCATCGGCGTTCATCTGTCCAAGCTCACTCAGGCTCAGGCAGACTATCTTGGTGTACCTGTGGAGGGTCCCTACAAGGCTGAACACTATCGCTATTGATGCAATTGGGGTCAGACCCCTTTTGCACGGGGTAAAGTGGTTACTAATTTTAATATTTTCACGTGACAAAAGGGGTCAGACCCCTGCACAAATGGAGAGAGAAACTATAGTTGTTTATGGCGCGTCCAGTGCGGAGGCCGAGAAGGTTTTTGTGGATGCGGCTTTTGAGCTTGGCGGGCTTATCGCCAAGTCCGGCAAGAGACTTGTGTCGGGTGCGGGAAGCACCGGACTGATGGCTGCTGTGGAGAACGGCGCCCTGGATGCCGGCGGTGTTTCGATAGGCATCATACCGCAGTTCATGGTTGATAACGGCTGGCTGCACGAGGGGCTGACCGAAGTCATCATCACTCCTACCATGCACGAACGCAAGAACCGCATGGCAAAGATGGCCGATGCCGTCATAGCCCTGCCCGGCGGAACGGGAACTTTCGAGGAACTCTTTGAAATAATTACCTGGAAGATGCTGGGGCTCTTTGTCAAGCCCATCATCATACTCAATACGGACCATTATTACGATCCTCTGCTTGAGATGCTGGAACGTACGGCTCAACGTCACTTCATGAATCCCGTATTCAAGAGCCTGTGGGCAGTAGCCCAGACTCCGGAGCAGGCGCTCAGCCTTGTGGATTCATTATCTGACTGGAACGATCTTACAAGTAAAGTAAACATAGATAAATGAAGTCCTTTCCGTTTTTAAGCATTACCGACGGCCTGCTGGTCAACGACTGGTTCCTGTCGGTCATGATAATTGTTTTTCTGCTCATGCTCGTTGTCATGGGCCCCTACAGGTATGCTTTTGCCGAGTCAATTTCGGCTATGTTCAGGTTCAGAAACCCGGATGGTGATGTAAGCTATCCCTTCATGTCCACACTGGAGTATGTGCTGGTGTTCATACTGGCCTGTCTGGGTGTGGGAATATCGGTGAGCATCTACTCGCACGATATGATGCAGGAGGGTTTCTCGCAGGTTTTCTTCCTGTTGTGGTATACTTCGCTCATGGTGGTGTTCTTCCTTGCCAAGCTGTTGCTTTATACCATAGTGAACAAGTATCTCTACAAAAGACAGATCATCACCATAAAACCCAGCCGGTGGAATTGCTTCTTCGTAATGTCCTTCGCAGTGGCCGGATTCCTTATCCTGTTGTTCTCTTTTGCGGTGTTATTCCTTAATATACATCTTATTGTTCTGCTTATTTTTGCATATCTGATGCGACTTTTGGTTGTTGCGGGCAGAATTTTCAAGATAAAAACCACCTTATTCAAGAATAAGCGTTCCAATTCAGGATTTATTGTGTACCTTTGTGCGTTCGAAATTATACCCATCTTAGTGGAGTATTTAGTATCGGGCAGATTATTAGGTCTAATTTAAACCGTACAGCCTTGAAAGTTAAGAAGGTTCTCATATCCCAGCCGCAGCCTACAACAGGCAAGTCTCCCTATTTTGACTTGGCTGAGAAGTATGGCGTTGAGTTCGTGTTCAAGCCTTTTATCCGTGTTGAGCCGCTCACAGCCAAAGAGTTCAGACAGCAGCATGTAAACATACTTGACCATACAGCTGTAGTGTTCACATCACGTCACGCTGTAGATCATTTCTTCCAGCTTTGTGCCGAGATGCGCGTTGCAATCCCCGAGGACATGAAGTATTTCTGCATTACGGAGACTGTTTCCCTGTACATCCAGAAGTACGTCCAGTACCGCAAGCGCAAGGTATTCTTCGGTAACACCGGTAAGGTGGACAGCCTGATGGCTCCCATCCTCAAGCACAAGACCGAGAAGTATTTCATTCCTATGTCAAACGTGCACACAGGCGAGCTCAAGGCTCTGCTTGACGCCAACAACATTGCTCATACCGAGGCTATCATGTACCGCACCGTAAGCAACGAGTTTGCAGCAGGTGAACTGGATGATTTTGATATGCTGGTATTCTTCAGCCCTGCAGGAATTGAGTCTCTCAAGGAGAATGCTCCTGATTTTGTTCAGGGTGAGAAGATTATCGGTTGCTTTGGCGGTACTACAGCCAAGGCTATCCGCGATGCAGGCCTGCGTCTTGATATCGAGGCTCCGGTTCCCGGAATCACCTCCATGTCAGCCGCTATCGACGCCTGGTTCGCTGCCAACCAGAAGAAGTAATATAAAAGTCATATTTACGGGACCCTGCATTGCCGGCTGTATGCCTGTGCGGGATCCCGTTTTTGTTTTATGAATACCGGATTCACATTTACCAAACAGGAGCGTCTATGCGGCGACACGCAGGTTGACAGGCTCTTTACTCAGGGAAACCGACAGATAGCGGTGTTCCCCGTGCGTTTGGTGTGGATTCCGTCCGATGCTCCCGGGGTGCGTGTTCTGATAAGCGCCCCCAAGCGTAAATTCCACCATGCCGTTGACCGCAACCGCATCAAGAGGCAGATAAGGGAGTTCTACCGTCTCCACTCCGCTGCTCTCAAGGAGGCTGTCAAATCCAAAGGCATGGGTCTGGATGTGGCTTTTCTCTTCCTGGACAACCGTCTTTGGGAGAGCACTCCGTTGAACGACCGGCTCTTGACAGCAATGGATCGCCTGGTCGCCGAGGTTGTGAACCTGCCCTCCAAAGATGCGTAATCTGTTGAATATTTTTACCAAATCGTTAGGGTGGTTGCTCATGCTTCCCATACGGTTTTACAGGACGTTCATATCGCCTCTTACCCCGCCTTCCTGCCGCTTTACCCCCACCTGTTCCCAGTATGCCATCGAGGCTATAACCAAGCACGGTCCCTTTAAGGGAACATGGCTGGCTGTCAAGCGTGTGCTGCGCTGCCGTCCGGGCGGCGGGTCGGGGTATGATCCGGTTCCGTGAGAATTGGGAATTGAGAATTGGGAATTGAGAATTGAGAATTGAGAATTGAGAATTGAAGCTTGGGGATTATTGATATACATACTCATGTTTTGCCGGAGGAACCGGGCTCAGCACTGGTTTGCATAGGTTGTGGCCCTATTCCTGATGCCCATGCTCACTTCTACAGCGTGGGTCTTCATCCATGGGATGTTACGGGTAATGATGAGGAATCTTTCCGTTCAATCGAGTCTCTGGTTGCGAACCCCCGGGTACTGGCGGTAGGAGAGTGCGGCTTCGACACCCTAAAGCGTCCGTCGCACGAAATACAGGAGCAGGCCTTTGTCCTCCAGGTGGAGATATCGGAGCGTTACGGCAAGCCCATGATAATTCATGTTGTAAGGGATTTTGACAGTGTGATACGCCTGCGTAAACAACTCAGGCCCAAGCAACCCTGGCTTGTCCACGGCTTCCGCGGAGGCCCCGTCCAGATGGCCCAACTCCATTCAAACGGCATCCTTGTTTCGTTGGGTCTTAAAGCGGATCCGCTTACAATCAAACAGGTCCCGCAGGAGCGTCTTTTCCTTGAAACCGACGGAAATACTTTGATCAGTCAAGTGATAGAACTCGCTGCCACTGTGCGAAATGAGAGTATCAGTACCATACAAAACCTAATAATACGGAATAACCGCAATCTTCTGTCTTTATAGTTTGTGCCTTTCGTCAAAGAATTGTACATTTGCGCACTTTTGAGCAAAATCCGATACTTATTATGACTAATTTTGTTGAAGAACTTACCTGGAGAGGCATGATCCACCAGATGATGCCCGGTACCGATGAATTGCTGAACAAGGAACAGGTTACAGCCTATGTGGGTTTTGATCCCACCGCCGATTCCCTTCATATCGGGCATCTGTGCAGCATAATGATACTCCGTCACTTCCAGCGCTGCGGTCACAAGCCCTTGGCGCTCATTGGTGGTGCAACCGGTATGATTGGCGACCCCAGCGGCAAGTCGCAGGAGCGCAATCTGCTGAACGAGGATACCCTCAAGCATAACGTGGAGTGCATCCGCAAGCAGCTGGCCAAGTTCCTGGATTTTGACAGCGACGCCCCCAACAAGGCTGAACTTGTAAACAATTATGACTGGCTTAAGAATGTCACTTTCCTTGACTTTTCACGTGACATCGGTAAGCATATCACCGTCAATTACATGATGGCCAAGGACTCCGTCAAGAAGCGTCTTAACGGTGAGGCCCGTGACGGTCTTTCATTCACTGAATTCACATATCAGCTCCTTCAGGGCTACGATTTCCTCTACCTGAACGAGCATAAGAACTGCAAGCTGCAGATGGGAGGTGCCGACCAGTGGGGTAACATAACCACCGGTGCCGAGCTTATACGCCGTATCAACGGAACCGAGTGCTTTGCACTTACATGCCCGCTTATCACCAAGTCCGACGGAACCAAGTTCGGTAAGACCGAGGGCGGCAACGTATGGCTCAATCCCGAATATACCTCACCCTACAAGTTCTACCAGTTCTGGCTGAACGTAAGCGACGAGGATGCCAAGCGTTACATCAAGATCTTCACCAACATCGAAAAGGAGGAGTGCGAGGCTCTGATTGCCGAGCATGACGCCGCTCCCCATCTGCGTCTGGTCCAGAAGCGTCTTGCCAAGGATGTAACCTGCATGGTTCACAGCGAGGCCGACTACAAGTCTGCCGCCGAGGCATCGGACATCCTGTTCGGCAACTCAGCAAGCGCCGATGACCTCAAGAACATTGACGAGAGCATGCTCCTGTCGGTGTTTGACGGTGTTCCCCAGTTCCGTTTCAGCCGCGACCTGCTCAAGCAGGAGATCAAGGCATCGGACTTCCTGACCGATGTATGCCCGGTGTTCTTCAGCAAGAGCGAGGCCCGCAAGATGATGCAGGGCGGCGGCGTTTCCGTGAACAAGGAAAAGACCTACGACCACTCACGCATCTTTACCGAGGCCGACCTGGTTGACGGCAGGTATATCGTGCTTCAGCGAGGCAAGAAAAACTACTATCTGCTCATTGCCGAGTAACCGGCTTTGAGTATCTTTGCAAGCCCCTTGAGGGCATAGGCGATTGTCGTATGGTGTAATGGTAGCACAACAGGTTTTGGTTCTGTTTGTCCTGGTTCGAATCCGGGTACGACAGCTGGCAGGGAAGTTGCTCTTCCCTGCTTTTTTTACGATTTGAGAACCCCATAATGGGTAAAATGTGGCCAAAAAAGGGGATTATGGCACAAATCTTAATCTCAATGGCACGTCCGGGAAACCCCCGTATCGAAACCCTCCATATCTTTGCAGTGTAAGTTTTCATGCACATATTTGGTTAGTAATTGACTTTCGTGAAGTCTTTCCTCAGGTCTGGGAAGATGCAGGGGACAGATCAAAGGAGCCGCTCAGATGCGGCTCTTTTTTGTTTGCAATACCAATCTCAGAGCCCTCTGTCGCTGTGTGAAGTGTTAAAACATACCTCAGACCTCAATTTTTCCTCACTTTTATTAAAAAAAAAGAGTGAAACTTTACCCCAGTAGCCAAAAAAGACTTAACTTTGGCCGCTAACTGATTTTTTAATAAGATAAAATATTAACCAATATTCTTATGAAGAAGCGTTATCTCTTCCCCTCCGACTACATGGCGGATCCCTCAGTACATGTATTCAACGGCAGGGTTTACATCTATCCTTCACACGACTGGGAATGCGAAAACGTTGAGAACGACAACGGTGACCAGTATGTCATGAAAGATTATCATGTCCTTTCCACAGACGACATCATGAACGGTCAGGTAGTTGACCATGGTAAAGTGATCGGCCTTGAAGATATTCCTTGGGCAGGCCGTCAGCTTTGGGACTGCGACGTACAGGAGTACGAGATCGAGGTTCCCACTAATGCAGAAGAGCAGGCTAAGGGCCTGGGTTACAGCAAGAAAAAGAAACGTTACATCATGTACTTCCCCATGAAGGACCGCAACGACGTGTTCCATTGGGGTACTGCCATCGCCGACCGTCCTGAGGGTCCGTTCATTCCTCAGCCTGCCCCGGTTCCCGGCAGCTACAGCATCGATATGTGCGCATTCCGCGATGATGCAGACGGTGAAGTTTACGTATACTTTGGCGGTCTCTGGGGCGGCCAGCTTCAGCGCTATAAGGACAACATCCATCTGGAGACTCCGTATCTTCCCGAGGGCAAGGAGGATTCACTCCCCAGCCGTTGCGTACGCCTTACCAAGGACGGTCTGAACTTTGCAGAGGCTCCGCGCCCCATTCAGGTCGTTGACGAGAAGGGCAATCCGCTCAAGGCCGATGATCCCCACCGTTTCTTCGAGGCATCATGGATGCACAAGTACAAAGGCAAATATTACTTCTCATATTCAACAGGTGACAGCCATCTGCTTTGCTACGCCACAGGCGACAATCCTTACGGCCCGTTCACCTATCAGGGTGTCATCCTGACTCCCGTAGTGGGTTGGACCACCCATCATTCCATTATCGAGTACAAGGGAAAGTGGTATCTTTTCCATCATGACAGCGTGCCTTCGGGCGGCAAGTCATGGCTCCGCAGCCTCAAGGTCTGCGAACTTGAGTACGACTCAGAGGGCCGTATCAAGACAATCGAGGGAATAGACTGAGCCTTTAAAATAAGGAACAAATTAAATAAATTAAATAATTAACCCTAATGAAAAAATCAAAATCTCTGACGAACCACTCAGGATTCAAGGGATTCGTAATGATGGCTCTGGCCGCAGCTTTCGGCCTGTCGTCCTGTACGGATTATGATCTTGACAAGAAATTCCCTGACTGGCTCGGCACCAGTATCTATGAGACCCTTAAGGAAGGGTTTGAAGGTGACAACGGTGAGTTCTACACCTTCAACTATTATGTAAGGTTGATTGATTCACTCGGTCAGAAAGAGGTTCTTGCCAAGACTGGTAGTAAGACCCTTTTCGTGGCATCCGACGCAGCTTTCGAGCGTTTCTTCGGACCCAACTGCCCGTTTAAGAACAACGGTAAGCCTGTAACTCGTTTCGAAGAGTTGACCAAGGCCCAGATGGCCATGATTATGAACGGTTCGATGCTTAACAACGTTTACCAGGTTGCTTCTCTTTCAACCAGTGGAGGTTCCAACAACTCGGATCCTATCATAGGTGACTGTATGCGTCGTTCTTCGGCATCTTCGGCCTATGACACAATTCCTATCCTGTTTGGCAAGGACATGCCTATCACTACCTCAGGTGTTGAGGATTCATGGGCACGTCACAAGAAAAAGGCTGCCGGTATTCCTATCCTTCAGGACGGTACCATCAGACCTATCGTATTCTTTGTTCCTAAGTTCCTTACCGCAAAGAAGATCCAGGCCGATGACTACGACTTCCTCTTTAACCAGGGTAAGTATGACAAGTTAGGCAAGAGACCTGGACGTACTGAGGAAGAGGCTAGCGTAAACGGTGTTAAGATCGAATTCCAGAACAAGAAGTGCTTCAACGGATTCGTTCACGTAATGGAGGATGTTATCTACCTTCTGCCTAACATGGCCGAGTACCTGGCATCTTCAAACAACGCCAAGATATACAGCTCTATTCTGGACCGCTTCTGCGCTCCTTTCCCCGATATGAGCTATTCTCAGACTGTAAGCAAACTTATTGATCAAGGTGAGTTGAAAGATCCCGCTCTCATCAATGCTTTCCACGCATCTGACGATACAATTTATGTAAAGCGTTACTATTCCGAGGCTAACAAGGATTACACAAGCGCTAATCCTACCCGTAAGGACCGTACTCCCGGTAACAAGCTGTTCGGTCAGCCCCACGAGCTCCTTAAGTTCGATCCGGGATGGAATGCTTACTTTACTCCCGTTCCTGCATCACAGGAGGGTAACACTGCCCTTATGCAGCACAATATGAGTGTTATGCTGGTTCCTGATGACGCTACCATGACTAAGTGGTGGCTGACCGGTGCCGGTAGCTCACTCCGTGAAAGATACGGTAGAGCCAAGTACCGCAACAGAATCCCTGCTACTCCCGAGGAGGTTGCCGAGGATATGGATAGCGTAGATATCAAGGTTATCGTGAAGCTGTTGAACAACAACATGCTTTCATCACTTGTAGGTTCTGTTCCCAGCAAGTTCTCAAGCGTGCTCAACGATGCCAACGATCCTATGTTCGATCATCCTGAGGAGGCTATCGGAACTGTAGACTCTGTTGTTATGTGCTGTAACGGTGCCATCTACTTCACTCACGCCGTATATGCTCCTACCGCTTATAAGTCAGTTGCATATCCTACTCTTGTAAACGAGAAACTTCAGATCATCAATACCGCCATTGAGAATAAGAACTACGCTTTCAACGCTTACCTGAACTCAATGTCAGTTCCCTGCTACAGTTTCTTTGTTCCTGTAGTAAGAGATACCCTGGGCATTCTCAACAACAAGCTCATGTGGGTTGATCCCGTTTCATTCCCGCTCTATCACGCCGGAAACAACATGCAGGCTGTAGTATTCAGCTTTGATAATGTTGAAAAGACCGTTAAGGCCGACTGGTACGCTTACGATTACGCAACCGGTAAGATTTCGGGCAACTCTCTCAAGCAGCTCAAGTATACCGCTCCTTCCGGTAACAATGACCTTGACGGACCGAGCCAGATTATCATGAACCGTCTGAGCGACCTCCTCAACTACCATATTATAATAGGTGATATCGAGGCTACTTCAACACAGACCGATTACAGCGACTACCGCTACTTCCCCACAAAGGGCCGCGGTACCGTACGTTTCAAGACCAAGTATAATCCTGCAGAAATGATACCTTCCGATATCAACGATCCCGGTTACGACGCTGCTGTAGCTCAGGTTCTTGAGGGTATGGAGGTTGCCGGTGGCTGGCAGATCGAGAAGGGCGAGAAGATCAAGATCCTTCAGCGCTTCGACTTTGCCCGTGGTACCGCAACAAACGGTAACGGTAGAACTTACCTGATTGACAAACCTCTGCAGACTTCACTGCTTTCAGTTTATGATATCCTCTCCGATAACGAGAAGTATCCTGAGTTCAAGGGATTCTTTGATCTCATGAAGAATGCCAGCGGTCGTACCGTAGACGTTAAGGAGGGTAAGAAGGTTATCATCAAGAAGGATGGCAAACCTATGTTCGCAGGCAGCATGAATAACCATGCTATCGGTTCGCAGAGTAACGTTTCCACACTCAACTCTTATCACTACACTATCTACGTTCCCACCAATGAGTCCATTGACTCACTGATCAGAGCCGGTTACATCCTGCCTGAGACTCGTCTGACCGCAATCAACAAGAGCCTGGATTCTCTCTACAAGGCTATCCTTAAGAAACGTCAGGATGAGCTGGGCAAGCGTCCGGGTCAGGCTCAGGCCGATCTTGACTTCCGTGATTCAATGATCATCTATCACAGGAACCTCCGTGGAGCTCTTGCTTCAGATCCCAATACACACGAGGACAGTGTATTCAACTATACCGCTTATGTTGAGGATATGCGTGCAAGACTTAAGAACTTTATCAAGTACCACATTCAGGATAACGCAGTATTTACAAATGCTGAGTTCAAGGTTGGTAAGCTTGATGACGGAACAGACGCTCCTAACGCAAGTTATGAGACAGCCTTCATGGACGCTGACGGACAGTTCACCAAACTGGATGTAACAGGTGGTCAGAACATCACCGTTACCGACCAGATGGGTAAGACTCACAAGGTTCTCAAGGTTCATAAGGGTTATACAATTGCCAAGGATGCAGCCGATAAACCGGTATTTGACGATAATTTCAATATATCAGTCGAGGCTGACGCTCCCGCAACAAATGCTCCTCTGTGGAACATCATGTGCCGTGAGTATGAGTACAGCACTGCAACTGTCGCTACGGCCGCTGCTGTCAACAGTGCCAATATCGAGACATCGTCTTATGTGGTTATCCACCAGATTGACGGTCCGTTGATGCACGAGAGCTTTATTGCAAAACCCTAATCAGCAATTCAAATGACAATGACAATGAAGAGTAATATATTTAAGAGGGTGGCTTGCGTATTGTCAATCGCCTCTCTGCCCGGCTTGCTTATGGCTCAGAAAGCCGGTGATGTCATAAGTGGTGTCATTGAGGATAATGAAGGACCGATGATGATGGTTAACGTAACGGAAAGAGACGCTTCGGACCGTATCGTTGCTCATGATATTACAAACATCAACGGTGAGTTCTCATTCACACTTCACAACCCCAAGGACCGCATCCAGATTACATATGTAGGTTATGAGACCGTAGACCTGCCTATCGATAAACTCTTTTTCGAGATCAAGATGAAGGAGCAGGGCATGCTTGACGTGGTCGAGATCGTTGCTGACCGCGTTCAGGAGACTTCAGGTCTGCCCATTCCTCTGCGTGAGGCCTCAAACTCAGTACAGACCATCAACATGGAGGAGTTCGAGGGACTTGGTATTACAACAGTCGACGAGGCCCTTCAGGGACGTATCGCCGGTCTTGATATCGTATTCGACTCAGGTGACCTGGGTGCCCGTTCAACAATGCACCTTCGTGGTGTTGCTACCCTTACCGGTGATGCCAACCCGCTTATCGTAGTGGATGGTAACATCTGGCAGGTAGAGAGCAACCTGGTCAACAACTTCGACTTCACCAACAACTCAAACGACTCCGAGAAGGTATCTGAGTTGTTGAACATCAACCCTGAGGATATCGCTTCAATCTCCGTACTTAAGGATGCCGCCGCAACCGCCATCTGGGGTTCACGTGGTTCTAACGGTGTTATGGAGATTCGTACCAAGCGTGGTTCACGCGGTAAGACCCGTGTAAACTACTCATACCGCTTTAACGGAACCTGGCAGCCCGAGGGCTACAAGCTCCTTAACGGTGACCAGTACACCATGTTCCTCAAGGAGTCATTCTTCAATCCTAAGATGAATGATATCGAGACTGACCAGATCTGGGAGATCCAGTACGATCCCAAGCAGCCTCTGTACAACATGTACAACAACAACACCGACTGGGTTGCCGCTGTTAAGAAGTTCGGTATGCAGCACTCTCACAACGTATCCGTATCTGGTGGTGGTGACAAGGCTAACTTCCGTATTTCTGCCGGTTTCGATACCCAGACAGGTTCTGTAATAGGTCAGAAGATGAACCGTTTCACCACACGTGTGGCATTCGACTACTTCATTTCAGACCGTATCAAGGTTGTTACCAACTTCTCCATGACATATACCAAGAACAAGCGTAACTCCGCTGCTATCGGTACAGCCATGAGGATGATGCCTAACCTTGCCATCTACTACGAGGATCGTAACGACCAGCCCACTGGTGAGTACTTCATCGTTCCTACCACACAGTCCAAGCAGCTTCCCACCGACACCAACCCGTTGGCCGAGGCAGACTATCACAAGAACTACAGCACTTCACTCAACGTGAACCCTGAGTTCCAGATCGTTTACAACCTGCTGGGTCTGGACAATGACAAGACACGTCTTACCTATGACGCCCGCGTAACATTCGGTGTATCGAACAACGACGGTGACGAGTACAATCCTCAGATCCTGTCACGTGACGGTTGGAAGGCCGACGGTACATCAAATGATACCAAGCACAACGTGAGCAAGAACTCACAGATAGGTACAACCCATTCACTGACATTCATACCTCACCTCAACAACAGGAACCATTCATTCATGGCCATGGTGAGATATCAGCTCAACACCAGCAACGGAAAGAGCCAGAATACAAACACTTCAGGTGCTCCTTCACCCATCGAGTCAATCTCAGCCGAGGGTAAGATCAAGGATATGAACACCAGTGCAAGCCGCAGCCGCAGCATGAACGTAACGTTCACAGCTCACTACTCATACAAGAGTAAGTACTCATTCGACGTTACAACCCGTTCCGATGGTAACACCCGTTTCGGTGATGCCAAGCGTTGGGGTACATTCCCTGCCGTATCAGGACGTTGGAACGTAAGTGATGAGCCTTGGTTCGACAATCTGCGTAACGCAGGTGTGCTCGACATGATGGCTGCACGTATAAGCTGGGGTATTACAGGTAACGCTCCGGGCGGTGACGGACTGTTCTACAGTAAGTACTCAACCGGTGACTCTTACCTGAGCACCACAACAATCCATCCCAACAACATCCGCATGAGTAGCATGCAGTGGGAGGAGACCACATCATGGAACCTCGGTTTCGACTTCGGTCTTTGGAGAGACAAGCTGACATTGAATGTCGACCTGTATACTCGTCTCACAGAGAGCCTTCTTAACAGTGACTACGCCATTCCTTCATCATCAGGTTTCTCAAGCCTGCCTTATGTGAATGACGGTTCAATGAAGAATGAGGGTTGGGAGTTGAACCTTAACCTGAACCGTATCTACTCAACCAAGATCATGGGTAAGGACTTCAGCGTTAACGGTAACATTTCGTTCTCCGATAACACCAACCAGATTCTGGAACTCAACCCCACAATTCTTGAGAAGCGTAACAGAGACTTCAACTTCAAGAACGGTTCATACCTTTCTTATATAGCACTCAAGAACGCATTCGGTTCAATCTACGGATTCAAGTTCAAGGGCGTTTACCAGTATAGCGACTGGGGCGGCTTTGTAACCGACAAGAAGGGTAACTACCTGAATGCTGACGGAACACCCATGTTCCCCGATGCTAACGGTAAGCCCATGGAGAAGGAGGTTCCCGGTGTTGCCGGTTCCAATGCTCCTATCGTAAGAGATGCCGATGGCAATCCTATCCTCAACCAGAAGGGTAAGCCCAAGGCTGTTATGTTCGCTTACGGTACAACTAACGCTTATGAATTCAAGGGTGGTGATGCCATCTACGAGGATATCAACCATGACGGTAATATCAACGAGCTTGATATCGTTTACCTGGGTAGCTCTCTGCCTAAACTGAATGGTGGTTTCGGTGTACGTCTCTCATGGGGCCGTCTCTCATGGAACAACCAGTTCAACTTCCGTTGGGGTAACAAGATCGTCAACGGTTCACGCATGAACGCTGAGTGCATGTACAACACTAACAACACATCAGCCGCTGTCAACTGGCGTTGGCGTGTTGAGGGTGATGAGACCGTTATGCCTCGCGCACTCTACAACTACGGTTACAACTACCTGGGTAGCGACCGCTACGTAGAGGACGGTTCATTCCTGCGTTGGAACTACACTGCTTTGAACTACTCTCTTGATCCTTCAGTGAGCAAGAAACTCCATGTAAGCAGCGTAAGCTTCAACTTCAACCTCAACAACGTTATCTGCTGGACCAAGTATTCAGGTATGGACCCGGAGGTTAGTTCCGGTGCCGGTAGCGTGGCTACGGATAATGCCCAGACACCTCGTTCAAGACAGGTTACATTCGGTGTTTCCGTCCAGTTCTAATCTTAAAAGAAAGGAGTTAATATGAAAAAGATAAAATTGGCCCTTAGCGTTTTACTGATGGGACTGGGTGTCTCCTCATGTAATGATTTCCTTACGCTCATGCCTTTGAACGATATCGTCCTTGAAAATTACTGGACCAATAAGGACGATGTTGAGAGCGTGCTCCTGGGTGCTTATGCATCACTTGAGAGCAATGACTGCCTTACCAGAATGTCAATCTGGGGTGAGATGCGTTCCGATAACATCACTATCGGAACAAGCACTCCGGATGATATTCTCCAGATATTGAGAGACAATATCCTCTCAACCAACTCTTACACACAGTACAAGTGCTTCTATGAGGTAATCAACAATGCCAACACCGTTCTTCACTTTGCGCCCGGTGTCAGCAAGATTGATCCTAACTATACCAGAGGTCAGCTCAATGCCGATATGGCCGAGGCCAAGGCAATCCGCGCCCTCGCTTACTGGTACCTTATCCGCGCCTATAAGGATGTTCCCTTTGTAACGGAGCCCTCTATAGACGATACCAAGGATTTCTTTATCGGTCAGACCTCATTTGACAGTATCCTTAACTTCCTGATTGCTGATATGGAATCAATCACCGATCAGATCAAGCCCAAGTACCTTAAGGAACTGGAGAATACCGGTAGATTCACCACAACCGCCATCTATGCAATGCTGGCCGATATGTACCTTTGGAAGGGCGATTGGGAGAATTGCGTAAGATGCTGCGAGAAGGTTACCACAATCAAGGTGGATACCGACCTCAAGGAACTTATTGACAAGGAGGGTAAGGCTATCACCGTTACACTGTACAGTGATAAGTATCCTCTCTATAAGGAAGATTTCCAGAGCCAGAACGGTAACCGTGTAGGTAACGCCTACAACATGAACTTCGGTGAAGGTAACTCGTTCGAGGTTATATTTGAGCTTCCTTATGACCAGAAGAGCAAACCGGACTTCATCAGCAAGTACTACAGCCCCAAGGAGGTTAACGGCGGCTATCTGAAGGCTACCAACGAGGCAGCCAAGAAGGCCTTCACTCAGGAGTACGATGTACGTTTCTTTGAGTGCATCCGTTCCAACTCTGATGAGAACTACATTATCAAGTATGCTTATCAGGATATGGAGTGCAACCTTGGCGAGGGTAAGTCAAACGTGAAATTGGACAACAAGCGTTATTTCAATTATACTGCCAGAGAGTCAACAAAGCCTAACTGGATTATCTATCGTTACTCTGATGTCCTCTTGATGGAGGCTGAGGCCAAGACAATGCAGGCTAAGGAACTGGCAGCCGAGTATCCTGATTCGGCCGATGTTACAACCCTGCTCCAGGAGGCCTTCAAGATCGTTGATGCTGTCAACAAGCGCGCCCTTGGCGGATATGCCGGTGCAGCTTCAGAGTATCTTGTTGAAGGTACATACACTGCCGATGCCGAAAAGATGGAGGAGCTTGTTCTTGACGAGCGCCGTCGCGAACTTATGTTCGAGGGCAAGCGTTGGTTCGATCTTTGCCGCAAGTCACTCCGTGACGGCAACACAAATTATCTGTGGGGCAAGATCGAGGATAAGTTCGACTCCAACGCACGCAGTGCCGTACGTATTAAGATGACAGATCTGGATGCTCTCTTCTTCCCGTTCTACAGGGACGAGATCAAGATCAATCCTCTCATCAAGCAGAATCCTGTTTACGTCGAGGATGAGTTCATCCAGAAGGCTCAGTAAACATGACACACCTAACGTTAGATAATAAATAAAGAAGATATGAAACAATATTTCAATTCAATTAGAAAGACCGCTTGGGCTGTGTCAGCTCTTCTGATGCTGGCTTCCTGTAATGATTGGAACGATCACTACAGCTACAAGCCCCAGCCCGGTACTTCTGTAAAGACTCTTGCCGAAACTATACAGGAGTTGTCCGGTACGGCAGAGTTTGAAGCAGCCAAGGATGATTTTGTGCTGGTTCTGCAGAGAACTAATCAGTTGAACGGTGAAAAGATTGTAGAGGGTCTTTCATACTGGGATCTGCTCGAAGAGGATCAGTTCCTGACTGTATGGATTCCTACCACCGTTACCGCTGAGGAGTGGGAAGAATATCTGAATCCTCAGACCAATGCCGAGAAGAAGAAGGTTGCACGTGAGTTCGTAATGAACCACATAGCACGTTTCAGACACTCTGTAAACTCAGTTACCAACGAGGCTGTATATATGCTCAGTGACAAGTCATTCAAGTCTCTTCCCAAATCAATCGGAAGCATAGCTTACAGCAATGATCCTGAGAGACAGAATACCAATATCCACTGTTCAAACGGTATTATACATATCCTTGACGGAAAGATGGAGTATCTGCCCAGCATCTACGACTATCTGACACTTACCTCACCTTATACAAAGCTCCGCAAGCACCCCAACGAGATGTACGACTACCGTACAGTCATGGGTGACTGGTTCGCCAAGTATACCGAGGAGAAGATCGATGAGGAGAAGAGTGTGGATGCCGGTTATGATGAAAAGACCAACGAAATCAAGTGGGCTGACTCAGTTCTTATCAAGAGCAGCATCCTGATGGATGACTTCGGTTTCATCAGCGAGGAGGACAGTAACTATGCAGTAGTTCTTCCCACACCCGCTCTTTGGATCCAGATGTACGACTCCATTACCCAGTCATTCGAGTTCGGACCCCTTGAGGCCGATGCCGACTCTCTGCAGGAGTTCTACACCAACTACTTCATGCTCACTGATATGTTCTTCAACATGAACATTCAGAAGAACAACGGTAAGGATTCAGTCACTTCCACAAGATTTGACAAGAATTATAACCTCAAGTACAAGAAGGCCTACAACACCTACTACAAGCCTTACGATGCAGGTGGTCTGTTCGCAGACCGTTATGACTCCGTTCTCTGCAGTAACGGTATCATCTACATCCGCGACAAGTGGCCTTTCACAGATGATATGCTTCACCGCAGACCCATCGTAATTGAGGCCGAGACATATTCATATGACGGTGACGATATACGTCATCCCCGTCGTCTTATCTCTACCTTCCAGGGTAAGGAGCTTGACAACGTGTTCGTAGCTCAGCTGAGCCAGAAGAACAGTTCACCCAGATGGAAAGTCGAGTTCAATATCCGTAACAACCTTAAGGGTAAGTACAGGGTTAAGTTTGTCATCTTCCCGAGTGAGACTCAGAAGAATGCTCAGACCAAGCTGACCAAGCCTAACCTTTTCCACCCGATTGTTAAGTACATGCCGGAGAAGAAGTATGATGTTCTTATCGACTCTATCGAGGAGATTGACGTAGCTCCGTTCGTGACACCGGCCTTGTTCCGAAACAACGTAAACAAGATTGATACTATGGATATGGGTGTCGTAAACTTCTCAACCTGCAACTATGACAAGGCAGAGAAGAACTCACCGCGTATTACCATAGAACTCAGCAGTGAGGTGGATAGTGCCGAAGTTTACAGCTCAGAGATCTGGCTTGACTGCATTATCCTGGATCCGGTGTTTGATTGATAAAAAGAAGACGTTATGAATATATTAAACAGAAAAAGGTTATTGCCTTTGGGGCTGATCAGTCTACTGCTGCTTTCCGCTCCTGTTTCAGCACAGAGAAACAATGATGAGGCCACAGTTGTAGTGACCGGTGTTGTTACCAACGCCGCTCTGGGCAACGCCATGGCCGGTGTCAAGGTTCAGGCTTACAACAATTCCGTATACTCAGCCATGACACGTGAGGATGGTTCCTTCTCAATAAAGGTTCCCTATTATGTGTCATCACTGACTTTCCAGCTTGACGGATACAATACAATAGTACGTTCACTCAGCGACGGTACCGAAGGTGTCAATGTCAAGATGTTCTCAGACGTATTCTCTGAGATTTATGACCGTAAGACAGTTTCCGGTATCTCATCGACCGCTACACTTATGGATGTCAATGCCGATATCTCGGTTGACAACCAGGTGCAGCAGTCCCTGCAGGGAAACATACTGTCCAACATCCGTTCAGGTCAGATCGGCGTAGGTTCCGCTCTTCTGATTGACGGTATAAGCTCCATCAACATCAACACTCAGCCCCTTATCGTGCTGGACGGTGTTATCATGGACATGGGATTTGACAATGTTTCAGTGCATGACGGTTTCTACAACAACCTGCTTGCCAACATTCCCGTGGAGGATCTGGAGTCGGTTACAGTGCTCAAGAACGGTTACGGTATTTACGGTCCTAAGGGAGCCAACGGTGTTATCCTTATCCAGACCAAGCGTAACAAGAGCATGGCTACCAAGATTGATGTGAACATTTCCGGTAACTATCAGGCTATGCCCAAGACTCTGCAGATGATGAATGCCGATCAGTATCGCACTTATGCATCTGAGCTTCTGGGTTCAACTGGTACCAAACTGTCAACCTTCAAGTTCCTGCAGTCTGACCGCGACTATCACTACTACAAGATGTTCCACAATGATACAGACTGGTCTAAGGTTTCTTATAGAGACGCCTTTATCCAGAACTACAATGTGAACGTACAAGGTGGTGATGACATCGCCAACTACAACCTCTCTGTAGGTTTTGCTCTGGGCGATGCCACTCTGGTTGAGAATGACTTCTCACGCTTCAGCCTCCGTCTGAACTCAGACATCATCCTGGCTGACAAGCTGTCTCTGCGCTTTGATGCCGCATACAGTGATGTAACCCGTGACATGCGTGATGACGGAACTCCCGATGACATTGACAACTCAATGATCAACTCTCCCGGTTTCCTGGCTCTTGCCAAGGCTCCGTTCCTTTCACCGTATGCATTCGACGTTGACGGTAACCCCACCAAGTTCCTCTCCAACGAGGATGACTATCTGGATGAGGTCCTCACTCCCGAGGCTTCACTGTCCAACCCGCTCTCAATTCTTGTGAACGGTGACGGTATCAACAAGAACTATTTCGGTAACCGCCTTATCACTCTGGCCGTTACTCCCAAGTATGAGTTCAACCGTTATCTCTCACTGAGCGAGCACTTCACTTACACTCTGGCCAATGCCGACGAGAACTACTATACTCCTATCTTAGGTACTCCTAACTTCAAGATCGAGGGTATCGGTACTATCGACAACAAGGCTGCTGCCATGAATGCCAAACAGGACGGCTTTATGAGTAACACTTTCCTTACCTATGCAAGACATGCCGGTTCACACGACATCAATGTACAGGGCGGTATGCGTTACATCAACAACTCTCTGGTACAGACTATCATGGTTGGTTACAACTCCGGTAACGATAAGACTCCTAACATCACCAAATCACTTAAGTTCAAGGATACCGACGGCCGTGAGACCAAGGATATCACCATGACATGGTGGGCTCAGGGTAACTACAACTACCGTGAGAAGTATTATCTGTCAGCCAGCCTGGGTATGACTTCATCATCCAGATTCGGTACCAACGTATCAAACGGTGTGAACATGTTCAGGGTACCCTGGGGTATCTTCCCCTCTGTATCAGGTGCATGGATTATGTCTGCCGAGCCTTGGTTCAAGGTTCCCTTCATAGATTACCTGAGAATCAATGCAGGTTATGACCTGACCGGTAACGACGGTTTTGATGACACTGCTTCCAAGACCTTCTTCTCATCAGTCAAGTTCCTGCAGGTAACCGGTCTTACAATGACCAATATCGGTAACAGTTCACTGCAGTGGGAGACCACCAACAAGCTGACCGCAGGTATCAACATGAACCTGTTCGGTAACCGTCTGGCTATCGACGCCAATGTATTCAAGAGCAACACCGACAACCTGCTCTCCATCAGTGCCCTCTCATTCCTGACAGGTATTGAGACCTCATGGACCAACGGCGGTTCTCTGACAAACAGCGGTTTTGATGCATCATTCAACCTCAAGCTTCTCAACACCAAGCAGATCAAGTGGGAGGCCGGTGCTTCTATAGGTGCTTACAAGAACGAGATTACCAAACTTCCCGGACGTCCTATCGACAACGAGTTCTACGGAGCTACTGTCAGGACAGCTGTAGGCGAGCCTGTAGGTATATTCTACGGATACCGTACCCAGAGCACCAACGGCAGCAAGGTATATGCTACCACCGAGGAGGCTCTTGCTTCAGGTCTTGAGGTATTCACAACCTATGGAAACGAGAAGGTTCAGGCCGGTGACTTCAAGTTTGTCGATGTTACTCCCGACGGTGTTATTGACGATAAGGACCGTGTAAAGATTGGTGATCCCAATCCTGATTTCTACGGACGTATCTTCACAAAGGTTGGTATGGGTAACTTCTCTCTGAGCGCAACCATGACCTACTCTGTAGGCGGTGACATCTACAACTACCAGCGCATGATCCTTGAGAGCGGTTCACGTTTCATGAACCAGACTCTTGCAGTGACCAACCGTTGGATGGCCGAGGGTCAGGTAACCGATGTTCCCAGAATTGATTTCGATGATCCTCACGGCAATGCCCGCTTCTCGGACCGTTGGATTGAGGACGGATCATATCTGCGTCTCAAGAACGTCACCCTGAGCTATAGGATTCCTATTATGTCTACCTATCTGCAGGGTATCACCCTTTGGGGTTCTGCCAACAACCTGTTCACTCTGACCAGATATCTCGGCTCAGATCCCGAATTCTCTACCAGTAACAATGTCCTGATGCAAGGAATTGACCGTGGACTGCTCCCGCAGTCAGCCAATTTCTCATTGGGTATAAAGATTAACCTGTAATACATGGGAACTATGAAATCCAAAACAATATTTTCAGTCATTCTGACAGCCGTTCTGGCTGGGGCTGCGGTTTCATGCGAGGATATGCTTAGCGTTGACTCCAGTTCAGTGATCTATGCTAAGGACAATACCCTCAACCATACCTATGATACCATCTACTCGTACTTAGGTATTCTTCAGCGTTTGCAGAGCATCGCTGACCGCACCGTCGTTCTCGGTGAGATCCGTGGTGACCTTGTCGCCCTTACCGGCAGGGAGACCGACGATCTTCGTGAACTCTACGCTTATGATTTTGCCAAGGTCAAGGAGACCAACAAGTACAATGATCCTCTTGACTACTATGCGGTAATCAATAACTGTAACTACTTTATTGAGAACGCCGATACATCATTCTACCGTAATCAGGAGAATGTGTTCCTCAAGGAGTATATCGCAGTGCTGTCACTTAGAGCATGGACTTACCTCCAGCTTGCTCAGGTTTACGGTAAGGTATACTTTGTCGACAAACCTATCACAAGCGGTGATCAGGCCGATGAGTCCAAGTGGGACTATGTTGACATCAAGGAACTGGCTGCCCGTCTGGCCAAGGATATCGTAGACCGTTTCCCTGATGAGAAGTTCCTGGACTACAGAGCTCCTCACTTCAGCCTGGGCGGTAACGACAATGACGACGGTTCAAAGTCACAGAAGCACAAATCAGAGAACCTGGTTATCCCCGTAAGACTTATCCTGGGTGACCTCTATCTCTGGTCTGAGGATTATGCAAAGGCTGCCAAGTACTACTACGAGTACCTTTATCACAACACCACTTTCCATCCCGCAGGTATCAACACCATCCTATGGAACGGTTACTCATTCATGAACCTGGGTGATGATACATACGCCGGCGGTTTCGGTGAAAAGGCTAATCCTATCTCATACATTCCTATGGAGTCCGAGGAGTATGCCGGTATCATCTCTGACCTGCCCAATGTATTCAACTCAACCAAGAAGAATGACTACTGGCCGCAGCTTACATATTCAAAGGCTATGCTCTATCAGAGCGCTCGTCAGGAGTACTGCTACCACAGAATAATTGCTTCTTCGGGTGTATCCACTCCGGTATACATGGACAAGAGACTTCAGGACAACTATCTGCTTAAGGGTGACCTGAGACTTCAGTCAATCTTCGAGGTTAAGGCAGCTAAGGATGGTGACAAGAAATCAACCACTCTGAACTCTTCAAGACAAACGTTAAAGAAAATTAATTCCGAAAAAATTTGTTTATATCGTACAGACCTTGTATATTTGAGGCTCGCTGAGGCATTGAACAGAGCAGGCCTGCCCCATATGGCGTTTGGCATACTCAAGAACGGCCTCACACAGACGTTCATTGTAGACAGTATCAGTCAGTACGAGAGAGACAAAGTGGTGGAACTGGGTATATCAACATCGGATATGTTCCCGGATTCATATTTCGAGCAGACCTACTTCCAGGCATACCAATTCCCCACCGACGGTTCAGGCAGTTATATCAACAATGATAAGAGCAATCCTATCAGTGCCGATTATACCAAGCCTGTTGCCGGTCAGAGATCTGAGTATTACAACACAATGGGTATCCATACACGTGGTTCAGGTGATGCCGCAATTAATGACTACTATGTAATCACTGTTAACGAGCCCACAGGTGGTGATCCCATGCAGGATACTATCCGTGCTGTCGAGGAACTGATTCTGAACGAGATGGCGCTTGAGACATGCTTTGAGGGATACCGCTTTGGTGACCTGATGAGAATCTCAATGCACCGTGCCAAGGATACAGGTTATCCCGGAACAGGAGGTTGGGCCGACAACGCCTTCCTTGCTGCCCGAGTTGCTTCAAGAGAGGGTGCCACAATGGAGAATCCTTTCGCAGGCAGGGATGAGGCTCTGTACCAGAGGCTTGTAGGTAGTAATGCTACCCAGTATAATGTTAACTGGTTCTTAAGAATGAGAGATACAAAAGACTAAAAAAATATCCGCTGCGTCAGTGTGGACGGTCAACCGTCTGCACTGACGTGTCGGGTTTTGTTTAACCTTATAAATAATTTATTAACCGAGAGTATTTTCAACTTTTTTATTAATCAATTTTTTACGTTATGAAAAAACGAGACTTTTTGTTTTTGGGTCTTATTCTGGCCGCTGTTCCTGTAGGCGCTCAGAGACCCGTAGAAACTCCTCAGGATGCCAAAGTGATCTTTACACAGAACTTTGAGCCGGAGGATGAGACTATGTCTGCCGAGGAGGCTTGGGATGCATGGCAGGCTAAGGTTTGGGATACTATTACGTCTCTCAACTTCTACAACAGGGCATCTAGCGGTAACATCAATCCTAGTGCTGACATTAACATCTATGATGGTTCTGATGACTGGAAGATAGGTTATGTAAGAACCGACTCTATCATACCTCTTAAGAATGGTGTGGTAATAACCGATGCAAACGTTGCTGATTGGCCTGAGGATCTGGCCAAGATCGTAACTGATGAGACTTCTGAGCGTGCACAGGCTTTTGATAAATATGGTGAGGATGGTGGTAAGTATGTATTCCGCTATATCTCAGGTAAGCCTACCATAGCTTCTTCACAGTATGGTGAGTATTATAACAATGTTTCTGCTGCTTACCGTCGTAACCTTTTTGTACGTGGTCTTGATATTGAGGATAACACCTCTTATCGTGTAACATTGTTCATCAAGGGTAAGGCTCAGGGTACCACAAAGCCTAAGTTCTACCTTAACATGATGCGCGGTTACTTCAACTCAGAGTGCGACTTCTCAATGGGTTATGTTGATAATAACAAGGATAATCATCCGCTGGAGTACAGTACTGCATTCAGCCTTACAAAGGAGGACTTTACCGGTGAGTGGGAGAAGGTTACCTTCATGACTCACTATCTGACTGACTCTATCTCTAACGCATATATCTTCACCAAGAACGGTTACTGGTGGAGCGGACGTTGGTGGGCTACAGATGCTGAGGGTAAGACCTATGACTACATCCAGCAGCCTGACAAGTTCTTCCTGCGTCTTTCATTCGCATCCGATAGTACCACTTTTGATGTTGATAACATCGCCATCACAAAGTCTACAATCGGTGGTGTTGAGCATGATGGAACAATGATCCGTGTGAACTTCGGTTATGACACTAACCTCAAGACTCTTGCTGACAATGCTTATAAGTCTACAGGTGTTGCCGCTATCGAGCTTCCCGGTCAGTACTTCTCAGTATTCGGCAAGGCTAAGGCTAACGGCAGATGGGTGCCCATTGAAATCAACTCAGCTGAATATCATGATGACGGTTACATGTACATGTGGTCAAAGGATACTCAGGGAGCAGGTGGTGCAATCTATCAGAACCCCTTTACATCCTATGATTCAGTATTCGTATCATTCACCAATCCCGTGGATGACGATGCTATCTGCCTCAAGTACTCAGGCGAAAAGTTCCCCTATGCACTTGACACCACTTGGATCAAGGAGGGCAAGAAGCTGAGAGGTTTCAGCAACGAGCTTTCAGTTCCTAACCCCAACATCATCAGAAACCAGTATGGCAAGCGCGTTTACTCAATGAAGATGTTGCCCCCTGTACTTGTTGATCAGCAGTATGAGAAGAATTCATTCCAGCTGGATGGTTCTATCACATCTATGGACTTCAAGTTCTCACGTCCCGTTATGTTCGACGAGGTTCCCTCAACCACAACTGAGGAGGCTCTTCTTAAGGTTACCAAGGGTGGTGTAACTGAGTTCTGGTTCGCTAGCTCTGCTACCGGTCAGGCCGATTCAACTATCACCTTTACCCGTCAGCAGGCCGATATCACCAAGAACGGCGCTCTGATTGGTGACTACACCTTCGAGCTTTGCGGTATCCAGGGTATTGGTACTGACTACGCTGAGAACGAGATTATCGACTATTCATTCGGTAATACCATCATGGCTACCGATGTTGCCAGCATCGACTTCAGTTCACTTGACGAGTCTGCAGGTTATACTCAGAATCTCTCAGAGCTTGGCATCGAGGGCCTGTCAGGTGACAGATGCGCTGCTAAGATCAAGTCATTCACCGGTGCATACACCACTGGTATCATGTGGGGTCTCTATGGACAGAACACCGGTGCTGAGAACAATAAAGATAAGTGCTGCAAGCTTATCTATTCATTCGAAGCTCCCGCCGATGGCAAGTATGCCGTTGCATTTGATATGACCGGTTGCCAGAAGGGTTCATGGAACGATGATGCCAACATGGTTGTATTCCTCCGTGATGCTGATGGCAATGATCTTGCCAAGGAGTCTTATGGAGGTACCGGAATTAAACCCAATGAGGGTGGCGATGTTAATGAGGTTAAGTCTTATACAATCTCCGCTAATCTTAAGGCTGGTGTAAACAAGCTGGTTATCACATTGCCTAACGAAGGTTCATGGGGTGGTGGTCACAAGGGTGGTAAGATCCTGTTCGGCCTCTCAATCCAGTCTAACTTCACAAACGGTTATCCTTATGTTAAGAGCCTGAACGCCGCTATGGCCGGTCTTAACTCTAAGATTGAGTTTGCTGAGGACGATGAGGATAAGTACACAGGTGCCGCTTATGACAACGCT
The DNA here is from genome assembly GCA_902774335.1 of uncultured Bacteroidales bacterium. GTDB lineage: Bacteria > Bacteroidota > Bacteroidia > Bacteroidales > Bacteroidaceae > Colenecus. The sequence goes on from CACYHW010000022.1 coordinate 26,529, forward strand.
GTCGCTGTTGCTGAGTTCTATGAGGACTTCACCGATACAAAGCCCAGCCGTTACAACACTGTAACTGATAGCCTGAGCAAGGCTGCCAGCACACTGCAGGCTCGCTTCGATCTCGTTGCTGCTCTTGACAAGGAGTATGACAGAGCTATCGACACCATCGCTTCGTTCGAGGATGATGATGAGCGTGCAGATTTCACTGACATGGTAGTATTCGATGAACTTTACGATCTCGTTAGCGAGGTTGAGGAGCTCATCTACTCTGACATGACTGATGATTCTATCAAGGGTGTCACCAAGATGGTTCAGGATGCTCTGACCGCTATTGACAACCGCATGAAGCTCATCGGCACATTCAACAGCCAGCTCGCTGCTACTGAGAAATCTATCGACGATGCTAAGTTCGATGGCATCCAGCAGTATGCAGACATGGTTGCAGTATACAACAACTATAAGAACTTCGACCTTGTAGGTTCAACTGACGATGAGATCACTGCTGCTACAAAGGCAGTTCTGGATGGAACCATGCCGTATGATTCATACGTTGCAGGTGTTGAGTCATCAACCGTAGGTCTGAAGGCTCTTGTTGAGCTGGCTGACGAGCTTGAGGTTGTAGTTTACGAGGACGAGGATCTTGAGGCTGCTCTCAAGGCTCGCGTTGAGGCTACCATCTCTGATGATCAGGATCTTGCCGCTATCTACAAGCAGGCTATTAAGATTGCTCTCTATCAGATGATTGCTGACGGCGACTTCAAGGAGAACGATGAAATCGACCTGACTGGCTTCATCCGCAACTTCAACCTGTACGGTGCTGCTATCCTTGACGAGGATGTTGAGCATTACAACTACCAGTGGGGTACTCCTCACGATCGTTGGAGAATGATCGCTAACCACGAGTCAACTGATGCATTCCCCGGTTGGACAACAACTGCAGCTGGCGGTAACGTTCACGTAGGTAGCGAGGCAATCGACTGGAATTCACCTAAGGCTCCTGTTTACGAGGCTTACATCGGTTCAGACTGGTCTTCAGCTGTAACCATCAAGCAGACTCTTGCTGATCTGCCCGCAGGTCTCTATCAGCTCGGTGCCGGATTCAACTTTGATCAGGATGCCGGTAAGGACAAGAGCAAGCTCTATGCAATCAATGACACTGTAACCTATCAGAATGTTATCACTTACAGCTCTAAGAGTTCTGAAGTTCCTTCAGCTGCTAACCAGTTCGTTGACAGCATCAAGGTTGCCGATGGTGACGTTGTTGTAATCGGTGCTGAGATTGGAAGCTACAACTCATGGACCAGACTTGATAACTTCGAACTGAAGTTCATCGGTAAGGATGCTGATTTCAACTATGCAGCTGCTATTGACGCCGAGAAGGCTAAGCTGGCTACTCTGTTGACATTCGTTGAGGCTGCCGGTCAGGATGCTTCTGTAAGCTACTACGGCATCGACGGTGTTCCTGTTGCAGCTCCTAAGGCTGGTGCTATCACAATCAAGGTTACTGACCTTGGCGGTGGCAAGCTCCAGGTAGAAAAGATACTTGTAAAGTAATCTATATAAGTATTCCCTAAATCGACCGGCGGATGGCGTAGGCTGTCCGCCGGTTGTGTTTTTTAATAACACAGTTAAAGATTGATAAATGATTGTGAATAGCGGATTGCTGCAGTCTATCCATTCTGAAATAATCTTACCTTTGCTCTTAGCAAGTTTTAGTAGAATAGTCCTTTGGAACACCCTTTATTTATGCTTAACATACGTATTTTTAATACTTTTTTATTAACCTAAAAACTTTTTCTAATGAAGAAATTTTACTTGTTGTTAACGGGTGCCCTGTTAACGACCTTAAGTGTCGTATCCCAGCGCCCGCAATCTACGGACAATGATCCGAAATTGATCTTTACCCAAGACTTTGAGCCTTCAAGTGAAGGTTTGTCTGCCGAGGATGCATGGGCAGAATGGCAGGCCACTCCGGTAGATACCATTAAAGAACTCTATTATTACAACCGTACCGGAAGCGGTAACGTGAACAAGGTTGATATCTATGACGGCACATCCGATTGGAACCTTGGCGTTCTGAGAACAGACTCAACTACTGTCGGCTACGAGGCAGGCAGCGGTATCATTCTTTTGAACGGTGTTGTTGTTACAAACAATAAGGATGATAAGGCTAATGGATATTATGATGGTGATACATATGGAATCAAGGCTGACGGTTCAGAGAGCGAGCGCGCCAAGGCATTTGAGAAATATGCCGAGGATGGTGGCAGCTACTACTTCTCTTATACCTCAGGTAATGCCGACGGTGCCGACGGTTACAGCAGCGGTGTAGTTCCCAACTACCGTCGTGACCTGTTCGTACGCGGTCTTCCCATTGAGGACAACTCTTCATATCGTCTTACCTTCTTTATCAAGGCCAATAAGCTGGGTAGCACAAAGCCTACCTTCTATGCTGATGTAATGCGTGGTTACTACAACTCTGAGAAGCCTTTCTCACTGGGTCTGGCCAGTGACGCTGCCACATTTGAGTACAAGAAGGAGAAATTCAACGGTCAGTGGGAGAAGGTTACCTTCATGACCTACTACCTGAACGACTCCATTGCCGACGCATTTGTTTACGCCGCCGGTTATTGGTGGGGTTCAAGCTGGACATACAATTACAACGGTCGTGACTATAACTACATTAAGCAGCCCGACAAGTTCTTTGTACGTTTGTCATTTGCATCCGATAGTACTGCTTTCGAGCTTGATAACCTGACACTTACCAAGTCATGGATCGGCGGTGTCGAGCATACCGGCAACATGATCCGTGTAGACTTCGGTTACGAGACCAACCTGCTTGAGCTGGCTGCAGCCGCCGAGGCTGAGACCAACATCGCAGCAGTTGAGCTTCCCGGTCAGTACTTCAGCGTATCAGGTTATATCAAGAACCGCGGCTGGTATCCCATCGAGATCGAGTCGGCCGAGTACCACGATGACGGTTACATGTACATGTGGTCAAAGGACAGTGAGTCAGGCGGAAAGAAGTATCCTAACCCCTTCACTTCTTATGACACCGTGCTTGTAAGCTTCATCAACCCCGTTGACAACGAGAAGATTTGCCTTAAGTACGACGGTTCAACCTATCCCTGCGCTCTCGACAAGGAGTGGGTTGATGCCGGCAAGACAGTCAAGAACTTCACCAACGAGCCTTCAAAGCTGAACCCCAATATCGAATATAACCAGTTCGGCAAGAAGGTTTACTCCTTCAAGCAGCTTCCTCCTGTTATCCAGTCTTATCCTTTCGAGAAGGGTTCATTCGGTCTGGAGGCCTTCAACCAGATTACCGTTGGTATGTCAAGAGTAATCGAGTATGAGGAGAACGCCACCGAGCAGTCAGAGAAGGCATTCCTTCGCGTTACCAAGGCCGGTGTCAAGGAGATATGGACTGTAAGCGAGTCAACCGATAACAGTGCAACATTTGTTCGCAGCACTGCCGATATCAACAAGAACGGCGCCCTGGTTGGTGACTACAAGTTCGAGTTCATGAACCTTAAGGGTATCGGAACCGATTATGCCAAGACCCAGACTGTTGAGTACGGCTTTGGTCACTTTGACCATAATCCCAAGATTGAGGCTGTTTTCCAGTCTGACTTCAAGGAGAGTAGTAATGCTACCCAGTCTGTTCCTACCGGTGCTGCTATCTGGAACGGTAAGGATGCGTTTACCGTTGGTGACGGATCGGCTATGGGTACCAAGAGCCGTCTGTTCTGGACAAATCCCGCTTCGGGCTTCACCTCAGGTTTCTATATCTCAGGTCGTGCCGAGGGACGGTCACATGGTATATGGTGTAGATGCTAACGATCCTATCACTCTTAAGGCCGGTGTAACCTATTCTATCACCTTCAGTGCCGCATATTGGGATAACGCTTGTGAGACCAACCTCTACATCTATCCTAACACATTTGCTGCCGATAAGCTGTCGGAGATCAAGAGCCTTTCTACAGAGAACAAGACTCTGATAGCAACATTCACTCCCAGTGTAAAGGCTCCTTACAACACCATTCAGAAATATGATCCTCCTTACGGAAGCTGGCCTAACGGAACCGAGTCATTCTCATTCCAGTTCACTGTTCCTGCCAACGGAAACTATCTGCTGGAGTGGGAGGTAATGAAGAACAGCACCAACGGTCTCCTTCTGAGTGACTTTAATGAGATGTACTACGGTACTCAGTATGACGCTCTTTCCGCAGTAGCCGAGGAATACTTCTATGAGAACTGGGAGAGCACCAAACCCAGCGACTATGATGCTGCCACCGCAGTCGTTGACAACGAGCTCAAGCTGATGCAGCTTCGTGTTGATACAGTTGACCTGTACTATACAACCGAGAACAAGGCTTATGACAAGCTCGCCGAGTTTGACGGTGACACCGAGGGCTTAACCGATCTTGAGGCATTCGTAGCCCTTGACGATATGGTTTACGATAATGAGGATCTTGACATCACCGAGCTCACCAACTCCGAGATAACTGCCGCCATCAAGGCTTACGAGGATGCTATCAAGGCTCTTGACGACAGAATTGCCCTGATGGAGAAGTTTGATGCCAAACTCAAGGAGGTCAAGGCTCTTGTTGAGGCTGATGATGCCCGTACAGAGTATGCCGAGTATGCAGTAATGGTTAGAGCTTACAACACTGCCGATGCATATGACCAGATTACTCCGACCGATGCCGAGTACACTGAGGCTTACAACGCTCTTTGCGAGGGTGAGAACGCCTATGTATTCAAGGTTGACGGTGTTGACGCTCTGAGCAGACAGGCCAAGGAACTCTATGCTCTTGCCGATTCATTGGGTTATAAGTTCAGTGATGATATCAAGGCTCGTGTTGCAGCTCTTACCTTCAAGGATGAGGCTCTGGAGAATGTTCTCCGTGAGGCTGCAGTTCTCCAGATCTACAAGATCTTTGCATCGGACGACGAGGAGAAGAAGGCTGCTCTTGCCGATAACTTTGATGTAAGTGCCCTTGTTCCCAACTACTTCCTCTATAACGATGCTCAGGTTGGCCGCGATATGGAGGACAACAGCGGTACATGGGGTATCAAGAAGGAGGCTAACTCAACTGCATTCCCGGGTTGGACCATCACTCCTACCGGCGGTAACTGGTATCCCACCAAGGAGGCTGACGTAGCTAACGAAGGCAAGGTGGCATGGGATGTTGAAGGTCATATCTATGCCGGCGGCCTGAGATGCGGAAAGCAGACTCAGGGTAATATTGATGCTGTAATTGAGGGTCTTCCCCAGGCATTCTACTGGTTCGGATTCTATGGTTCTAACCAGACTTCGAATGTAAGTGCTGTTGTTGAGGGTGATACAATTTTCTACAATGACAACATCAAGTACATGGAAAATGCCGGTGGCAACAAGTTCAACAACAAGACTGTCGGTGTTGACTCTGTCAAGGTATCCACAACTCTCAAGTTCTCTCTCAAGCAGACTTCGGGCAGTAGCAGTATGTTTGATATCAGATACTTTGTACTCTATCTGCGCGGTCAGCAGCAGGGTGTTGACTATGCAGCTCTTGTAACTGCTCAGGAGGCTAAGGTTGCCGACCTGCTTACATTCGCTGATGCTCCTGCAGCTGAAGAGAGTGTACAGTACTTCAACCTGGGCGGTGCTCCTATCGCCGCTCCCAAGGCTGGTGACATTGTAATCAAGCGCACTGTTCTGAGCAACGGAACGGCTGTTGTTGAGAAGGTTCTTGTAAAGTAATTTACTGAATACTATTTAGTTGAACCGGCAGGGGAATTATAACCCCGTGCCGGTTCTTTTTTATTCCTGGCCCTTTTTACCCCCGATGTGCCCTCTGATACCTTCACGTCCGTTTTTCCTGTTAAAATATGTTAATATCAAAATAATTCTTAAACTGTCATAAACCTTTTAACAATTAAATCGATACTTTTGAGTTCTTGAAGAACTGAAATCAGACAAGTTAAATACATTATTAACCTAATTTATTAACCTAATTCAAATCCTTATGAAGAAATTTTACTTGTTTTTATCAGGTGCAATGCTGATGTCACTGCCCGTGATGTCTCAGCAGAAGCCTGCAGCAACTGAAAATGACCCTAAGGTTATTTTTGTCCAGGACTTTGAGCCTTCAAGCAGTGGTTTGTCGGCCGAGGATGCTTGGCAGGAATGGCAGACCACCCCGGTGGATACCATCCGTGAACTTTACTATTACAACCGTATTGCTACCGGTACAGTAAGCAATGCTAACATCTATGACGGTACCGATGACTGGAATATTGCTTTCGTGAGAACAGACTCTACTACCGAAGGTTATGAGCCCGGAAGCGGTATTATCCTTAAAAACGGTGTTGTTGTAACAAACAACAAGAATGATAAGGCCAATGATATTTACAACGAGGAGGTATATGGTATCAAGGCTGACGGTGATAACATTGAGCGTGCTCAGGCATTTGAAAAGTACGGTGAGGATGGTGGTGATTACTACTTCTCCTATACTTCAGGTAATGCCGACGGTGCCGACGGTTACAGCAGCGGCGTAGTTCCCAACTACCGTCGTGACCTGTTCGTACGCGGTCTGCCTATTGAGGACAACTCATCTTACCGTCTGACATTCTACATCAAGGCAACCAAGCTTGGTAGCACAAAGCCTACCTTCTATGCCGATGTAATGCGTGGTTACTATAACTCAGAGAAGCCTTTCTCTCTTGATCTCACCAACGGTGCTGCCACCTTCGAGTACAAGAAGGAGAAGTTCACCGGCGATTGGGAGAAGGTTACCTTTATGACTTACTACCAGAATGACTCTATTGCCGATGGTTATGTTTATGCAAAGGGTTACTACTGGTACAATGATTGGAACTATACCTACAATGGTAAGGGATATACCTGCATCAAGCAGCCTGACAAGTTCTTTGTACGTCTGTCATTTGCTTCCGATAGTACTGCATTCGAACTTGATAACCTGTCACTTACCAAATCATGGATTGGCGGCGTCGAGCATACCGGTAACATGATCCGTGTAGACTTCGGTTACGAGACCAACCTGCTTGAGCTGGCTGCAGCCGCCGAGGCTGAGACCAACATCGCAGCAGTTGAGCTCCCCGGTCAGTATTTTGAAGTATCAGGTTATGTAAAGGGTCGTGGATGGTATCCTATAGCCATTGAGTCTGCAGAGTACCACGATGACGGTTACATGTACATGTGGTCAAAGGATGTTGATGCTGGTGGTGGCAGATTGGTTCCCAACCCCTTCACATCTTATGATACCGTGCTTGTAAGCTTCATCAACCCCGTTGACAACGAGAAGATTTGCCTTAAGTACGATGGTTCAACTTATCCCTGCGCTCTCGATAAGGAGTGGGTTGATGCCGGCAAGACAGTCAAGAACTTCACCAACGAGCCTTCAAAGAAGAACCCCAACATCACAGTTAACCAGTTCGGAAAGAAGGTTTACTCAATGAAGCAGCTTCCTCCTGTAATCCAGTCACTTCCCTTCGAAAAGGGTTCATTCGGTCTGGAGGCCTTCAACCAGATTACCATTGGTATGTCAAGAGTAATCGAGTACGAGGCAAACGCTACCGAGCAGTCAGAGCTTGGATTCCTCCGCGTTACCAAGGCTGGTGTCAAGGAGATCTGGACTGTAAGCGAGTCAACCGACAGCACAGCAACATTTGTACGTAGCGCTTCCGATATCAACAAGAACGGCGCCCTGGTTGGTGACTACAAGTTCGAGTTCATGAACCTTAAGGGTGTCGGAACCGACTATGCCAAGACTCAGACCATTGAGTACGGCTTCGGTGACTTCAATCATAACCCCAGCATCGAGGTTGTATACGCTACCGACTTCAAGGAGAGCAGTGTTGCCACACAGTCTGTTCCCACCGGTGCCGTTATCTGGAACGGTAAGGATGCATTCACCATTGGTGACGGATCGGCTATGGGTACCAAGAGCCGTCTGTTCTGGACAAATCCCGCTTCGGGCTTCACCTCAGGTTTCTATATCTCAGGTCGTGCCGAGGTATTGCTCTCACTGCAGGTGTAACCTACTCAATCAGTTTCAATGCCGCATATTGGGATAACGCTTGTGAGACCAACCTCTACATCTATCCTAACACATATACTAAAGAGACGTTGAGTCAGATTAAGAGCCTCTCAATGGAGAGCAAGACTCTGATTGCAACATTCACTCCTGGTGTAAAGGCTCCTTACAACACCATTCAGAAATATGATCCTCCTTACGGAAGCTGGCCTAACGGAACCGAGACATTCTCATTCCAGTTCACTGTTCCTGCCAACGGAAACTATCTGCTGGAGTGGGAGGTAATGAAGAACAGCACCAACGGTCTCCTTCTGAGTGACTTTA
>CACYHW010000023.1 GCA_902774335.1 uncultured Bacteroidales bacterium
TTGAGGATCATCTGGAGCTGCTCCATGAGTATCCGGAGCTGGCCAACCTGTACAGACTTATTTCAACCGACATAAACAAGAAATTATGATAAACTACGATCTGACCTCCATCAGAGCTATGATCTTTGATGTGGACGGGGTGCTGAGCAAGCCTGTGATGAACCTGTCGGACACGGGCGATCCCATCCGTACGGTGAACGTCAAGGACGGTTATGCGCTTCAGCTGGCCGTCAAGATGGGTCTGCACCTTTGCATCATTACCGGTGCGCGTGTGGACGAGGTGCGCAAGCGCTACGAGGGGCTGGGCATAAAGGATGTATATATTGCTTCCAGCATCAAGATCAACGACTTTAACCACTTTGTGGAGAAGTACAATCTCAAGCCCGAGGAGATTCTCTATATGGGCGACGATATCCCCGACTGGCAGGTCATGAGCCTGTGTGGACTGCCCTGCTGTCCGGCCGATGCCTGCCCCGAGATACAGGCGCTCTGCAAGTACGTATCGCCCTACAAAGGCGGCGAGGGCTGCGTGCGCGATGTACTGGAGCATGTGCTCAAGATGCAGGGTAAGTGGATGAAGGATAATCATGCCTTTGGCTGGTAACAATATGCAGCTGCCTTACAACATAATACTGGCATCAAACTCTCCGCGCCGCCGCGAGCTGCTGGCGGGCCTGGGTCTGGACTTTACCGTCAAGGTGATTGACGGCATCGACGAGTCGTGGCCTCAGGAACTCAAAGGGGAGGATATTCCGCTTTACATATCGCGTGAGAAGGCGGCGCCTTACCGCAAGCTCATGGGCCCCAAGGATCTGGTGATAACTGCCGACACCATTGTCTACGTGGACGGTCAGGTGCTGGGCAAGCCCCATGATAAGGCCGATGCGCGCCGTATGCTTCAGCTCATTTCGGGCCGCTGGCATGAGGTGATAACGGGCGTGACGCTGATGACGGCCCGGGGCGAGCGGAGCTTTGCGGTGACCACCAGGGTCAAATTCTGCAACCTTACGGAGAGCGAGATTGAGAGCTACGTGGAGAGCGGTCAGCCTATGGACAAGGCGGGCGCATACGGCATCCAGGAGTGGATAGGGTATGTGGGCGTGGAGGCCATAGAGGGCAGTTACTTCAATGTAGTGGGGCTGCCTGTGCAGCGCCTGTACCGCGAGCTTATGAACTTTTGCAAACAATAACCTTATTAATTATAAGTCAATATGAAAACTAAATCACTTTTACTAACCTTATCAGTAGCATTGTCTGCCCAAGCGTTTGCGCAGAACCCTATTATCAGCACAATGTTTACTCCTGATCCTGCACCGTTTGTATACGGTGACAAGGTCTATCTCTTTACTGATCACGATGAGGACGGCCCCAACCGTGACTTCAATATGAAGGACTGGGCGCTGTTCAGCACCGAGGATATGGTTAACTGGACCTATCTGGGTATCCAGGTTAACACATCGATTTTCAAGTGGGCCCGTCAGGGTCAGCGCGCCTGGGCCTGTCAGGGTGTGGAGCGCAACGGCAAGTGGTACTGGTATGTGTGCTGCAACAAGGCTAACGGCGGCGACGCTCTGGCTGTGGCTGTGGCCGATGATCCGCAGGGTCCCTGGACGGATGCCATTGGCGGTCCGCTGGCCGAGGGTTTCGGCTTTATCGACCCCACAGTGTTTGTGGACGATGACGGCCGCGCTTACCTGTTCTGGGGTAACAAGGGCCTCTGGTACGGCGAGCTGAATGATGATATGGTGTCGTTCAAGAACGGCTGGGAGGAGGTTCCGGGTTATCATGATCCGGAGTGCTTTGGCGAGCTGCAGTCCAAGATGAACTGGGCTAAGGGCCGCAACGAGATGATGACCCAGTACGAGGAGGGTCCGTGGGTGATGAAGCGCAACGGCACTTACTACATCTCTTATCCCGCAGGCGGCGTTCCCGAGCATATGGCTTACTCAACGGCTCCTACCATCAACGGCCCGTGGACCTACCGCGGACGTATTATGGACGAGGCTCAGAACAGCTTTACCATTCACGGCGGTAACATCACGTTCCAGGGCCGCGACTTTATGTTCTACCACAACGGCGGTCTGCCCGGTGGCGGCGGTTATAACCGTTCGGCCTGCGTGGAGGAGTTCAAGTGGAACGCCGACGGCACATTCCCGTTCATACCGCAGACCAAGGAGGGTGTGGTGACTCCCGTCAAGAACCTGAACCCCTACAAGCGCGTGGAGGCCGAGACACAGGCTCAGTCCAGCGGTCTGAAGGTGGATCATCGCGGCGGCAAGGATCACTTTGTGACCGATATCGACGACGGCGACTGGATACGCGTTCGCTCGGTCAACTTCCAGTACTCTGGCCAGAAGGCTGTGGTGGCTGTGGTCGGCGAGCAGAAGGGTAACGGCACCATTGAGTTCTACGTTGACAACATGGAGGGTGAGCCGTTCTGCAAGGTGCCCGTAAACAGGGACAACGCAGGATTCCCCACCGCCGCATTCACATATCTGATTGACACCAATGTCACTGGCGTTCACGATGTCTACATTGTGTTCCGCTGTGAGACTCCCAAGCCTTTCATCTTTGACTGGTGGCAGTTCAACCAGTACGCCAACATGCCTGTTGTTCAGACCAAGTTCACGGCCGATCCCGCCCCGGTGGTAATAAACGGTAAGGTGTTCCTCTACACCACTCACGATGAGGACGGCGCACGTGGTTTCCAGATGTTTGACTGGCTGCTGTACACATCGGACGATATGGTTAACTGGCAGGACTTTGGCGCTGTGGCATCGCTGGACGACTTTAAGTACTACGACGGCAAGAACGGCGCGTGGGCCGAGCAGGTTGTGGAGGCCAACGGCGAGTATTATATGTACTGCCCCATTCACGGTCACGGCATTGGCGTGCTGCGCTCGGACTCTCCCTACGGTCCGTTCCGCGACGCTCTGGGTGAGCCGCTGGTTTGGCAGAAGGAGCACTGGGACGATATTGATCCTACGGTGATGATTGACGACGACGGTCAGGCTTACATGTACTGGGGTAACCCCAATGTCTACTCGGTCAAGCTGGGTAAGGATATGATCTCGCTAGACGGTCCTATAATCAAGCATCCCAAGATTCAGGATTATCAGGAGGGTCCGTGGATATGGAAGCACAACGGTCATTACTATCTGGCGTTTGCATCGACCTGCTGCCCCGAGGGTATAGGTTACGCCATGAGCGACGGTCCTGAGGGTCCGTGGGAGTACAAGGGTCACATAATGGACCACACCGTCCGTACACGCGGTAACCATCCGGGCATTGTCCAGTACAAGGGTAAGAGCTATGTGTTTGGTCTCAACTATGACATAATGCACCTTAAGACCTTTGCGCACGCCGAGCAGCGTTCCGTATCGGTTGCCGAGCTGCATTATAACGAGGACGGCACAATTCAGGAGGTTCCCTATTTTCTGGACAACGAGCTCAAGCAGATAAAGCCTTTTGATCCGTTCCGCCGCGTGGAGGCCGAGACGATGGCCTGGGGCTACGGTCTTAAGACCAGCCGTACGGATGATATCCTGGACGAGGACGGCAGGACTATGCCTAACCTCTATGTGCATGACATCGACAACGGCGAGTACATAAAGGTGAGCGGTGTGGACTTTGGACTTAAGGGTGCCAAGAAGGTGCAGGTATCGGTGGGCTCCGACGGACTGGGCTGCATCGAGGTGCATCTGGACGACCCCAAGAGCCCGGCTGTGGCGCTGATTCCCGTATCGGCCACCGGCGGACGCATGGAGTTCCAGATATATACCGAGAAATTCCGTAAGCGCATTCGCGGCAAGCATGACCTCTACTTTGTCTTTACCGGCGCCGAGAAGGATATGTTCACCTTTGACTGGTGGCGTATGCGATAAAGCGGTAAATTATTTGATTTTTAAATAGTAATCCGATATATTTGAAAGCGATAAACGTCCGGGTAACCGGACTGAACTGATTATTGCTTTTACAAAAATGAGAAGGATTGCCATTGCTTTGATGGTGCTGCTCATGGCAGCACCACTTGAGTTGTTTTCACAAAACACTCTCACAGTATTCCAAAAGGACGGTCAGACTGTCAGCTTCGGGTTCTCCCAGAAGCCTGTGGTTACCTTTACCGACAGCAGTCTGGTGGTGACATCCACCGAGACCCAGGTGGAGTATCTGCTTTCCAAGGTGCAGAAATTTGTATTGACCGAGGATCCCACTAAGGTTAACCAGGTCCAGGACGAGCTGCGCAAGCCCGTGCTGGTGCTTGACGATTATCAGGTGAATATAAGCGGCGCCAAACCGGATGCCACCGTGAGGGTGCTGTCGGCCGACGGAAAGGAGCTTGCTACGTATAAGACGGACTCCGAGGGTTCCGTTACATTCACTATTTCAGAATTACCTGTAGGTACTTACATTATCAGATCAAATGACTTAAGCTTTAAAATTTTGAAGATATGAAAAGGACTGTGACATTGCCTGTAATGAGGGTCATGGCGGCTCTCATGCTATCGGTGTTGGGTTTGCTCAAGGCTCAGGCCCAGACCGAGGGTTATTATTTTATGAATGTGTACCAAAAGGACGGAAGCAAGGTCCGTTATGTGGTACGGGATATAGAAAGTGTAAACTTTACCTTTGAAGAATCGCTGTTGGAAGGTCTGGAGTATGTGGACCTGGGCCTGAGTGTCAATTGGGCTACGTTCAACGTGGGTGCCACCAGCCCTGAGGAGACAGGTGACTATTATCAGTGGGGCGCAATTGACACATCCAGTCAGTATTTTTTGGAGGATTATCGTTTTTATGTACCGGAAGTTCCGGCATCAACCGGTGATGATGCCGGCGGCATGGATTGGTATTATTCCAAGTATGTTACCTCCACACAGTATGGAACGGTTGACAACAAGTACATCCTTGAGCCGGAGGATGACGTGGCATCGGTCAAGTGGGGCGTTAAATGGCGTATTCCTACCATAAAGGAATTTGAAGAACTCAGGTATATGTGCACTTGGGAATGGACTGAACAGAATGGAGTTGAAGGATACCTGATTACAAGTGATGTCATGGGCTATGAAGACCGCTCAATTTTCCTTCCGGCAACAGGCTATATGTATTACGGCATGCTAAGAAATACCGGCTATGGCACTTATTGGTCCAGTTCCTTGTCTAATTCGTCTTATGCGTATTATTTAAATTTCAATTATTCCTCTTATGAAAATAACAACCGCAACAGGTATTATGGAATGCCTGTGCGTCCTGTTGTCACTTCTGATTCGTGGAGGGGCATAACATCCATAGCACTCAGGCAGGATACACTTAGAATGTTGTCAGACAGCAAATCATATTTAGATTTGCTGATGTTGAGCGGTGATATGGATTACACATTCAAATACTACAAAGAGGCTGTTTGGTCATCTGACAATCCGGATATAGTATCTGTTGATGATTATGGTAATCTGGCTACTTTCCGCAATCCGGGTAAAGCCATAATAACAGTCAGATACAAGTCTTATGTGGCAAAATGTGTGGTTGTTGTAGATGAGAAGCCATTGGATATAAGGTTTGGTCAGGCGTTTGAGTATATGAAGGCTCTTATGCCTGTTACAGGAGACGGAGCCCAAAGGCATAATGACTTTGGATATGCATCGGTCATGATGCTTACTGATGCCAACGGTTTTGATGTGGTGTCAGATGATAACGGATATAACTGGACCGGAAATGAACTGGATTATTCCAACAGAAACGCCAATAGCTATGATGCACGAATAATATGGGAATACCTGTATAAACAGATTTTCAAGTGTAATGATGTGATCAGCCATATCGATTTACGCTCCCAGAAACCTGAGGATATGTTTATGCTAGGTCAGATGTGCGCATTAAGGGCGTTCTGCTACTGGAATCTGGCTCAGTTGTATCAGTTCAATTATACAGGTAATCAGAATATGCCCTGTGTTCCAATCATTACTGAAAGGAACCAGGAGAGTGCTCTTGAAAACGGATGTGCAAGAGCTACGGTTGCCCAGGTCTATACTCAGATCATGAACGATATGAACAGTGCTGTCAACCTGTTGCAACAGGCTCAGGATGCTGGAACAGAGCGTGCCGACAAGAGGTATATCGACCTGTCGGTAGCGTATGGATTACGTTCCAGAGTGAACCTGACAATGGGCAACTGGGCAGATGCCGCAAGCGATGCACAGGCTGCCATAAATGCATCGGCGGCAAGACCGTCGTCAATACAGGAGGCATCACGTCCGGCATTCTGGACTGCTGACGAGCCTGACTGGATGTGGGGTATCATTGTTGATGAAACGGATGCTATTGTGGAGTCCGGCATAGTCAACTACCCGTCGCATATGGGTTCGTTCAACTGGGGATACTCGTGGTACAGCGGCGGCTATAAGATTAACAGGAGTCTGTTCAACAGCATAAGCAGCACTGATGTGCGTAAGGGCTGGTGGATTGATGATGCCGGCTACTCGCCTAATCTGACCAGCGAACAGATAGCATTTATTGCTGATTACTTCGGTGAAGAATTGATTCAGGTCAAGTTCGCTCCCTATAAGAATAAGTTGGAAACAGATATCAACGCCAACGATATACCTCTGATGCGTATTGAGGAGATGTATCTGATCATTGCCGAGTGTAAGGCCAGGATGGGTCAGGCCGATGCGTTACAGGTGCTGGAGAACTTTGTAACCACATACAGGGATCCGCAGTACTCGTTTGCTACGCCTTCAGCCGATGCTCAGAGTCTTGTGGATGAGATATGGAGGCAGCGCAGGATAGAATTCTGGGGCGAGGGCCTTTCATGGTTTGACATAATGAGGCTTGGCAAGGGCGTAGACCGTCGCGGTGCCGGTTACCCGAATGACTATGTGATATTCAACATTGCAGCCGATGATTCCATCCTACTCTGGCGTATTCCTGATAAGGAGATAGAGTCAAATCCTCTGATATCGGTGGATGACAACAATCCGGCTTGTGAATTGCCGCAGCCTGTTGACGATTATGAGTATTGAGTGATATACCTGAATAGGAATCCCCGGGAACCAGAGCGGTTTCCGGGGATTCTGTTTTATGCGGTAAGTGTTACTGCGGCAGGCTGTCGACGTATTCCTTGATGGCCAGAGCGGCAGCGCGGGCGTCGTTCACTGTGTCCCACACGCTCATGGGGCGCTTGCAGCTTCCGGCAGCAAAGAGGCCGGGCTTGCCGGTATCGTTGTCGTACAGGTGCGGGCTGACTGTGCGGATAAAGCCGTAGTCGCCGCTTATGTCGCAGGCTTTGCCCAGCGCCTTGGTACCGCACGATGCTTCCATGCCTACCATGAGTACCAGAAGGTCCGTAGTCATCTTGAGGGGCAGTCCCATAAGGGTGTCCTCGCTCTTGAGCTGGATGCGGCTGTCAAAGGTGGCGGCGGCCTCCGAGATGCGGCCGCGCACAAAACTTACGCCGTATTTCTCCTGAGCGGTGCGGTACATCTCCTCAAATCCCTGTCCCCACATACGCAGATCCATATAGAAGACCGATGCCTCGCACGCGGGTATCTGTTTCCTGACCTCGATGGCCTGCTTGACGGCTGTTACACAGCATATCTTGGAGCAGTAGTTGTTGCCGCTCTTCTCGTCACGGGAGCCTACGCACTGCAGGAATGTCACGCGCTTGGGCTCATCGCCGTTGGCGTTGAGTATCTTGCCGTGCTTGATCATCTGCTCCATATCGAGCGAGGTGATGACTCCCTTGTAGATGCCGTAGCCCAGCTCCTCCTTGCGGTGGGCGTCAAAGACCTGATAGCCGGTGGCCACGAGTACGGCATCGGCTACATAGGTCTGCTCCTTGGAGTCTATCAGCTTCCACTCGGTGCCCTGCCACTTGAGGTCGGTGATGTCTACGCCGAGTATGGTGGTGATGCCGTCGGTGAGCAGCTTGCCGCTCAGGTCATCGGCCACCTCCTGGGCTGCCTGGAAATTGGGGAACAGGAAGGCTTTGTCCTGTATGTTCTTGAGAGGTGACTCCGACTTCTCGAACAGAGTGACCTGAACTCCTTGTCTGGCCAGTACTGATGCGGCCTCTATACCGGCGGGGCCGGCTCCTATTATAGCGACTTTTTTCATATTCAAACTTAGACTAAAAGGTTCTCGGGCTTTTCCGGAGCACGCAGTATCTTGCCGTCGGCTGCTCTGTACTTGGCCTTGGGATCATACGGTATGCCTATCTTGTCAAGCAGGCGCTCAGCCTGTACCTGATGTATCTGAAGACCCAGTTCCCACGGGTCATAACCCAGCAGCAGGCCGGCCATTTCCTCATAGGTGAGTACGGGTATGCCGTAGCCCTCGCGGTCGTAGGTCTTGTGCTCCATCTCGGCTATGGTGTACTGCCAGCGGTCCAGGAACATGGAGCAGCCGGGGCAGTTGGAGACAATGAAATCAGGCTCGTAAGGCTCCATGGACTCAAGTTTCTTCTTGGTGTTGGATACTGAGTAGCCGCGGTTCTCCTGAACCAGGTACTGGCGGAATCCGAATCCGCAGCAGTGACGGCGCTCGGGATAATCCACAACCTCACCGCCCCAGGCCTCGATCATACCGGCCAGAACGTAGGGGAACTCTGCCTTACCCACGCCCTTATCGGGGAATATCTTGGCGTAGTGGCAGCCTATGTGCTCAACTACCTTAAGAGGACGGCCGGTAAAGCGGTTTACCAGACGGAATTTCATCTTCTGGGCCAGCTCATTGCGGAAATGATATATTACGTCCGATGGGTGGGCTATATTCTTGGGTATGTTGAACTCGCGTTTGCAGGCCTTGTAGAGGTTCTCGCGGGTCTTCTGCCACATGTGGCACATCTCGGTGAAGACGCCGAATGATGTTACGCATGAGGGCACGTAGTTCTCATAGCCGTGCTCGGTCATGAGTGAGAACAGACGGGCCACCACGGTCATGGTTGTCTCCAGAGGTACGACATCGGTATGGTAACCTATACCGGTGCAGGTGTGCTGACGGAAATCATCAAAGATGTCCTTGTTCAACTCTTCACGGAGCATACGCAGGAATGCGGTCTCGGAGCCCGGGAAAAAGGTCTGGCGGATGCAGCTGCGCTCGTAGAAGAAATGGTCGTCAGCTATGGCTTTCTGATATTCATTCCAAAAACGGTTCATAATCTTATCAGTCTATTAGGTTCTCAGCCACAATCTCGGCTATATCCCTTACGGGGTAGTCATTTGTGGCATGCTGGAACGCTTTCTTACACATTGGGCAGGCGGTGGCGATTGCGTCAACCGGCTTGTTTGTCAGGTTGGCAAGTGATGCGTTCCTTATCTTGGTCTGCTCCTCAATGCTGAGCTTTGTATCGCCCAGGTTGAATCCGCAGCACACACTCTTCTCTCTCTGGTAACGGGTCTTCTGCAGGTTGGTCACTGCGCTCAGAACCTGACGCGGCTCTTCATAGATTCCGCATCCGCGGCCCAGCTCGCAGGGATCGTGGTATGATACCTTACGGTCGTCATGACGAACCTTTAACCGGCCCTGTTTGATGAGCATATCGATATACTCGGTATGGTGGACAACCGGAATGTTCAGGTTGTACTCCTTCTTGAATGACTGGTAGCAGATGGGGCAGGAGGTAACCAGCATGGTGGCTCCTGATTTCTCTAACAGGTCTGTGTTCTTCTGGCGCAGTTCAGCCGCCTGGTTGGTGAATCCCTGCTGCTGCAATGGCCTGCCGCAGCATATGGTACCCAGTTTATCCATGTACCAGTACTTCTGGCCGGCAGCGGTGAATATGCGCTCCATGGACTCGGTTATGCCGGGAGTGAGATGTGACATACATCCTCCAAAGTATGCTACTCGGCCTATGGCGTTGAACGGAGTCTGTTTCTTGTCCAGATATACGTAGTTGCCGGTGGTATCGATGGCACCCTTGGCGCGTGTCTGACGGCGCAGTGCGCTCAGGTCTATGCCAACTGGGCAATCTACCGTGCATCGGTCACACATAAGGCAGTTGTCGGCTATCATCTTAAGGCGGCTGCCGCGCTCCTGATTGCGGATGCTGCGGATAAGATATACAGACTGTATCTCGTGATTTTCAAGCACACGGTCTATGGGGCAGCCCGATATGCAGACGCCGCAACGGGAGCAGGCGTTGAGTTCAAACAGTGTGTAGCCGGTCTTGCCGGTCTCCTCACGTACACCAATCTTACGGAAATATATAAGGAGCAGTTCCGTGAAGATATGCATGTAACGGGTGAACGGCATGGTTACAAAGAACACTCCCAGCATAAGGGAGTAGAACATCCACAGTGATGTCTCCATGCCGCGTACTATCATGGGATCGAACAGGTTGCCCACTGCCTGGGTAAAGAATCCGCCGTTGCCGTACAGGCAGGCTGTGACTGACTCAGCCAGCAGACGCAGAGGGAATATCATCCAGAGTGAGAACTTGGAGAACCGGTCTATGATGGTGTGCTTGGTGGTGCGGCGCATTCCCAGTATCTTGGACCAGAATATCTTGATGATGGCCATGGTCAGGCCCAGGAATACATACAGAAGCAGAGCGTCCATCAGGTTGGAGTAGGCCTTGTGCTGACGGAACGATGCCGGTGCCTTGTGTACAAAGTAACGGTAGAATATACCTACATAGAAGGGACGGTGATAGTGGATTCGGGCTATACCGTCCTCGGTCTCAACACGGTAACGGCGCTGGTTAAGATACTCGGGGTTCTTGTCCTGGCCTGTGTTGTAGATGTGCCAGCCGTTCTGCTGGCGGAGTTCATTGACGGCCTCAATCGACTGCTCATGCTGCATGGTGTAGAAAGCGTCGCGGCTCTCAATGGCACCCACTACAATAAGCAGGAACCAACCCAGGGCGTATGCCTGGTGCATGATACCCAGCAGCAGGTTCTTCTTGAGTATGCGTACATGGAGCAATCCCTCACGTATCATCTCCCAGATGGCGGGGAATATCTTCCAGGAGTACCAGTTGCTGCGTATCACCTTACGCTGCTCGGGGCTGAATTTCTTTATCCAGCGTATGTATTTGTAGATAATGATGGCAAACAGCAGTATCGTACCTATCAGGAACGGTATCACAAAGTCATTATACGGATATGCATGTATCTTCATGGCGGTTTACTGTTTTGTCTCGTCAAGGATCTGACGCATATTGATAATGAGTGACCTTAGGTTTACCCCACGCGGGCAGACCAGTGTGCATTTGCCGCATAGCATACATTGCTTGAGTTGCTCATCCAGTCCCTCGTACTCACCGCGGCGGAATGATGTGTGCACACGGCGTATGCTGAAATCAGTGAACTGGCGTGCCGAGCATGTGGCGCTGCAGCATCCGCACTGGAAACAGCGCTTGAACGATGGCTCGCGGTCCAGCAGCATGTGGTAACGCTCCAGCGATACCTTGTCCATGTTCTCGGAACGCGGAGTCTTTATGGCGAATCCGAACTTATTCATTGTGCGGGCCGTTTTTTATTGAATCATGGAAATCCATTCCTCCGGTTACGCGGAATATGTTGCGGAGTTCCTCCATTGTCTCAGGGTTGATAGTGCGCAGCGCACCGGCTCCCTCACCGTGGTAGTTGGCTCCGAATTTGGGCGATACGGCCTTGATATTCTTTACATACCACTCCCACACAGGTCCCTGCTCGGGGTGTTTCTCGGGGAATACCACATCGGGATGTACGCAGTAGCCTATGTTAAGGATGTTGTCACCTATGCCGGCCATCAGGTCAACCTGCTGCCGACCCATGTGGCTGTCCTTGTAGTAGCCCATATCCTGGGATACCTTGCGCAGTATGTTGATGACAGCACCGGGTACGTTGCCGCGCGGACAACGGGGCTTGCACGACATGCACTGTCCGCAGTACCAGATGGTGTCGGAGCGCAGGAGTTTTTCTACCTGCTCCTCGTCACCGCGCTGGACAGTGTCGCAGATGCGTCGCGGGTCATAGTCGTAGAACTCGGCAGCCGGGCAGATGGCGGTGCAGATACCGCAGTTCATGCAGGCCTTGAGGGAGTCCTCGTATCGGACATCGGACTTGATTATATCAATTAGATTTCCCATAAGCTAAGTGGTTGGTGCGGAGGGCAGTTATTTGTCGAACTTCTTGCGGTTCATCTTCATGGCACGGAACAGAAGCTTGGACAGGGGCTTGCAGCGGTCGCGCTTGACAAGACTGATATACCAGCCCAGTTTCTTGGCTACCGAAATACGGTAGGTCTCCACGAACTCGATCAGGGTGCCGTCGGGGTCCTCGATGTATGTGAAGCGGCCTGAGGCGTCGCCCATGTTGAAGACTTTGCCGTCGGGGCAGCTGTCGACGGTGAAGGGGTGGCCTTTCTGGGCGCAGAACTTGCCCAGGTTGTCCATTCCGGTTACGTCGAAGCAGATCTGGATAAAGCCGGGATCGCCCCAGTAGCGGCCTTCAAAGATCTTGCGGGGCTCGCGGTCGAGGCTCTGTACCAGCTCGATGTAGCCGGTGGGGAAGACGGGCGCGAAGGCTCCCTTGTTGGGCTTGGACCACTTGAGCAGCACGCGGCGGAACTTGCCGTTGCCGCCTTCCAGGGGCTTGAGGTCGTCAAAGGTGCCGGTCTCGTCAAAGACCACCTGGTCGTAGCCCAGGATATCGGAATAGACGGTGCGGGCCTTGTCGATATCGGTCACACCAACCATGCAGCCTATCATGCCGCCGAACTGCTTGCCTTCGTCAAGCAGCAGGTAGTCGTCCTGTACTGCCTGGAACCAGTTGCCCTGGGGGGCGGTTACGTAGAAGGTCTGTTTGCCGTCGGGGGCGGTGACGATGGGGCTTACCTTGTCCCACTGTGCCGATATGTATTTGTAGGCGCTCTCCACGTTGCGGCACTTGACTTTGGCGCAGAAAATGCCCAGGTCGCCTGCCTGGATCTGGAAATCAACGGGTTTGGGCTTGCGCTCGGAGTACTGCCAGATCTCGAATCCGCCGCCACCCTGGAGGTTGATGGCGATTGCGGCGTGACGCTTGTGGGGCTGACCGCCGGTGTAGGGGAGCATGCGCTCGGCTACGGTGTCGTCCTCGAGAACGCGGATGTCGATTCCGAACATCTTGATGAACCACTTCCATGAGTCATATACCGATGTTGTACCAACGCCAACCTGCTGGATTCCAGTTATGAAAAAGCTTTCGTTATTCATTTGTGTGCTTTAGATATTAATAAGGTGCAATATTAGTGTTTTTTTGGCGGGTTATCAAATCCGTCAGGGGGCAAAAAGGGGGGTGCGGCTAAAAAAGAGAGGCTTAAATCTGATTATTCGGCAATTAAGATTACTTTTGCATATTATCAAACCCAAAACTTACACGATGGATTTCAATTTGCTTCTGCTTGGATTAGGCACTCCGGAGATTGTTCTGATAGTTCTGCTGTTCCTGCTGCTCTTTGGCGCAAAACGTATTCCCGAGCTTATGAAGAATATGGGCAAGGGTGTAAAGAGCTTCAAGGAGGGTATGAAGGAGGTTCAGAAGGAGATAAACACTCCCGATGAGTCCGATACCAAGGAACCCGCCCCGGAGAGCGAGCCCGAGTCCAAATAAACCGCTTTTCCCGTTATGGCTGCCCCTGATGACAAGCCGATGACATTCTGGGATCATCTGGATGCCCTGAGGGATGTTATCCTGCGCGTCCTCGCCGTTGCTGTGGCGGGGTTTATTGTTGCGTTCTGTTTCAAAGAGCCGTTGTTCAAACTGATCCTGGCTCCGAGCAGTCCCGATTTTATACTGTACAGGTGGATATCGTCCGTAGCCTCCATGATAGGTGCCGATGCCTCCGCACTGAGTGATTTCAGCGTGGATCTGTTCAGCACTACGCTCACGGCGCAGTTCATGATTCACATGAAGATGGCGTTCTACGTGAGTCTGGTGGTCATAATGCCTTATACGCTCTATCTGCTTTTCGGCTTTATCAGGCCGGCATTATACCAAAACGAGCGCAGAAGTACTACCAAGGTCGTGGTCTGGTCATACATCCTTTTCATGCTGGGAATAGTTCTGGACTACCTTATAATATTTCCGTTGGCTTTCAGGTTCTTGGGAACGTATCAGGTGAGTGAGTCCATTCCCAACGTGATTACTCTTGAATCCTACACGGATTTATTGGTAACTCTGACCCTGCTGATGGGAATCCTCTTTGAACTGCCCATCCTGGCATGGTTCCTGAGCAAGCTTGGCATAATAGACGCCGCCTTTATGCGCAAGTACCGCCGTCACGCCGTCATCGTGATTGTGGTGATAGCCGCAATCATCACCCCCACTACCGATGTGTTCACTCTCACCATCGTCACGCTTCCCATCTATCTCCTCTACGAGGTGAGCATCGGGATTGTGAAGTGAGAGAGGTGACAAAGGGGACGGTTCTGTTTGGCTCGACTTGCGCGAGCCAAACAGAACCGTCCCCTTTGTCACCTGGTGGTCAGCCGTCAGCTGTTATCTCTTCAAGGTTTTCTTGCCGTCGCGGATGTAGATTTCACCGTCGCGCATATCGGCCTCATCAACCTTTACGCCCATCAGGTTGTAAATCTGACCGGGAGCAGCGTAGAGGAGTGACCTGACGCTGGCCTTGATGGTCTTATACTTATCGTAGGTGATGTATGTAACGTCGATGTTGTGGGTGCTGGTGTTGTAGACTACTACGGGGACACCCTTCTCCTTCTCGGCGGTTACCTTGAACTCGGCCTGTCCGTCGATGAGCTTTGCGGTGTTGGTGTGGTTGGTGTTCTCGTTGAAGGCACCGTAGGGTATGGCAACGCAGCCTGTGTAACCCAACTCCTCGGCCAATCCTGCTACGGGATACTCCAGATGGATTTCCGATGAATGAGTGTGGTACTCGTAGTATGAAACCTTTTTACGGGATGTTCCGTAAGGTGTGGTGTAGTTCTTGTACTTATACTTGGTCTCCTTGGTGGTGTAGCTGTAGAATGAACTCAATACCACCTGACCGTTTGTGCCCTGGCCGGGGTTGCCCTGACCCGGGTTGGTCTGTCCGGGATTGGTCTGTCCTGGGTCGGTCTGTCCGATGGTGGGAGTTTTGGGCTCATCATCAATGATCTCTGTGTATGACTGGGCAGGCATGAGTGTGTCGTTGCCGATGATATCGAACTGGCCCAAGTCACAGCGCTGCGCGGTGAAGGTGAGCGGAGCGTTGTCCTTCTGGTTGTAGTACGAAAGGAAGAAGATGTAGACGCCGGCCTGAAGCTTGATGGTATCGCCCTTGGGATCGGTCTGATAGTCCCAAACCCACTCGGTTCCCTCTTCGGCATATCTGATCTGGGCATTGGTTTCGTCCAGAGTCTCGACTCCTGTCAGCTTGAGTGACCAGGGCTTGCCTTTATACATGAGTATGCAGGGACCGTCAATCTGATAGGGGTTCTCACTGAAGAACAGAGGTATGGAGTCGCACCACTCGGAGGGGTTCCTGGAGTCGTACAGGTATCTTGACAGAGGATCATTCTGTGCCTGCTGCCAATCGTAATAACCTGTGTAAGGATCTACTCCGTTGAATGTACGTGCGTAACCCTGCAGGTAGAAATCGTGCCAGTCATAATGACCTAAGTAATTACGTAATTTGCTTGAGTACAGTATTTTGGTGGACGGGTCATATTTGAAGTATACAACCGATTCGCTGGCATACTGAATCTTTTCATAGTCGACGGCCTCCAGCTTGTATGTGTAAACATACGAAGGACCGTATTTGGCCAGCGATCCCTTGGGAACGGATGTGCTTTCAAAATCGGCCCAATCGGAATCGTATCCCCAGGTTCCGTTGTTGGAAGTTGTCCTGAAGTAACCGTTGTTACCGTCGGTGATGTAGTAATCTCCCAATACCTGGACAAAGCATCCTTTTTTGAGAGTCTCGGTGTCGATGTCGCCGGGAGTCCAGACATATTCCATTGCCTGTGACATGTCTGTGATGAGAGCCACCTGGCCTTTCAGCATTACTTTGTTGAAATTGGGGTTGGGATTAACCTGCGCCTGGCATATTATGCTTGCAGCAAGCGCGCACATAAGGGTAAGGACTTTTCTCATAATGAGTTAATTTTACTTTGCAAAAGTAAAGATTTTTTTTGAAAGCGCAAAGCGCAAGAGGTGACAAAGGGGACGGTTCCGTTTGGCTCGACTTGCGCGAGCCAAACAGAACCGTCCCCTTTGTCATCTTGGCTGGTGAACCGATTATTTCTCGATCCAGCCGATAACTTCGCCCTTGGTGACGAGTGAACCGTGCTCTTTCTCGATTCCGGCGATATGGCAGTCGTAGGGTGCTACGGCGTTGTCGATGAAGGTGTTGCCGTTGGCCTGGACGCCACACATCCAGTCACCCTTCTTATACTGCTTGCCGAAGGGCGGGTTGGTGGACTGGTCAACGTAGTCGAGATCCCAGATCACGCGGCCGCTGACAGCTGCCTCGATGGGCTCGGCATCCGGATGCAGGATGGCACGCTTATCGGCTGCGGTGAAGTGCTTTACGGGTGCACCTGCGGTGCCTGCCTGAGCCTTCTCCATACGCTCCATAAGATCCTTGTTGAACTGATCCTTGGCCTGGCCGGATTTGTACTCGCGGTACTGCTTCTCGTGCATTGCGAACTCGAACAGCTCCTCGTCGTCCTGACCGCGGTCCCAGCCGTTCTCCTCCATCTCCTTGATGAAGCGGGGCAGATCGTTGGGGTAGAGCACCTGAGGATCATCGGTATAGAACTCCTTACCCTGCTCCTTGGCCAGCTGGATGATCTCGGGAGCGAGCTCGCCGGGCAGCTTACCTGACTTGCCGAGTACCATACCCCACATTGCGGGATCCATACGGGTAAAGGGCTTCTCGTCCATGGACTTGCTGTACAGGTTCATAAGGGCGGCGTTCTTTACGTACTGGCTGAACGGTGTAACCAGACAGGGTGTTCCCAGCATAGGCCATATGCGCTGTACCTCGTCAAAGAGCTCAACAAGCAGCTCGTCCTCGGAGAGCTCCTTCTGACCCTTTTTGCGCAGGTTGGCGTTGATGGCGGCGTGCATACCCTTGAGGTCGGCCATGAGTGATCCCATCATACCGCCGGGAAGGCCGCAACCTACCAGCAGTGAACTCATCAGTGAGTTCTTGGGGTCGATCCAGTAGCCCAGGAAGTCGTCCATAAAGCTCTGGGTAAGGCTGCGAGCCTCCATGTAAGCCTTCATGTTGATATCCTTTACCAGGAATCCGGCATCCTTAAGCATAGCCTGAATGGTTATGACATCGGGATGAACCTTACCCCATGACAGGGGCTCCATGGCTACGTCCAGAACGTCACCGCCGGCCTTGGCAACCTCAAGCATGGAGGCTACTGCAAAACCGGGGCCGTTGTGGCCGTGGTACTGTATGATGATATCGGGATGTTTCTCCTTGATGGCGCGGACTATTGTGCCCAGCATTGCAGGACGGCCGATGCCAGCCATATCCTTAAGGCAGATCTCCTGTGCGCCGCCCTCGATGAGCTGCTCGGCCAGGTTGATGTAGTACTCGGCGGTGTGTACCTTAGAATAGGTGATACACATGGTTGCCTGAGCGGTCATGCCAGCCTCCTTGGCCCACTTGATTGAGGGGATGATGTTACGCGGATCGTTAAGTCCGCAGAATATACGTGTGATGTCTACGCCCTGAGCGTGCTTTACCTTGTACATGAGTTGACGTACATCGGCCGGAACAGGGTTCATACGCAATGCGTTCAGACCACGGTCAAGCATGTGGGTCTTGATGCCAACCTCGTTGAAAGGCTTGGTGAATGTACGGACTGCCTGGTTGGGGTTCTCTCCGTAAAGGAGGTTGACCTGCTCCATGGCACCGCCGTTGGTCTCAACGCGGTCAAAGCAGCCCATATCGATAATTACCGGAGCAATTTTGGCCAGCTGGTCCTTACGTGGTACATACTTGCCTGATGACTGCCACATGTCACGGTAAACAAGACTGAATTGGATCTCTTTTTTCATAGTTCTATGTGTTTTTGTTATTTACATCGGATTAATGGAACGGGCTATCTTGGCGCAGAGTCCGGGGAAGAAACGCTTGATGTAGACCATCAGGAGTTCCTTTCGGCCCACAAGGACCTCACGCTTTTTACGGTACACGGCCTTGACGATCTTGCGGGCAGCCTGCTCGGGGGTGCAACCTCCGGCCTGACCGGCATCCATCTTGGCGTGCTGCTTTCCGTCTTTTTCAAGTGCGTAGAATGATATGCGGGTCTGTACGCGGCCGGGGCATACTATGGTTACGCGGATGTTATCCTTGTAGTACTCGGCCTGGACGGTCTCAAAGAATCCGTACAGGGCGTGCTTGGATGAACTGTAGGCGCAACGCAGCGGGAATCCGAACCTTCCGTTGATGCTGGTGGTGACCATCAGCTGGCCGCCGCCGTTCTCTATCATCTTGGGCAGGATCACCTTGGTCATGATTACCGGAGCGAACCAGTTTATGTCCATGACCTTGTTGATGACACGCATCTCGGTCTCACAGGTGGTTCCGCGCTGGCTTATGCCGGCGTTGTTGTAGAACACGTCTATGTGTCCAAAAACCAGCCATGCCTGCTCGGCCAACTCTGCGACCTCATCCTTGCGGGAGAGATCGAAGGGTAGGGGCTTGGCATCGGGAGCACCCAACTCCTTGCAGCGGGCGGCTACCATTTCCAGAAGGTCGGCCTCAAGTGCAGTGAGAATGAGCTTTGCGCCTTCACGTGCAAACTCATATGCGGTTGCCTCACCTATGCCCGATGACGAACCTGTTATCCAGACTACCTTATCCTTGAACTTGTTCATTTGCAGTTGTCTATAGCTTCTTTAAACCAGAGAGCTCGATTGCAGCCCTCGCCGGTGTTGAGCAGAACCAGATCGCCGCTCTTGAGCTTGTTCTCCTCAAGTGCCTTGAAGAATCCGGCTATACATACTACCGATGCAGGTCCCATATAAACGCCTGTTGCGTCCTTGACCATACGGCCGTAACGCTCCAGACCCTCTTCCTTGACGCGCAGGAAACAACCTCCGCTGTTCTTGACGATGGGGCCTACCAGCGGGTACATACCCGGGGTGCCGGCTGTAAGGATGGAAATCTTAGTCTGCGGTACCACAGTGGGGAAGTGCTTGTTCCAGCCCTGCGGGAATCCGTTCTCGGTTGCCCATTCCCAAGCTTGGACCATGGGGTCACATGTGTCCTGCTGAACCAGCAGCATGCGCGGCATCTTATACTCGGGATAAGCATCGGCTATCTCACGCATTCCTTTCTCGAATGCAATGGGACTGGTGCCTCCGGCTACTGCCTGCATGTATACATCGGGGATTCGGCCCAGTTGGCGCATGCACTCAAAGACAAGGGTCTTCTTGGCTTCTACGCGGATGGGGTCGATGTTTCCGGCCGATATCATTACGCTGTGGTTCTTATGGAAATCAGCAGCCTCAGCCTTGGCCTGACCGTAACCGCCCTCAGAAACCTGAAGGTTCTGACCGGTGGCGCGGATGGCCTGCTGGGTCTCCTGGTACATATCGTGCGGAGCGAATACGTCAAACTTGACACCTGCCTTGGCCAGATAAGTGGCATAGGCGGTGGCCGCATTACCTGTCGATGCCAGGCAATACTCCTTGACTCCGTGTTTCTTGAACAGCGTGGCTGCCAGTGAAGCGGCAATGTCCTTGAAGGTACCGGAACCGCCGTTCAGGTCGTTGCGGGCAACCACAACCTTGCAGTCTATTCCGTAACGGTCTTTTGCATATCGGCTCAGGAACTCCCACTCCTCGATGGGTACTGCGCCCTCACCGTAACTTACCTGCTCATCGGCCCCTTCTATGGGGAGGAAGGGCAGGTAGTGGTAGAGGTTGCTTACCTTATGGCCGGGCTTGCAGAGCTCATCCAGCTGACGGTAATCGGCATCATAAACCACTTCTGCGTGGTTGCTTCCGCACTCACACAGCTGGTCCTGACTGAACCAGGTGGCAAAATCTCCAATTACCTTGCCACACTTCTTGCAGACAAGCTTGTAGGCCATTATCTCTTTATTTGAGCACGCTTGAATACGTTCATATCCTGAATGGCACCCTCGTAGAAGCCGGCGTCGAGTTTCTTCTTGACATCCTTGAAGACCTCGATGGTGCGCTTAACATGATCCAGAGTGTGTGATGCGGTCGGGATGATACGCAGCATCAGCTGGCCCTTGGGGATAACGGGATATGTAACGATTGAGCAGAATATTCCGTAGTTCTCACGCAGGTCAACAACTACGTTGGTACCCTCGTTGATACCACCCTCAAAGAATACGGGTGTTACAGGTGACTCGGTTACGCCGATGTTGAAGCCCTCGGCCTTGAGTCCGCCCTGCAGAGCGTTTACAACCTCCCACAGATGCTCGCGGTACTCGGGGTGAGCCTTGATCAGGTCCAGACGCTTCTGGTTACCGATAACCAGAGGCAGAGGCAGTGACTTGGCGTAGATCTGTGAACGCATGTTGCACTTCAGATGGTCAATGATCTCAGGCTCTGAGCTTACTACACCGCCGATTGATGCCATACTCTTGGCAAATGCATCGAATATTACATCGATCTCGTCGATTACGCCGTAGTGCTCGGCGGTACCGCGACCGTGTGCACCCATTGTACCGAAACCGTGTGCATCGTCAATAAGTATGCGGAACGGATATTTCTTCTTGAACTCTACGATGTCAGCAAGGTGACCCAGGTCACCGGCCATGCCGAATACACCCTCGGTGATTACCAGAACGCCGCCGCCCTGCTCATCGGCCAGCTTGCAGGCGTGGTTGAGCTGCTTCTCAAGGCTCTCCATGTTGTTGTGCTGGAAAGCAAAGCGCTTGGCAAGACTCAGACGCATACCGTCCAGGATGCAGGCGTGTGACTCAGAATCGTAAACGATAACGTCTTTACGGCTGGTCAGTACGTCGATGATTGAGATCATGCCCTGGTAGCCGAAGTTCAGGCAGAGACCTGCCTTCTTGCCTACGAACTCTGAGAAATCGTTCTCGAATTTGATGTGATAATCAGTATTACCGGACATCATGCGGGCGCCCATAGGAGCACCGAGACCGAACTTGGCGGCTGCCTCGGCATCGGCCTTTCTTACCTCGGGATGGTTGGCCAGACCCAGGTAGTTGTTAAGGCTCCAGTTGAGTACGGGCTTGCCGTTGAACTCCATTTCGGGACCGATTTCACCTACCAGGCGAGGGAACATAAAGTAACCGTCACCAATTCCCTGATACTGACCGAGAGGACCCGGTGTCTCTTTGATTCTTTCAAAAATGTCTTTAATCATACTGAAAATCAATTATTTTGTTTGTTATTATTTTCTTGTTTGGGTTGCGCTTTGAAAATGGTACGCTTAAACTGCGCGAAAATACTAAAAATATGGGCAATGCTATTATAAAATAAGTTATAATTCTGCTCTATTATAATTATAGTGACTTGCTTACGCGGGACTAAGGGTTTAGGGGAGACGACGCTCCCCTAAACCCTTAGTCCCGCTCCTGCAAACAAAAACGGAACTGCCGATACACGGGTTGGGGTTCGTGTACCGGCAGTTCGTTTGGGCAGATATGTTGCTCTTACTCTATGTAGATTTTTTGAGTCTTTCCTTGGGTTTTGATTATGTTCAGGCCTTTTTGGGGGGCATTGATTTTTTGGCCGGAGAGGTCGTAGTACTCTGTTGGTGCGTTGGCATTGAGCTTTATGATTTGGGTGGGGGTTCCTATGGGTTGGATGTTTTGGAACTTGGCCCAGGTTTGGGCGGTTTGGTAGGCGGTCAGGCTTTGGGCGGGAACGTAGAGGGTGGCGTTCCGGTAGACGGCGTCTTCAAAGGCTTCGGGTTCTGCCAACGGGGGAACGGCTGCTGTTGATGTAACTGAGGTGATGTTCTCGCTGTCCATGAATACTCCGTATCCCAGATAGAGGACATTCTGGGGTATGGTTATTGAGTTGAGGCTCGGGCACTGGCTGAAAGCAAGAGGACTCAGTATAATCAGGCTGTTGGGAAGGGAAATGGAGTCCAGCCTACTGCAATTATAGAATGCTTCCACACCGATAATGGTTACTCCTTCCGGTATGATAAGGGCTTTTATCCTTTGACTTGTCACTGACTGTCTGTTTATGCTCTGGATGCCGTCCCTGACAACTAAAGTGTCTTCTGTAACATATCCTTTATGACCGTAAAGCATTGAGCCGATGTAAATGACGCCGTCGGGCTGTGAATTATACCAAGCGGTTTCGTCAAAGGCATGTATTCCGATGCTTGTTACGCTTGCAGGTACGGAGATATCGGCCAGCTTACTGCAATTACGGAAGGCATATGAGCCGATAGTCATGACCGATGACGGGATTTGGATGGAAACAAGGTTTGAACATCCGTCGAATGCATTACTGGAGATGGAAACAATACCGTCTTTTATGACGATGCTGGTATCCTTGGGCATTTCACCCTTGTAGATGTAAGCCACGCTGCCTGCATAAACTACACCGTCGGGCAGTTCGTTAAACCATACTGTTCCCGAAAAAGCATCATCATCGATTGAAACAATGCTGTTAGGGATGTTTATCTGTTTGAGATTTACGCATCGGTCGAATGCATGATCAAAGATATATTCAACGCCGTCCGATATGGTTACCGAGAACAGATTTTCGCTTTTACAGAAAGCATAGCTGTCAATATACTCAACGTGATAATCCACGCCCTCATGGCTGACGGTAGCGGGAATGGTGATATCCCCTTGGTACTTTGGGTCATTATCCCCGGGAGCAATGTTGTCAAGATTTCCCAAATGGACTACAGAAACCGTACTGTCAGTTAGAATCTCATAGCGGATTCCATCAGAATAGAAATCCTCTGCAGCAATGGTGCAGAACGTTGACGATAAAAACGCAAACGCAAACAAATAAAACTTTCTCATAAACTAATTATTGAATAAAGGAGTTTAAACAAAGATTGCCAAATGTACGCATTTTCCCGGAATACGAACTCCAAACCGCCCGAAATCGGCATTCCATCCACAAAATAAAGCCTTCTTAACAAAACTCACTACGGTTGCACGGGACGGACGGTCAGGCCGAAGGCACGGGCGTATGTGGAGATAAAGAGATGATTCCTTGTGTGGTTGAAATAGAGATGGGGAGCAGAAGAAGCACACTCCGGTTCAATGCTGTTTGCCCAAAAGAAACCTCCTTCGCAACCGTGACTGTCGCTGGTTTCGGGCAGGAATATGGAGTTGTCGTTCTTTTTGCTGGATACCTTGTAGCCGTTTATGCCGTTCATCGAGGTGTAGATCCAGGCGCAGTTCAGGGTGTCCATGAGTTCAAGGAATTCCTCCTTTGAGGGGGTGCGCCATTGGCCGCCCCATCTGACGTGGGCTACATCATCCTGAGGCTCGAGAGTGGTGAACGCGTCAGTGTACTCCTGATAACCGTAAATCTTATCGTTGCAGTATTTTGTCAGCTGGCTGGTTCCTTGGTAATGGAACTTATAAGTGTTCCACATGTATGATTCTTTAGGCTCAATTTCACCCCATGAGTACAGATTGCCTCTCTCCCAAGGGCGGTAGGCATCCACGTTCATATCGGCCCACTTGACACTCAATCCCAGGTCAACAGCCTCCGGACCCTTCCATTCATCGGTCATAAACTCCTTTGTCTCACCGTAGTAAATGAACATCTGATTGATGTAATAAGCCCTGTAGTAATACTTCTGCCCCGGAACGATATCAGTAACGATTATGGAAAACGGCTTTTTAGAGTATTTACCGGAAGCACTCTTCCTAAACGTGTTCTCCTCCCCGAAATCCCGATCGGTCGAATACTCAAAACCGCACTGGTAATCAAGAGCAGCCTTCTCCAACCCGCTAATCTGCCCCGAAAGAACAACAGTATAATAAGCCCCATAAACAGCAGAAATAGTCAAAGCCTGAGGCCCCTCCTCCGTAATCTGCCCAGGTTCCTGTGCAACCAATCCATCCTCCTCCTTGTCACAAGAAACCAAATATAAACCAAAAGCAATCAAAGCGAATGTTGAAACGATACTTCTCATAACCAAATATTTAGTCCCACAAATATACAAAAAACCTGAAAGGTGAGCGGAAGGTTCAATATTGCAAAAATAGGGTGTAGGTCGTAGGGAGCGTCAGTGCAGGGCCGTTAAGCGGAATGCCCCGAAGGATCCCGTAAAGAACGGCGCATGTTTGACGAACGTTAGGCCCCGAAGGGGACTATAAGGAGGAGTTCGACGTTTAGGGTCCGTAGGGGTATGGAGTAGGCCCGGAACGTCGTCTCCCGTAGACCTACACCCTATTTTTTGCAATATTGAACCTTCTGTTTCCAGTAGCAGAAAAACTTCAAAGTGAGCCAAACGGAACCGTCCCCTTTGTCATCAGTGAGCCAAACGGAACCGTCCCCTTTGTCACTGCAGAGAACCGATAAGCAGGAAGAAGAGGCCTAGGAGGACGAGCAGGAGGTCGATGACTTTGCTGCGCAGGTTCTTCTCGTGGAAGAGTAGGGCACCGCACAGGAAGGATACGATTACGCTGGAGCGGCGGATCATGGAGACTATGGAGACCATCGATGCGCTTTGGGCCAGGGATACAAAGTAGGCGTAATCGGCCAGGGTCAGGAAGACGGCTATGAAGATGATGGGCCACTTCCATTGGAAGGGGGTGGTCTTGTGGCGGGTGGGCCACCAGAGGGTGAAGAGGATTACCGTCATCAGAGCCAGTTGGTAGAAGTTGCTCCAGGCCTGCACGAACATATTGTTGAAGCGGCCCAGCAGGTACTTGTCAAGCAGGGCACTGACAGCTCCCAGCAGAGTGGCCATGATTACGCAGAACACCCATTTGTTGTGAGTGAAACTGATACCCTCCTTCTTGCCGCTCACACTGAGCATGTAGAAAGAGATTACGGCAATTATCACACCAATCCACTGATACAGGTTGAGCCGCTCGCCAAACAGCAGCAGGCCGCCCAGCAGCACTATGATGGGACGGGTGGCGTTTATAGGGCCGAACAAGGTAATAGGCAGGTGTTTCATGCCAAAGTAGCCGAAGATCCAGGAACCCAGCACTATGAACGCCTTAAGCATGAGCAGGCGGTGTTGCTCCCAGCCGGCCGAAGGGACATAAAAAATACTGCCGTCCAGCAGGCCTGTCTTGGCTGACAGGAGCGTGAACGGCAGCATTAGAAGTGAGCAGAACAGGGTGTTGAACCAGAGAACCGGAATGACCGCGTTCTCCTTGAGGGATTGCTTCTTTGCGACGTCATACAGACCCAGAAACAGGGCCGAAAACAACGCAAATCCCAACCACATGACCGCTGTTCTCCTGTATTAGAACTTGTAACTGAGACCTACACCAAGAATCTCCTTGAACTGTACGCGTGCACCGTGCTGACCATCGGCATCAATGAACTTGATGTCATCGTCATACTTCAGGGTTGACTGGAAGGTTACGGTGAGCAGACTGGTAACGTTCAGACCTACAAGCACATCCCAGTTGACATCGATATTACCGAATGACTCGTTGTAAGCGGTAAAGAGGTCAAGGGTGGACTTGACGGTGAGCTTGTCCTGAAGGAGGCTGTAGTTGACAATGCCCTTGAAACTGGAACCGAGCTCAAAGCGTGTCTTCTTGCCGGCATCCAGACCGTAACGGGTGGAGTAGACAGTGTCGTTGACCATGGTCATCTTGCCTGATACGGGTGAGTAGTAAGCGCTGATGTGGTCATTGGGCTTGTAGTCAAGACCAACCGAGATGTTCAGGTAACCAGGGGTCAGGAACTTGGAGATAAGTTCACGCTCGGCGCCCGAGTAGTCATATCCGTAACCCATCTGAGTCTTGAAATCCAGGAGCGCTGCATAGTACAGCTTGTCGGTGATCTGACGGCCGAACTTGGATGACAGGTTCAGGTTATCTATGTTCTTGCGCCACTTGGTAGCATCGGTGTAATTCAGACCATAGTTGGCGCTCAGATCATTGTCCCAGGCGTTCTTGCCCTCCTTGTAGTTGAGCGATCCATTGAAATAGACGTTAGTCGCAATGGAGTTTTCACCACCCTCGCTCCAGTTGGTGAAAGATGTCTGTGAAAAGTTCACACCTGCCAGGCCGCTGTGAGACCAGGCTGATTCCTCCTGAGCGGCGAGGCTCAGGGGCAGCAGTGCTGCCAAAAAGAACATAGCTTTTTTCATAATTCCGTTTTTGTTTAGGATTATTGTGCCGTAAAGGTATGTAAAAAACGGATATGGTGTTATTTTTTGCGGCTTATAGCATTTCCGGCCAGGTAGCAGATAACGGCAACTACCATACCGTTGATGGAAGCGATGCCCCAATGAACCAGGTTAGCTACAACGGCACCCAGAACAACGCCGATAACAGAAGCCCAGTTGACGTTCTTGATCTCGACATCATCGGACAGATACTCATCACGGTTTGTGATGTAACTTACAATCAGGATGGCGCCGATGGGAGGCAGGGTGCAGTTAAGGATGTTGAGCCAGCCGCAGAAGTTCCAGTAGAGCCAAACGGCAGCCAGTGTGCCGATGACACCTGCAATGAACACCATGGTTCTCTTGCTGAAACCTGTGATGTTGCGCAGACCAAGACCGGATGAGTAGAGGGCGTTGTCGTTAGTGGTCCAGATGTTGAGACCCAGAACCAGAACTGACAGGTAGAACATGATCTGGTTGAGGTTGAGCATAACCTCGAAGATGTCGTTACCGCCTACGTAGATGCTTGATACGGCACCAAAGAAGAACATGAGTGAGTTACCAAGGAAGAAAGCAACAACGGTAACGATGCAACCGATCTTGGCAGTCTTGGAGAAACGTGCGAAGTTGGGGGTTGCGGTACCGCCCGATACAAAGCTTCCGATAACCAGACCGGCGCCGGCGATGATGGTGAGCGAGCCGTCGTTGACAGCGTTGAACTGCTGAGCCATAGTAGCGTCACCGCGCTGCAGGGCCATGATCATGGCAACGGTACCCAGGATACCTACCATAGGAACGGCAATCCAGCTGACGATAGCAAGACTCTTGATGCCGAAGAATGCGCTGGCGGTCATGAGCAGACCGGCAACGGCAACCAGGATGTAGCCCTGATAAGGCATGTTATCGGGTGTAACCTCAAGACCCAGGAACTCCTTGGCAACGGGGATGGCGAACATGGCCAGACCTACGCCGAACCAACCAATCTGAGTGAAGCTGATCATGGCGCTGGGGAGCCAGCTGCCTATGCGGCCGAAGCTGCGGTGTGCCAGCATATCGAGTGTGAGACCGGTCTTGGCGCCGATGTAACCCAGTGAACCGGTGTAAGCGCCCAGGATGAGACCACCCAGAAGAAGGGCTGCGATGAACTCTCCGAAGTTAAGGCCTGCTGCCAGATTCTGGCCTGCCCACATGCTAGCTGAGAAGAAGGTGAATCCCAGCATTACCATAAACATGCTGATGTTGCTCTTGCGACCCTCCTGGGGCACGCGGCTTGATGTGTAGTCCACATCTACTTTCTTGTACCTTGACATATCTTATAATGGTTTGAGTTGTTCAGACATATTCCTTGAGTGCGTCGCGGAACTCGCCCAGACGGCGGTCGGCAATCTCCACGATGTCCAGGTTCTGCGACTTGTCGGCAAACGCCTTCTCCTGAGCGTAGAGCTCGTTCATGGCGTTCTTGTCCAGCTTCCGGTAGTGGTTGAGTTCCAGCCAGCTGTCGTAGCTGATGGGAGTGGGGTAGCCCAGCTTCTCGTCCAGGAAGTCCTTGAAACGGAAATTGGGGGCTGCGGCACGTATGTTCTCCCAGTACTCGGTCACCTCGTGATAGTGATCGGGGATCTCGTAGCGGCGGGCGCCTCCGTCGTAGATGATGCACTTCTCGAACAGAGCGTCGTCATCGGCCAAGACATAACTGCGGAACTCGGGGGATATGACTCCGTCCTTCCAGAAGAAGTCAATCTGAGGCCAGCTGATGCCGGTAACGCCCTTGTCCTGATAGGCCGAGAAGATTCCCTCGTAGAAGATACATGTGATACCCTCGAACTCGGGCCAGTGGAAACGGAACTCGGGGGTGAGCTCCTCAAAGAGCTCGATGGCGCGGGTGCCGCCGATGGTGAAGAAGACCAGACGGCGTACGCTGCCTCCCAGACGCTTGAACTCGGCTATGATGTAGCGGATACAGCGTGCCAGAGTCTCGCCCGAGGCAATGATGTCACCGATCATCAGGGTGACGTCTTTGGGGGCGCTCAACTTGGTGTAGCGTATGTCCAGACCGGTAATCTGATTGTTGCGGATAACGCGCTCGCATGATATGAAATCCATGTTCTTGACATGAATGCCGTTGCGGAAGCAGCACTCCTCGAGCGGGTAGTTCAGGCCGCCGCGCAGGATGGTCATGATATCGGCGCATGAGCCGACGGCGTTCTGCTGCTTGAGCCAGCCCAGAGTATCGGACGTAGCTCCGCACATTGCTATATAGGAATCATATCCTATGACCTCAGGTGAGGCCAGGAGTTTGCGGGTTCCCTGATTGCTGATTATGTAGTACCGGTTTGTGAAATTACCACCGGCCAGTTGGTAGATGTCAGTCCCGTTGTTGCGTCCGACTGACTGCAGATAAGTCTTTTCCAGATAAGGCTGCATAATTGATGCTTTCTTTGTTCTGGAATTCAAAGGTACTCATATTGAGCGGGTTGTCTGCAGTCCTTGCCTTGGAAGTTTTCAACAATTTTCCGACATCCTGATGCCGCGCACCCTCCACTTGATGTAGCCGTATACCGATGCTCCCAGATAGAAACTGTAGAGCAGGATGGTGGTAATGTGCAGTCCTCTACGGCAATAGATGTAGATGGAGATGGCGTTGACAAGGAACCAGATGCCCCACACCTCGATGATCTTCTGCGCAAGCACCCAGGTGCCAACGATGTTGAGCATGGTGGTGAGAGCGTCCAGAGCAGGTACGGGAGAGTCGGTGAGGAAGTGCAGTATGCAGAATATTGCTCCCCATATCATGGCCGATGCACCCAGCACGGCCAGGAACTCGCCGGTCTTGAAGTGGCGGTAGACAATATCATGCGATGCGCGTTTACGGTCACTATGGAGCCATTTGATAAAACCGTAAACGCACATGCAGATATTGAAACAACTGAATCCCATATCGGCATATATCTTGCTGTGAAAGTATACGCTGGCATAGATCATTGAGCACATGGCGCTGATAACCCACATCAGAGGTTTCTGACGGAACTCAAGCCACAGGTAGACAAAACTCAGGACCAGTCCAACGGTCTGGATGGTGTCCCAGAAATCCATGCCGGTAAACTGTCCGGCTATATATGACCAGATATCGGAAAGCATGCTGTCTTAGAATTTAAGTGTTATGTGTCCCAGGAGAGAGAAGGGTGCGGCAGGGATGAAACCGATCTGATAGTAACGTTTGTCAGGGGTGAAGCCGTCTTTCTCGTCAACAGCCGAGTATACCCAGCCGTTTGTGGCAACACGGGCATTGAACAGGTTGTTGGCATCGGCACCGATTACAATGTTGCTGAATACCTTCTTCATGGGGATTTCATATGAGAACGAGAGATCTGACAGGGAGTATGCGGGCAGTGAACGGTCATCGTTGCCTGTGTTGTCAAGATACTGACGGCTTACATAACCGGTGTGCCATGTGGCCTTGAAGGGTCCGAATTTCAGGTTCACGAATCCGTTCAGGATTACGCTGGGCGAGAAGGCCAAAGTGGTCTTGCCCTTGTGCTCTATGGTGCGCAGCTTGTCGCCGTTACCGTCAATGTGGTACTTCTGCTTGTACTCCTCGATGTCGGGGTCGGTGGGAGAGTACTTGTCGCGCCAGTCCTCGATGACCTCGTCAAAGTCGTTCAGACAGTTCTCGCTCAGGGCTGCGTTACCCTCAAACTCCAGCCACTCGAAGGGTGCTACGGCGCCTGTCAGCTCGATACCGGTGCGGTATGAGGTCCTGATGTTGGTGGTCAGGTTCTCGCCTATGTCACTCTTCATACCTGTCTGGACGAACTGGTCCTTGTAGTCCATGTAGTAGAAGTTGACGCCGGCGTTCCAGATGCTGCCTGAATAACTGTAACCGGCCTCGTAGTCAATCATGTACTCGGGGTTGGGGGCGGGGTATTTGCCGTTGTCGGTAAAGTTGTTGCGCTCGGGCTCACGTCCTGCTGTGGCAACGAGGGCGTGAAGACGGCTTCCGCCTTCGGTCCAGGTGAAACCGGCCTTGGCATTAAAGAAGTCGTAGCTCTTGTCGATGTCAAGGTTGTGCTTGGCGGTGGTTCCGTCGGCGTTGACGTAGTAGCGGTCGTTGTAGCCGTCGGTTTTGTAGCTTACGTGGCGATACTGAGCGTCGGTAAATACATACAGGCCGTCGGCTATGGTGTAGCCGGCCTTGATGTAGGCGCTCAGGTCGTTCTTGGTGGCATCGGAATCATAGTACTTGTTCAGGTTGTTGGCTGTGATGTACTCGTTCAGGGCATCGTCCTTGACGTAGGGCAGGTAACCGAAATGGTTGCCCTTGAACTGCTGTACTGAAACGCCTGAGCGCAGATCCAGACGGTCAATGGTGTAGACGTTGTTCCAGATGGCGCCGTAGGTGTGCTGCTCAAGACCTTTCTTGCGGACAAAATCGGTCTTCTTGACCGATGTCTGACCGTCGGCCGATGTCCATGCGGGATCGCCCTCATCGTTGAGCGAGTTGGAGAGTCCGTACTTGCTCACCTTGTTCTTATAGCGGAACTCCTCATAGTAGCCGTAACCGTAGGTGTAGTGGGCTGTGAGTGATGTTGAGAAGTTGTCGTTTACATTCCAGGCCAGTGAGAGTATGTTGTGGTCCTGCCAGAAGTTGTCGGTGGTGCGGTCCCAGAATGAACCGTCTTTCATCTGATAGCGGTGGGTTACGTATTTGCCATCGGCATCCTGTACAAAGCACCACTTGGTGTCATCGTAGTCAAGATACTCATACAGGCTGTTGAACTGGCCCAATCCGGCTTTGTACATATCCTTGTACTCCTTGATTCCGGTGGGGCCCAGATACATGTCGTCCATAAGGCTGGAGTCATCGTTTCCGGCTGTGGTGCCGTTCCAGGCCTGGCCGGTGACCTCAAAGTTGCCTATGTTGCGGTAGCGGATCATGATGTTATCCGACGGTGTCCAGAGCAGGCCGCCGTAGTAACTTCCGGCCTTGCCTTTGGTTCCGTGCATGAATCCGTCGGTCTGAGTCATGTTGAATGCACCGTCTATGATGAGGCTGTTTAGGATTGTTCCGGTTGAGAATGCACCACCCAGACGCAGGGTGTTGAATGATCCGTATGATGC
This sequence comes from uncultured Bacteroidales bacterium, assembly GCA_902774335.1. GTDB lineage: Bacteria > Bacteroidota > Bacteroidia > Bacteroidales > Bacteroidaceae > Colenecus. The sequence goes on from CACYHW010000023.1 coordinate 31,336, forward strand.
TGTGATCTCGGCGCTCTTTTCGGGGTTGGGCAGTTTGCTGGTAAGTGCAACGGAGCCTCCGAATGCGCCGTCACCTACGGTCGATGTGCCCAAACCGCGCTGTATCTGTGCGCTTCCCAGCAGGGATGCGTAACTGTTCATGTTGACCCAGAATACGCACTGGTCCTCGGGTGAGTTCAGGGCTACACCGTCCAGTGTTACGTTGATGCGTGAATCGGCCGCGCCGCGTATTCTCATGTATGTGGTTCCGATGCCTGTACCGTTGTCACTCCAGGATATCACACCGGGTGTGCGTGAAAACAGGAAGGGAAGTTCGCGGCCGCTCTTGGAGTAGCGGTCAAGTTCATCACGGTTGATGTCAGTCACGGCAAAAGGCTCGTTGCTGTGGGCGCGTACGCCGTCAACGATGACTTCGTTGAGCTGTTTGAGAAGGAGTGAGTCGGTTTGCGACTCGGCATCGGCTGCTCCAGCCTTAGCAAGGGGGAGAGCCAAAACGGATAAGGACAAAAAAATTACCTTTTTCATATAGATTTATTAGTTAATCACTATGAAAAAGGGTACACCTAAAGATTTGAAATCCAATCCCTCCGCCGGCACTGTCCGGATCAGGTTCATAGGGTATAATCTCAGCCCCTTCAATAGGGCACCCCCTTTCATTCGGCCGCAAAGGTACGCATTAGTATCGTTACTTAATGCGCCTTTTACATTTTTTATGACGCAAAGAGAAACGACCCCTTTGCGTCACTTTTTTTGGAGAAATGTTGATAAATGTGAAAAATTCCGTTATATTTGCTTTTACACAATACCAATAATGCTATTATAATATGAATACATCAAACAAGTTTGTCATTACAATCAATCGTGAGTTAGGTTCGGGAGGAAAGACTGTGGCCAAGCTGCTGGCTCAGAAATTGGGTGTGCCTTTTTATGATAAGTCTCATTTACAGTCAGTTGAAGACAAGGAAGGCCTGAACGAGGAAAAGATAGAGAACCTCAAATCAAAAAAACGTACATGGTGGCCGGATCTGAAACGTCTGGTTGAACTGGACGGCGGTTTTGCAGTCTCCATCTATGACAACCTGCCCAACTATGCAGTTCCCGAGAAAAACGATACCGATCAGAAGTTCCGCATGGAACAGGAGATTCTTAAAGGTATAGTCGATGCCGAGTCATGCGTGGTAGTCGGACGTTGTAGCTTTGTCACATTCAAGGACCATCCCAACCATCTTCATATCTGGATTCAATCGCCTATGGAGTGCCGTGTTGAGAGAGTGATGAAGAAGAAGGGGATTGCATCGGAGGCCGAAGCTGAGAAATTCATAAAGGAGGTTGATAAGCTTTGTGATGATTATGCCAAGCGCCATACTGGTGTAAGCCGATATGATCCCCGCAACTACGACCTTGTAATCTCCATGGCCGACAAGACTGCGGAGGAGGCGGTGGATCTTATCCTCAAATACATAGGCTGAGGCCAAAATCGACGCAAAACGAAACGACCCCTTTGCGTCACTTTAGGCTGAGGAGCAGGGCTGCAAGGTCTGATGGGGTATCGGCTTCCGGGATGAGTATGTGACCGTTGTAGATGAGACGGGGAATCGCGGCAACCGTACCACGCGATGTGCGGCCAAAGAGTTCGTTCACCGTATCGGTGTAACGGTCAAACCAACGGTCCCGGAGTGCTGCGTCAAGTGCTTCGGGACCTATTAGTTCCTGCGCCTTTGATGTGGCCTCATCCACAGTGCGCGGATGCCATGGTTCATTGATGTCAGTGCCGAAAAACCACTGCTCATATTCTGTATATTTGTTCCTGTCAGTACGCCATACGGCAAGGCCGATGCGCATGAACTGGCATGATCCGCGGAAACGGTCAATGCCCTGCGGCATGTGGGGGTTGCATTCACGGCTCATGGATATGGGGCAGCAGACTACGGCTATGCTGTCGCCCAATTGCGCTACTGCCTCGGGTAACTGGAGGTGCAGCCTGCGGCAGTGTGAGCACTGCCAGTCAAAGAGCAGGGTAATAAGATGTTCTGCATCGGGATTGCCTACAATGGGCATCTCTGCGGGGTTGGGGTATCGGAGTTGCTCATCGGTAAAACCGCGCTCGGCAAGTGAGCGGGGAGTTGTATAGAACTGTACAACAGCCAATAACACTGCCAGCAGGATGCCTGCGCAGATATTCAATGCTATGCGTCCGGTCTTTTGCCTTACACACCAGATTACTGTAAGTACTGATATGCCGATGCCCAGCACGTGGGCAGTCATGCAGTACGGGCAGAACGCATGTATCATGCTGTACTGCAGGTAGATGAACCAGACAGCACAGCCTGTTACCGCTCCGCATACCATCAGGATGGCTTTATAAAGTAATGCCTTTTCCTGCTTCCCGGTACTATCTGAATTAATAAGGAGAATGCAAGCCAGCAGGGTAAGGTATGCTCCTATAGCCAGTGCGCTTACCGGAATAATGCCGAACAGGAATGACCACTTGCTTCCAAGCACCTGATTGCAACTGGTGCCCTGTGTGCAGCCTATCAGGCCGTGTCCTGAGATGGAGTGGATGCACAGGATAACGGACAAAAGAAGGACAATGGCGGTAAGTACCACCATTGTCTTTCTCATTATTCCGGTATCTCTGCGCATGCCCGGTTAACGGATGTTGGGTTTTCCGGGAGTGGCCACTGATGCGCTGAATGCATCGCCTGCACCGTGATTAACGGTTACGGGAGCTCCCAGTGTGATTCCGCTTCCGGTCAGGTAGGTGCCTGCGGCAACACTCTCTTTGAGTCCGGTGGCAATCGTGATGACATCGGGCTGGGCGGGCTGCTGCGGACGGCCCCAACCGCCACGGCGCGGAGTCATCTGGATGGCGCTGATTATATAACTCTCAGAGCCGATGGTTATGGTCTGGCCGTTCTGGAATCCCTGTGCGCTGGCAACGGATATTTTGGTCTCGTTCCTGGCGGCATCGGCCGAAATGGTTGTGGCACCGGCGGTACCGATGGTGGCAATCCTTACTTTCTCCATAGTGCTGCCTGAGCCCAGATACATAACCTGACCTATTGAGAGTCCCTGAACGGATGTAACCTTTACGTTATCCTGTCCGGCCTGTACGGGTGCGGCTATGGTCATGGCCTGACCGGTGTGGAAATCCAGCTTGTTGTCATCGGTGTCAAAGCCGTCGGGGTAACGGCCTGTGCTCAGATCCGGACCTGCTGCGGGTGATGCGGGAGCGGCTCCGAAAGCGCCGAATCCGCCACGGCCGCGTCCTGACTGCGGAACGGGAGCATATGCGCCCTCGGCACCTGCACCTGAATCACCGTGATAACCTTCGGCCAGCCACGGATCAACCAGGCCGCCGTAGTTCATGGCGTCCACAATCAGACCCTTGCCGTTGCGCAGTGTCATGTTGCCGCGTGAACCGTCCAGAACCGGACCTCCAAACAGAAGGTCGGGCTCTGCATCACCCTGATAACCTGCATTCTGAACCTTTACGTCCAGGACCACGCTGTTGATGGCGTGCTTTTTGGCGAGCGGTTTGTCAAGTTCAATGGCGTAGATAAGGGGCAGTACGGGCTCGTTACTGGAGTGGTCAAACTTGGTTGCGGGCTCAAATGTGATACCTGTTCCGTTTACTGCGAACGGCATGTTGCTGGAGTGGTCAAACTTGAGCGGCTCCTCCAGTTCAAGACCTGTGCCGGGGTTGTCATTGGGTCCGAGCGGGCCGTTGAACGTGTTGCGTGACGACTGTGTGCCTACGCTCTTTACGGTAACCCACTCAACGCCGTGACCCTCGGAGTCTATGTCAAGACGGATCTTATCGCCGGCGGTGATGTTCTGGGTGCTTGAAACCTTGATGTTGGTATCACCCTTTTTGGCATCGGCCGATAACCATGCCTGCGTGCCGGGTTTGCCTACCTCGGTTACAGTCACAACCTCATACTTCTCAAGTGAGTTGGATACTGCGGGGTAGGTCGAGCCGTATCCGATGGCCATCTTCTGACCTGCCTGGAATCCGGCTGTGCTGGTTACGGGGATGTTGGTGGAGCCTGCGGGGATGGTAATTACCGGACCCTCGGGCAGAGGCTGCCATACGGTGGTGGGATTGCCTGCGGGAGCTGCGCCGCGGAACATACCCTGCTGCGGCTGCTGTGCCTGAGGCTGGATTATGTTCTTTACGGTGCGCTTTTCGGCCTCACTGCCTGTGCCGATGGTAATCTCGTGGCCGGCCTCGATTCCGGCAACACTGCGTACATAAATCACGTTGTCACCCTTGGCTGCATCGACTGATAGGCCTGAGTTGCTTATTCCCATCAGATAGAATGACTTGGGCGCAAGTTTGGTGCCTTTGGGAATATTGATTGATGAGAAGTAAGGCAGGTTGACTGCATGGTGAGTGAATGTCCAGCCCGACAGGTTGACTGCCTTTTCGCCGGAGTTGTAAAGCTCAATGAATGAGTTGGTCTGGTTACCGCTGCCGTCGGCTATGCGGAACTCGTTTATCTTGACCGGCTCCACGTTTCGTACCTTCTGGGCGGCTGTCCACTGGCTCTTGCCTGCGTCCCAGCTGGCCTTGGCTGAAAGGTCGGCGTTGATGAGTTTCTTACCCGATGTAACCGAGAATGTTACTGCAACGCTCTGGCCCGGCTCAACCGGGAATCCTATCTTGCGTACCTTGCCCTTGCCGTTTGCCACAACGCTCTTCCAGCCTCTGGGGGTTACCAGACTGATTTCAAGGTCGTTGATGGTCTGGCCCGATGTGTTGGTGAAGACTGCGGTTACGTTCTGTGTGGTCTTGGGTGCGAATGTCTGCAGCAGGTTGGGCTTATCGACCTTGTCCGATGCGCTTATCTGCAGCATCTGGACATCATATCCGGCTGCTACCACGTTGGCTTGGATTGCCTGGTTGGTCTCAAGAGTGGGGAATGTGCCGGGAGCGGTCATGGCACCCTCGTAGAATGTGCCCGATGAGCCGTTAGAGTTGTCACCGCCGTTACCCAGCAGGATGGCGCCCTGCTTGCGCATGGGATCGTAACTGCTGCGCGGGTTCTGGATTCGGCCTCCGTCATACATTATCTGCAGGCTGCCGCCCTGGGCATTGCCGCCCATGGAACGCCAGTGGTGAGGCTCACCGTCGGCTGTGGCGGTTACAAAGCGCCAGCTTATGCTGGGCAGGTCGGCGCAGTACTTGTCGTTGGGATCGGGGTTGACGCAACCTACCAGGTTGTTCTCCTGGTCGGTCATGATCCACGGTCCGGGAGCCTGTCCGTGATACCATGAGGGCTGGTTGCCGTAGTATGTGGTCTCCATCGTGCCGTCACCGTCGTCGCGGCTGTCGGTCTCGGCGTTACCGTAGTCAAAGCAGCAGCCGGTGTTGTAGTGCTGGCCGTTTATGACCCAGTATTGGCCTTCGGCCTGGTCATCGACCGCGGTGCCGTGGGTATCGTTCCAGCGCAGACCCATACCGGCGGTGATGAATACGCCGTAGACCTTGTGGCCCATCAGTGTTACGGGAGCCCAATCGGCCATCGGCACATTATTGAATCCGCCCATTGCCTGGCCGCTGAATCCTCCGCGCGGGGCCTGCTGCAGATGGTTCTCCTTGCCTGACTGGTCATAGATTACGGTTATCCAGCAGTAGGTGTCCTTACAGAAGCGATCCTGTGCGGCGGCATCGGCATAACCTCCGGGGTCACCGGCCGATGGCTGCACCACGCCTATGTCAAGTGTCTTGCCGTCGCTCTGGCGCATTACCTGATAGAGCGGGCCGTTGTAGGATTTGTAGAGAGCGCGGGTGGTTGAATGCGCAGCAACGCAGGGCGCACCACCTTTGGCGTAAACGTCGCAAGGCCCGTCGGGGCGCTGCGGGATGCGGCTGTCACCTGCCGCAACGGCTACGGTGGCAATGAGGGCCGGGGCTAAGGCTACTCCAGCCAACAGAAGGATAATACTGGACTTTTTCATAAGTTATAGGTTAGTAAGTTATTACGGGCGGGATTGCAACGCGGGCGGGTTCGGTGCGGCCGGGCAGTCCGAATGCGGTGAACTCAATCACTCCAAGTTGGGTGCCGGGCCACTCTGTTACGGTAAGGCGGACAAACCGGGCTTCTACCGGTTTGAACTCCTCAAAGATGGTGTTGCGCTGCTCCATGTTGGAGGTCTTGTCAAGGACGGTGGTGTAGGTGTCGCCGTCAAGCGATACATCTACCTTATATTTATAGACTGTTCCGGAACCGGCTCCTCCTCCGAATCCGCGGCGGCCTCCGGCGTTGAACATTATGCGTACTGCATCCACGTCAAAGAGCTGGACCTCGTCAAAACGGGTGGCGGGTGAGAGTTCTATGGTGATGGAAGGCTCCGGGTCCTGAGGATCGGGCTCCCAGACGGTGCCGCTGGAGTTATCCACAGCGTATGATGCGTATCGGCCCGGCTGCTGTGACGAGAATTTGGAGAGCGCGTTCATGGCGTTCATCTTGTTGATGGTCACGGGCAGTGATACTCGGGCTGATTTGACTCCGGGAGCGGGCTGGGGGGTATCGGTAATCTGTACTGACCAGCGGCCCTTTTTGTCAACATCGATGCGGTCCATGCCTATGCGGCGGCCGCCGGGCGGGTTGGAGAGCACAATGGTGTAGAACTGCCACAGACCTCCATCGGGTCCTTCCACAACGCTGCCGTGGGCGGTGCCGGTTACAAGTCCTTCGGTCTTGCGCAGGAGCGGGTTGTTATCGGCATAAGTGTATGGGCCCAGCGGGTGCTTTGCGGTGTAGTAGCCCTCGGCGTAGGTCTTCCATTGGGTGCCCGATGCCGAGTACTGCATGTAATATGTGCCTTTGTACTTGAAGAGCCAGGGGCCTTCTATCCATGCCACACCGGTATATTCGTTCATCTCGCCGTAACGTTCCCACTCATGATTGGGGTTGAAACTGAACAGGTGGGTGGGCTTGTCGGCAAAACGGTTCATGCGGTCGGGGTCCAGAGGCACTCCGAATATTCCGCTTATGCCGCGGCCCGAGTAGAACAGGTAGGGCTTGTCATCGTCTATGAATATGTGCATGTCGAACGGCTCATTCCAGCCGCCCTCCACATCGGGGGTGTTCTCCCAGTCGCCCAGGACGGAGTAGGGGCCCAGCGGGTTGTCGGCCACATAGAGGGGACAGTCGTTGCCGGACATGTAGTATTTGCCACGGAATTTGACCACATCGGGAGCCACGGGCACGCGCTGCACGGGTGTGAATTCCCAGTCCAGCATGTTGTCGCTGTGCCAG
>CACYHW010000024.1 GCA_902774335.1 uncultured Bacteroidales bacterium
CATTAGAGGGCGTCCCCCGCGATATCCGCATTGTAACAAACTCAGCGATAACAGTTTCTAAAAAAACGTCCAAAAATATTTGGAAAAGTCTTAGAATACTGTTAGGCCCCGCAGGGGACTAAAAAGGAGGCGTTCGACGTTTAGGGTCCGGAGGGGCACGCAGTAGGCTCGGAGCGTTGTCTCCCGAATCTGTTGTTCCAGCGGAGGCTTAATAAGTGACATAATCTTTTCAGATAAACATGAAAAAGAGTATCTTTGCGTTTTGGCACGGGATTTGCCGTGTTTTTGTTAGTAGTAATAATAGAAAAACCGCATAATGGGATTTAACGAATTTATAGGTAAGCTGTTCGGTAACAAGCAGACCCGTGATATCAAGGAGATTCAGCCGTGGGTGGAGAAGATCAAGGCAGCTTATCCTAAGTATGAAAAACTTTCCAATGATGAGCTGCGCGCCGCAACACAGCAGATTAGGCAGAAGGTGCGCGATTTTGTCATACCTGAGAAAAAACGTATTGAGGAGCTTAAAGCTAAGGTCGAGCAGACCGAAATGGAGGACCGCGAGCCTCTGTTCAACCAGATAGATAAACTGGAAAAAGAGGTCCTGGACCGCTATGAGGTGGTTCTGGATGAAGTTCTGCCCGATGTCTTCGCCATAATCAAGGATACAGCCCGCCGCTTTACACAGAATGAGCAGGTGGAGGTGACCGCCACTGATTTTGACCGTGACCTGGCAGCCAAGCATGACTTTGTTGTCATAGACGGCGACAAGGCCCTGTGGCAGCAGCACTGGGTAGCCGGCGGTAACGATACCGTATGGAATATGATTCACTATGATGTACAGCTGTTCGGTGGCGTGGTACTGCACAAGGGTAAGATTGCCGAGATGGCTACCGGTGAGGGTAAGACCCTTGTAGCTACTCTGCCTGTATTCCTTAACGCATTGACCGGCAACGGCGTACACGTGGTAACAGTGAATGACTACCTGGCCAAGCGTGATGCCGAGTGGATGGGCCCGCTCTATATGTTCCACGGCCTGTCAGTTGACTGCATCGACAAGCATCAGCCCAACTCCGAGGCCCGCCGTAACGCATACCGTGCCGACATTACATTCGGTACAAACAACGAGTTCGGCTTTGACTACCTGCGTGACAATATGGCCGGTCATCCCAGCGAGCTGGTACAGCGCGGTCACAACTATGCCATTGTGGATGAGGTTGACTCCGTTCTTATTGACGATGCCCGCACACCTCTTATTATATCGGGTCCCGTACCCAAGGGCGACGACCAGCAGTTTGAGCAGCTGCGCCCGCAGGTTGAGCAACTCTTTGAGGCTCAGAAACGTCTGGCAACACAGTTCCTGGCCGATGCCCGCAAGAAGGTGACATCGGACAATCAGGACGAGGTGGCCGAGGGATTCCTGTCACTCTTCCGCAGCTTCAAGGCCCTGCCCAAGAACAAGGCTCTTATCAAGTTCCTGAGTGAGCCGGGTATCAAGGTGGGTCTGCAGAAGACCGAGGAGATCTACATGGAGCAGCAGAACAAGCGCATGCCCGAGGCTGTGGAGCCGCTGTACTTTGTAATCGACGAGAAACTCAACAGCGTTGACCTGACCGATAAGGGTGTGGAGCTGATAAGCGGCACCAACCAGGATCCCGAGTTCTTTGTGCTTCCCGATATCGCCTCACAGCTGTCGGAACTTGAGAACGAGAAGGAACTGAGTCAGGAGGAGCGTCTGGCCAAGAAGGACGAATTGCTGACCAACTACGCCGTCAAGAGCGAGCGTATACATACCATCAACCAGCTGCTAAAGGCATACTGCATGTTCGAGCGCGATGTTGACTACATCGTGACCGAGGACGGCAAGGTTAAGATTGTGGATGAGCAGACCGGACGTATCATGGAGGGCCGCCGCTGGAGTGACGGACTGCACCAGGCTGTCGAGGCCAAGGAACGCGTCAACATTGAGGCCGCAACCCAGACATTCGCAACAATCACACTGCAGAACTACTTCCGTATGTATCACAAGCTGGCCGGTATGACCGGTACGGCCGAGACAGAGGCAGGTGAGTTCTGGGATATCTACAAGCTGGATGTTGTGGTAATCCCCACCAACAAGCCCATTGCACGTATCGACCAGAACGACCGCATATACAAGACCAAGCGCGAGAAGTACAAGGCAGTCATCGAGGAGATAGTAAAGCTGGTAGGCGAGGGCCGTCCGGTACTGGTAGGTACCACATCGGTCGAGATAAGCGAGCAGCTGAGCCGTATGCTTACCATGCGTAAGATTGAGCACAACGTGCTGAACGCCAAGCTGCACCAGAAGGAGGCCGATATCGTGGCCAAGGCTGGTCAGAAGAGTATCGTAACCATCGCCACCAACATGGCAGGTCGTGGTACCGATATCAAGCTGTCACCAGAGGTACGTGAGGCAGGCGGTCTGGCTATCGTAGGTACCGAGCGTCATGAGAGCCGTCGTGTTGACCGCCAGTTGCGTGGTCGTGCCGGACGTCAGGGCGATCCGGGTTCATCGGTATTCTTTATCTCACTTGAGGATAACCTGATGCGTCTGTTCGGATCGGACCGCATAGCTCCGCTCATGGACAAGCTGGGACTCGAGGAGGATGAGATGATTGAGAACTCATTCATCACCAAGCGTATCGAGCAGGCTCAGAAGAAGGTCGAGGAGAACCACTTTGGTATCCGTAAGCGCCTGCTGGAGTACGATGACGTGATGAACAAGCAGCGTACCGTAGTATATGAGAAGCGCCGTCACGCTCTGATTGGTGAGCGCATAGGCATGGATATAGCCAATATGATCTGGGACCGCTCAGCCGGTGCAGCCGAGAACTGCGCTGACTACGAGAGCCTGCAGATGGAGGTGTTCCGCGTACTTGCCACCGAGCTGCCGTTCACTGAGGAGGAGTTCTCCAAGATGAAGGTCGATGAGGTATCCGAGCGCATATTCAACGCCGCCATGGACAACTTCAAGCGTAAGTGCGAGCGTATGGCCCAGATTGTGACACCCGTCATCAAGAAGGTGTTCGAGGAGCAGGGCGACCGCTATGAGAATATACTTATTCCCATTACCGACGGACGTCGCATGTATCAGATCCCGTGCAACCTCAAGGAGGCATACGAGAGCGAGGGCAAGAGCGTTGTGACATCGTTCCAGAAGGCAATCCTGCTGCACACCATCGACGAGTGCTGGAAGGAGAACCTGCGTGAGCTTGACGAACTCAAGCACTCTGTACAGAACGCAAGTTACGAGCAGAAAGACCCGTTGCTCATATTCAAGCTGGAGTCTGTGAACCTGTTTGACAATATGGTCAACAAGATGAACGACCAGACCGTATCGATCCTGATGCGCGGTCAGGTTCCGGAGCCTGATCCCAACCAGGTACGTGAGGCCCCCGCACAGAACCGTCAGCAGCGCCGTCAGTACACCGAGAACCGCAGCAGCGACCTGGGTGATCCGAGTCAGCGTGCTGCAGCCGGACGCGACACACGTCAGCAGGTGCGCGAGCCCATCCGCGTGGACAAGACACCGGGTCGTAACGATCCCTGCCCTTGCGGAAGCGGCAAGAAGTTCAAGAACTGCCACGGCCAGGGACTTTAAGAAATTGAATCATCAAATACGCAAGATATGAGACTCAGCGAATCATCATTCCAGGAGATCAAGGCACTCATCAATCAGGCCTTGAGTGAGTTCCGCCGCCCGTCAGACCAGGCGGTTGTAACGGACATTCACATTATGCCCATACGTGAAACGGGCGATGTAACCGTAAGTGATGATGACCGCGACCTGGCCACCACGCGTCTGTCGGACCTTGTGGATATTCCCGAGGAGGATTTCTATCAGGTTATGGAGAAGGCTCTTCGCCGCATCCTCAAGGATATCGACGAGGTGCAGCCGCTGGATACCCTGGCCATATGGAAACCCTTCTCGTTTGTTCTTGTGGACGATGACCGCGAGACCGTGGCCGAGCTTATGCTCTTTGACGATGACAACACCCTCCTGAGCCAGAGCCTTATGCAGGGTCTGGACGAGGAGCTTGACACATTCCTCAAAGACCTGCTTGCAGAGTAATTACACTGATGACAGCACTTGCTGTTATTGGCTCCAATATCTTTATTTTATGAGAATTAGATCTTGTTTGTTGCTTTTGTCCTTTTCACTGTTATCCGTACCAATAGAAGCAAAACAGGGGGGTACGGTTGATGATTCTGAATGGGGAATAAGAAACGGTTTTTCCGTTACGACCTCATATCTGCCCACCAGATATCCCAGATATGACTATGATGCGAGAGAATGGGGTATAGAAACCGTAAGCGGTATGGGTTTAGGTGTATGCTATAACCTGTCTTACACATTCCCTTCGTCATGGCTTGTAATCAGTACCGGATTGGGTTATACATTCTGCAGAATAGATCAAGTCGGAAATCAGAAAGTGGTGACAGGCAAATTTATTGCTCCCGGACAACCTGTAAACCCGATTAGTGGCAAGTGGCCGGACCCGTTCAGTCTCTATTCCTATCGCGAAACACTTAGAGAATACAGCTATGTATATATACCTTTTAGGTATGGCTTCAGGTTGTGTTCAAAAGGTAACTTCAGTTTTGTACCATATTGGGGTTTACGGGGTAAATATAGCATCGGATATACAGAGAAGGATAAGGTTGAATCTGCAACCTGGTTCGACCATTATTTTGAACTTTTCGATTATTCATCTGTAGAGAGCGAGGCAGAGAGATTCATGATAGAATTTGAGGCCGGAGTGGATGTTGAGTATAAGAACCTGTTTCTCTCTCTTGGTTTTGTAAGAGATGCTGAGAGAATGTTCAGAACTGCAACCGATAAGAATAGTAGAAGGTCTTTTTGGGGACCATATGCATTCAATTGCTGGCAATTGGGCCTGGGAATCAATTTCTAATAGGGGCGTATGATGAAAAGATATTGTTTATACCTGGTTATATTACTGACTGTAGCCGTTCTTAACGGATGTATCAAGGATGATAATAATCATTATCCGGATATTAAGAACACCACATGGAAGATGACGGAAGAAAATAATTGGTACCGTTTCTCTTTCTCGGACTCAAAGGTCCATTGCCAATTGTATGAAGGCAATGCAACAGCTACACACTATGGGTTAACTGATTTTTACGCGGATTATGTTGAGGAATATCAAGGAGGACGTGCTTATTATGTATGGAAAAATGAGGAACATAAGTTTAAGTTCAGTCTATACAGCCTTGGCCCGGACAATGTAGTAATTAATCTGTTTGTTGTTGTTGAGGATGTGTATTGTGGTTGGAATGGCGATGGCTTGTTTTCCCGGGATAATGATCCCGCAGGCGGCTACAATTTCTGAACTTTCCGTTTATAAGTGCCGAATAACGGCCGATTATTTGTATTGATAACTATCTTTGCAACCACGTACAAACCTTACGTGAAATAAAAATGAAAAGAATCACACTTCCTATTGTTTGCGTTATGGCATGTCTTGCATGGTCATGCGCTCCTGTGATCACGTCTAACATCGTACATACGTCCCAGCCTGTAGGCACGGTTGACGATGTTGTGGTATTTCAAGAGAATGAATTCCTTCCGGGCGACGCGGAGTGGGTGGGTACTGTCGATGTACAGGGCCGATCAACCCGTGAACAGTTGCTCCAGATAACCAAAAATGAGGCCTGGAAAAACGGAGCACGTTACGTGAAGATATCCGATTTACGTAAAACAGGTCCCAATCAGGAAATCCTTTCAATCAGTTCGGATCTGTACCGGAGTGACCGATATGACCTTATTGAAGTGAGCAGGCCGCTGGAGACCCAGACGGAGGCTCCGTCCACAATCATGATTTCTCCGGACAAGAATCTCTACCTGACTGCGGGAGGAAATGTCTCAATGGTCAATTCCATGGGTGTTGAGCAGAATAAATACGGTGTGGCACTTGGTGCAGGATATTTTGTGGCTCCCAAGTTCAGCGTCGAACTTGCCGGTCTTTTCCAATCCTCCAGTATCGATGGCTCCGATGTGTTGAGTTCATCAAATTCTTATATGAGAGGATTAGGAGCCGCAGTGGTTTTTCACCAGAGTCTCAAGGGACATCTGACCTATATCCCACAAGTGGAATTGGAATATATGAATTATAAGCAGAGCGGCACCACTTTCGATTTTGCCGGAATAGGTTTCAATCCTCTGTCATTTGAATACAGGGCCGATTACAGTGACTGGGCATTCCAACTGTCACTGGGAAGTCTTGCTGTTGTGTATCCTTTAGACAGCCGCTTTTCGGGATCAACTGTGGGTTTGTCCCTTAACTCGGTATCGTTCAACATTGTCAAATATTTCAAATGATCTGAGCTATGAAAAAGATATTGTCTGCAATAGTAATTGCCTTGATGTGCTCTATGTCATCTGAGGTTATGGCACAGTATTCAGGTTTTTATTTGTTTCTGGGCGGAGGAGCTACCAAGGGAATGTCATTCACTAAGGATCAGACCACTCAGAATTTTGCACGTTATTCCGTCAACACCAGTTTGTTCACGTTCGGAGCAGGTTACAGGTTTACCGAGACCGTTGCCCTTGAATTGGGCCTTGCCAATGAGAGTGAGTGGACAAGCCTTTCATCCTCAAATATTAATGGTGACGACGGTACTTCGTATTCCGCATACTGGGCGGGTCTGAATATGAGAAACCCCATTTCGGAGGATCTGAACTGGATAGCATCGGCCCAGTTCCGCAAGTCCTTTGTAAACGATCACGATTTATATGGCGTATGTGTGGAGCCTTGTATAATTGAATACATGACCCGGAGCAAGCAATGGGGATTCCAGTTTTCGCCTATATCGCTTGAGTATATGAAGACGACAAAGGAAAAAACTACGACAATGGGATACACAATTGAATCTCCCGGTACTTCGGCAATGGGATTCTCGATGAATTTATTCACCATGAGGGTTGCCTGTTACTTTTGAGCCGATAAGTGCTAAAAATGGCTAAATGATATATTTTAGTCGGAAAACTCGATGCGACGCATCGAGTTTTCTTGTATCTTTGCGGTCCGAAAGAGAGGACTTGAAAAGATGATTATAACTCCTACCAACAGAGACGACATTCGCCGCAAGGCTATTGAGACCACTACAGAGATAGTGCTTCGTGACGGAAACCTGACCGTTCGCATGGATGACGTAGCTCAGGAACTCTCTGTTTCAAAACGTACACTTTACGAGATTTTTTCCAGCAAGGAGGACCTGCTGGTTGAGTGCATGCAGAAACACATGTGCCGTATGGGACAGCTTATCAAAGATGAGATAAGCCGTGAGGACGATGTGCTTACCGTGTTCCTCAAGCATCTGGAGATTATCGTGAAGGAGTCACGTGAGACCGATCACAACAGGTTCAGCGATATGGACAAGTATCCCCGCCTCAAGAAGATGTTCCTGGAACATATGGAGGAGATGAAGGTGTGCATGCGCAGTTTCATGGAACTTGGTGTCAAGCAGGGTGTGTTCCGCGACGACCTGGATATGGATGTGGTGATGTTGGCATTCACAACCATGGGACGTGCCACCAGCGAAGTGGCCAAGAAGGGTACTTTTGATTATGAGAAGCTCATAAACGGCACCATGGTTGCGCTTTTGCGCGGCATAGCTGCACCCAAGGGTATGGAGAAACTGGAAAAGTATAGGTATAAATCAAACAATAGATCATGAAAAGATGTTTAATGGCAGGGATAATGTTCCTTGCAACGGCTGTTCTTACCGCAACGGGTGTTAATGCCCAGGAGGCTGCGGGTCAGGTCAAGATTACACTTGACGACGCACTCATGATAGCTTTGAGCGATAACCCCACAATCAAGGTGGCAGAGCAGCAGATTGAGGTAAAGAAGGTAAGCAAGAATGAGGCTTGGCAGGCACTACTTCCCAGTGCTGATTTCAGCGGCTCAGTCCAATATACACTTCTGGCCCCGGTTATGAAACTGAACGGTATGGAGTTCAAGATGGGTGCTGACGAGACAAGCACATGGAACGGACAGTTCCAGGTGAGCCTGCCCCTGTTTGCTCCTACTGTCTATGCAACGATGAATCTTACCAAGAGCGACCTTGACAATGCCGTGGAGCAGAGCCGCAGCTCAAAGCTGGATCTGGTCAATCAGGTTACCAAGGCCTACTATCAGGTTATTCTGGCTCAAGACAGCTATGATGTTCTCTGCAAGAGTCTGGAACAGGCTCAGAAGAACTTTGATGTAGTCAAGTCTCTCTATGAACTGGGTGGTACCAGCGAGTATGACAAGATAAGCGCTGAGGTCCAGCTGCGCAGCCTGAATCCCACTGTTATCCAGGCCCGTAACGCGGTGACCCTCTCCAAACTCCAGCTTAAGGTGCTCATGGGATTGGATCCCGAGTATGAGATAGTAATTGAGGGAAGCCTTGAGGATTATGAGGACCTTCTTTATAACGAGGCGCTCTCAGCAGGCAGTTTCTCACTTGAGAACAACACCAATATGCGTCAACTCAAGATGAATGAGACCATGCTGAACCAGACTCTGCGTGTCCAGAAGATGAACTTCATGCCTACGCTCGCGCTGGCAGGAACATATCAGCTGCAGTCCATGCAGAACACTGACTGGAACATTGGTAACTATAACTGGGTCAAGAGCTCATCAATAGTGCTCTCACTCTCCGTACCTATTTTCCGTATGGGTAACTTTACAAAGATCCGCAGCACCAAACTGCAGATAAGCCAGCTCAAGGAGAATATTGACTATACCGAGAAGCAGTTGAGCATCCAGGCCCGCAGTTACATTGATAACATGAAGGCCAATGCCGAGCAGGTAGCCAGCAACCATGAGGCTATCGAGCAGGCCGAGAAGGGTCGTGAGATAGCAAGCAAGCGCTATGAGATAGGTAAGGGAACCATACTGGAGTTGAACAACTCCGAGGTTTCACTCACCCAGGCTAAGCTCACATACAGCCAGTCCATCTACAACTATCTGGCAGCCAAGGCTGATCTTGACAAGGTCCTGGGCCAGGAATAACAACAATGAGGAACAAATAAAACAAGATAATATGAAAGCATTCAGAAAATTGGGAATCGCTCTCTGCTCCGTACTGCTCATGACAGCTTGCGGACAGAAAAAAAACGAGACTGCCGCACCCGCTGCCGCTGCATCGGATGAAAAACCTCTGGTAACACTCGCTCAGGTTGTTGAGGAGCCTGTTGCGCAGATTCAGGTCTATTCAGCCACTATCGTAGGCGAGATAAAGAACAATATCGCTCCTGCCACCCCTGCACGTATAAGCAAGATCAACGTGGAGGTAGGTGACCAGGTTAAGCGCGGTCAGGTACTTGTTGAGATGGATGAGACCACACTGAGCCAGCAGGAGATGCAGCTCAAGAATCTGGAGACAGAGTTTAACCGCATTGACCAGTTGTATAAGGTGGGCGGTGTATCACAGTCCGAGTGGGATAATATGAAACTTCAACTCGAAGTGGCACGCAAGTCTCTCAAGACACTGCGTGAGAATACCCGTCTGGCCAGTCCTATTGACGGTATTGTTACAGCCAGGACTTATGACAACGGAGACCTTTATGGCGGTCAGCCCATTCTGGTAGTTCAGAAGATTGCTCCCGTAAAGCTTACAATCAACGTATCGGAGCAGTATTACTCCAAGGTTAGCAAGGGTGATGAGGTGTCTATAGAGCTCGACGCTTATCCCGGCGAGACATTTACCGGTAAAGTGTCACTTATCTATCCCACAGTAGATGCCATGACACATACCTTCCCGGTTGAGATACTTGTAGCCAATAAGGACCTCAAACTCCGTCCCGGTATGTTTGCACGTGCCACCCTTAACCTGGGTATTCAGAATCACGTGGTGGTTCCTGACCTGGCTATCGAGAAGCGTTCAGGTTCAGGCGACCGTTTTGTATATGTATACAGCAACGGCAAGGTCAGCTACAACAAAGTTGAGCTTGGCCAGCGTCTGGGTGACCGCTACGAGCTGATATCAGGCGTAGAGAACGGTGCTATGGTAGTTACTGCCGGACAGTCCAGGCTGTCAGACGGCTGCGAGGTTACAGTAAACAAGTAAAACAACACACAAGTATTAACCATGAGTTTATACGAAAGCTCGGTCAAAAGACCAATATTCACGGCGCTCTGTTTCGTAGCGGTGGTGGTGTTCGGCTTGTTCTCATACTCCAAGCTGCCTATCGACCAGCTGCCGGATATAGAGACCAACACCATCATGGTGTTCACCTACTATAACGGTGCCAATGCATCGGATATAGAGAACAACGTGACCCGTCCGCTGGAGAATACGCTGAACAGCTGCAGCTATATCAAGCACGTATCTTCCAAGTCATCGGAGAACGTATCGGTAATTACACTTGAATTCGAGTTCGGTCATGATATAGATGAGATTACCAACGATGTCCGTGACAAACTGGGTATGATATCCAACTCGCTGCCTGACGGCGCGGGCACTCCCATTGTATTCAAATTCGATACCAGTATGATGCCTATCATGCTCCTCTCGGTCCAGGCCGGAGAGAGCCAGGCAGCCCTGTACAAGATCCTTGACGAGAACGTGGTCAACCCCTTGGCCCGTATTCCCGGTGTGGGTACCGTATCGGTGTCGGGCGCACCTGAGCGTGAGATCTACGTATATTGTGACCCTGCCAAGCTGGAGGCTTACAACCTTACGATTGAGGTGATTGCCGCCATGATAGGACAGGAGAACCGTTCCATACCGAGCGGTAACATTGATGTAGGTAACGAGTCATATGCCCTGCGCGTGGACGGCGAGTTCCGTGATCCGCGTGACATGAGCAGCCTGGTGGTTGCCTCTATAGGCGGCCGTAACGTATATCTGAGCGATGTGGCTGAGATCGTGGACCGCACACAGGAGCGTGCTCAGGAGTCTTACAACAACGGCGTTCAGGGTGCCATGATGGTCATCCAGAAACAGACCGGTGCCAATACCGTGGAGATATGCCGTAAGGTCAACGAGACACTTCCACAGTTGCAGAAGAATCTGCCCAGCGACATCAAGATAGGTATGATTCATGACGGCTCCGAGGATATCATGCAGACCGTGAACTCACTTGCCGAGACTATCCTCTACGCACTTTTGTTCGTGGTTCTGGTGGTTTACTTCTTTACCGGCCGCTGGCGTGCGACAGTGGTTGTGGCCATCACAATCCCGCTGTCACTTATTGCGTCATTCATCTATCTGCTGGTGACCGACGGATCGCTCAACATCATATCGCTGAGCTGTCTTACCATAGCTATCGGTATGGTTGTGGATGATACCATTGTGGTACTTGAGAACATCACTACGCATATTGAGCGCGGATCCAACCCCAAGCAGGCTGCCATCCATGCCACCAATGAGGTTGCCGTATCCGTTATGGCATCAACCATGACAATATTCGCAGTGTTCTTCCCGCTGACCATGATATCGGGTATGACAGGTGTAATGTTCAAACAGTTGGGCGGCATGATGTGCGTCATCATAGCCATCTCACTTGTGGTTTCACTTACACTGACCCCGATGCTTTGCTCACGTATGCTTAAGCTGGAGAAGAAAGGCAGCCGTATTCACACAGCCCTGTACAGTCCCATTCAGAAGGCTTTGGACGGTCTGGATCGCCTCTATTCTCGTCTCATTGACAAGGCAGTGCGTCACCGCAAGTTAGTTGTCATGGTGGCAATAGTCCTGTTCGTTGTATCACTCTTCAGCGCAAGTGACCTTAAGTCTGAGTTCTTCCCGTCCGATGAGCAGTCGCGTATATCGGCCACCATTTATATGCCTATCAACACCAACACCAACCGCTCACGTGCCGTTGCCCAGGAGTTGTCGGATCTGTGGATGAAACGTTATGCCGATGACCTTATAACATGTAACTTCCGTGTGGGTGCCGCCGACGAGAACAATACATTCGCCGCCATGCAGACCAACGGTACGCATGTAATCTCATTTACCCTCTCACTCAAGGAACTGAAAGACCGTACCGTCTCATCCGATAAGGTTGTGGCCGATATGCGCGCCGACCTTAACGCACGCCCCGAGATTGAGCGATTCATGGTAACCGCAGGCGGTGGTATGAGCATGGGCGGACAGTCAACCGCCAACTTTGAAATCTACGGTTATGATTTTGCCCATACCGATGCCGTGGCTGCAGAGTTCCTGGCAGCAATGAAGAAGGTTGACGGTGTAGGTGAGGCCTACATCAGCCGTGACAACTACCAGCCTGAGTATGAGGTTGTGTTTGACCGCGAGAAACTGGCTCAGCACGGACTTAACCTCTCAACAGCAGCTACATACCTGCGTAACCGTATCTATGGTGCCACCGCATCATATTTCCGTGAGGACGGTGAGGAGTACTATATAAAGGTTCGCTATGCACCGGAGTATCGTACAGAGCTGGGCGACATTGAGAATATCCTTCTCTACGGCAGCGGAACCAACGCCGTTCGCGTACGTGACGTGGGTCATCTGGAGGAGGTGTTCACACCGCCTACCATCGAGCGTAAGGACCGTCAGCGTATCAATACCGTGACCTGCGTCATTGCCGGCGGATCTGCCCTGAGTGAAGTTGTTGAGGCCGGAAAGGCTATCATTGATGGCATGGAACTTCCGGAGGGCGTATCGGTTAATATATCGGGTGACTATGAGGAGCAGCAGGAGTCATTCCATGACATGGGTGTCCTGGCTCTGCTTATCATACTGCTTGTGTTCATCGTGATGGCTGCTCAGTTTGAGTCTCTCAAACTCCCGTTCATCATAATGTTCTCCATACCTTTCGCATTGAGCGGTGTGCTCATTGCACTGTGGCTTACCGACACATCAATCAACCTGATGAGTATGCTGGGTGCCATCATGCTTATAGGTATCGTAGTTAAGAACGGTATTGTGCTCATTGATTATACCGGACTGTGCCGTGAGCGTGGCATGTCGGCCATCACATCGACAGTGACAGCTGCCCGCAGCCGTCTGCGTCCTGTGCTCATGACAACCATGACCACCATCCTGGGTATGATTCCTATGGCCTTGAGTCATGGTCAGGGATCGGCCATGTGGAGACCTCTGGGTATATCGGTTATAGGCGGTCTGACTGTATCAACACTGCTTACCCTGATACTTGTTCCTACTCTGTACTGCATGCTTCAGGGTATGGATATCAAGAAAACCCGTCGCCATCACCGCAAGCAGCTGGAGCTGGCTAAGTTCTGGGCTGAGAATAAGGATCAGTTCATTCATGACAAGACTGCAAAACATTAATCAGGCGCAACTATGAAAGCAATATTTATAACATTCGATCAGTCATATACGGAGCGTATAATTGAGATGCTTACCACAAGCAACTGCCGCGGCTTCTCCATGGTGGAGCAGCTGCAGGGCAGGGGCTCTAAAACCGGCGAGCCTCACTATGGCAACCACGCCTGGCCTTCCATGTGCTCTGGCATAATCACCATGGTTGATGACAACAAGGTGGATATAGTGCTGGACAAACTGCACGCAATGGACGTGGCTACCGAGAAACTCGGTCTCCGCGCTTTTGTCTGGAACGTGGAAAAAAGTATTTAATTGCAGTATAGTCCGAAGGACGCTACCGGAGGTAGCCTCTTTTGCGGAGCAAAATAAAAAAAGGAAAATGGACCTCGGACTAGAGGTTCGAGGTCCAGCCCTGGGCCTTGAGTTCGACTTCCTGCCCGGATTTGGTCACTAAGTGGCGGCCAAGTTCGGGCTTTGTCATGTGGCCTATCAGTTTGACGTCCTTGAGCTGGATGATCTTGTCGTGGTCGGTCAGGGGAACGGTGAACAGGAGTTCGTAGTCCTCGCCGCCGTTAAGGGCGCAGGTAAAGACATCCATGTTGAGCTCTTCGGCCATGACTGCGGTCTGGTAGTCAATGGGGATGCGCTCCTGGTAGACGCTGCAGCCGGTGTTGCTCTGCTTGCAGATATGTATAAGCTCCGATGAGAGTCCGTCCGATATATCCATCATTGCGGTGGGCTGGATTCCGGCCTCACGCAGTTCCTTAATGATGTCGCCGCGTGCCTCGGGCTTGAGCTGGCGCTCCAGCAGGTACTCCTTGCCGGCAAAATCGGGAGCGAAAGGCTCGTCCTTGCTGTGCGGGGTGCTGTTGAACACAGCCTTCTCACGCTCCAGCAACTGCAGACCCATGTAGGCTGCACCCAGGTTGCCCGATACGCATATCAGGTCGTTCTGGCCAGCTCCGTTGCGGTAAACGGCCTTGCCCTTTTCGGCCTCTCCTATACATGTTATGCTGATGGCCAGACCGGTCAGGGACGATGTGGTGTCACCACCCACCAGATCCACGCCGTGACGCTGACATGCCAGAACCACTCCTGCATAGAAATCCTCCATATCCTCCACCGAGAAGCGCTTGCTCAGTGCGATTGATACCGTCATCTGGCGGGGTGTGCCGTTCATGGCGTATATGTCGGATATGTTTACCATTGCACTCTTGTAGCCCAGGTGCTTGAGCGGCACATAGGTGAGGTCAAAGTGTACGCCCTCCATGAGCATGTCGGTGGTAACCAGCACCTCCTTGTCCTTGCCTGAATAGTCCAGGACGGCGCAGTCGTCGCCTACACCGTAAAGTGTGGAGCTGTTCTGGGGCTTAAGGTCCTTGGTAAGGTGGTCTATGAGCCCGAACTCTCCGAGCTGTGCAATCTCTGTGCGTTTGATTTCTGCCATTGCTGTATGTTGTTTTTTTATTTTCCGAATGAATCCACGTGTTTCTTGATTATACGTTCAAAGTCGTCGCCGCCCTTGAGGAACCTAACGCCTACCGGCAGCACGAATATCCTGTCAAGCAGTTCCGCGTCAATATTGAGGTCGGCCAGACGGGCTGCATCCTTGGCGGTGGTAATTACAAAGGCGTCGCTGCCCATGGCGTTCAGCCTGTCGGCAATTTTCCTGATGTCCTGCTTTGAATAACGGTAATGGTCGGGGTAGGTCATCAGGGTGACCTTGCGTCCCTGTCCGGTCAGATATTCCTCTATCTGGCGCGGTGATGCTATTCCTGTCACTACCAGTGCGGGGCCCGATGGCAGCGCGGCGTTGCTGCCGGACTGCATGGGGTATATGCTGCCGTATTCCAATGTGCTGAAGAATACCTTTTGCGATGCATCGGTCCTGAGTGCTGCGGTCATGCTCTCCATAGCCTCCTGTGACAGATCCTCCGGGCACTTGGTGACTATGATGATGTGGGCGCGGTTGCGGCGTGCGGCGCTCTCACGCAGACGTCCGGCCGGCAGCATGGCGTCGTCCAGTATGTTACGGTGCCAGTTGACGAGCAGTATGTTGAGCGAGGGAGTGACCTTGCGGTGCTGGAAGGCGTCGTCCAGGATGACTGCCTGGGGATTGCACAGGCCGATGACGCGGTTTATGCCCACGGCGCGGTCCTCGCAGACGGCTACGTCTATGTCGGGGAAGCGGCGCTTTATCTGCAGGGGCTCATCGCCTATCAGACCGCTGTCGGAGCGCTCATCGGACATGAAGAAACCTTTGGTATGACGTCCGTAACCGCGGCTGAGCACCGCTGTACGGCAATAATCCTTGAGTATTGAAGCCACATATTCGGTGTGCGGGGTCTTGCCCGTACCGCCTGCGGTAATGTTTCCGATGTTGATGACGGGAATGCCGAACGACACGCTCTTGAGGGCGTTCATGTCAAACAGGCGGTTCCTTATCCCGGTCAATGCTCCGTAAATCCATCCCAGGGGCCTTAGAATGTGATAAATTCTGAACTCGGGCTTCATTTTGTCGCGATAATAACTTATCTTTGGGTGTTGATTGATACAAAAGTACACAAAAAAAGGTATACCGGGTGCTTTTGTAAAGGTTGGCTTTCTCCGTATTGTGCGCAAGACTGCATTTTTACATGTTTTAATAACCTTTGGTTGCTATATTCAGTAAAAATGTTGTAATTTGCGCCCGTTTTGGACGCTATGGAGAAATAGTGCCTGAAGGGAAAGATGCTCGAGTGGTTGAAGAGGCACGCCTGGAAAGCGTGTATACGCCAAAAGCGTATCCGGGGTTCGAATCCCCGTCTTTCCGCTGTTTGAAACTGACTGATTAAGAATTATCAAATTAACCAATAACTAAAAATTATCTCAAATGAAAAAGGTATTTGCATTCGTTGCAATGATGGGACTCCTTACATTTGGAGTAAACCAGACAATCAATGCTCAAGAGACAGAAGCACCTGCCGTTGAGGAGGTTGCTCAGGAAGATTCCGCAGCTGTTGACTCAATCGCAGCTCCCGAAACCGTAGAGGCTGAAGCAGCCGAAGTGGATGAGGAGGAAGGTCAGGGTCTCCACAAGACAATCAAGATTAAGTTCATCGAGGGTAGCGCAGGCTTTATGTCACTCGTTGCCATCGCTATGATTTTCGGTCTCGCTCTTTGCATTGAGCGTATCATTTTCCTCAGTCTTTCTGAAATCAACAGCAAGAAGCTCCTCGAAGATATCCAGGCTGCTCTTGAGAATGGTGATGTAGAAGGTGCAAAGTCAATCTGCCGCGAAACCCGTGGTCCTGTAGCCTCAATCTGCTATCAGGGTATGATGCGTATCGACGAGGGTCTCGACGTAGTTGAGCGTTCAGTTGTATCATACGGTAGCGTTCAGGCTTCTAACCTTGAGAAGAACCTCTCATGGATCACCCTGTTCATCGCAATGTCTCCTTCACTCGGATTCCTTGGTACTGTGATCGGTATGGTACAGGCCTTTGATGATATCCAGAAGGCTGGTGATATTTCACCTAACGTTGTTGCCGGCGGTATGAAGGTTGCTCTTATCACAACCATCTTCGGTATCATCGTTGCTCTTATTCTTCAGGTATTCTACAACTACATTCTGAGCAAGGTCGAGGCTCTTAACACAGACATGGAGGACTCTTCAGTTACTCTGCTCGACATCATCATGAAGTACAACCTGAAGTTCAAAAAGTAATTAAAACCGATTATGAAAACTGAGAATAAACAAATAAAGGCTTCTAAGTGGGCTCTGGGTATTCTCTTCGTACTTTCGGCCGTTGTACTCGTACTGTTCTTCGGCGTAGGATACGGTGAGACATACTACAGCAACTCCAAGAACCTGACAGCTCCTCACTATACCGGCCTTCTGCTCGTATGGCTCTATGCCCTGGTAGGCATGTGCATCGTGTCAGTGCTCGGTTTCGGAGTGTCAAACGCCATAAGAAACCTGAAGGTAAGGACCAAGGGTTCCCAGAAGAGAACCGGATTCGCCGGTTGGGTATTCCTGTTCACCTTTGCCCTGATTGCCGTTTCATATCTCATGGCAAGCACAACGCCTGTAACTCTTGGCGACAAGTCAATCGAGGATACACTTTGGGTACTCAAGCTCTCTGATGTCTGCTTGTACTCAATCTACGGACTCGTAATTGTCTCAATTCTGTGCACAGTACTTTCAATGCTTGGTATTTTCAAGGCCAAGAAGTAAACCTGAAGCTTAGAGAGAGTTATGGCAAAAGGTAAGAGAAAAGTTCCAGGACTTAACCAGTCTTCGACAGCGGATATCTCGTTCATCCTGCTTATCTTCTTCCTGGTGACCACATCTATGGACGTCGACTCGGGTCTGTCCCGTCGTCTTCCTGACTGGGATCCGGATGCCGTTGAGCAGGAGATGAAGATCAAGGAGCGTAATGTAATGACGGTCCAGGTCAACAAGAACAACGAGATCCACGTCAAGAACGGTGTGCTGAATCGCACAATTGATGTCTCGGAGCTGAAGGATATCGCCAAGGAGTTCATTGCAAATCCTGACGATAACGTAAACCTTCCCATCAAGGAGGATTACGAGATCGAGGGCTACGGTACAGTAGTTACCACAGTCCGCCACGTGATCTCACTTCAGACTGACCGTACCACCAATTATGAGATTTACTTCAAGGTCCAGCATGAGCTGTCAAAAGCTTATAGTGAGTTAAGAGACGCATGGGCAAGAAAGAACTTCGGTAAGAAGTACGAGCAGTGCGATGAAAAGACCGAACAGCCGGTTGCCCGCGCAGTATACGCTTCCAAGATTTCGGAGGCTGAACCTAAACAATATGGTACTGAACAATGAGTAAGTTTAGAAGTAATGGAAAGAGAGAAATGCCGGAGTTGAATACTTCGTCACTTCCGGACCTTATCTTTACCGTATTGTTCTTCTTCATGATGGTAACATCAATGCGTGAAGTTGAGGTAAAGGTTCAGGTTAAGACTCCTAATGGTAGCAGTGAGATTGAGAAACTTGAGAGAAAGTCTCTGGTGTCACATATCTACATCGGCCCTCCCGCCAAGCAGTATCGTGCAACATTCGGTTCTGCTCCTCAGATCCAGCTCAACGAGCATTTCGCAGAGCCTGAGGCAGTACGCGAGTTCGTATCTGCAGAGCGTGAGCAGATGGCAGAGCGTGACAAGCCTCTCATGAAGATGTCGCTTAAGATAGACCAGGATGTTCAGATGGGTATCGTTACCGATGTGAAGCAGGAGCTTCGTAAGGCACGTGCTCTGAACATTGTCTACTCAGCAGGCAAAGAGAAGGAAAAAAAGTAGACCTCTTGATAGATCTGATAAAAGAAAGGCCCCTGATTTCAGAGGCCTTTCTTTGTTATGTATGTTTAGTGATTAATCTCTCCGGAATGTAAGGAAGGAGTAGGGCTGGGCGTTCTTCTCGTCGGGCTCATGATCCTCACGGTTTACCAGATGCCAACTGGGGTCGCTTCCGAACTCAGGGAAGAATGTGTCGGCCAGCGCCGGAGTGTCATGTACAAGAGTAATCTCCAGTTCCTGTGCCATGGAAAGCGCCTGGGTGTATACCTGCGCTCCTCCCATGATGTAGACCTTTTCATCGGAAGAGCATTTGCTCAGAGCCTCGTCCAGGGAACGGTACACCTCGGTACCGGGAAAAGTAACGTCCTGCTGGCGGGTAAGCACTATGTTGCGGCGGTTGGGAAGCGCGCCCTTGGGCAGTGACTCGAAAGTCTTGCGTCCCATAATGACGGTGTGACCCGTGGTGAGCGCCTTGAAGCGCTTCAGGTCGGCACTCATGTGATAGATCAAGTCCCCTTTATAACCTATAGCTCCGTTCTGGGCTATAGCAACAATTATTGATATCATACTGATACGTCGGCTTTAATGTGCGGATGCGGGTCATAGCCCTCAAGCTGGAAGTCCTCATACTTGAAGTCGAATATGCTCTTGACATCCGGGTTGATAATCATCTTGGGCAGCGGGCGCGGCTCACGGGTGAGCTGCAGACGTGCCTGATCCAGGTGGTTCAGATAGAGGTGTGTATCACCCGTGGTGTGAATAAAGTCACCCGGTTTGAGACCTGTTACCTGCGCCATCATCATGGTGAGCAGGGCATACGATGCTATGTTGAAAGGTACGCCCAGGAAACAGTCGGCGCTGCGCTGGTAGAGCTGCAGGCTCAGTCGGCCGTTGGCTACATAGAACTGGAAGAATGCATGGCAAGGTGGTAGGTTCATGTTCTTGAGATCGGCCACGTTCCATGCGCTCACAATTATGCGGCGTGAATCGGGGTTGTGCTTGATGGTCTCGACAGCCTCCGATATCTGATCGATGAAACCTCCCTCGTAATCGGGCCATGAACGCCACTGGTATCCGTAGATATGACCCAGGCTGCCGTCGGGATCGGCCCACTCGTTCCAGATGCGTACGCCGCGCTCCTGCAGCCAGTTTGCGTTGGTGTTGCCGTCAAGAAACCAGAGCAGCTCGTATATGATTGACTTGAGGTGCAGTTTCTTGGTGGTTAGCAGGGGAAATCCCTCTTCCAGATTGAAACGCATCTGGTGTCCGAACACGCTGATTGTGCCGGTTCCGGTGCGGTCTCCCTTTTGTACACCCTCACGTAATATCCTGTCAAGCAGGTCCAGGTACTGTTTCATCCTTTTTCTTTTTTCTTGTCTGCGAATATACTGATTTTTTGGCTTACCTTCGCGGTAAAATGGGGATAAGGTATGGAGTTGCCGCAGGAATTTATCAACATATTACCATGCAGTGAGCGTGATGCTCTGCTGGCCGCTTTGGCTACCGAGCCGGAGGTGAGCATCAGGTTCAACTCCAAGTCGGCCCAGTCCCAAAACCTTGTTCTGGAGTCACTTGAATGCAGGGCCGATGGGCGCGTTTCATGGATGGATCAGGCCGTCTATCTGGACCACCGTCCGCAGTTTACCATGGATCCCCTGATTCATCAGGGCTGCTACTACGTGCAGGAGGCTTCGTCCATGTTCCTGGCCCAGGCTGTAAGCAAATGCGTAAGCGGTCCGGTGCGTGCGCTTGACCTGTGCGCTGCTCCCGGCGGTAAGTCAACCCTTCTGGCCCAGCTGCTCCCTGAAGGCAGCCTGCTCATATCCAATGAGATCCAGCGCGGCCGTGCCCAGATTTTGGCCGAGAATATGGTCAAGTGGGGCCGTCCCGGTGTGATGGTAACCTGCAATACTCCCAAGCAGATTGGCGAGTCCAGCCTTATGTTTGACCTTATTGCGGTGGATGCACCCTGCTCGGGCGAGGGCATGTTCCGAAAGGATGAGGGGGCCGTTCGCGACTGGAGCCTCCAGAACGTTGAGATGTGTGCTGCCCGCCAGCGCGAGATTATCGATGACATATGGCCTGCACTGAAAGCGGGCGGATACCTTATATACAGTACCTGTACATTCAACCGCCAGGAGGATGAGGACAATGTTCGCTGGATTATGGATAAGTTCGGAGCAGAGGCCGTTGACCTGAATCCTGACCCCAAGTGGAATATCGCCGGTTCGCTTACAGAGGATAATCTGCCTGTATACCACTTTATGCAGCACCGTACACGCGGTGAGGGATTCTTCCTGTGCCTGCTGCGCAAGCCTGAAGGTGCTGGTGCGGGTCTTAAGAGCAGACCTTTCAGAGGCGATGCATCAAAAGTTCCTGCAGAATGCAAGTCATGGCTTAAACCGGAGGGCGGATACGAGTTCTATATTAAGAACGAGTCTGTGTATGCGTTGCCATCGGACCTTAAGGATGATATGTGGCAGGCAGGACAGGAACTCTATGCTTTGGTACCCGGTATCGAGGTGGCGGTGATGAAGGGTCGTGACTGGGTTCCGGCTCACGCTCTTGCAATGAGCAGCGCTCTTAACCGTGATGCTTTCTGCAGGGTTGAGGTGACCCGACAGCAGGCTCTTGCATATCTGCACTGTGATGCCGTAAGACTTGAGGATGCGCCGCGCGGCATAGTACTGCTCACTTATAAGGACATACCTCTGGGATTTGCCAAGAACATAGGCAACCGCGCAAATAACATGTATCCTCAGGAGTGGAGGATACGCAATTCCATATCCTGATTATTTTCCACCGAACAGGCCGTAGGTGGTGCGTATCACGCGGAACTCGGTACGGCGGTTCAACTGATTGCAGATTTCCTGCCGGTCATCGGGCAGGCTCTTTATGAACTCTTCGGTGAGCTGGGTGCCCTCGGTCAGGAAATCATATTTTTCGGCTATCTTCTTAGTGATGGTCTTGGGAGTTGACTCACCGTATCCGCGGGCGGTAAGACGTTTGCTGTCAATGCCGTTCTTTATCAGATACTCAACAACGCTCTCGGCACGCTGCTGAGACAGGCGTTTGTTGTAGTCATCATCGCCTACATAGTCGCAGTGGGCGCCTATCTCGATGGTTACGCCTGCATTATCGTTGAGCAGCTGTACAAGTTCATCCAGAGACTGGGCCGATTCGGCTCTCAGGGTAGCGCGGCCAAAGTCAAAGAATATGTTGTCTATCATGACCGGCTTGGATATTGATGAGAGCGGGAACTGCAGCACATATTCGCGATCCTGGTCGGTACTGTCGGCCGTCATCTCCTGCTTGTAGTTCATAAAGCCCTTGGCGGTACCAAGCAGCAGGTAGCTTACTCCCGGAGTGATGCGCTGTGTGAACGATCCGTCCTCCTTGACATTGAGTTTCATGTTGGTGCCGTCGTTTCCAATCAGGTAGACCAGTGCATCGGGCAGCTCGTATCCGTCCTTCTCGTATACCCAGCCCGTAATCTTGTGTACGGTCTCGGGCAACTCGAAGGTCCATATGTGGTCGCGGCCGCGTCCGTCATTACGGTTGCTGGAAAAGAATCCGCGTGTCAGGTCTCCCTCGAATGTCATTCCAAAGTCATCGGCCTGTGAGTTTACGGGTGTGCCCATGTTGGTCACGGTCCATGTGGTGTCGCTTGTGCTTACCGCGCAGAATATGTCAAGACCGCCCATGCCGGGATGTCCGTTGGACGAGAAGTAGAGCTCACCGTTCCTGCGGAAGGTGGGGAACATCTCGTTGCCTGGCGTGTTGATGTCGGGTCCCAGGTTCTCGGCTCCTATCAGACGGCCGTCAATGGGAATGCGCCACAGGTCCATGCCGCCGTATCCGCCGTCCATGTCCGATACAAAGTAGAGCCATTGGCCGTCGGGCGACACCGCCGGGTGTGCGTAGTTGTAAATGGAATCTTTGGAGCTGCCGAAAGCGGTTCCGGCCGACCATGAGGCATCGGAACGGGATGATTTGTATATGGTGGCGGGACGGGGCTGCTGTGGGTCCGATGCACAGTAGGTGTAGTACATGGTCGAGAAGTCGGGGCTGATGGCGCAGGTACCGTCCTCGAACTCGCTGTTGGGGCCTCCCTCAATCACCTCGGGCTTTTTCCAAACGCCCTTGTCGTCCTTGCGTGACACGAATATGTCACAGTTCTTCATTCCGGTTATGCCGTTTATCTCATCGCCGGCACACTCCTTGCGGGACGATGTAAAGTAGAGCACATCGTATTCCTGACTGCCGAACACCGGTGACCAGTCGCTGTATCGTCCGTTCATTACGGGGTCCTTCTTGACGGTATATCGGGTGGGGTTGTCCTTCCAGCCCTGAATGAGACGGCAGGACTCAAGACCGTTCTGTGCCAGCACATCGGTGGAGTCATGCTGCAGCGCAATCAGATAGTTCTTCTGGGCTTCGGCAATCTTTCCGTCCAGCCTGAGCATATCGGCCAGATATCTGTAGACCGTCGAGTCGGGATAGTGGTAGCGGACTGCGTTGCGGTAGGCTGCCAGGGCGCGCGGCACGTAATTGGTATGACGGTAGCACTCGGCCATCTTAAACGCCGTGGAGGCACGCAGCTCCTTCTCCTTGGCGGGGGTTCCGGCGTAGGCTTTCTTGTACAGTGCGGCGGCATCGGTATACTCACCAAGGGCATACTTCTGGTCACCTTTGCGCAGACTGAGTTCAGCCCCGCAGCTGCAAAGCAACCACAGGGCTGACACCAATAAGTATACAGCCGTTCGTTTCATCTGTTGTAATAACGCGAAACGAGCGGCTATATTGTTTTATTTTATATCGTAGAAAACAAGGACGGGGTTGTTAAACTCCTGGGAGCGTATGGCTGTTTCAAGTTCTTTGGAAAACTCACTTCGTTCATCGGAATCGTCAAAGAGAGTTTCGGGGAGCCCTTCTATTAAGGATACGTATTGGCCTTTCTCTGTAACACTGTTCGGGAACAGGCCTTTCTTTGTTCCTGTTGCCTTGAAACCTGAGTATTTGACAATTTCATTATCGTTGGTGATCCGGCAATATGTAGGATCATTGGTCTGTGCGGAGATCATATACCAGAATGAGACGTATTTATCGGTTGCAATGGCCTGGTTAACATACATGACAACATCCTTGTTGGTTACAATGAAGTTGATAAAGTCTGTTATTATCGGCTCCGGATCATCTTTGAAGTTGATGGAATCGAATTTTGCGGACATGCTGTTGGCTCCAAAGTCAAACTGACGTATGATTCTCTCTTTATCGCCTATCCTGGCCGGCATCTCTGATATGGTATTGATTGAACCTGTCTCAAGCAGAATCCTATGTTCGGGAGTGTAGTAATTCATTTCATTGTTAAAGAACAGGGATGCCAGTCCAACTTCACGTGCTATGCCGAGTTTTTCTCCGTTCTTTGCACTGATAAAATAATCGGCAAACTTCTGATCCGCTTCATATGCCATGCGGCAGATGAATGTGGAATCGTCATGCTCGGCAAAAGCTGTGAAGTCACCGCCGTCAAAAGATCCCTTGAATTGTAAGTCAGGAACCGAATAAGTCAGTATGGTGCTTGCACTCTTGACATAAAGGAGGTTCTTGGTAGGTGAATAAACAAAATCACCTATAAGAGTGTATTCTCCACGACCGCGTCCTACCTTGCACAGATGGGCTATCTGCTTGCCATTTTCAAAGATGAACAGGCTTTGTCCCTGATCGGCACGAACCATAATTTTTGATCCGTAACATTTGATGCCGGAGCAGCCTCCAATGGGCTCATCGCTTATGAGCGGTACTATCCTTACATTGCTTGTTGCATCCTCAAATGAGACCTCTTGGGACTTTTGTGAATCAGCAACGGAAATAAAGTTTACACACGATGCGGTCTTTTTGCACTCTGTGAAGAGCATGACTGTAGCTGTCATGCATACAAACAATTTGAGAAATTTCATTTCAGTATAATATTATGTTGGACTTGTAAGGAAAACTCTCTGATATCACTTGTTCCTGGTGCGCTTTATGGTGCCGTTTATGAACAGTGCCAATACTCCAATCAACAGCGGTGATAAAGAACCATTCTCAATGGTGTGAGTAATTACTGCCGTATGCGCGATGGGTATGGCTGCTATAACCATGCCGACAACAACTGCAATTGTTATAACTCTGTACATCTTATCGGCCAGACCTTTTTTGTATCTCTCAAGGAACAGGAAGTTGACTGCAAAAGCTATGTAGATTATTACGCGACCTGCTGAGGTAAGGAATTCCATGGGGTTTACTGTGCCACCTACTGTATTGTAGATTAAGCCTGCGCCCAAAATGAGAGTTACTATGATCAAGATGCTGAGGAAGAACCATGATATTGCCTTTCTGAACTTTCCGGGCTCCTTGGGCTCAACCGGCAACGTAAGCTCCCTGACGCTTACCTTCTTGGTAAAGAATCGGGTTCTGCTTCCGATTGCCAATATGAATAATACCAGCATTGCTATGGATGCGCCGATGCCCATGTAGAAGTAGTTAAACACAATCCAGAAGGCAAATCCTGCACATGATAATGCGAAAGCGCTTTTGGTGTAGAGGCTCTCCTCGCATAACAGCGTCCTGAGATCAAGTTCAGAATGATCTACACGGTTCATCTTGCGTATCAGCAAGAAGTGCAGCGCAAGTTCAACTGCCAGATATATGCCAAGTATCCACATACCGGTGGCTGTCATTAGTGGGCTGAATGCAAAAATGAAGATCAATATGGGGGTGAAGGCAAAAAGTGACCATGAGGTACTGAACTTGAACATAGTCTTAAAGATGCTTATGTTCTTGAGGGTAACCTTGCGGATCTGCTCGGGAGTTACAATCTCCTTTCCGTCCAGCTTCTGGTCAATGAGCTGGTAAGCCTGCTTCAGTTCCTGAAGTTCGTCGAGGTTGAAAGTATTGTCTGTCATAGGATTAACGGATTAATTGTTAGACATTGATTTGAGTTGCTCCTTGATGCGGAACAGCCTGCTGGTTACGGCCGATGCCGTAATGCCCACGATGGCTGCAATCTCATCATAACTCATACTCTCCAAC
>CACYHW010000025.1 GCA_902774335.1 uncultured Bacteroidales bacterium
CATCGAGAAGCTTCATGTATTTTAGCTTCTCCTCAAACGAATGATGCTTTGACATTTCCTACCCCTTTGTTGGTGTCCAATTTTTTGGGGTCACATCAAGTCGAGCCAAACAGAACCGTCCCCTTTGTCACCTCGTCACCTTTTTTTGTAACTTTGCGCCCGTTATGGGAAAGTTCAAAGCATTTCTTGAAAGAAAGGACATCGTAGTGTCCGGTAAAAGATACGGAGTAGATGCCCTGGGAGCAATGGCGCAGGGACTTTTTGCGTCACTGCTGATTGGTACAATCATTGCAACAATAGGTGAGCAGGCAGGTATTCAGTGGCTTGTCGATGTAGGAGGTTTTGCAAAGAGCATGGCCGGTCCCGCAATGGCCGCATCTATTGCATACGCTCTGGGTACACCTAACCTGGTGCTTTTCTCAATGCTGGCGGTAGGTGCCGCAGCAAACAAACTGGGCGGTGCAGGAGGCCCGCTCGCAGTCTACGTGGTTACCATCTTTGCATCAGAGTTCGGCAAGGCGGTATCCAAGGAGACCAAGATTGACATTCTTGTAACGCCTTTGGTAACAATCGCCGTAGGTATCGGCCTCTCATACTGGTGGGCTCCCGCAATAGGACATGCCGCCAGCAGCCTGGGTCACGTAATCATGTGGGCTACCACCAAGCAGCCCTTCCTGATGGGTATCCTGGTATCGGTGATTGTAGGTATGGCGCTCACACTTCCCATAAGCTCTGCAGCCATCTGCGCCGCACTGAGCCTGACCGGACTGGCAGGCGGTGCCGCACTTGCAGGATGCTGCGCCCAGATGGTGGGATTCGCCGTGCTGAGCTTCCGTGAGAACGGCTGGAACGGCATTATCTCACAGGGATTGGGCACCAGCATGCTTCAGATGGGCAACATCGTAAAGAACCCCAGAATCTGGATTGTCCCCACACTGGTATCGGCCATAACAGGTCCCATGGCAACATGCCTCTATCATCTTGAGATGAACGGTCCCGCCATCGCATCGGGTATGGGAACCTGCGGTCTTGTGGGTCCGATAGGCGTTTACACAGGCTGGATGTCCGAGATATCGGCCGGCACACGTTCCATGATTGCCGGGGCCGATTGGGCCGCTCTCATTTCAATCAGCGTTGTCCTGCCCGTAATCCTGACCATCATCTTCGGGATGATGATGCGCAAGATAGGCTGGATCAAGCCGGGCGACCTCAAGCTTGAATGAAAATTGAACTGGCTGGCAGTTATGGATACCGGAGGATGATAAAATCGTCCGTCCCGTCCATTCTCATGATGCTTTTTACATCTGTATACGGCATCGTGGACGGTCTTTTTGTATCCAATTTTGCCGGTACTACCGCTTTTGCGGCCATCAACCTTGTTTGGCCCGCCATAATGATGCTGGGAGCTCTGGGACTGATGTTCGGAACCGGAGGCAGCGCGCTTGTGGCCATGATAATAGGGCAGGGCGACAGAGTCCGTGCCAACCGCGCATTCACCATGATAGTACGGTCCATGCTTATGATAGGACTCATCATGACCGTGCTGTTCTTTATCTTTGCAAAGCCAATCGTCGTATTGTTGGGTGCCGAGGGCGAACTTGTTCATCTGTGCGTGCTCTACGGCCGGATCCTTGTGCTGGTGATGCCCCTGTTCATGTGCCAGATGGCGTTCCACTCGTTCTTTATGACGGCCGAGATTCCCCAACTGGGCACAAAACTCACTGTCATCTGCGGTGTCATCAACATAGCGCTCGATGCGCTGCTGATAGGTGTTCTGGGGTGGGGCGTGACAGGCGCCGCAATTGCATCGGCCGCGGGAATGGCGGTGGGCGGAATGTTCCCGTTATACTACTTCACTTCAAAGAAACGTGACGCAAACCAGTTAAGATTCACGCCTACCCGAACCGAGTGGGTTTATGTGGGCCGTGCCTGTACCAACGGACTTTCCGAGTATGTGGGCAACATATCCCTGAGCATTGTGAGCATGTGTTACAACCTGCAATTGATGCGTCTTATAGGCGAGAGCGGCGTGGCAGTATATGGTATCCTGCTTTACATCGGGTTCATCTATGCATCGGTCTTTATAGGGTTCAACATCACCATATCGCCGGTGGTCAGTTACAACTACGGCGCCCAGAACACCGACGAACTCAAACGGCTGCTCCGTAAAAGCATAATGCTGCTGTTTGTGGCCGGAAGCATACTCACCGTCCTGTCCGAGGTACTCAGCGGACCTATGGCCGGGATGTTCGTCAGTTACGACCCGGAACTCAAGGCCCTCACAGCCCGCGCCATCCGCATCTACATGATCAGTTTCATGATATGCGGCCTCAACATGTTTGTATCGGCCTTCTTTACCGCCCTCAACAACGGTCTGGTATCGGCTGTAGCGGCATTCACCCGCACCCTGATAATTGAGTTGGGCTCAATCTTTGTATTACCCGTATTCTTAGGACTTGACGGTGTCTGGCTTGCTGTTGATGTGGCCGATGTTCTGGCCCTCATCATGTCTGCAATCTTACTTGTTGCTTTCCGCAAACGTTATCAGTACTGACACGGAAGTACCTGTCCCTATTGTGTCACCACTTGACGTCGACAGTCTGGCCTGTGCGGGTGCGGACGCCTTTGATGTAGCCTTTGGGCCAGGCCGATGGCAGGGCAGGGAGTTTGGTGATGCAGTCCTCGGTTGACTGGATTAGCATCTCAATTACTCCGGCACAACCGCCAAAGTTGCCGTCAATCTGGAAGGGTGAGTGGGCGTCCATCAGGTTGGGGTAGGTGCCTCCGCCGCGACGGGCATCGGGACCGCGGTAATTGTCCGGGCTGACGTATTGCAGCAGGCGGCGGTACATGCGGTAGGCACTCTCGCCGTCACCCAGACGGGCATAGAGGTTGACGCGCCAGCCGCAGCTCCAGCCGGTGGTCTCAAAGCCTTTAATCTCAAGTGACTTGAGCGCGGCATCAGCCTCAGGCGTGCCGGGCTGTATCTGATGTCCGGGATAGACGCCGAACAGGTGCGACTGGTGGCGGTGCTGCGGATCCATATCGGCCCAGTCGTAGTACCACTCCTGCAGGTGCCCGTCGCTAGCGATCTTGTATGGACGCAGCTTGCTTATGGCCTTTTCGGCTCTATCGGCAAATTCTGTGTCGGAAAGCAGGCGGGCGGCCTTGGCGGCATCGGTAAGGCACTCGCGGATCATAGAAAGGTCTGCAGTGGCTCCGTAGAGTGTGGCGCCGCGAACACCGCGGTCAGTGATGAACTTGTTCTCAGGTGATGTTGAGGGCGATGTTATGAGTTCGCCGTCTTTCTCAACCATCCAATACAAGCAGAACTCAGCTGCACCCTTAAGTGTAGGATAATCCGTCTTAAGACGCTCCAGATCACGGGTAAAGAGGTATTGCTCCCAGATATGCGTAACCAGCCAGGCGCCCGACATATACCAGTTCGCCCAGCAAGGATCGCCGGTGTTGAGGCCTACCGGGGTGGTCATTGCCCAGATATCGGTGTTGTGACCGGCGGCCCATCCGGAATTGACGCCCAGACGGTCCTGGGCAGTGGCGCGTCCGGAGACAGCCATGTTATCAACAAAGTCAAGCATGACCTGATGCATCTCAGGCAGAGCGGCGGTGTTGGCAGGCCAGTAGTTCTCCTGCAGATTGATGTTTACTGTATAGTTTGAACTCCATGGCGGGAGCAGGCTCTCATTCCAAAGTCCCTGAAGGTTGGCCGGAACTCCGGGCGTGCGCGATGAAGAGATGAGCAGGTATCGGCCGTACTGGAAATAGAGTGCCTCCAGTTCCGGGTTGGCCTGGTTCTCATCAGTGTAAAGCTTGAGCTGTTCATCGGTAGGCAGGGCCTTGATGGCAGGATCGGTCTTGCCCAGATTTATTGAAATCCTGTCAAAAAAACTCTTGTAATCAGCAATATGCGCCGTCCGGATGCTCTCATAATCCAAGCCCGATACACGGTCGGCGGCTGCATCGGCCAACTCCTTATAAGGAAGGCCCTCAAGAACGGGATCACGGTCAAAACCGTTGAACGATGTCGCATTGACAATCTTGATTACGATATCCGAAGCCCCCTGTACATCAAGCGCA
Source organism: uncultured Bacteroidales bacterium (assembly GCA_902774335.1). GTDB lineage: Bacteria > Bacteroidota > Bacteroidia > Bacteroidales > Bacteroidaceae > Colenecus. Next base: position 4,099 of record CACYHW010000025.1, read on the forward strand.
GAATTCTGAGCCGTAACCTGCCCGTCACACTCCACAACATACACTGTCCGGAAATGAATGCCACGGTCAGGATCATACTCAAACTTATCCCGAGCATTGTAGTAATCCGGAAGAGAGTGATATGCCGCATAGCCGTCAACAGTAAGTCTGTTCCCTGTTGCACTCACCTGATGAGGAAGCAGGCTGAACGGTTCAAGTGTAATATCAATAGGCTTACCCGATCTGATCCTGACAACAATAACGGAATCAGGAGCTGATACAAAATACTCACTGCTAAAAGGCGCTCCGTTCCTTTTGTAAGATACTGAAGCGATAGCGTTTGATATGTTCAGGTCACGATAGTAGTCTGTGATTTCGGCCTCCGGATAGTGTATCATGAGTGTTCCAAGTGGTTGGTAGTTCTCACTGAAATGTCCCTGGATAGGACGTTGCAGCCGGTCTGCCAGACGGTAATCCTCAGCATCAAGAGCATCCCTGACAGCCTGCACTGCTGCTATGGGGTCGTAACCGGACGGTATATCAGCATTCTTTTCAGGCTCGCCCGTCCAAAGAGTAATATCATTAAGTGAAATACGCTCTTCAACTGTCCCACCATAAATCATAGCGCCCAACCGCCCGTTACCTATGGGCAGCGCCTCCTCAAAGAACTCCGCCGGCCTATCATAATGCAGCACCAAATCCTCCTGCTGCCTTCCAATACATCCAACAAAGAACAATAAAGTGATCAGTCTTAAAGCGAATCTCATATTCCTAACAGTTTAGTTTTTTAAGAGTTTTCTGTGAGAAAGCCGGGCTCAAGATCAGAGCCGCAGCAGCAAAGGCAATAATTCGTTTCATATTCTGGTTAGTTCGGATTGTCAAATATACAAAAATGACACAATAGGGACAGTCCCTACTGTGTCATTTTTTTGCTTGCAAATTAGAGAATTATGCCTCAGCGGGTGCCTCCTCAGCTGCGGGAGCCTCCTCAGCTGCGGGAGCCTCGGTAGCCTCGGCTGCTGCCTCCTCAGCTGCTGCCTCGGCTGCTGCTGCCTCAGCTGCTGCCTTAGCCTCAGCCTTCTTGGCTGCAACCTTCTCGGCGATAGCCTCGTTAACCTTCTTCTCTGCTTCCAGTTTAGCCTTGTTCAGGTCGCGCTTAGCCTGCTCATCCTTAGCGCTGATAGCCTTGAGTGAGCTCTCCTTAGCCTGCTTCCAAGCATCGAACTTAGCCTGAGCTGCGGCCTCATCGAAAGCGCCTTTCTTAACACCACCCTGAAGGTGCTTCATAAGATACACGCCCTCGCGTGAAAGGATGTTACGTGCGGTGTCAGTGGGCTGTGCGCCTACGTTAACCCAGTACAGGGCTCTTTCGAAATTCAAATCTACTGTAGCGGGATTGGTGTTGGGGTTGTAAGTACCAATCTTCTCAATAAACTTTCCATCACGTGGAGCTCTGGAGTCTGCAATTACGATTGAATAGAAAGCGTAAGCCTTGTGACCACGTCTCTGCAATCTGATTTTTGCTGCCATAAGTTGTTGTTTTTATTGAATTTAAAAATGATTTGAATAGCCTTTATCTCGTAAAGGCGGCGCAAAGGTAACGATTTTTTGTGAAATCACAATCAATCTGTACTTTAAAAAAAAATCAAATAAAAATGTGTTTTTAATACGTTCTGAAAAACAGAAAAATCTTACTTTTGTAGGGTTGTTAGGAAGGGTTGTGTTAATGGCACAGGATATCAGACACGAGGGTATTGTGGATTCGGTTGACGGTCAGACCGTTATCGTACGCATTACGCAGTCATCGGCCTGTGGAGGGTGCCAGGCAAGGAATATTTGCAACGCAGCCGAGTCCAAGGACAAACTTGTTGAGGTTGAATATTCGGGCGCGGAGAGTCTGTCCCCGGGGCAGACTGTAACTGTGGCGGCCGGGGAGCGTATGGGCATGACTGCCGTGATGCTGGCTTTCGGACTGCCTGTATTGCTTTTGATAATAGCCCTTGTTGCCGCTATGGCGTTGACCGGTAGCGAAAAGATCGGGGCTGTTGCGTCGTTGGCAGTGCTTGTGCCGTATTACCTGGTGCTGTTTTTGTGCCGGGAGAGAATTAAAAAGGACTTTGGGTTCAGAATAATAGTTTAGATAAGGTATGTCGTTTATTTTGACAGCTGTACTTGTATTGGGCTTGACCGGACTGGTGCTGGGATTGGTGCTGTATGCCGTTTCAAGACGATTCAAAGTTGAGGAAGACCCCCGCGTGGGGCAGATTTTGGAACTCCTGCCTGCCGCCAACTGCGGTGGTTGCGGATTCCCCGGATGCGCCGCCTTTGCCGAGGCCTGTGTTAAGCAGGAATCCATGGACGGACTCAAGTGTTCGGTATGTAAGAGTGAGGTGATGCATCAGATCGCTGCCATAGCTGGCCATTCGGTCGAGCTTGGTGCCGAGAAGGTGGCTGTGGTACGTTGCAACGGATCGTGCGCCAACCGACCCAACCTGCGCGTATATGACGGAGCACCAAGTTGTGCTGCCGCAGCGCTGATGAACGGCGGTGCCACAGGCTGTTTCTACGGATGCCTGGGTTGCGGCGACTGCGTCAAGGTGTGCAAGTTCGATGCCATCAAGATGGATCCCGAGACAGGTCTGCCTGTTGTTGACCAGGATAAATGTACTGCCTGCGGTGCCTGCGTAAAGGCCTGCCCGCGTATGATCATAGAACTGCGCAGCAAGAACAAACTGGACCGTAGGGTCTACGTAAGCTGCGTGAACAAGGACAAAGGGCCGGTTGCCAAGAAGGCTTGCGACGTAGCCTGCATAGGTTGCGGCAAGTGCGTCAAGGCATGTCCGTTCGAGGCCATTACTCTTGAAAACAATTTAGCTTACATTGACTTTGAGAAGTGCCGTCTGTGCCGCAAGTGTGTGGATGAGTGTCCGCAGCATTCCATACTTGCTGTCAACTTCCCGCCCAAGAGGGTTGCTGAGCCGGCACCGGAAAATCAGGTAGAACAACAAACAGAACAGTAGTTATGAATACTTTCAAGATAGGAGGTGTCCACCCGGAGCCCAACAAGCTCACTGCCGACCGCAAGATAGAGACGCTTGCCCTGCCCGTACAGGCTGTCTTCCCCCTGTCGCAGCATATAGGTGCGCCCGCCGTGCCTTGCGTGCAGAAGGGTGATACGGTACGTGTGGGTACGCGCATAGCCGAACCCGGCGGTTTCATGTCGGCCTCGATCCACTCATCGGTATCGGGTAAGGTAGCCAAGATAGACAGCGTGATTGACGCCAGCGGCGTGCGCAAGCCCGCCATATTCATTGATGTTGAGGGCGACGAGTGGGAGCCTTCGATAGACCGCTCCGACAAACTGGTGCTCCAGAGCAACAAGTCACGCGAGGAGATTGTGGAGTGCATCAAGAATGCCGGAATTGTGGGTATGGGAGGTGCCTGTTTCCCCACACACGTCAAGCTGTGTCCTCCCAAGGAGTGCACCATTGATACCCTCATAATCAACGCAGTGGAGTGCGAGCCCTATCTGACCGCCGACCACCGTCTTATGCTGGAGCATTCCGACGAGATAATAATAGGTATAAAGATAATCCTCAAGGTATTGGGCATTGACCATGCCGTGATAGGTATTGAGGCCAATAAGCCCGATGCCATCACGCTGATGCGCTCCAAGACATCGATGGTGAGCGGCATCGAGGTAATGCCCCTGCAGATGAAGTACCCGCAGGGAGGCGAAAAGCAGCTCATCGAGGCTGTGACCGGACGTCAGGTTCCGCCTCCTCCCGCACTGCCCGCCAACGTGGGCTGCGTAGTGCAGAATGTGGGCACGGTATTCGCCGTCTACGAGGCTGTTATGAAGAACAAGCCCCTGATTGAGCGTATCGTCACCGTTACCGGCCAGGATGTCAAGAACCCCTGCAACCTCAAGGTTCGTATGGGTACTCCCGTCAGCCAGCTTATTGAGTATGCAGGCGGAATGCCCGAAAACACCGGCAAACTCATTTCGGGCGGCCCCATGATGGGACGTCCTCTGCTGGATGATACGGCACCCGTGGTCAAGGGAACATCGGGAATCCTTATGATACCGGAGGCCGATGCCATCCGCCGCGCAGAGCGTAACTGCATACGCTGTGCCAAGTGCGTGCAGGCCTGCCCCATGGGTCTGGAACCTTATCTGCTTGCCACGGCATCTGAGGCATCGGACTGGGAGTGCGCCGAGGAGAACTGGATAATGAGCTGCATAGAGTGCGGTTGCTGCCAGAGCACATGTCCGTCACGCCGTCCTCTGCTGGACTGGGTACGTCTGGCCAAGAACAGGGTAGGCGGTATCATCCGTGCCCGTAACGCTAAGAAATAAGGAATTATGGCTCAGAAACTTTATATAACGACATCACCGCACGTACACTGCGGTGACACCATAGAGAGAAACATGCGCTGGGTGATTTGGGCTCTCATGCCTGCACTCTTTGCATCATTCTTTATGTTCGGACTGGGTGCGCTGATTGTAACTGCTACGTCAGTTCTGTCCTGTCTATTCTTTGAGTGGTTCATTACAAGGTTCCTGCTTAAGAGACCTTCGACACTGGGCGACCTTTCGGCCGTGATAACAGGTATCCTGCTGGCATTCAACCTGCCCTCCAACATACCTCTTTATATGATTGTGGTAGGCGCGCTCGTGGCTATCGGAATCGGTAAGATGGCGTTCGGCGGCCTGGGTAACAACCCCTTCAACCCCGCTTTGGTTGGCCGTGTGTTCCTGCTCATTTCGTTCCCCGCCAGGATGACCTCATGGCCGGTCCCTCATCAGCTTACGGCTTATACCGATGCTGTTACAGGTGCCACTCCCATGAATCTGATAGGTCAGATTGCAGGCGGTAACTCCGCTGCGGCCGACCAGTTGCCCGGTCTGGGTGACCTGTTCTTGGGAAACATTGGCGGATGCATAGGTGAGGTGAGTGCCCTGATGCTGCTCATCGGATTTGTCATCCTGCTCTGCTCCAAGGTTATAACCTGGCATATCCCGGTTTCAATCCTGGGCACCGTGACTGTCCTGACAGGTATCATGTGGCTGATTAACCCCGTTCTCTATGTGAACCCGCTCTATCATCTGTGCTCAGGCGGTCTGATGCTGGGCGCCATATTCATGGCTACCGATTATGTGACATCACCCATGACTCCCAAGGGCATGGTGTGGTACGGAATAGGTATCGGATTCCTGACGGTTGTGATACGTTACTTCGGTTCGTATCCCGAGGGTATGTCATTCGCAATCCTGATCATGAACGCGGTTACTCCGCTCATTAACAACTGGTGCAAACCTAAACGTTTCGGGGAGGCTGTAAAATGAAGAAACTGGAATCAAACATAGTCAATATGGCCCTTTCGCTCACCCTGATAGCCGTAGTGGCTGCGGGCGCCCTGGCATGGGTCAACAATGTGACAAGCGGTCCCATTGAGGAGATAAACAAACAGGCGATCGATAACGGAATACGCAGCGTGATTCTTGGTGACCGTGACATAGAGTTTACGGTTGAGGCTCCGGTTGAGCGTGAAGGATTCGTATTCCATAATGTGAACGACATGAACGGTAACCTGATAGGTACCGCAGTGGAGTCGACCGATAAGAACGGATTCGGTGGTGATCTCAAGGTTATGGTAGGCTTTGATCCGGAGGGTGTGATACTTGGTTACACCGTACTGGAACACAGCGAGACACCTGGTCTTGGCGCACAGGCCGACAGCTGGTTCCGTCAAGAGAGTGCAGAGGCTGCAAGCCAGCCTGCCGTACTGGATGTGCTTATAGGTTCTCCCGCCAAGCCCGGCAACCACAATATCATCGGCATGAATCCCGGTGACGACATGATGACCGTAAGCAAGGACGGAGGTCAGGTGGATGCCATCACGGCTTCGACAATTACATCAAAGGCTTTTCTGCGTGCTGTGAACGCTGCCTACAAGTCAGTTTTCGGATATACTGCCGCCGATGCGGTGAGCGGTGCTTCATCACAGAATTAAAATGCTGAAACGATGAACTACTTCAAGACAATAACAAACGGAATAGTCAAGGAGAACCCCACATTTGTTCTCCTGCTGGGCATGTGTCCCACACTGGCTACCACTACATCGGCCATAAACGGCCTGGGTATGGGCGTGGCTACCATGTTCGTGCTGATATGCTCCAATACATTCATATCACTGCTCAAGAACCTTATCCCTGACGGTGTCAGGATACCGTGCTACATAGTGGTCATTGCATCGTTCGTAACGCTGCTGCAGATGCTCATGCAGGCATATGTGCCCGACCTTTACAAGACACTGGGTATTTTCATCCCCCTGATTGTTGTAAACTGCGTGATCCTGGGACGTGCCGAGGCGTTCGCCGCCAAGAACAGCATCCTGGCATCAATCTGCGACGGTATTGGTATCGGCATCGGCTTTACCCTTGCTCTTACCGTACTCGGATTTGTCCGCGAGCTGCTGGGTAACGGCGCAGTATTCGGCTACCGCATATTCCCCGAGTCGATGAATATGCTGGTATTCGTGCTTGCTCCGGGTGCTTTCATCACCTTGGGCCTGCTGCTCGCCATAGTTAACAAAGTAAAGAACCGTAAAGCCTGAACGTTATGGAGTATTTTCTGATATTCATATCCGCGATATTCGTAAATAATATCGTTCTGTCACAGTTCCTGGGTATCTGCCCCTTCCTGGGTGTATCCAAGAAGATTAACACTGCGGCAGGTATGGGACTGGCCGTTACATTCGTGCTTACGGTTGCTGTCATCGTGACTTACGCCCTGCAGACTTGGGTGCTCAATCCCTACGGACTGGGCTATCTTCAGACCATACTGTTCATCCTGGTTATTGCAGGTCTTGTGCAGATGCTCGAGATGATACTTAAAAAGGTGTCACCTTCATTGTATCAGGCTCTGGGTATATTTCTGCCCCTTATCACCACCAACTGCTGCATCCTTGGCGTATCCATCCTGGTTGCCAATGCAACATACAACGCACAGGGTCTGGAGCCTAACCTTCTGACCGGTGTCATCTACGCCATCGCCACCTCGATAGGTTTTGCGCTGGCACTGATCATATTCTCCGGTATACGTGAGCAGCTGGCCAAGGTTCGCCTGCCCAGGAGCATGGACGGCATGGCTATCGCACTTATCACTGCCGGACTGCTGGCTCTCGCATTCATGGGATTCAGCGGTGTGGATCACGGCATATCAATGGCCTTCGGCCAATGATAAAAAAGTTGACATTATAATTGAAATTATGAGAATATCTAAGGTTTGTTTTTGGAGTTTAGGTCTGGCGCTTGTTGCCTGTGGAGGTGGCGCACCGACAGACGGTACTCAGTTGGCCAACGGTAAATACAGTGCCGATGCCCTCAACGTTGAGAGTACCATTACCGCTACTGTGACCATTAAGGGTCATAAGATCTCGGCCGTAACCGTAAAGGATAACGGCAATACGTATGCTCAGTACACTTCACCTTATACAGTGGTTGCCAAAGCCATTGTCGATGCCCAGAGCACCGTTGTTGACGGCGTGACCGGTGCGACATACTCATCGGACGCCGTCAAGAAAGCCGTTGACCTGGCTCTTGCCCAGGCACGCGGCGAGATGGCTGTTCCCGCCAAGAACGCAGCCCTTTCATTCACCCCCGGCACCTATACCGGCAAGGGTAAGGGTTACGGCGGCCAGCTTCAGGCACGTGTGACATTCAGCGAGACAGGCATCACCAATATCAGTGTGGGCCAGCAGCGTGAGACCGCTCATGTTGGCGACGTGGCTTTCCAGATACTGCCTCAAAAGATAATCGCAGCCAACGGACTGGGTGTAGATGCCGTATCGGGTGCAACAATGTCAAGTTTCGGACTTAAGGAGGCTGTGCTGGATGCTGCCGATCAGGCCGGCGTTACAAACCGCAAGGCATTCATTGAAAATTCAGTAAAGGCAGAGGCCGGCGCTCCCATAGAGGACACTTGGGATGTTGTAATTATTGGTGGCGGCGGAGCTGGTCTATGCGCAGCTGCACAGGCTGCCCAGGACGGAAGCACCGTGCTCATTATCGAGAAGAACGCCGAACTGGGCGGTAACACCCTGGTTTCGGGCGGTGTGTACCAGTCGGTTGACCACAGCCTGGTATGGGATATGGAGAAGCCTACTGCTACCAGCGCCAAGGGCTTTGACGGCCAGAAACACAATAAGGTTCGTGCTACAGTAGGTTGCGTAAATGACCTTAAGGTTATCTGCAACTGGAGCGAGGAGCCGTTTGATGCAGATTATTATAAGGATCACGAGTTCGTGGCCGGCGATATAGAGGAGCTCTCCAAGCACGGAGTTCATCCCGAGTATCTGCAGACCCTCAAGGATCTTAAGAAGGAGATCAAGGCCTATCTGGCATATGCCGAGCCTAATCTCAAGAAGGGTATCCCCGAGAATCAGCTTATGCTCTTCTCGACAACCAACCTGCATATCTTCCAGACCTATTACGGTGGTCTGCGCCAGAATACAGCCAAGGACGAATGGATTTACGGCGACTATGACCTGGTTAAGCAGTTCATCGTTGAGGGTGAGCAGCTTAAACCCTGGCTCATGAAGATGGGCGTGGGCTTCAGCGACAGCCAGTCGACACTCGTAGGTGCCCTGTGGTATCGCGGTAACACCATGAACGGTTGCACTACCGATGCTGATGGTGACGGCAATCCCGAGCGTTATCAGGGCAACTGGGGTTCATACGTGATGGCTCCTCTGGCAGTAGTCTACAATGCCGATAAGCATAACCGAGTGATGAGGGAGACCAGCGCCAATGAACTCATATTTGAAAACGGCCGCGTAACAGGTGTAAAGGCCAGGATGGCCGATGGTACTCAGGTTACCGCACATGCCAAGAAGGGTGTGATCATTGCTACCGGCGGATATGCCGCAAACATCCAGAAGGTTCTCAAGACAAACAAGTACTGGTCACGCCAGTATCTGTCACCCAACATAGGTACAACCAACCGCTCATCACTGCGTGGCGACGGTATCGATATGGCACAGAAAGTTGGTGCCGCAACTGTTGGCGAGGGTTACACTCAGCTCATGCCTCTGGCTTATATCTCTGACGGTGCCATCGCATTCGGCGGTGTTGAGAACGCAATATTCATCAGTACCAAGGACGGTAAGCGTTATGTAGATGAGTGCTCTGAGCGTGATGTCCTGTCATTGAACGGATTCAAACACGGCGTAGATCTGGATGGCCGTCGTGGCGTATATCTGTATGTAATGCGCGGATTCGGTGGATTCGGTGGATTCGGTGGCGGATTCGGAAGCAATGAGGCTGTTGTCGCAGCCAATAATGCAGCCGGAAACAGAACCGGCCGATTCAACGGCCGTGAGTGGAGCGGCAGTGCAAATGAACTGCAGGATTTTTTTAGTGAACTGGGTATAGACATTGATGCTGAGACAGTCAAGAACAGCATCCGTGAGTACGATATGGCCATAATGGACGGCCGTGAGCCCGAGGGCGTAGGCAAGCGTCACGCCACCGGCATAATAGGTAATGCACGCCGTGGTGCCGACGGTCAGTATGACAAGTCAACCTACAGCATTGACGATGCCAACCTGACCATCCGCGTGCTGGCTCCCTCAACCCACCACACAATGGGTGGCCTTAAGATTGACCTGGACCGCCGCGTCCTGGATGAGAACGGCAAGGCTATACCGGGTCTCTATGCCGCAGGTGAGGTAACCGGCGGATTCTTTGGCGGTAACCGTCTGGGCGGTAACGCCCTTACCGAGTGCATGGCTTCGGGACGTATTGCAGCCAAGGGTGTAGAAAAAGATAACAAATGATTGAATTTCCTAACGCAAAGATAAATATCGGACTCAATGTCGTGGCCAAGCGCGAAGACGGCTACCACGACATAGAGACCGTATTCTATCCCGTGCTCCTGCAGGATGCGCTGGAGATAAAGCTTATGCGCCCGCTCGATCCGGCACAACTGCGCAAACGTATCGAAGCCGGCCTGATGGTGCAGCCTGACGATGCGTTCCTTCCTTTCCGCCTGCTTCCCAAGAAGGAGGATTTTCCCTGCTGCTCACTCGAGATGACGGGAAACGAGTTCCCCTTCAAGGCGGCCGATAATCTGGTGGTCAAGGCATATCTGATGTTGCAGCAGGATTTCGACCTTCCGTCCATAGACATCAAGCTCTACAAGCATATCCCGTCGGGCGCCGGCCTGGGCGGAGGCTCATCGGACTGCGCCTTTATGATCAAGCTGCTCAACAGACGCTTCAACCTGCGTATGCGCGAATCCATGATGGAGCGCTATGCGGCACGCCTGGGCTCTGACTGCGCCTTCTTTATCTCCAATACGCCGTCAATAGCAACGGGCAGGGGCGAGATACTTAATCCCATCGGCCTCTCGCTTAAGGGATACACAATCCTGCTTGTCAAACCTGATGTTGCCGTAAGCACTGCCGAGGCATACGCCGGCGTAACTCCGCACAAGCCCGAGACATCGCTTGCCGATGCCGTGATGCGTCCGGTTAGCGAATGGAGGGATTGCGTATTCAACGACTTTGAGCCGTCGGTATTCAAGAAATACCCGCTCCTGGCCGATATTAAGCAGAAACTCTACGACCTTGGTGCCGAGTATGCCGCAATGACCGGCTCCGGCTCCACCGTATACGGAATCTTTAGCGAACCTCTTGACAGACCCTCTGAGCTTTTCCCGGATATGTTTGTATGTCAGCGGGAATTTGTGTGAGCTGTTAATAGTGAGTTGAAAAGTAAAGGCGGCGGTTTGCTGAAGGGAGTAGGCAAACCGCTACTTTTGTATCTGAAAGAATTCAGATATGGCAGATTCCAGAACCAGACAGCGTGCGCGCACCAATACCGACGGCATAGTCCTTAACCACCTGCAGCCCCAGGCCCTTGAGCTTGAGGAGGCCGTCATCGGCGCTTTGATGATTGAGCAGGATGCATTCCCCAAGGTAAGTGACATTGTCAAGAAAGAGTCGTTTTACGATCACCGTCATCAGGTGATTTACGAGGCTGTGGCAAACCTGTCGCTCAACCAGCGCCCCATCGATATCCTTACCGTGACCGAGCAGCTCAAGAGCAACGGCACCCTGGATGAGGCAGGAGGCGCTCTCTACGTGACGCAGCTGGCCGGTAAAGTGACCTCATCGGCCCACATCGAGTATCATGCACGTATCATTGCCCAGAAGGCTATGGCCCGCGAGCTGATAACATTCACCAGCGAAATCCAGACCGAGGCTTTTGACGATACGACCGATATCTCCGAACTGCTGGGTGAGGCCGAGAACAAGCTGTTCCAGATTGCTCACCGCAATGTGAAGAAGGATTTTGCCTGCATCGACACGGTACTTCAGGAGTCGGTGAACCGTATCCGTACGGCGGCTCAGCGTGCCGAGGGCATGAGCGGTCTGGCCAGCGGATTCCGTGACCTGGACAACATCACCTCGGGCTGGCAGAAATCGGACCTTATCATCCTGGCTGCACGTCCTGCCATGGGTAAGACGGCGTTCGCGCTCTCCATGGCCAAGAACATCGCTGTGAACAACCAGCAGCCTGTTGCACTCTTCTCGCTCGAAATGAGTAACGTGCAGTTGGTGAACCGCTTGATTTCCAGCGTGTGCGAGATCTCGGGCAGCAAGCTGCGTGACGGCCGTCTGGCACCCTATGAGTGGAGCATCCTGGACAGCAAGATCAACGCCTTGCAGAACGCGCCCATCTACCTGGACGACACCCCGTCGCTCTCCATCACCGAGTTCCGCACCAAGGCCATCCGTCTTAAGCAGGAGCATCAGGTGGAGCTCATCATCATTGACTACCTGCAGCTGATGAACGCCAGCGGAATCAGGTTCGGTAACCGTCAGGAGGAGATAAGCACCATCTCGCGTAACCTCAAAGGTATAGCCAAGGAGCTGGATATTCCTATCATCGCCCTGTCGCAGCTGAACCGTGGCGTCGAGGGCCGAGAGGGTTACGAGGGCAAACGCCCGCAGCTGAGCGACCTGCGTGAGTCGGGTGCTATCGAGCAGGATGCCGATATCGTATGCTTCATCCACCGTCCGGAGTACTACAAGATCTACGAGGACAACAACCACAACGACCTGCACGGTATTGCCGAGATTATCATCGCCAAGCACCGTAACGGTGGCGTGGGCGATGTGCGCCTGTCGTTCCGCAGCGACCTGGCCCTGTTCGACAACATCGGCTCCGGTGAGCCTGCATCGGGGGGACGCAAGGGCAGCGTGAAGCGCTCCAAGATGAACGACGAGCCGCTCCCGCCTGAGGATCCTCTGGATTCGGCTCCTAACCTGGGGGATGTTCCGTTCTGAAAAATTGAGAATTGAGAATTGGGAATTGAGAGTTATTACGCAAGTTCTGTGTAACAATTCTCAATTCTCAATTTTAAATTCTCAATAGGATTTGCTAATTTTGCGGGTCGAATTCGAAAAAGGTATTTTATGAACGTTTCATATAAGTGGCTCAAGGAGTACGTTGACTTTGATCTGACCCCTGATGAGGTTGCTGCAGCGCTTACATCGGTAGGTCTCGAGGTTGACGGAGTAGAGGAGGTTCAGTCCGTAAAGGGTGGTCTTAAGGATATCGTGGTAGGTGAGGTTCTTACCTGCGTGGAGCATCCCAATTCGGACCATCTGCACGTAACCACAGTAAATCAGGGCAGCGGCGATCCTGTACAGATTGTATGCGGCGCTCCCAACGTGGCAGCCGGCCAGAAGGTTGTTGTCGCAACCATCGGCTCCAAGATTTACGAGGGTGACGAGTGCTTTACCATCAAGCCTTCAAAGCTGCGCGGTGTTGAGTCGTTCGGAATGCTCTGCTCTGAGAAGGAGCTTGGCTTGGGCAATGACCACTCAGGTATCATGGTTCTTCCGGCCGATGCCGTTCCCGGCACTCCCGCTGCCGAGTATTTCCATCTTGAGTCTGACTTTGTGATTGAGGTGGATATCACTCCTAACCACTCGGACGCCTGCTCACACTGGGGTGTGGCCCGCGACTTCTACGCTTGGCTGCTCCAGAACGGTTACAAGACCGCTCTGCACCGTCCCGACTGCGAGGCCTTCAAGGTTGACAACCAGGAGCTCAAGATTGATATCGACGTTCAGAATACCGAGGCTTGCCCGCGTTATGCCGGAGTAAGCATCAAGGGTGTCACCGTTAAGGAGAGTCCCGAATGGCTCAAGAACAAGCTCACAGCCATCGGCCTGCACCCCATCAACAATATCGTTGATATCACCAACTTCATACTGTTCGCTTACGGACAACCTCTGCACAGCTTTGATGCCGATAAGATCAAGGGCGGCAAGGTGGTTGTAAAGACCATGCCCGAGGGTACTCCGTTCGTAACTCTTGACGGCATTGAGCGCAAGCTTTCAGAGCGTGACCTGATGATCTGCAACACTCAGGAGCCCATGTGTATGGGTGGCGTGTTCGGAGGTCTGGAGTCGGGTATATCGGACTCTACCAAGAACGTATTCCTGGAGAGCGCATATTTCCATCCCACATGGATCCGCAAGAGCGCACGCCGTCATCAACTCAGCACCGATGCATCGTTCCGCTTTGAGCGCGGCATCGATCCCAACGGCACACTGTATGCTCTCAAGCAGGCTGCCATGCTGGTTAAGGAACTGGCCGGCGGTACCATTTCAATGGATATCAAGGACGTTTATCCCAACAAGATAGAGAACTTCAAGATTGACTTTGAGTTTGACTATGCTGACCGTCTTATCGGCAAGACTCTTGACCGCAAGGTTATGAAGAGCATTGTCGAGAACCTGGGCATCACAGTAGAGTCATTCTCTGAGACTGGCATGAAGCTCTCAGTTCCTCCCTTCCGCGTAGATGTTCAGCATCCTTGCGATGTAGTGGAGGAGATTCTCCGTATCTACGGTTACAATAACATAGACTTTGACAAGTCTGTCAAGTCAAGCCTGACCGTTCAGGGTGAGGTTGACCGCTCACACAAGCTGCAGGATCTGGTATCTGAGCAGCTGGTTGGTTGCGGATTCAATGAGATCCTGAACAACTCTCTCACCCGCGCCGCCTACTACGACGGTCTGGAGTGCTGCCCGCCCGAGAAACTGGTTCACGTAATCAATCCGCTCAGTGCCGATCTGAATGTGCTGCGTGAGAACCTGGTATTCGGCGGACTGGAGAGCCTGTCACACAATATCCGCCGTCAGAGCGCCGACCTCAGGTTCTTTGAGTTCGGAAAGTGCTACTATTTTGACGGTGTAAAGCGTGAGGCACTCAAGGAACCGGGTAAGGACGGTGAGCCTCAGAATCCTCTGCGTGCTTACTCCGAGGATTATCACCTGGGTCTCTGGATTACCGGTCAGCGTGTATCGGGCTCATGGGCCCATGCCGATGAGAAGAGCTCGGTTTATGAGCTTAAGGCATACGTAGAGAACGTGTTCAAGCGTATCGGCCTGGCACAGAACGCCCTGCAGATTGAGGAGTTTGACAACGCCATATACAGCTGCGGCCTGCGTTACAAACTGCGTTCAGGCAAGACAGTTGCCGAACTTGGCCTGGTTGCACGTGCCCTGCTTAAGGCCACTGATGTTGAGCAGCCTGTATATTATGCCGATATCAACTGGGATGAGCTGCTCAAGTCTACCCGCAAGGTTAAGACCAGCTTTACTGATCTGCCCAAGTATCCGGCTGTACGCCGTGACCTGGCCCTGCTGGTTGACAAGAGCGTCAAGTTTGCAGATATCGAGAAACTGGCATACCAGACTGAGAACAAGATCCTCAAGGAGGTTACACTGTTCGACGTTTACGAGGGCAAGAACCTGGAGGCAGGCAAGAAGAGCTATGCTGTAAGCTTCTTGCTGCAGGATGAGAGTCAGACCCTTAACGACGCCCGCATTGAAAAGGTCATGAACAACATGATTAACGCAATGCAGAGCAAGCTCGATGCAAAACTGAGATAATAACTAAAACAATACAATACAATGGGAAGAGCATTTGAATTCAGAAAGGCCCGTAAGCTCAAACGCTGGGGCAACATGGCCAAGACATTTACCCGCATCGGCAAGCAGATTGCCATCGCAGTAAAGGCTGGTGGTCCTGATCCTGACAACAACTCAACACTGCGTGCCATCATCGCTACCGCTAAGCATGAGAACATGCCTAAGGACAACATCGAGCGCGCTATCAAGAACGCAATGGGTAAGGACCAGAAGGACTACAAGGAGATGAACTATGAGGGTTACGGTCCTCACGGAATCGCCATCTTTGTAGAGACCCTGACCGATAACACTACACGTACCGTTGCCAACGTACGTTCGGTGTTCACCAAGTTCGGCGGCACACTGGGCACCAGCGGCAGCCTGGACTTCATGTTCAGCCACAAGTGCCAGTTCACAGTAGCCCTTAAGGACGGTGTGGATATGGACGACCTGATCCTTGAGCTGATTGACCTTGGCATCGAGGAGGAGTACGATATCGACGAGGAGGAGAACGAGGTAACCCTGTACGGTGATCCGAAGTCATACGCCGCAATCCAGAAGTGGTTTGAGGAGAACGGATTTGAGGTTAAGGCCGCCGAGTTCACCCGTATCCCGAACGATCTGAAGGATGTTACCCCCGAGCAGCGCGAGACCATCGACAAGATTGTGGAGCGTCTGGATGAGGATGATGATGTTCAGAACGTTTACACCAACATGAAACCTCTGGAAGAGGAATAATACCATTGGGGACGGTTCCGTTTGGTACCGTTTTGCTAAATAAGAAACAGCGGCTTGATTGTAAGTCGCTGTTATTTTTTCAAGTTAATTATAAAACGGTACCAAACGGAACCGTCCCCAATGGTACTGCCGCCTCTTTTTTCTATATTTGCGGAAATAACATTTTTGTATATGAAACAGTTTTTTGTTTGTGTCCTTTTCTCTTTAGGGCTTATATCATGCGCCAAGCCTGAGGATGTTGAGAAACGTGTAAACGAGATGTACAGCAATGTTGTCTCTGCGTATCTCAAACAGAACTTCAGTGTGGATTTTGACTCACTCTATTTTTCTGAGGAATTCTATCGTCTTGACAGTCAGATAGGTGATATAGAAAACCAACTTGGTGAACCGATTATTCACGATTTTGATG
Source organism: uncultured Bacteroidales bacterium (assembly GCA_902774335.1). Classification (GTDB taxonomy): domain Bacteria; phylum Bacteroidota; class Bacteroidia; order Bacteroidales; family Bacteroidaceae; genus Colenecus. Next base: position 20,225 of record CACYHW010000025.1, read on the forward strand.
ATTGGATCTGCGCCCAGGATTTCGGCAAGGACCTTTCTGCCAAAGTCAACAGCGTAAAGATGCGGGGCAACAAGAAGGCTCTGGTTAACGTTATAATCCATAACTGCGGGCAGGATTCCGAGCAGAACCTGACAGTGGTTTATGAGAGGGGCAACTGGTTCATTGACGATATGTTTGACGGTACCAGACGTCAGCAAATCATTGATGAACTGAAGCGCTTGAAGCAGGAAGGCATAGAGCCTCGCATCAAATAACTTCAAATAAAGTATCTTTGTGGCTGAAAAAAGATATTGAATATGAAAACATTCGATGCCAAACAGGTGAAGGACCAGGTGGTTCAGTGGATCAGAGACTGGTTTGAGGTTAACGGTAAGGGCTGCAATGCCGTTATAGGTATTTCAGGCGGCAAGGACAGCAGTACTGTTGCCGCTTTGTGCGTGGAGGCGCTGGGCGTTGACCGCGTGATAGGCGTGACCATGCCAAACGGTGTGCAGAAGGATATATCGGACAGCATGAAACTGATAAATCATTTGAGAATACGCCACTACAACATAAACATAGCCGATACATACAACGCGCTAATGAACACCATAGGCGCTGAATTCAAGGCCGATGGTACCGAAATCAGTCGTCAGACAATCATAAATATGCCGCCGCGTCTCAGGATGACCACACTTTATGCAATATCGCAGTCTCTTAACGGCCGTGTGGCCAACACCTGCAACCTGTCCGAGGACTGGGTGGGCTATTCTACCCGTTACGGTGATGCCGCCGGTGATTTTGCTCCCCTGGGCGGTCTGACTGTTGCCGAGGTCAAGGCTATCGGCCGAGAACTGGGCCTTCCTGAGGATCTGGTGGATAAGACTCCGTCGGACGGACTGAGCGGTAAGAGTGACGAGGATAACTTGGGCTTTACATATGCTGTTCTTGACCGATACATCCGTACCGGCGTCTGCGACGATCCCAAGACCAAGGCATCTATCGACGACAAGCATGTAAAGAATCTCTTCAAACTGCTGCCGATACCTCACTTTGATTACAATGCTGAATAATTATACCAAAAAGAGGCTGTTTAGGTGTAAATAATAGTTGTTTTTGGAATAATGTGTTGTAAAAATATGTAATTTCGCGCCGATATTTAAAAACACATATAATCATGAAGGAAATGGTAGGCGAATTCGCCGGTTTGATCTGGCGCGCACTGGAGGGTAAGAACGCCCTTTCACAGAAAGAGATTAAAAAGGCTACAAAATTGAAGGACAAGGAGTTTTATCTCGGTATGGGATGGCTGCTCCGCGAGGACAAGATTAATGTAACTGAGGGTGAGGAGGAGAATTACTACGCACTCAAGTAACAAAAGTGACAAAGTGAATAAAAGAGCCGGGCTTCGCAGTCCGGCTCTTTCGTTCTTAATAACCCTAAACTTATGAAATCTATAACGCGCTCTCTGATTTATTTAGCAACGCGGTTGTTGATGTAATCCATAGGAATGCTGTTGATTGCAACATCGTTCTGGTCAGTTACCAGGATCTCGCTGAAGATGTCGTAGTACAGATCCTTGAT
>CACYHW010000026.1 GCA_902774335.1 uncultured Bacteroidales bacterium
AAAATAAATCAAAGATCTACTTTTGAGCGGCAAACGAGACTCGAACTCGCGACCCCGACCTTGGCAAGGTCGTGCTCTACCAACTGAGCTATTGCCGCAGATAAATTTTCTGGAAAATTTATCTGCGGCGAAGGTCTCCGGCGCCTCGGCAAAGATAAGTAAACTTCTCTTTGCTCTCGGCTTGTGCGACCATTGCCTACGTGCGTATGGAAACCTTATCAGGTATTTACGCAGATGAGATACATTTTCCAGATATTGTTCAAAGAACGTGCTTTCTGGTGAAAGCGGTGCAAAGGTAGTGGTTTTGGAGATACTTTCAAAAACAATTGCGACTTTTTTTTTGATCTCTCCAGTACTTTTTATTTGTTTAGCAATTCATCAATGTGCTTTTGGGCGGTGCTGCATACTTCTTGAGCGTTCATTGTTAGGCATTTGCGGTTCTCAACCACGATTCTGCCGTTTACAATGACGGTTTCCACATCCTGTGCGTGGGCACTGTAAACAAGCTCCGAAATTATGTTTGTATGCGGATATAAATGCGCTTTTTCAAGGTCAACCAGTATAATGTCGGCGAACGCGCCGGGAGTCAGAATGCCAAGCTCGCCTTCGCGGCCGATAGCCTTTGCGCCGTTAACCGTAGCCATCTCAAGAGCGGTGTATGCGGGTATAGCGCAGGGATTCATGGTAGCCACTTTCTGAAGCAGCGAAGCGGTACGCATCTCCTCCCACATGTCCAGATCGTTGTTGGACGATGCACCGTCGGTTCCCAATGAGACGTTGACACCGGCGTCAAGCATCTTTTTTACAGGAGCAATGCCCGATGCAAGCTTCATGTTGCTCTGCGGATTGTGAGCCACCGATACCTTGTTGGCTGCCAGAATCTCAATGTCGCGGTCATCGACCATGACGCAGTGAGCGGCCAGAGTGTGTGTGCCAAAGAGTCCGGCCTTCTGGAAATACTCGGTAGGACTCATTCCGTACTTGGCACGAGCATCGCGATCCTCGGTCTCGGTTTCGGCCAGATGGACGTGGCTGCCTACGCCCAGTTCGTGAGACAGGCTGATGGAGCGCTCCAGGTTCTTATCAGATAAGGTATATATGGCGTGGGGACCCATCATCATGGTTACGACCTGGCTCTGGGGGATAAACTCATTGACCTTGCGCCAGTCGGTTTCAAAATGCTCCATTCTGAAATCCATGGGGCAGGGGCTTACCACTGCACGTATTCCTGCCAGGTCGGCGGCGTGGGCTACGGCTTCCTCATACGGGTACATATCTACAAAGGTGGTGGTACCTCCCATGAGCATCTCCAGGATACCCAGTCTAGCTCCGTCAAAAACTTCCTGGTAACCCATCTTGCCCTCGATAGGCCAGATGTGCTCCTGAAGCCATTCCATAAGGGGTACATCGTCGGATATGCCGCGAAGCAGGGCCATTGCCACATGGGTATGGGTGTTTATGAGTCCAGGCATTACTACCTTGCCGGCTGCATCTATTACGGTGCAGTCATCCTTGTGCAGGGCCAGGAACTTATCGGCCTCCTGACTGGAGGAGCTTACAAACGCGATCTTGTTGTTTTCCACTCCCAGGCAGCCGCAAAAGTAGGGCTGCTCGCCCTTGGGGGCGTTCATAGGCAGTATAATGCCGTTTTTGATGAGAATATTCATAGTTGCCGTTATAGTGTGGCAAAATTAGCAAATTGTGCTCTCATACCGCTTATAGAGGGGGTAGTTTGTGTATAATTTGATTCGTTCAGGGGTGCAAAATCGTTCAGATTTGTACATTTTCTAACATTGAATTACATTCAAAAAGCCATTGTGAGATACCTCTAAGGCTGCTTTTTACATTCTGTCTATGGTTTGTTTCTTGAACCATTTTAGACTTATTAACTTTTGCATCAAAATCCCAATAATTTTATTCAGATTAATCAAGTCCACCTATTTTCATACATTGCCGCCTGAAATACTATTTTATCTTTGGTACAGAAACAAAAACGACAACCAAAGATATGATTCAAAAAAGGACTTACACAATTATTAATCTGATCGCAATTGCATCGGTGGTTATGTCATCTTGCGCCAGGGAAGACAGGTTTGATACCTCTCTGAGCGGCCAGGAGACCAACACCATATTTAATATTACGGTCGCCAAAAACACCAGATCCAAGACAAGGGGTGCTGATACCAAGACATCCTATGATACACATAAGGGTATCGACACTATGGATTCTGATCTAGCTTTCGGTCTGGTTGGAATGGACAATGAGACAAATGATGTTCTTGTTGACAACCAGCCTATTTATGAGAACAACGGCGTTAGAATGGCAAAACTCGTTACTTCAAGCCTGTCAAGCGGCTCAATGAAAGTGACAGCCTTCTATCCTTATACTAATAGCGTCAACTACCACAAGGATGGTTCCTTTGGGGTAGAATTTACACCCAATGATATTAAACAGGGACCTCTGGTTTCGGATCCCGTTGTAATGAGATGTGATCAGGAATATGAGAAAGTGGAACTCAATTTCCATCACATTGCCAACGGTATCGGCTTTGAGGTCTGTGACATTACCGACGACGATCAGCTTAGAGGCCTGATGCATATCCGCAAGCTGGTTATCCACGGAATGCCTACTGAGGGTATGTTTGTCCCGGATGGCAAAGACAGCCACTGGGTGCCCAATGCTAAGAGAAAAGACATAGTGGTTTTTGAAGGTAACAGCTATGTCGAGTACGGAGTTGAGAATTCAAAGTTCATCACTGAGGATGGATTGTTAGACTCCAGAATTGATGGAAAATGCATTTATGTGGTTCCCGAAGAACTTAAGGAGGGAAAGCACTATGCAGAGATCTTTTTTGACGTTGATCCGTTTGTCTATGACGGTATCCGTTACCGTGGCAAGACAAATGCATCACAGATTATTTCCCTTTCGGGTGTAGTACCTGATGATATGTTTGAAATGGGCCTTCATTACACATTCGTATTGGGAATGAATCTGGGTATGGTTTACCGTCCCATTGAGTTTACTTCGTCTGTACAGGACTGGGAGGCTAAGTACTCAAGCCGTATTATGGGCTATGATAACGAGTAATTAATTAAAGGATTATATAAAAACACGAGGTGATAAGGACTTATGTTGAATGAAAAAAACACGCTTATGAGAAAGATTTGGAATTACGTACAGGAACTCCGGTTTATGTACTGGAAGAGGAGAATCGAGGGCAACTGGTATTTCTCAGATGCAGTTTATTACCGTAATGCGAAGCGTATTCTGAAGAACACGACCGTAAACAAGCGCAAGTGGAATCTGGTGCTCAGCCCCAATTCCTACGTGATGTACGGCGACGCTCCGCTTACTGTTGCCAACCTGGTAACCATGGAGGGACACTATTCTCTTAATCCCGACGGAAACCTGACGTTCTACGAGGAGAGTGATGGTGGTGAGACCATTACAAAGAAGGCTCATATCTGCAAGTTGACAGATAAGGAACTTGTGTACTGTTACGAAAAGGACCAGTTCCCGAACCTTAATTACATGAACGAGCAGAAAAAGACCGCAGTAGCAGACAAAGTATACTATTCATTCTTCAGACTATAATAGGTGATAGGTTGTCTTTAATTGAAGATGAATAAAAACGCGCTCCCGAAAAGGTCGGGGGCGCGTGCTGTTTTTATTATGTAAGAGAGGCTTACTTGATGTTCTTGCGCTCAATTGTCCAGCCGGCCATCTTGCTTACGCCGGGCTCTGAGCCTGTAAACATTGTGCTGGCCTCCTTGTCATTCTTGAGCCACCACTTGAGCCATGCTCCGGCAACCTTTGCATAGTCACCGCCGAAGGGCTGCATATAGGTACCGCCGTGGCCGATGCCGTCAAGGCTTACCAGGCATGCGGGCATTGAGCCAGACATGCGCTTGAAGTCGTCGTTACCGTTCTCCCATGCGATATCGGTTGAACCGCCCAGGATCCAGATAACTGATTTCTGCTTCATCTTGGCAAGGCTGGCCTTATCCTCGCTCTCCTCACTGCCAAAGAAACCGCTGTTCATGACCAGGATGGTCTTGATACGTGCGTCATCCAGCATGTGGAGAGCCTGCAGACCGCCGCATGACATACCGGCAGCAGCGATGTTGTCTATGTCAAGCTTGCCGTAGTAGGGGCTGTTCTTATCGGCATTCTGAGCGATTGCCCACTCCAGAGCCTGCTTGAGTCCTTCGGGATCACCCATGGACATTCCGCCGCCCATACCTCCGGGCATTCCGCCGCCCATCTGTGGCATACCGCCACCCATGCCGCCCATACGGGGCATGCCCTGGGGACGCTGACCCTGAGGAGCCTGGGGCTCTGCATCAGGACCGCCTGCAGGACGCTGGCCGCCAAAGCCGCCGAATCCGCCCATACGGGGAACATCACCGGTCTGACCGGGACGCGGAGCTTCAATCTCCTGGTAGTTGCTGGGACCGATGGCTACAATCAGGAAACCCTGTGATGCAACATCATTGAGGAAGTTAATGTGGCCGCTGGGAGAGTTGGCGCAACCGCCGTTACCCCAAACCACAACGGGAAGAAGGTTCTTCTTGTCAAACTTGCTCAAATCCTGCGGACGGAAAATGGTGTGTGTGGTGAGTGTTGCCTCCTCCATCATGATTGCCTTGTATGGACCTGAACCGCCTTCCTCGACGATTCTTGAATTCTGTGCCTGTGCCGGCACGGCTGCAATTGCCATTATGGCTGCAGCTGCTGCGAACATAAATTTTCTCATATCGATATAGTTGGTGTAAATGGTTTTCGGGAGTCCAAAAGTAAGGTTAAATTTTAAGATAAGTGTTAGATTTTTTAACTATATTCGCCCAAAATTGGAAAATTACTTATATCACAGATAGATGGAACAGGATAAGAAACCGGTGGAACTGCCGGAAAATGCGTATCGTGAACTTAAGGAGGGCGAAGAGTATGAGCCGGTTATGAATCCGGGCAAGGTTTATCCCGAGGCAAATGTGTGGTCTGTGGGATGGGGATTGCTTATGGCGGTTCTCTTTTCGGCTGCAGCCGCATATCTCGGACTCAAGGTGGGACAGGTGTTCGAGGCTGCTATTCCCATTGCAATCATAGCGGTGGGCGTATCAACTGTCGCCAAGCGCAAGGGTGCGCTGGGTGAGAACGTGATTATACAGTCCATAGGTGCTTGCTCGGGTGTGATTGTGGCTGGAGCCATATTCACTCTTCCTGCACTTTATATCCTGCAGGCCAAGTATCCGGATATGACCGTGAACTTCATGCAGGTATTCCTCAGTTCTCTGCTGGGCGGTGTTCTGGGTATCCTGTTCCTGATTCCGTTCCGTAAGTACTTTGTAAAGGATATGCACGGAAAGTATCCTTTCCCCGAGGCTACTGCCACCACTCAGGTGCTGATATCGGGTGAGAAAGGTGCCGGTCAGGCCAAGCCTCTGGTGGTATCAGGTATCATCGGCGGTATATACGATTTCATTGTTTCCACGTTCGGACTCTGGACCGAGAACTTTACATCCAGGGTATGTGCATGGGGATCGGCCCTGGCTACAAAGGCCAAGCTGGTGTTTAGCATCAATACAGGTGCCGCTGTGCTGGGTCTGGGTTACATTGTTGGTCTCAAGTATGCCTGCATCATTGCAGCCGGATCGGCAGTTGTATGGTTCATCATCGTGCCTTTACTGCCTTTGCTGGGTGATGCGTTCCTGCAGTCACTCAATCCTGCGGTTACTGATGCCGTGGCGCAGATGGAGCCTGAGCAGATTTTTTCCAGTTACGCACGTCATATAGGTATAGGCGGTATCGCAATGGCCGGTATTCTGGGCATAATCAAATCATGGCCGGTTATCAAGGGCGCTGTAAGTCTGGCAGGTCGTGAACTCAAGGGTGGTGCAGGTTCGGCTAACGTGGAGGTTGAGCGTACCCAGCGTGACCTTCCAATGAAGATAGTCATTATAGGTATCATAGTGGCTCTTCTGGCCGTGTTTGCCTTCTTCTATCTGGGCGTGATGGACTTTAACCTGATGCATGCCGTAGTGGGCATCCTGGTAGTGGGTATAATTGCCTTCCTGTTTACTACTGTGGCTGCAAACGCCATTGCCATTGTGGGAACCAACCCCGTATCGGGCATGACCCTGATGACACTTATCCTGGCATCGGTCATAATGGTTGCAGTGGGCCTTAAGGGCACTGCAGGCATTGTTTCGGCCCTGATAATGGGCGGCGTGGTTTGCACCGCACTCTCAATGGCAGGCGGCTTTATTACCGACCTCAAGATAGGCTACTGGCTGGGTTCCACTCCGGCGGTTCAGCAGGGATGGAAGTTCCTGGGTACTTTGGTATCGGCCCTGACCGTAGGCGGCGTACTCATCATATTGAACAAGACTTACGGATTTGTGGGTGACAACGCTCTGGTTGCTCCGCAGGCTAACGCTATGGCGGCAGTCATTGATCCCCTCATGTCGGGTACGGGCGCTCCCTGGTGGCTCTATGCGGTGGGCGCAGTGATTGCCTTGATACTTAATTTCTGCAAGATTCCGGCCCTGGCATTTGCTCTGGGTATGTTCATTCCGTTCCAGCTCAATATACCGCTGGTGGTAGGCGGATTCATCAACTGGTACGTGGGCAGCCGCTCAATTGATCCTGCTGTGAATACATCACGTGTAGAGCACGGAACACTCCTGGCATCGGGATTTATTGCCGGTGGCGCACTGATGGGCGTGGTAAGCGCTGCTTTGAGATTTGCAGGTCTGGATCTGTTCATGGCCGATTCCTGGACAGGATCTCATATGGCCGAGTGGCTGTCACTCATAATGTACGCAGTACTGATATGGTACTTTGTACGCAGCGTGATGAAGCGCAAGGAGAATTAATGACCTCACAAGGGATATAACAAAAAAGTGCGACCATAAAGGCCGCACTTTTTTATTTGGGATATCGGATTGTTAAGCAACCGGAGTTGCAATCTTTTTCCAACCCAGAATGGTGAGAATGAACTCAATAATCAGAAGAATACTGCCGATAATCCCAATCAGAGGTATGATTCTGAGAAGAGCTCCGACTGCTCCCAGGATCATGGCTGTAAACAACAGTTTTGCTCCGTCCTTTCCAGCGAATGTCTCTGATTTCTTGAGTCCGCTGTAAGCCAACAGCATGAAAATAAAGGCAACAATCAGGTCTATACCCTTAAGAATACCGCCTGCTGCAGGAATGAATGCAAGCATCATGCCTACAAAATACAGGTTTACACCTAGAATAAGTTTCTTGAAATATGCAGCATCCTGATCGTCAGCCAGAAGTGAGAGTTCTTTCAGCTTAATGATGAATACGGTGAAGCCGGCAATTACGCAAAGGTCGCAAATGCTGGCAATCCATCCCATAAGAGGGATTATTCCAAAAAGAGAACTTGCTGCGCCGGCAATGGCGTACAGCAGGACGCTCTTGTAAACTGCTTTTGTGGTGCAGTTCCAGTCCTGAATCTTAGATGAGTCCATAAGCAATTATTTAAATAGTTAGTATTTAGGTATTTGCAAATATAGTGTTTTTCGTGAAATACGGATAGTTTTCACAATATAGTTTGATGAATCAGAAAAGAGACCATGCATAAAGAGCATAAGCCACGAACATGATTATTCCCGATATGCGGCCAAGCTTGCCTTGTGCCTTCCAGGGTTGAATAAGCAATATCAGACCGGCCGAGAAGGCAAACATGATAATGAAATCGGTCCTGTACGGCATGTAATCAAACGGGATAGGTCTGATAGAGGCCGATACGCCAAGCACACACATCAGGTTGAATATGTTGGAACCTATTATGTTGCCTATGGAAATGTCAATTTCCTTTTTCAGGGCAGCTGCTATGGATGCTGCAAGTTCCGGAAGGCTGGTGCCAAGTGCTACTATCGTCAGTCCTATAACCTTGTCACTTACGCCAATGGATTTGGCAAGTGTCGTGGCGCCGTCAACCATGAAGTCGGCACCGAAGGCCAGCATTGCGCAGGACAGTACTATTAGCAGCAGGGCAACGGCGACTGACATTTCCCTGACTTGCTGCTGATCCTGAATGTCAGACTGCGGTTCATTGCCTGTCCTTCCCAGTTTTATGGAGATAACGGTAAAAATCACGATTCCTGCAAACAGCATAAGTCCTTCGGTTCTGCCTATTCCGTTATTGAGCGAGAAAACAAGCACCAATAGTGAAGCCAATATCATGATAAGGCCATTGGCGGATACCTTGCGGTTCTGTGTCGGGATGGGGCACAGCATGGCGGTAAGTCCCAGGATAAGGCCGATGTTGGCTATGTTGGAACCCAGTACGTTGCCCATTGCAATGCCGGCGCTACCTTTTATGGCTGATATCATGCTTACCAGCAGTTCCGGGGCCGATGTCCCGAATGCCACTATGGTCATTCCTATTACGAGCGGAGAGATGCGGAATCGGCGTGCCAAAGCAACACCGCCGTCAACAAGCCAGTCGCCGCCAAAGAAAAGCAGGATGAATCCTGCAAGCAATTTGATAACTGCCCAAATGGTTCCCGATAAAATCATGCCGCAAAAATAGTATAAATAAGTGTGAAATATAATCCGTTTCGATACAAAAGGTCACATTTAAGGATAAGAAAGTATACTGAAAAACATTAACTTTGCATTCCGTAAAATTGACGATATGAAAGCAGTTTCAGGGCATGTAGCCCAAATAATCGGTCCGGTAGTTGACGTGGCGTTTGAATCAGGCCAAGACCTGCCTTCAATCCATGACGCTCTTGAGATAACCCGTGATGACGGCCGTAAGCTCATTATAGAGGTTCAGCAGCACATAGGCGAGAACATGGTACGTTGCGTTGCAATGGACCTGACAACCGGTCTGCGCCGCGGAATGGAAGTACGTGTTACCGGCAGTCCTATAACAATGCCCGTGGGCAAGCAGATCAAGGGACGAATGATGAACGTTACCGGTGAGCCTATTGATGACCTCAAGCCTCTGGACAAGGAGGGTGCGTTCCCCATACACCGTCAGCCGCCTAAGTTTGAGGAGCTGTCTACGGTAGAGGAGGTGCTGTTTACCGGTATCAAGGTCATTGACCTGCTGGAGCCTTACTGCAAAGGTGGTAAGATAGGTCTGTTCGGCGGTGCCGGCGTGGGCAAGACCGTGCTCATCATGGAGCTTATAAACAATATCGCAAAGAAGAACAACGGATTCTCGGTATTTGCCGGAGTGGGAGAGCGTACCCGTGAGGGTAATGACCTGCTGCGTGAGATGATCGAGTCCGGTGTTATCAAATACGGCGATGCCTTCAAGGAGAGCATGGCCAAGGGAGAGTGGGACCTCTCAAAGGTTGACTATGATGAGGTTGCCAAGTCACAGGCCACGCTTGTGTACGGTCAGATGAATGAGCCTCCCGGGGCACGTTCATCGGTAGCGCTTTCCGGTCTTACCGTGGCCGAGTCATTCCGTGACGGTGCAGGCAGCGACGGCGCATACAGCGATATCCTGTTCTTTATCGATAACATATTCCGTTTCACCCAGGCAGGATCTGAGGTATCGGCCCTTTTGGGACGTATGCCGTCTGCCGTAGGTTATCAGCCTACGCTGGCCAGTGAGATGGGTAAGATGCAGGAGCGCATCACATCCACTATACACGGATCAATAACATCGGTTCAGGCCGTATATGTTCCGGCCGATGACCTTACCGACCCGGCACCTGCCACCACGTTCTCGCACCTGGATGCAACCACTGTGCTGAGCCGTAAGATTGCCGAGCTTGGTATCTATCCGGCCGTTGACCCGCTGGATTCAACTTCACGTATCCTTGACCCCAACATTGTGGGCAAGGCACACTACGATACCGCCCAGCGCGTAAAGCAGATCCTGCAGCGTTACAACGAACTTCAGGATATCATATCCATTCTGGGTATGGATGAGCTGTCCGATGAGGATAAGCTGACCGTGGCACGTGCACGCCGTGTACAGCGTTTCCTGTCACAGCCGTTCACCGTTGCCGAGCAGTTTACCGGCGTCAAAGGAACCATGGTAAGCATTGAGGATACCATCAAGGGATTCAATATGATCCTGGACGGTGAGGTGGATGACCTTCCCGAGCAGGTGTTCCTGAATGTGGGTACTATTGAGGAGGCTATAGAGAAGGGGAAGAAATTACTTGGCGAAGTCGCCAAGTGATTTCAATTGAGAATTGAGAATTGAAAATTGAAAAAAAAGCCAATAGCCAATAGCTAATAGCCAAAGCAATGAGGATAAGGATTATAGCTCCCGACAGACTGGTATTTCAGGGTGAGGTTGAAAGCGTCACCTTGCCGGGTACAGTGGGCAGTTTCACTGTGCTCAATAACCATGCACCTATAATCTCATCCCTTGAGAATGGCAAAATAGTTTATAAGGATATGAGTGGTATAACTGAGCTTGCTATAAAGTCCGGATTCGCCGAGGTTAGCGACAACACCCTTTCAGTTTGTGTGGAACTATGAAGAAACTGATTCTGACATATCTGATTGTGCTTTCAGTGCTCACCATAGGGGTAGTGATGACTCTGCGTATGGTATGGCCGGAGCATTATCCGTCCCTGCTGTTCATTATCCCTGTGTTCTATGCTTTGATGCTGGGCGCTATGATCCTTATACGCAAGTATTTCGCCTCAAAAGGGCGTGACGCCAGTTATTTTTTTATGGCTTACAGAATGGTCAAGATTTTGCTTGCCCTGATACTGATTCTGGTCTATTTCAGAGTGGTAAAAACGGAACTGATGTCATTCTCGATAATATTCATGTCTTATTATCTGTGCCTCACGGCTGTTGAGACCATATTTTTAGTCAAAGAGGAGAAAAAGAGTTGAAACGTATTCTCTACATATTGTCACTGCTGCTGATTGCGGTCATGCCTGTTAGGGCAGGGGAGCCTAAGGCTGAGGATGAGTCAGTTGATGTGAAAGGCATCATTTTTGAGCACCTCAAGGACTCCTACCACTGGCATATACTGTCAACCAACAATAAGGAGATAAGCCTGTATCTGCCTGTAATACTGCACAGCAAGGTATCCGGCTGGCATTTCTTCATGTCAAGCAAGCTGGGCCATGAGGGCAGTTATGAGGGCTTCCGCATTGCAAAGGAGGGCGCTTATGCAGGCCGTCTGATGGAGGTGATGCCCGATGGCACAGAGCTTAAGCCTCTTGACCTGTCGCTCACCAAAGTGGCTCTGGGAATCATAATCAACTGCCTGCTCCTGTGCGTGATAGTGATGTCTACGGCACGTTGGTACCGCCGTCATGATGCCACAGAACCGGCCCCCGGCGGGTTCATCGGCCTGATGGAGCTGGTTATCTACATGGTGATGGATGATATCATCAAACCGTCAGTAGGAAAGGAGTACAAGAGGTTTGCGCCCCTGCTGCTCACCATGTTCTTCTTTATATTCCTGAGCAACCTGATGGGTCTTATCCCTATATTCCCCGCCGGTGCAAACGTGACGGGAAACATAGCCGTGACACTGTCACTGGCCCTGGTTACCTTCTTTGCGGTGAACCTGTTCGGTAACCGTGAGTACTGGAAGGAGATACTCTGGCCCGATGCACCTATATATCTCAAGATACCGCCCATACTGCCGCTTATTGAGACCATAGGTATATTCACCAAGCCGTTTGCGCTTACAGTACGTCTGTTTGCCAACATGACGGCCGGTCACTCGATCATATTGACCCTTACATGCCTTATATTCATAACGGCTAAGATGGGCCCGATGATAGGAACCCCGATGTCTGCCATATCGCTATTCTTCATGGTGTTCATGAACTTCCTGGAGTTGCTGGTGGCATACATTCAGGCTTATGTGTTTACTATGTTGTCAGCTATGTTTATTGGGTTGGCTCATCCGGAACACGAACATAAGGAGAAAAAGGAAATTGAGAATTGAAAATTGAGAATTAATTAACAACTTAAATAAAAAGTATTATGATGTTAGCAACAATCTTGCAGGCTGCCGCAGGTGCAGCTATGGGTAATGCCGGTATTGCACTGGGTGCAGCTATCGCAGTTATCGGAGCAGCTATCGGTCTTGGTAAGATAGGCCAGTCAACTCTGGAGTCAATTGCACGTCAGCCTCAGGCTGCAGGTGATATCCGTAGTGCCATGATCATCATTGGCGCCTTCATGGAGGGTGTTGCCCTCTTTGCATTGCTGGTTTGTTTCTTAGCCCTGCCCAAATAAATGGATCTGCTCAATCCCGAGGTCGGTACACTGATCTGGATGCTCATTGCGGCCGGAATAGTGTTCTTCATATTGGTTAAGTGGGGATTCCCCGTCATAACCGATATGGTGGACAAGCGTAATGAGTATATTGACAAGTCGCTTGATGCCGCTAAGCAGGCCAATGAGCGTCTGGCCGGTATCCAGACTGAGTGTGACGAGCTCCTGAAGGAGACACGTGCCGAGAAGGCGCGTATCCTTAAGGAGGCAGCCGACCGGCGTGATGAAATCATTGCAGAGGCCGAGAACCGTGCCAAGGAGAGCGGTGAGAAGATCATCGCCGATGCACGCGAACAGATCCGTCTTGAGAAGGAGGAGGCACTGCGCAGTCTGCGCCGTCAGGTAGCGGAACTGTCGGTCCAGGTGGCCGAGAGGGTTGTCCTTAAGGAACTCTCCACCGATGATGACCAGCTCCTTCTGATAGACCGTATGATAGATGATGTCAAAACAGGAAAGTAAGGTATGAATACAGGAACCGTTTCCGTACGATACGCCAAGGCGCTGCTGCAGTTTGCGGTGGAGCAGGGTGATGCCGCGCAGGTGTATCTGGAGATGCAGACGCTTGCCTCACGGATGCGGGCTGTTCGTGCCATACATGACCGTCTGGTTGACCCCACGTTAAGTGTGGCCGATAAATGCAGCCTGCTTGAGACTGCTGTCACGGACGGAAAGAAACCGCTGAGCGGCTCTGCACAGGCTTTCTTCAAGCTCGCCGTAGGTGCCGGACGCGGTGACTGCCTGCTGTTTATGGCCGTAAGCTATCAGGATCTGTACCGCCTCAAAAATGGTATCGTGCCGGTTGAGCTTATTACAGCCACCCCTGTGGGCGATGAACGCAGGGAACGGCTCAAACAGTTGGTAGATAACGTAGAGCACGGCCGCGTGGAATGGACCCACACGGTTGACCCGTCACTTGACGGCGGATTCGTGCTTCAGGTTGACGGATTCCGCCTTGACGCCAGTGTGGCAGGCAAGTTGCAGAGAATCCGCAAGGAACTTATAGAAAAGAATAACCGTATCATATAATGGCAAACGGAATAAAGGCGAGTGAGGTATCGGAGGTACTTCTGGAACAACTTAAAGGCATAGATACATCGGCCAAGTTCCAGGAGGTGGGAACCGTGCTCCAGGTGAGTGACGGCGTGGTCCGCATATACGGACTCAAGAATGCCGAGGCCGATGAGCTGATAGAGTTTGACAATGGCATCCAGGCCATAGTGATGAATCTGGAGGAGGATAACGTAGGTGCCATCCTGCTGGGTCCTACCGATCAGATCAAGGAGGACATGACCGTGCACCGCACAGGACGCATTGCCTCCATCAATGTAAGTGAGAATATGCTGGGCCGCGTGGTCAACCCGCTGGGTAAGCCGCTTGACGGACTTAAGGATATAGAGGGCCCCTTCTTTGAGATGCCCCTGGAGCGTAAGGCTCCCGGTGTGGTGTTCCGTGAGCCCGTGCATCAGCCGCTGCAGACTGGCCTGCGCGCCATCGATGCAATGATTCCTATAGGTCGCGGACAGCGTGAGCTTATTATCGGTGACCGTCAGACCGGTAAGACTGCCATTGCCATTGATACCATCATTAATCAGCGTAAGAATTACGAGGCAGGTGATCCTGTCTATTGCATATACGTGGCAGTGGGCCAGAAGGGCTCAACCGTTGCAACCATCGTGAACACTCTGCGTCAGCACGGCGCACTGGATTACACCATCGTGGTTGCCGCAACCGCTGCCGATCCCGCCGCTTTGCAGTATTACGCTCCTCTGGCAGGTGCTGCCATAGGTGAGTATTTCCGTGATACCGGCCGTCATGCCCTGGTGGTTTATGATGACCTCTCCAAGCAGGCTGTAGCCTATCGTGAGGTGTCACTTATTTTGAAACGTCCTTCGGGCCGTGAGGCATATCCGGGTGATATATTCTACCTGCACTCACGTCTGCTTGAGCGTGCAGCCAAGATAATCAGCCAGCAGGAGGTGGCCGAGAAGATGAATGACCTGCCGCCATCATTGGTGGGCCACGTAAAGGGAGGCGGATCGCTTACCGCTCTGCCTATCATCGAGACTCAGGCCGGTGACGTATCGGCCTACATTCCTACAAACGTGATTTCTATCACCGACGGTCAGATATATCTGGAGTCAAGCCTGTTCAACCAGGGATTCCGTCCCGCCATCAACGTGGGTATATCGGTATCACGTGTGGGCGGTAACGCTCAGATCAAGTCCATGAAGAAGGTGGCCGGTACGCTTAAGATAGACCAGGCACAGTACCGCGAGCTGGAGGCTTTCAGCAAGTTCAGCAGCGATATGGACCCCGTGACCGCCATGGTGCTTGACAAGGGACGTAAGAACAACCGTCTGCTTATCCAGCCGCAGTATTCACCTATGCCGGTAGGCGAGCAGATTGCAGTACTTTACTGCGGCATCCACGGGCTTTTGAGCAAGGTTCCGCTGGACCGTGTCATTGAGTTCGAGGACCGTTTTGTGGAGATAGTACGTACCAAATACAAGGAGAATATACTGGATGTCTTATCCAACGGAGTCATGAATGACGAGGTGGGCAAACTCATTGAGGAAGCTGCCGACAAGACAATCCAGGAATTAGGAATCTGATAGATGTCACTCAAGGAGATAAAGACCCGTATCCAGTCGGTCAGCAACACTCGCAAGACCACATCGGCCATGAAGATGGTGTCGAGCGTGAAACTGCGCAAGGCTCAGCAGGGCATTCAGTTTGCCGTGCCTTACGTGAATCAGCTGGATGGTATCCTTAAACGCCTTTCGTCCGATCCCGAGGCCCGTAAGGTGTCGCCGCTGGTGGTTGAGCGTGATGTCAAGGAGGTGGCTATGGTCTGCTTCTCGTCTGATTCCAGCCTGTGCGGCGGTTTTAACGGCAATATAATCCGTCACAGCCGCGCACTTTACAATGACCTGTATAAGATTGACCAGACACCTCTGGTTTATACCGTAGGACAGAAGATAACCGATGCTTTCCGTAAGGAGGGACTGACTATAAACACCGGTTACGCCGGCATGATGCAGAGCCGCAGTTATGAGCAGGCTGCATCACTGGCCGATGACCTTATGGATATGTATCTGAACGGCCATCTGGACAAGGTGGTGCTTACATATACACACTTCAAAAGTGCCGGATCACAGCAGATTGTCGATGAGGTGCTGCTGCCCGTAACCGTTCCGGCCGGAGAGGGGGAGCAGGAGAGTGACTACATTCTGGAGCCGTCGGCCGCAGAACTTATGAAAGTGCTGCTGCCCAAGGTTATACGCATGAAAGTATATTGCGCCATGCTGGACTCTTTTGCCAGCGAGCAGGCCGCCCGTGTGATTGCAATGCAGGCTGCCACCGAGAATGCCGACAACCTGATTGGCGAGCTTACCCTGCAATACAACAAACTGCGCCAGCAAGCCATAACCAATGAGATACTGGATCTTGCTGCCGGCGCCCAAAAATAGTACAATTGGGGTCAGGCCCCAATTGTACTATTTTGTACCGAAAACGAATTATGTCAGAAATGAGGATAGAGAGCATGGCCCTGCATTATGTAGGTAACCAGGCTAATGAGGAGCCGTTTGTATGCTCCAAGAAACTGTTTACGCTGAGCGAGGATATGAACACCCTGCTCACCGAGTACTTTGTAGGCTCGTTCAAGAGCGAGGAGCGTTTTGTGTTCCATGATGACCTGGGACTTGAGAACAACCGCGTGTATCGGCTTGTATCGGACATATTTGATAATCCGGGCATGCTCTATGACTTCTCGGTCGATCTGGCCACACACCTGTATGAGAACTGCCAGCACCCCAAGATCAAGGGCGGTGATTTTATAGTGGCTCATATTACGGGTATGGGCATCGGCCGTGACATTAATGAGGCTATCGGCCTGTTCAAGATAGAGAACAAGGAGACCTTCCTTACCTTTGAGCACGATGAGGACGGTTTTGACATATCACCCGTGGATGGCGTGAACCTGCGCCGTCTTGACAAGGGTGCGCTCATAATGAACTACGAGCGTGAGAAAGGCTACATGGTGGCTGTTGTCGATAAGACCAACACCCAGGGTGCCAGCTATTGGATCGATGACTATCTGCACCTGATGCGTCGTCAGGACTCATATTTCCAGACCCAGAACGTGATGGAGCTGACCCGCAACTTTGTGGCTCAGGAACTCCCCAAGCAGTTCAACGTGAACCGTGCCGACCAGGCCGACCTGCTGAGCCGCACAATGGGATTCTTCAAGAATAACCCCAAGTTCGATATGCCCTCATTTGAGCAGCAGGTTATGGCACAGCCCGAGGTGGTGGGTATGTTCGATGATTACCGCAACCGCTACGAGCAGGAGCGGCAGATACAACTCCAGGACCAGTTTGACGTGAGCGAAGGTGCCGTAAAGAAACAGAACCGCCTCTACAAGAGCGTAATCAAACTGGACAAGAATTTCCACATATACGTGCACGGCAGCCGCCAGCTCATAGAGCAGGGTGAGGACGAGCACGGCAAGTTCTACAAGCTCTACTTTAATGAGGAAAGTTGACACAATAGGGACTGTCCCTTCTGTGTCAACTTTAATCAGGAATAACCCGTAATCAGAAACTGAAAATACCCCATAGGGTCTCTGGGAGAATGCCCTCCCACAACAAAAAATAACTATTCCGAAACTTCGAAGCTTGCTTCGAGTTCCAGAATAGTTATTTTTTGATGCGGGCCCCTCCCACTGGTCACGCGTGGGTGCGAGACTCCCTGATACCCTATGGGCTTTTTTCAGTTTTCTGATTACTCCCTCAGTGCGTAACAAAAAAATGTTGCATTTAGTTTGCAAACTAAAGATTTAGTTATATATTTGCATCGTTAATTAGAAAACTATGGATAACGGTAAGCAAAAAATGCAGGAGCTCACTAAGGCTGAACTGGAGATTATGCAGATTATCTGGAAGCTTGAGGGTGAGTTTATTGTTCGCGACGTGCATGACATGATGCCTGAGCCTAAGCCGGCCTATAACACGGTTTCCACTATGGTGCGGATATTGGACACCAAGGGATTCCTAACTCACAAGACCTATGGGCACACTAATGTGTACAGGGCAGCTCTGACTAAGGATGAATACACCGGGCACTTTATGCAGGGTGTTCTCAACTCTTTCTTTGACGGTTCCATCAGCCGTCTTGTTACGTTCTTTTCCAAAAACAGGAACCTGTCGGTCCAGGAGGCCGATGAGATCCTCAAGATGCTTGACAAAAAATAGTTACTGATATGAACCGATTAATGTTCTACTCCCTTTCTGTCGTTGTTTGCAGCGGCATGTTCTTTTTGCTTTATAACGTTTTCGTATCACGTAAGGCGGGCTACACTTTCTGCCGCAGGTATCTGCTGGTCACCATGCTGCTCTCCATCGTGATTCCGTCACTCAATGTTCCTTTGTACCATAAGGTGGTACGTGCCGATAAGCCCGTCGCGACAGTGAGCACTTCCAATGCTGTACAGGCCCCGGAGATGGTTTATCTTGATGCTGAGACTCAGACTCATGTCAGTGTGCCGGCGGCTAAGCAGGCGGCTGGCGAGTCGGCGGTTGCGGCTTCTGATGCAGCTCAACCGGCTGTTGCAGCCAGCGTGGAGGCATCGGACCCCATCAGGTGGAATATCGTTATTGCTTATATATATGCTGCAGGCCTGCTTTTGTGCCTGGGTCTTATAATAAGGAGCGTGGTTTATATTTCGGGTGTGCGCAAAAGGGCTATCCTGACTCGTGAGCAGGGTTACACCGTTGCCGTGAACTCGGAGGTTACATCGCCTTTCTCGTTCCTTAGCACCATATTCATAAACAAGGATTACAGCGACAGCGAGCGCCGTCAGATAATGAGCCATGAGCTGAGCCATATACATCACGGTCACTCGATCGAGAAGCTGGGCATGTCGCTTATACGCTCCATATTCTGGTTCAACCCCTTTATGTGGCTGGCCGAGAAGAGCCTTGAGGAGGTTCAGGAGTGGCAGGCCGATAACGACGCGCTGTCCGACGGCTACAGCATTGAGGATTACCGCGAGACCATCATAAAGATGCTGTTCGGTGTGAGTCCGCTGGCCACTACAGGCATGAGCGCATCGTTCACCCGCAAGAGACTCATCCGCATGAAGGAGAAGGAGTCCACCGGACACATACTGGCCGTATCGGCCCTGACGGTTGTGCTTGCATCGGCCCTGTTCCTATGCTTTGGATGCAAGGCTGTAGTGGAGGAGGGTATGGTTAACGACGATGACCGCGTAATGGAGGGTGTGCCTGATTTCATGAAGACCGAGGGCGCCTACCGCAAGTATCTGGCCAGCGACGACAGGATATTCATAAGCGTGGACGGTCTGATCTATGCCGATAAGGGTGACAAGACGCCCAAGCATACCCGCTTTGAGGAGTCATATGACGGATTCGACAAACTCAAGAGAGGAATTGAGTTCCTGGAGCACCCTGATTGGGAATCGTTCCCTACGCTCATTTGCGTGAACGGTTACCGCTGCGCCGAGTTCCCCACATCCGGTGAGCTCAAGTGGATGAACCGTAACACCAAGGTCATAATCGGCTCCCGCGTGGCAACTCTGGATGAGTTCAAGAATCTCAAGCCCGAGGATTACATAGGCATCATTTACTACAAGCCCAACACCAGGCGCGGCAAGATACCTTCACTGGTATGCGCCATAACCGAGGAAAGCTTCAGAACCAGCTCCAACTATAACTATGCTTCCATAATCAATTATCCGGAGGCCGATGTGCCCGAGATTATGAATCCCGGTGGCTTTGGATTGCACGGCAACTACTTTATCTGCCAGGACGATTATAACATCGCTCTTACCGAACACTTTGCAGTTGACGGCAAGCTGGTTAGCCTTGAGGAGTTCAGGGAGTTCTATGATGGCAGGAGATGGAGAATGCCTCTGGTTTACAGGAACTCTCAGGCCGAGAAGGTATTCGGACAGGGTATAACCGAGGTGGCTGAGTTGAGGAGCTGGAGTGCTCAGTCGACAAGGATCCAGTTCTCCAGAATCAACGACATTATTGTGGCTATGATTGACGGCAGGGAACACCAGCTTTCGGAGCTGGCAAATCTGCCCGAGATCCTTGGTGTGAATGCCGACCGTCCCGCTGATGCTCCGCGTATCTATGTGGAGGTATTCATGGATCAGAGCAGCTTTGACTGGCAGAACGATGAGTTGGTGGAGACAGTAAGGAAGTATCTTCCCTGGAATGATCCCAGTCTGATTATCAACGCATTCCGCAAAGTCAATGTCGAGAGCAAGCCTATGCCGGAATACGGCTTTGCCCGCGTTAAAAGCACAAAGCTGGTGCCGGTGACACAATAGGCACGGCAGCCGCTCCCTGATAGAACAGGGTGAGGACGAGCACGGCAAGTTCTACAAACTCTACTTCAATGAAGAATCCTGAGTCTCAGCACAGGGATCTGATCCTTTTGTACCCGATACGCATAAAAACGCCGCATTAGGAAACGACCCTAATGCGTCGTTTTTTTTCATTTTGTGTCATTTTGAAGATTTGGAGTATTTTATTGGAGGTTCTGCAACATTTCTT
This sequence comes from uncultured Bacteroidales bacterium, assembly GCA_902774335.1. Classification (GTDB taxonomy): domain Bacteria; phylum Bacteroidota; class Bacteroidia; order Bacteroidales; family Bacteroidaceae; genus Colenecus. The sequence goes on from CACYHW010000026.1 coordinate 19,843, forward strand.
GGTTC
>CACYHW010000027.1 GCA_902774335.1 uncultured Bacteroidales bacterium
AGCACAAGATTTCAAGAAGGGACAGCCCCGTTGGTGCCCCGGATGCGGTGACCACTTCTTCCTGGCATCGCTGCACAAGGCTATGGCCGAAATCGGAGTCGCTCCATACAATACAGCAGTAATATCAGGTATAGGTTGCTCAAGCCGTCTGCCTCACTATATGGCCACATACGGTATGAACACCATACACGGCCGTGCTGCTGCCATCGCTACAGGCTGCAAGGTTGCCAACCCCAACCTGACCGTATGGCAGATTTCTGGCGACGGTGACGGTCTGGCTATCGGCGGTAACCACTTCATTCACGCCAACCGCCGTAACATAAACCTGAACATGATCCTTCTGAACAACCGTATCTACGGTCTTACCAAGGGTCAGTACTCACCTACCTCACCCCGTGGCTTTGTAAGTAAGTCAAGCCCCTACGGCACCGTTGAGGATCCTTTCCGTCCCGCAGAGCTCTGCTTTGGTGCACGCGGTCATTTCTTTGCCCGCGCCGTTGCCACCGATGCTCCCGGCACAGTGGATATCCTCAAGGCCGCATACAACCACAAGGGTGCATCGGTCTGCGAGATCCTGCAGAACTGCGTGATATTCAACAACGGTACTCACGATGCAGTTTATAACAAGGAGGGCCGCGCCAAGAACGCCATCTATGTAAAGCACGGTGAGCCCCTGGTATTCGGTGAGAACAATGAGTTCGGTATCATGCAGGAGGGTTTTGGCCTCAAGGTTGTCAAGATTGGCGAGAACGGCATCACCCTCAAGGATATCCTTGTACACGATGCACACTGCCAGGACAACACCCTGCAGCTCAAGCTTGCCCTGATGGGTGACGGCGACGGATTCCCCGTAGCTCTGGGCGTTATCCGTGACGTTGAGGCTCCCACCTACGATGACGCAGTAACCGCTCAGATCGAGGAGGTCAAGGCCGCCAAGAAGTATCACAACTTTGCCGAACTCCTTGAAACCAACGATATCTGGGAAGTAAAATAGTACAATTGGGGTCAGGCCCCAATTGCACATAAACAAAAAAGCAGTATCTTCGCGGCCGGATGTAGATTATCCGGTTTGCCTCTGTAGTTCAATGGATAGAACGGAAGTTTCCTAAACTTTAAATCCGAGTTCGATTCTCGGCGGGGGTACAAAAAAGCAGTCATTTTCAAAATGGCTGCTTTTTTACTATATGAGGTCGGATTTAAAGTTCAGGAAACTCCTGACCTTTTTTTATTTCCACTTGTAGTTGTTACGCCAAAGACCGGGAAGGAAGTGGTAATAGAGCAGATGACGCCATGTTACCAGGTCGTGGGCACCGGGAGCGTCCGAGTCATACTCGTGCTTTACTCCCAGCTCATCCAACTGGTTGTGAAGAGTGGTGTGACGACCCATAAAGCCTGTCTCGTACTGGCCACCGCCAACAAAAAGATAGTCAATCTTCTTATTGACATCGGGCTCCTTGATGGCGGGAGTCTCATCCAGGCCGATGGCGGCACTCAGAAGACCGGCCGATCCGAACACGTCCAGATTGCGGAATACCACATACTGAGTCATGCGTCCTCCCATGGAGAGTCCGCTCAGTGCGCGTGCATGCTTGTCCTTGATGCAGCTGTAGTGCGACTCCACGAACGGGATGATGTTGTCTATAAGGTCCCTCTCAATCATGGGGAACGCCAGTTCGGTGTGCTGCGGATGGCTGCGGGTTACCATCTGGTCATTGGGGAATACAACTATCATCTCCTTGGCCTTACCCTCGGCAATGACGTTGTCCAGTATCCAGTTGGCGCGTCCGTGCATGATCCAGGTCTCGGTCAGATCACCAGAACCGCCCATAAGATAGAGTACGGGGTACTTCTTCTTGGGGTTGTAGTTGGCGGGAGTATAGACGATAAGGTCACGCAGACCGTTGGTTACGTCCGAATAGTAGTAATGTGTAGTCCATGAGCCGTGCGGCACATCGGGCTTGGGATCATACCATGCGGGCTCGTCACCGTGCACAAAGAGCATGCTGAACGAAGGCATGGCGGCATGGCCGGTGAACTGGTTGTTGGCATCGATGTTCTGCACTCCGTCAATTATGATGTAGTACAGGTAAATCTCGGGAGCCAGGGGGCCGATGGTCAGTTCCCAGACACCGTTTTCGCCCTTGGTAAAGTTGGGACGCTGGCGGTTATTACCTACGAACATGGATCCGGTAAGCTGTACGCTTTGGGCGTTCGGAGCCTTGACGCGGAATGTAACCGTATGATCATCATGAACCTCAGGTGAGAGCACCTGGGCATTGTAGGGAAGTATGCCCTCAGGCTCAGTGCGCTGAGGGTCATACTGTATGTTCACTCTTGACTGCTGTGCCACGATGGGCAGAGCTGCCAGCAAAAGGGCTGATAAAAAGAGCGAGCGTTTCATTACTTGAACAGTTCCTTAACGGTTAACTCAAGATAGTCGCGGCAGTTCATCCAGGTGTGGCCACCCTCGGGGTTGTAGAAGGTGTGCTTGAGGCCCTGCTCGGTCAGATACTTGTCAAGACCAAGTGACTGGGTGATAAGGAAATCGGTCTTACCGGTACCCAGGAACATGAACTTGAGCTGCTTCTGGAGTTTCTTGATGGGAGCGTAGGTGCCGTTCTCAAAGTTGCCCTTGTACTCATCCTCGCTGAAGATAGCGGGAGCATAAGCGGCAACGTAGTGGAACTTGTCAGGATTGCCAAGACCGGCGGCCAGAGTCTGACGGCCACCCAGTGAGAAACCGGCGATAGCGCGGTTATCGGCATTCTTTATAACGTTATAGTTCTTCTCGATGAAAGGAATAACCTCCTCAACAAACTCCTTGGTGGTGAGCTTGACATCCATGGCATCATAGGCCTCGGCCTTGCCCTGGGCAATCATCTCGGGATAGGGGTTTGCGTAAGGCATAACCACAATCATACGCTTGGCCTCGCCCTTGGCAATCATGTTGTCCAGGATGTTGTTCATCTGACCAACCTTGAACCATGTCTCGTAGGTATCGGTCATACCGTGAATCAGATACAGGACGGGAAGTTTCTCCTTGCCGTTGGGATCATAGCCGGCCGGAGTGTAAACGCACATGGGGCGCTCTATGCCGCAAGCCTTTGAGAAGTAGTAGCAGTATGCCACCTTACCGTGGGGAACATCCTGCTGGATATCCTGAACCGAGGGAGCCTCGCCGCGTACATCAACCAGACTGTACTTGAAGTTCTCGTTGGGGAACATGTGCATGTTGTTGGGATCGGCCACCTGTGTGCCGTCAATCACGAATGCGTAGGGGTAGATATCGGGAGCGGGGGGAGTTACGGTGATGCTCCATACACCGCGGTCATCCTTCTGCATGGCTGCTCTAGAGGCAAGCATCTGGCAATCCAGTTCAACTCTCTGGGCATCGGCAGCCTGGCAGCGGAATGTAACTGTGCCGTCTGCATTGTACTCAGGCGACTTTACACCCTGCGGGAAGAGGCTTGTCATGAGTGATCCGGTCAGACGTGAGGGCTCTGCACCGCCCAGCTTCTCCAAGCGAACTTTCTCAGCCTCCTCAAGGCTCATGCTCTCGGCAACAGCCTTGTCAATGACTGCCTGATCCTGGAACAGCAGCGGGAATGACTTCTCCAGCCAGTAGCGGGCGTTCATCCATGTGTGGCCGTACTTATCGTGTGTAAACACCTTGACGTTCTTGATGTTATGGCGGTCAAGCATCTGCATCAGGTCCTTTGAGTTTCCATAGAGGAAATCATCGGTGCCGATACCCAGCCAGAACAGGTGTACCTTCTTGTTGAAAGCCTCTGAATCCTCAAACTGGCTGTCACGGACCTGAGTGAATGAGCTGTATGAGCACAGGTATGAGAACTTGTCCAGATTGGCAAGTCCGATGGCCATACCCTGGTTGCCGCCGCGTGAGAAACCGCCTATGCCGCGATGGTCGGCATCGTTGATGGTGCGGTAGTTGCTCTCTACGAAAGGCATCAGAACGTCGGTGAAATCGGCATTGAAGTTGTAGCCTCCGCCCATTCCGCCAAAGCCACCCATACCGCCGAATCCGCCGCGGCCGCCCTGCTGCTGGGGCTGACGCTCTGTCTTGAGCAGAGTAGCGTTACCGTAGGGAAGTACCAGGATCATCTCCTTGGCCTTACCCTCGGCAATCAGGTTGTCAAGAATAAGGTTCATCTTACCTACCTTGAAATAGACCTCCTCGGTATCGGTGGTACCGCTTATAAGGTACATCACGGGGTATTTCTTGTCCTTGTTCTTGGGATCGTCGTAGAAAGGCGGGGTATATACTATCACGGGGATGTGCATGCCCAGACCGGGTGACCAGTAGTTCAGATAGTCCACGCTGCCATGGGGTACATCCTTAAGGGCGCTCAGCTTGTCGGCACGCATATCCAGAAGGCTGTTCTTGAAGGTCTCGTTGGGGAACCACTCGGGGCACTGGGGGTCCATTACGCTGATTCCGTCAACCTCAAAGTGGTAAGGATAGATGTCAGGCTCTGCCGGACCTACTGTTACGGTCCAAACGCCGTTGGCGCCCTTGGTCATCTCCACGCTCTCGCTGAACTGGGTCCAGACCTTGACAGACTTGGCATTACGGTTTGAATAGTTGAATGTCACAGTCCCGTCATTATTGACAACTGTTGAAGGAGCCTGCTGCCCCATGCCGCCCGGCTGGGCGTTAACGAATCCTGTTATGGCTGCAGCCACAAGGAAAAGGGTAATTTTTCTGATTCTCATAATATAATTGAGTTGTATAATTATTTTCGGGCGATGAAGATACCTAATAAATCAAAAATATGATACTTTTTACAACAAAATATGTACTTTTGTTGGGTTCCGGTTTTTATGGAACGCACAATAAAAACAATACATACACTATATGGAAGTTATTGATTTTAATAAGCAAAACAGTATTCTGAACCAGTTTATCGCCGAGATTCGTGATGTAAACATTCAGAAAGACCAGCTTCGTTTCCGCCGCAACCTGGAGCGTATTGGTGAGATTATGGCACTTGAGGTGAGCAAGAAACTCAACTATGTGACAAAGGATGTGCAGACCCCGCTGGGTGTATCCACTATCAATGTACCTGAGGAGGATATAGTATTGGGTACTGTCTTCCGTGCCGGACTGCCTCTGCACCAGGGCTTCCACAACTATTTTGACCACTGCGAGAACGCCTTTGTATCAGCATATCGCAAATATCTGGACGAAGTGAACTTTGACGTTCATATAGAGTACATGGCATCACCCAAGCTTGACGGCAAGACCCTGATTCTGGTTGACCCCATGCTTGCTACCGGTAACAGTATGTATCTGGCATACCGCGCGCTTCTGCTCAAGGGAACTCCCGCACGCATCCATCTTTGCTCTGTCATAGCAGCACAGGCAGGTGTTGACTACGTAACCAAGATGTTCCCCCAGGACATAACCACCCTCTGGTGCGCCGCAGTGGATCCGGAACTGAACAGCCACGCCTACATCATCCCGGGACTGGGCGATGCCGGTGACCTGTGCTTTGGTGAGAAGTAACCACTCATCTAACTAATTGTAATTAACTAACCAATCCAACAATATCACTTATGTTTAAGAAATCACTAATGATCGTAGCTGTTGCAGCAACTGCATTGGCAGTCTCCGCACAGCCCAAACTCAACGAGAACAACATCGATGAAGTAATTAAAGCCATGACCCTCGAGGAGAAGGCCAAGCTCATTGCCGGTGGCGGATGGGGCAGTATGACTGCCGGTTCCATGACCGCTTCCGATGAGAGGACAGTACCCGGTGCAGCCGGTACCACACAGGCCATCCCGCGTCTGGGAATTCCCCTCACAGTCCTGGCCGACGGTCCCGCCGGACTCCGTATCAACCCCACCCGTCAGGGTGACAGTCAGACCTATTACTGCACAGGTTATCCTGTAGGTACCGTACTGGCCTGCACCTGGAACACCCAGCTGGTTGAGGAACTGCTCACCACCATGGGCGAGGAGGTTCACGAGTACGGAGTTGACGTACTGCTGGCACCCGGTATGAACCTGCACCGCAACCCGCTCTGCGGCCGTAACTTTGAGTATTTCTCCGAGGATCCCCTGCTCAGCGGCAAGATATCGGCAGCCTATGTAAAGGGTATCCAGAAAAATGACGTTGGTGTATCGGTAAAGCATTTTGCCGCCAACAACCAGGAGATCAACCGTAACGAGAACAACGCCCGCATAAGTCAGCGTGCCCTGCGCGAGCTCTACCTCAAGAACTTTGAGATTGCCATCCGCGAGGCAAAGCCCTGGACCGTAATGTCATCATATAACAAACTGAACGGCTCATATACTCAGCAGAGCCATGACCTGCTCACCGGCATCCTGCGTGACGAGTGGGGTTACGATGGCATCGTAATGACTGACTGGGGCAACAAGGCCGGTACCGTAAACGCCGTACAGGCCGGTAATGACCTCATGGAGCCGGGTGCCGACTCAGAGAGCCAGCGTGTAATTGAGGCTGTAAACAACGGTACACTTGACATCGCAGACCTGGACCGCAATGTAAAGCGTCTGCTTGAGTACATTGTCAAGACTCCTCATTTCAAGCACTACCAGTTCTCTAACAAGCCTGACCTGGAGGGTCATGCCAAACTGGTTCGCGAGGCTGCTGCCGAAGGTATGGTACTGCTCAAGAACAACGGTTCACTGCCTATGGAGGGCCAGGGTAACATAGCTCTGTTTGGTCTCAACGCATACAAGTCAATCGCCGGCGGTACCGGTTCAGGTAACGTGAACAAGGCATATATCCGCAACATCAGCGAGGGTCTTGAAGGCGCCGGATTCACTCTCGATGCCCGCCTGGCAGACTACTACGCAAAGTATCGCGAATACACCAACAGCCTTAACGCACTCGGTGCCGGTCAGGGCGGACGTAACGTAATGCTCGGCGAGGCTGTTCTCCCCGAGGTTGCAATCAGCTCTGCAGCAGTTGAGGCAACTGTACAACGCAACGCCGCCGCCATCATCGTTATAGGCCGTAACGCCGGTGAAGGTGATGACCGCCGCATGGACAACGACTTTGATCTTACTGATGCCGAGCGCATGCTTATCCGTGACGTCTGCAACGCATATCACAAGGCAGGCAAGAAGGTGATCGTAGTGCTCAACATAGGCGGTGTAATTGAGACCGCTTCATGGAAGGCTCAGCCCGATGCCATACTGCTGGCATGGACTCCCGGACAGGAGGTAGGAAACTCCGTAGCCGATATCATCACCGGTAAGTCAAATCCTTCAGGAAAGCTCTCCATGACATTCCCCATGTCATATCTTGATATCCCCTCATCGGCCAACTTCCCCTATAACGGTCAGGTTCGTCAGAACCAGAACTACGGAGGTGGCTTTGGCGGCGGATTCGGCGGCAGACAGCAGGCCGGCACCAAGGATATCGACTATACCAACTATGCCGAGGGTATCTGGGTAGGTTACCGTTACTTCAACACCGCAGGCGTTGAGGTTTCGTACCCCTTCGGATACGGTCTGAGCTACACCACATTCAGCTACAGCAAGCCCACCGTAAAGGCTAAGAACGGCGGCTTTGAGGCAACCATCACTGTAAAGAACACCGGTAAGGTAGCTGGTAAGGAGATCGTTGAGATCTACGTAACCGCTCCCGACGGCGGTCTTGTAAAGCCCAGCGAGGAACTCAAGGCATTCGGCAAGACCAAGCTCCTGCAGCCCGGTGAGAGTCAGACTCTTACCTTCAGCGCTGATGCCTACACGCTGGCATCATTCAACGAGCAGGCCTCAGAGTGGCAGACCGCAGCCGGCAAGTACACCGTAAAGTTTGCAGCCAGTGCAACCGATGTACGCGCCACCGCTACATTCAGCGCCAAGCAGGCCAAGTGGAAGGTTGAGAATCTGCTGGCTCCTGACCAGCCCCTCACCGAGCTCTCAATTCGCTGAAACCGGAATTAAGCAACACACAACGGGCGGCAGTGCGCAACTGACCGCCCGTTCTTTTTTTCTTTACAATTGTCCTTGTTTTTTTATAATATTATGTATGTTTGCATATGTAAGGGACTGTTGACTTCATTCCAAGATTATCTGACAATTATATACTACGCTTATGAAAATTCTTTCCATTGCTTTCTCTGCACTGTTGGCATTAATGCCAATCAGTATGTCTGCTCAAGATGTGTCAGGCGACACCATTCCGTCATCTGATACTTACTTCTTACCTTCTGTAATACAGAATAACCCCAATCTTTCAATCTATTACTCCGCTCTCAGGGCAACCGGACTTGCCGACACATTGGAGCAATATATTGATTTCTGCTATCCCGGAGTCTCCTATGACTCGACATTAGCCTGTTTCATCAATACGGGAAGAGCCATAAAATACTTCACAGCTTATGAAACGGATTATGCAGTCTTCCCCGATGTCCGGACTTTCAGTTACACAGTTTTCGTAATCACCGATTCCATACTCGCTGCTGATTACAACATCAGAAGTCTGGATGACCTAAGGTCATATGCACGGCAGGCATATCCCTCCGGAGCCGGCAAAGAGGATTATGACAGGGAGAGTTCGCTGAACATGTTCATGTCATACCACATACTTCCTTTCAGTCTCATTTGGGACCAGCTTAACACATCCCAACGTGAAATAGTATGCAGTCACCATCATCTTGACGAGTTGGATGTGGAGGATTTCTATGAAACAATGCTTCCCCATTCCATAATGCGCATCAGCACTCCTTACAAACATGATCATTACGGCAATGCCTCAGAGATAAGCAATTCTGAAATAATCGGAAAATTCATCAACCGCAAGGGAACACTTAAAGATCCGGCAAACCTTATTGAGGGAGTCCAGATACTTGATGAGAGTCACATATATAACAACATGGCAACAAACGGTGTCTATCATTATCTTACAAAACCGCTTGTTTACGACAATGACACAAGAGATGCCTTGAATGTAAGAATGAGGATTATGGCCAATACGCTGTCGCCCGATTTCATCAACAGCGGTGCCCGCGGACGTCTTAGAAAATATGAAAGGGACCGATACACTGTAGGGTTCCTGCCCGGATTCTGCAAGAACTTCCAGTGGAACCGTGAATCTCAGTTCTATGTTAGATACAGAGATCCCTCTTTTGGCTGTTATAACGGTGATGAGATGACTCTCATGGGAAATTTTGACATTACGTTCCGCCTTCCTGCAGTTCCAAAAGACGGATTATATGAGATACGTATTCCCGGTTATGCAGGTCCGTTTTATCCTGAACCGGAAAATATCCTGTACTATATCAGGAAGGAGGGAGATGATTTTGTTCCATGCGGTAAACCCGTTGATTTTAATCTGTCTCTGACCAGTCCTGAGATCGGTTACGTCAGAGACGATCGCGTTGACTACTATACTTACGCTCAAAACAATCCGGGATTAAATGAGGAAGAACTCCAGGAACTTGCAACAAAAGACAATGACAGACTCCTGCGAAGCCACGGCTATATGAAAGCGCCCGACAGCTACGGTCCCAACCATAATAATATGCGTGACGACGAACGAATGTTCAGGAAAATAGTATGCGAGATTTACATGGAATCAGGAAAGGACTACTATTTGCGTATGAGAAAGGTGAGCGGTAGTACTCCCATAGCCTTCAATTATCTGGAGATCGTCCCGTACAATGTCTACTCAGGAGAGAATGGTCCTGAGGACAGGCACTGATTGTTTCACCCACTAATGCAAACGCCATTATGAAAAAGATATTATTCTCTTTTATAGCGCTGTTTACCTGCGTCTTTGCACATTCGCAGATAACTGATGTAGACGGCATCTATTACCGTCTGCTTGAAGATACAACCGTAGCCAACACGAACGGTCTGACAGCAGCAGTATTCACAAAGGGTGATTTAGACCACTATAAGGGCACTATCACTATCCCTTCATCGGTCGTAATAGGATCGACAGAGTACCCCGTTACAACCATAACGGAGTTGGCATTCAGAGGATGCCGGCAACTGACATCAGTCAGCATCCCGGCCAGCGTGACACGCATCCCCTCCGGAGCCTTCTATGGTTGCAGTAACCTGACAACAATCACCGTAGATGCCGGCAACACCGTTTATGACAGCCGTGACAACTGTAACGCAGTTGTTGAGACTGCCACCAACACCATCATAGCCGGCTGCAAAAACACCGTGTTTGCATCCAGCCTGTCCGCGATAGGCGAATGTGCATTCTACGGTTGTGAAGGCATAAGTTCAGTCATCATTCCTGAAAACATTACAAATGTAGGGAGCTGGGCCTTCCTGGATTGCACGGACCTGCTGTCACTCACCGTACCGTCTACTGTAGAAGATATGGGGTTAGGAGTTTTCCTGGGATGTAACAAGATTGAGACATTGGACTGGAACTCAAACTACGTTTCTCCGTTGATTGTAACTGAAAATGCATACGCATCGCTAAAGAATGTTGTTTTGGGTGACTCCATTACACATATCGGTCCCTATGCATTTGCAAACTGCCGTTCTCTTGAATCAATCATACTGCCTTCAAATCTGGAAATAATTGAGAAAGATGCTTTTGTAAACTGTTCATCCCTTAAGACAGTATCCATCCCCTCCAGTATTAAAAACATTCGGGGAGAAATATTCACCGGATGTGACAATATAGAGACCGTTTATTGGAATTACAATGATTCCATTGCAATGTCATCAATGTTCAGGTCAGCACAATCCAGCATAAAGAAAGTAGTTATAGGTAAAGACGTTACAAAAATTGAAAAAGTGGCATTCAGGGGATTCCAGAACCTGACATCAATAGAGGTTGATCCTGCCAACAAGGTATATGACAGCCGTAATGACTGCAATGCCATTATTGAAAAAGAAACGGGCTCATTGATCATAGGCTGCAAGACCACCACCATTCCCAATGACATCAAAAGACTGGAATCCGGAGCATTCTCAGTTTGTGGAGGTCCTGATGTCCTGACACTTCCGTCAAGCCTGTTGAGTATAGGCGCATATGCGTTCAGCGGCTGCACAGGTCTGACATCAATAACCATTCCGGAAAACGTAAGCAGTATAGGACAGGGTGTGACAACAGACTGTCCCGACATAACCTCCATTACAGTTCACCCGGACAATTCCTACTATAACAGTCAGGGAAACTGCAACTCTATCATTAACACCGCCAGCAACGCACTGATAGCAGGTTGCAAGAACTCTGTAATACCGGCTGGAGTGACAAGAATAGATGACGAGGCTTTCAACGGATGCTACGGATTGCAATCGATAGAGATTCCATCAAGCGTGACAAGTATCGGAAACCAGGCATTCAGAGGCTGTGCCGGTTTGACGTCAATAGATCTTGCCGGTGTACAGACAATCGGCCCCCGTGCTTTCCTCGGTTGTAACGGCTTGACATCAGTAAAAACACCTGCCAGGATGGAGAGCATTGGCTTAGGAGCGTTCTACGGTTGCTTCAACCTGCTTTCATTCACCATACCACAAGGTATCAGACTCATTGATGAAAGAGTGTTTGAACACTGTGACACACTTGCAAGCATTGAAATCCCCTCAACTGTTGACAGCATAGCCTCCTATGCTTTCCGTAACTGCCGTTCACTCCAATCAGTTACAATCCCGGAGGGTGTTACAGTCATTAATGATGAAACTTTCCTGGGGTGCAGTTCGCTTTCATATCTATCAATTCCGTCTACCATAAAAGAATTTGGCAGGAACGTTTATCAAGGATGTGACAATCTTAAGTCTGCAGGTCCCAAGGGAGGTGGTTACAACTATGAGTTCAACTGGAGGGATACTATTCCTGCAAACGCCTTCTATACACTGAAATCACTTAAGAGCGTTTATATTCCCAAGACCGTCAAGGCTGTCTATGAATTCAACAATTTTGACGGCAGTCTAATGTCCACAGACGCCAACTTATACCCTAGTGCCGTATTCCATGGCTGCGACAATCTTGAGTCAGTAGCTGTTTCATTTACTGACACAAAACTGATCAGGTATCGCTACATTTATTACACCGGCGTTTCTTTCTATATTGAATTTCCCATGGATTACCACCTCTACAAGACCAACGGAATCAAGAGTCTTACAATACTTGATGACACTGTGAAAACGCTGTCTGATAAACTTACAAGTCAGATCAAGGAGGTTGTAATATCGGAATATGTCAAGGATATATACCCCGGAGCATTCAGTTTTGATCCATATTCCGTCACTCTTGATTATCGGTATCCTTTGTCGACCGTCAACCTGTCATCCAATATGGATGATATAGTCGTTGACAACGGCAACACCAATTACACATCATTAGGCGGTGTTCTGTTCAACAAAGACGGAAGCAATCTGATTGCATATCCGGCCGGCCGTAAAGGAGCATACCGTATTCCCGCGTCTGCAGTCAATATTACAGAATACTCCTTTAAGAACAGCTTTGGTCTGACAAGTATCAGTATCCCGGCAAGCGTCAATCAGATTTCTGACAGGGCGTTTGTAGGATGTGACTCCTTGACGGATGTAGTTATAGACGGTACTCCCGTTATCGGTCATTACGCATTCCAGGGTTGTAATAACATAACAAGTGTATCTTCACGCAGTGAAGTACCGGGACTTTTAGTCCTGTCAGACTCTCCCCAGACTACCCAGACAGGAGATTGCAGTAGCATCTTGATCTCCCAATCATTGGTAGTGACACCTCAATACAATCAGGAACTGGAAAGGGTAGTATCAAGTATTTCACAGAATAACGGTGCTGCTGAATATGCTTTTGAGATAGAAACCAGAAACGTAAAGCCCGGAACATATAGCGTCAGTATAGGAATCCTGCCTAATCAGAATAACAAACTGAATCAGTTCAGTGTCGTAATAGATGGTTATAAGGACAACAATGAGAAAGTCCGGATTATTGATCTGTTAGAAGAAATACCCTACCCGCCATTTGAAATCCAAAAAAAATACCAAAATGACGGCCATGCGGTAATCAAGTATGACACAATTACTTCAAGACCGGGTAGATACACTGTTCAGACTGAAGTTGTCTCTATAGGATATGACTCTGTGCTAATTGCTGATTCTTTGGTTATTCCCGATGATGTTAAGCGATTGAGAGTGCAGATAATCAACTATGGTAGCAGAGATTATACTAACATCATGTTACTTGACAGGGTCTTCTTTGAACCGTTGGATCAGGATCTGCCTCAGCAGAGATACTCAGGTCCGTTCGAAGAGGACGTATTCAACAATGCCACCCTCTATGTACCTGAGGGAACTGTTGACGTTTACAGGAATGCTGAAGGCTGGAAACTGTTCAAGAACATAGCAGTGGATACAAAGGTTTATCCGGTTGAGGAACTTGAGGTTACGGTAACAGATGCCGGATACGCCACCTTCTACTACTCTGACGGAGACTATATGCTGCCCGAGGGACTCAAGGCAATGGTTATAAGCGACGTCACACCTGAGGGCCAGCTTATTTACAATACCATAGCCGACGGTAACCAGAACGGAATAATCCCGGCAGGAACAGCAGTTGTACTTGCCACACACAACAAACAGGCAGGAGTATTCAGACTGCAGTTGTCCGGCAGCATCAGCTATGACGGTACCAACCTGCTCATAGGTTCTGATATTGCAACCACCACATATGCCCCGGGCAACAGTCTGTTCTACAAGCTCTCCTACGGACCCTCAAATACATCTTTGAGCAAAGTTCCGGGTTGGTACTGGGCTGCGGCCGATGGCGGTGCATTCAGTATTGAGGCACACAAGGCATGGCTTGCAATCCCCTATTCTCTGACCAGAGGCAGTGCAGGATACAGTCTGGAAGGTAATCCCACCAATGTGGAAGCAGTTCAGACCGGATTTGATGAGATAATCATCTACGACCTGAACGGCCGACGTCTCAATGCTCCTTCCGGCAACGGAATCAGCATAAGAAACGGACAGAAGATTATTATAATCGAATAAGTCTTCAGACGTGAACCATTAACAAATGTCCAATACAAACACTACTGAAATATGAAACTAAAAAGCATATATTCACTGTTACTGATGGCACTTCTGGCCACATTAGGATGCGATCCGGCCGAGAACAAGGAGGATAACGGTCAGGACCCCAAGGGCAAGAACTATGAACGTGAGATAGTATTCGGAGCCTATGAGACAGATACAATTCTGACTGTCAGCGAGTTTACATCGGCCATCAAAAACATAGAGAACAATACCGACTGGCTCTTTGTCAGAATTGACGATTCATCGGCCGATGCATACAAACTCAGGGTTATATGTCTCAAAAACACCACTGCACAAACTCGTTCGGCTCAGATTGAGGTATCCAGCAATGATAACGATCTCCTTACTCTCAAGGTAACTCAGGATGTCCTGAACGGATTTGAGGATCTGCACAACAATGTGAGCGACCAACCCGCCCTTGCTCCCGGCAGATAGTTATTGCTATCTACGATAGACACTTTTGTTACAAAATATTAAATAATGAGCAAGTTGAGGTAAAAACGCTTTCCGGATTTCTATATCCCTTAAAAAGGAATTACTTTTGTAGCCGGTTTACAAGGGTGCTTTTGAAAAGCCCTTGGAAACCGGTTACGGTTTTGGAAGTTTAGTAACAATCAAACTATAAAAACAATGGCAAAAATCGATTTAAGCAAGTACGGAATCAACGGTTCAACCGTGATTGCACACAATCCTTCTTATGAGGAGCTCTTCAAAGAGGAGACAAAGGCTGGACTCGAGGGTTTCGACAAGGGCGTAAACACCGAGCTCAACGCTGTAAACGTAATGACTGGTATCTACACTGGCCGTTCTCCTAAGGACAAGTACATCGTAAAGGATGCTCAGAGCGAGAACAAGGTATGGTGGACCACCGAGGAGTACAAGAACGACAACCACCCCATGTCAGAGGAGGTTTGGAGCAAGGTTAAGGAGATCGCTATCAAGGAGCTCTCAAACAAGCAGCTTTATGTAGTTGACGCTTTCTGCGGTGCTAATGAGGCTACCCGTCTTGCTGTTCGTTTCATTGTTGAGGTTGCATGGCAGGCTCACTTCGTTAAGAACATGTTCATCCAGCCCACAGCTGAGGAGCTTGAGAAGTTCCAGCCCAACTTCGTTATCTATAACGCCTCTAAGGCTAAGGTTGAGAACTACAAGGAGCTGGGTCTGAACTCAGAGACTTGCGTTGCTTTCAACACCACAAGCCGCGAGCAGGTTATCATCAACACCTGGTACGGTGGTGAGATGAAGAAGGGTATGTTCTCAATGCAGAACTACTACCTGCCTCTGCAGGGTATCGCTTCAATGCACTGCTCAGCCAACACTGATATGCAGGGTAAGAACACCGCTATATTCTTCGGTCTGTCAGGTACAGGTAAGACCACCCTTTCAACCGATCCCAAGCGTCTCCTTATCGGTGACGACGAGCACGGATGGGACGATGAGGGCGTATTCAACCTGGAGGGCGGCTGCTACGCTAAGGTTATCAACCTGAGCAAGGAGAACGAGCCCGACATCTACGGTGCCATCAAGCGCAACGCTCTTCTGGAGAACGTAACTGTTGACAAGAACGGTAAGATCGATTTCGCTGACAAGAGCGTTACCGAGAACACCCGCGTATCATATCCTATCGACCACATTGAGAAGATCGCTCAGAAGGTAAACGGCAAGAGTGCAGGTCCCGATGCCAAGAACGTTATCTTCCTGTCAGCCGATGCATTCGGCGTACTGCCTCCCGTATCAATCCTGACTCCCGAGCAGACCAAGTACTACTTCCTGTCAGGTTTCACCGCTAAGCTGGCTGGTACAGAGCGTGGTATCACTGAGCCCACTCCCACATTCTCAGCTTGCTTCGGCCAGGCTTTCCTTGAGCTGCATCCTACCAAGTATGCTGAGGAGCTGGTTAAGAAGATGGAGAAGAGCGGTGCCAAGGCATACCTGGTTAACACCGGTTGGAACGGCACAGGCAAGCGTATCTCAATTCCTGATACCCGTGGTATCATCGACGCTATTCTGGATGGCAGCATCCTGAAGGCTCAGACCAAGAAGATCCCCTTCTTTGACTTTGAGGTTCCCACAGCTCTGCCTAACGTAAATCCTGCAATCCTTGATCCTCGCGACACTTACGCTAACGCTTCAGAGTGGGAGGAGAAGGCTAAGGATCTGGC
>CACYHW010000028.1 GCA_902774335.1 uncultured Bacteroidales bacterium
CATGCACAAAAAATTAAGGGCAAGTACCTGTTTCCCAGATACTTGCCCTTTATGTAGCTGATTTTCAGCATCTTTCGATTATTCCTCGACGGCTGCCTGAGCGGCAGCCAGACGTGCAATAGGCACGCGGAACGGTGAGCAGCTAACGTAGTTAAGGCCTACCTTGTCGCAGAACTTGACTGATGAAGGCTCGCCACCATGCTCGCCGCAGATACCGCACTTGAGGTCGGGACGAACTGAACGGCCCTTCTCAACAGCCATCTTGATGAGCTGGCCAACACCCTTCTGGTCCAGAACCTGGAACGGGTCAACCTTAAGGATCTTCTTCTCCAGATATACGGGGAGGAACGAAGCGATATCATCACGTGAGTAACCGAATGTCATCTGAGTAAGGTCATTTGTACCGAATGAGAAGTACTCGGCGCGGGCAGCAACTGCATCAGCGGTAAGAGCGGCACGCGGGATCTCAATCATTGTACCAACCTTGAACTCGAACGGCTTAACACCCTCTTCCTCGAACAGCTTGGCTGCGGTAGCGCGGATAATCTCCTCCTGCTGTTCAAACTCGTAGTGCTTACCAACCAGAGGAACCATGATCTCGGGCTGAGGATTCAGACCCTCCTTGCGGAGCTGGATAGCAGCGCCGATGATAGCCTTGGTCTGCATCTCGGTGATCTCAGGATAGGTGTTACCCAGACGGCAACCGCGGTGACCCAGCATCGGGTTGTTCTCTGACAGAGACTCAACGCGAGCCTTGATCTGCTCAAGAGTTACGCCCATGGCATCGGCCATCTCCTGCTGACCCTTCTTATCGTGGGGTACGAACTCGTGGAGAGGGGGATCGAGCAGACGGATGTTAACGGGCAGTCCGTCCATAGCCTTCAGGATTCCGTAGAAGTCCTTGGTCTGGTAGGGGAGCAGCTTGGCAAGAGCCTTCTCGCGACCCTCCTTGTTCTCAGCAAGGATCATCTCACGCATAGCCTTGATCTTCTCACCCTCAAAGAACATGTGCTCGGTACGGCAAAGACCGATACCTACGGCACCGAATGTGCGGGCAACCTCAGCATCGTGCGGGGTGTCGGCGTTGGTGCGGACAACCAGACGGGTGTACTTGTTGCACAGATCCATCAGTTCAGCGAAGTCGCCGCTGATCTCGGCAGCCTTGGTCTCAATCTGACCTTCGAATACCTGACCTGTTGAACCGTTGATTGAAATATAATCACCTTCCTTCAGGACAACGTCCTCAATCTTTACAGTCTTCTTTACGTAGTCAACATTCAGTGCACCGGCACCTGATACGCAGCACTTACCCATACCGCGGGCGACAACTGCAGCGTGGCTGGTCATACCGCCGCGGCATGTCAGGATACCCTCGGCAGCAGCCATGCCGGCCAGATCCTCAGGTGAAGTCTCGATACGTACCATGATAACCTTGTGGCCGTTCTTGTGCCAAGCCTCGGCATCATCAGCGTTGAATACTATCTGACCGCAAGCGGCACCCGGTGAAGCGGGAAGACCGGTGGTCAGAACCTTAGCCTTCTTAAGAGCGTTCTTATCGAATACGGGGTGGAGCAGCTCGTCGAGCTTCTGGGGCTCGCAGCGCTGGATGGCGGTCTTCTCGTCGATCAGACCCTCGTGCATCAGGTCCATGGCGATCTTAACCATAGCGGTACCGGTGCGCTTACCGTTACGTGTCTGGAGGAACCAGAGCTTGCCCTCCTGAACGGTGAACTCCATATCCTGCATATCGTGGTAGTGGTTCTCAAGCTTTGTCTGCAGAGCGTCGAGCTCCTTGTAGATAGCGGGCATTGCCTCCTCCATTGAAGGATACTTGGCCTTGCGCTCCTCCTCAGATACGCCTGCCAGAGCAGCCCAACGCTTTGAACCCTCGATTGTGATCTGCTGCGGAGTGCGGATACCTGCAACTACGTCCTCACCCTGTGCGTTAACCAGATACTCACCGTTGAAGAGGTTCTCACCGGTAGCGGCGTCACGGCTGAAGCATACACCTGTAGCAGATGTCTCACCCATGTTACCGAATACCATAGCCATAACTGATACGGCAGTACCCCACTCATCTGGTATACCCTCCATCTTACGATACAGGATGGCGCGCTCGTTGTTCCATGAACCGAATACAGCGCAGATAGCGCCCCAGAGCTGATCCATAGCGCTGGTCGGGAAGTCGTGACCGGTGCGCTCCTTAACGGCAGCCTTGAACAGCTTAACCAGCTTCTTCAGGTCGTCAACGCTCAGGTCCTTATCCAGAACTACGCCGCTCTCCTCCTTAACCTTCTCAATGATAGCCTCGAAAGGATCAACATCGGTCTTGTTCAGGGGCTTCATGCCCAGAACAACGTCACCGTACATCTGTACAAAGCGACGGTAGCTGTCCCAAGCGAAGTGGGGGTTGTTGGTCTTGCGTGAAAGACCCTCTACAACCTCGTCGTTGAGTCCCAGGTTCAGAATTGTGTCCATCATACCGGGCATTGAAGCGCGGGCACCTGAACGTACTGAAACCAGCAGAGGATTCTCTACATCACCGAACTTTGAATTCATCAGCTTCTCGATGTGGTGGATAGCATCCTCAACATCGTTCTTAAGAATAGCGACAACCTTATCGCGACCAATCTCGTAATACTCGTTGCAAACATCGGTGGTGATGGTGAAACCCGGAGGTACCGGTACACCAAGCAAATTCATCTCAGCCAGGTTGGCACCTTTGCCACCAAGCAGATTACGCATTTGGGCATTTCCCTCAGCTTGTCCGTTTCCGAACTTGTAAACTCTTTTTTCGCTCATAAATTGTTGAATATGTAATGTTGTTTATGTCGTCTGACAGTTGAAAGTCCTTTATTTTCGTTTAGCGGGTGCAAAGGTACTCATTAATTATTAAAAGATGTGTAATTGGCGCCTCCTTTTTGTGTAATTATTCGTTTTTTCTTGCAGAATTCTCTTGGGGAGGTTCTGCAAGATTTCACTATCTTTGCACCCCAAACCATTAGAATATGTCCAGAAAGAGACGCGAACAGCCTATAATTGAGAACGTAACCATCACCGATGTGGCCGCCGAGGGCAAGTCACTTGTCCGTATCAACGACCTTGTGGTCTTTGTCCCGTTTGTGGTTCCCGGTGATGTTGTAGATCTCAAGATCCTCAAGAAAAAACACAGTTATGCCGAAGCCGTAGCGGTCAAGTTCCATAAACTGTCCGATGTACGCGCCGTTCCGTTCTGCCGTCATTTCGGTATCTGCGGCGGCTGCAAATGGCAGAATCTGCCCTATGATGAACAACTACGATACAAACAGAAGCAGGTGGTGGACAACCTGACCCGCATAGCCAAGGTAGAGCTGCCCGAGATCAGTCCTATCATGGGCTCCGAGGAGACTGTACGTTACCGCAACAAACTGGAGTATTCATTCAGCAACATGCGCTGGCTTACCCAGGAGGAACTTGACCGACTGGATGATCCGTCCAACACATCGGAACGTAAGCAGCCCGGTCTGGGATTCCATATTCCGGGTGCATTCGACAAGGTTCTGCATATAGACGAATGCTGGTTGCAGGACCAAGTGTCCGACCGCATTCGTAATTCGGTGTTCAAATACGCCACCGAACATGAAATACCTTTTATAAATCTGCGTTCCCAGGAGGGTATGCTGCGTGACATGATGATCCGTGTGGTTACCACAGGGCAGATTATGGTGCTGGTTCAGGCCAAGATAGAGACATCGGCCCAGAAGGAGCAGTTTATGGGACTTATGCAGCATATTTCGGACAGTTTCCCCGAAATCACATCGCTGCTCTACGTCATAAACAACAAGTGCAATGATACGTTCGGCGATCTGGATGTGCACTCTTTCCGCGGTGAGGATTTTATCTACGAGACCATGGAGAACCTCAAGTTCAAGATCGGTCCCAAGTCATTCTTCCAGACCAACAGCAGGCAGGCTTACCGCCTCTATTCGGTGGTCCGCAAACTGGCCGCCCTCAATCCGGACGATGTGGTGTATGATCTCTATACCGGAACAGGAACAATCGCGCAGTTCATATCGGCCGGAGCCAAAAAGGTGATTGGTATTGAATATGTGCCCGAGGCTATCGAGGATGCCAAGATAAACGCAGCCCTGAACGGGATAGAGAACACCGAGTTCTTTGCCGGTGACATGAAGGATGTGCTTAACGCCGATTTCATTGCGGCTCACGGAACTCCCGATGTCATCGTGACCGATCCGCCCCGCGCCGGCATGCACAAGGATGTGGTCGACGTTATTCTGGCAGCCGCTCCAAAGCGTATTGTTTATGTGAGCTGTAATCCCGCCACCCAGGCCCGTGACATAGCACTCCTTGACCAGGATTACAAGGTGGTGACCGTCCAGCCTGTCGATATGTTCCCGCATACCCAGCATGTGGAGGTTGTGACCCTCCTTGAAAGACGATAACAGGTCAGAAAAAATGTTAAGAAAGGATATTTTGGTTTAACCAAACGGCTAAAAATCTATCAAAGTATCAGCACTGAGATATGAATGGATTTTTAGGTAACATAACTATTAAAATTTTAAATCGAGTCATGAAAAAATTAGCTATCCTTTCAGTATGCCTGCTGATGGCAGGCGTATCGTTTGCACGTACAGATGCGGATTCAACAGCCGCAAAAACTGATCAGCCCACACAAGATGTGATTACACAGCCTGAATTCAGAGGCGGAATTGAAAAAATGTACCAGTACATCTCCGACAACTTTGAATATCCTGAGGATGCCGCCAAGCGCTCAGTCAACGGAAAGATGGATGTAGAGTTTACAGTAGAGAAATCGGGCGACATTACCTATGTGGGTATTCTCAAGGGACTGGACTATTCTATTGACGGTGAGGTTCTCAGACTTCTCAAGGCAATGCCCCGTTGGATACCTGCCACCAAGAACGGTGAACCTGTCAGATATAAGGTATCGATGCCTATCACTATCCGTGCTTCACGCAACAAAAACCAAAAATCCAGCACGGCTCTTAGGGATTTTAAGGATCAATAGTTTTATCTTTGCGGTCAATTAAACGTGATATGGGATTAACAAATCCCGGAGTATCGCGTCTTATTGTTGAAACCATTTAAACTAATTGTTATGAAAAAACCTTTTTTGTTTTTGACTGCGACTCTTTTCCTTTTGTGCGGATGTGATATACATAACACAAACTACGATATTATCAAGCAGGGTGTCGAGATGTATACCAGTGACATCACTCTGATCGACAGCAACAGAGACTGGCAGATTTCAGGTGTTGAAGGCGAGCCCGGATTCTATATCTACCAGCAGTTCGAGATTGATGCCATTACTCCCGATGTCTTCGAGGACGGTGCAGTAATTGTCTATTTCTACGAGACAAACCAGAGAGGCAGCATGGCAGTCAAGCATGCTCTTCCCTATGTCTATTCAAGAGACCTTCAGGATATACACGGCGGCTATTATCAGATAATGCAGAATATCCGTTACGAGGTTGAGCCCGGATTGCTTACTATCGTAGTTGAGTGGGAGGATTACAAAAGATGCGATCTCTCAGACATGAACTTCAGGGTTTGCATCCTGGCTCCTGGAGCTAATGAGAGAATCAGATAAACAGACTTTAACAATAATAAGAAAACCGCACTTTCGGGTGCGGTTTTTTATTTCTCAGGTGCCTGCAGGATAATTGTTGTGGCTCCCAGTGTTATTATGGCTCCATCCTCTATCAGGACCCTTTCCCTGTCGCCCAGGATCCGGTTGAACAGGAACGTGCCGGTCAGGCTGGGGAAGTCCCTGAGTGAGTAGCTGATATCTCCTGTGGGCTCTCTCTTTACGGTGATCACGCAGTGACGTCGGTCCATACTGCGGTCGTTGGTGTCAATGGGGATTGTGATGTTGTCGCCGGGGTTGTAACGTCCTATTACGTTCTCACCCTCCTGAAGGGCAAAACTCTGGCGGAAACCGAATACGTTCTCTACAACCAGAATGGAGCCGAATCCATTGTCGTTGACCTCCTTCTTGCGGTCAGCATCACGTTGGGTCGCAGCCAGTTTGCTGGTGCCGATGCGAATCCTGAACTGTTTGCGGCAGTTCTCGCATTCAAACACAAGCGACTGTCCCTCTTTGTAGAGAGTCTCGTCAAAAGTGTTGTAGTGGTCACATTTGGGGCAGCGTACCCTTTTCATATATTCGGATTTGGATTTGTTCAAACAAAAGCTGACCTGTAAGCCGGGTTCTGTGGGGTCGGTACACGTACCTTCCCTGTCTGCCATTAATCTTGACCTGCCGTCTCCGGCCGGCTCCATAGTCTTGGGACTATGCGCGTTCTACCCTCCGGCTTGGGCGAGCAGCCCTCTGACGCCGGTATACATGAACTTGCAACTTCCAAGGCGCACAGCACCTATGTCACCACAGGCCTGGTGGGCTCTTACCCCGCCTTCTCACCCTTACCTTACGGCGGTTGTTTTCTTCTGCGCTGATCAGCCGTCACCGACTGCTTCCCGTTGGGAAGTGGAATGCTCTGTGTTGCCCGGACTTTCCTCAGCCCCGCTAGGGGACAGCGGCAGACCGGTCAGCTTTCGGGTTGCAAAATTACGCATATTTTTCCACACTCTTTACTAAGTGGCTTGTATTTAGCCTATATTTGCACATTGATAAAAAGGGTTTACATAAGCATGAAGAAGTTTACTTTTTTTGCCGTATCGGCAGTGCTGCTTTTCGGAGCAGTTTCGTGTTCTAAGTATGAGACAGTCAAGGGTGACCCCATGAAGGTCAAGATATATACCCTGGACAACGGACTCAAGGTGTATATGTCAGTCAATAAGGAGCAGCCCAGACTCCAGACTTATATTGCCGTCCGAAACGGCGGAAAGAACGATCCGTCCGATAATACCGGTCTGGCTCACTATCTGGAGCACATCATGTTCAAGGGTACCGAGAGCTTCGGAACATCGGACTATTCAGCCGAGAAGCCTCTGCTTGACCAGATAGAGGAGCAGTTCAACGTATATCGCACCAAGACCGATCCTCAGGAGCGTCTTGCCATCTACCACATAATAGATAGCCTGAGCTATGCGGCATCCGAGATTGCCATCCCTAACGAGTATGACAAGCTCATGTCGGTCATCGGCTCACAGGGTACCAATGCCTTTACATCCGAGGATCTGACCTGCTATCAGGAGAACATTCCTTCCAACCAGATAGACAACTGGGCCCGCATTCAGGCCGACCGTTTCCGCAACCTGGTAATCCGCGGATTCCATACCGAGCTGGAGGCTGTTTACGAGGAGTACAATATGTATCTCAACGAGGATGCCCAGAATGCCATATATGCTATGGACTCGGTTCTTTACAAGAATCATCCCTACGGTCTGCAGCAGGTTATTGGCACTCAGGATCACCTCAAGAATCCTTCCATCACTGCCATCAAGAAGCAAAAGTCAACCATGTATGTTCCCAACAACATCGCTATCTGCGTTTCCGGTGATTTTGACCCGGATACGTTCGTGGCTACAATCGAGAAGTATTTCGGTGACTGGGAACCCAATCCGTCTCTTCCGGAGTTTACATATCAGCCCGAGGATGTGCTTACGGAATCCGTTCAGAAGCATGTCTACGGCAATGAGTCTGATTTCCTGCTCTTTGGCTGGCGCACACCCGGCGAGAAGGATAAGGAGAGCGAGATAGGCACCGTGGTGAACTCCATTCTCACAAACGGAAAGGCCGGTCTCATAGATTTGGATCTCAACCAGATGCAGAAGGTCCTCTATGCCGGTTCACAGTTATACGACCGTATTGACTATTCCGATTTCCTCATCCAGGGATATCCCAAGGACGGTCAGACTCTTGACGAAGTCAGGGATCTTATCCTTGCCGAGGTTGCAAAGCTCCGTGCGGGTGAGTTTGACGAGTCTCTTATCGGCGCTGCAATAGCAAATATCAAGCTGCGTCAGATGCGTCAGCTGGAGTCAAACAGCAGCCGTGCCATGATGATGGTCAACTCATTCATCAAGCGTTCCGACTGGGCCGATGAGGTATCGGCTCTGGACCGTCTGGCCAAGGTTACCAAGGCCGATGTAATGGAGTGGGCAAACAAGTATCTCTCTGACAACAGCTATGTAGTGGTTTACAAGCATCAGGGTGTCAATCCCAAGAACAACAAGATTGTGGCTCCCGCCATCACTCCCATCGCAACCAACCGTGACAAGCAGAGCGACTTCCTTACCGAGATATCACAGGTTCAGGTTGCTCCCATTGAGCCGGTGTTTGTAGATTATGAGAAGGATCTCTCCAAGTCCGAGTTCAAGGATGGGGTAGAGATGCTTTACAAGAAGAACGAGAACAACGACATCGTCACAGCAACATTCCGTTTTGACTTGGGTAGGAGCTGGAATCCCGCCCTCGCTTTTGCATTCGACTATCTCTCATACCTGGGAACTCCTACCCGCAGTGCAGAGGAGATTGCCTTCCAGGAGTATCTCATTGCCGGCAACCACAGCTTCAGCGTCAACGACAACACCATGTCATTCTCCGTATCCGGACTCTCCGAGAATCTGGGCCAGATGCTTGACATTGTCGAGGACCTCATGCTTAATGCCGTTCCCGACGAGGATATCCTCCAGAATCTCAAGCAGGATGAGCTGATGTCACGTCAGATGACCAAGTCTAACCAGAGCAGCTGCTCAAGCGCATTGAACAGCTATATCATATACGGACCTGAGTACATCAAGTCAATCACCCTTTCCGACGATCAGGTGATTGCCCTCACGTCCGATGAACTGCTCGGTCTGGTTCGCAGCATTCTTGGAAAACAGCACAAGATTCTCTTCTACGGCCCGTTGGAGGAGTCTCAGGCCAAGAGCGTAATTGCTGAGCATCACCAGTGTGCCGACAATCTTGAGAAACTGCAGAGAAAGTATGCCAAGAAACAGATCGTGGACAAGTCAAAGGTCATTATCGCTCCTTACGACTCACGTCAGTTCAACTATATCCAGTACTCAGACCGTGGCGAGACATTCTCCATCGGCGATGTTCCTTCCATCGAACTCTTCAACGAGTACTTTGGCGGAGGTATGAATACCATTGTATTCCAGGAGATGCGTGAGGCCAGGGCATTGGCATACAGCGCCGGTGCACTCCTTTCATCGCCCTCGTATCTGGATGACACATACTGCTTCTACGCAAGAATCGGCTCACAGAACGACAAGCTCAAGGCTGCCGTTCAGGCTTTTGACGATATCATCAACAACATGCCTGAGTCCGACAAGTCATTCCAGATAGCCAAGGCCGGACTTGAGTCTGTGCTGCGTACCAGCAGGACAACCGGAATGTCTGTCCTCAGCAGTTATCTGAACGCCCAGGAACTCGGTCTTACCGAGCCGCTCAGCAAGGTCGTTTATGACAAACTGTCAGATATGACTATGGCCGATGTGGTTGCCTGCCAGCAGAAGTGGATCAAGAACCGTACCTATGTTTACGGCATTCTCGGCGATGCCGGTGATCTGGACCTCAAGTTCCTCAAGACACTTGGAAACGTTCAGCAGATATCTCTGGATGAGCTTTTCGGTTTTAAATAACCGGAACTGCATTTTATTTCTGATACGTTAATTTGGAACTCGTAAGGTTAATTATTGGCAAATCTTGCGTTATATCTGTAACATTGGCCCGAAAGTTGTATATATTTGGGTGTGTTAAGTGTTAACGCAAACCAATTAATTAACTAAAATAGGAGAATTAACTATGAAAAAAGTAACTAAAATCGTAGCTTATTCAGTCGTTCTCATTTGCTGCTGCGTAGGTGCATCAGTGATCGCAACGAACCTTGTCAACAAGAAAAGCAATAAGGTTGTATATGTTTCAGAGCCTGGTGCTCCATATTCCACACTCCCGTCCGCATATCTGGCTGCTTCAGGTAAGATGCAGCCGGTAGACCTTACCGAGGCTGCCGAAAAAACCGTACACGGCGTGGTCCATATCAAGTCAACAGTCAAGAGCCGTACCCAGACATATCAGGAAATGCCCGATATCTTCGAGCAGTTCATGTTCGGCGCACGTCCCAGACAGAGACAGTACCGCACCGAACCTCAGGTTGGTTACGGATCAGGTGTTATCCTGACCAAGGACGGTTACATCGTCACCAATAACCATGTGATCGAGAAGGCCGACGAGATTCAGGTAACATTGAACGACAACCGTGTCTTCAATGCCACTCTTGTAGGTGCCGATGCCAATACCGACCTCGCGCTCATCAAGATTGAGGGCGACGAGTTCCCCATCGTACCTATGGGTGATTCCGATGAGCTTAAGCTGGGAGAGTGGGTGCTTGCAGTAGGTAATCCTTTCAATCTTACATCAAGCGTAACAGCCGGTGTGGTCAGCGCTAAGTCAAGAAAGATCGGTATATACGAGGGTAGCGAGAGCATTGAATCATTCATTCAGACCGATGCTGCCATCAATATGGGTAACAGCGGCGGCGCCCTTGTCAACGTGCGCGGTGAGCTTGTCGGAATCAATGCGGCTCTCGAGTCTCCCACAGGTACATATGCAGGCTACGGATTCGCCATTCCTACCACCATCGTCAAGAAGGTTGTGACCGACCTCAAGGAGTACGGAACCGTTCAGCGTGCAATGCTCGGCATCGAGGGCGGTGACGTTTTGAGCATGCGTCAGGACGAAAAGAACAAGAATCTGGACTTCGGCGATGCCATTGACGGTGTCTATGTATCCGGTGTCATGGACGGCGGCGGTGCTCTTGCTGCAGGTGTCAAGGAGGGTGATATCATCATTGCCTTGAACGGCAAGAAGATCAGGACCATGAACGAGCTGCAGGAATCAATCGTGAAGTATCGTCCGGGTGACAAGGTGACAGTTACTCTGCTCCGCAATAACAAGGAGAAGAAGATCGATGTCGAACTCAAGAACTCACGCGGTAATACCGAAACCATAAAAGAGGGCGATATGGAGGTACTCGGAGCCACATTCCAGGATGTTCCCGACGAGACACGCCGCATGCTCAATATCGGCTATGGCGTTCAGGTAAGCGCCGTCAAGAACGGTCTCTTTAAGGACAATGGAGTGCAGCGCGGATTTATCATCCTCCGAATCAACGATCAGCAGATCAAGTCAGTAGAGGATGTGGAGCGTATCTACAAGGAGGCAGAATCTTCACCTTATCCGGTGCTGTTCGTGATAGGCGTTTATCCTTCCGGACGCAGGGCATACTATTCAATCAGCCTGTCCGAGGATTGATCGGCCCCGATCCCATAAAACGGTAAAATTGGAGTGGCGTAAAAAACCACTTCAATTTTTTCGCGTATAAAGGCCGTATTATATTTTTATTTTAAGTAAATTTGCACCCAATTCGCTTATTATATACTGAAGATGAGACAACTCAAGATTACAAAGAGCATTACAAACCGTGAAAGCGCATCACTTGATAAGTATTTGCAGGAGATAGGCCGCGAGGAGCTTATCACGGTAGAGGAGGAGGTAGAGCTCGCACAGCGTATCCGTAAGGGTGACCGTGCCGCTCTGGAGAAACTTACCCGTGCTAATCTGCGTTTCGTAGTCTCTGTATCAAAGCAGTACCAGAACCAGGGCCTCAGCTTGCCCGACCTTATCAACGAAGGAAACCTTGGACTTATCAAGGCTGCCGAGAAGTTTGATGAGACCCGTGGTTTCAAGTTCATCAGTTACGCCGTTTGGTGGATCCGTCAGTCTATTCTCCAGGCTCTGGCAGAACAGGCACGTATTGTACGTCTTCCCCTTAACCAGGTGGGCTCACTCAATAAGATAAGCAAGGCCCTTTCCAAGTTCGAGCAGGACAACGAGCGTCGTCCTTCACCCGAGGAACTTGCCGAGGTGCTTGATATACCTGTCGACAAGATTGCCGATACACTCAAAGTGTCAGGCCGTCACATATCTGTCGACGCTCCGTTCGTTGACGGCGAGGACAACAGCCTTCTGGATGTCCTTGTCAATGACGATTCTCCTATGGCCGATAAGACTCTTGTAAACGAGTCTCTCTCCAAGGAGATTGACCGTGCACTCTCCACTCTTACAGACCGTGAGAAGGATATCATCCGTATGTTCTTCGGCATCGGCTGCCGCGAGATGACACTCGAGGAGATTGGCGACAAGTTCGGTCTTACACGTGAGCGTGTCCGTCAGATCAAGGAGAAGGCAATCCGTCGTCTTCGTCAGAACTCCCGTAGCAAACTGCTCAAATCATATCTGGGCTGATTATGCGTCCCGTATTTAAGCCGTTTCTTGCCGTACTGATGCTCATGCTGTCTCTGTCCGCATCGGCACAGAGGTCGGGAAGAACCAATGATCCTACACTCAATAGAGGCGAAGGATTGGAGAAGACCCGTGATGATCTCTCCAAGATGCGTAATCAGAGTCAGAATAAGAATTCCCGTCAGGAGAATATCTACATGTTTGCTGCATCATTCTCTCTGATCGACTCCGTATTGTTCGTATCCGATGTCCAAAAGGTCGACGACGTCATTGTGAACAACAAATGGTTCGTAAAGGAGCGTGCATCCTTCGAGACGCAGTTTACCGATCATGTACGCGGCGGATTCAACGAGTCATATCTGACTTCCATCTATTTCTCAGAGAAAAGCCAGAAGATGAACAAACGCAGAGCGAAACTGATTAAGAGGAACGCCCGTAAGAACGGTTTCAATCTTGTGCAGGTTTCGGATTTCAAGTTCGTCAATCCTGATCCCCAAGCAGAGTAGGCGGAGTTATTCCCGGAATTAATACTGCAGGTGAACTGCAATTCTTATGCCCCATTGGTCAACATCGGGGCTATTTTTATATGTCAGCCTCTTGAACCAGTTGATTGACATCAGCTTGAAGATATTCTCTACGCCTGCGCCCACCTCGACAAACGGCTCCTTCATCACCGTGCCTGTGGCTTTGCTGCGGTCCTGGGGATAATAGAATATGTTACCGCTGTTGTCTATATTAGGGTTGTTTTGATTGCTCAGTGAGCCCCATGTACCTCTAAAGTAAAGCACCTCTCTGAGCTTCAGGTTCTTCAGCAGGGGAGTCCTGTTGAATATCAGTCCGTTCATGTAGTATACTACATCCCATGTCAGATGCTGATCCATGACGAACTCCATCGGCGTCATAGTCTCGAAAGTCTCCTTTCTGTATGTATACGACAGGTTTGCGTTGGGAATAATCAGCAGCGGATAGGGTGCCTGTCCCCAGATTTTTCCTGCACGTAACATAACGTCGAAATAACCCACCGGGGCGGCCATCAGACGCTGACGGTATGAAAATTCGGTATGCTGTACGGAGTAATCACTGCCAAGTACTCCCTGGAATGCCATAGTATGATTCAGAGTAAATACCGGATGCTCGGGAGTCTTGCTTTTCCTGTTCCATTTGTGCTGAACGAACTTCTCGTGCGGGGCATATCTGAGTCCTACCTCCAATTCGGTCTGCATAATCTCATTCACCGCTCCGCTGCCGTCGTTTCTGTTCATGGTAATGAACTTGGTTGACTCGTTGACCCTGTTTCGCAAAACTCCGGTAACAGAGAATCCGCTGTGGCGCTCCTGCGTATAGGTCAGCTCAGCATTGCGTACATATCCGATCATGTTGTCGGGCAGTCGCTTGAGTGACAGCAGCGCGTTATCCTTATTGGTGTAGATATACTGCTGTCCGTACTGGTAAATGTCGTCTTCGTACTGCAGCCTGAGCGAATGGACGGGGAATTCGTTCCATTGCTCCTTCTTGGGCTTGAACGAGTACTCCAGACGTCCGTAATATTTGAATCTGTTGTCCAGGCCGTAAATCAGATATCCCGTACCGAACAGATGCGGATTCAGGTATGCTGTAGTCATACCTCCCAGCTTGAAACGGACATTCTCCAATCCGTTATAGCTTATCATTGTATTTACAGGGCCGATGTAGAACGGGGTTCTCTCTTCCTTGACCGGAATAAATCCCGAGAACAGAAGGTTTATGAACTGTTCTGTCCAATAGTAAACCGGAACCTGCCTGAGCTTTGTAAGCATCTCGCTTACATCTTTTGTCTTGCTGTGCTTGGTGGCGTTCTCGTCCTGTTCCCTGTATTGAGCCCAGAACTCATCGTCACGCTCAGCCGCTTCGGGAGGCTCTATTATCAGTTCCTGATGCGTAAAAGGCTCTTTGTCTACTTCGTCGTTGAATCTGTATCCCGAATAGTAAACCTCGCGTCTGCCGTAAATACCGTCAATAAAGTCATAAAGCTTGAACTCGGCGGTTATACACTCGTAGGTAAGAAGCCTGGGATGCTCGCTGTCCCTTGCAAACTTCTGCTCCACATTCATGTACTCCACAAAGTTCAGGTTTATGTCGTACGGAACGTTCATCTGGATCCACTTCACAAAATGGGTTGAGTCTACGGTAATATAAAGGTGTCCGGTAAAGCCGAATGACTGGAGGTTACGCGGAACAAAAGCCAGGTCTACGCATTTGTCGCCCTCCACCACTATGGTATCCTGCAGATAGAACCTGTAATATGTGGTAGCATAATCGGCAAAAGGGCTTACGAATTCGTTTCTCATGATAAGAACCTTCTCATTAAAAAGGTCGATATCCCTGAGTGTAGCCTCTACCGATGCCCTGACCTCCTCGTCCGGTAGGAAATCCTCAATGCCTATCCAGTCTCTGCCCGCAACTTTCTGCTTCTGGCGGGATGGCTTGCGCTGGAAATAATCCGTGGCAGCCAGCTCTCGTGTAGAAACATTCAGAATAGGCTTGCCTGATACGAGTGAGGTGTCTACATAATCCTGAAGAAAGGGGAACTTACGGAACATAGACCGGCTCTGCTTTTCTTCGGTAAAGTTGTCGAGCGCAATCACGAAAGTCTCGTATCTGTCCCTTGAAACATAGTCATTGTTGAAAGGGTTCTCCTTTTCCTTTCTGTTAATGATCTCTTCGGCCAGTTCGACAGCCGGATTTCCTTTCTTCTTGTACTTTTCCTTGCCGGGTTTTATGACAACCTCCTCCAGATCGTATGTGGTAGGCTTAAGAATGATGTTCAGCGGGTATCTGGTACGTGATGTCAATGCCAGTTCATAATCCTGATATCCTATGGATGATACCACAAGAGTCTGTCCTTCCACTCTGGCGTTGAAGGAAAAATTACCGTTATAATCAGTGATACATCCTGTAGATGTGTTTTTCAATCTGATAGTGGTGTAGGGGAGAACTTCACCCTCAATATCCTTAACGTTTCCGCTCACTCGGGTAAGACCGCCTTGCGCGGGCACATCCACTGTCCAGATCATGATCAAGACAAAAGATATTGCCATTTTTCTCAGTATAGCGTTCATACCTTTTTATATTATTATGTGTGCGATATTGCGTTCCCTGGATTCATTCCGGACACAAAGATAGCGTATTTATGAAATATATGTACTTCTGGGGGTGTTATGTATGGACTGATTGTGTATGAGTTAGGTTTTTGCCGAATAAAAAACATCAGATTCTTCAAAAAAAGTCTCCAAAATGTTTGGTCAGTTCCTAAACTCGCCCTATCTTTGCATCCGCTTTCCGAAAGGAATAAAGCACAAGACGAACTTTGAAAAGATTTCATACAGACAAGTAGTACGACGGGCGTACTTATTAAATAGGTATGTCCAAGGGTAATACGAACCGTCAATTTTAAACGAAAGAGATTGAAACGGACCTGAGCAAAAAAAGACAAACGATCGGTCCATATAGGATGCGTGCTTCGAGCACGTTTTTTTATGGGCTTATATCAAATACGGTATAATTTACAAAGAAGAGTTTGATCCTGGCTCAGGATGAACGCTAGCTACAGGCTTAACACATGC
>CACYHW010000029.1 GCA_902774335.1 uncultured Bacteroidales bacterium
TTCAACGTAAAGGACGGCACCAGCACCATCAACCTCTCCGCCAAGGTCAAGGCTCCCAAGAAATGGACGTCAGAGACTCCTGAACTCTATGACCTCACGATGGAGCTTATCGGCCCAGACGGAAAGGCAGTTGACCATATCGTAAAGCGCATGGGATTCAAGAAGACCGAGATACGTGACGGCGTGTTCTATCTGAACGGCCAGCCGCTCAAGGTAAACGCACAGAACTCACATATGCAGCACCCCACACTGGGTCACGCTATGGACGAGGCCACCATACGCCGCGACATGGAGATACTCAAGCAGTTCAACTTCAACGGTGTGCGCACATCGCACTATCCTCCTGTCGAGTACGTTAGCAATATGCCCGAGTTCATAGAGATGTACCGCGAGCGCGTACGCCAGCTGGTACTGCGTGACCGCAACCATGCCTGCGTCCTGTTCTGGAGTGCCGGTAACGAGAGCGGTGAAGGCAGTGACATAAATGAGGTTGTTGCCGAGGGTAAGAAGTATGACTCCACCCGCTACTGGATGTACGGCGGCAACGCTGCAGTTCATCCTGCCGAGGATATCATCGGCCCCCGTTACCCATCACCCGAGGAGCATGAGCGCCGCTACGGCCGCGACACCCGCGATATGCGTCCATCATTCATGGATGAGTATCTCTCTGTGGCCGGAAACGGCGGCGGCGGTCTGGATGACTACTGGCGCGTTATCTACTCCTACCCCAAACTTATGGGCGGTGCTATCTGGGATTTTGTAAGCCCCGGTCTGGAGGAGCCTGTAAGACTGCTCAAGGACCAGTCACCTTATAATACTCCCGCGCATATCATGGGTCGTGCCACACTTGAGCAAGGGCCTACAGGTAAAGCACTTGACCTGCACAAGCAGGAGCAGTGGGTTCAGGTTTACAGGGCCGATAATGTTGAGATAAGCGGCAATAAACTCACCCTTACACTGGATGTATATCCGCGCCTGTTCAACCGCAGCGGCGGTTACCTGATCTGCAAGGGCAGCAACCAGTACGGCCTTAAGCAGCAGGGATCGGAGCGTCTTGACTTCTATATAGACAATGGCCGCAAGCAGACCCTGTCGGCACCCCTGCCGGAGGATTGGGAGAACCGTTGGCACAACGTTACGGCAGTCTATGACGGCAGTGAGATGAAGCTCTTCATTGACGGCACACAGGTTGCATCACAGGCAGCATCGGGCAATATCCGCAATCTGCCTCTGTCACTCTGCATAGGACGTGACGAGCAGTCATGCGGTCAGGATGCCAACCCCTACATCTGCGATGCCATGATAGACAACGTTGGCGTGTTTGCCGATGCAGTGCTTCCCGGCAGCTTTGATCCCGCCAAGGCAGCCTTGTGGCTTGACTTTGAGGAGGAGCAGCACCAGGGCACATTCTACACATACGGACAGGGAGCCCGCACATACGGCTCAATCTGGCCTAACCGTGTTCCCCAGCCCGAGATGTGGCAGATGAAGAAAACCGTTCAGCCGCTCTCATTCACGCTGGTTGACCTTGTATTCGGCAACGTTGAGGTATGGAACCGCAACCACTTTACCAACGCCTCAATCTACAACACCAAATGGTCACTCATGGCCGATGACAAGGTGATAGAATCAGGCACGCTGAATCTGGATGTGGAGCCTTTAACCAAAAAGATGGTTAGAATACCGTTCCACAAGCCCGCCCGTATTGAGCCCGGCAAGGAGTATCGTCTGGAGATAAGCTCATCACTCAAGAAGGATGAGGTCTGGGCCAAGGCAGGTCATGAGGTTGCATGGGATCAGTTTGAACTCAAGTCATGGAACAAAACTGCCCCGGCCGCTCCCGCACCTAAGGGAAATGTAACTCTTACACAGGGCAGCAACGGTATAGTTGTAAGCGGACAGGGATTCACCTACCGTTTCAATGCCGTGAGCGGCGCTCTTGAATCAATGAACATTGACGGCAAGGAACTGCTCAAGGAGCCCATAGCACTCAACGTATGGCGTGCTCCCGTGGCCAATGAGATTGACGGATGGAACGGCAGCAGTGCGGGCCAGCCCTCTATCCAGGGTTACGGAAACATAGGTGCCAATACAGTTCTGGCCAGCCATTACTATGCAGCCTCACTGGATAAGAGAGAGCTTTCTCCCGTATCGGTCAAGGCCATTAAGAATGGTGAAACTGTAGTGATAGACGTAAAAGAGAACTCACTCTCCACCAACGCCACCGACAACCGCTTTGAGAATGACTGGCACTGGATGGTCAAGGCTGACGGAACAATCACCGTCCGCCATAAGGTAAGCCCCATGGGCAAGATGCCGCAGTGGCTGCCCAGAATTGGTGTAACCATGAGTCTGGACAAGTCACTTAGCAAGGTTGAATGGTACGGACGCGGACCTCAGGCATCATATCCTGACCGCAAGACCGGATACCGCGTGGGCATTTACAACACCACCGTTAACGATATGTATGAGCCCTACCTCATCCCGCAGGATTATGGCCTCAGGACCGATAACCGCTGGGTTCGTCTGACCGACAACTCAGGCAAGGGTCTGGAGTTCTCAATGGATCAGTACTTCAACTTCAACGCATATGACTGCACTACCGATAACCTGACCAAGGCCATCTATCAGTATCAGCTGCAGCGTGGAGGCGATATCACCCTGAACCTTGACTACGCAACATCCGGTGTAGGCTGCACCTGCCAGGGCATATTCCGCCAATACCGCGTCCTGCCCGAGCCCTACCAGCGCACCATCACCATCCGCCCGCTGCGCTAACCTGAAAAGGTTTCCATCCCGCGGCAAAAAACAGGTGTCCCAATCGGGGCACCTGTTTTTTAAAACGATACATTATTAAACGACCCTAATGCGGCGATAAAACAGCGAATATGTTTACTCAATTTGTTATATTTGCTCCGAAACAAAGAAGACTCTATCATTTATGAACAAGAATACATTGTTTGCTTTTTTAATCTGCATGATTATGGGATTGGGAATTAACGCCCAAGAGGCTCCTGTAATAAAGGAATTCTCCCTTCCTGATCCAATTTATTGGATAAAGCTGTCATCCAATGGAAAGTACCTTATTGCCTGTACGGACCTCGACGAAAAATATGATAAAGGAGTTGTGTATCGTGTATCAGACGGACAGAAGAGTCATGAATTGAAGTTTGACCGGAGAGGAAAAGTTTCTTTCGCAGATGATAGAGTTATTGATATAGGACAGGGATACATCAATGTCTATGATATAACAACAGGAAACCGGATTCTGTCATTAGGTAAAGAACCGCTTCTGTCCTCTACAAGCAGAGGTTACAGTATGTCTTTAGTTGAATCTGACGGTTATGTCCGGATTCTGGCACATAATGATAAGAACCTTATTGTTACAGGAGAAGGCTATTATCAAGGAATATCGTTAAAGGATGGTTCTACATTATGGAATAATGCTATTAAGCCGAACAGCCGAATCGGGATAATAGAGAATATTGATGATGACTATCATGTTATACTGCAAATAGACAAGACTCTTTATCTGTTGGATACCACTACCGGCAAGACAGTTTCGCTCCCGAATGTTTCCGGTCTCAGTTCTCAAGTATTGCTCTATAACGGGCATTACTATATGGCCGATTACAGAAACCTTCTATGTTTTGACAAGGAGTTGAATCCAGTCTGGTCAACGCCGTTAAAAAAGAGCGAGATGGCCAGATCGCATTTGTATATGCTTGGGGATCGCATTTGTATATGCTTGGGGACACACTTGTACTGATTAACACAGGCAATCTCAATGATACTCAGTTAAAGGCTAAGGGGCTACCGTTTGTGGCAACTTATAATGCTGCCAACGGTACACAGCAGCATAAGACACAATTGTCCAAAAAGAAGGAATCCTTCTATCAATTGTGGGCAACCGACGGAATGGCGATAGCCCGCTCCAACAAACATCTGGCAAAAGTGGATCTGGCAAATGGAGAGTTATCATTCATGCAGTATAAGCCATTGGATATAAATCAGATAGCCAATCTGTCATGGGGCGAATACTATATTTTTGGAACAGAGGGATTTGAACAGATAGGAATGGGATACGATGGCGTTATTACCAAACAGTTCACAGCATACAGAATATCCGAAACAGCAGAACCTGAACCTGTATCCGGTGAAAGCAATCCCCTGTATTTCAAATATGACGCTCTTGAAAACGGATTACTCTGTCTGACCAATCCTGCAATGGACATCTGGATTGTGACTCCACAAGGAGAGTTTGTATATAATTTCACCTCTTCACTGTCATCTACCTGTCAGATTGATGGGCTGGAAGGCAACTCGTTGTTATTCCATACTCCAAACGGGAAATACAAAGTAGCTGTCTTTGATTCAGATAGCCGTATCACCATTAAACCTCCTAAAGTCTTACAACTGAACCAAGCAAACGGGTTCTGACAAAATCTAGACCTCCCTTTTGTGTTGTGCGTACAAAAAGGGAATATATCTAAATTGTATATTATTCTACAACTTAACGGTTGTATTTTCAATTTCTTTATTGTACCTTTGCAGAAAAGAAATGATATGACTTTTGATCCAATAATACCAGATTGTTTGTGGTCGGTCAGATATGATGGCCAGGATGAGAATGCTTTTTATCAGGCATTTGAACACTGGAGTGATCCTGTTTGGCTTCGTGATTTTTTCTTTCAAAACAAGAATGATTTGAACGAACACTTTAGAGTTATCAATATTGATAAAGCAATATATGAGACTATTGATGAAGCAGATAAATTGCAGTGCTTAATTCTGGACCTGGCATTAGAATCAAATCTGGAGCAGGTTTTCCGTCCGCTAGAACCTTACAGAACCATAAATGTCACATTGGGTAAGGAGAAAGCAAAAGGGAAATCATTTCAACATAGTTCCTGGTTGAGGATATATGCTATAAAAGTGGGAGGAAGTGCCTATATCATCACTGGTGGAGCGATAAAACTTACCGCTACAATGCAGGAAAGAGAGCATACTCTTGCTGAATTAAAGAAAATGGAAATGGTTCGGAATCATCTGATCTCAGAAGGAGTTGCTGATGCTGAAGGTTTTATTGATTTATTACAAACACAATAATGGATAAGGTTATAAACTATCTTAAAGCACATCAGTCTTCTACTCCATCGCATTGGAGGGAAGAGGCAGAGTGGCGTAGAGCTAATAAGAATTGG
Source organism: uncultured Bacteroidales bacterium (assembly GCA_902774335.1). Taxonomy (GTDB): domain Bacteria; phylum Bacteroidota; class Bacteroidia; order Bacteroidales; family Bacteroidaceae; genus Colenecus. The sequence goes on from CACYHW010000029.1 coordinate 5,205, forward strand.
CTTCGCTATTCTCAGTTCATTGCTATTCGAATGCTTTCCAGAATGGATGAATTGCATTTGACTCAAGCTGTTTTGGCCGAAAAAATGCAGTGCTCCCAGCAATATGTATCAAAGGTTCTTAAAGGAAAAGAGAATCTTAGTCTGGAGACTATTTCAAAAATTGAATCTGCATTGGATATGGACTTGGTCAAATCTGCGCTTTCTTTTGTGGAGGAGTATAATTGTTTTGAGCCAGAACCAAGAAATGTTGCAGAACCTCCAATAAAATACTCCAAATCTTCAAAATGACACAAAATGAAAAAAAACGACGCATTAGGGTCGTTTCCTAATGCG